>NZ_JACVBE010000014.1:0-218112 GCF_014852185.1 Ensifer sp. ENS07 | reverse complement strand
TCAGCGTCGCAGTCACCGCACCGAGGCCAAGGCCTTTGTAGGTGAATGAACCGAAGTAGTATCCCAGCGCCAATGAGAGAAAGATTGCAATTTCAGGATATGTGCGAAGCGTGCTTACGAACCAGTCGATCATAATAACATCCCCAAAACGTGGTAATCGGGACAAAATCAGACTAAGCGCTCATCGCTATTTAAGCGAGAATACACACATGCCCACCCGTTACAAGACATTATTTGTTATATAGTAATACTAACATGAAAACGTCGCGATAACCGCCAGAACAAAGAACATTTTAGGCTCGTTGTGACCGTTCATGCATTCCTGGAGGAAACTGCTTGATGGCCTTTATCCGGGAGCGGCCTTCAGTCTCTTGTAGTGAACTGCGCCTCTGCGGAAGAAACCAGAGGCGATCGAAACCTTAAACGCTCCGGTCGCCTGCGCGCCTCCGCGATCTGGCTGCAAAGGAACCTTTGGACTGTCCGATCAATCGCGTTTTGGGGTGGTCTCGTCCATCCGTATCTGGCGCAACATGCTTCCCCCAGCGATAAGCATCTCGACAAGGAATGCCACAAGCGATCCGATAAGAGACAGGATCGCACCGCCGAAGAACCAGAAGAGATTTTCTTCACGAAACCCGAACTGAAGCGCGCCGGCGAGTAGATTGAGGATCGCCCATCCAGTGCAGATCGCGGCGAACGTCCCGAGTGCGACGGCTATTTCCAGGGCAAGCGTACGGCGGCGCAGATAGTCCAACTGCGTGCGTCGCCCTCCCGCTCGCTCACCTTTCTCCTGTATCGCGTTGAGCCGATCGGAAACCCTGCCAAGACGGATCTCGTAGACACCGACGAAACCGGCCGTACCAGCAAGGAGAAATACCGGCGCCAGAGCAGTTTGGACAATAGAGGCAAGATCCGTGACGATTGCTGGTGTTTGCATGTGTGCTCTCAACAACTTTCGGGCAATAGAACATTAGCAATCTGTAGCGGCCTCCCCAAAAGGCAAATCACTATAAGCGGGCTCGGGGTCGGTCGCTTAGGATTGAAGGCCAAAATGGCCGCAGCCACTCCAGGGCAAACTCACCCTTGCGTTGCTGATGACGGAGGCCTCAATCCTACTCGACAACTCCGGCCTGCAGGTTTCCGAAGTCGCGGAAGTGCTCGGTTTCAAAGACGCAGCCTATTTCAGCCGGTTCTTCAAGCGCATCGCCGGCGTGTCGCCCCGCGCCCATCGCGCCGGCGCCGCCCTGAAGAGGAACGACGTCAACACGAACTACGCGGCCTGGCCGTGAGCCACCTGCACTTTTGGGTACGTGCGCCAACAGGGACCGCGTCTTGGTCCTTTAAATCAGCAGTTCACCCATGGAGAGCCTGCGAAGCGCGAGGCAGACATTGGCGACAAGCGCCTCCTTTTTAGGGCCACGGTCTGGGTAACGGGTCATGTTGTCGCCATTGTGCATGAAGACGTAGCCGCCGCGCCCCGTCGTCGTCGTCGTGTACTGCCAGATCCAGTCCGCAGGCTTCGGGTCGCCTTCGGGCCCGACGTCGGTCAGCCAGATTGCTCCGGGGGGCGGATCGCTCCAGCCTCTTGCATACTGGCCGAAGATGCCTTCCCAGCCATCGAAGTCTTCGCCCAGATCGGCAAAGATGCCGAACCGGTCGTTGCGCACCCGCACCTTGATGTTGGTGAACGGACGCGGCGAGACTGCATGGAACGGCGCCATGAAAGGCAGCCACGGCTGGCACGGCTCGGCACAGATGACCAGATTTCCGCCACGGGCGAGGAACGCAAGGAGTTCGTCAGACCGGGACTTCAGGAAGAACTCGTCGTGGCTGCTCGGGATATAGAGCGTGTCCGTCTTTTCCAGGAGTTCGGGGCCGAGTTGGTAGAGGGGCGCGAATGAGGTCTTGAAACCGGCACGTTCGAGACTTTCCTCGATCCAAGCAGGATGCCACTCCGAGGGCACATGCGAACATTGCAGGTAGGTAAAGCGATTGTTCAAAGGGCGGTCGATGCCGAGTTCACGGTTGAGCCAAGGATAGAAGGACTGAAGGAACCGCGTGGTCGCCGGCATGAAGCGCTGGCCGTTGTGGGAGTGAGGATCGAGCGTTGAAAGCAGCAGCCGCCCGCCACCCGGCAGCGACGGAAAGTCGAGAAACAGGCTGCCGCGTCCGCCATCGATCTCGAGTATCGAACGCGCGCCTTCCGGTACGTTGTAAGATCCGCCCCAATGCCAGCTCATATGCGACAGCGGAATACTGTCGGTGATCGGATGAAGGGGCTGTGTGAAGCTCACCTCCAGCTGTTCCCCTTTGGTCCACCACAACCAGTCGCGGCAGTTTCCCGGCGTCCATTCAAGGCCCGGAATGTCGAGCCAGTCGGCATGCCCCTGCAGGCTGACGACGAGAAAGCCGCCATCCTTCAGATAGGCATTCAGCTGCTGTCGGTGCGGGAGCGGCGCGGCCGCATCCATCGCATCCGGCATAATCACTGCGGCGTAGGCCGAAAGATCGAACCGAGGCAGATCGTGGATATAGATGAGGTCGTCGACGTAGTGGTTGAAGTCCTGGAAGCTTCGCAGCTGCCAACTGTTGCCCCAGTGGATATAGGCGATCCGCTTTGCGCCGTTGGGCGTCACGTCAGCCATCAAAACGAGCTCCATCATGTCGAAAGACAGGGGCATAGGTATGCTTGGGGAGCCCATCGAAATCGGCCCGCGCAATCGGCAGGTCATAGAGCGCGGTCAGGTTCTCGGCGCTCAGCGCCTCAGCCATCGGCCCGCGGACATATTTACTTCCACTTGTCATCAAAAGGACGTCGCTGGCGATCTCGACTGCGTGCTGCGGCATGTGGGTCGAAAATACGATCGTCATACCGTGCTGCTCGTTGAGGTGTTCGAGCAGACGGAGGACCTTGTCCTGGTTCTTGTAGTCGAGCGCCGCACAGGGCTCGTCGAGCACCAGAAGATCACATTCAGACGACAGAGCCTGGGCGATCATCACCAGCTGACGTTGGCCGCCGCTTAAGGAATTGAACGACTGCCCCTCGAAATGTTCGATACCGAGCAGGCGGAAATAATGCCGGACGATCTCGTAGTCTTTCTTGCCCGGTGCACCGAAAAGACCAAGGTGACGCGCGCGTCCCATGAGTGCGATGTCGAAGGCCGAATAGGCGAAGGGCGCCTCGAACAGTTGCGGCACGAAACCCACCTGCCCGCTGACGGAAAGCCGGCCGGATTTCGGCTTGATGACACCGATCAGCGTGTTGATGAGCGTCGTCTTGCCAACACCGTTGGCCCCAAGCACGGCAAGCACATGCCCGCGCCCAAGGTGAAGGCTGTAATTGGACAGAATGGTCCTGCCCCCGCGTTCAACGGTCAGATCTCGTGCCTCAATCACTGCTCCAGCCTCCCTTTGCATGCAGGCGGCGAAGGATGACGGCAAAGACGGGAACGCCGATCAGAGCGGTGATGATGCCGAGCGGGATTTCCGCCGTGGTGACCGTCCGAGCCAGATCGTCGACCAGCAGCAGGTAGATCGCGCCAATCACCCCCGCCACCGGCAAGATGCGCCGATGATCGGCGCCGACGAACGCGCGCGCGATGTGCGGAACCACGAGACCGACCCAGCCGATGATGCCGGAGGACGCCACCACCCCAGCCGAAATCAATGCGGAGGCAATGAGGATGATCCATTGCACCAACACCACTTTCGTACCGAGCGCACGGGCTTTCTCCTCGCCGAGCGACAGGATGTTGATCTGGAAGCGCAGCAGGTAGATTGCGATGGCGGAGGGGCCCACGGCGACCGCGAGCAGCAAAACATCAAGATAGTTGGTCGAAGCGATGCTTCCCATGAGCCAGTAGGTGATGGCGGGCAGCTTCTGAAACGGATCGGCCAGCAGCTTGGCAATGGAAATCGCTGCCGAAAAGAAAGCGGAAATGACAACGCCCGCCAGGACCAGCGTCAGCATGCTGGTGCGCCCGCGCACGGTGGACAACAACTTGACGAGGAAGACGCTGCCTATGCCGAAGAGGAACGCCATGGTCAGCAGCGCGTAGCCTTGCCATCCAAGAAGGATCGCGAGTGTTCCGCCAAAACCGGCACCAGATGTGACACCTATGATCCCCGGGTCCACCAAAGGATTGCGGAAGAGCCCCTGCAACGCGGCCCCGGACACGGACAGGCCGAAGCCGATGATGACCGCTGCCATGATACGCGGCAGGCGAACCTGCTCGACCACCACCTCCTGGACCGGATCCCAATAGGGAACGACCAACGGGTGAACGTTATCGATCAAAATGTAACCCACGTCCCGCACGGACAGGTCGTAGCGCCCGATCGTCACCGAATAGAGGACGACTGCCACCAGAAGAGCTACGAGGACCGGCAGGACGGAGACGGAAGCGAGTTTCCGTCCCGATCCGTCTTTCACGCTCGCCAATACCTTACTGGAAGAGCTCGGCATATTTGCTCGCAGGCGCATTGCTTTCAGTTTCAAGGATCGCAGCGACCTGGTCGTCTTTCAGTTCGGCGCCGTAAATGAGCTTGTAGTTGTCGAGGATCTGCTTCTTGAAGGTGGGAGCAAAATCGGCCCCATGGGCGACCGCCGCCAGCCATTCCGATGTCAGGAAGATTTCCGGCGCATCGGGGGTGCGGGCAAAGACCGGCTGCTTGTAGACGCGCTTCTCCTTCACGGCCTTCAGGCTGGCAAGGACCGGGTTGTTGAAGAAATCCTTGGGGTTGAGGTCGGTTGCATAGGCGGGAATGATGATGATGTCCGGGTTCCAGACGAGCAACTGTTCAAAATCGACGGTTCGCCACCATTCACCGGTTCTATCCGCCGCCGGGTTGGTGACACCGCTGAGGGAAAGATCCTGCGAGCCATTGGCGATGACCTGGATCTGGTCGGCGACCTTGTCGATGTGAAGGACAGACGGAAGCGCCGACTTGTCGAGCTTGGCAACCTTTTCATTGAGGGCCTTCAACGTTTCGGACTGTGCTTTCAGGATTGCCTGGGCGCGGTCGTTGCGGCCGGTCATGTAGCCACTGAGCGTGACATAGTCGAGCCGGTCCTGCTCGGAGCAGCATTGCCAGCCGACGACAGTGAGCCCCACCCGCTCCAGCGGTTCGATAAGCTTCTCGTCATGGGTCCACTGGATCACCGCGTCGGGTTTTTCCGCAAGGATCGCCTCGACATTCGGTACGAAGCCATCCTGGGCGGCACTGGCATTGATTTTGGCCATTTCCGGGAGCATCTCGGCATAGATGCCGCTGGTAAAGTACCTCACCAGCGAGTCCTTGTTCATGCCGACGATGCGATCGGCCTTTTCGTCCACGGCACGATAGATGATCGGCGCCGAGCGAACGATCGTCACGACGCGTTCCGGCGGTTTTGCAAACATGACCTTCTTGCCGCGGTGGTCGAGAAAGGCCGTTTCGGCCGACGCCGCGGCCGGCAGAAGCGCCGATAGGGACAGTACCAGTGCAGTGAATGTCTTGAGGCGGCTTGACATGTACGCTCCATCGCAAGGCCGGTAGGTTCGGACCAAGTTCCTTTTCATGAGTGTGCTAGTCAAGTTATCGCGCCGTGTCCAGCGCTCCGTAAATTTTTAGGGAGATTCGCCCGAAGATGCTGCTGCACCGGACGAATAGCGCGGTCTGCCTCCAGGCACCAAGGCAGTTTAGTAAACCGCATCGGTCGCGCGAAGATGCCGAGCCAGTCTACGGTTGGCGGCAGTTGACGATTTCCGGAGGTCTTCCCCGTCAATAATTGACGGTTCCCGCCTCACCCCGGCCGCAACGCGCTCGTGCGGAATGTAACCGTTACGTTCTTCAGTAGTACGAGATATTCGACATAATGCTGACGAAGAGCGAACCTGGGGAAATACTGTGTGGTTTAAGCGGCTCTTGAAATGGGCCAATCGAGAATGTGACGAGAGGAGTCAAACATGAGCAAGCGGCAGCCCAAACAAAGCGGCTGGCAAACTACGCGGGACCTGAAGTGTTGAGTAATCCAGGTTGGAACAAGCAAAGGAGTGGCTGGAGTCGCTGGGCTCTGGTTGTTCTGACTGTTCCGCCGGCGATTCTGCTAGCCGTGGCAGCCGCATGGGCCTCGCTTGCATTGTGGTATCGTCTTCCCGTTTCCGAATTCACAAGAGGTTTTATCGCCGGGCTCTTTGCACTTGTCGGGCTTTTGACGGTCGCCGCGCTGTTTGGCCGCTGGCGTCTGAAAGCTCTCCTGGTATTTGCAGTTGCATTCGCAGTTGTCTTGATTTGGTGGAGGACGATCAAACCCGTCGAAGACGGTTCGTGGGCACCTGATGTTGCACGACAGGTTACAGGCGAATTTCACGGCGACCTGCTGACACTAACCAATGTTCGCAACTTCGAATGGCACAGCAGCACGGAATTCGTCGAACGGTGGACCACGCGGACCTACGATATGAGGAAGCTCCGAACAGTCGACCTGTTCATGTCCTATTGGGCGGGGCCAGAGATTGCCCATGTAATATTCAGCTTTGGATTTGAAGGCGGCGAGCAGCTTCCGTGGTCGGTCGAAGTCCGTCGGCGGGTTGGCGGCGCGTTCTCGCCGCTCGCAGATTTGTTCAAGAGCAATCCTTTGGTGATCATCGCAGCCGACGAACGGGACGTGGTGGGCGTCCGGTCAAATTTCCGCAGCGAGGATGTTCAAATCTATCGCCTGAAGGCGTCACCTGACCAGGCACGTGCGCTTCTGCGCGAGTATGTTACAGACGCCAACGCTCTTGCCACAACGCCGCTCTTCTACAACTCGCTTACGACCAACTGCACGACGACGGTTGTCAAGATGATGCGCGTTGTAGGAGACTCGATCCCGTTCGACTGGCGTCTCATCGTCAACGGGTATCTTCCCGACTACGCTTATGATCGGGGGGCGGTCGATACGTCAGTGTCGCTCGCAGAACTCAGAAATGCCAGTCATATCGACCAACGTGCTCGGGACGACGGGTTGTCGCCAAATTTCTCAAAAGCGATAAGACTCGGCGTGCCTTCGCCAGTGCCGCAGCACTCGCCTTAAGGGCGAACGGTCATCAGGCAGCTCATCGGCAATACCTTCCCACCCTGCTTCATTCTTCGCTATGTGCGCGTGTCAGTCTTCTGATGGAGTTTCTTCCCCGCGTCCCAGAGCCAACTGGGCGCGAGCCTTGCCCCGCCTTCCCCGGCGGGATTTTTTTGGACGATTTTGCGGGGCGCGCCGGCCTGGAACATATGGTGTTCCCTTCGCCCCAACAAACTCCATGACCTCAAAAGCAAAAGCGCCCGCAGGAGATGCAGGCGCTTGGCAATACTTCAGTCTTTAAGATCGCCTTAGCGGGCGAAGGCCGTACGTGCGACGCGGTCGATGTCGGCGCGTTCGATGCCGAGGTCGCGAAGTTCGCGGTTCGACATGCGGCCCAGCTCGGTGACCGTCTGACGATACTTGCGCCAGTTGTTGATGGAGCGTGCGATGTTCATTTGATCCCCCTTTCAATGGGCTTTCGAAGCCTGGCTGCCAGTCCGTGGCGCCTCGTTTCGCTTCGATGAACACCTTATAGCTCAGGCTTTCCGTGAGTTGCAGCGCTCAAAACTCAGCGCTCCCATGTGGGAAATGCATAGGCGGTCGCCAGCCGGCGGTTCAGCAGCGATGGCCATGAACCATCATGAGAGCTGTGCGTTACATGTCAGATGGTGAGGTAAAGAACATGGCGCGAACTTTTAGAAGCCAAAGCCACCTGGCGAACCTACTCCACCTTGCACTCGCGGTGCTCGCAATGCTGTTCATCGCAGCGATAGTGGCACTGCTTTAGGCTCGTGCAGGACGCCGTTTGCCGCCACGGATCGGCGGCGCACATTGGCCCGGCATGTGTGGCTGAGGCCGATTTCGACAATACCAGTTTAAAACCTATGAAAAATTTTGCATAAGGGGTCATCCGGAAAGGTGATCCCCATGAACGATCAGACAACGCTCGAGTTTCTTGCCAGCCAAATGTCGGGCGACAGCGGCGAGCCGCTCTATCGCCGCCTTGAAGAGGCGATCAAACAGGCCATCAGCGCCTCGACACTCCGCCGCGGTTCGGTCATCCCCAGCGAGCGGGACTTGAGCGAGGGCCTTTCGATTTCGCGCGTGACGGTGCGCAAGGCGATCGAAGGGCTCGTCGCCGATGGCCTGCTTGACCGCCGCCAGGGGGCAAAGACCGTTGTTTCATCACGTGTCGAGAAATCCCTGGCCACGATGACGAGCTTCTCCGAAGATATGCGCTCGCGCGGGCTGGAACCCGGTTGCACCTGGATCTCACGTGAAATCAGTCGCCCGTCACCCGCTGAAATGATGGCGCTTGGCATTCCGGCGGGAGAAAAAATCGTACGCCTTAGACGATTGAGGACGGCCAACGACACGCCGATCGCGATCGAAACGGCATCGCTTCCCGCCCGCTTTGTGCCGGATCCGGACGCCATCGGCGCGTCATTGTACGAATATCTCGCAGCCCACGGCGCTTTGCCTGTCCGGGCACTGCAGCGCATGCAGGCAAAGCCTGCAAGCGATGAAGAGCGACGCCTGCTCGCAACGCCCGAAGACACGAGCCTGCTCGTCATGGAGCGGCGCTGTTTCCTGGCCGATGGGCAAATTGTCGAATTCACCCAGACCAAGTACCGGGGTGACGTCTACGACTTCGTTATCGAGCTGATGAGGTAATACCAGTATAATTCCTGTTGCAATCTGGTCTTACACTGTTACCGTGAGGCCTCCATTGGGAGAGCCTGCGTGACCTTCGACATCCATAGCCTCAAGCACGGTCTGATCGTTTCTTGCCAACCGGTGAAAGGCGGCGTCATGGACAATGCCGCCATGGTTGTCGGTTTCGCCTTGGCCGCGCTCGACGGCGGCGCAACCGCCCTTCGCATCGAATCTGCAGACTATGTTCGCGCCGTGCGCCGGGCGACCGATCGGCCAATTATCGGCCTCGTCAAACGCGACCTGGAGACGTCGCCGATCCGTATCACCCCCTTTGTCGAGGACGTCGATGCTCTGGCGGCAGCCGGCGCCGATATCATCGCCTATGATGCCACTGCTCGCGAACGGCCGGTTGCGACCAGGACGCTGATCGAACGCATTCACGCCGGCGGCAAGATCGCCATGGCGGATTGCTCTGTTTTCGCCGACGCCGAGCGCGCACTTGCCGAAGGTGCCGAGATCGTCGGCTCAACCCTTGCTGGCTACACCGGACCGGTCGAGCCGACGGAGCCGGACTTCGCGCTCATCGCCGCCATGCGTGGCCTCACCCCTCACGTGGTTGCCGAAGGCTGTGTGCGCACGCCCGAACAGGCTGCTCAGGCGCTGCAGGCGGGGGCCTTCACTGTCGTCGTCGGTTCCGCGATCACGCGTCCCGAACATGTGACGGCGTGGTTCCGGCAGGCGCTCGATCAAACGCTTGCCGGAAGCGAGGCTTGATCATGACTGAGCCCCGGACCGTTCTTTCGATCGATGTCGGCGGCACGAAGATGCTGGCTGCCCTTATCCGGGGAACAGAGATCGTCGACACGCACCGGATGCCGACGCCCCGCGAAGGCGACCCGACCCAGTGGCTCGCCGCACTCTTCGGTGCGATCGCGTCCTGGCGCGGTGCGTACGGCTCGGTCGGCGCCGCGGTCACTGGCATTGTCGATAACGGCCAATGGTCAGCGCTCAACCGCAACACACTCGCCATACCTGATCGGTTTCCGCTGACAGCGACGATCGAACGACTTGCTGACGTGCCGGTACTGGCTGCAAACGACGCCCATGCGGCCGCCTGGGGTGAATACGCCTTTGGCGCAGGCAACCGCGAAGACATGGTCTTCCTGACGATCTCCACCGGCATCGGCGGCGGCATCGTCCTGAACGGGCGTCTGCTCGAGGGCCTCGCCGGACACTTCGGCCAATCGCGTAGTGCCGAATGGGCTGATGATGTGCTCGAAGATCGCGTGTCCGGCCACTGGATCGCCAGGGAGGCATCCCCCCACCAATCCGGCGCCACCGCGCGCGACGTCTTTGCCGCGGCCCGAAATGCCGATGACTGGGCCAGGCGCATCATCGAAACATCCGCGGGGCGAACCGCGCTGCTCTGCCGCAACATCCAGCTCACGCTGGACCCGAAACGCATCGTCATCGGTGGCAGCATCGGCCTGGCCGAAGGCTATCTCGCCGCCGTCGAACGCGCACTGGAACCGGAGCCACCACGCCTTCGACCATCGCTACACGCCGCCGCCCTTGGGGAGAATGCAGGGGTGATCGGCGTTGCTGATCTTGCAGAGCGTCAACAAAACTTGAGGGAGAACCAAAAATGACATTTGCGACAACGAAAAGACGTGCGCTGCTCGCCGCAGCGGGTATTGCGAGCCTGCTGGCGGCCACGCCGGCCCTTGCGGAAGTAACGGTGCTCGGCTGGCCGGGCGGCCCGGAAGAAACGGCACTGCGGGCCGCCGCCGACGCCTACAACGCCAAGTCAGACGTTGCCGAGAACGACAAGGTCGAACTTCTGTTCTTCAACCGAGACGGCTTCTGGGACAAACTGCAGGCCGATCTCGCCGCTGGCTCGAAGGCCTTCGACCTCAACCTGCTCGCTACCTATTCGATCGGCCGTTACGCGCCGTTCATGGAGCCGGTCGAACTTTCGGGCGAAGCCAAGGCGGTCTATGGCGATTCCGTACTGTCGACCATGCAGTACCAGGGCAAGCAATATGGAGTGCCAACCGATCTCTCGCTTCACTTCATGTATTTCCGCAAGGACCTGATCGAGGCCCTGCTGAAAGATGACGCCGGCAAGGCGAAATATGCCGAGATCTCGGAGAAGTATCTCGGCAAGAAGCTGGAGCCCAAGATCCCGGACGAGTGGACCTGGGACGATTACGCCGCCACCGCGCTCTACTTCACTCAGGCGGTCAACCCGGACAGCCCGACCCGCTACGGCACGGTGCTGCAGCTCAAGAACCTTCTCTTCAACATCATGGTCTGGCAGTCGGTACCACGCGCCTATGGTGCGAACTGGATGGACGACAGCGGCAAGATCACCGTGAACTCCGATGCCTATCGAAAGGGCCTCGAGATCTACAAGCTGCTCTACGACAATGGCGCATCACCGAAGGACTCACTGTCTTACGAATTTGCCGAGGCGAATGCCGCCTTTGCGTCTGGCCAAGTGGCCGCAATGCTGCAATGGAATGCGGCAGCCGGCGACCTGACGAGCAAGGAGAAATCCCCTGCTGTGGCAGACGTGACCGAAACGGTCGCACCACCTGCAGGTCCTCAAGGGCGCTTCACCCATATCCACGGCCTCGGTTTCGGCCTCAACAAGAATGCCGAAAACAAGGAGGGTGCGGCCAAGTTCGTGAAGTGGCTGTCTTCCAAGGAAGCCGCGCTGATCTACGCCAAAAACAACGGCGCACCAGCCCTGACGCCGGAAGTGGTCGTTGAGGTCGCCGATTCCCGGCCTGATCTCGTCAAGCTCGGCGAATTCGCCGGCAAGTACGGTTACGTCATGAACGGTGCTACGTCAGCCAAGGCGCTGTCGGTCTACGAACTGCAGGCCAAGGAGTTCACCGGCTACTGGTCCGGCCAGCAATCGATCGAGGATGCGCTCGCTAACACCGAAAAGGGCATGGCAGACCTGCTGAAGTAAGTGAAAGGGTTGCGGCGTCCACCAGGAGGCCGCAGCTCTCAACGACAAGCGGGTACCGGGGAATCTTTCTCCACCCCACTTGCCAGTGCTCCACACGGGATCCAGGTGCGCCGCGTCCGCGGTGCCAAAGAGCCATCCAGCTCAAGGATTTGGGCTGGCTAGATCTCCTGTAACAGGCAAGTGGACCGAGGAAACACCTTGCGTCCCCTTGCCCGACCGACAACAGACACAGATCGGTGCCATGACGATAGCCAGACCGCAATCCAATGCCCCTGAGTTCCGGCTGCTCGCCACGCCGCTCGTCCTCTTCCTGCTCGTTTTCCTGGGCTTCCCGGCCCTCGTCAATCTGATCTATTCGGTCTCCGAGGTCTCCTTCGAGACGCTGCGCCAGCCGACGTTTACCGGGCTCAAGAACTTTCTCTCGGTCTGGAGCGATGCGGCTTTCTGGCAGGCAAGCTGGTTCTCGCTGCGCTTCGGCCTCTTGACCGCTATTCTCGAATGCCTGCTCGGGCTGTCGCTGGCGATCTTCCTGTCGCCGCTCATCGAAAAACGGAGCTGGCTGATGGCGATCCTGATGCTGCCGCTCATGGTCGCGCCGGCACTGGTCGGCCTGATGTACCGCCTTGTCTTGCACGAATTCGTCGGGCCGGTACCTTATTATCTCTGGACCTATTTCGGCGCCAGCATCTCGTTCCTTGGGCCCGGCTCCGCCTTCTGGACCCTGGTCGTCGTTGAGACGTTGCAGTGGACACCATTCACGCTGCTGCTTTTCTACATGGCCTATCAGGCGATCCCTTCCGAGATTGCCGAAGCATCCGCAATGGACGGGGCGCGAAGCCTGCAGCGCCTGTGGTTCATCGAACTGCCGATGATGGGCCCTACGATCGCGGCCGCGTTGCTTATCCGCTTCATCGACGGCTTCCGGGTCTTTGACAACGTCTATGTGTTGACCGGGAGCGGTCCCGGCGGATCGACGGCATCGCTGTCGATCTACATCTATGAGGCCTTCTTCAAGCAGGGCGCCATCGGCAAGGCGGTTGCCGCCTCAGTCGTCCTGTTCGTCGCCTCCTTCGCCGTGCTTTATGGCCTCAATGCTCTCGCCAGCCGGCGGAAAGGAGCCAAGCGATGATGTCAGTACTCCGTTGGTTCGTGTTCGCTGTTGCCGCCATCGGCTTGAACTTTCCGGTGCTGGTGACGCTTTCCACCTCGTTCAAGAGTGCGCGCGAGCTTTCCGGAAACCCCGGCCTCTGGGTGCAGGCCCCGACATTTGAGAACTACCGCGCCGTGTTCGAGGTCTCCGATCGGCTGAACATCTTCCTCTATCTGTTCAACAGCCTTGCTGTGGCGCTGATGGGAACGGTACTTGCCGTGGCGCTGGCGCTCCCCGCAGCCTACGCGATTGCCCGCGGCAAGATTGGCGAACGCACACTCCTGCCCTTTATTGTCAACCTGCGCGCCGTGCCGCTGATCATCTTCGCGATCCCGCTCTACATGATGTTCCAGTGGCTTGCGCTGCTTGATACGCGCCTGGGGCTGGGGCTGATCCTGACGATCGTCAACCTGCCGCTTGCGCTCGTCATCCTCGTCAACGCCATCCGTGACCTGCCCGCGGAACTCGACGAGGCTGCCCTCATGGATGGTGCAAACCGCACGCAGATCCTCATCAAGGTCGTGATGCCGCTCTGCCGGCCGGCGATCGTCACCAGCCTGATCTTCGGCTTCATCACCGCGTGGAACGAATTCCTCTTCGGCCTGATGCTGACGACCTCCAAGGCAGTTCCGGTCACGGTCGGCGCATCCTTCTTTTTTGCCGCAAGCGGCGGCGGTGTGCAGTGGGGCGTAGCATCGGCAGTGATGGTCGTCGGCGCTTTGCCGCCAATGCTGCTCGGCCTCGTGATGTACCGCCAGATCAGTGGATCGATGACCGCCGGCGCGGTCAAGGGTTGATATTCCAGGAGACACGCATGGGAACGATTTCGCTCAGGAAAGCCGGAAAGCGCTACGGCGCAGTTGAGATCATCCGGGAGCTCGACCTTGAGATCGCCGACGGTGAATTCGTCGTCATCGTCGGGCCCTCCGGCTGCGGCAAGTCAACGCTGTTGCGCATGATCGCGGGTCTCGAGGCAACGACCGACGGCCAGATTTTGATCAATGGGCGGGATGCGACGTCCGCTTCGCCGGTCGATCGTCAGCTCGCCATGGTCTTCCAGTCCTATGCGCTCTATCCGCACATGACGGTGCGGCAGAACATGGGCTTCGGCCTGAGGCTCGCCAAAGTGCCGTCGGCGACCGCAAGGGCCAAGATCGAGGCAGCGGCGGAAACGCTGAAGCTCACGCCCCTTCTGGACCGCTATCCGAAGGAACTCTCGGGCGGCCAGCGCCAGCGAGTCGCAATCGGGCGGGCAATTGTGCGCGAGCCGGTGGGCTTTCTCTTTGACGAGCCGCTTTCAAACCTCGATGCGGCCCTGCGCGTCGATATGCGGCTTGAGATCGCCAAGCTGCATCGCACGCTTGGCGCCACCATGATCTATGTAACCCATGACCAGGTGGAGGCGATGACGCTGGCCGACCGGATCGTCGTGATGAAGGACGGGCGGATCATGCAGCAGGGTAGCCCGAGAGACCTCTACGAAAAGCCGGCGAACCTTTTCGTCGCGCAGTTCATCGGCAGCCCAAAGATGAACCTCCTGCCATGCCGGCGCGACCAGGGCGGCCGCCTCGACCTGAGCGGCGAAGGCGATCTAGCGCTTCCCATGCCAGGGACGGTCGAACCCGAGAAACTGGGCGCAAGGCCCGAGCACTTGACGCTGGTTGCTCCGGAAACTGGGCATTGCCGCGGCATCATCGAGGCGAGCGAGTATCTCGGCGGCAATATGAGCGTCTTCGTTCGCGCCGGCCGGCTCGGCCTGATCAATGTCAGCGCACCGGCCGACACACCTTTCCGCGTTGGCGAAGCCGTCGGGATCCGGATCGACGAGAGCCGGTCCTCGCTGTTCGATGGTACCGGCGCAGCAATTGGTGCCTGACACTGGAGGATCCCTCGAAGGCCTTTGAGCTAGGCAGGCGCTCAAGCGATCGGCAGCGTTCAGATGGCAAAAACGGCTCATTGGCCGATTTCACATCAAACGCTGTGGACCCCTGGCAGGCGAAAGAAAAGCCTTCGATTGACCCAACAATTAGCATGCACATTGGGGAACAGTTGAAATTTGTCGGTCGGACAGCCGACAGTGCGATTTCACATAGATACCCAGCAATCATGAGCGATAATGGTACCGAATGCCGACGAGCAAGGCACGGTCCCACGCCCATTGGCACACCACGTTTCAGGGTCGTCCTGGCCGGGATGGCCCAGCGAAGTGCTCGTCGCTGTAGCGCTGAATGAAAGCCGATGAAATGTCGCGAAAGTATCTAGCACTCCAGGCCGACGGCGCCGTTGGAAAGATGGAGTTGAACCAAGAGATCGCGGCCGCGCTCGAAAGGTTGCCGGATGATCCTTCGCTCTACTTCGATCTTGGAGAAGCACATCTGCTTATTCCGCTCGAGCAGCTTGTTAACGCGCGAATGCGCGAACGAGGCATCATCAGCGCGAACCGCTATATGCTTGCGTCGGCGCGCGGCAAGCAGGAGAAGCGAAAACCCCTCACTGTACACGCCCTTGGCAACGGGCTGTGGCTCGTGGTGGACGGGAATTCAACGCTGCTCAATGCTCGTCATTCCAATTGGCGGGCTGTACCTTGCACCACGGTTGACAAACCGACGTGGGATCCGAGCTCAGCCTGACGATCACAAGTGCAGACGTAGATCCGGGTCGCGGGGTTTGCGCCTACGGAGCGAGCGCAGGTGCCTGGTGCGCCACCCCATCCTGAATAGCGCGCTCTTCCGCTGGCAGCGCCAGCAGATGAATGAACATTGGACACTCCAATCCTGTCAGCATGCCGGGCAAAGTGGCCGTGTGGCCGAGGCGAGCGGGGTTTGCATGGCACCCCCGCTTCATTCAAAAACGCCCTCGGCGATCACCCCCTACGACTGTGAGAGAGCCCCGTAACCCGGCCGTTTATAGAGCGTGCTTTCGTTCGCCACGATTTCCGGGTCGTAGACACTCGCATCCCACTCCGCCGGATCCACTTCCAAGATGGAAACGGAAAGCGAAGCGTCGCTTGAGCCTAGGATGGTTTTCGCAGCTTCGACCACTTTCGCGGCGAATTCCTGTTTCTGCTCCTCGGAGCGGCCAGGGAACATCTTTACGACTATGTGCGGCATTTCCATTCCATTCGTTGATACCAAGTGCCATGACGGGAAGACGACAGGGCCCAAGGGCAAGCCGCAAATCCTGCCGACCTCGACGAGCCCACAAGGTGATTGCGGACGATCAATGCCAACTCATTGCCATTGCTTGCGTCTGCACTGACCCTATCATCCCGATACCAGGTGCTTTCGCGAACATCAAAGCTTGATGACGGTCTTCTTTGCAAGCAACCCCTGCGGAGCAAAGAGCAGAACCCCGATGACGAGCAGGATAGTGAAGGCGTCGCGGTAGCTGAGCAGGCTTTCCGGCAGATAGGCTTGCAAGAACACTTCGATGAAGCCGAGCAGAAAGCCGCCGGCGACAGCGCCGGAGAGGCTGCCGAGCCCACCGATAATTGCGGCGATAAAGGCTTTGAGCACTGGCAGGAAGCCCATCAACGGATCGACACTGCCGCGCTGGGCCACCCAGAGGATGCCGGCGACGCCGGCAAGCAGGCCGGAGATCGCAAAGGCGGTAGCGACCACCGCATTGGCGCGGATACCCATCAGCCGAACGATAGCGAAATCTTCGGATGCAGCACGCATGGCACGACCGAGCACGGTCGTGCGAAGGAAGAGGTTCAGGCCGACCAGCATGATGATCGTGACGAGGATCGAGGTTCCCTGAATGAGGCCCAGATGCAGGCCGCCGATCTCGATCGTGCCGGAAAAGCTCTCGGGCATCGGCACCGGCTTCGGACGGGCGGAAATGAAATTCTGGAAGATCACGCGCAGGATCGCGCTGACGGCAAAGCTCGTTAGAAGCAGCGTCGTGCCACTGGCGCCGCGCACCGGCCGAAAGGCGATGCGCTCCATCAGCATGGCGAGCACGATGGCGATCAAAAGAGCCGCACAGACAGCGAGCGGAAACGGCAGGCCCAGCAACAGGGCAAAGCAGAGGCCGTAGCCGGCAGCCGTCATCAGTTCGCCATGGGCGAAATTGATGAGCCCCATGATCGAGAAGACGACCGCAAGGCCAAGCGCCAGAAGCGCATAAGTGCCGCCGAGGCTGAGCGCATTGACGAGTTGCTGCAGGAACATGTCCATGAATTGACCCTCCACGCGCTCGGCTCAGGCGCCGAGATAGGCGCCCTGGATTTCGGTTGAATTGCGCAGTTCGGCGGCCGTGCCCGAAAGCACGACCCGGCCATTGGCCATGACGTAGCCCGCGTCAGCAATCTCGAGCGACAGAGAGACGTTCTGCTCGACCAGGAGGATCGTCAGGCCCTTTTGTCTCAGCCCGGCGATCAGGTCGAAGATCAGATCCACCACCTGCGGCGCCAGGCCGAGCGAGGGCTCGTCGAGCAGCAACAAGTCAGGCGACGACATCATCGAGCGGGCGATCGCGAGCATCTGCTGTTCGCCCCCTGAGAGCGAGCCGGCCTTCTGGGTGAGGCGTTCTTTCAGGATCGGGAATCGCGAGAGCATGTCTTCGCGCACCTCTGATATCGCGCCACGCGCCTTGTGCATGGCGCCGCCGAGCAGCAGGTGTTCGTCGACGGTGAGGCTCGGGAAGATGCGCCGTCCCTCGGGCGTCAAGGTCATTCCGAGCCGGACAATCTGTTCCGGCGCGAGGCCGGAAACATCCCGGCCGTTGAAAGACACACGTCCGGCCTTCTTTCCCGCCAGACCGACAAGCGCGTTCAGCGTCGAGCTCTTGCCAGCGCCGTTGGCGCCGAGCAACGTCACGATCTGCCCTTTGCCGACGGCGAGATCAACACCCTTCAGGGCTTCGACCGCACCATAGGCGACCTTAAGGCCGCTCACTTCCAGAAGCGGCTTCAGAACGGGAATTTCACTCATCATCATCGGGCAAAGTCCTTGCCGTGGATTGCAAAGCGCCGCCGGCGCAGACAGGCACGATCCCCGGGGAAATCCGGTGACCACCACAGGTGATCGATCAGGGGGCTGGAACGTCGGCGGCCGCCGGAACGCCCTGACTGATCAGCTGGCGATTGCCGCTTTCGATCTGCACCAGCGATACCGAGCGCATCGGCATCCCTTGCGTGCCGGCATAGCTGATCGGGCCGGTCACACCCTGGACGTTTTCGAGCGAGGCGATCGCGTTGCGTATGGCAACCGGATCGATACTGTTTGCCTCCGTCACCGCCGCGTCGATCACCTTGCCAAGGTCGTAGCCGTTGGCGATGTAGACCGTATCCGGCACCTGACCGTATTTTTCCTTGTACTTCACATTGAAGTCAGCAAGCGGGCTGCCTTCGCTGGCAAAGCCTGCGGTTGTAAAGACAACCCCGTCGACGGTGGCACCAAGGCCGAAGGTCGTGGGCGAATCGATGCCGTCGCTGCCGAGGATCGGCGTGGCCACCCCTGCACCGCGCAGCTGACGGATGAAGGCTGGGAAATCCGGCTCGTAGGCCGCCGTCATGATGACGTCGGGCGCCGGGTTCATCGCCTTGATCTTGGTGACCTCGGCGCCGAAGTCCTGCTGGCCCATGCTGTAGGTGCCCTCACCGAGCAGTTCGCCGCCCTTGGCTTTGAACGCAACGGCGAAATACTCCGGCAGCTTCAGAGTATAGGCGCTATCCGGCGACTTCAGGATGTAGGCCTTCTTGTAACCCTTCTCGAACGCGTAGGTCGCAAGAACAGAGGCCTGGACGTTGTCGGCCGGATAATTGCCAAACATGTAGTCGCCCACCGCAAGCGGCATGGTCGGCGTCGTGGCGCAGAAGGAGAAGGCGGGGATCTGGGCTGCCTGCGTCACCTGGCCGGCAGCAATCGACGGATCGGCATCGCAAGGCGTGATCACGATCTTGACGCCTTCGTCAACCAGCTCCTGCGCCACCAGCGCCGTCTGCGCCGCATCCGAGCGCGTATCCTTGGCGACGAGCTTGATCGGGAATTTGCCGGCAGCACCACCGGCCGCATTGATCTCCTCGACCGCCATTTCCAGACCCTTCAGCGACGGCTGGTCATAGGGTGCAAGACCGCCGGTCTGTGCGGTCGCAAGACCGATAACCAGATCGTCTGCAAATGCGGGTAGCGGCGACAACGCGATACCGCCAAGCATGGTTGTGAGGCACAGGGCCGTGACGTTCTTCTTCATCCGAAAAGCTCCCTCTTTTGATTTATGCTGGTTTATGCAGGCCCGGCGCGCCGGACGGCAGAACGGGGGTCCCGACGGGCGCGTTGCGCGCCTGCGCCGTTGAGCGGCGGCGGCCGATGTAGGCCTCGATGACATCAGGGTTAGCCTGGATTTCCGCCGGTGTGCCGATGGCGATCTGCTGGCCCTTGTTGAGCACGACGACAACATCGCAGAGCCGCATGATCAGCTTCAGGTCATGCTCGACGACGAGCAGGCCGAGGCGGTATTTCGTGCGGATGCGGTCGAGCACATGCATCAATTCCTCGGTCTCGGCCGGGTTCATGCCGGCAGCCGGCTCGTCGAGCAGCAGGTAACGCGGTTTCAGCGCCAGCGCGCGGGCGATTTCTAGCCGCCTCTGCGCACCGTAGGAAAGCGTGCCGGCCAGCTGGTCGGCAAATTCCGCGAGGCCCACTTCCGAAAGCACCGTCAAGGCACGGGCAGCGGGATCCTCACCGCCCGCCTTCAAGGCGCTCGCCGCGACCGTGACGTTCTCGATGACCGTTAGGTTCTTGAAGAGACGGATGTTCTGGAAGGTACGGGCAAGGCCCGCGACGGGAACCGCGTGAACGGCAAGCGACGCCACATCCTGGCCATCGATCAGCACGCGGCCCGTCGACGGCGGCACGACGCCGGACACACTGTTGATCAGCGTGGACTTGCCCGCACCGTTCGGGCCGATAAGGCCAGTGACGATACCGGGCTTGATCTCGAAATTGGCGTTCTCGAGCGCCACGAGGCCGGCAAATTTCTTGCCGAGATTTTCGACCCGGAGAGAGCCGTGACCGGCTGCAGCGGCCTCGGACGCAGGCACGCTTTTTACCGGCACAACGTCCTTCTCTGTGGAGCGCTTGAACCAGCCGAAGCGCTCGTCAAGTTCGCGCACACCGAAGAGGCCATCCTGCAGGCGGTACATCACGACGAGGATTGCCACGCCGATCCCGATGTCGGTGAGGCCGAAGACGGTCGGCAGCTTGAGGAAGCCGAGATCGACGCCACCCTCGAGTTTGCGCAGGAGTTCGACAATCAGCATGATTACGGCAGCGCCGCCGACGGCACCCGAGACGGTGGTGATACCGCCGAGGATCAGCATCGCCAAAAGCATGAAGGTGAGGTTGAAGTAGAAGTCTTTCGGCGAAAACGCTCCGAGGAAATGGGCCAGCAAGGCGCCAGCAGCGCCTGCAAGCACCGCACCGAGAACCCAGGCGAAGAAGCGCTGCAGTTTGACATTGACGCCGACGGCGCTCGAGGCGATCTCGTCTTCGCGCGACGCCCGAAGCTTCAAGCCAGCACTCGAATCCCGATAGAGACGCGCAACCACCACGGCAGCGATAGCAAAGGGCACCGCCACCCAGAGATTGACCGCGCGGGGAATACCAAAAAAGGTCTGGCTGCCGCGGGTGAAATCGGTCGAGGCGACGAGCACAACATGCACGATGACGAGGAACCCAAGGGTCGCGATCGAAGCCGATGAGCCGCCAAGGCGCGCCACGGGAATGCCGATCAGCACCGCGACGAACGCAACCACGACAAGCGCAATCGCAAGTGCCGGAAGGAAGGGCATGCCCATCCCGGCCAGCCATTCCGGCAGATGTGGCAACGCTGTCTTTTGGATGATCGGATTTAGCGTCAACAGACCCGACGCATAGGCACCGATCGCCATGAAGCCGACGTGGCCGAAGGAAACGATACCGGAATTGCCGGCATAGATGCCGATGCCGAGCACGGCGATGACGTTGATCATGTAAAGCGTCACCAGGCGCTCGCCGCTGCCCGGAAAGAACAACGAGGCGATGGCGGCAGCGGCCAAAAGCGGCAGCGACGCTACAAGGATACCAACGACGGTTTCTCGCCTGATGCGCACCATCCGCATTCCCCCAGATTTTGGCCCGGCCGCGTATTTTTTGGCTCGGGCCCGTTCCCGACATGAACGTTATCGCAGATCGACCAAATGTCAATCTTGTTTCAAAAAACATTCTCTGCTAGCAATTATGTAACAAAAATTAGAAATCGGAATTCACGCCATCGTTTTTGGGAGGCAGAAATCGTGGCAATCCGGGACCGACTGACAGACGGCGCAATTACCTTCACGCGCTCGGAACTGAAGATCGTCAGGCAGCTTCTGTCGAATTATCCGGCAGCAGGGCTGAACACGGTCGCGCATCTCGCGGCCGCTGCCGGCGTCAGCAATCCGACCGTCGTGCGCTTTGCCAACACACTGGGCTTTGAGGGTTATCCGGAGTTCCAGAAGGCGCTGCTCAGTGAAGTCCAAGAGCGCATGAGCTCGCCGCTCTCCATGCTCGACGCGCGCCGCCCGTCGCTGGAACAAGAGAACTTCTACCAGTACTTCCTTCGCGCCAGCATCCATGCGCTGGAGTCTTCGATGCAAATGCTACCTTCGGAAGACTTCGAGGCAGCCGTGGATGCGGCGGCCGACATGAGCGCTCGCATCCATTGCCTCGGCGGCCGCTTCAGCGGCTTTCTCGCGGGCCTCCTCTGGTCGCACATGAAGCAGCTCAGGGGCGACACGCGCTGGATCAACGGCAGTCAGGCCGACCAGGTCGATCAGCTTGTCGACCTCGGCAAGCGCGACGTGCTTTTCGTCTATGACTATCGCCGCTACCAGAACGACACGATCCGCTTTGCTCGTCAGGCGGCCGAGCAAGGATCGCGCATCGTGCTCTTTACTGACCGCTGGCTCTCGCCGATCGCCGATTTCGCGACAGTGACGCTGACGGCACCCGTCGACACGGTCTCGCCCTACGACACGATGGTGCCGGCGATTGCCCAGACGGAGGCGGTGATTGCGGCACTTACCGCCCGCCTTGCCACGCAGTCACGTGGTCGCATCGAGCGCATGGAGGACCTGCGCCGCGGATACGCCATCACGGAGGACGCCTTCAATCCAGCCGTTGAAGACGACCGCTGACCCTTTCCGCCGTCCCGGCGAACCAAAATAAACCGAGGAGAATTCGAATGAGTGCAGTCACTGTCAAGGTTGGCGACGATCGCTTGAGGCGCGACAGCGCCTATGAGGCTGGCCGCACCTCGCTGCTGTTCGTCGACATGCAGCGCATCTGGTGCGAGCCGAACCTCGACCCGACCCACCCGCAGGACGCCGAGAGCTATTATCACAGGCGCCTGCGCCAGACCGTCATCCCAAACCAGGTACGCATTCTGGAGGCGGCGCGAAAGGCCGGTTGCGATGTGCTGCACACGATCATCGAAAGCCTGACGCTCGACGGCCGCGACCGCTCGCTCGACCACAAGCTCTCCGACATGCACGTGCCGAAAGGTTCTCCGGAGGGGCAGGTCATTCCGGAACTTTCGCCCATCGACAACGAGATCGTGCTGCCGAAGACGTCGTCGGGCGTCTTCAACTCGACCAACATCGACTACGTCCTGCGCAACCTCAACACCCGCTACCTGATCATCGCCGGCGTCATCACCGACCAGTGCGTCGACATGGCGGTGCGCGACGCCGCCGACCGCGGTTACCTTGTCACCGTCGTCAACGACGCCTGCGCCACCTATAGCGAGCAGCGCCATGACGCGGCCCTTCGTGCCTACTCCGGCTATTGCTGGACGACCGACACTGAGACGGTGGTCAGCCGCCTCGGCACTTTGCGCCAAGCCTGAGTCGCCGCCTAAAAAATGAACGAATAGAGGGGAACCCCATGACGGAAACCAACAACGGCAAGGCGGCCGCCGCACTGACGGAACTTGCCACCTTCGTCACGACCGACATCGCCGGCATCACGCGCGGCCGCAGTTTTGCGGCTTCCGAGATCGACAGCTACCTGCGCAAGGGTGTCGGCTGGGTGCCGGCCAACCTGGCGCTCACGCCCTTCGACCTGATTGCCGAGAACAATCCCTGGGGCTCGGCCGGCGACCTCCGGCTGATGGCCGACCCTGACAGCAAGGCGCGCGTCACCTGCCTGCCAGACGAGACGCCGCTGCATTTCTATCACGCCGACATCACCGACCTCCAAGGCAATGCCTGGGACTGCTGCGTACGCAGCTTCCTGAAACAGACGCTGAAGGAATACGAACAAGTCGGCCTCAAAGTCATTTCAGCCGTCGAGCAGGAGTTCCAGTTGCTCGGCGTCGACTGGCCGGATGCGCCGTCCTTCGGCCTGCGCGCCCAGCGCCGTGCCGAACCCTTCGGGTCTCTGCTGATGACCGCTTTGCAGGAAGCCGGCGCCGAGCCGGAAATGTTCCTGCCGGAATACGGAAAGGACCAGTTCGAAATCACCTGCCGTCCCGCCGACGCGCTGACCGCCGCCGATCGCGGCGCTACCATCCGTGCAATCACCAAGGAAGTCGCCGCCCTCTTCGGCTGGAATGCGAGTTTTGCCCCGAAGACGGTCTCGAATGGCGTCGGCAACGGCGTGCACCTGCATGTGAGCTTCACCGATCTCGACGGCAATCCGGTGACCTTTGACGCCTCGCGCCCCGGCAGGCTCTCCAAGATCGCCGGCGCCTTTGCCGCCGGCGTCATCAAGCATCTGCCGGCGCTGACCGCCTTTACCGCTCCGTCGGTGCTTTCCTACATGCGGCTCGTGCCGCACCATTGGAGCGCCGCTTACACCTGCCTTGGCGAAAAGAACCGCGAAGCGACGCTCAGGATCTGCCCGACACTGGACCTTCCCGGCAGCAATCCGGCCAGGCAGTTCAACATGGAATACCGCGCCGCCGACGCATGCGCCAGCCCGCACCTGTCGCTGGCCGTCTTGTTGAAGGCCGGCCTCGAAGGCATCAAGGCCGGGCTCGAACAGCCGCCCTTGATCAATTCCGACCCCTCCGATTTCTCGCCGGCAGAGCAGGAGAAGCTCGGTATTCGTCGCCTGCCCGCGAGCCTGCCGGAAGCTCTGGATACGCTCGCCGCCGATCCGGTCGTCACGGGCTGGTTCTCTCGAGATTTCCTTGACTGCTACATGGCGATGAAGCGCAAGGAGATCGAGATCGTCGATGGGCTCTCGCCGGACGAACTTTGTGCCCGCTATGCGGCGGTCTACTGATTGACGGATGGGCAACCCATGACCTCGACAACGGCCATCAAGAGCCTAGAACCCGGCGCGCGACACGACCCGAGCGCGCCGCTGCTTTCGATCGACGAACTGCCGCCCTATGCGGTCTTCAACCCGGACGGCACCTCCCCGATCCTGCTCTTATGCGAGCACGCCTCCAACCGGATGCCACGCGCGCTCGGCGATATGGGGCTTCCGCTGCACGAGCGCCAGCGCCACATCGCCTGGGATATCGGCGCCATGGCGCTGGCTCAGCACCTAAGCCTCAGCCTCGATGCACCACTGTTCTTCACCAACTATTCAAGGTTGGTGATTGACTGCAACCGGCCGCTTCCCGCCCCCTCGATGATCCCCGAGATCAGCGAGACGACGGAGATCCCCGCCAACCGAAACCTGAGCGACGACGAGCGGCAGCAGCGGATCGATACGCTGTTCACGCCCTTCGCTGAAGCGGTCAGCCGCCGGCTCGACCGGCTCGAAGGCGAAGGCAAGCGGCCATTTGTCGTCGGCATCCACAGCTTCACGCCGGTCTATTTCGGCAAGCCGCGCCCCTGGCAGGCCGGCATCCTCTATCGCGACGCCGTCGATTTTGCCGGTTCGCTGATCCGAGAACTGGCCAGCGAAAGCCAGCTGACGATCGGCGACAACGAGCCCTACAACATCCATCCCGACGAGGATTACACCGTGCCGGTTCATGCCGACGCGCGTGGGCTTCCGGGCGTTCTGGTCGAGGTGCGCCACGATCTGATCGATACGGATGCGGGCGTCACTGCCTGGGGCGAGCGTCTCACCCGGTGTCTTAGAGCTAGCGTAGGGGAAGCCCCGTGACCGCACTCTACGAGAGAGACCAAGCGGCAATCGCCAACCTGCAGAAGCTGCGCTTCTTCCCGCTTGCAGTGACCGGTGGCCGCGGCGCGAGGCTGACGGAGGAAAACGGCCGCGAACTGATCGACCTCTCCGGGGCATGGGGGGCGGCGAGCCTTGGCTATGGCCACCCGGCGCTGGTTGAGGCAATCTCCGGTGCTGCGGCAAATCCCGCCGGCGCCAGTGTTCTTTCTGCCGCCAATGGACCGGCGGCGGCCCTTGCCGAAAAACTCCTCACGGCCTTTCCCGGATCGGGCGACAACAAGGTCTGGTTCGGTCATTCCGGATCCGATGCCAACGAGGCGGTCTTCCGCGCTGTCACCAAGGCGACGGGACGGTCGGGCGTCATCGCCTTCGTCGGCGCCTACCACGGCTGTACCGTGGGCTCGATGGCTTTTTCCGGCCACAGCGTCCAGGCGGGCGCGACCAAGGCAGACGGACTGCTCCTGCTACCGTACCCCGATCCCTACCGGCCCTACCACGACGACCCGACAGGTGGTGCGATACTCGCAGAATTACGGGAGCGACTTGAGGCGGCGCCGGAGCGTTTCGCGGTCGCCTTCATCGAGCCGATCCAGTCCGACGGCGGCCTGATCGTTCCGCCAACCGGTTTTTTTAAAGCCTTTTCCGCGATCTGCCGGGAATTCAATGTGCTCGTCGTCTGCGACGAAGTGAAGGTCGGGCTTGGCCGCAGCGGCCGCCTGCATTGCTTCGAACATGAGGATTTCGTCCCCGACATCCTGACCATCGGCAAGGGTCTTGGCGGCGGGCTGCCGCTTTCTGCCGCGATCGGCCCGGCACGCATCCTCGATTGTGCCAGCGCCTTTGCCATGCAGACGCTCCACGGCAATCCGATCTCTACTGCCGCCGGCCTTGCCGTTCTTGAAACCATTGAGCGCGACGAGCTTGCGCAGGAAGCGGAGCGCAAAGGCAAACTGCTGCGCGACGGCCTGGCAAGGCTTGCCGAACGATATCAACTGATCGGCGATATCCGCGGTCGAGGTCTTGCCTGCGGCGTCGACCTCGTTCTCGATCGGCAGACACGGGCTCCAGCGCGAGCGGAAGCAGCAAAACTTATCTATCGGGCCTATGAACTCGGCCTCGTCGTCTACTGTGTCGGGATGAACGCAAATGTTCTGGAGATGACTCCGCCGCTGACCGTCCCGGACACCGACATCGTTCAGGCATTAAACGTTCTGGATCGAGCTTTCGCCGAAGTCTCCGACGTTCCGGATACAGTTGTTTCGCAGTTCGCGGGCTGGTAAAGGCAGTCTCAAGACCTAAGCTCGCGCCCGCCACGGTTGGGATTTTTAGGTCCCACCTGTCGTGACGCGCGCACTGATGATGGCGGCGTATTTCCTTTGGCTGGAACCAGCGTCTTTGCCGTACGTTGAGAACCCGCCACAGTGCTCTAAGTCATTAAGTGTTTGAGCGTCTTAAAAAATGCCCCGCAATCCTCACGTCTCTACACGAAGTGGCACTGGGTCGGACGACCATCAAAAGGCGGAAATGCTCGCCCAGAGAGCACCCGCGGGAACAAAAGAGGCGGATCACAGCGCAGACGCTGACCCGTTGATACGAGCTGGAACGAGCGAACATCTGCCTCTGCCGTTTGAGCAGACCCGACAGGCAGCGCACGCTCTGCTTCGTGCGCTTCACTACGATTTGCGGGCTATCTCAACAGCGGTCAAGGTCAAGGTCCGGGCGGCTGCTTCGTCCGTAAAGACCAAGGTCCAGGCTACGGATAAGCAAACTCTTTCATTTCTCCTGAAAAATCTCGGCGGGGCACTTGCGAACGCTCCCAAAAAGGCAGGACGAGCGCTTCGCCGGTCTAGCCAGCCTGTCTTGCAAAGGAAAGCCAGGTGGAAATCGGCGGCGCGGCTGACCGCCGTTTTCTGTATTCTGGTTGGTGTAACGGGCTTGGTGTGGGCGCTAAAAGATGTCCCTTGGGCCGAGATCCGGGACGGTACACTAAAGCCTATCGTGGTGTTGGAAACCGCGGACGGTCAGCCGCTGGTCAGACAAGGACCTTATCAAGGACCTTACGCACAGTTCGACCAATTCACGCCACAACTGATCGATGCGGTACTGTCTGTTGAAGACCGGCGGTTCATGGACCACTTCGGCATCGATATCAGAGGCATCGGACGAGCGCTTCTTCGAAACCTCAAGGCAGGGTCGGTTGTGGAGGGTGGTAGCACGATCACCCAGCAGCTCATCAAGTTGCAGTATCTCGACAGCGATCGTACGGTAAAACGAAAGATACAGGAGTTCGTGATTGCCCTGTGGCTGGAGTGGAAACTCGGAAAGCAGGAAATCCTGACGCGTTACCTCAACAGCGCCTATCTTGGCGCTGGCGCAACGGGCATGCCGGCCGCCGCACGCATTTATTTCAACAAGGATATCGGAGCGCTAAACCTTTCGGAATCGGCGCTTCTGGCGGGATTGTTGCGGGCTCCTAGCCTATGGAACCCGATCGACAATCTTGAAGGTTCCCGAAAGCGCACATCGGTCGTCCTCGACGCGATGGTTGCGAACGGCAAGGTCGACGCGTCAAAGGCTGCGCAGATCAAGGCGAGCTTTGCTACCCTCCACCCGACAACGCCAACGCCCCGATCCGGCAGTTGGTTTGCGGACTGGGTCTCACCGCAGGCGAGCGAAATCGCCGGGACTTCGCCGGGCTCGACCACAGTTCGAACGACGCTTGTTCCCCGGCTTCAGGGGATTGCCGAAAGGGTCATCAAGAGGGCCTTGGATACTGAGGGAAGAACTGTTGGTGCATCTCAGGCCGCATTGGTGGCAATGACCCCGGATGGAGCGGTTGTGGCCATGGTCGGCGGCCGCGATTACAACGAGAGCCAGTTCAACCGTGCCGTCACGGCAAAACGGCAGCCGGGCTCCACCTTCAAGCTGTTCGTTTACTATGCCGCTCTGAAGGCCGGACTTTCATTATCCGACCGGGTACTGGACGCACCGATCGAAATCAACGGCTGGTCACCAGAGAATTCCGGCGGCCGCTATCGCGGCTGGGTCACGATCGCTGAGGCCTTCGCCCGGTCTCTCAACGCGCCAACAGTGGCGCTCGCCCAACATGTCGGCCTTGACAAGGTGATCAGTGCCGCGCGTGAACTCGGGATCGACGCGCCACTTGTCGATACGCCTTCGCTGGCGTTAGGCACGTCCGAGGTCAGCTTGCTTGACCTGACAAGCGCCTATGCGTCCGTGCAATTCGGCAAGGCCCCCGTTGAACCCAGGGGAATTATCGAATTTCAGGCTTCGAACCAAGCAACGGCTTTTCGAGTCGGGGCAAAAGATACGCCAAGCGTGGATCTGGCCCCGTATCGGCGCGATCTCCTTTCCCTTCTACAGCTTGTCGTGGAACGCGGTACCGGGCGCGCAGCCGACCCCGGCGCGTTTGCTGCTGGCAAGACCGGCACCAGCCAGAACAATCGTGACGCTTGGTTTGTCGGGTTCACCGAGCCGCTTGTCGCAGGGGTCTGGGTCGGCAACGACGATGACACGCCGATGAAAGGCGTGACGGGCGGGGATATGCCAGCGCAGATTTGGCGGGATTTCATGCGGGAAGCGTTGGCGACCCCCGCAGCGGGCGTTCTGGTTGACGACAGCGCTCCGCCTCAGAGCTGCAACATCACCGCTTGCTCTCGCAGCTATCGCTCCTTCCGGCCATCGGACTGCAGCTACCAACCCTATTTCGGGGAGCGAAGGCTCTGCGAAAAATGACCAATACGTCGGATCAAATGCGAACCGCCCACAAAGGCGGCAAGCCTCGATGCCTTCCCCTCTCGGAACCGGCCAAGGCGGCCCAGCAAGCGGGAACCTTTTCCGTACATTCGTGTTTTTGCTTTGCTGATGATCTCGGATCCCTCCGGATCAAGGTAGGAGCCCCATCATCGCTCCGGCGAAGGTGGGGCTTTTTCACAACGCCGTCAACGCTTCGTGACAACACCGCGTAGCCGAGGGCCGCCGCCAGGCCGTGCGCAGGTCGTGCAACTGGAAGAGCTCGATCCGCTGGAACAGCTCGATCCGCGGACCATGGTCATTGCGATGACGGCAGACGTGCAATGGCCATGAGACAATTCTGCCCGAAGAGCGTTATGTAGTTGGTATGAGCAGATTCACGGAAACCGAAATCGCATTGATCGAGCGCCTACGCGCGTTGAAGGCTATGCCGGACATGTCCATCAACGTGTTTGAAGTCGGCGATCCCTTGACCTCGGCAGGATTCTCGCAGGATGAAATCCTGGAGGTGCTCTACGCTCTTGAACAGGACAAAATCATCGCTCTGTTGCCTGGAAACCGACTGACAATGCTCAAAGAACTGCCGAATGGCTAGTGTGGCGCTGCGGGTTTGGCCGTAAATTGCCTCACCAAGTGCAACACCGTCGAGCTTGCCCTCGACCAAATCTCGACCTCTTTGCCCTCGGTCATAAGTCTCCCCGTCTCCTGTCCCTGATGGCCATAGGCGCTGGCTCGTCTGCCTACGGGTAGCGAGCACCCCGAGCCACAGCATGCTGGATCCGTCATGCCTCTCCTCTCCAGTGAGACGCATAGGTCCGAGCAGCCTTCACGACCGCAAGCGGCCTTCGAAGAATGGTAGGCGGGTGATGAGCGCGTTCTCCACCGGGAATAGAACACAAACTCGCACTACCGCGCGCACTGGCGTGCGCGACCAACGCGTGAGAAAATCGCGTGCTGCAGGGCGTGTGCGCTACTCGCTTTGGCGGAAATTGCGGATGCGATCGAAAAGGACTGCAAGGATTATCGCGCCGCCGATGAATGTCCCCTGCCAGAACGCATTGATGCCGAGAAGTCCGAGGCTATTGCGGATCACCTCGATGAGTGCCGCACCGACAAGTGCGCCGAAGGCAGTACCTGCGCCGCCAGCGAGATTAGCGCCCCCAATCACTGCCGCAGCGATGACCTGCAACTCCATGCCCGCTCCAATATTGGTCGTCACAGCACCCAGCCAGCCGGTCTGAATGATGCCGGCGATGCCAGCCGAGAGCGCCGAGATCATATAGACGCAGACCTTGATGGGTCGTACGGGAAGGCCCGTGGCAACGGCCGCCTTTTCGTTGCCACCAATGGCGTAAATGTAGCGGCCGATCCGCGTCCACCGCAGCACGAAGCCGGTCAGGAGCGCCAGCACGATCATGTAGATCACTGGATTGGCGATACCGAAGACCGCCCCACCGCCCAGCGCCAGCAGCTTGGCATGATCGGGGCCAAATTCGAAGACGACAGTATTGTTGGACGCGACCATGGCCAGGCTCCGGGCAACCGAGAGCATGCCGAGCGTTACGACAAAGGGCGGAAAGCCGAGATAGGCAATCAAGATGCCATTGAACGCGCCGATCACTAATGCCGTGGCGACCGAGACGGCAATGCCCGTCCCCATGCCGTATCCCGCATGCATCGTGACTGCAAGTACCATACTGCACAGGCAGAGCACCGACCCTACCGATAAATCAATCCCACCGGTGATGATGACAAGCGTCATCCCGAGCGCGATGATTGCGATGAAAGTGACGTTGCGGGTGATGTTGTAGAGGTTCTTTGCCGTTGCGAAACTGTCGGTGGCGAATGACAGGAAGATGCAGGCGAGAATGACGGCGACCAGTACCCAGAAGGTCTGGCTGCCCAGGACTGTTGCTGCGAGCGTGCGCTGCCTATGGGCTATCGTCTCGTGCAGCGTCGTTGCCATGTTAACCTCGCGTTCCTCCGGCGCAAAAGACCCAGATCGTTTTCCGCTATCCACCCTCAATGGCGCCAGTAATAAGCCCTGTCACCTCTTCCGGAGAGGTCTCGATGATTGGCTTGTCCGCCACCTTTCGGCCTCGGCGCATGACAACGACGCGATCGGCGACATCGAATACGTCGGGCATGCGATGGCTGATAAGCACAACCAGAATGCCACGATCGCGCAGTTGTCGGATGAGATGGAGCACTTCAGCGACCTGGCGCACGGAAATGGCCGCGGTCGGCTCGTCCATCAGAACGATTTTCGCCTCCGAAATCATCGTACGCGCAATCGCCACCGCCTGGCGTTGACCGCCCGACATCTGTTTCACGAGGTCGCGTGCTCTGGTCTCGGAACGGAGTTCCTTAAAGATCTCCGCGGCCCTCCGGTACATTGCCTTGTAGTCGAGCACGCCCAATGGGCCGATGCCCCGCCTCAGTTCGCGTCCGAGAAAAACGTTCGCCGCCGCGGTGAGATTGTCACAAAGGGCAAGATCCTGGTGCACGATCTCAATTCCGAAGTGCCGCGCCTCGACCGGGCGATGCAGCACGATTTCGCTGCCATTGAGGCGCATCGTGCCTTCGCTCGGTCGAAAGTTTCCCGCAATCATTTTGACGAGAGTCGACTTGCCGGCGCCGTTGTCGCCCATCAATCCGACAACCTGGCCTGCCTCTAACGACAGCGAAATGTCATTGACGGCCTGTATGGCCCCGAAGTGCTTGGAAATATTGCTGAGTTCTAGCAGCACGACCAGCCTTCCAAACTCCCAAGACGCGCGGCCTTCACCAAGGCGCGTCACAATATGCCCGCCCCTTGAGTGAGAGATTGCTTATTTACGCAAATCATCACAACCGCGTCAATGATCTCTCGTCTGATAAACCTTATTTGTATGACAATTAGACATTGACGAAAGTCGCAATCATATATTAGCTACTACTGGGAGATAAGCATGCTTATCCTTGTCACCGGGGCAACGGGCAAGGTCGGGCAGCACCTCATATCCACGCTGCTTGACCGACCACGTTTTTCGAAAGCGCGCATTCGCGCGCTCTGCCACAACCGCGTGCTCAATCCAAGCGAGCGCCTCGAGATTATCCGCGGCTCCATCGCCGATCGCGCGGTCGCTGACGCCGCGATTGCCGGCGCGACCCATATCGTGCATCTGGCGACCTGCAAGGAAACGCCCGCCGACGTCATGGATGTGACCGTCAAAGGTCTCTTTTGGCTGCTCGAATCGTTCAGAATGAGCCCAGCAGCCCGGCAGTTCATTCTGATCGGCGGCGACGCCGCGGTCGGCCATTTCTTCTATCGCCATGAAGGACCGATAACCGAGGTGACACCGCATCGCGCCTATCCCGGCAGCTACGCGCTCTCCAAAGTCCTCGAGGAGGTGATGGTCGAGCAGTACTCAGTCCAATATGGGATGAACGTCTGCTGCCTGCGTGCGCCGTGGATCATGGAAAAGGACGACTTCAGGCACTCGCTTTCCTTCGGCGACGACGTTTTCGGTGGACCGGACTGGAAGACGTATTTTCCGCCCCATGAAGCCAGACGCCACGCAAAGGCCGGAACCGTACCATTACTGCGCGATGCCGACGGAAGACCGCTCAAGCGCAACTTCGTCCACGTCAGCGACCTTGTGTCAGCGATCCTCAGCACGATCGACAATCCGCACGCAGAGCGTCAACGTTTCAACATCGCCATGGATCGTCCGGTCGATTACGGCGAGGTCGCAAGCTATCTCGAACGCACGCGCGGCCTGCCGTCGGTCGATGTTCCAAGCCATTTCCACTCAAACTGGTTGGACAACAGCAAGGCAAAATTCCTGCTGGACTGGCAACCGGAATACGATCTCGAAAAGCTTATCGACCAGGCCTTTCAATACGAGCGTCCACCAAGTGACCCTCGTATCGTCTGGTATCCGGGTTGATTTGTGCCGCGGACAGAGGGTGTCCGCTTGTTTCAACGGGAGGATAAAATGAGGAAAGCATTGGTGCTTGCAGTCGCAGCGCTGGCGCTGGCCGCCGGCCCCGCCGGCGCCCAGACGAAAAAGCAGCTCGTCATCGTCGTCAAGGGTCTCGACAATCCCTTCTTCGAGGCGATCAATCAGGGTTGCCAGAAGTGGAACAAGGAAAACACAAGCTCGGAATATGAATGCTTCTATACCGGCCCTGCGTCGACTTCCGACGAAGCAGGAGAAGCGCAGATCGTCCAGGACATGCTCGGCAAGCCCAGCACGGCTGCGATCGCCATTTCGCCTTCCAACGCCAAGCTGATCGCCCAGACGTTGAAGTCGGCAAACCCGACAGTCCCGGTCATGACGCTTGACGCCGACCTTGCCAAGGAAGATGCGGGCCTGCGAAAGACCTATCTTGGTACCGACAACTATACGATGGGCGCGCGGATCGCGGACTACATCAAGAAGGCAAAACCGAACGGCGGCAAGATCTGCACGATCGAAGGGAACCCTGGCGCTGATAACATCCTGCGCCGTGCTCAAGGGATGCGTGACGTGCTGACCGGCAAGGACGGGCTGGCCGAGCTAAAGGGTGAAGGTGGCTGGACCGAGGTTGCTGGCTGCCCGGTCTTTACCAATGACGACGGCGCCAAAGGCGTGCAGGCGATGACGGACATTCTTGCGGCCAATCCCGATCTCGACGCCTTCGGCATCATGGGTGGTTGGCCACTGTTCGGTGCGCCGCAACCCTATCGCGATCTGTTCAAGCCGATGGCAGACAAGATTGCGAAGAATGAATTCGTCATCGGCGCGGCCGATACGATCGGAGAGGAAGTGGCGATCGCCAAGGAGGGTCTCGTGACCGCACTTGTCGGCCAACGACCCTTCGAAATGGGCTACAAGGCGCCATCGGTCATGCTCGACCTGATCGCCGGCAAGCCGGTAGACGATCCGGTATTTACCGGTCTCGATGAATGCACCAAGGATACGGCCGATACCTGCATCCAGAAATAGGAACGGTGGCCGGAGCGCCCTTTGACGGCCTCCGGCGCCTCCGCCCCATGAGCAGTGAGCGCGGTCAGCACGCTTGACGGCCGGCCGCGACTCCTTGCAACGACCCCGCTTGGAAGTTCCCTTCGGCGAACTATCATCGACAAGACCATTCCTCAATTTTGCAAAGCACGGAGAGCGCAATGACCAAGCGGATCATCTTCACCGGAGGTAGCGGCAAGGCTGGCCGCCATGTCGTGCAATACCTCCTCGAGCAGGGCCATCAGGTGCTCAACCTCGACACGAAGCCCCTCGATAACCCGAAAGTACGCACGCTGATCACCGACATTACCGACAGCGGCCAAGTGTTCAATGCACTGTCGAGCTACACCGGCCTGCACGAATTCGACCCGTCGCTTGCGCCGCAACCGATCGATGCCGTTGTTCATTTCGCGGCGATCCCGCGCATCCTGATCGCGCCTGACAATGAACTCTTTCGCATCAATGTGATGGGCACCTACAATGTCATTGAGGCCGCGACGAAACTTGGCATCCGCAAGATCGTCATCGCATCCAGCGAAACGACCTACGGTCTCGTCTTCGCCAATGAGCCACGAAACCCGCACTATTTTCCGCTCGATGAGGACTATGACGTCGATCCGATGGACAGCTATGCGCTCTCCAAGGTGGTGAACGAAAGGACCGCGCGCGCCTTTGCGCTCAGAAGCGGAGCCGACATCTATGCATTGCGCATTGGAAATGTGATCGAGCCCAACGAATACCACCTTTTCCCAGGCTGGTTTGCCGATCCTGGATTTCGAAAGCGCATCACCTGGAGTTACATCGACGCGCGGGACCTCGGCCAGATCACCCTCAGGGCCATCGACACGGATGGTCTCGGGTTCCAGATCTTCAATGCAGCGAACGACGAGACGTCTTCAGACCTTCCGACGCAAGAGCTGATCGACCGGTTCTATCGGGGCGTACCGGTCAAAGGACAGCTTGGCGAATACGAGACACTTCTGTCGAACCGGAAGGCGCGCGCGATGCTCGGTTTTCAGCCGCAACACAGCTGGCGGACCTATGTTGGCGGCAGGTGACGCAATGCGTGGCTAGAGGGTTCGAGATACGAGAAAAGATGAATGGCTGAACAGCGACCAGAAAAACTCTCCGCAGGCTCGGGTACCGCGGAGGCGGCGCGTGCGACCCGGCGGCTCGACGCGCCGCGCATGTCAGGGCCGAGCGTTCATATGTCGCTCGCCGAAGATATCGGGCTCAGGATCGTGCGTGGCGACTATCCTCCGGGAACGATCCTGCCGAACGAGGCCCAGTGGACGGAAATCTTCAATGTAAGCCGAACCGCTGTCAGGGAGGCGATCAAGATATTGATGGCCAAGGGGCTACTCGCATCGCGTCCAAAAATCGGCAGTTGGGTGGAGCCGAAGGAGCGTTGGAACCTGCTCGACCGCGACGTCCTGAGTTGGTACGCACACTCGCCGGATCGGATCCAGTTCCTCAAGACCGTACAGGAATTTCGTCACATCATCGAACCGGAAGCCACCGCCCTTGCAGCGATCCGCCGCAGCGAAGAACAGATGGCCGAAATCACCGAGGCACTGAGAGACATGGGGCAAGCGACAACGCTGCAGGCTCGCACCCAAGCTGACACGCGCTTCCACCTCGCGATCCTGCGCGCTTCCGGAAATGACCTCCTCATTCCGCTCGGGACGTTGATCGAATCCGCACTCAACCACCTTTTCCTGCTGGTAACCCGGAACGACAGCACCCTCGTCCATGCCCTTAGGCTCCATGAGAACATCGAGAAAAGCATTCGGCTTCAACGCCCGAACGCGGCCCGTAACGCCGTAAGGCGACTTTTAGCGAACACCGATGCACTCATTGCGCATTCAGAGCGCAACATGTGAGCTCAGGGCGCGCCGCACGTCGTCGTGAACAAGCTACCCATGCGGTGGACCGGCTAAGGCCCCCCGCGCAGCGTCAGGCCGAGGATCGCGATCGTGACAGCCTTTTAAGGCTCGTGGCGTTCACGCAAATTCCGCGTATCGCGCGACATTGTGCTGCAACAACGCGAGCATCGTGTCGCGCAACGGATCTCGCACCGCTTTCATCCAGGCGGCTGAGAGGGGTAGTCGATGCATCGGCGATCCCGATGGATGAGCGAGCGGGATGTAGCTCACACCTGATACAGCAAGTTTCGAGGTCCAGCGTGGAACGATGGCGGACCCGATTCCGGCGGCAACCAGATTGATTATCGTCTGCTTTTCATCGGCTATTTGTGCGACGCGGGGACGCATGTCAAAGTCCGCGAACAATCCCATTGTGAGGTCATGACTGTGCGGTCGCGAGCGGCGTTCTGGCACGATCAATGGCTCTTCCGCCAGATCCTGGACGGTAATTTCGGACCGTCCAGCAAGAGCACTCCCCATTGGTACCGCAACAACTGCCGTTTCATGAAACAGCAACTGCACATTCAGAGTGCGGCTGATCCCATCGCGAGGACGGATCAGAACAAGGTCGAGGCGCCCGGCCAGCAGTTTCGGAATAAGCCGGACAGACTTGTCTTCAATGATCTGGGTAATGACATCAGGCGCCGCCTCCCGAAAATCCTGCAAGAGCAACGGTAAGAGACCGGCGGCAGCACTATCGATCGCGCCGATGCGCAGTATGGCGGACGGCCTGTGTCGGGCTGCACGAAATTTTTCGGCGACTTCGTCAAGCCGCCCCAGGAGCGGCCGCACTTCTTGCAAAAGCGACACGCCGTCATCGGTCAGGCTCACGCTTCGGGTTGTTCTACTCAACAACTGCGTTCGCAATGATTCTTCCAGTAACCGGATGTGCCGGCCGAGCGAAGCAGGCAGCATGCCCGTCTTCTGGGCAGCTCTTCCAAAGTGCAGTTCTTCGGCGACCGCGACAAAACACCTGAGCTGTTCGAGCTCCACCCCCACGCCCTCCATTATATCAATAAATTATATAATTGCATGAACCTTCATGCGCAGGAAAGGAGAAACTAACCTTCCCGACAAGCGCGAGAGGACGCGCCGGGTTCGAACATAGGGAGGAGCTTGTTTTGACGAGCGACCTGGAGACGCGCGTATTGCGCAAAATCACATGGCGCATCGTGCCATTCATCATGGTTCTCTACCTGATCGCGTTCATCGATCGCGTGAACATCGGCTTCGCGTCTTTGACGATGAACCAGGACCTTGGATTTTCATCGACCGTCTTCGGCGTGGGCGCGGGCATCTTTTTTCTCGGCTACTTTCTTTTCGAGGTGCCGTCGAACCTCATTCTCCACAAAGTCGGCGCCCGCATCTGGATTGCCCGGGTGATGATTACTTGGGGCCTGGTATCGGGTGCGATGGCGCTGGTCCAAGGCACGACGAGCTTCTACACCCTGCGCTTCTTGCTGGGCGTGGCCGAAGCTGGGTTCTTCCCAGGCATCATTCTTTATCTGAGCTATTGGTTTCCTGCGCGTCGCCGAGCGGCGGTCACCGCGATGTTTATGGCAGCTGCTCCGCTTGCAACAGCCATCGGGTCGCCGATTTCTGGCGCCCTTCTTGAGATGCACGGCATCTGGGGCCTGGCCGGCTGGCAGTGGATGTTCATCATCGAAGCTGTTCCGGCGGTAATCTTCGGTGTGGTCGTATTGTTTTTCCTGACGGACCGACCGGAAAAGGCAAAGTGGCTTACCGACGACGAGCGTGCTTGGCTTGTGAAGACCATGGAGCAGGAACAGGCCGGCAAGGTGAAGGCAAGCCACGGCATCTGGGCAGGGCTCGCTGATGTAAGGGTCCTTGCACTTTCGCTCATCTACTTTGGCACGTCAGCAGGTCTCTACACGCTCGGAATCTGGGCACCACAGATCATCAAGAGCTTTGGCCTTTCGTCTTTCCACGTTGGTTTGATCAATTCCATTCCAGCTGTTTTTGCTGTGATCGGCATGATTGTCTGGGCACGCCATTCCGACAGGACCGGCGAACGCACTTGGCACGTTGTCGGTGCCTGTCTGCTGGCTGCCGCGGGCCTTGTCTTTGCAACCGGTGCGACGACTGTGTTTGCCGTGATGATCGCCCTGACGCTTGTGAACATCGGGATCAGCGCCTCCAAGCCGCCGCTGTGGAGCATGCCGACGATGTTCCTCTCAGGCCCGGCCGCAGCCGCTGGTATCGCCACCATCAATTCATTGGGCAACCTCGGCGGCTTCGTCGGCCCCTCGATGATCGGCTGGATCAAGGACACGACAGGGAGTTTTGCCGGTGGTCTCTACTTCGTCGCGGCACTGCTCGTGATTTCGGCAGTGGTCACTCTGATCCTTGCTCGCGGGGCCTCCCGCGAGGCCACTCGGACGGCTTCCATTCAACATTGAAATCCAGATTGGAGAACAACAATGCGCGAGTACAAAATTGCAGCGATACCGGCCGACGGAATTGGCCCGGAAGTGATCGCAGCGGGTCTTCAGGTCCTTGAGGCGCTGGAGAAGCGTAGCGGCGACTTCAAGATCCACTCCGAAACCTTTGACTGGGGCTCGGATTACTACAAAAAACATGGCGTCATGATGCCGGCCGATGGTTTGGAGACACTCAAGAAGTTCGACGCAATCTACTTTGGTGCGGTTGGTGCGCCGGATGTCCCCGATCACATCACGCTCTGGGGCCTGCGTCTTCCAATCTGCCAGGGCTTTGACCAGTACGCCAACGTCCGACCGACCAAGATACTCCCAGGAATTACTCCGCCGCTGCGCAACTGCGGGCCAGGCGACCTGGACTGGGTCATCGTTCGAGAAAATTCCGAAGGCGAATACTCGGGCCACGGCGGTCGCGCCCACAAGGGGCTGCCGGAGGAAGTTGGCACCGAGGTTGCCATCTTCACACGCGTCGGCGTTACCCGCATTATGCGCTACGCCTTCAAACTCGCCCAGTCGCGGCCGCGCAAGCTCTTGACCGTCGTCACCAAGTCGAACGCGCAGCGGCATGGCATGGTCATGTGGGACGAGATCGCAGCCGAAGTTTCGAAGGAATTCCCGGATGTGACCTGGGACAAGATGCTAGTCGACGCGATGACGGTGCGCATGACGCTGAGGCCGGAAAGTCTCGACACCATTGTAGCGACCAACCTGCATGCCGACATCCTGTCGGATCTCGCCGGCGCCCTTGCTGGTTCCCTCGGCGTCGCACCGACTGCCAATATCGACCCGGAGCGTCGCTTCCCATCAATGTTCGAGCCGATTCACGGCTCAGCTTTCGACATCACCGGCAAGGGCATCGCCAACCCCATCGCCACCTTCTGGACGGCCGCCCAGATGCTCGAACATCTCGGAGAAAAAGACGCTGCGACAAGACTGATGACGGCTGTCGAACGCGTCACCGAGGCAGGCATCCTCACCCCTGATGTCGGCGGCACCGCCACCACACAGCAGGTGACCGATGCCGTTTGCGAGGCGATCGCCGGCTCAAACATCCTCGTTGCTGCCGAATGACCTTTAGCGATACATCCGCCCGCGATGCGCTGCGTCAAATGTTCGACGCAGCGGTCACCAGCGCGGATCCGGTTAGAGTGGTGTCAAACCACCTACCCGATCCGCCCAAGGGCCGCTGCATCGTGATCGGAGCCGGAAAGGCTTCGGCTGCGATGGCGGCGGCACTCGACGCCGCATGGAGCGACGTTGAACTTTCCGGACTAGTCGTGACGAGGTATGGCCATGCAGTTCCTGCCGGGCGCATCGAAATCGTCGAAGCGGCCCATCCGGTCCCCGACGCGATGAGCGTTGAGGCGGCGACACGTATCCTTGAGAAGGTCCGCGACCTTGGGCCGGACGATCTGGTCATTGCCCTGATTTCAGGCGGCGGTTCCGCTTTGCTGGTTGCTCCAGCCGGCAACATGACGTTGGCCGACAAGAAGGAGGTCAACCGGATGCTGCTTGCCAGCGGTGCGACGATCTCGGAGATGAACACCGTTCGAAAGCAGCTTTCAAACATAAAAGGCGGACGGCTCGCGCAGGCAGCATATCCTGCAAGGGTCGTCACGCTCGTGATCTCCGACGTGCCGGGCGACAACTCTTCCGAAATTGCCTCGGGACCCACTGTCTCCAACGATACGGGCGTTGTCGAGGCTCGCGAAATCGTCGCGCGCTACAAACTCGCTCTTCCACCGGAAGCGATCGCCGTTCTCGACGGTGGCGGCTCCGCGGCGGTGAGCGCCCCGATCAACGCAGAAACGCGGCTGATAGCCTCGCCGTCCACAGCCCTGCATGCGGCGGCACAAGTTGCGCAATCTCACGGGATCCGCCCCTTGATCCTTGGCGATGCGCTTGAGGGAGAAGCGAGAGAAGTCGGTACAGTCTTTGCCGGCATCGCGCTCTCCGCGCGCGACAAGGGCTTACCGGTTGCGGGACCAGCCGTGCTCCTGTCGGGCGGAGAAACGTCCGTGTCCTTGCCGAAAGGCTCGACCGGACGTGGCGGCCGCAACACCGAATTCCTGCTGAGCCTTGCGATTGGCTTGAGTGGTGCAAATTCGATCTGGGCAATTGCCGGAGACACAGACGGTATCGACGGTGTCGAGGACGCTGCGGGTGCTTTCGTCACTCCTGACACCCTTACCCGTCTGCAGCAGGTCGGCATTGCTCCGCGCACCGCGCTTTCACAACATGACAGCTACACCGCATTCAAGGCGATTGGCGACCTTGTCGTCACCGGGCCAACACTCACAAACGTCAATGACATACGCGCAATCCTGATCGGATAGAAATCATGCTCCCACGCAGCAACCGCAAGGCCAAGATCGTTGCGACGGTCGGGCCGGCTTCAAATTCGCCCGAAACGCTCAAATCGTTGTTCCTCACCGGCGTCGGACGGACCTTCAAACTGTCATCGTCAGCGGCCTCCCGTTCGCGACTGAAGGCAGCACGAATAATCTCCGTGTCGCTCAGATCGGGAAAGCATGATCCTCGAAGCGGGTCGAGCCACCGCTGAGAACCGACGAGTTGGCCGGGAACGCGCGGCCGAGACGTCGACAGGCTCCTTTTTTGGCGGTGCGCGCCTGGATAGTTCGGGCTTCAATCAGCAAGGCGGCGCTGGGTATCGGCATCAAAAAGATGCATGCTTCCGGGAACAAAGCTCAGTCCGACCCGGTCGCCTGCTCTTGCTACCGATCGGCCATTGAAGACCACCGACAGCTCGGGCGTGGTCGCCATTGTCAGAAAGCACGTCGCACCGGTCGATTCGATCATTGCCACTGGTGCTGAGAGAATGCCCTCATCGGCTGCCGCAAGTTCGATATGCTCCGGACGCAAGCCGACGCTCAAGGCCTGTCCTGGCTGCACCGTCCGGTTAAGGGCGATCGTTTGTTTGGTACCGACATCGAGGATGATCGAGCGTCCGTCCGGACCGCCGACCGCGGGCAGGAAATTCATGGCAGGAGATCCAATGAAGCCGGCCACGAACTTGTTAGCCGGCCGGTCATAAAGCTCAAGCGGACTGCCCTGTTGTTCGATGACGCCGTCACGCATGATGACGACATGGTCCGCCATTGTCATCGCTTCCACCTGATCGTGCGTGACATAGACCGACGTGGCGCCCAGCCGATCGTGCAGCGCGCGGATTTCTTTGCGCATATGAACGCGAAGTGCGGCATCAAGATTGGAAAGCGGCTCGTCGAACAGGAACGCCTTGGGGTGCCGGATAATCGCCCGGCTCATCGCCACGCGCTGCCGTTGACCACCGGAAAGCTCGCGCGGGTAGCGCGCCAGGAGATGCGTGAGCCCGGTGACGGCGGCAACTTCATGTGCCGCCTTCTTGCGTTCGGCCTTGGCAACGCCCCTGATGCGTAGGCTATAAGTCAGGTTTTCCTCAACCGTCATGTGCGGATAGAGCGCGTAGGACTGGAACACCATCGCCACATCGCGCTTGCGCGGCGGCACTGCATTCATCACCTCGCCAGCGATCTTGAGCGTACCGGACGATATGCTCTCCAGGCCCGCCAGAGACCGCAACAACGTCGACTTCCCGCAACCTGACGGACCGACGAGAGCTGTAAAGCTGCCTTTGCGGATCGAAAGCTCGATGTCCTTCAGCGCATGGTAGGCACCATAATACTTGTTGACGTTCCTTAGTTCGATCTGGGCATTCATTTGAGCGCTCCCGAGGTAAGACCAGAGACGATGCGGCGTTGCAGGAGGACGAAAATGGCGAGGATCGGCGTCACGTAGATCGCCGCGTAGGCCATGATATTGTTCCATTCATTGGTGTTTGGCCCCATGAAGGAGTTCAACCCCACGCTTGCCGGTTGCAGCTCGACGGCCTGGATCATCGATTTCGAATAGACGAACTCGCCAAAGGCCTGCATGAAAATCAGGATCGCACTGACGAGGATGCCGTTGCGTGCGAGCGGCAGGACGATATTGAAGAATGCGCCGACCCTGGAGTTGCCGTCGACAAGGGCTGCTTCCTCCAGTTCCTGTGGCACGCTCATGAAGGTCGCGCGCACCAGGACGACGAAGAACGGCATGCTCTTGGCCGCAATCGCCAGGATGACGGCAAGCCGCGGATAGTTGAGCAACCCAACTTGCGAAAAGCCCACGAAAATCGGCGTAACCATCAGCGACGCCGGAAGGACCTGCAACATGAGGATGAGGAAGAGCCCGATATCGATCCAGATGTTGCGATAGCGCGCCAGCACGTAGGCGCAGCCAACACCAAGCACGGTGATGACGCTGACCGCTCCGCAGGCGATGACCAAGGAGTTCCAGATGTACCGGCCCATGTTCCGGCTCTGCCACACGTTGCCGAAGATTTGCCACTGGGGATCGCTCGGCCAGAAGGTCGGCGGAGTGGCAAACATCTCCGACCCCGATTTGATCGTGGTGATGTACATCCAGTAGAGTGGGAACAGATAAAGGCCGGCGAGAATGATCGCGATTGCGAGAAGCAGGCGATCCCGGGATACATTGCTCATCCGCGCACCTCATGCCGTGTCGAACGCACGTAGACGACAGAAGCGATCATCACAAAGACGATCATGATCACCGAGATCGTCGCGCCCTTGGCGAAATCGTACTGCCGGAAAGACAGATCCCAGGCCCAGTATTGCGTGACGTTGGAGGCATTGTTCGGCCCTCCGGAGGTGATCGAGGCGAAAAGATCGAACTGCTGCAGCGTGAAAATGAGCCCGAGCGCGATGATGGCCCCTATGGACGAGCGCATCATCGGCAGCGTGATCGTCCAGAAGCGTTGCCAGACATTGGCACCATCCAATTCGGACGCCTCATAAAGGTCCCGCGGAATGGCCGACAGACCGACGGACATCAGGATCATGTTGAAGGAGGTACCGAGCCAGATATTCGCGATTATGACGGCCCAGAGCGAGTAACCGGGATCCGAGCGCCAGAAGATATTACTGTCGATGAGGCCCGTTTCCCTCAGTATGAAGTTGAGCACGCCAAAATCACCCGACAGGATCCAATTCCAGATCGCGCCAACCACGAGGCCAGGCATCACCCAGGAAACCAGAAACAGACCCCGCACCCACGAGGCGCCTGGAAAATTTGTCCAAAAGAACAGCGCCAGTCCAAAGCCGACGAGGAACTGACCGGCGATCGAGGCGACGACGAAAGTCGCGGTATTGGCCAGGATCGGCCAGGTTTCCGGCTGGGCGAAGAGATCGCGGTAGTTCTTGAGACCGACGAACGGGCGCCAGAAGCTGCCGAGGCTGAACATGTCCACCTCCTGGAAGCTCATGGCGATGTTGTAGAGCAGTGGCAGGCCGGACAGGGTTAGCAGGAAGGCGAGCGGCAGGCTCACGAGGCCGATATCGAAGCCGCGGCCGTCGATGATGCTGGATAGAAGGCGTTTCATGAGCTCCTCCGCCGCCAAGGCCTCAGCGCATTTGGGCTGACGCAGCTTGGCCTGCAAACTAGACAACCAGAACCACGCCGGCATAGCCGGCATGGTTTTTGCGGGTTTCCGTCCCAGCGCCTCAATGCGATCGAGCGCTTGCGGAAGGCGGCCCGGCTCTCCGGTTCAGGCGGGATGCCTCTAGGCCGCCTTGGCCAAGACTTTAGCCCAGGACTGCCTTTATCTTTTCAGCAGCCTGGTCGAGTGCTTCCTTCGAGCTCATCTGTCCCGTCAACGCTGCCTGGATTGCATCCTGGATTGCCTTTGAGATCTTCGGCCATTCCGGGTGCGGGCCGCGCGGCTTTGCGTATTTCAACTGCTCATTGAAGACCTTAAGGGCCGCGTCCTTGAGCGGCACGCCAGTCTCCGGAATAGCGATGTCGGAACGGGCGGGAAGCTGGCCGAAGTCCTTGAACATGCGATCGTCCTGCGAGACGAAGTACTCGAGCACCTTGAACGCTTCGGCAGGGTGTTGCGTGTTGGAGAATATCGCCCAGTTGAAATCGCCCATGGCCGACGAACGCTCCGCACCGAGCTCAGGCACGGGCAACAGAGCGACACCCCAGTCGAACTTCGCCTCCTTGACCATCCGGTCGAGCTCCCACGGGCCGGAGATGACCATGGCGGCGTTGCCGGAGTTGAAGGTACCGGTCGAATCCCACTGTCCGCGGGTGAGCGTGTCCGGCGACGCCAGCTTCTCCGTAATGATGGTCTTCCAGATGTCGAGCGCCTTGACGGCGCCATCCGAATTGATGTGCTCGTAGCCACCACCGGCCATTTGGGCCCAGGGGAGAAACTGGAAGGTCCCCTCCTCGTTCGCCTTAGCTGAAAACGCGATCCCATAAACGTTGGCCGCAGGGTCCGTCAGCTTGCGAGCCGCATCGACGAGTTCGTCCCAGGTTTGCGGCGGCTTGGAAGGATCGAGGCCCTTCGTCTTGAACATGTCCTTGTTGTAGTAGAGCGCAATCGTGTTCGTGGCCTTGGGAAGACCGTAATTCTTGCCATCCCACATGGTGGAGGCAAGCGGGCCAGGGAAATAGGTCGACGTCTTGACCACCGTCGACTTGGCGATCATATCGCTGAGATCGAGGAACGCGCCGCGCGACGAAAAAAGCGCATGCTCAGGATTGTCGATAGCGATGATGTCGGGTGCCTGCCCGGTCGAATAGGCGCGCATCGCCTCGCTGACGACGTCGTCAAACTGGATCTGGCGGTACTCGACCTTGATGCCAGTGTTCAGCTTGTTGAAGTCCGAAATCAAGTTCGGTGCGGGTTGAATATCGCGATCGAGCGACCAGACGCTGATCGTGACATCCTCCGCCTTGGCGGTGAGGCCGAATAGAGAGACACCTGCAAGGGCGAGCGCGCCCAGGATTGCGGATCCGCGGATAGCCATTTTCTCCTCCTTTGATTATCCCCGAGCCGGCATCCTCCATGCCGGCCAACATGCACGTCTCAGACCGGATCGATGACGAAGTCGCCGCCCCGGCACGTTTTGAGGTAATTCAGGCCGTGAACCTGGCCGGTCATCTCCAGATCGTCGCGATAGACCGGGTCATGCCAGCCTTCGATATCGATCGAGCCGGACCAACCAGCCAGCCGAAGTTCGGAGATCACGTCGGTCCAGTTCGTGTCGCCAAAGCCGGGCGTACGCATGAAGACGAATTTCTCTTTGCCGAAGATCCCGTGTTCACGGATGACGTCCCAGCGGATGGTCGCGTCCTTGCCGTGCACGTGGAAGATCTTGCTTGCCCATTTGCGGATCTGCGGCAGCGGATCGATCAGATAGACCATTTGATGGCATGGCTCCCATTCGAGCCCGATGTGGTCGTCTGGCGTCTCGTTGAAGATCAGTTCCCAGGCATCCGGATTATGCGCGATGTTCCAATCGCCGGTATGCCAGTTGCCGTCCATGGCACAGTTCTCGAATGCAATCCTTACGCCCTTGTCGGCGGCACGTTTCGACAGCTCGGACCAGATTTTCCTGTAACGCGGCAGGCTGTCGGTCAAAGGCTTGCCGCGAAGGCGGCCGGTGAACCCGGCAACGCAGGTCGCGCCGAAGTGGTGGGCATTGTCGATGCAGTCTCGCCAGCCCTGCAAGGTCTCTTCGTCGATCGCGGTCGTCTCCAACGGATTGCCGAACATGCCGATCGTGGAGATGGTGATGTCACGATCGCCGACCGCCGCCACGCAACGCTTGCCGAGGTCGGCGAGGTCCTGGCCATTCGTCGTTTGCCAGAAGAAGGGCTCGAAACTCTCGAAGCCCATGCCCGCGATCTGGGCGATACGCCTGTCGGCACCGCCCTTCGTGGCAGAGATCATCGTGCCAATACGGATGGATTTGCTTGGGTTGATCAAAATAGGCTCCCTAGGCTGCAATGGTGACGCGTTTGCCATCCCGCGCGCTGTCGATCGCGCCGAAGACCATGGCAAGGCTCTTGATGTTGTCGCTGCCGTCGGTTTCCGGCACGGTTCCCGCGTCGATCGCGCGGATGAAATTCTCGATCACGCTGGCATGCCCGTTCGTATCGGCGAGATCTTCGGTATCGGGCACCGCAACCGGTTCAACGGTGCGCATGAAGCCCTCCTGACCCGTAACGACTTTGGCGTCAAAGCGATCGCCGCCATCCCAAAGCAAGGTGCCCTTCGAACCGGTGATGCGCCACGCGCTCTCCCAACTGGTGTTGGCACCCTCAGCGCACCAGGAACCGCGATAGGTGAAGGCGACATTGTCGGAGAACTCGAAGATCGCATTGGCGGCCGCGCCATGGCGATACCAGGAGCCCTTGGGATTGTATTCGTGGCAATAGACCGCGAGCGGGTCCTTGCCCGACATGAAGCGCGCTGCATCGAAGGTGTGGATGGCCATGTCGAGCAGCAAGACATTGTCCATCTGCTCGCGAAATCCTCCGAAATGCGGGCCGAGGAAGAAGTCGCAATGCAACGCCGTCAGCTCACCGAGAACGAGCGACTCGATGAGGCGGCGTATGCGCCGAACACCGCTGATGAAGCGACGGTTTTGAACGATCGCATGGATCCGCGAGGCCGCTGCAGCAAGTCGACGCAATTCGCGTGCCTCGCCGAGCGAGGCGGCCATGGGCTTCTCACTCAAAACGTGGCAACCATGCGCAAGTCCGGCGGCCACCACCGCACGGCGTGCGGCCGGAACGACGATGTCGAACAAAAGATCTGCGCGGCTCTCGCGAAGCACGGTCGGCAGGTCCGTTCCGATAACGATGCCGCCAAGGTTAAATTCGGTAGCGAGCGCCTCAGCAGTCGCCTGATCGAGATCGACGAGGCCAACGATCTCGACTTTCACGCGAAGAAGTTCGCTCTCCGTCAGCGCCCTCAGCCAGCCTTTGGCCATAGCTCCGCACCCGCACAAAACGGCCCTGTATCGCACGTGATTTCCTCCAAGAAACGGAAGCAGCAACTCCTCAATTGGCTTCCGTAAACGTTTACGATACTATGCGGCAAAGGGTTTTTATGTCAAGAGGTGTGAAAATGACCAGTCGCGGGTCTGGGGAGGAACGCGGAAAAATGAAGGGGATTCGCGAGCTTGCCGAACACCTCGATATCTCGATCGGGACAGTATCCCGGGCGCTGAACGGTAAGCCCGACGTCAACGAAGAGACCAGAAAAAGGGTGCTCGAAGCAGCCGAGTCCCTTGGTTATGTCGCCAACCAATCGGGCCGTGCGCTCCGCAAGGGCGCGACCGGCGTCATCGGCTTCATGATGCAGACCGGCTCCGAAATCACCGGCCAGGGGGACACATTCTTCATGAGCGTCTTCGACGGTGTCCAGACCGTCTTTGCTCGTCACAAGCTCGACCTCGTCGCCCTGCTCTGCTCCTCTGAGGAGGATCCGAACGACTACTTGAAGCGCGTTGTCGCGCGCGGTTTTGCCGACGGCATCATCCTTTCCGCAACAAGGCGACACGATGCCCGCTTCGAGCTGTTGTCCAAACGCAAGATCCCGTTCATCACGCTCGGACGTAGCCTGACAGATGTCGGTCAACCCTGGCTTGATCTGGATTTCGAGGGCATGGCTGAGGCATCGATCGATCGGCTGGTTGCGCACGGCCACAAGCAAATAGCGATTACGCGGCCGCATGACGACATGAACCTGGGCTATGTGTTTGAAGATCAGTGCCGCGCGACCCTGGCCCGACATGGGCTTCACCTCGACGAGCGTCATGTGTTCCGCTCAACCCCGAACGAAGCGGGAGGGTATCAAATCGCCCGGGAACTGAGTGCGCTTGAGACCCGTCCGACGGCGATTGTGCTCATCAACGAAGCAATCACTGTCGGCCTTTATCGCGGACTGGTGGAAGCCAGCATAAAGCCCGGACGGGACATGGCGATCATCGGTCGTCAAAGTCCGCATTCGCAATTCCTGTCGCCCCGATTGACGGCTTTCAGCCTGTCCCTACGCGATCTTGGCATAGCACTTGCCGAATCCCTGCTTGGTACGATGCCGGCCTTTGCCGACATTTACCCGGTGAGATCTGCGCGGTTCCTCTGGCCCATGACGCTCGTCCCGGGTGAGAGCGACTGATCGACACGTTTGCTGACACTTTCGGCGAAGGCCATCATCAGCGGACCGACGCCCTTGGGATCGTCGCTCACCAGCCGTTCTGCGAGGTAGTAGCCGGGCGTACCGTCCCTGTACGTGCCTTCGAAGCCTCCGAGACCTGCAACGCCGACGATCGTCGTCAGCCTGGTTATGCCCTGGGCGTCGGCAATGAGCCGCATAGAGAGCAGAGCGTCGAGTGCGCGGCGGCCGGCCGCGATTGTCTCTGACGCTCGATCAGGTTCGACGAGCCCAAGGCGTGCGGCGCGGATCAGCGCATAGGCAAACATGGCGGAGGCCGAGCTTTCCTCGTAGTTGCCTTCGAGGTTCGGTGCGTCAAGCACCTGCATCCAGAGGCCAGACGATGTCTGCCGCGCCATGAGTTCCCCCAAAAGCTGGCGTGCCCTCAGCCGATGAGGACCGGAGATTTCGTCGTCAGGTAGAAGCGCCAGCGCATCCACGAGCGCCATCGCCAGCCAGCCAACAGCGCGTGCCCACACGGCAGGCGATTTGCCTGTCTCCGGATCGGACCACAGCTGTTTTCGGCTGTCGTCGTAACCATGAACATAGAGGCCGGCCGGGGTCGCCGTTAGCGAAAGCGCCGTCGAAAATTGCCGAAGGGCGTCAGTAACAAGCGCCGGCCTATCCGTGGCCAGCGCATATTCGATTTGAAACGGCAGGCCCATATAGAGCCCATCGAGCCAGACCTGGTGTGGGTAGCGCTTCTTGTGCCAGTAGTTGCCCTGGGGGATGCGCGGATGGCTTTCGAGTTGACCAGCCAGATGTTCTGCCGCCGCGAGATAGCGGGCGTCGCCGGTATCCCTGGCCAAGGCAAAGAGCGATCGTCCGGCGAGAATGTGGTCGATATTGTATTCTGTGGGATCGTAGCCGAGGAGTGAGCCATCGGGCCCGATTTGCCGATCGGCCAGCCGGTGAAGATGGTCCATCCAACGTTTCTCGCCCGTCGCCTGAAACAGCAGCTGAAGGCCTCGGTAGAGGCAGCCGTCTTCGTAACACCAGCTCCCGCCCTTGTAGGGACTGTAGCGATGCGCGAACTGGTCGAAATAGTCGGTCGGGTTCATGGGATCTCTCACTCGAAGTGCGTTGATATCGCGGCGGTGCTCAGGAGCGCCGGCTCGTCGCAATCGACGTCCGCTTGTTCCGAGACGATCGTTTCATGCCGCATCGGTCGGATCCCGTCGGCCATGACAGGAGGAGCGGCTGTGGCCTCGTAGTTGAAGGAGACGATCTTGAGCCGACGAATTTTGATGTTGCGGATTGGGGCCTCCGGCAGGCCAAGGAAGGTACCGGCGACATGGGCCAACTTCCGGATCTCGACATCCTCGATCGTGACGCCGTCGATGACAGGCGTGCCCACATCGACTGGAGCCGGCTGGCGGGATTGCACCCAGGCGTCGTGGCCGTCGGCATCGCAATGGTAGTGTGCGTTGGCAGAAAGCGCGGTCTCGACGCCGTCCATAAGAACGCTGCGCATAGCGATATCGGTGATCGCTCCACCACGCCCGCGCCGCGTCTTAAGGCGCAGGCCGCGATCTGTACCGACCATGGCGCAATTCTCGATCGAAACGTCGTGCACGCCGCCAGACATTTCCGAACCAATGACGAGCCCCCCGTGGCCACGCTCCATCAAGCAGTGGCTCACCCGCACGCCACGCGTTTCGCTCAGATGGTCATCCTCACCATTTGGGCCGCGTTTGCCGGCCTTCACGGCGATGCAATCATCCCCGACGGAAAAGCGCACGCCGGTGATTGTCACGTCGCGACAACTTTCAGGATTGAAGCCATCGGTATTTGGGCTGTCGAACGGAGCGGAAATGAATAATCCTGCCGCCGTCAATCGCCTGCAACCCTGCGGGTGGATCGTCCAGGAGGGCGCATTGCGGATGGCAAAGCCAAGGAGCTGCACATTTGAGCAGGAAACGAGATGAAGGCCGCGCGGGCGGCGTGCACCGTCACGCGTTTCTTTCGGCCAGGTCCACCAGTCGCCCCTATCGCCGGAACCGTCGAGCGTGCCCTGCCCCTCGATTGTCAGCTCTTTCACGCCAACGGCATGGAGCGGAGCTGCGAAACAGTCGGCCGGAAGGCCTTCCCAGCTCCCCAACATCCGGCCGGACGCGTCACGGGCGGGCAGGATGGGCCATCCGCGCCGCACCGACGGCGCTCGCAAGACCGCCCCTTGGGAAAGGTGGAAAGTCATGTGGCTCTTGAGTTTGACCGGAAATGCCGTCCAGACCCCAGCCGGCACCCTCAACGTACCGCCCACAGGAACCGCAGCAACGGCCTCTCTCAAAGCAGCCGCATTCCGGCGGGCACCGTCGAAATCCTCGGGAAGAACATCAAGGACAAGACCAAACTCGGCGGCGTCGACGAGCCCCGCGCAGGACGGGGTGTCAAACTCGACCGCTTCAAACCCTTCCGCTTCGAAGCAGTAACGTGCGCGAGGTTGAAGCTCGTGCAGCAGAGGCACAGCAAGGGAAGTCTCTCCCTGCCGCATCTGATTGTCCCCGTCGGACGAGGAAAGGCGCCACTTCGCTGTCGCCGGCAGGTGGTATAGTGCTCCGCGTGCCGGCAGGCAAAACGCCGCCGTTCGCGCCGACAGCGCGATGATGGATGGCCGGGTCATGATCTCTCTCGTGTAGGCTTCCCGCAGGGCGCAGGGACGCCCGCCGCGACAAGCAACGGCGGGCAGTCTTAGCGATCAGTCAAACTTGGCGAGAACGTCGTTCACCGTATCGATGATCTGTTCTGCCGCCTCCTTGGCATCGAGTTGCCCGTAGGCGTATTCCTCGAGCGTATCGATGAAGGCGGCGCGGATCTCTGGGTGTTCATTGAACGGCGAAACCGTCGGCCCGCCGGCGGCCAGCACGATGGCATTGGCGGCGCGCACCTCGGGCTCGCCCTTTTCGCCAAGGCGAGCGGCAGCGGCCTTCGACGCCGGCAGGCCGCGAGAGGTACCGAGTGCATCGATCCCCTCCGGCTCGTTCAACAGGCAGTTGACGATTTGCGCCGCAGCCGCTGGGTCCTTCGAATTCTTCGAGATCGAGAACACCATGGAGGGCTTGCGATAGACGCCGTCCGTTACCGCATCAGCAAGCTTGAGCATCGGCACGGGCGTCAACACCTGACCGTCCTTCAACGGATCGGCATACTTGGAATAGGTCGAATCCCATTCATAGGAACCGGCGACCTTCCCCTCGGCCCAAGAGGGTTTCTCGAACAGATTGACGTTGCCGTCGGCGGCCTCTTCCTTCTGGGAGCGAATGGCGCCGGTCTCGACCAGCTTGCCGAGGAAGGAAATGCCTTCAGCCAGCTCCTCAGGTGTCCAGGCGACACGGTTGGTCTCAGGATCGACGAGATCCTTTCCGGTCTTCTGGACGACGGCCAATGTCGTTAGAAGTTGCGCGGTCTCCTTGACGGCGTTGAAGGTGTAATAGTCCTTGCCAAGCTTCTCCTTAATCGTTGCCGTCGTAGCGAAGAACTCATCCCAGGTTTTCGGGATAGGCACCCCGGCCTTCTCGAAGGTCGTGGCGTTGAAGAAGAAGACGCGACCGGTGGTCGAGACGGAAAGCCCCTGCAAGACGCCGTTCATTGAGCCCGCCGCGAGATCGGCTTCGCTCCAGTTGGAAAGATCGATCGCCTGGAGCGTCCGCAGGTCCGCAAAACCGTCACCATTTTTCGAAAACAGCGGTAGCCACGGCCAATTGACCTGCACGATATCGGCCTCGGTCTTGCCGGCCATTTGGGTCGTTAACTTTTCGAGGTAGCCGTCAAAACCAGTGAACTCGCCTTTGACGGTATGGCCATATTTTTCACCGCAAGCTGCGATCGCCTTCTGGGTGGCAACGTGGCGGCTCTCGCCGCCCCACCACGCCATGCGTAGCTCAGCGGCGTGCGCTGCCGTGGCGAGCGCGAGAGCGCCATATGCAACGCTGGCGAGCGCAGCGATCTTTACTGTCATTCTCATTGGTTTCTCCTCCTTGAAATTGAACGACGCATCGCCTCCTCAAAGCGACACGTTGCGGCCATCGGTCTTGTCGAAAACATGAAGCTTTCTGGGGTCCGGGCGCAGCCGGATCAGATCAGAGCGGCCAAGAGCCTCGAATTCGGCGGCGCCCACTACACTCACCAGCTTTCGACCCTCGAGATCGGCGTGAAGGTAGACTTCATGGCCCATGAACTCGGCATTCGTGAGTTTCGCTGTGAACGCAGGGCCGTCGGTGGCGAGTGAGAGGTGCTGCGGGCGCATGCCGAGCACCGCCTCTGCCGGCCTCGCCAAGAGCCTTGCTTGAAGGTTGGAGCCGAGCGGCAGGCGCTGGGTCCCGATCGAAAGATGCCCGTCGACAAGTTCGGCATCGACAAGGTTCATCTCGGGGCTGCCGATGAAGCCAGCGACAAAAAGGTTCGCCGGGCGATTATAGAGCTCCTTCGGCGCGGCAACCTGCATGATGTGGCCCGCCTGCATGACGCAGATGCGGTCGCCCATCGTCATCGCCTCGGTCTGGTCGTGTGTCACGTAAATGACCGTTGAGGATAAGCCTTCGGCCTTGAGCTGGCGGTGCAGATCGGTGATGCGGACACGCATCGAGGCACGCAGCTTGGCGTCGAGGTTGGACAGCGGCTCGTCGAACAGGAAGACGCCGGGCTTCTTGATCAATGCACGCCCAAGCGCCACGCGCTGGGCCTGGCCGCCGGAGAGCTGCTTCGGCAACCGATCGAGCAACGGCTCGATTTCAAGGATCTTGGCTACGTGAGCGATAGCCGCGTCGATCTCCACCTTCGGCTTGCCGGCAATCTTCAACCCGAAGGCCAGATTGCCGCGCACTTTCATGTGCGGGTAGAGTGCATAGTTCTGGAACACCATTGCGATGGAGCGTTTGCCGGGCGGCAGGTCGTTAACCCGCTGGTCGCCGATCACGACCTCGCCTCCCGAAATCTCCTCGAGCCCCGCGACCATGCGCAATGTGGTGGACTTGGCGCAGCCAGAGGGACCGACGAAGACCATGAACTCGCCATCCTCGATATCGAGATTGATCCCGTGCACGGCCTTGAATGCGTTGCCATAGACCTTTTCGAGGTTCTTCAATTGGACCTTAGCCATGTTCAGCCTTTGACTCCCCCAGAGGAGATCCCTTCAATGAAGTACCGTTGCGCAGCGAAGAAGACGACCAAGGCAGGCGTGATCGTCAGCACCGACATTGCGAGAATGCGGTTCCATTCGAAGGCTTCGGTGGTGTCGATGGAAAGTTTGAGCGCGAGGCTCACGGGATATTTGTCGACCGATGACAGGTAAATCAGCGGTCCCAGGAAGTCGTTCATGGTCCACATGAACTGAAACAGGCAGACAGAGATCAGCGCCGGCGCGAGCATCGGCACGACGATGTAGACCAGCGTCTGGAGACTGTTTGCGCCGTCAACACGAGCGGCCTCTTCCATATCCGCCGGAAGCGAGCGCAGGAACTGCACCAGCATGAAGACGAAGAAGGCATCGCCCGCAAAGGCGGAAGGTACCCAGAGCGGCAGGAACGTGTCGAGCCAGCCGAGATCGCGAAAGAGAATATACTGCGGAATGCGGGTTACAACATTTGGCAGAAGCAGGATGGCAATGACCGAACCGAAGAGGATCTTCTTCAGCGGAAAGTCGAACCTTGCGAAGGCATAAGCCGCCATCGTGCATGAGATCGCCGTACCGATGACCTTCGGCAGAATGATCAGGAAGGAATTCCAGAAGAACCGGCCGAACGTATAGGGCGTCGACGTCTGCCAGCCCTTTACATAGCCGTCAGCCGTCGGATTTGCCGGCATGAAACCAGCACCAGAAAAGATCTCCGAATTCGTCTTGAAACTCGCGCCTACCAGCCAGATCAGCGGGTAGAGCATGACGAACCCAACGGAAAACAGAAGCACATAGCGAACCGCCGTGGAGATCAGGCGGACCCTTGCCCTGCGTGCAGCCACGCGATCGTTGAGAGATTGAAACTCGGTCATCTCGTCAGCTCCTCTTGTCGCCGGCGTAATAGACCCACTTCTTGGAGGACCAGAAGGCAACAAGGGTCAGCACAGTGATGATGGAGAAGAGCACCCAGGCGATAGACGAGGCGTAGCCCATGTTGAACTTCTTGAAAGCCTCGTCATAAATGTAGAGCGGCAGCAGATAGGTCGCCTTGAGTGGACCGCCCTGGGTGATGATGTAAGGGCCGTTAAACTCCTGGAACGCCTGAACCATCTGCATGATCAAGTTGAAGAAAATAACCGGCGTTAGCAGCGGTAGGGTGATCCAGAAGAAGGTGCGCACTTTGCCGGCGCCGTCGATAGCGGCCGCTTCATAAAGTGACTTGTCGATCGATTGAAGGGCGGCAAGAAAGATCACCATGGCCGAGCCGAACTGCCAGCAGCGCAGCAGCGTGATGGTGAAAAGCGCATTCACGGGATCGCCGAACCAATCGACGGGCGCGATACCAAGGGTCGAAAGCGCCATGTTCGCAAGGCCCTGCGAAGCGAAGACATAACGCCACAAAACGGCAATCGCGATCGACCCCCCAAGGATTGAAGGCACATAGAACGCCGTTCGAAAAAGGCCGATGAATTTCAACCTATGGTTTAGAATTGCAGCGATGAAGAGCGCAAAGGCGAGCTTCAAAGGCACGGTAATGAACACGTAAAGCAGCGTTACGTTCAGCGACTTGATGAAAGTCCGGTCGCGGGTAAACAGCCGCTCGTAGTTGGCGACACCTGTCCAGCGCGGCTCGCTCATCAAGTCGTAGCTCGTGAAGCTGAGATAGAATGAGCCGATGAACGGAATGGCCGTGAAGATCAAGAGGCCGATAATGTAGGGCGCCAGATAGCTAAGCCCTAAAAGACGATGCCCTTTCATGCCGGCCCTCCCGGACGGCACTGCAGAGCGGCCATTTTAGATACGGTTTCGTACAAATTACGCTCCCGGAACGGCGCAGACAGGCGCAGGCTGTAGCCTCTTTCCCGTCCGCTGACCGATCTCCTCCCAGTTCGATGCGGTGCGTGCATGCATTTCTGCGATGACATTCACGTATTTTTGTCACAGAATGAATTCACAAAGGCGAGGAAAAAGATGGACGAAATTGAAGGTGGAATTCTCTCAGCTATTCCACCGGCGGCGCTGACGCTTAATCTGACCCGCGCTGCTATCCGGATGGAGCATTCGCAGACTTGGCGCATCGACAAGTCGAACCCGGTCGACGACCTCGTCATCTGCCTTGAAGGGCGCGGCCACTATCTGGTCGACGGCGAGCCACGCGTGATGGAGCCGGGTGATGCCATGCTGATTTCGCGCGGCCAGCGCTTCATCGGATGGAGCGAGGGACCGGAGACGTATCTTGGCCTCGCCCAGCATTTCACTCTTGATATTTACGGCCGCCACAACCTGGTCGAGCAGATGGATTTGGTGCCGAAGTTGAGACTGGCACGGTGGGGGTTGCTTGAGCCGTTGGCGCGCCACTATCGTCAAAGCGCGCCGCCCTCTTCCGTGACGCTTGGCCAGCACCACCTGTTCATGGTTCTGTTGATCGCTTTCATCGAGGATGCGTTCATCGGGTGGCGAGACCATGCCACCTACCAGCCCGAGGGGGCAGACGCGATCGATCTCGCTGTCATGAAGGCCGCAACGATGATCTCCGCCAATCCGCTCGACCCGGATATTGCGACGAAAGCGGTTGAGGCATCACCCTACAATCGCGATTATTTCCTGCGGGAATTCCAAAAGCGCGTGGCGCGCACGCCGCGCAAGTACCAGGAACTGAAACGCATGGAGCGGGCGATGCACTTTCTCGAAGCAGGGCTTTCGGTTTCCTCTGCGGCCGCGGAAGTCGGCTATCCCGACCCCTACTACTTCTCACGCATGTTCAAGCGAACTCTGGGTCTCAGTCCACGCGATCACATGAAAAGGGTTCGCCAAAGCCGAGATGGCGGCCTCATGCACCTCGACGAGCGCGAACAGGCCCTGGTACTTGCCGACGGGCTTGCGGCCGACTAGCTCGAAGTGTGTTGGCGCTAAGCCGGACAGACAAGCACCCATGTGTCTCGCCGCGATGATGTGGGAGAACATACCCGGCAATTTCGGACATGGCCCTGGTCGGCGCGCATGTCAACAACACTCTCATGTCTCGGGCATCTTGAACCTGGCGAGCGCGTCACGATCGATCTCGATGCCAAGGCCGGGTGCATCGGGGATGGCAACGACACCGTCGACCGCCTCGATCGGCGCCTTCAGCACCGCCTGTCGGAACGGGTTTTCCGTCCGGTCGAACTCCAGGATCGGCTCGATCGGGTTGACCCGCACCGGATCCGGCGTCATCGCCGCCATGAACTGCAGCGCGGCAGCGATATGCACGCCCGTGCCCCAGACATGCGGCACGATGCGAACGCCGTGCAGCGTCGCAAGGCTCGTGATCTTCGCCATCTCGGAAAAACCGCCGCAGCCGCAGAGATCCGGCTGCAGGATGTCGACGGCACGGCTTTCGATCGCCGGCCACATGCCATAGCGGCCATGCCAGGTCTCGCCGCCGGCAACCGGGATCGGTTGGCCGGCCCTGACCGCGCGATAGGCGGAAAGCTGTTCCGGCACGACCGGCTCCTCGAACCAGTCGATGTCGTAGTCGGCCGCCGCCTTGCCAAGCCGGATCGCCTCGGTGACTGTGTAGCCATGGTTGGCGTCAATCATCAGCCGCATCTCGTCGCCGATCGCCTCGCGCACGGCACGGATGACCCGCAGATCGTCCTCGATGCCGAAGCCGATCTTGATCTTGCAGGCATGGAAGCCTTGCGCCCGGCGCTCGGCCATCTCCAGCGCATTGTCGGAGACCCGGTCGACGCCATCGCGCTTGAAGCTGCCGGTGGCATAGGCGCGCACGCTCTCGCGCCAGCGCCCGCCAAGCAGCATGGAAACGGAGGCGCGATAATGTTTGCCCTTGATATCCCAGAGCGCGATATCGATGCCGGAAAGGGCGGTGACCGCAAGCCCGCGCTGCCCCTGATCGCGCAGCGCGTTGTAGAGGATCGCCCAGAGCTTTTCCGCCTGGCGCGGGTCCTGGCCGATCAGCCAGGGCGTGTACGCCGCAACCACCGCCGCATTCGGCCGCGCCGGGCCGAGGCACTCGCCCCAACCGATCGTGCCGTCGTCGCACTCGATCTCGACCAGCACATGGGCGCGACGGTCAAAACGCATGGAGGCGCTTTCGAACGGCACGGCCAGCCGATGTTCGAGAAGGTGGGTGCGGACGGCGACGATCTTCATGGGCTATCCTCGCAAAACGCTCATTTCTGACGCTTGTTCGCACCGATGAGCGCGTCGAGCATGGCGACTTCCTCCTCGGTCAAGTCTTTCAGCGGTGCACGCACCGGACCGGCATCAAAACCCTGCAGCCGCACGCCGGCCTTGATCGCCGACACCGCATAGCCCTTGGCGCGGTTGCGGATGGCCATGAACGGATAGAAGAAGTCGTTGAGGATGCGCTCGCAGGTGGCGCGCTCGCCGGCGCGAAGGGCGGCATAGAACTCATTGGCAAGGCCCGGCACGAAGTTGAAGACGGCCGAGGAATAGGTGGTGAAGCCGGCACCGAGATAGGCCTCGGCAAACAGTTCCGCCGTCGGCATGCCGCCGAGATACATCAGCCGGTCGCCCATCTTGGCGGTGACCTGGCGCACCAGCCCGATGTCGCCGGTGCCATCCTTGAAGCCGATCAGGTTCGGGCATTCGTCGCACAGCCTTGCGAGCGTATCGGCCTGCAGCACCGCGTTGTCGCGATTATAGACCATGACGCCGATGCCGACCGACTGGCAGATCTTCTTCACATGGGCATAAAGCCCTTCCTGCGGCGCATCGATCAGATAGTGCGGCAGAAGCAGGATGCCGTCGGCACCGACGCGCTCGACCGAACGGGCGATGGCGACCGCCATCTCCGTGCCATAGCCGCAGCCCGATACGATCGCCGTGTCGCCGGAAACGTCCTTGGCCGCCCTGACGATGCCGGGGATCTCGTCCGGCTTCAGCGAAAAGAACTCGCCGGTGCCACCGGCCGCAAACAGAACCGGGGCCTTGTAGCCGGCCAGCCACTCGACATGCGCCCGATAGCTGTCCGGCGCAAACCGACCCTCCGCATCGAAATGCGTCACCGGGAACGAAAGCAGGCCCGATCCAAGCGCGGCCTTGATCTGCTCAGGGTTCATAACGTTGATTTCCTCTATGGTTGATAGCCCCAGATAATCGGGATATCACACCAATGTCAATAGTCATCATACAACTCATCATACAAGTTATTTTAGCGCGCCAGCCAACCGCCATCGACATTCAACACCGCACCATGGATGTAGTTCGCAGCCGCCGAAGACAGAAACACGGTCGCACCCGCAATGTCTTCGGAGCGCCCCCAGCGGCCCGCCGGAATCCGCTCGAGTATTGCCTTGCTACGTTCAGGATCTGCCCTTAAAGCCTCGGTGTTGTTGGTCTCGATATAGCCGGGCGCAACCGAATTGACGTTGATGCCTTTTGACGCCCATTCGTTGGCGAGAAGCTTCGTGACGCCCACAACGCCATGCTTGGCGGCGGTGTAGGACGGTACGCGAATTCCGCCCTGGAAGGAAAGCAGCGACGCGATGTTGACCACCTTGCCGGACATGCCCTTCGCAAGCAGCTCCTTGGCAAAAGCCTGGGTCGTGAAGAACAGTGCCTTGAGGTTGACATCCATGACTGCATCCCAATCAGCTTCGGAAAAATCAACCGCGTCAGCGCGACGGATGATTCCGGCGTTGTTGACGAGAATGTCGAATCCCGCACCGGCAAATACTCCGGTTGCCGCCATCGGATTGGCGAAATCAAGCGCCAGTGCAGTCGCCCTTCCCCCGGCCTTGTCGATGAGCGCAAGGGTCTCGTCGGGCGCCCTGCGCGCGGCGCAGACAACCTCAGCGCCCGCCTGAGCCAGGCCAACCGCGATCGCTTGGCCAAGACCAGTATTCGCCCCTGTGACGAGAGCCTTATGTCCTTCAAGAGAAAAGAGGTTTTTCATCGCAGATCCGCCGGTTGAATGAAATCCATATCCGTGTAATCGACGTTGTCGCCGGCCATCGCCCAGATGAAGGTATAAGAGCCGATGCCCGCGCCCGAGTGGATCGACCATGGCGGCGAGATCGCGCCTTCCTCGTTGGCGATAAACAGATGCCTCGTCTGCTGTGGCTCACCCATCAGATGGAGCACGCGAGATTTTTCGTCCATACCGAAATAGAGATAGGCCTCCATGCGGCGATCATGCACGTGAGAGGGGATCGTGTTCCAAACGGAGCCGTCTTCGAGCGTTGTGTAGCCGAGCACGAGCTGGCAGCTTTCCATCACGAGCGGGTGGATGAACTGATTGATGGTCCGCTTGTTGGAGGTTTCCATCGCGCCAAGCTTGACCTCCTTGCTTTCACCGAGTGTCACAAGCCGCGCCGGCAGGCTGCGGTGCGCCGGGCAGGAGACGATGTAGAAACGTCCGCGTCCGGCAAACGTCACCGCACCAGAACCGGCCCCGAGATAGAGCACATCGCCGCGGTTGAGCGCGTATATCTCATCACCGGCTGTCACCGTACCGGCCTCACCGATGTTCACGATACCCATTTCGCGCCGGTCAAGGAAGGACGGCGTCTTCGTTTCCTCGACCCGATCGAGCGTCAGCGCAGCACCGTTAGGAACGGCACCTCCCATAACGAAGCGATCGTAGTGCGTGTAGACGAGCCGGATCTCACCGGGGCGGAACATATCCTGCGCCAGGAAATGCTTACGCAAGCCTTCTGTATCGAGCGCTCGCGCATAGTCCGGATTAACGGCCTGCCTTGTTTCGACGGTCAGCATTCGGTCCTCCTTTGAGGTATTGCGAACAAGAGATAATACATGTAAGTCCGTATTGTATGATAACGTGTTCAAGGTCAAGACCCGAATGAAACGCCTCCTGATCACGGGCGCGGCTGGCGCGCTTGGCCGCGCCTTGCGACCGCGACTGGCGTTGCTTGCCGAAACAATCCGTCTTGCCGACATCGCACCGGCTGATGTCACCGGCCCCAACGAGGAATGGATGCACTGCGATCTCGCCGAACCATGGGCCGTCGACGCGATGGTGGCGGGCTGCGACGGTATCGTGCATCTGGGCGGGATTTCCGTCGAACGCCCGTTCGACGAGGTTGTCACCGGCAACATCGTCGGCCTCTACAATCTCTACGAGGCCGCGCGCGCCCATGGCTTGCCCCGCATCATCTTTGCAAGTTCAAACCACACGATCGGCTACTATCCGCAGACTGATCGACTTGGGCCCGATGCACCGTTTCGCCCCGACGGGCTCTATGGTGTGTCCAAATGCTTCGGTGAATCGCTCGCCCGCCTGTACTTCGACAAGTTCGGACAGGAGACAGCACTGGTGCGCATCGGCTCCTGTACAACTGAGCCGATGGACCATCGGATGCTGTCGACCTGGTTTTCTCATGGCGATTTCGCATCGCTGATCGAAGCAGCTTTCCGCTCCCCAGTGCTTGGTTGCCCGGTCATTTGGGGCGTTTCAGCAAACGACAGCTGCTGGTGGGACAATTCGCATCTGGCTTGGCTCGGCTGGAGGGCGAAAGACAACGCCGAGGCCTGGCGCGAGAAAATCGAAACGAACGTGGCTAAACCAACCCTCGACAAATCAATGGCGCGCTTTCAAGGCGGTGCCTTTACCGACAATCCTATCTTCAAGGAGTGACAATGACCTTCACCCCTCACGGCAAACACCTGGTTGCGGGCGAGTGGATCGCGACCGAGCAGACATTCAGCAGCGAACCGGCCCATGGCGCCGCGTTTGACTTTTCCGTCGGCACGCCGGATCTGGTCGACAGGGCCGCAAAATCGGCCGAGGATGCCTTCTGGTCTTATGGCCATTCAAGCCGGAAAGAGCGCGCGGCTTTTCTAGAAACGATTGCCGATGAGATAGAAAGCCGCGGGGCGGCCATTACCGAGATCGGCAGTGCAGAAACCGGTCTGCCGCCCGCCCGGCTAGAAGGAGAACGTGGACGCACCACCGGCCAGCTCCGACTATTTGCAGCCCATCTCGGAAAGGGCGACTATCTCGACAGACGCCACGATGAAGCGCTGCCGGACAGAAAGCCCCTGCCGCGCCCCGACATCCGACTGCTTCAGCGACCTGTCGGTCCGGTTGCGGTGTTCGGTGCCTCCAATTTTCCGCTGGCTTTCTCGACAATGGGCGGCGATACCGCGTCGGCCCTTGCCGCCGGGTGCCCGGTCATCGTGAAGGGCCATTCAGCCCATCCTGGGACGAGCGAAGTGGTTGCCGAGGCTGCCCACGCAGCGATCAGGAAGCAAGGGCTTCACCCCGGCGTATTCTCACTCATCCAGGGCGGTCGCCGGGACGTCGGCACTGGCCTCGTTACACATCCCCTCATCAAGGCCGTCGGCTTTACCGGCTCGCTTGCGGGTGGCCGCGCGCTTTTCGACCTATGTGCGAAGCGCCCGGAACCAATCCCCTTCTTCGGCGAACTGGGTTCGGTCAACCCGATGTTCATCCTGCCCGAAGCCGGCAAGGTCCGCTGCGAGGAAATCGCCAAGGGTTGGGCAAGCTCGTTGACGATGGGCGCCGGACAATTCTGCACCAATCCAGGCATTGCCGTGATCGCAGCAGGCGAGGCGCCAGCGTTTGCGGAAAGCGTGCGTGCGGCGCTTTCGCAGATCGGCGCACAAGTGATGTTGACGGATGGAATTGCCAAAGCGTATCGCGATGGGCGCAATCGCATCGCCTCAGGCAGCGGCGTTCGCGACGTCTTTACATCCAGCTGCGATCGGCGCAACGTCACACCCAATCTCTTCCTCGTCTCTGCACGGGACTGGCTCGCCAACCATACGCTTTCAGAAGAAGTCTTCGGCCCGCTCGGCCTCATCGTCACGGCCGAAAGCATTGAAGAACTGGTCGTCGTCGCCCAGAGTTTCGATGGCCAGCTGACTGCAACTCTTCATCTCAACGACGGAGACACCGATCTTGCACGCCAACTTATGCCGATCCTGGAGCGCAAGGCCGGCCGTCTTCTCGTGAACGGATTTCCCACGGGCGTGGAAGTCTGCGACGCCATGGTTCATGGCGGGCCCTATCCAGCCTCTACGAATTTCGGCGCGACCTCGGTCGGAACTATGGCGATCCGCAGGTTTCTGAGGCCCGTATCCTATCAGAATGTACCTGACGGGCTTTTGCCTGCTGATTTGCTATCGGATTGAGGAGCGATTGCCTCGTCCGCCATCTTTGGCGTATCCAGAGATGAAGCGGCAGGTGCCGCCACATCCTGGAACCGGGCAACCACATGACGATAGCGACTGCTTCCGATACGAACGCCCCGCAGCCCAGGACCCTGGTGGCAAAGGTTACCGACGTTCTGCGCTCCCATATCGCCGAGGGCCGCTACCGGCCCGGCGACCGCCTGCCATCAGAGGCGCAACTGACCAAGGAATTTAACGTCAGCCGCACTGTCGTAAGAGAAGCGATTGCAGCACTGCGTTCCGACGGATTGGTCGAGGCACGACATGGCGTCGGCGTTTTCGTGCTGGAGCCTGCCCCGGCCGCAAGAAATTCGTTTCACAACGTCGATCTCGCCCGCGTCTCATCATTGATCGAGATGCTGGAAATCAGAACCGCAGTCGAAGGCGATGCGGCCGGGTTGGCCGCACTTCGCCGCTCCCCGGGACAGGAAGGCAAAATTATCGAAGCGTTCGAAGCATTTCGCATCCGCGCCGAAAGTGGTGAGCCGACCGCCGAAACCGATTTTGCTTTTCATCTCGCTATTGCCGAAGCGACGAACAATCCAAGGTTTGCCGAGTTTCTCCATGTGCTCGGGCCGGCTGTCATCCCGCGCCGTGCGGTCGCCCGCGAGGGAGAGGAAGCCGCCCTTCCCTCCGTCGAGATGCGCCGGCTTCTCGATGAACACGAGGCGATACTCGACGCGGTCCAAAGCGGGGATGAGGAACAGGCTCGCGCGGCCATGCGCGATCACCTGAAGAACAGCCAGACACGATATCGCTCCATGCTGCGAACCTTGCGCTAGCACTGGTTGAGAGAGCCGCACTTGCATTCGAACAGATTACGACTAACATGCCAGACAGGTTTGAGCATGTTGGGACGAAAATGGAAGCCGTAAACACTATGGAGCGTGGCACGTCGCTTGCGGCAAAAATCAGCGCCGCGCTGCGTCGCGATCTGGCGGAAGGCGTGTTTCGCCCCGGCGACCGGCTTCCGAGCGAAAGCGCTCTGACGCGCGAGTATTCCGTCAGCCGTACAGTCGTAAGGGAAGCGATTGCCATCCTTCGCGCCGACGGGCTGGTCGAAGCGCGCAAGGGCGCCGGCATATTTGCCCTTGAGACAAAGCCGGAAAAGGAGCAGCCTTTCAAGGATTTGAAGACCGAGCGGATTTCGTCGGTCATAGAGCTTCTTGAACTTCGGACGGTTTTCGAGGTGGAATCGGCAGGGCTGGCGGCCGCGCGCCGTTCACCCGCCCAGATCGAAACCATCCTTGAGGCCCATCATCGTGTTGGCGAGTGCCTGGCAACTGGCAATCCTACGCGCGATGCGGATTTCGAGCTTCACCTGGCGATTGCGGAAGCCACGCAAAACCGGCGTTTTCCGGAGTTTCTCCAACTGATCCGTACTGGCATCATTCCGCGCGGCGAGTTGCAGGGATCTGCGCCGGGGTCGCGCCCGAAGGACTACAACCTCCATCTTCAGGAAGAGCATGGCCAGATCGTTGAGGCAATCATCGAAGGCAATGCTGAAGCGGCGCGCGAGCGCATGCGCGCCCACTTGCGGGGAAGCCTTGATCGGTACAACGCGCTCTTGCGTTCCCGCACCATGAGCCCCGACGCAATTTTATAGACGCGCAGAGTTGTCATACAGGCAAAAGGACATGTATGGTGATGTTGTCATACATCATCTATGAGGTCCGCATGTCTCTTCCTACTTTCCCCACGATTTCGACCGATACCGGCGTCACCCGCCAGGTGCTTTCAGATTCGCCTGAGCTCATGGTCGTCTCCTTTCGCTTCGAAAACGGTGCAAAAGGCAAGCTCCACCGCCACCCGCACGTGCAATCGACCTATGTGGCGCGCGGCAAATTCCGCTTCTTTCGCAATGGCCAGACCTATGAATTGAAGGCTGGCGACAGCCTCGTAATCCCCGGAAACACGGAACATGGCTGCGAATGCCTGGAGGCAGGAGAGCTCATCGACTGCTTCACGCCCCGCAGAGATGACTTCCTCTCCGTCAGCTCTGCTTGACACTCGACATAACCTGTGACAGGTTCAGTGAAAGTTGTCATACAGGATTGGAGCCTGTAACGCCTCACCGCAGGCGACTGACAAATGGAGGAACCATGTCAATTCGTCGCCTACGCTTCCACGGCGTGGCCGGGCAGGTCGGGACCATTGCGGTCACGTTGCTCGGCCTTCTGCTCCTGACGTTCTTCATCGGCCGCCTTATGCCTGCCGATCCGGTCCGCGCGATCGTCGGGGAGGACGCAACCCGCGAGACCTACGAACAGGTCTATCGTTCGCTCGGGCTTGATCGACCTCTTTGGGAACAATTCGCCTACTATCTTGGAGACGTTTTCACCGGCAACTTCGGAACCTCCATCCGCACGGGCCAGCCGGTCATTCAGGATATCCTGCACGTGATGCCGGCAACGATCGAGCTTGCGACCTTCGCAATCCTCATCGGAGCCGGCCTCGGCGTTCCGCTCGGAGTGCTTGCTGCCGTCAACAAGGACCGCTGGCCCGACCATGTCGTGCGCGTCTTCAGCCTGTTCGGGCACTCCATGCCGATCTTCTGGACCGGCATGATCGCGCTTATCGTCTTTTATGCTTATCTCGGCCTCGTCGGCGGCAGCGGACGCATGGACCAGTTCTATATTGGCCTTGTCGAGGAGCGGACCGGATTCCTGCTGATCGATAGCCTGATCGCCGGCGAAATGGATGTGTTTTGGTCGGCCGTCAACCACATCATCCTGCCGGCGTCGCTGCTTGGCTACTCCTCGTCCGCCTATATCACGCGCATGACCCGCAGCTTCATGCTGGATCAGCTCGGTCAGGAATATGTCACGACGGCGCGCGTCAAAGGCCTTTCTCGCAGCCAGACGATCTGGCAGCACGCCTTCATCAACATTCGGGTGCAACTGGTCACCATCATTGCGCTTGCCTATGGCTCGCTGCTCGAAGGCGCTGTGCTGATCGAGACGGTCTTCGCGTGGCCGGGCTTTGGCCAATATCTCACCAATAACCTCATTACCGGCGACATGAACGCCGTCATGACCTGCGTCCTGATCGTCGGGATCATCTTTATCGCCCTCAATCTTCTGTCCGACGTTCTCTATCGCATCTTCGACCCGAGGACACGCTGATGACCACCCAAGCTGAAACTGCGTTCCGCTTGCCGGCTCCGCTTTACGCACTCAAGAACATCGTGCGCTTCCTGTTGAAGAGCCCAACCTCGACCTTCGGTCTTGCGGTCCTGGTGCTGCTCGTCCTTGTCGCAACCTTCGCGCCGCTGATTGCCACCCATGACCCCTATGCCCAGAACCTCGCAAACACGCTGCAGGCGCCTGGAAATGGACATCTGTTCGGCACCGACGAGCTTGGTCGTGACATCTTCAGCCGCCTGGTCTGGGGCTCGCGTATCACGCTTACGATTATCTTCCTCGTCTCGATTGTCGTTGGCCCAATCGGGCTCGTCATCGGCACGACTGCCGGCTATCTCGGCGGGAAGGTCGATACCGTGATGATGCGGATCACGGACATCTTTCTCTCCTTCCCGAGCCTCATTCTTTCGCTCGCCTTCGTTGCAGCGCTGGGTCCAAGCCTGAACAACGCCATTATCGCGATTGCGCTGACCTCTTGGCCACCGATCGCACGCCTCGCGCGCGCAGAGGCAATGACCTTTCGCAAGGCGGACTACATCTCGGCAGCCAGGCTCCAGGGCGCATCGGCCACACGCATCATCGTCAAGTCGATCATGCCCATGTGCCTGCCCTCGGTGCTCATTCGCCTGACACTGAACATGGCGACCGTTATCCTGACGGCTGCCGGTCTCGGTTTTCTGGGGCTCGGCGCCCAACCTCCGCTGCCGGAATGGGGCGCGATGATTGCGACAGGCCGCAAGTACATGCTGGACAGCTGGTGGCTCGTCACCTTCCCGGGTGTCGCCATTCTTTCGGTCAGTCTCGCTTTCAACCTTCTCGGCGACGGGCTGCGCGATGCGCTCGATCCGAAGCAGATGAACCGGAGGTAGACCGATGAGCCAAGACATTCTTCAGGTCGAAAACCTCCGCATCCGCTATGGCGGCGCAGCGACCGATGCCGTGCGCGGCGTGTCCTTCACCCTCGGCCGCGAACGCCTTGGCATCGTTGGCGAGTCCGGTTCCGGCAAATCGACTGTCGGACGGGCCTTGCTGCGACTTCTGCCGGGCGCCACGATTACCGCCGACACGCTGCGCTTTGCCGAGCTTGATCTGACAGCCCTTTCGGAAAAGGAACTGCTCAAGGTTCGCGGCCGGCGCATGTCCATGATCCTTCAGGATCCGAAATTTTCTTTGAACCCTATTCGCCGGGTCGGTGACCAGGTGGCGGAAACCTATCTGCGGCATTTCAATTGCACCAAGGCGGAGGCGCGTGAAAAGGCGCTCGCCATGCTGTCGGCAGTCAAGATCCGCGACCCGGAGCGCGTTTATGACCAGTATCCGCACGAGATATCCGGCGGCATGGGGCAGCGCGTGATGATTGCCATGATGCTGCTTGCTGATCCCGAGCTCGTCATCGCCGACGAACCGACCTCGGCACTCGACGTCACGGTGCGACTTCAGGTGTTGAACATTCTCGATGGGCTGGTGCGGGATCGCGGCATCGGGCTCATCATGATCAGTCACGATTTGAACCTTGTACGCAATTTCTGCGATCGCGTACTCATCATGTATGCCGGCCGTATCGTTGAAACGCTGGCCGCCCGCGATCTCGACAAGGCCCAACATCCCTACACGCGTGGCCTGCTGGCAGCTCAGCCGCGGATCGGCGGCCCACGCGCACCGCTCCGCGTGCTCGATCGCCGTCCCGAATGGCTGGAGGAGAAAGCCTGATGTCTGTCTCTATCGAAGTTCGCGATGTCTCTATCACCTTCGGTAGCGGTCCCACCGCGGTCAAGGTGTTGCCAACCGTCACCTTCTCCGTGGCGCCGGGCGAATGCTTCGGCCTCGTCGGCGAAAGCGGATCAGGCAAGTCCACGGTCCTGCGTTGCATCTCTATGCTGACCGACATCTGGACCGGCGACGTACTGATCGGCGGCAGGTCGGTGCGTGACATGCCGCTGATTGAGCGTTGCCGCACGCTGCAGATGGTCTTCCAGGATCCCTACGGTTCGCTGCATCCACGCCAATCGGTTCGCACGGTGCTGAACGAGCCTCTCGTCATCCACAAGCTCGGCGACCGGGAGGAGCGCATACGCAAGGCAATCACGGATGTGGGGCTGCCGGTCTCCTTTCTCGATCGCTTCCCCCACCAGCTCTCGGGCGGCCAGCGCCAGCGTGTTGCGATCGCGCGGGCGCTGATCCTCGAACCTTCCCTGCTGCTCCTCGACGAGCCGACGTCGGCGCTCGATGTTTCGGTGCAGGCGGAAATCCTGAACCTGCTTCAGCGTCTGCGTGAGGAGCGCGGCTTCACCTACATCATGGTGACGCACGATCTGGCCGTCGTGGACCACATGTGCGACCGTTTCGCGGTCATGTTGCGCGGAGAAATCACCGAAGTGCTGCCGCGCGAGGCGATCCCCGGCAACCAGGCAACCCACGCCTACGCGCGTGAGCTGATCGGCGCCTCGCTGGAGTACGAAGGCTCGCACTGAGCAAGCCGCATCTCCTCCCAAAAGAAGACACCTCCTCCCCAACTCGCCCGGTCCTGTGCCGGGCTTTTCCTTGCCTGATGGCCCCGGTTGAGGACTATCGGGTGTCTGAGCTTGCCAATGATCCCGGGAGCACGCCTGCGACCTTTTCGGCGAGTGCAGCCCGGGCATGTGAACCTGGCCGCGGCACGCTTGCCAATCGCTGCCCCTCCCCAGACGTACCGGTGATGAAGGTCTTCGCGAGGCGAGGGCGATGGGTGGGTAACCACGCAAATCCGCACAGATGAGGAATACTTCGGCTTCAAGCGAGAGAACCGAGCGATGGCAGCCACGGGGACGTTGCCGATTTCGTTCGGCAACGCGTTGGCGCCCGGCCGACGGCACTTTTCAATGCAAAAAGAAGGCGCATGGTCACATGCGCCTTCTTTCCTTCATTTTATTAATTCCTGGAGCCGATCACCGCTCCTTGGTGACACCTTCGAAGCGCGAGAGCCAGGGGCTGACGATCATCCCTTTCACGTCGCTGCGGTACGCGGCCGTGTCGACCACTTCCGAGAAGGGTTGGATCGACATGACGACCTCGTCCATGTACTGCTGCACGCCCTCGTAGAGCTTGGCCTGCTTGGCCTGGTCGCGCTCAACCAGGGCCTCTTCGATCATCTTGTTCAGCTTCTCGTCATGGAAGCTGGTGCGCCAGCTCTGATAATTGGTGAGCTTGGCGTCGTCCGAATTGTCGGGATTGTAGGCGATGGAGCGCAAGTTGTTGTCGGGATGCGGCTGCTGACCACCACCGCCGCGGCCGAGGAGCAGCTCGAAGTTCCGCTCACGCATCGCGCCGTAGATCTGGTCGCCCGAACCGCTGATGAGCTCCGCCTGGATGCCGGCCTGGGCAAGCGTGTTCTGGATGGCCGTCGCAGCCTTCATGAAAGGATCTTCAGACAGCACACGCAACGTCGTCTTAAAGCCGTCCGGGTAGCCTGCCTCGGCAAGCAGCGCCTTTGCCTTGGCCACATCCAGTTTGTAGCCTTCGTCCGGCAGCGCGCCGAGGACGCCTGTCGACAAGGGCCGCTGATGCAGCTTGCCGTAGTAGGGCATGACAGCCTTGTCGAGACCCTCGTAATCGATCAGGTAGCGCAGTGCTTCGCGCACTTTCTTGTTGGCGAAGCGCTCATCCTTCATCGAGACGCTGAGGTAGTAAAAACCCGAGCCTGGTGTCGATGCGATGGCGATCGCCTCATCGGCCTCGAGCGACTTCAGGTCCGGCGCCTGCAAGGAATAGGCAACGTCAATGTCGCCTTTTTCCAGAAGCAGCCGCTGCGACTGCGATTCCGGCAGATGGCGCATCAGCACCCGCTTCATTGCGGCCTTTTCACCCCAGTAGTCGTCGTTGCGCGTGAGGATGATGTACTCGTTCGATTTCCACTGCGTGAGCGTGAATGGGCCGGAACCGGCGGAGTTCAGGGTCAGCCAGGCGGCGCCAAGATCGCCGTCCTTCTCGTTTTCGAGAACCGTCTTGCTGTCGAAGATGGAGCCAGGTCCGTTCTGCGCAAGGATCATCAGCAGCAGGTTCGGGTCGTCGGGTTTCGGAAGATTGATAACGAAGGTGTGGTCGTCTTCGGCGACGAAGGCTTTGTCGGCTTCTTCGAGCGTGAAGCCCCTTGTTTTCAGGAAAGAAGACTGCGCGAGATTACGCGCAAGCAGGCGCTTCAGGCTCCAGGCAACATCCTGAGCCGTGACGGGATTGCCCGACGCAAATTTCGCATCGCTACGCAGGTGAAAACGAATTGAATTGCGATCGGCGGAGACCTCCCAGCGCTCGGCAAGGCGTGGCTGGACACTGCGGTCCTTCGGCGAAAGGATGACCAGCGTATCGTAGATGTTGTTGAGGACCTGTACGGTCTCGCGGCCAGTGATGGCAGCGGGATCGAGCGTCAGGATGTTGCTCATTGTCGTTGCGACGACGAGTTGATCTTCCGGAGTTTCGGCGAACACGCCGTGTGGCGTTGAAGCGATGAGAAGCGCGCCGAACGCGACCGTTGCTAGAAAGCGTTTCATGTTTCCTCCTATTGCGGCCGCCCATGCGGGAGTTCGGCCTTCCGGTTACAAGTTCTGCCCCACCTGTTCCTCCACAGGCACCAGGACAGATCAGCCAAGAATTTCGGCAACGGGTGCTGCGAGCGCCCGGCCAATCGCCGCCGTGGCAGCGGCTTCCAGATGGACCCCATCGACCCGCGAGGCGTGTGCGACAGAGCCGGCATCAAAGAAGGCGTGTCCAAGTTCATCTGCGAGCTTGCGGTAGAGCGGAGAAAGCCGCTCTGATTCAGCAATGCTGCGTCCCGCCGCTGGCACCCCGCCCGGACCGGCGCAACAGGGTGGAGGGGCGACGATCAGCATTTTTGGCCTCGCACCACTTGGCTTGTAGGGAAAAGTGTCGATGATTTGCGCCAACCGGCGCACGCCGGAGACCGCTCCCTCCGCCCGCCCGCCATGCACGGGCTTGATGTCATTTGTACCGAGCATCACGATGATGAGGTCGAGCGGCATGTGGCTTGCGAGCGCCACTTGCAGCGCCTTGGCCCCATTGCGGCACGCCGGTCCACCATGGTCGTCATAGCAGGTTGTGCGGCCACCAAGTCCTTCGGGAATGACCTTTGCCGCACCGTTGAGTTCACGCGAGAGCACCTCGGGCCAGCGGCCTTCAGGCGGATGGCGTAGCCCGGTCTGCGGATCCGCTCCCCACGTCAGGCTGTCTCCAAAAGCGAGAATGGTTTTCATGAAAGATACCCCGCTTCTCACCGCACGCGGTTGTTCTCGATGAACTCGAAGTTGATATCCTCGCCGAGCCCCGGCCGAGCTGGGACATGGACATAGCCCTCGCGATCCATTGGATCGGACAATGACTTTAGGTAGTCGTGCCCGTCGTCGTATTCGAGGAACGGGTGAAGCAGCCCGCGTTCGTACCAGCGGCAATTCTTCGTCGCCGCGACGACATGCAAGTTCATCGCCGTATTGCCGTGTACCTCGCACTCCATCCCGAAGGCCTCGGCAAGATGCATCGTTTTTAATGCCGGCGTGATGCCGCCCACGTCATTCACCCCGGTCCGCAAGATGTCGCAGGCGCCCGCCTTGATCCATTCGGCACGGTGCCAATGCTTGCCGCCAGCGCTTTCCGGACCAACGACGGGGATATCGAGATTGTCGGCCAGCCACTTGTAGGAAGACAGCGACTGCTCATCCATCGGCTCTTCGATCCAATCGAAGCCGAGCTTTTCCAGTCCCCGCCCCAACTCGAGCGCATCCGTGCGCGAGTACCAATGAAAGGCGTCGATCATCAGGCGGATATTCGGTCCGACGGCTTCGCGCACGGCCGCACAGGCCTTGATGTCCATTTTCACATCCGGCGCCCAGCTGACAGGCGGCATCCAGGTGTGCAACTTGATGCCCTTATAGCCGCGCTTGACGAGAGCTTCGGCAAAGCGACCATAGTCTTCAGGTGTTGCGAGCCCCCCTTCCAGTTCGTCGCCGCACATGATGGAACCGTAGGCCAACACCTTATCGCGATAGCCGCCCACCAACTTGTATACAGGTTGCTTCAAACTCCGCCCGGCGAGGTCCCAAAGGGCGCAGTCGACCACCGCGAGCGTGCGATCCGTCAACTGCGCGGCCGATCCGCGTTGCCAATGGGCAAGGTCCTGCCAAAGCCGCTCGCGATCTCGGTGGTCCTGGCCAATCAGGACTTTCTTGACGAATTTGTCGATGACATGCGACCGCACGATTTCCGGCGCCGTGAAGGAATGCCCCTCATGGCCGTCCTCCGTGCGAACAGTCAGCATAGCTTGCTCTACCTGGTGCGGCGGGCCTGGATGCGCGTGACCGGCGCTGTCCGAATGGCGGCGCGTGGTCGTGCGGAAAACCCGCACTTCGACGTCAGTGATGATCATTGGTCCTCCGGCATGTGAAAGGCGCGGCCTGGCCACACCAACTTGTCTAGGGCTAGATTAGACAGATATCAATCAACCTGTCAAACCTGTATGACATGTTTTTAGAATATACCTGATAAGAACCCGGCCACACTGTGATTTCGCATAGATCGGGACGCAAGCCATGATGCGAGCGGAGCGACAACTTCGTGCTTTGGCAAGGCGAGCGACCGGCCAACGTGTGAGATCAACATTGACGTGCCGAACGAGGGGAACATGCGCAACAGCAACGGAAACGACCGTCTACTTGCGGGCCGGGTAGGTTTCCAGTCAGCCCCCGAGGATCCAGACGTGAAATTGCCCTCGATTGGAAATCGCGCTGGCTTGTAGCAACGCTCGGCAGACCCGTCCTGATCCGGGTTTCTTCGCGGTTACGCACCGCTGAGCAGGGCTTCTGGTAGAAATCGAAGGCTGTGTCCCCGGCAGCGCCACAGTGGGGGACCCCATTCCTTCACGACACGCTTTGGAAGCACAAATGCGGCGGCGAGACTGCCCTATCCTTTTTGACTGCGGCCGCTACCAACGAAGGGCTATCGAAACCACTCCCCGTCCGCACGATGTAGGTCTGATCCTTCGCATACCTTCGCCATCACCTCAGCGGACAGCCTTGCAAAGATGACCTTGAACGAAGCAGATCCTCGCCGAAAATACGCTGTCCGCTATCCGGACGGACTGACATCACAAGAAGCAATCGCCCTGCTCGAGCAGGCATGCGCCGACGTCGCCCCGAACCTAACACTGAGCGAAATGAGTGACGGAGCCACGGTCGAGGGCGAACCCTGGCACGTTCTGTCGGTCTGCTTGGCGCTGCCGCTGTTCGAGTTGACTGAGATACTCTAGCCGCCCTCGCCAGCTATGCGCCTTTGCCCAGCCCCCCAACGGCCGTGAAGTCCGCGTCAAAGGACCAGACGTCTACCGGGGAGCGTTTCCCGATCTGTGCTACTCGCCGGTGCTGGAAAGCAATTCGTCGAGCTGATCCAACTGCTCGGGCAATGCGGCCGCCCCGCTCTGCAGTGCTTCCTCAAGCGCTTCCTTGGACGGATAGACTTCGTGGAAAGTCAGCAACGTTCTGCCGCCCTCGTCCTTAAAGGTCACGGTCGTGATTGCGCCCTCTTCGCCCTCATCGTTGGTCCAGACGATGCGCTCGTTCGGCACCACCTCAAGATACTTGCCATAAAAGGCCATGGTGTCCGAACCGCCGGCGCCGAATTCCAGCCGATACCTGCCGCCCGTACGCACGTCCATCTGGCACGATACGAGCGAAACGCCAGGTGCCGATTTTGGCACCCACCAGCGCTGGAACAGCTCGGGCTGGCTCCACGCCCTGTAGACCATGCTCGGCGGCGCATTGAATGTCCGCGTTACGACGAGTTCGCGGTCCCCTTTGCGCTCGACTGACGTGCGGTTCTGCGCGCCAGCGGCTTTGTTGACTTGCTCATTCATCGCTTACCTCCCGTTTCAGTTCGCTGATGATCTCGTCCAGTGCTTCGAAGCGGGCCTCGAAGAGTTTGCGATGCGCCTCGATCCACTCGGCCTCCGCCTCAAGGCCACGTTTCCCAAGCTTGCAGGTTCTTACCCGTCCGACCTTCTGCGTGACGACGAGCCCCGCCCGTTCGAGAACCTGGACGTGCTTCTTCATGCCGGTCAGTGTCATCTGGAACTTGTCCGCCAGACTGGTGATCGACGCGTCCCCTTGCCCAAGTAGATCGATGATCCCGCGACGGGTCGCATCGGACAGCGCCGCGAACGAGAGATCGAGAGGGGCATTATAATACTGAACCATGTAGTTCAGTATTTAACTTGCTTCCGAAGGAAACGCAAGCTGCGCGGCGGGGGACGCTTTCACTTCTTTTTAACCACGAATCGTGAAACTGCGCCGATCCGGAGGCATGATGCCGACGTTCGTCTAGGGTAAAAGTGCATGCGTAACCCGCAAGATCAGAAGCTCACTTCCGGCGCGACCAATTCGGAACCCGGCTACCTCGTCACCCGCCGTGCCCTGCTTTCGAACCTCGGCGTCATGACCCTGCTTGGTGCCTCCGGCTGCTCGCAGTCCCTCGAACTCCCATCGTTCGAGCCGTCCAGTCGGATGTCGACTGCGGGCGTTGACTATATGTCGACCGGGGCAATCCCACCGATCAGTGTCGACAGCAACATCACCGACAACAGCACGATGTATGCCTCGCTGACCGACAATGGCTTCGTCATCCCGGCAATCCCATTCCAGAAAGTCAAACCGGAATTCCGTCGTCAGATCGTTCGCGACCCTACCGGCGAGGCGCCGGGCACGATCGTGGTGAGGCTTAGCGAGCGGCATCTCTATTGGGTGCAGGAAGGTGGAGAAGCGGTCCGCTACGGTGTCGGCATCGGCAAGGCCGGCTTCGAGTGGAGCGGGCGGGCAGAGATCCAGTATACGAAGGTGTGGCCGACCTGGACGCCGCCCAAAGAGATGATTGCGCGCAAGCCGGAGCTGGTGAAATGGACGGGCGGCCAGCCGGGTGGCCTCGACAACCCCCTCGGAGCCCGGGCACACTATATCTTCAAAGACGGCCAAGACACCGGCTATCGCGTGCATGGCTCACCGGAGTGGTGGACCATCGGCACACAGGCATCTTCCGGTTGCGTACGCATGATCAACCAGGACGTTGTCGATCTCTACAACCGGGTCAAGGCGTCGCCGACCAAAGTCCCGATTGTCGTCGCATAAGAGGGCGCTTCGAGCCCATTTCTAACGGTCACGCGGGATGCCAAACACCCGGGCCGATGCGGATGCGGATAAAGCCGCCGCCACCGCGGCCGAAATCGAGCGGCAAGGTGAAAGCCAGCAATTGACGGCCCGAGCAGCCGTGGAGACGGGGCAAGAAGTAGAGCCCCTACTAGCAGGCGGCATGATCCCCCAAATTCTGGGCCGCCACTTCAAGAAACGCGGCTGAAGCAGCGCCCACCACGGTGTCGGAGAGCATCGAAGCGACCCGACGCATTCTCGCAACCGGGCGCCTCGCTGGTCAGTAGTACGGCGACACACATTCCTGGCGCGGCCCATAATAGGGTTGGAAGGAGTTGTCGTAGGCACGGTATGAACGATAGCGGTCATAGCACCGTTCGACATGCGACGACGGCGCGTTGGAATAGACCCGCCGAGGCGGTGAGGCGATCGCGCCACCGATGATCACTCCTGTCCCGAATGCGGCCAGGGGATACCACCATCCATCACTGTGACGACGGTACCCGTCGCGGCGGTACCGGTAACCCTCATAGCCATTGTAGTAGCCGTAGCGTGGAGCCGCATTGTAACGGTTGCCGCCGTAACGGTAGACGTCGTAGCCGCGCTTGTGCGGAGGTCCGCCGTAATGACCTGGCTTATGATGGATCAAATCGACCGGCTGGGAAGTCGTCTGCCCAGCGGAAACAGAGAACATCGGCGCCGCCTGCGCCGACACCGCCGATAGCGCCGTACCGGCGGCCAAGAGTACTGCACCTATTTTCTTCATAATTTCCCACCTACAGCGTCAAAGTGATCGGTATTCGACCCCTAACGGGCCAAACGGGCTCGGCACCATGCAGGTGCCACCGATCATCAACAGATCGAATCCCTTCGACGAACTTAGTCAACGCGAGAGGTTCTGCCATAGGACCTCAGTCCGATGGCAGCCGGCAAAGGTCTTATGTGCTCGGCAAGCGCAGCGGTTCGCACCAAAAGAAGAAGGCGCATGTTTTATTCCGGAGCGGCCTCGGCCCGCCGTCGAGGAGCATTTAGCGATCAGCAGACGGCCGTCGCTCAGTGTCTAAAAAAGAAGAGTGGCGGGAGGCGCTAAATTGGTCCCCCGCGACCGCAAGTTACGGACGATTTCTCATTCAGCGATTGCAGAGACCTCGCGCAGCCACTCGATGAACAGCCGTCCGCTTTCCTTTTTCGGTCTTCTCGCCGGCACCACGACAAAATATGCCGCCCTGGTGCGAATGGAGGCTTCGGTAAGGCGGACCAAACGAGTTTGCCGAATAAGGTCGGAGACAAGGCGATTCCAACCGAGCGCAATGCCTTGCCCGTTCATCGCCGCATAAATGGCTTCCGTATAGAAGCTGCATCGCAGGCCGCGGGCGCGTTTCGGCGCCTTTACGGAAAATGCTGCAAGCCATTCATCCCAGCCCGTCCATGTCGGGTCATCAATATCGCTCGTAATCAGCGGATGATTGATGAGGTCTCCCGGCGTGCGGATCGGATCCGCCGTGGCCAGATAATCTGCACTGCAAATCGGGAAAACCTCGTCCTCGAACAAGAACTCCGCCTGGCCGTCCGGCCAGGTGCCGGTCCCATAGCGGATCGCCAGGTCCACATCGCTAGCCTCGATGCTCGTTCGGGCATCTTGTGTGATGATGCGAAGCTTGATTTCGGGATAGGCTCGAGAAAAGGCAGCGATCCTTGGCAGCAGCCAGAAATGTGAAAAGGAGATGGTCGCTGCAATTGCCAGCTCGTCATCTGCTCCCTCCGACCGAAGATCCGCAACGGTGTCGGCAATAAGATTGAACGCGTCGCCGGCCGCTGCGGAAAGCAGCCGGCCTTTATCAGTCAGTTCGATCTTGCGATGAAGCCGCCGAAACAAGGGGAACCCAAAGTCCTCTTCGAGCAAATGGATCTGTCTGCTTATAGCCGCCTGCGTCACGCCGAGTTCCGTCGCGGCCCGTGTGAAGCTCGACAATCGAGCCGCTGCCTCAAAGGCCGTCAGCGCGGTGAGCGGCGGTAGTTTCTTCCTCAGGTTGACCATCTTGGATCCATTACATTTGGTAATGTGAAACGCGCATATTTGTGCCGTTGAGCGACTGCCGCGCCTGAGCGATCCTCTTTGTGGAGCCCGTCGAGCTTCCGATCGGAACATAAGGTGGAATTATGCTGCAGACATTTGCTTCTCCCATATCATCGCTGCTTGATGCAAGAGCGGAGGGCCATTCGCTTCCCGCCGGTCTCTACACGCGAGAGGATGTCTTCGAGGCGGATCTGGAGGTCTTTTTCCGCCGGCACTGGATCTGCATTGGGCTTGAATGCGATGTACCGGAGCCGGGCGATGCAACCGTCGTCGATATTGGCAAGACCAGCCTCATCCTCCTGCGCGACGATGACGGCGGGATCCGCGTCATGCACAATGTCTGCCGCCACCGAGGCGCCCGACTGCTCGATCCAGGCAAGACGATCGTTTCGAAGCTTGTCTGTCCCTACCACACCTGGACCTATGAGCTTTCCGGTGATCTGAGCTATGCGCCCCATATGGGCAAGAGCTTCGACAAGGAATGCCGCAGCCTCAAGCCCGTGATCTTCAAGTCGGTTGGCGGCCTTGTTTATGTCTGCCTTTCGAACGATCCGCCCGAAGATATTGAGCGTCTCGTCGGGGTCATGGCAGAACGACTTGCTCCCTACGATATCGCCAACGCCAAGGTCGCGTATGAATCCGATGTCATCGAACAAGGCAACTGGAAGCTCACGATCGAGAACAACCGTGAATGCTACCACTGTTCCGCCAACCATCCCGAGCTCTGCGTCTCCTTCGTCGACCTCGATTTCGGCTTCGATCCGGACGCTTTGAGCCCGGAAGATCGCGCCCAGGCGGAGAAGCATTTTTCGCTCTATGAGGAGCGCACCAGGCGGTGGGAGGCAGATGGCTACCCCTCCGCGGCGGTCGAGCAACTGGTGGACTGCACCACCAACTTTCGGACGCAACGGCTGATCATTTCGGGGGCGGGCGAATCCCAGACGCCCGACGCGACCGCTGCATCGGCAAAGCTGCTCGGCACGATGTCGCGCAAGGATCTCGGCGACATGCATCTCTGGGGTCACAACAGCTGGAACCACTTCATGGGCGACCACGCCGTCGTTTCGATCGTCATCCCGCTCTCGGCCGACAAGACGCTCGTGCGGACGAAATGGCTTGTGCACAAGGATGCCGTCGAGGGGGTCGACTACGAACTCGAAAAACTCACCAACGTCTGGATCGCCACAACCGAGCAGGACGCCGAACTGGTCGCCCGCTCCCATGCCGGCGTCGAAGATCCCGCTTACGTGCCGGGTCCCTACTCGCCCTTCTCCGAAACAAACCTCGACAAATTCGCGTCGTGGTACATCGACCGGATGCGCGCCCATGGATACTAAGAGCAACTTTTCTCCCGCCGGGCGTCTCGAGCCGAGCGATATCTGGAGCCGCGACGCGGACGAGGACCTGGTCTGCATCGATGTCCATCAGGAAACACACGACGTGAAGACCTTTACCTTTGCGTCCACCGAAGGCAAACGTTTTGCCTTCGAAGCCGGTCAGTATTTCCTGTTCGACCTCGATATCGAGGGCGAGCCGGAAAGCCGCTGCTACAGCATCTCGTCCTCGTCGAAGCGCAGCAATGCGTTCTCGGTGACCGTCAAGCGCGTCGCCGACGGCAAGATCTCGAACTGGCTTCACGATCGGCTCACGGTCAACGCCAAGGTCAAGGCGAACGGTCCTCTCGGCCAGTTCATTCGCCCGAACGGTCGGAAGTACCTTTTTCTGTCGGGAGGGTCGGGGATCACACCGGTCATGGCGATGGTTCGCGAATTGGCCGATACATGCGAGCCTGTCGACGTCGTCTTCATGCACGCGGCGCGAACCCCGAAGGACCTCATCTTCCGCGACGAACTCGCGTCACTCGCCAACCGGATGAAGGGCCTGCGCTTGCAGTTTCTGCCGGAAGTCGTTACCGGCGAAACCAACTGGCATGGCCTGACGGGACGCATATCTGGTGCTTACTTGCAGCTTGCTGTTCCCGATATCGCCGAACGCATTGTCATGTGCTGCGGCCCTGCGCCGTTCATGGCGGCCGCGCGCACGATCGCTGCCGAACTCGGCGTTCCGCAATCCAACTACATCGAGGAGAGCTTCGATGCGGTGATTGACACCCCGGATATTCCTATCGTCGATCAGCCGGCGACCCGAACGTTCCAGGTCGAGTTCTCCAAACAGGGCCGCAAGATCGAAATCGGGGGCGAGCAGACCGTGCTTTCCTGCGCAAAGAAAGCGGGCGTAAAACTCGCCTCATCGTGTTCGAACGGCGTCTGCGGCACGTGCAAGTCCAAGCTCGTATCGGGTTCGGTCGAGATGAACCACAATGGCGGGATAAGGCAACGAGAGATCGATGCGGGGCTTTTCCTTCCTTGCTGTTCGAAGCCGCTCAGTGATCTCGTCGTCGATCGCTAGGCTTGGCCTAGCGATCGACATAGCGGACAGTCAGCGGTCTGACTATTAGGCAGGAAGCGCGCCGCTCTTCTTGGCCGCCCAGGTGGCGAGAACGTCCATCAGGACTGGGTTGAGACAGTCATAGGGTTCGAGGCCCAGTTCGCGCAGCCGCGCGCGCATGCTGTCCATTTTTGCCGGATCGTAGCCGCTCTCGATGATCGACGAGACGAAGGCGGCAAAACCCGGTTTTGCCCAGCCTGCCTCCTGGAAGCGCTCAGGATGAACGAAGGAAAGCCCCTTGAACGCGTGGTCACGCTCGACCGGGCCGTACATGTGTACGCCGCAATCCTTGCACGCATGGCGCTGGATCAGCGCCGCCGGGTCCACGACCGCAAGCTTGTTGCCGTTTTCCAGCACCTCGACGTTGGCCGTCGGTGCGACGGCAACGACCGAAAACACCGCACCTTCGGGTTTCCAGCACTTTGTGCAGCCGCAAGCATGGTTGTGGGCGATATCACCCTTGACGCGCACTTTCACGGGATTGCTCGCGCAGTTGCAGACCAGCGTGCCGCCGGAAAAGGCAGCGTCCGTCGCCTTGAACCCGCTGTCGAGGGATGGATGGATCGCAATGCTTGGCATGGGCTTCTCCTCCTTCTGGCCGGCGCACAATGCCCGGCTGCTTGTTGGCGCCGCCGGCTAGATCACGCTGCGGCGCAAAAAGTGCATTTGCAGTCTGGAAACGGTCCTCAACCCGCGCTCAGTATAACACCACGCTGCGAATGCTCTCGCCCGAATGCATCAGTTCGAAACCCTTGTTGATGTCTTCGAGCGGCATCGTGTGGGTGATCATCGGGTCGATCTCGATCTTGCCTTCCATGTACCAGTCGACGATCTTCGGCACGTCGGTGCGGCCGCGCGCGCCGCCAAAGGCGGTGCCCATCCAGCTGCGGCCGGTGACGAGCTGGAACGGCCGGGTGGAAATCTCCTGGCCGGCGCCGGCAACGCCGATGACCACCGACTTGCCCCAGCCGCGATGCGAGGCCTCGAGCGCCTGGCGCATGACCTTGGTGTTGCCGGTGCAGTCGAAGGTGTAGTCGGCGCCGCCGATCTGGTCGGCTCCGCGCTTGGTCATGTTGACGAGGTAAGGCACGATGTCGTCGCCGACCTCCTTCGGGTTGACGAAGTGGGTCATGCCGAAGCGCTCGCCCCAGGCCTTCTTGTCGTTGTTGAGGTCGACACCGATGATCATGTCGGCACCGGCAAGGCGCAGGCCCTGGATGACGTTGAGGCCGATGCCGCCGAGACCGAAGACGATCGCAGTCGCACCCATTTCCACCTGTGCCGTGTTGATGACGGCGCCGATGCCGGTCGTCACGCCGCAGCCGATGTAGCAGATCTTGTCGAAGGGGGCGTCCGGGTTGACCTTGGCAACCGCGATCTCCGGCAGCACCGTGTAGTTGGCGAAGGTCGAGCAGCCCATGTAGTGGTGGATCTTGTCCTTGCCGATCGAGAAGCGCGAGGTGCCGTCGGGCATCAGGCCTTGGCCTTGTGTCGAGCGGATCGCGGTGCACAGATTGGTCTTGCGCGACAGACACGACGGGCAGGAGCGGCACTCGGGCGTGTAGAGCGGGATGACGTGGTCGCCCTTCTTCACCGAGGTCACGCCCGGGCCGACGTCGACGACGATGCCGGCGCCTTCATGGCCGAGGATCGCCGGGAACAGGCCTTCCGGATCGGCGCCCGACAGGGTGAAATCGTCGGTGTGGCAGATGCCTGTGGCCTTGACCTCGATCAGCACTTCGCCGGCCAGCGGGCCTTCGAGCTGAACCGTCATGACCTCGAGCGGCTTGCCTGCCTGAACGGCAACGGCGGCGCGTACATCCACTGTGGTATCCTTTTCGTTGATGCTTCAATCGCGTGGAAGGGCCAACCGAACCACGGTCAGCCCACCTGGGTTCGGTCGCTTAAAAACGGACCTACGAAGCCTTCTGCAACTCCGGCAGAGCGTCGAAGAGATCGGCAACCAGTCCGTAGTCGGCGACCTGGAAGATCGGCGCCTCTTCGTCCTTGTTGATGGCGACGATGACCTTCGAGTCCTTCATGCCGGCGAGGTGCTGGATGGCACCGGAGATGCCGCAGGCGATGTAGAGATCGGGCGCGACCACCTTGCCGGTCTGGCCGACCTGCCAGTCGTTCGGCGCGTAACCGGCATCGACCGCAGCGCGCGAAGCGCCGACGGCAGCGCCGAGCTTGTCGGCCACCGGCAGGATCACTTGCCTGAACTTTTCCGACGAGCCGAGTGCACGACCGCCGGAGATGATGATCTTGGCAGACGTCAGCTCCGGGCGGTCGGACGACGACAGGGCGTCGGCGACGAAGGAGGAAACGCCGGGGTTGGCGGCAGCAGAAACGCTCTCGATCGCGGCCGAGCCGCCTTCAGGGGCGGAAGCGAAGGAAGCGGTGCGCACGGTGATGACGCGCTTGGCTTCGGTCGTCTGCACCGTCTGGATGGCGTTGCCGGCATAGATCGGACGTTTGAAGGTGTCGGAAGAGACGACCTCGATGATTTCCGAGACCTGAGAGACGTCGAGCAGGGCTGCGACGCGCGGCATGACGTTCTTGCCGACCGAGGTGGCGGCGGCAACGATCGTGTCGTAGTTGCCGGCGAGCGAGACGATCAGGGCCGCCAGCGGCTCGGCAAGGTTGTTGGCAAGCGAGGCGTCGTCGGCAACGAGCACCTTGGCAACGCCTGCAAGCTTGGCGGCCTGTTCGGCTGCAACCTTGGCGCCGGCGCCGGCGACCAGCACATGCACATCGGCTCCAGTCCCACTGGCGATTTTCGAGGCGGCGCTCAGCGCCTTGGCGGTCTGGTCGGAAAGGTGGTTGCTGTCGTGGTCAGCCAGAAGAAGAATGGCCATGATAAAATCTCCCTTCCTTAAATCAGAGCACGCCGGCTTCGACTTTAAGCTTTTCGACGAGCTCGGCGACCGACTTGACCTTGATGCCGGCCTTGCGGCCCGACGGCTCCTCGGTCTTCAGCACCTTGAGGCGGGCGGCGGTGTCGACGCCGAAGTCGGCCGGCGACTTCTTGTCGAGCGGCTTCTTCTTCGCCTTCATGATGTTCGGCAGCGAGGCGTAGCGCGGCTCGTTCAAACGCAGGTCGGTGGTGACGACGGCCGGCAGCTTGATGTCGATGGTCTGCAGACCGCCGTCGACTTCGCGGGTCACCCTTGCTGTGCACTCTGGCGCCTTGCCGTCGCCGATCTCGACCTTGGAGGCAAAGGTCCCTTGCGCCCAGCCGAGCAGCGCGGACAGCATCTGGCCGGTCTGGTTCGAATCGTCGTCGATTGCCTGCTTGCCGACGATGATCAGGCCCGGCTGTTCAGCCTCGGCCACGCCCTTGACGATCTTGGCGACAGCGAGCGGCTCGACCTGGTCTTCGGTCTCAACCAGGATGGCGCGGTCGGCACCCATGGCAAGCGCCGTGCGCAGCGTCTCTTCGGCCTTGGCCGGACCAACGGAAACGACGACGACTTCCTCAGCCTTGCCGGCTTCCTTCAGCCTGAGCGCCTCTTCGACCGAGATTTCGTCGAACGGGTTCATCGACATCTTCACGTTCGCAAGTTCGACGCCCGAACCGTCTGCCTTCACCCGGATCTTGACGTTGTAGTCAACCACCCGCTTCACCGTCACAAGTATTTTCATGGCAAACCTTTCTCCCGCGCTCGGTCTCGGCCGAACGCCCTTTCGTCAGTGCCTCGGTCGATCAGGCAACAATGCCCAGAATGCAAACAGCGGTTTTTCACCCGACCGCATGGCGTGTCTGACGCCAGGCGGATTGTAGAAGGAACCTCCGATCCCGGGTGAGAACCATTCGGAATCGCCATGCTGAAACTCGCCTTCCGACAGGACGAGGTACGTCTCTTCCGGGGCGTGGTCGTGGTCGGGATAACGCACATACGGCGCCATCAGCGTCGCGCCGAGCCAGAGGTCCCTCCGGTCCTCCAGGCCGCCCGGTCCGGCGATCATCGCATTGGCGTGGCTCATCAAGAAATTTTCGCTGGCCGTATGGTCGTAGACCGAGCGCCACTTCCATTCGAGCATCGGTTCAAGGTCCGAGAAGCGTCTGATTAGCGTATCCAGGGACGATCGGCCGGTTTCTGCAGCCAGCACACTGTCGAGATGTTGGTTGCAGACCGGGAGGCGCTTGCCGATGTCCAGACGTTGCGGTTGCGGCGCTTCAAGCTGGGCAAAAATCTGCATGAGTGACTGGCGCGCCCTCAGATCCTGTGAAAACTGGTTGAACGCGACAAAGGCCGCGTCCAGAAACGCTTGCAAGGCGTCAAACCGCGCCATTCTCAGATGTCCTTGGCAAGACGCAGCGCATCGTAGATGGCCGCATGTGTATTGCGGGCCGCAACGGCATCGCCGATCCGGAAGAGTTGATAGGCGCCCTCCGGGTTGCGTTCGACGGACTGCGGCGTGCCGGCAATAAGCTCGTCGTAGGAGACTTCGCCAAGGTTCCGCGAGTCAGGCTTCAATTCGAAATAGAGGTCGTCCAGCGGGATGGTTCCGTGGTTGACGACGATCTGGTCGAAGGTCTGCTGCTTGGCAACGCCGCCATAGTCACTGCCAACATGGGCGATGATCTGGTTGCCACTCTTTTCAACCGACTCCAGCCGGTACGTGACTGTGAAGGTGACGTCGAGTTTCTGCAGCGAGCGCATGTAAGGAACGAGGTTCATCGCCATGACTTCGGGCGCGAAGGAGCGGTCCGGTGTCATGATTTCCACCTTGGCACCGGCCTTGGCGAGGAACTCGGCAGCCTGGAGGCCCGCATGGTCGCCGGCGTCGTCGAAGATGAGCACGTTGGTTCCAGGCTTCACATCACCGGAGATGATGTCCCAGGAGGAAACGACGAGTTCGTTGCCCTTCGACAGCACCTCTGTGTGCGGCAATCCACCGGTAGCGATAATGACGACATCGGGCTTTTCGGTGAGTACCGTCTCAGCCTCGGCCCAGGTATTGAACCGGAAGGTGACGCCGAGCTTTTCGCACTGGCTCATGCGCCAGTCGATAATGCCGATCATTTCCCGCCGGCGCTCGCTCTGGGCCGTCAGGCGGATTTGACCGCCCGGATTGTTCGCGGCCTCCAAAACAACGACCTCATGACCCCGTTCCGCCGAGACGCGAGCAGCCTCAAGGCCGGCCGGACCGGCACCGACGATGACGACCTTCTTGCGAACGGCAGCCTTCGGGATCCGATGCGGCATCGTTTCTTCGCGACCGGTCGCCGCATTGTGAATGCAGAAAGCCATGCCACCTTGATAGATGCGGTCGAGACAGTAGTTGGCGCCGACGCAGGGGCGAATATCATCCTCGCGCTTTTCCATGATCTTCCGCACGATATGCGGGTCGGTCATGTGGGCGCGGGTCATACCGATCATGTCGACCTTGCCGGCAGCGATTGCGTGACGAGCCGTCGCCACGTCCTGGATCTTGGCTGCATGGAAGGTTGGAAACTTGGTTGCCGCGCGCACATCGCCGGCAAAATCCAGATGTGGTGCGCTCGCCATCCCCTGAATCGGGATGACATCTGTGAGGCCCGGATCCGTATCGATATGACCGCGGATGACATTCAGATAATCGATGAGGCCGCTTTCCTTGAGACGACGGGAAATCTCCAGGCCTTCGGCCTTTCCTGTCCCGCCGGGAAGACATTCGTCTGCCGTATAGCGAACGCCAAGGATAAAGTCGTTGCCGACCCTTTCGCGCATGGCCCTGAAGACGTCGAAACAAAAGCGCAGGCGGTTATCGAGCGAACCTCCATAAGGACCGTCGAGTTCGTTGGTGAGCGGCGAGGTGAACTGGTCAATAAGATGCCCGTAGGCTTCCAGCTCGACACCATCCATACCGCCCGCCTTCATCCGTTCGGCGGCGTCTGCAAAGTCCTTGATAATGCGCTCGATGTCCCAGTCTTCGAGCTTCTTGGGAAAGGCTCGGTGCGCTGCCTCGCGATGATGTGAGGGTGCAACGACCGGGAGCCAATCGCCCTTGTCCCAGCGGGTACGCCTGCCGAGGTGCGTGAGCTGGATCATGATCGCAGCCCCCTCTTCATGCACGGCGTCGGTCATTTGCCGGATCCAAGGCACGATCTCGTCCTTGTATGCGAGCAGGTTGTTGAAGACCGGAGGGCTGTCCTTGGACACTGCCGCCGAGCCGGCGGTCATCGTCAGCGCCACCCCGCCCTTGGCCCGCTCAACGGTATAGGCGCGGTAGCGGTCCTTCGGCATGCCGTCTTCGGGATAGGCAGGCTCGTGAGACGTAACAATGATGCGGTTGCGCAGGGTCAAATGCTTCAACTGAAACGGCTGAAGCAGGGGATCGTTCGACATGCGACGGGCTCCGGTTTATGGGAATTTATCGCAACGGTAAGCGGAAATGTACATAGGTGTCAATAATCAAAAACACCGTGGTTCAGATATTCGACACATATGTACATTTTGCTTGAAACGGCCGTTTGGATTTGTTAGGAGGCAATCATGGAACAGGCGATGACTGACACTGGCTGGCGCGGTTCTCAGGAGGGATGGCTCGAGGCCGCCTATGACTCCCTGCTCGAGTCGGGCGTGGACTCGGTGAAGATCCTGCCGTTGGCCAAACGGCTCAATCTTTCCCGGACCAGCTTCTATTGGTTCTTCAAGGACCGGGAGGAACTGCTGAGCGCCCTCGTCGCGCGCTGGAGGGAGAAGAATACCGGCAATCTGGTCAAACAGTCCGAAGCCTATGCGGAGTCCTTGGCCGAGGCGATGCTGAACGTTTTCGACTGCTGGGTGAACAAGGAACTGTTCGACTCCCAGTTCGAGTTCGCCGTTCGCAGCTGGGCGCTGCAATCGCCCGAGATACAGGCCGAAGTCCATGAGGCCGATCAGGCGAGAATGGAGGCGCTGGGCCGCATGTTCATGCGGTTCGGATATGACGCGGGACCGGCGGACGTTCGCGCACGAACGACCTACCTGGTCCAGATTGGATACATCTCGATGCAGTCCAAGGAAGATCTTGCGCTCCGCATGAAGCGCATTCCGGAATACATCGCGATTTACACCGGACAAACACCACAGCAGAGGGAGCTCGATCGCTTCTTCGCCCGGCATGGCTACAAACCAGAGTGAGAGAAGCATGGAAACGGGCGGGCCTTTGAGGGTTGGCGTAATTGGTGCTGCGGGATGGCTGGGCGGAGCAATCGCCGACGCCATTCTCGACGCCGGCATCGTCGAGCCTCAGAACCTGTCGCTCTCCTATCGCAGCGAGCGCCCCGACCGTTTCAACCGCTCCTTCTGGACATCGGACAATCAGGCACTTGCCGACCGCTCGGACGTCATCGTTCTCTCCGTCCGTCCGGCCGACTGGCTCAGCCTGAACGTTGTTGCCGAGGGCAAGCTTGTCATCTCCGTCATGGCGGGCATCCGCCTCAGCGCCCTTGTTGAGCATCATCGGACGGACCGCGTGGTCCGTACCCTGCCAAATGCGGCGGCCGAAGTCCGCAAGTCCTATACGCCGTGGGTCGCAGCCGCCGGGCTGCAGAACGACGATCGAGACATCATAAGGGCGATCTTCGATGCTTGCGGTTCTCAGGATGAAGTGCATTCAGAAGCGGAAATCGACTATCTGACCGGCCTCACCGGATCCGGGCCTGCCTTTCCGGCGCTGCTCGCCGAAGCGATGATGGCAGACGCCGTCTCGCAAGGACTGGCTCCCGAGATCGCCAAGCGTGCAGTCAATACCCTTATCACGGGTGCCGGTCGGCTGCTTGAGCAGCGTGAAGACTGTCCGACCGACATTGTCCAGACCTTCCTCGACTATCGCGGCACCACCGCGGCCGCGATCGAGGAGATGCGCGCGGCCGGATTCGATACCGCCGTCTCACGCGGATTGAGGGCTGCGTTCAGGAAATCGGTTCGCATGGGAGAAGCCTCCTAGCGTCGTTGAGACGGGGTCCGCGGCGCCCCGCCTCAGAAGAAAAGCCGCCAAAAGAGGGAACGATAATGAAAAGCTTGCTAGCATCGACATGCCTGTTCCTTGGGACCGTCGCCGGTTCGTCGCTCGCCAGCGCGGCAGACTGCGGCAGCGTCACCATCGCCAGCATGAACTGGCAAAGTGCCGAGGTCATTTCCAATCTCGACAAGATCATCCTCAATGAAGGTTACGGCTGCAGCGCCGAAATCACCATCGGCGATACCGTACCGACGATCACCTCCATGGCGGAAAAAGGCGAGCCGGATATCGCGCCCGAGGCCTGGATCGATCTGCTTCCCGACGTGGTCAAGAAGGGAACCGAAGAAGGCCGTATCGTAAAGGTCGGGTCTCCGCTGCCCGATGGCGGCGTTCAGGGCTGGTGGATCCCGAAGTATTTCGCCGATGCCCATCCAGACATCAAGAGTATTCCCGATCTCCTGAAGCATCCCGACCTCATCAAGGACCCTGAAGACCCGAGCAAGGGCGCGATCTTCAATGGTCCACAGGGCTGGGGTGGAACGGTCGTGACCGCACAGCTCTACAAGGCCTTCGAAGCAGAGAAGGCCGGCTGGACGCTGGTCGACACCGGCTCGGCAGCAGGCCTCGACGGCTCGATTGCCAAGGCCTATGAGCGCAAGGAAGGCTGGGTCGGCTATTACTGGGCACCGACCGCCCTGCTTGGCAAATACGAGATGGTGCAGCTTGAGGCAGGCGTCCCCTATGACGCAGCCGAGTGGAAGCGTTGCATTACGGTTGCCGAATGCACTGACCCGAAGCCGAGCGCCTGGCCGGTCGATACGATCGTGACACTTGTCGCCAAGCCCTTTTCCGAAAAAGCTGGCCCCGAGGTCATGGAGTACCTCAACAAGCGCTCCTGGAGCAACGAGACAATCGCCAAATTGATGGCCTGGATGACCGACAACCAGGCGAGCGGCGAGGAAGGTGCAAAGCACTTCCTCGAAGAAAACCCGGATATCTGGAAGAAGTGGGTCTCCCCGGAGGCCGCCGCCAAGATCGAGGCTGCGCTGTAGTCAGCACGGCCGAAAACCCGGTGCGGTGTGCCTTCAGCATATCGCACCGTTCTCGCCGACATAACAACAAGAACGCATCGGCTCTTTCGAGAAGGGGAACCGAATGGACTGGTTTTATCAATTTCCCAGCATGGACGACAACGCGCTTCGAAACCTCAAGAAAGTCATCGACGAAACGTTTCGCGGCTTTACCCGAAACTACGGTGATCTGATCGAGGGCTTCTTCGCGCCGCTCCAGCATTTTCTAATCGCTTCTGAACGGTTCATGACCAAGACGCCCTGGCCGATCATCACGCTCCTCATCCTCGCCATCGCCTGGTCAGCGACCAGAAGCATTCGCATCGCCGCCGGCTGTCTCGTGACGCTGTTGCTCATCGGCTACTTCGACATGTGGGACGATACGATGCGGACGATCTCGATGATCTTCGTCTGCACGATCCTGTCGATCGCGATCGGCCTGCCGATCGGCATTCTCATGTCGCGCTCCGACAGGGTCCAGCGGGTCGTCAACCCGGTGCTCGACGTCATGCAGACCATGCCAAGCTTCGTCTACCTGATCCCCGTCGTCATGCTGCTCGGCATTGGCAAGGTGCCGGGCCTGATCGCCGTCGTCATCTACGCGATCCCGCCGATGATCCGGCTCACCAATCTCGGCATTCGCCTGGTCGACAAGGACGTACTGGAGGCGGCCGATGCCTTCGGCGCCGACAACCGGCAGAAGCTCTTCAAGGTGCAGCTCCCGCTTGCGCTGCCGACCATCATGGCAGGGATCAACCAGACGATCATGATGGCGCTTGCCATGGTCGTCATCGCCTCGATGATCGGTGTTCAGGGTCTTGGCCAACCCGTACTGAAGGCGATCGCCAACCAGTACTTCACGCTCGGTATCTTCAATGGTCTTGCGATCGTCGGCATCGCCATCATGTTCGACCGGGTCAGCCAGGCCTATGGCGAACGATTGCAGAAGCACCGGGAGGTGGTCCATGGCTGAGCACGCTTTCGGCGGCATCGCAATCCGCCATCTCTATAAGATCTTCGGACCGAATGCCGGGGCTCATGTCGAGGCGGTTAGGAACGGCCTCACCAAGACCGAACTGAACGAGCGTCACGGGCACGTGCTCGGCCTTCGCGACATCAACATCGAGATGCCGTCGGGCTCGATCCAGGTGATCATGGGGCTTTCCGGCTCGGGCAAGTCGACGCTCATCCGGCATATCAACCGGCTGATCGATCCGACGGCCGGCGAAGTTCTCGTCGACGGCGTCGATGTGGTGAAGATGCCAGAGGCGGAACTGCGCGATTTCCGCCGCCACCAGACCGCCATGGTGTTCCAGAAGTTCGCGCTGCTTCCGCATCGAAGCGTGCTCAACAACACGATCTTTGGCCTTGAAATCCAGGGCGTAGCGCGCGCACAAAGCATCGATACTGCCATGCGCTGGCTGGAACGGGTTGGACTTAAGGGCTTCGAGCACAAGTATCCCAATCAGCTCTCCGGCGGCATGCAGCAGCGCGTCGGGCTCGCCCGCGCGCTTGCCAACGACGCACCGGTGCTTTTGATGGATGAGGCCTATTCAGCCCTCGATCCTCTCATCCGCACGGACATGCAGACGGTGCTTCTGGACCTGCAGAAGGAGATTAAAAAGACGATCGTCTTCATCACCCACGACCTCGACGAAGCGCTGAGGCTCGGTGACCAGATTGCCATTTTGCGCGACGGCGAGGTCATCCAGCAGGGCACGAGCCAGGATATCGTGCTGAGGCCTGTCGACGACTATGTCGCCAATTTCGTCAAGGAGGTGAACCGGGGCCGCGTTGTCCATGTGGAGGCGATCATGGCACCGCTTGGCGCAACTGCAGCCGACAGTGGGCAACGGATTGCCGCCGATCTCACAATCGAAGAAGCGGTCCGTACGCTCGCCTCTGCACCCGAAGGTGATATCACCGTCGTCGATCCGTCCGGAATGCCTCTCGGCACTGTCACCTTCCGCCAGCTCGCGGGCGCCATGGTCAATGCGCACGAGACGAACGATCGCGCAATGGCAATCGCGGCCAACGCAGCGTAAGCGCGGATCGGCCGGCGAATGCCATTCCTCCGGGCGGCCGGTCCTCCGCCCGGAAAAGCGCCAACGGTGGCTCCTCCCTCATTCCATTCCAGTCCCGATCCCCTCCCCGCCAGGAGTTGCGCCATGTCCAAGAAATTTCCTCGGCTGTTTTCCCCTCTCAAACTGCGGTCCCACACGCTGAAGAACAGGATCGTGTTCGGCGCGCACACGGCGAACATGGCGGTCGAGGGTCTGCCGACCGAACGACATACCGCCTATTACCGGGAACGAGCGATCGGCGGCGCCGCGATGATCGTCGTCGAACCCATGCCCGTCCATGCCGCAGCCGTTTTAACTCGCGGCAATTTTCGCCACTCCGATGACAGTGTCATCCCCCATTTCAAGAAGGTGGTCGAGGCGATCAAAGGGCATGGAGCCATAGCGATCCAGCAGCTCTATCACGTCGGAGCGCATGGGGATTCCGACAATTCGTTCCATCCACATTGGTCGCCTTCGGGCGGGCCGAGCTATCATGACAGCGACGGCTCGCATCCGATGACCGAAGCGGAAATCCTGGAAACGATCGATGGTTTCGTTGCGGCGGCACGTCGCTGTCGGGACGCCGGCTTTGACGGCGTCGAAGTATGGGCTGCCTATCTCGGTTTGGTCGACCAATTCTGGACGCCATGGTGCAATCGGCGCGACGATCAGTGGGGCGGTTCGCTTGAAAACCGCACGCGGATGTCTCGGGAAATCCTGACGCGGATCAGGCACGTCTGCGGGCCGGATTTCATTGTCGGCCTTGCCGTCAGTGACGAACCGGACGTGAAGGTTGCGCTTCAACGCGACGAGCTTGCCGAAATCATCCGCCTGCACGACGAACTGGGCCTTATCGATTATGTCACCTGCGGCTCTGGCGGCTACCTCGATTTCTACAAGCTGATGCCGACATTCCTCTATCCGGAAAAACTTGGCGCCGATCTCGCTTCAGTCCTGAGGAGTGTCGTCAAGAACGCGCTTGTGATCGCCGAAAGCCACATCCGCACCCCCGAAAACGCCGAAACGGTGCTCGGCGAGGGAGCAGCCGACCTCGTTTCGATCGTGCGCGGGCAGATCGCTGATCCGCATCTTGCAACGAAGGCGGCCGAAGATCGCCCGGAGGACATTCGCGGCTGCATCTCGTGCAATCAGATGTGCTGGGGACGCCGGTCGCGCGACTACTGGATCAGCTGTCTGATCAACCCGTCCGTCGGCCGCGAGGCCGAATGGAACGGCGACCGCTTTTTGAAGACCAGCGATCCCCAGCGCGTGCTGGTCATCGGTGGCGGCCCAGCCGGACTGGAGGCCGCCCGGGTGGCCGCCGAGCGTGGCCACGAAGTCGCGCTCGCCGAGGCGTCGAACCGGCTCGGCGGTAACTTCCTGCTCGCAGGCATGCAGCCACGAAGGGCCCAGATCCTCGATCTCATCGCCTGGTATGAGCGCCAGCTCGAAAAACTCGGTGTAGAGGTTCGCCTCAACTCCTATGTCGAGGCCGAGGACATCGATCCTTCCGAGTTCGGGCGTGTCATCGTCGCCACCGGCTCCTATTCGCCGGAGACGGTGTTCCAGAAAGCGCTGCCGGCGGTCGAGGCGATGCCGGGCCTGGCGAAGGGTAACGTCTTCACAGTCGAAGCCGTCATGGCGCGGCAGGCAAGGCCGGGCAAGCGCGTTCTGCTTTTGGATGAAGGCGGCGGCTGGCGCGGCTGCGGCACCGCCTGGAAGCTCGCCGAGGAGGGCCACGAGGTGGCGCTCCTGACGCCCGACCCGTTCGTCGGTAAGGAGCTGCAGCGAACCGCAGCTGACGTTCCGATGCGGCAGGCGCTCAGGAAACTCGGCGTCACATGGATCGTCGAAGCCAGCGTCATCGAATGGCACGGCAACGGCGCGACCATCGTCGACCACACCACGGGAGAGTGTCGCTTCATCGACGCGGATGCCTTGGTGACGGCCACCACGAATGCCCCGGCCGACTGGCTGATGCCGGGGCTCGCCGAACGCGGTATCGCTACGCGCCAGATCGGCGATTGCGCCGCACCGCGGCAGGCACCCTATGCGTTTTATGAGGGTAGGAAAGCGGGACTGGAGATCTGAGATGGAAGAGGTCGAACTCAACCAGAGGCAAGCAGAAGATCTGGCGATGAGAGCTTGCCTTGGTGCCGGCGCCAATCCGGCGAGCGCCCGATCGCTCGTGGACGCAACAGTGTCGGCCGCCCGCTTCGGCCCGAGCGCGGTCGGGTTTCCGCACCTCGTCGATTATCTGAACAGTTTTCGCGAGGGGCGCATCAATTGCGATCCCACGCCGGCCGCCACGCGCCCCTTCCCCGCTCACATCACCTGCGATGCCGACCGAGGCATCGCGCAGCTTGGTTTCGACCTTGCCTTCCGGGATTTCGTGGATGCTGCCCGCAACTTCGGGATCGCGCTCTTCACCCAAAAGAACAGCTATACAACGGGCGAGCTCGGTTACTACGTGCGCAGGCTCGCGCTGGAAGGCCTGGGCGGTCTTGCGGCGACCAACGCGAATGCCATGGTCGTAGCGAAGGCAGGAGGACCGGCTGTCTACAGCACGAACCCCATCGCCTTCGGATTTCCGCTCGGCGCCAACGCGCCGCCACTCATCGTCGACCAATCGTCAAGCGCGACTGCCTACGTCAACATTGCCGCCGCCGCCGCCGAGGGGCGAGAAATCCCGGAAGGATGGGCGGTCGACAACGAAGGCGCCGATACCCGGGACGCCGAAAAGGCACTCTTAGGCGCGCTGCTACCCTTCGGTGGCCGCAAGGGTGCGAACGTCGCGCTCCTCGTCGAAATGCTGTCGGCCGGTCTTTCCGGCGGTTCCTGGTCTCTGGACACGCCAAGCTTCAGAACGGGTGAAACCTCTCCCGCTGTCGGGCTGACGGTGTTTGCGATGATGCCGGGCCCGGAAGGGAGCGACCACATCGCCCGCGCACACGACCAAATCCGGCGGCTGGAGAAGCTCGGCGTTCACGTCCCGGGCGTCAGCGGCAGGCCACCTGGCTCGCCGGAGCAACCATTGCGCATGTCCCGCGCTGTCTTCGACGCCATCGATCGTTTCGCGTCGAATGACCATTAATCGTCCGGCGGGCTACCGTAAGAACACCGGAGGCCCGGATATGTTACACACCAAGAGAAATCGCCATCCCTTCCGGGGCGGCATACATCGCCATGTTCTTGCGCGATAGATCGAGGTGTGCGCGGATCAACGCCTCCGCCCGGTCAGGATCGTGGTTCGCTATTGCATCGATGATTTCGTCGTGCTGGCGCGACGCCTCGTGCAGCTCCTCCAACATGAGCGCGTTGCTCGGCCTGTAGAAAATCTTGCCGATACGCGCATGATCGATCAGCAGCCGGCGAAGGCTCGGAAGCACGTACGCATTGTTCGCGATCTCGCCGACCCGAAGGTGAAATTTGTCGTTGTAGAAGACGCGCCCGTCGACGTCATTGCTGTGAACCGCGTCGCGAAAGCTGTCCTGTATCTCACGCAGGCCCGCGATATCTGCCTTCGACGCATGTTCGGCGGCCAGCCGCGTGGCCGCGACATAGATCATCGGGGCGATCAAAAAGAAATCACGAAGGGATTGGTAGCTCATTGAGGTCACGCGAGCCGGCCGGTTCGCCTCAAGTTCGATGAACCCTTCCCCCGCGAGCTGCCGCATCGCTTCGCGCACCGGAGGGCGGGACAGTCCAAATTCCTCGCTCAACGCCACTTCGTCCAGAACCGATCCCGGCGCTATCTGCATTGTCAGGATACGGTGGCGCAAGGTGTGGTTCAGCGCAGCCTTTCGATCCGGGCCAACGCCTGCTTCAGGTGAGCTTTGATTGTGCGCCATGACAAACTCCTTTTGAGCGTATCTTGTCTACAAAAGGTAGACCGGTCAACGTATTTCGATTTTCGTCGACTCTGCCCTGTGACCACATGGCTCCTTTTGCCCGCTCTTCAGAAGATGCGCAAGGCCCGGCCGGCTGCCCTCGCGCGCCAATCCTTATCGCATGTTCGGTTATCACCGCTCGCTCCGCAAGGGGCGCCGCCGCGGCTACAATACCATCGCACTTCACGTGTCTATTGACAGTAGATCAAATGTCTATCTATTGTATTATTCAGACGGAACGAGACAGCCGAGCCAGGTCGAGCGTTGCGGATGATCTTCGAATTGATGGGAGCAGACGAATGACGGAACTTCTGACCAGAGCGCAGTACGAGAAAATCGCGTCGAAACTGACCCTCCCTTCAAAGGCTATCATCGACGGCCGCTCGGTCGAGGCGAGATCTGGACGCACGTTTGCGACGACCAATCCTGCCACAGGAGAGAAACTCGCGGACTTGCCCGCCTGCGGCCCCGAGGACGTCGACGCAGCCGTCGCAAGTGCGCGGCAGTCGTTCGCCGACGGCGGCTGGGCGAAGCAGCACCCAGCCGCCCGCAAGCAGGTACTTCTTCGCCTTGCCCAGCTCATCGAGGACAATCTAGTCGAGCTCTCCGTCATGGAGAGCCTGGACAGCGGCAAGACGATCCTCGATTGCCAGACTGTCGACGTGCCCGAGACCGTCAACTGCCTGCGCTGGCATGCGGAAGCGATCGACAAGATCTACGATCAGGTCTCGCCGGCCTCGAACGACCACATCGCGCTTGTCGTTCGCGAGCCCGTGGGTGTTGTCGGGCTGGTTCTGCCGTGGAACTTCCCACTCCTCATGCTCGCCTGGAAGATCGGTCCAGCGCTTGCCGCCGGCTGCAGCCTGGTGGTCAAACCGGCGGCCGAGACGTCGCTGACGGCGCTTCGGGTGGCTGAACTGGCGCTCGAGGCCGGCATTCCGGCCGGCGTCTTCAACGTGGTGACAGGCTCCGGCTCGCAGGTCGGCGAGCCGATCGGCCGGCACATGGATGTCGATGCCGTATCGTTCACGGGTTCGACCGAAACCGGCCGCCGCTTCCTCAAATATTCCTCCGAGTCCAACCTCAAGGAAGTCGTCCTCGAGATGGGCGGAAAGAACCCCTCTATCGTCATGGACGACGCCGACGACCTGGACGCGGTGGCCGCTCATATCGTCAACGGCGCCTACTGGAACATGGGCGAGAATTGTTCGGCCATTTCTCGACTGATCGTCCACTCTGCCATCAAGGGTAAGCTGCTCGACAAGATCGTCTCCGAGGTGAAGAACTGGCACGTCGGTGATCCGCTGGATCCCGACAACCGTGTCGGCCCCCTCGTCTCCGAGGCGCACTACCGGAAAGTTGCAAGCTACCTCGGCGATGGAGTGAAGGTTCTTCACGGCGGCGAAACCAGCAAGGGCCGCTTCGTTCACCCGACCATCGTCGAGGTCGAAAGTAACGCCGCCCGGCATGCGAAGGAAGAAATCTTTGGACCGATACTGACGGTCATCACGGTCGACAACCTGAAAGAGGCGGTCGCGATCGCCAACGAGACGGAGTACGGCCTGACGGCCTCCGTCTTCACCGGAAACGGCAAGCGCGCCATGCGCGCCGCCCGCGCTCTTCGTGCCGGCACCGTCACGGTCAACTCCTTCGGCGAGGGCGATATCACCACACCGTTCGGCGGCTACAGGCAGTCCGGTTTCGGAGGGCGCGACAATTCCGTCCACGCCCATGACCAATACACCCAGCTCAAGACCATCTGGCTCGATCTCAATGACGACGAAACCGCGGACCTCTAATCATGACCAGCTTTCCGTTTCCAGGACTGAACCTCGCAATCGCAACGCCCTTCGACGCGGAAGGCCGCATCGACTACGCCAAGCTCGAGCGGAATATCGAGCACTACCTCGCGCTCGGCGTGCCCGGCTTTGTGTTGAGTTCAGGCACCGGCATGCATGTGTATCTAACCAAGGAGGAATCAAAGGAACTCGTGCGGCGCGGCTCAAGGATCATCAACGGCCGAGCCAAAGTGATCGCCCAAACCTCGGCTCTGCTGACGGCCGACGTGGTCGAGCGGACGACGTTCGCGGCCGATTGCGGCGTCGACGGCGTCATGGTCCTGCCGCCCTTCTTCGAAGGGCCGACGGACGATGAAGGCATCATTGACTTCTACACAGAGGTGGCAGCCGCCGGCCTTCCGGTCATCGGCTACAACGTCCCGCACGCCGTCGGCGCGACCGTGACGCCGGAACTTCTCAAGGAGCTTTGCGCGATCCCGAACTTCTGCGCTGTCAAGGACTCGAGCGGCGATCTCGGCAAGCAGGCATCGCTCATTCGTACCGGCCTTCCGGTCATGAACGGCGCCGACCACCTGGTCCCCTTCGCGCTCTGGTCAGGAGCGAGCGGTCTCATCTGGGGTGGTGCCAACTTTGCGCCGCGCACCGCCCTCGCGCTGGTCGCAGCCGCAACCGCCGGCGAATGGGCCAAGGCGCGCCAGATTTGGTCCCTGCTTGAACCGGCGATGTCGCTCATCTGGGAAGGCGACTACGTGCAGTCGGTTTATGCCGCCGCCGAACTCACCGGCTTTGGTGCCGGAGCGCCACGCAAGCCGCTCCGTACGCTGCCTGATCACCGAACGGAAACCATCCGCGCTGCTCTCGGCAGCCTGATCGAACGGGAAGCCTGAGCCGTGAGCACCCCCTCGAAAAAGGTCTTTGTCGCATCGAGGCTCCCGAAGAATACGGGCGTTTCCGGGTGGGTGGCCATGCTTCCTCCCCGTCAGGCAAAACCTCGGCTTGAGGGACACACCACTACCGACGTCGTCATCATCGGCGGCGGGTTCGCGGGTCTCTCCGCTGCACGCAGGATCATGGAGCTCGACCCGACACTTCATGTCGCGGTCCTTGAGGCCGGCACGATCGGAGAGGCCGCGGCAGGTCGAAATTCAGGCTTCATCATCGACTTGCCGCATGAGGTCTCTTCTGAAGATTACGGCGGGGATTCGGCTGCCAAAAGTCGCGGGGCCATCGAAATCAGCCGGACCGCCATCGCTCTTGCCGATGCAGTTGCACAGGAACAAGGCTGGGGGGCAGAAATCTTCGATCGGTGTGGACGCTACAGCGTCGCCATCAGCGATGAGGGAGACCAGCATCTGGTCGACTATGCCAAGGGGCTCGTGAAACTCGACGAAAAGTATCAGCTGCTCAATGCGCGCGAAATCGCCGAAGTGACGGGCACGAACACCTATACGTCAGCGCTCTTTACCCCGGGAACCATCATGGTGCAGCCGGCGGCCTATATTCGCGGCGTAGCTGATAGCCTGCGCGAACCCGCAAGGATCTATGAAAATACCCCCGCCATACTGTTGGAAAACACCGGCCACGGGTGGCACGTCAAGACACCTCAAGGATCGCTCAGCGCAGGCCGGATCATCCTTGCGAACAATGGTCATGCGGCGAGCTTTGGCTTCTTTAAGAGCCAGCTTCTCCACGTGTTCACCTTTGCCTCGATGACGCGGGAGTTCGACCCAGGCCGGTTGCAGGGTCAGCGCAAATGGGCCGCGACGCCGGCACTTCCGATGGGCACAACTGTCCGGCGCATTCAAGGCCGGGGTGGCGACCGCATCCTTGTTCGCTCGCGCTATACCTATCACCACAACATTGAAGCGGGCGCAGGAACTCTGAGGCGCGCGGGCGCCAAGCATGATCAGAAGTACCAGGCACGATTTCCCTCTTTGACAGACATCCCGATGGAGTTTCGATGGGGGGGAGCAATGGCGCTGACATGGAATTCGGTACCCGCTTTCGGCGAGATCGAACCCGGTATGTTTGCGGCGTGCGGATGCAACGGTGTCGGCGCAACGAAGGCCACGGCGAACGGCATCGCTGCAGCGGAATTGCTGCTTGGCGTCAAATCACGTCTGGCCGAAATCTTCTCGCGCTTTGACGCGCCAAAAGCGCTGCCACGTCAGCCTTTCCGAACGATCGGGGCCAAAGCCAATCTCGCATTTCGAGAGTGGCGCGCCGGCGGTGAATAAAGCGGTCTTCGCCGCCGGTTGAGGGCTTCAGTCGGCCCTAGGATAACGGAAGTCGGTGGTCGCGGCCCTCCGGCTTTGAGGAAACACGCCGCCAAAAAAGGGAACGGAAGAGATGAAAAAGCTGCTTGCATCGACCTGCCTGATGTTCGGCCTGCTAGGGGGAGCGTCAGCGTCGCATGCCGCCGAGTGCGGAAGCGTAACCATCGCCAGCATGAACTGGCAGAGCGCCGAGGTACTGTCGAACCTCGACAAATTCATCCTCAATGAGGGGTATGGTTGCAGTGCCGAGATCACCATCGGTGACACCGTGCCAACGATCACCTCCATGGCCGAAAAAGGGCAACCGGACATCGCTCCCGAAGCCTGGATTGACCTGCTTCCCGATGTCGTGAAGAGAGGCACGGATGAAGGTCGGATCATCAAGGTCGGATCGCCCTTACCCGATGGCGGCGTCCAAGGCTGGTGGATCCCGAAGTACTTCGCCGACGCCCATCCGGACATCAAGACCATTCCCGATCTTTTGAAACATCCGGATCTCTTTCCCGATCCCGAAGACGCAAGCAAGGGCGCGATCTTCAACGGTCCGCAGGGCTGGGGCGGCACCGTGGTGACGGCTCAATTCTACAAGGGGTTTGAAGCGCAGAAGGCCGGCTGGGATCTGATCGACACCGGCTCGGCGGCCGGGCTCGATGGTTCGATCGCGAAGGCCTACGAGCGCAAGGAAGGCTGGGTCGGTTACTACTGGGCACCGACCGCGCTGCTTGGCAAGTACGAGATGGTGAAACTCGATTATGGCGTGCCGCACGATGCCGCCGAATGGAAGCGATGCAACACCGTGGCGGAATGCCCGGACCCGGAGCCGAATGCTTGGCCCATCGATACGATCGTCACACTGGTTGCCAAGCCGTTCTCGGAAAAAGTTGGCCCTGAGGTCATGGACTACCTGCAGAAGCGATCCTGGAGCAACGAAACCGTCAACAAGCTGATGGCATGGATGACGGACAATCAGGCAAGCGGTGAGGAAGGCGCCAAGCACTTCCTCGAAGAAAACGAAGCCATCTGGTCGAAGTGGGTCTCCCCGGAAGCGGCCGAAAAGATCAAATCGGCCCTCTAGTCAGTGTGCGGGCGGCGCCTTTTGGCGCGCCGCCCGCAGTCATCTGAAAGACGGGAATGGCTGTTGGAGGAGGAGAGCGCCATGGAATGGCTCTACAAATTTCCGCATATGGACGATGACGCTCTTCGCGCGTTGAAGAAAGCGATCGACGAAGGTTTTCGCGCGTTCACGCGCGCCTATGGCGATGCCATAGAGGGCTTCTTTTCGCCTCTCCAAAGCTTTCTGATCGCCGCGGAGCGCTTTATGACGCTGACGCCCTGGCCGATCATTCTCATCATCATCCTGGCAATCGCGTGGGGGGCGAGCCGAAACCTCAAGGTCGTGTTTGGTTGTCTCGTGACCCTGCTGGCCATCGGCTACTTCGACATGTGGGACGACACGATGAAGACGGTCTCGATGATCTTCGTCTGCACCGTGCTGTCGATCGCCATCGGCATTCCGATCGGCATCGTCATGTCCCGTTCGGATCGGTTTCAGAACATCGTCAATCCGATCCTCGACGTGATGCAGACCATGCCGAGTTTCGTCTATTTGATCCCGGTCGTCATGCTGCTTGGCATCGGCAAGGTGCCGGGGCTGATTGCCGTCGTCATCTACGCCATCCCGCCAATGATCCGGCTCACCAATCTCGGCATCCGCCTCGTCGACAAGGATGTGCTGGAGGCTGCCGACGCCTTCGGGTCATCGGGATGGCAAAAGCTCAAGAACGTGCAACTGCCGCTCGCCTTGCCGACGATCATGGCCGGCATCAACCAGACGATCATGATGGCGCTCGCCATGGTGGTCATCGCCTCGATGATCGGCGTTCAGGGCCTCGGCCAGCCGGTGCTGAAGGCGATTGCCAACCAGTACTTCACGCTTGGCATCTTCAACGGCCTTGCGATCGTCGGCATTGCTATCATTTTCGATCGGGTCAGTCAGGCCTATGGCGAGAGACTGCAGAAGCATCGGGAGATCGTCCATGGCTGACACCAAGTTCGGCGGCATCAAGATCCGCCACCTCTACAAGATCTTCGGACCGAACGCCGCGACCCATGTCGATGCGGTAAAAAGAGGCCTGACGAAGACAGAACTCAACGAGCGCCACGGACATGTCCTTGGGCTTCGCGATATCAACATCGAAATCCCCTCCGGCTGCATCCAGGTGATTATGGGCCTGTCGGGTTCGGGCAAATCGACACTCATTCGGCACATCAACCGCTTGATCGATCCGACGGCCGGCGAAGTGCTCGTTGACGGCGCCGACGTCGTCAAGATGAACGAAGCCGAACTGCGCGAATTCCGACGCCACCAGACCGCTATGGTGTTCCAGAAGTTTGCGTTGCTCCCCCATCGCAACGTTCTCGACAATACGCTCTATGGCCTTGAGGTTCAGGGCCTCGAGCGTGCGAAAGGTGTCGACATCGCCATGCGATGGATCGAGCGTGTGGGGCTCAAGGGCTTTGAAAGCAAATATCCCAATCAGCTCTCCGGCGGCATGCAGCAACGTGTTGGTCTCGCGCGTGCTCTTGCCAACGATGCGCCGGTCCTGCTGATGGACGAGGCCTATTCGGCCCTCGACCCTTTGATCCGCATGGACATGCAGACGGTTCTTCTCGATCTGCAAAAGGAGATCAAGAAAACCATCGTCTTCATAACCCATGACCTCGACGAAGCACTACGATTGGGCGATCAGATCGCCGTGCTGCGCGACGGCGAGGTCATCCAGCAGGGCACCAGTCAGGATATCGTTCTTAGACCCGCTGACGAATACATCGCCAACTTCGTCAAGGAGGTGAACCGTGGCCGGGTCGTTCACGTCGAAGCCGTCATGGCGCCGGTCGATGCAGATCACGCCGTCAATGGCGCGACGCTGAGTGCGGGAAGCACAATTGAAGCCGCCCTCAAGATCCTGGCACACAAGGATGCCAAGGATCTGGTGGTGGTCGATGCTGCCGGGATGCCTGTCGGTGTCGTCGACCTGAAACGACTGGCCGCGGCGGTCGTAACACCGCACTGAGTGGCGGGAGACCCACCTCATCGAAAACAAAGGAAACCGGGCCAGGCCTCGCCCGCGGCAGAAGCCGCGCGTCCAAACGCCAGCCCTATAGATGGAGTTACGTCATGAAGTTCGAAGGTATTTACACCCCCGCCATCACGCCGATCGGACAGGACGGGCAAATCGACCGAAAGGGTTTTGCAGCTGTGCTCGAAACTCTCATCGAGGCTCGGGTTCACGGCATCATAATCGGCGGGTCGACCGGCGAATACTATGCCCACAGCGCCCAGGAACGTTTCGACCTCGCCGCCCTCGCCAAGCATGTAATCGGCTCAAGGCTACCGCTCATCGTTGGGACGGGGGCCACGAGAACGGAAGATTCCGTGGCGTTCGCCAAAGCAGCCAAAGAGATCGGCGCTGACGCCATTCTCGTATCATCACCGCCTTACGCATTGCCGACGGAGGAGGAGAACGCGATCCACGCCTTGACGGTGGACCAGGCAGTCAACCTCCCGATCATGCTCTATAACTATCCGGCACGCATGGGCGTGATGATGGGGAACGAGTATTTCTCGCGCGTGTGCGCATCCAGAAACGTCGTGGCCATCAAGGAAAGTTCCGGCGACATGGCCAATCTTCACCTGTTGGCCCGAAAGTATCCTCAAATCGCGCTTTCCTGCGGCTGGGACGATCAGGCGCTCGAGTTCTTCGCCTGGGGCGCCAGGAGCTGGGTCTGCGCCGGCTCCAACTTTCTGCCGAAGGAACACGTCGCCCTCTATGAGGCCTGCGTGGTCGAGAAGAACTTCGACAAGGGGCGAGCGATCATGACGGCGATGTTGCCGCTCATGGATTTTCTTGAATGCGGGAAATTCGTGCAGTCGATCAAGCACGGCTGCGAACTGGCCGGCCTGCCGGCTGGGCCGGTCAGAGCGCCACTCGGCCCGCTGGGCGCTGAAGAAAAACAAGCGCTCGAAACGATCATCGCCACCTTGAAGCATACCATCGCCCAAATCAGCTCGGGAACCAGCCATGCATGAGCGGATGGTCGCAGCCAAGCGCGGGGTTGCCACGGCGGGCCTTCAATGGCGCACCGTTGGCTTCGAAGCGAGCAAATTGCGCCTGATGAACGAGACGATCCGATGATTACGCACGCCGTCAAACGTTTGCCCGTGGAAAACGGCATCTCCGGCTGGGAAGCAATCAGTCAACGTTCGTTTCCGGTCCGCTGTCTCGACGGTAACGTGAACGCGGACTGGCTGATCATCGGCGCTGGCTTTGCCGGGCTGTCGGCGGCGCGCCGCCTGCTGGAAATGCATCCCGACGACAAGATCGTCATGCTCGAGGCGAGTGAAGTTGGCAAGGGTACCTCGGGCCGGAACTCCGGCTACATGATCGACGTTCCGCACAACCTGTCTTCGAGCGAATATTCGAGCGGGGCCGCTGACATCACGCGCCGAGAAATGGCCCAGAACCGTTACGCCATCGAATTTGCCAAGCGAGCGGCGAAAGCCTACGGAATGTCGCACGAGACCTTCGATCCCGCCGGCAAGATCAATGCGGCCGCGACGGCGCGCGGCATGAAGCTCAATAGGAGTTTCGGCCAGTCGCTCGGGCAGGCGGGCGAAAAGCACGCGTACCTCGACGCTTCCGACATGCGGGAGATAACCGGGTCGAACTACTACCTCGGTGGCCTCTATACCCCCGGCGCGGTCCTGATCCAGCCGGCGGATTACGTGCGCCAGTTCGCTTCCGGCCTGTCGCACCATGTCGATTTGTTCGAGCGGTCTCCCGTGACATCACTTAGGCGCGACAACGGAATCTGGACGGCGGTGGCGGCACGCGGATCAGTAAGCGCTCCCAAGGTCATTCTGGGGGTCAACGGCCATGTGGAAGATTTCGGGCATTTCGGCAGGCGACTGGTACACATCTTCGCCTACGCCTCGATGACCGCGCCATTTCCAGCTGACGATATCGGGCACAAGGCTTCCGGTCGGGATCGTTGGGCTTTGCTCCCGGCAGATGCGATGGGAGCCACTGTGCGCAAAATCACGACCGATGGTCAGTCGCGCATCGTTATCCGCACCAAATACACCTACGATACCACGGTCGCCCTGTCGCAAAACCGCATCTCGAAAATGGCGCAAGCGCACCGACGCTCGCTGGATGCGAGGTTTCCTGGCCTCAAGGAGGTACCGTTCGAACACAGTTGGGCAGGCCGTCTTTGCCTCAGCCTCAACCATGTGCCGGCGTTTGGCGAGATCGACGATGGGCTCTTTTCCGCCTGCTGCGAAAATGGGCTTGGTACCGTCAAGAGCACCCTTGCCGGCATGATGGCCGCTGATCTTGCGACAGAGACGGGATCACGGGAGCTCGAAGAATACATGGACCACCGGGGCCCAACCCGGCTCCCGCCCGAGCCATTTGCCTGGCTCGGAATAAATTCAGTGATCCGTTTGCAGGAATTGCGCGCTGGACGCGAGGGATGAGAAAGCCGCTGAGGGCACGCGTTTGAGGGATGGCAGGATGAAATTTCAAAGCGTGTCTCTCCACAAGGTCAAACCAGCCAGAATACCGGCAGCGAGGTAGGTATGCGATGACGACCATGAAATCCCCTGCACCGGGAACCGACCGCCTCAAGATCGGCTTCGTGCTCGCCCGGTCGTTCACGCTCTCGGCCTTCGCTCTCTTCGTCGACACGCTCCGGCTTGCAAGCGACGAACTCGACAAATCCGGCCGCGTCCGTGCCGACTGGCAGGTGCTTGGCAACACACGGCATCTCATCGCCTCAAGCTGCGGTGTGCAGGTAGCTCCGACATCAGGGCTCGTCGAGCCCACCCAATTCAATTACATCGTCGTGGTTGGCGGCCTGCTCAACAGCGAAAACCCGATCGACGACGAGACGGTCAGCTTCCTCAAAAAGGCGGCCGCGCGAAAAGTACCGTTGATCGGCCTGTGCACAGGAACCTTCATTCTGGCCGACGCGGGCCTTATGGACGCACACAATGTGTGTGTCAGCTGGCTGCACCACCGGACGTTCCGCGAACGTTTTCCCGATCTCAAGGTGCGTTCGGATCGCCTCTTCAACCTGGACCGAAGTCGCGGATCCTGCGCGGGCGGCAGCAGTGCCGCCGACATGGCCGCTCATATCGTTCGACTTCACATCAGCAAGGAAGCGGAGCGGAACGCGCTGGAAGTGCTGCAGATCGACAAGGCGCGCTCGCAGCTTCACGTCCAGCCGCGAAGGCCGCTCGCGATCGAGAGCAACGATCCCCGATTGAACGCTGCCCTCATAATCATGGAACAACATACCGAATATACGATCTCGATCCCTGAGCTGGCAGCCTCCGTCGGACTATCTCGGCGCCAGCTTGAGCGCCTGTTCATGGAAGAGACAAAGATGTCGCCTGCCCTCGCCTACAGGAAGTTTCGACTGGAGCGCGCCAAACATCTTCTCACCCAGACGAATGCGTCGCTGATCGAGATCGCGCTGGAAGTTGGCTTCGAGAGCGCCGGGCACTTCTCCAGAATATTCGCGAAGGCCTACGGACAAACACCGAGCCGCCTCAGGACGCAGCAAACGACGTAGGCCATCAAGGGCGCCCCCCTCTCAGCAATCCTCTTGCCACGCCATCGGGATGATCCTTGAGCGAAAAAACGGGGCGCACCGGTCGACACATTACGCGAGCCCAAGAGTTGGGATCACGAACGCAACAGTCCGTCATTGTCTATCGCACAAGCATTTGCGCTCAACCGACCACGGCAAGCTCCAGAGCCCGGTGATGTGCGGCCGCGGCTGCCTCCCTCACCAAAGCCGCCAGACCCGGCTCGGCCATGAGGACCTCAAGTGCCGCAGCAGTCGTGCCGTTCGGGCTGGTTACTTGCTGCGGAGCTCCGTCGGAGAAAAGACGCTGGCACAGGCGAGAGTTGAGGCACCGTCAACCGTCTGCTTCGCCAACGCACGCGCAGTCTCTACCGGCAGACCAACAGCGATACCTGCCTCGATCAAGCATTCAATGAAATGGAAGAGGTAGGCCGGCCCCGACCCCGATATTGCGGTTGCAGCATCGATGAGCTTTTCTTCCCCAACCAATGGACGCTTCCAACAGCTGCCAGAAGATCACTCACATAGGGCATCTGAACGATACCAGTGTGCGCGTTGGCAAAGGCGGCGATCACTCCCATGCCGATCGACGCCGGCATGTTGGGCATGGCGCGCGCGATCGGCACTTCACCAAGCGTCGCCTCGAAGGTCGCGATCGTCACGCCGGCGGCGATGCTGACGAAAGCGGCGGTTGCGCTAAACCGCAGGTATGTCGCAAGCGATGAGCCGATGACCTGCGGCTTGACGGCGAAAATGACAGCGCGCGGCTGCAACGCCTGCGGCAGGTCGGACGCATCCGCGTAGGCCGCAGCCGCTGCGCGCCGGCGGTCAGGGCACCGCCAATGAATTCGGTCAGCGGCAATGCCGAACCAGGCCACCCAGCCTTCAAGCAGCGCAAAACCCATGTTACCGCAACCAACCAGCACGATTTCGCCAGACTGATCCATACCGTCGCTTCCCTTCATGCGCGCACTCGGCCCAAAGCACGCCAGCCCTATTGCTGCGCCAGTCGGTCCCAGCAATCGCCGAGTGCGACAGGCGACCGATGCTTCATGATCCGCTGGCTCGGCGTGCGTTCGAACTCGTCGACAACGGCGATATTGCGCGAATGAGCCGGAATCGCCGGTGTGCAGCGCGCCCTCCAGCGAAGTGCGCACGACGATCTCGCCCTTGCCCCCTGTCGGCACCGGCTCGCCCTTTTCGTCGAGGATATCGACCGAGAACCAGGGCATCGGTTGACCGACGGCGCCGACAACGCCGGTGGCGTTGCAGGTGGTGATGCTGGAGGCTTCGGTCATGCCGTAGCAATCGCGCATATCTATACCAAAACGCTCCTTGAAGAGCGGCCACACCTCCTTTGGGCAGCCGCCGCCCCACGCGACCCGCACCGGATGCTCGCGGTCACCTTTGCTTTCGGGTTGCTTTAGGAGAATCTGGAGAATCCCGCCGAGGTAGTGGATGGGGGTGGCACCGTAGGTTCTCACCTGATTCCAGAAGCGGCTGGCGCTGAACCGGTCGACCATGGCAAGTGACAGGTCCTCGATGATCGGCAGAACGATCGACTACGACGGATAGGGCAATTCGATTGCGAATTTCGCAAGGCATGCCTATTTTAGCGGCCTACAAGGCCAAATCGTTGGCTTCGAAGCGCAAACGACCGTCAAATCCAATTGACTATAAGCCCTCCCAACACTATGTTGGCAGTTAACAACTAACCCAGCATCCTGAGAGACATGGGCTCCGGGCGGTTGGGAGAAAAAGCCGGCGCAAGCCGGTTTTTTTATGCCCGGGAGCAAGGAGTGCCAGCGTTACGAACACGCGTCTATATCGACGGCTATAATCTCTATTATGGATGCCTACGCAAGACCGCGTTTAAATGGCTCGATGTTCTCGCCCTATTCGAGGCGCATATACTGCCGAGCATCCTTTATCGTCCCGAACCGGGCGCCGATCCGGCGACGATGATCCTGCACCCGGACTGTGCGATTAAATACTTCACGGCGAAGATTATCGACAGCGCGGCCAAGGGAGAGGATTCGGTCTCGTCGCAGGCTCACTACCACAATGCCCTGACGGCGCATTGTGCCGGACGGCTTTCCTTCGTGATGGGCTATTATTCGCTCTACAAGGCCAACCAGCATATCGTTCCGGCGGATGATCCGAAACGCTGGCCGCGTGACTGCGACAAGATCCAGGTGTGGAAGCTTGAGGAAAAGCAGTCGGATGTGAATCTGGCGCTCCAACTCTACGACGACGCGCTGAGCGGGGACGTCGACCAAGTGGTACTTGTCACCAATGACACGGACCTGGCGCCGGCACTTGAGATGCTGAAAGCGCGTTGCCCCCATATCGTCCGTGGGCTGGTGATCCCGACGCGCAATGTCGGCGCTGGCGGCGATCTTGAGCGCGAGGCGAACGTCTCGCTTGCGAAGCTCGCCCATTGGGTGCGGCGGCATATTTTGGATGAAGAGCTGCGCGCCTCGCAATTGCCGGATGTCGTTCCCGGCCGCCGTCGTGCCAGCATCAAGCCACACTCATGGTATGCGAAGCCGCATCACCTTGCGAAAATGCTGGAGATGGCGCGCCCGGTCCTGCGAGGCGAAGGCGAGATCCTGAAATGGGCACGCAGAGAAAGCGTGCATCTCGGCGGCCGTCGGCCGATCGATCTGATCGCGACGGACGCAGGCGCGGCCGAGGTCTTCGACTACATCGAATCCTATATCCGGGAGCAGATCGAAAAGGCCGGGGAGCCTGACGATTTGTCGTCCTGAACTTGATGGGCGGAAGGTAGTTCGAGGGGTGGGGTTTCGGGGCAAAACTTACCTTACGTCGATGGTGTTCAAGTTGCTCGGTCTGGCAAAGACGACGCTCAGCCTGTACCGCACCTTGCTGCGCACCTGCGCGGGAAAGACAGCCGGCGAGCGTGGTTCCGCGGAACCTCGCCATGATCTCGCGCCCGCGTTCGTTGACCAGCGTCCTGGCCACCACGTCTTCTTTCGCTCTGCAGCAGCGTGCCCGCAGGGGCTCCATGGCACACCCCTGTCATGCGCGGAGCTTTATGCTGGAACAGAATGTAGCCCTTACTAACCCTGCACGATCGACTGAGCCGCGTGTTTTACCGGCGTGGCGCAACGATCGTTGCTGCAAGCGCCAGTCGATCCAAGCTGGCGCCCACGCGTCGCCTGTTCAGTCGTCAATACGAAACCCGACCTTCATGACCACCTGGTAGTGCGCGACTTCGCCATCCTTGATGTGTCCTCTGATCTGGTCGACCTCGAACCATTCCAGGTTTCTCATGGTCTTCGATGCACGCGCGATCGCGGTTTCGATAGCGTCGGTAACAGACGACTTCGAACTGCCGACCAGCTCTACCTTCTTATAGACGTGATCACTCATAACAACCTCCCGTTTGCTTTGAGAAAGGACATCCTACAGGCAAGCTGCAATCCTTGCGCTAACAATCAGCGCAAGGAAGTGTCTGGCTCTATTGTCGCATCAATCTTTTAGCGACCTGTAATTTTTAAATGCCAAATGCATAAATCAAAACTATTGCTTAACACTGGTATGTACCAATTCTGATACGCGCACTTTCGGACATTCTTCCTGGCGTGCGGTCTAGAGCTTCTTGTCTGTCGTTGGTTTTCGCAAAGAGAGAGGTTTGCAAGCACATGAACGACTGGAGTACGGACGGGCGTGGCAATGTCAGGTCCTCGACCATCGTCGGCTGGAAAGCCGAGCCGGCAAAAGGCGATGAAACGGGCGACGTTTTCTTGAGGATCGAATTCAGCGTCGACCCTAATCTCACGGATGTGTCGGCGCTGCAGTTCAGATTAACCAGACAACAGGCCGATCACATCAGTGGGACGTTGGGAGGCCTTGCGGATCGGTCTTCATCGCTGCGGGGTGTTTGCCGGGAGGCCGGCGCGCTCGCCCTGCAACGAAAATGACCCAAAGCAAAGGGACGTTCGTGACCACGCGGAAGGAAATCGCCGATCGCGTCGTTGCGAAATGGGCAGAGCGCGGCATGGCGATCGAGCGTGATTCCGAGGTCGAGGTCCTGCTCAAGTTGCGATTCACCGGCGATGTACCCATCGATTGCATCCGGCGCAGATACCTCAAGTTACTTCAAGAACGCCGGCCAGGGCGCAAGGTCGATTGAAAGCCCTTGGCGGACCAAACCAAATGCGGAACGGGAGGCGACGCTGATGGGATATGACTGGAATGGCCGTCGCGAACGCCGTATGAAGATCGCGAGGTTTGGAACAGCCGTTGCTTTGGCAGCGCTCCTGGTATCGATGGCGGCCAAAGTCGCGAGCGAGGCCCTCTAGGCCACGGTGCTCGCTACGGCTCGTCGGGCGTCCGCTTTAAACATCGCATGGAACACGCCTCTGCATCCAGCCTCAATTAAGCATTGTTTGCCTCGGAGAGGAGACAGTTCATGCCCTACAATTGGCAAGTCGCCCGCCGGCCTCCGCACAAGCATGCTGGCTTTGACCTTCGCCCTCACTGGTAGCGTGGGTACTCGTGCTGGCCCTGGCGGCCTGATTTCGAGGACCTCGGAAAATCTGAACTGGTTCGATGAAAACCCGGACTGAAATTACGACGGATGTTCGACAACTGGGCGTTCGAACGGGCGATCTTGTGATGGTGCACGCCTCCTTGAAAGCCGTTGGTGCTGTCAAAGGCGGGCCGACGGCCATTGTCGGCGCACTTCTCGATGCGATTGGGTCATCGGGCACCCTTATGGGCTATGCCTCATGGGACCGCTCACCCTACGAGGAAACTTTGAATGGCGTCCGGATGGCTGATGAAGCGCGTCGTACTTGGCCGCCGTTCGATCCCGCAACCGCTCGCACCTATCCGGGTTTCGGCCTGCTCAACCAGTTTCTTGTTGAAGCGCCCGGCGCACGCCGTAGCGCTCATCCCGACGCATCCATGGTTGCGGTTGGGCCACTTTCCGAGACGTTGATCGAGCCTCATCGGCTTGGCCAGGCTTTGGGAAATGGCTCGCCAATCCAACGATTTGTCGAACTTAGGGGAAAAGTGCTCTTGCTGGGCGCCCCTTTGAACTCCGTTACCGCTCTCCACTATGCGGAAGCCATCGCCGACATCCCCGGCAAGCGGCGCGTGACTTACGAGATGCCGCTTCTTGGTCCGAATGGTGAAACGGTATGGGAGACCGCCGAAGACTTTGACACCAACGGCATCCTTGATCGTTTTGCGGTCGCGGACCAGGCCGACGCGGTCGAAACGATTGCGAATGCCTACGTTGCCACTAGCCGGCACCGGAGCGGGACGGTCGGAGATGCGATCTGCCACCTCTTCGACGCGCGGGACATCGTGTCGTTTGGTGTGGCATATCTCGAAAGCCGATTTGGCAAGGGTGCGTAGGCACCGCGAAACGGATCCACGAATACGGCGGTGGTCGCGGTGCCGCTCAGACGGACAAAGTGGGTGTACCAGGCGGCGGCCGCGAAAGCGAGCAAAGCCGGTTCGCGCGAACTGTCCGCCCGATCCGCGATTGCGCAAGTCAGGTTTTTCTTCCGTGCAGCGGCCGTTCCCTACCTCGCCGTGGAGCGTCCCTTATGGTGCCATAAGGACCGTCTCGTACCAGCTGGTGCCAGCCAGTGGCAGGCCTCCCAGTCCATAACGATGCGGGCCGCCCCATTCGGACGGAAGACTTTGTCCTATCCGGTCGGCGTCAATCTCGCGCGCCGCTTTGGCCTCAGGATCGCCGCAAGCAACCGCGCACACCAATCGAATGTCAGCGGCGGCTCAAGCGCCGACTATCGTCCCAAAAGAGCATGGCATCGGCCCGTAGAGCTGCTGAGGTATTCCGCGGCAGCCCGCGGCTGCGCTAGAGATCCATCCATCCGGCTTTCGCCGGCGCGTTGCCTGGAGATCCGGAGATTGGTGACCGCGCTGGCGACGGCGCGGAACGCACAGAGACCGATGTAAATTACACCTGCCCAGAGACTTCAGGTGTTACGAACGTAACATCCACGCCGTGACGCGTTTGGTATCATACAATCGGGAAAGTAGTTCCTTGAACACTCGGTTGTCTTGCAACTTATGCCTTTCGACAACGCGACTTGTTAACTGATCGCTTCCTGCATCAAAAAGCAAAATCGCAAGGGAGGATGCCATGATGAAGCTATTGCTCGTGCTCATTGCCCTGACGTCATTCGTGCCTGCGACGGCAGCTGCACAATGCAACCCGGCGGTACAGCAGTGCCGTTAAGGCACTGCTCCAAACTGTGATTTACCACCATGCCGAACCTTGTCGCGCTGCTTTTCGGAGCGGCGATAGTCCTGTTTTATTCTTACGGGCGCTTCAACCGTGTCACCTACGAGGGCGGGCGGCAGATGGAGCGGCTTGTCAACCTGTTGTCGCCCGACAAGCTTCGGGCGCGGCGCATCGTCATGCATGCCTACGCATGCTACGCGCTCATACTTCTGATCATCTACTTCTTCCTCTGCGCCTACGCGGAACTCCTCCCGATGCTCGGTGGCCCGGATCTTTCGATCGGTGCGAGCAAGCTTCCCGTTCCTTCCGTCGATGCCCCGGTAGCGATCACCACAGGCTTCACCCCGGGCAGCAACAGTGCTGCAAGCACCTGGATGCAGCCTCTGTCCACCATCGTCGTTCCGTCGGTCGTGCGGGACTTCGATATCGGCATCGACGCATCGGTCTCGCTTGCCATCGCGCTGATCATGGTCGGTCTGGCACCCAGTTTCCCGCTTCTGGGAAGCTTCGAGGACTGGATGCGAAGTGCTGCCCACCGCCTGGCGGGTATTCCCACCCGCGTCATCGGCGCCAGTGAAGATCTGCGCCGGAAGGACCTCGCGATCTCGGCCGACAGCGCGTCATCCCTCGAAAAGAACACCCTCCTCATTCCGCGCAGCAATTGGGAGCGTATTGATCATTATCAGGCGGCCGCGAAGGATCAGTTGAGCGAACCCGAGGACTTTCGTCTCGATCTGGAACTGATCTTCTCCGTCTCTGCCTGGATCCTCGACCGCAAGCTGAAGCTCGCCAACGCCCCCGCGCGGGAGCGTTTTCAGAAACTTGAGGAAGAGCTCAGCAAGCGACGGGATCAGTTGGTCGTGGATCTGGACGAGAGGTCGGGCTACGGGTCAGGCGCGGCGAAGGAAGCGCCTGTCAGCAACGGAGCCGCCGATGCAAGCCTCGGCGAACGCAAGAGGGCGACCTGGGAGCGATTGGCGTCGGATGCCGACGACCTTGCAGACGATCTTTGCATCCTGCTCGCGCTCTATGTCGAGCACGAGATCATCGTCGTCTCGCCGGCGACGGCAGACGAGGCGGCGGCACATCAGCAAGTCGTTGCCCGGAAAAAGCTCGAGCAGTTCCTCGGCGCCCTGTTGCACCCCCATTTAAGCGCTGGCTATCGCAGATCCTACGCGACGTTGACTGCGCTCTGGGCCCTCGGCACCGTGCTCTTCGTCAGCCTCTTTTGGAGCCTCCTACCCGGTCGGTTTGAAAGCGAGCTCGTATGGGGTAGCCCCGTCAATGTCTATTCTCGCACGCTGACCTACATCTTCTACGCGTTCAACAACTACTGCATCCCGATGATTGTGACGCTCGCGCTTCGCGACGCAGGCATGCAGTCGCGTCGTTGGCGGAACATGCGCGAGGCGCATTGGACCTCATGGTTGCCGCAAGCCGTGCTCGTCGTTTTCGTGTCCTGGGCCGTCGCCGCCGTATTCGTCATGGGGCTGCAGCTCTGGAAAACCGGCCTCGACACAGGTTGGGCCGCCGGCGATCAAGGCCTCTCGCTGTTCCTGCAGCTTTCGTTCGAATACAACGCGCCGACGGCCGTTCGCGGCGCCGTACTTGCCCTGATCGTGGCGTTCCTGCTCGATGCATGGTTGGCTCGGGCACTGTCACTCTCGCTGCAGCCGACGTATCTCTCAAGCCTGATCTGGGCGGTCGGCGCATCGGTTGTCATGGCCGTCTGCGGAGGGGCGACCCGTTACCTGACATCATGGGCAACAAAGCCCGCAACCACTCTGAGCCTCGACGCAATCGATAGAGGTCTCGTCGTCTACTCGGCGATGTTCTCGGCGTTCATCGGCTTCGTCGTGGTGTTTTGCGTCACGGCTGCTCTTCTCAACCAACGCGGCGGCGCCGAGCGCTTCCGTTCGGGAAAGACGCCCGCACGCGTGGCGTCAAGACCAACACCCGCGGAGTAGCCGATGCGCCCACTGCTCGCCAAATTCGTCGTCGCCGCACTCGTCCCAGCGCATGTCCTCTCTTACACTGCGCGTGCTGAGACGCTTGACAGCGGTGAGATTAGGATTGGGGTGCGCGAAGATGCGCGACCCTTCATCTGGCGGGACCAAGACACCAAAGGCTATCTCGGCTTCTTTTGGGATATCTGCACCGAGGCCGTCCAGCGTGCGGGATATCATTTTAGCGAAGAGGGCGTGGACGCAAAGAAACGAGCCGCGTTCCTGAAAACAGGCGACGGCGACTACGACCTGCTTTGCGATCCGACGACAATCACGCTCAAGCGGATGCAGAACTTCGCCTACAACGGGCAGGCACCCTATCTTGCGTTCTCGCCCATCGTCTTCGTGGCGAACGGCTCATACGTCAAGGCGCATCTCGATCCACGTTCGTCAGAGGCAGCCGGAGACCTTCCCAAAGACGCACCGCCCAAACCGACCTGCATGGACGTGTTCAACTGGCTGAAACAGGCAAAGGGCGAAGATCCGAAGACGAGAAGATGGTCGTCGGTGCCCGCGAACCAAGCCACCCCGCCCAGTACGACCCAACCTGCAGCAACCGCCGGAAACGGCCTTCTCGGCTGGCTGGAACAGAAGTTTGATTTCACTCTCCAGCAGCCCACGAAGGAAAACACCGAGAAGAAGAGAACCTTTGAGATCTGGGGCTACGTCAAGGGATCTACGATCGGCGACACGCTGAAAACCAATGCGGCGCACCTGACGCAGGACAACTGGATGATCTGCCCGCGAGAAATCGACTCGCATTCCGAGGCGGCGGAGGAATTTTGTAACGGTCGGCTGGCCCGCTATTTCGGGGATGTCGATATCATCAAGGCCGCACTTGCCGACTATGGCGAACGTACCGGTACCCGTTGTGCTGCCGACACCACACCGACCACGGAAGGCACCTACGAGCCCTACGCCCTCGTGGTCTCATCTCGCCGTTTCCCCGATTTCCCCGAGCGCATCACACTTGCGCTTTACGGCATGTTCGAGGACGGAACCGTCGAGCGGCTGTTCTCAGGTCATTTTCCCGGGACGCAAAAGTCTCAACATCTCGCCACCCTGTTCCGGATCAACAGCATTCCGGCGGGAAGCGACGTGACTGAGAAGCCTGGGTCTGCTGCCGGTGCGCAGCAAGATCCGGTGCATTTGCCCGAGGTTTCGCAAAGCATTTCGAAGACGGACCGCTAGCCGGCGCCGACGACGCCATATGTGGGCCGGGATCCGTAAGCTCAAGAATACGGACGAGGCGACCGGAGTCACGGTCACTGGGACTAACCACCGATCGTCTATTCTCCCTCGGCAGCGTGACCGCAAGCCCGCAAGGGCCTAGAACGTGCCTAGCCGCTCGCTTACCGGCGGGCAGTGCACGATTGCTGGCAATGCTGGTCCGTGAGGACACGTGAAGCGGATTGGACCATGGCAGTAGATCACGGGCACCACCTGGCGATCTCTTTTTTGCGGCGCATTCTCAGGTGGGCCGTCAAGCGAGGCCCGCCTGAAAGTTGCTCGGCCCCAAACGCTGCGGCACGGACGTCCGGCTCCACAAAACCGATGACGGTGCAATGCGGTTGCGAATGTGCAGTGTCGCCTTGACCTCCGGCTCAGGTGAAATCCATTCCAGCTTTGGCTTCACGAGCGGCCAGACGAAAATGCACGGCAAGACCTCCTCGTCTTGCCGTGCATCTTCCCGTCCAGCCCCATGAACCGGGCGTGTAGGTGTTTTCAAACGGTCGCGACCTGGGCAGTCTGAGCCGCGATCACATTGGGCGCCACTGGGCGCTGCCCCCGAACCGGGACATTGAAAAGCGGAGCGAGATTTCTGGGCTTGTAGACTTGCTGCGCGCGCGCCGACGGATTGTCGTCCGGAGAAAAGGAAACTGTCTGCCCATAGCGCGCGATCACGCTTTCATGAAGGGATTCGTTGATCGTGCGTTGAGCGATGCCCTGTCCATCGCGCGGCCGGTAAAGCGTTTCGTAGTAATTCACCCTGAACGGCTTCTCGCAGATTTGCCGGAATGTCGGCGTCAACCGGTCCTTGAGCGACCAGCCTGCACGCGAGTCGTGATGCGGGGCGCTGACGTCGAGTCCTTTCGGGAGCATCGTCCAGTCGATCACAAGCCCGCAGGCCTGCGCCTTTTGCGCCATCCAGACCAGCGGGATATCGGCCAGTGAACGGTCGACATACCCTCCGCCAACGTCTCCATGGCTGCCTGCGAACCAGACCTGCTCTATCGTGCAATTGGCCGGGACGTCGCCTGTCCAGAGCGTCGGCACGAACTCGTCTCGCGACTCATCGATGGCCATCGCGTGGTAGGCGTGGCGCGTTATCTTTGAGGCCGTGGTATTGTGGAATCCATATTCCCTGTAGTTGAAGCCACTGAAAATGTGGCTGGGAACGCCGAGCGCGCCGACCGTGTCCCAGACCCCGAGCATCGTGACTTCGACATCCAGGTGCGCATCCGTCGAATATCTATCAACGAAATCCTTCGGCGACCGGTCCTCGGTGGTTCTGTAATACTGCCAGGCGTTGCGCAGATCCCCGAGCCGCTGCCGTCTGAGAAGTCCGCATGAGGCGATCAGCCCCGCCAGGCTGCGCGCGGAAAAGGCGCCACGCGAGAAACCGAACAGATAGATCTCGTCGCCTGAAACATAGTTCTGGGCGAGGAACATGTATCCGGAGCGGATGTTCTCATCCACGCCAGTGCCGATCGCGCCATCCAAAAGGCGTTGAATTTGCAGGCCGGACGATCCGATACCACGCAGGTACAGGACAGATTGCGGAATACCGCCTCTTTCGTCCTGGCAAGCGCGAATGGCCCTCGCGATCCGCGCGACATTCGTTTCGGAACGGGCACTATCGGCGTCGTTCCAGGTTCCGTCGAAACAAACAACCAAGCGTTTCATCTCTTTTTTCCTTTATGGCCCTGATGTGCGTTTCCCTGTTGTCTTGGCGTGAGCAGCCGCGGTTCTCACGCGGCCGGCGCTTCAAGCCCGCCCCGAAGGGCGCGGACCCATTTTTCAACCTTGCCCATCACGCCCCAGCCGCTGATCGCGGCAAAGACAGGGAAGGCGGCCGTTACAAGCTCGCTGCCGAGCCCTCCGCCAGCATGCGTCGCCGCCGCTGTGGCGCCCGCGTTCGCCGCCCCCTCGATCAAGGGTGCAGCGATCGCCGTGACCGGCGCCAGCTGCGGGAAGAAGATTGGCAGAAGGGTCGTGGCGAGCATGCCGATGGCACCTATCGCGGTCTTGCGGCCGTCGAGCGCATTCCCGAGCGTCTTTCCGAGCGCACCGTTGACCGGCGTCAGGTCAGGGTCGCTGACCGATGCGAGCGGGTCCGGTTTCGCGCCATTCAGGACAACGCCATTGATCGTCGGTTGGGTGACAAGTGCCCGCAAGACATCGACCAGCCAGGTCATGTCGCCCTGGTTCGCGGGCTTGTGTCCGCGCGACATCGCAGCGAGCGCGAGGATCTGTTGCAGCAATTGTGCGGGGTTCGCCTCGGTCGTCGCCGGAGCCGGTGCCGGCTGCGTGATAACAGGCATGGTCGTTTCCTCCTGTGGGACATCGTCCTGATCGACGAGCAAGTAGTAAAAAGTCTCCTGTCCATGCTTCTTCAGCAGACCGTCTACGAGGGTCTTGAATTCGTTCCACTGATGCGGTGGGACCGTCTGGCAACCGAGGCTGGAGGTGGACGTGACGCCGCCGCGGTGGAGATTGATCCAGAAGCGGCCATCCTGCGAATCCGTATCCTCACCGGTTTCATCGCGAATGACCGTGCAGTCGCTGTCCTGCCGGAAGGCGGGATAGGGTCCGTTCTTGCGCCCAAACCCGTGTAGACCGGGTCTGTACCGGATCGCCTGGCGTGGCTTCAGCCGCGCGATACCGCGACCGAAACGGCTGGGGTCCGTATTGGCGTTGAAGTTGTGGACACCGCTCGGCTCGACGATGAAGATCGCGTCGTCGTAGACGCCGCGATCGTTTGCGCTCTCCTTGCCCATCGAGTTGAGGTAGTAGCCGCGCACGGCGACCAACGTCACAGCGTCATCACGCCCCTCTTCCGGGATGAGGTTTCTAAACTCCTGAAGCACGGTGTTCGTGAGCGCGGCGGATTGCTTGGGCCGGTTGAGCGGGAGAAGCTGCGAGATCGGATTGGCCAGCAGTTCTTCGGTGGTCTGTTCTTCTTCCGAGTTCGGGGCACCCCCGAGGAGCGTCTCGATCTGGTCGGCGGTGAAGATTTCGTCCGGGCCGCCCCTGCTCTCCAGAACGCGGATCTTCGGGCTGCCATACTCTCCCTTTGCGAACATGGCTGCTTCACGCTCGCGACGCGCAACCAAGCCGTCGAGCACCTTGCCGTTGCTCTTGTTCCAGCGCGCAAATTCGGCGGCCGCGCCAACAGCGTCTCCGGCATTGAGCTTCTGCGTCAAGCCTGCCTTCGATATCGCGCCCGTATTGAAGTGCCACGACACAAGGGCATCGAACTGATGCTGCGCCAGCGGGGTCCTGACGGCTGCCTGAACCTGCGCCTCGAACTTGGCAAGATCGGTGCGGAAGATGTTGATCGCCTCCGTCAGGGTGATCGTCAGGCCGGAGCGGGGAACAGGTGGACCGGCCGCCGCCGTATGTCCGGCGCCGATCGTCATGGTTCCTGTGCCATCGTTGTAGGCTGATAGGACGATTGCCTCTTCGGCGAGCATGGCGCATATGCCGCGTACACTTGTCTTCACGGAAGCCTCCCATCGTTTTTGTAGCGCGCTGTTGCCCGCTAGTTCTGCCGCGGCTGATGGTCGGTTTACTGTGCGTTCAAGTTGGCACGGTCACGCCACGCGGGACCTGCCAATCGCCCAGACCAACGCCAGGGCATGTCCAACCGCCGTCGGGCTCTGCTTCACATTGGGACAGAGCCGTCAGTTGGTCGTCGGGTTTCGTATGCAACACTATGGAAAAGATCCACCTCGTTAAAAATTCAACGAGAAACGTTCACTTTGGCGATAAAACAAGGATATCCGTCGGATTTTCGGACGAAAATCCCTGACATTTAGTATCGGACATAGCCTTTGACTGAGTTTATTCAGCCAGCCTTCCGATACTTTACATGACGATTGGTGACGAACCTGTTCCAAATGTAACAGTTAAAGCCAAAATGGCTGATTATAATGTTTAAGGATATACGCGATAGCTCGATTTTAGAGCGGGGGCAGCCATGAGCGCCATAGTATATGCCATCGCAAGCATCCCACTGGCTGTGCTGCTTGCCCTGATCCTCAAACATCTGAAGATTGGCGAGAGCACCACCTTCATCGCGCTGCTTCTGCTCCCGCTCGGGGTCTGGGGCATCGCGTCTGGGACGATCAGCGAGTTGTCCGCGGGCGGTGTCGCACTGACGTTTCGCGAGGCCGCTAAATCCGAAGTCAAGCTATTGCCCCTTACGGATGTCGTCGAAAATTTCCAATCGATTGAGAAGGAGGGCGTCGCAGCGATCGAAGGCTTGACGCGCACCCTCACGCCGGGGCGACCGGTAGCGCTTGTCCTCCATCTTGGCCGCCCGGGTTACTACGCCCCGTCGGCCGTCGTCCTCTACCTTCAGGCACTGTCGAGCTTTGATCCGGAATTGACGTTGGTGGTCACGGACCCGGATGGGAAATTCGCCGCAGCCGCCGACGGCCGAGCGGTGATCAGCTACCTGTCGGGCCAGAACGGTTCTGAGACCCAGGCACGATTCCGCGAGGCGCTCGACGCGCCCGACGCCGGCAAACTTCTTGAGCTACCAGGGTTTACGAAGGAAGCGATCGCAGCCGACGCGACGAACGCCGAAGCGCTCACAAAAATGGATCAGCTGGCACGCAAAACGCTGGTTGCCCTGGACCCCGAGGGCCGCCCCAAGGGGTTGGCCAAGCGGGATGCAATCGTCACGTATCTTCTGGTTCAACTGACGACCGATACCGCCAAGACCCCTTGAAGTCACCTACGACCAGCCGGCTCAAAAAGTCGGAGATCAGCGTCCTGCCGTCCCGGTGCATCGCCGTGATCTCGCTCGACGTTCCGATCGTCACCTCGGACTGCCCCGGACGTACCTTCTGAGGGTCCGGATCACGTCGTCGAAGCTGGAAAACGGGCAGTCCGGACGGACCCGGCACACAGGTTTTGCATGCCCAAAAATGCGGGATGAAGTAGCAAATGCCACCGATGGGCACTCCGTTGCGACCGTTGGCGCGGTTCAAACACGAACGAGATGATCGAGCCGCAGAGCGGACGATCGGGCACGAGCATGAGATTGCCTTGTGACGCGACGCCCATCTGCTAATCGATGCGTGTCAGGCATGCCCTTAGCAGCGCTCCACGCCCTTTGCCGCCAAGGTGCCATAGACGTCAGCCGACGTCAGCAACTCCGACAGTTGTTTGGCAATTTCAGTGTTCCTTGGATCGGCGCTGATGCCAATGGCGAAGTCGATGTAGCTTTGGAGTTCCGCCGGAAACCGACCGACAAGCATGACATCGGGAGCGGCAGCGAGAATTGAGGTCACCGGAACGACCGCCAACTCGGCTTCCCCACGGGCTACGGCCAGCGCTGTTTGCCCTCCTGGTGTGCCCACCAGCCTGGGCTTCACCTCGTTCGCTATTCCCAGGCGGTCCAGTAAACCGGAGAAGTAGCCGCCGCTGGTTCCGCCAGCGGCATAGGCGATTGATTTGGCACCCTTTAATGCGTGTTCGAACGCCTCCACGGAACCTAAGTCGAGCAGTCGACTGCCTGCCTTGGCAGCCACACCCATTGCTATCCGGCCAAACGCTACCTGGCTCCCCGCCTTTACCTTTCCCAAAGCGATCAGGTCCTGAACCAGGTTCGGATTGATTATGACGAGGTCAAAAGGCTCCCCAGCCTCAATCTTCTTCTTTACTATCGAATTGAGTTCGAACTTGACCGCAACTGTGTTTCCTGTCGCCGCTTCGAACTGAGATATGATATCGAGGACGGCGGGGCGGACCGCAACAGCGCCAAAAAGTCGGATTTCCTGATTCATGGGGCCACCTGAAATCGGTCGAACGACTTCGATACGTTTAGCCTACTCAGCATCGTGCTGGGAATGCTGAAGCTGCGGACCACGACCAAAGCTGCCAGCGCCGCAGCACTTTTGGTGGCATTTCCTACATAATACCGCAAAAATGCGGGAAGCGGACCGGTGTCCCGCTCCGCTTCGCTTACCTGACAGGGACTCGAACCCGGTGGCACCACAAAATCATTGCCATAAGAGCCAGGAAACACAATCATACAACGAAAATCGGCGTCAGGCCATCCTTAGACGCTACGCGTCAGATTGTTCTGGTCGACGAGCGGCCAGGATGGCGTCACCTTCCAGCCACGGATCCCCGGTCCCTCGATCAGGTTTTCGCGGAACACCCAAAGGTGCGGATCCTCGTCGCCGAACGCGACGACCGAAACCAGGCGGATGCCCATCGTGGCCATCGAAATCCGGTTCTCCGCCACCAGCACCTGGTGACCGATGAAGCCCCAGATGCGGATGCCCTGCGCAAAATACCTGCTGAAATTCGGCCGGGTCGACAGTGCCATCTCGTTGCCCCGGATGCGCAGGGTATCGACATTCCCGACAAGCACACCGTAACCGGCATAGGCTTGCGCGTAGGGCGCCATCAACTCCATGCGGTTGTCGTCGATCGACACCGATCTGGCCCGCACATTCGCGTTGCGCATGTGGCTGACCGCCACCCGCACCCCCACCTGGAAGGCGCGGATTGCATTGCCCCGGATCGCGACATTGTCCATCCGCCGTCCACCGCAGACGATGCCCTGCGCCCCCAGGCTGACCGAGTTTTCCTCAAGCCCCTTCAGCCAGTTCTGGACCGATCCCAGCCCGGCGCGGAGCTCGGCATCCTCCAATACCTTCTTCGCCAGGCCGTAGCTCAGCCCCAGAAGTTCGTCTGCATTTGCGATCTTGGCAGCCGAGCCGCTGCGGGAAATGAGCGTCGTCCAATCCTTCTGGCTGAAGGCACTGTCGAAGGCGACGACCTGCCCGTTCGCCTCGACCACGACCTGTCGCTCAGCACCCGATCTCGCATCGAAGCGCTGCACGACCGGGTCGCTCGAAACGAGGAGCGTGGTGCGCACCTTCGTATTGTCCAGCCCCTCACCATGGGTGCCGAACGAGTCCCCAAGCCGCTTCAATTGCTTGCGAAACACCGGCATCCGGTCGGGGTTCTCTGCCACGGAGGCGACGAGCCCCTGCGCCCAGCGACCGAACGTTTCCTGGTTCTTGAGGTCCGCCGCGGCGGGCGGGTTTGTAGCGACCAGCGCGTCCCAGTCCTTCTGCGGCACTGGACTGTCGAAGGTCATGCGCCATTCCTTGACGCCAATCTCCTTGAAGCCGGTGCCCCGGCCGACATAGCCCTTCACGGGGCGGGTGATGAAGCTGTTTGCGGTCGTGGCTAGCCAGACCTTGTCGGAAAGGAACGCCTTGATGTTGAGCGAGCCCTTGCCCGGCTTGGCGGTCAGGATGTTGCCGGACACATCGACGTCGACGGCATCGGTCACGACGATCCCCTCCTGAAGGTTGCCGACCGTCAGACTGTTGTTGGCGATCCGAACCGATTGCGTGACCCTCAAGCTCTTCAGCGTCTCGCTGTAGCCCCGGACCGTCAGGCAGGTGCGCTCGGTCGAGGTGCCGCCGCCGCAACTCAGCGTGCAGCCATGCACTTCAACCGCGTCGCAGTGACCGAAGTCCAGCGTGCCCTGACGGTGGATCTTCCGACCGGGATCGACCGCGCTGTTGCTGTCGGGCGTTGCAAATTCAAGCCCGCTGACCACAACGCTGGCGCAGGCTGCAAAGGCGATGGCCGCCTCCGTGCGATAGGCCAGAATCTGGACGGTCCCGGGCCCGGCGCCGCTGATGCGGATATGACCAAGACCGGTCATCTCAACGGTGCGCCCGGTGGTGTAGGTGCCCCTGGCAAAACAGATCGAGGCATTCTCGCCCGGCTGGAGCCCCTCCAGCCGGGCCACCCAGTCCTCACCCGGCTGGATGACGATCGTGGTGCAGCCGACATGCTGGAGCCCCGCCAAAGCCTCGATAGCCTTCTGCACCGTATTGGCGAGCGCAAGCGCGGGCGTATTGGCCGGGTTGAAACTGACGTGGGTCGCACGCGCGAGTGTCGCGTTGAAGCTGATGGGCGCATGGGTCGGTGTTCCGGCGGCATCCAGCCGCTGGGCAAAGACGCGCTGCACCCGGTTCGTGCCGTCAAGGCTAAAGGTCACCGACGCCACGCCGGTGCCATCGGTGGTGGCCTCTTGGGTTGGCATGCCGTTACCAAACTGCCCGGCCCCCTCCGCAACGGTGAAACGGATCGTCTCTCCCTGGACCGGTTTATGGCCGCGCACCACCGCGACGGAAAGCTCCTTTGGTAGAGGTACCAAGGCGGCCGCATTCAGGGGATCGTCCAGGGCCTCTTGCCCGTCGCCGCCGGCGTAGAGCACCTGCTTGGCGCGGGTAATCGGCGGGAAAAGCGGGCGGCAATCTTCGGCTACGGTCCAGGCGCCGGCACCGTCGAGCACGAGCCAGGCGAGCGCCGCATAGTTGCGCCGCGGTCCTTCTGCAGGTTTCGGCAACGGTTCGCCGGTGACCGGATTGCGTGGCCATTCCACATCGCCGGACACGGCGCGCGCCGGAATGATCCAGTGATCGCCGGGTTGATACTGACCGGCTTCGAAGCGGATCTGGACACCATTCTCCAGATCTGCCCAATCGGCCGCGGCATCGTCCACCTGCGCCGGAAGCCCGCCTTCCCAACGGGTGACGAATGCCTCCGCCGGAAGCTTGTCTGTGTCCGGGAGACCGTTGTTGAGGAGTGGCGCAAGCGTGAGCGGATCGCGCAGTTCGGCAAGCGAGACGCGTTGGCCGACCACCTCGTCGATCCGGGCGAAGAAGCCAGGCGCCTCCCCATAGATCGCCGCCTGATCGCGGATCTCGATCCAGTCGCCCGCCTTCAACGCGGTCATCTCATCACGGCCGATGCTGTCCACCACCAAGACGCCTGCGTCGATCTCGCGGTATCGCGTGCGGTGAATGGCATTCTCGCGCGACCATTTGTAGAACGCCGCCGCCTCGTCGCCAGCCAGATGGATCTCGACGCGGAAGAGAAAATTGTCGAGACTGCGGTAGCCCGCGGCGGGCGGAAGGTTGCAGGGGCCGGCGCTAAGGTCGGAAAGCTCCGCCCGCGCGCGCATCTCGCCCTGCGCACGGTCGGCAAGGACGGGATCGAACCCCTTTGACAGCGCCGGGCAGGTCAGGTCGGAAGCCTGGTATCCAAGCGCCAGGAGCGCCGCGCGCGCGACCAGCTGGACTTGCCAGATGGTCCGCTCACGATAGGCCGTATCCGGCCCGTCGAAAGCCACCTCGCGCAGCAGCGGTTCATCGAGTGCGGTCACGATCAGATCTGTGGACTTGAGCACGGCCAGGTAGTCGCCGGCCACCGCCGGAAGCGGCGTGCCTGCCCCATATGGTTGCCGCTGGACTGTTGCCGGCCGGAAGGCGCGGGTCACGGCATCACCAAGGGCTGGCGTGGTACGGAAGGTCCGCACGCCGTTCGCATCCTCAGCGAAGTTGCGCACCTTGACGAAAACGCTCAGGCCCGCCGGGTCAGTGCTCAGCACGTCGTCGTCAGCCAGCTCCCCGCCATCGTCGATCCGCCAGACCGCATTGCCGCCGGTGCCCGACTGACGGGTCAGCGAAAAGCCAAAAGGCCAGCGCAGCACATGGCCCACACCTGCCACGTATCCGGTACCAGGGGTGATCACCAGCGTTCCGGTCCCGGCATCCGGGATCAGTCCGAAGCCCGCATCGTCCTCCGGAAAGCCGGCGGGGCCGATGATATCAGCCGCCGTCTCCCGATCCGAGGCGCGCAGGATGTCGCCCTGTTCGTTCCAGTCGGCATCGGTGAACAGGCGGCCCTGCTGCATCCCCACAAGGCTGAAATCCTTGACAGGATCGAAGGTCTTTCTCGAAATATCGCCGGTCATGGCAGGCCTCCTAACTCATGTAAATGAAGCCCGGAACAAGGCCGAATGGCGCAAATTCCTCGATGGCATCGCGGATGTTGGCGCGGCGGGCGGGGTCGCGGTTGGCGTAGCCCACTCCCATCTCCATGCCATCCTCGGCCCCTTCGAGGATGGCCTGTGGCGTGCGCAGGCTTAAGAGTCCGAATTCGGGATCCTGAAAACGGGTCGAGACGAAGACCGGCCGCGGCTTGGGGTCGTCGCTCGCACGCGGCACGCAGCGGTAGCGGCGCGGCAAGACCGAGGTCTCGTCGACATAGCAGAACCGGACGCAGCCGCTCTGCCGGTGCTCGACGGTGATCCGCCCAGTGAGGATGCTGTTTTCCGCCTGCAGGCTGCGGCAGGTGGTGCGGCCAAGGACGGTACTGCCGCTGCAGCTCATGTCCATGAGCGGCACGCGCAGCACCAAGGCGCCAGCCCCTGCCCCGCCGCCACCGGCGCTCTGATCCTCCCCGATGATCGATCGCGTGATCTCGATCGCGCCTGTCGCCTGCGGTAGCTCCACCTTGCCGACAATGCAGCGGTCGAGGACCAGGCCCATCCTGGCATTCTCGGTGGTGGCACGCACCGAATAGTCCAGCGCCGCGCCCGAGGCGCCGACCGTGCAATTGTAAAGCCGGAGTGCCCCCAGATCGCCCCCAGGCCGGGCGGTGAGATTGCCGGTGATCACCAATCCGTCGATCACCAGCGAGCCGGCCGGGTCGTCGCCCGCATCCGCCGCATCGATCATCGCCGGCGCCAGAACAAGAGGCCGCCGGTGCATCGGCGACAATTGGCCCGCAAAGCGGCGACGCACCCCGCCCGGCTCCTCCACCACCGGCCAGGCGGCAGCCACAATCGCCAGCGTTGCGCCTTTCGGCAACGTGATTGCATGGGTGGCGTTCAACGCCTCGACATAGGTGGCGTTGTCCATCACCGCGATGATCCCGCGCGAGCCCGCGGTGGCCTGGGCATTCCAGCGGTCGACCGCATCGCGCAGGCTCGCGACCACCGGCCCACCCTGAAGCGGGTTGTCGGTCACATGGCCCGCCACCTTCGTCACGCCGATCTGCCAGGGCGGCGCCTCGCCGGGCACTACGAGATCGGGCAGCCATTTCTCGAGGCTCGACCGCCGGTCATAGGCGCCGCCGCCGATATCGAAGGGCTGCCCGGTGGCAAAACCGGTCTCGACCGCCTTGCCCTCGTCCGAAGCGTGCAGCGAGATCCGGCCGAGCTCAGGGTCGACCATCACCGTGCCAGCCACGGCCGGCCGCCGCCAGGTGCCGTTTTCGGCCTTTTCCAGATTGCAGCAGAAGAGCTTTTCAGGCGACACCTCCGTGCCGTCCAGACGCACCCGGAACGGCGGGCTCTCCTCAAACCAGCGGCCCGGAGTGGCGCCGTCTGCGCGGGCAGCGTTGAGCGCGGCGAAGACCTCATCACGGGACAATGTCGCAGGCACGGTGCGCGCGGTCATCCGCGCACCCACGCTCAGGTCGGCCGCCGGGCGGTTGACCAACGGCAGGTCGCGTCCCAGCGGATCAAAGGTCAAAAGCCCCGGATCCGGTGCATCGGGACGCGGAACGGCGCCGCCCAGGTACCCTGCGGCTGGATTTTCCACAGGCCAGATCGGTGCCGCCGCGCGCCGCCAAATGAACAGCCCCAGATGCGGAATGTTGTAGCGCCCGGCATAGGCGCCCGGCTGCCCGGCGGCCGGCGAATGCGCCATCGTTGAGAACGGCGACCGGCTGGCGCGGCAGCGCGCGGTGTTGCGCAGGTCGGCAAAGGCCGGTGCAGCCGGCCGCACATGGTTCATATGCTGCGAGGTCGCAAGCCTCTGGAAGAATTCGACCGCCACCACCGACCATCCGGACACTTCGCGCGCCACCTGCTCGATCGCCGCGGCGGTGCCTTTTGCCTGCCGGTTGCGCAGTACATTGGCGACGTATCCGCGCAGAAGCCCTATCTGGTCGGACCCGATCTCGCGCATCGGCCGGGCGCCGATCAGCGCAGCGATGTAGGGCAGTGCCCACGGCTCGCAGGTCTCGACGAACCAGTCGTCGTAGAGCTGGTCTATGTCGCGCTCCAGGATGACCAGCTCCTGTGCCATGATCTCCATCAGCGCCTGAAGCGCACGACCCTCTTCGGCATCGCGCGTGCGGAAATGGCTGGGCAGCCGTTCGAAAAGGTTGCCGGTCGCGCGATTATACATTTGCGGTCTCCATCATCGTCAGGCTGACCGCCGACGGCAGCACGGTCAGCAATTGCGCCGGGGCAAAGTCGTGGCGCTGCCCGCGCTGGCCCGGCCCGACGGCTGGGAGCGAGGGCAGCACCGAGGACAGATCAGCAGCCACGGAACCGGTGGTAGAGCCGTCGAGCAGCACCTCGAGCGCGTCGAGATCGACCGATACGACACCGCGCGCCCGATGCAGCGCGGCAATGACCTCGGCAGCACTCACCGATTGGGCGAGCTTGCGCGCGTCGTAACCGAAAAGCGCCTCGATCTGCTGGCGCGCCCAGAACCTGACGTCCTCGGCGCGGCAGGTCGGATCGGGATAAATCTTGGCCGTCAGGGCAAAGAACCGACGCGCGTAGGGTTGCAAGATCAGGGGACGTGCAGGATCTCGCGCCTTGGCCATTGCATCGGCAAGGTTGGACATCAGCGGATCGCTTGCCGTGAGCTCGGCGTCCGCTTCAGGGGCCACCGTGACATGGATCACCTTGTTCTGCCCTGACCACAGCTCGCACGCCTGGGCCTTGCCGATGCCGGCAAAACTACGCGCAAAATCGGCGTAGTCGGTGAGCGAGACGATGCGCCCGAGGGTCTTGACCGTGCCCGGTGCGGTTTCGCGCGCGCTATCCAGCGTCTCGGGATCGGCCGAGCCTGTTGCGGGCGACGGGTTCACCACTGCGCGCACACCGAGCGGCCGGGTTCTCAGCTGACTGATCGCTTCCTCCGGCACTTCGCCGGCACGGCCGATACCGCTGCGGTACTCCGCCTTTACGTTCAGCAATCCGGTGGGCAGGCGACGCCCGGTCCATCCGTCACCGAAGCGCACATGCGCCTTGCCGTCGTCCGACAGGCGCACCTCGTAGACGGGGTCTTCCGGCCCGGCCTGACCCAGTGCCGTCACCTCCTGCCAGAGCGCTCCGTCGATACGGACCTTCAGGGTCGAGGCGCGACCGGCCTCGTTGGCGGCTGAGACGTAAGTGAGTGGCGGCTTCTTCAGCGTGAAGGTCTGGAACGTCAGCCGGGCGTCGCCGTTCCCGAGGTCTTCGGCCACCGCCTCGCCATGGGTGGCCAGTGCGACATTTGCGTTGATGCGCACGGTGGTGCGGTCATAGGGCCAGGCGGTCTCGCCGATCAGCAACAGCCGGGTGATCCCGTCGATATGCTGGACCTCGCCGATGATATGGGTCTCGCGGCCGGTGATGCCCTCGGCATCGTTACGTGCGCCGGAAAGCGAAACGGGCCGTCCGCGTTCGAGATCGAGATAAAGCCCGTTCAGCTCGACCGAGGTGGACCTCTGCGGCAGCTCCGGCGACAACGGCACACCGGCAAGCGGAAGGTGCGCGCTGACCGCATGGATCTGCGAACCCCGAAACAGGAAGGAATTGTAGATTGTGGTCGAGTCGGTGCCGCCGAGCTCCAACGGTCCGCCATTGGCGGTGCGGAACCCCACGCCGGTCGACTTCCCCGTGATTGCGTAGTCCGCCCGCGATTCCGCCGCCGCATGCACGACCCGCAAACCGAGAGACCCACCCGCGGCGTTTTCGATGATCGCCCAGCCGTTGGGCTGCAATTCCTTCAGCTCGCGGTCGAGGTAGACGTGGGAGGCGCCTTTGTCGATGTACTTTGCCCCCATCCCGTCCAGCCAGATCGTGTTGGGCGATCCACCTGTGGCCCCATCCCAGTTGTGGGTATAGGGACCCTTGTCATAGGTCCCATTGGCCTTGGTGCCATAGTTCACCGTGGCGTGGAGCGGCGCAGTACTGCCGAAGAACCCGGAACTGTCGCGCATGACATGCAGGCCGAGTGCCGGTACCTCGCCATCGTCCTTTTCCGGCGGCGGCAAGACCAGCAGGCGAACCAGCGTCATGATCTTGGCGCGCTGCCAGGATTGGGATTGCACCAGCGCTGAGAGCCCGTCTCCCGACCAGGTCCGGCCGCGCACATGCGTCTCGATTGCCTGAGTGCCCAGCGCGATGCGCATCGAGGGCATGATGCCGATGAGCAGTTTCGCGAGCCGGAAGGGCGGTGCGCGGCGCACCTTCTCGGGCGCGCTGCCGCTTCGCGTCAAAACGACTTTCGTCAGGCCGAAGGCTCGGTCCTCGTTGGCTGATACCACCCGCATCGGTATGGCCGTGACCGGCGCGCCATCGCTCGCCGCCTGCGCCACCGCCAGCAACCGGGTGCCCTTGCGCAGGTTAAGCCCGAGCCCCTTAAGGCAGACCTCGTTCACCGGCAGCGCGTAGAGCACCGGATCGATCTCTTCGTTCGTCTCGTTATCCTCGATACGTTTCGCCAGCGCGGCGGGCAGATCGAGCCGTCGGGTCATCGGGTGGTAGTGTTCCAGATCCGCCTCGGCAGCAATGGTAACGAGGTCAGGATCAGCCAATGTGGCGTCGTCGAAGGAGTTGTCCAGATCGAACAGATAGAGCGTGCCGTTGGCTGTGTCCTCATCACTTTCGAGGTTGTTGTAGAGCACCAGGTTCTGAGGACGCTCGGTTCGGGCGTGAATGTCGTTCCATTCGGCGCGTGCGGTGATCTCTTCGACCGTTTCGAAGATCTGCGGCAGTTTGCCCTTCTCGTGCGGGATCGACATCGCTTGCACACCGATACCGATCTGGACCACGCGATAGGGATTGTCCGTGTCCTCGACCGAGAATGCCAGATGGGCGCTGGACGCCACGCCGGGGGCGAGCTCATAGCCGATCATCCGCGCCAGTTCGAGCACCGAACGGCGCTGGGTGGCAGTCCCGATGAAACCTTCGTTGGCGATGCGCTCCGAATAGAAGGACACCACGTCGCAGGCCATGGCCCAGGCGTCGAACAGGCTGATCGTCGGATCGCGAAGGTCGCGCGTCCGCAACGCCTCCAACGGCTGGAGCTCGGCACCGGTCTCCGGGTCTATCACCCCGTGTCGCGGCAGAAGATGCAGCATTCGCGCCAGCGCCTCGGGCTGGGTCGTGATCCGGTAATCCACCTGTGAAAGCCCGGCACGGTTGGCAGGGCGATGCGGACCGAGGTCGATGCCGCCACACGGCGAGCTTTTGTCGCGCGTTGCCATGATCAGCGCCCCCCTTCCACGATGAAGCGGACCCGGCCGTTCTCGGGACGGCTGGGATCGTTGTCGAGCCGGGCAATCTCGGCGCTGGCGATCGGCAGGATCGCCTCGGCGGCATAGTCCACACCGGGCTGATCCATCCGGGCAAAACGGCCCACCGGCGCGTTGCTTTCGTCGGTGGTGCCGATCCAGGACACGCCGTCGATCCGCATCGCGCGGGCGATCATCGGCGACAACGCCACGTCCGCTCCGAACTCCAGGACATCCGGATGAAAGAGCCCGCGGGTTCCATCCGGCAGATCGCGATCGGAAAAGAGCGCCAGGAGATCGCGGTTGATGTCCGACGCATAGGCGTCGGGCGCGGCACAGACAAAGAGGATGATGTCGAGCGGTACGAAGACCGGCGAGACAAATTCCAGATCGTGGCCCGCCAACCGATGATCTTCGATGAACGCGCGCAACTCGGCCTCGACTGCAGCGTCCACCTCGCCGCCTCCGACGAGGTCGAGCGCCAGCGTGACCGTGTGCCAGCTGCCGGTCCAGCGGCGGCGCCCGAAGGCTCGTTCGACGCTCGGGTGGCGGGCGGCAACCACGGCGTAGTCGGCCGCCGTGACCGCACGACGCGAGACGCGAAACGCCTGTGGCGCGGCAACATGCACTGCCGTGCGTGGTTCCGGCACGATGCCGCCGGTTGCCGGGACAGGGTTGCTCAGCGCGAAGATGCCGTTGCCGTCGCCGGTCACCACATGGGCGATCGCGCCGGCCCCGATGTTGCCGCGCAAACCGCCGCCGTGACGGATGCGCGCGACAAACGCGGCTCCATCGGTTGGGCGGCGTCCCAGTACCCCGTCGCCGAAGCGCACATAGGCCGCCCCTGGCACGGTGCCTGGCTCGACCGCCACATGCGGCGCGAAACGCTCCGACGCCAGAAGGTCCGGCACCGTCGTCCATATCTCACCGTCGCCGACGAGCGCGACCTGTGCGACCGGTTCGGCCACCGGCGAAAGCGACGCAGCCGCCGAGGCGGTGCGTGCACTCTCCGGATCGAAAGGCGGCGCGCGCACCACCTCTCCGGCGGCCAGCCGGTAGCGCAGCACCTGGCCAGGCCCGTCATCTGGCAGCAGGCCGTCGGTGGAGAGGGTTTCCAAGAGGATCTCGTCTTCGTGCGCGGGGTCGCCGTGATCGACGGTACGGCCTTCGTCGACCAATAGAACATTGCCACGCGCCACCGACATCGGCTTGCCATCGAGGGTACCGATCGGCAGAGCGAACCTCAACGCGTCTTCGGCGAACCAGCGCACCTCAGTCAAGGCGAGACCGAAGATCGGATCACTTGCAGGCTTGGGGCCTTCCGACAGACGCACGACCTGGCGGTGCGTCGGATCCGGCGGATCCTCGGTGCTACCGCCAAAAGGAATGCGCTCCTCCAACAAAAGAAGATCGCCTGCCACAAGGTCAAGATCGCCGGGAGCCTTCGTCAGGAAAGCGGAGGTTGCGCCCTTGGTGAGGCAGCAGCCCTCGTCGCCCCAATCGTGGAAGCCCGCATCGTTGCGCGCCACGCGCAGCGACTTCAGCGGTTCCAGTGCCTCGAACACCACTGACCCACGTCGGACCATGTCTTCGAAAAGCTCCGCCTCTGGTGTGATCACCGTCGGCCGCTGCTGCCCCCGGTCCTCTGGGCGGGTCAGGAACCGGGTGCCGCGCGCAATCACGTCAGGTGCGCCATCCCGGTCGACATCCGCCGTCACGGCGACGGCTGTGCGCGCATTGCAACCCTCGCCCGGACGATAGCCGAGTAGCCGGGCGTGGCGCACGAGTGACTGCCGAAAGCGCGTGCGCTCGAAGAACGCTTCGGTGCCTATGGCGTCCTGAAACCAGCTCACCTTGTCGGCAGCATCCGCCAGCACCTCAACAAGGGTCACGCCCAGATCCGCCGGATTGCGCTCGGTCCAGTCGGCCATGGTGGCAGACATGCGGTCCAGCATCATCGTGCGAAAGCCGGTGAAATCGCGGGTCAGGTAATCTGTCGGCGGCCCCTGACGACGCGCCGGAACCGAAAGTGCAGGGTCGGCGCAATCGAAATCCGAGCGGCATTCGACTTTGAAGGAGAAGCACACGCTCGCCAACTGGCGATCCATATTGGCGGGCGGTGCAGCGTTCACCGCCCCTTGCCGCAGCGACAGCACATAAGGCGAGAAATCCCCGGCCTGGTCCAGGGTCAGCCGCTGGGTCAACCCGTCCGGCTGCAGCGCCAGCGATAGCACCTTGATGCCCTTGACCCGCGTTCCGCCTGTCACGGCGAAGTTGTCCTCGTTCAGGGCGGCGACGCCATCGGGTTTGAGGAAAGCTACGTCGAGCAGTTTCTGCGCCATGCCAGCCGGTGCGCCGCTGTCCAACACCTCGACGAAGTCGATGCCGTTGATCTCAAGCCCGCCGCCCATGTCGGCGTTGCTGTCCAGAACCCTCTGCCGGCGCAGCGACGTGCCGCAATGACACCTGCACTTCGTCATATCGCGCCCTCCACCACGGCGCGGCGAATCTCGTCGTCGCCGAGGCGGCTGTAGACGACCGTGACCCGCAACTGGCTGTCCACGGCCTCAACCCGCACACCACGCAGTTCGATCACCTCGACCAGCCATTGCTGAAGCGCCCCCTGGACCATGTGCTGGACGGCGGCTGCGATCTCCGGCGTGTTCTCCGAAAACACCATCTCGTGCAGGCCGGCACCGAATTCAGGCCGGTTGAGCCGCTCACCGCGGCGCGTGAACAGCACCTGCTCGATCATGTCGCGGATCTGCTGGTCGCGGTCGGCCTCGGCCGTGGTTCCGGCGGCTGAGATCCGGTAGGGGAAGGAAAACCAGGTCATATCGCGACAACCTTGGTTTGCGGCGAAGACCAGACCACCGGACCGTTGGGGATCTGGCCGGATTTGCAAAGGTCGCCGGGATTGACCAACAACACCGGCTTGCCGGCCGACTGCACCTTGCTGGCCGCCTTGGTGAACTCAGCAATGAGACAGGGCTGCGGCTTGGGTTCGGGCGTCGTGAACGGGCAACCTGCGATCGTGCCCTTGTCGCCGAGAAGGGCTGCCGGCGTGCCGTCGATCAAAAGCTTCACACCCGTCGCCGCGATCGTGATCGGGATGGAATGCGGGCAGGTGGCGACGGTTCCCTGCGTGACGATCGGCGTGGTCATGGCAACACCTTCAGATTTCCGTTGTTGATCGTGACCCCATCGGGACCAAGCTTGACCGTCGATCCGGAAAAGCTCAGTTCCATGGCGTCCGCCCCCGCCTTCAGCACGGCATCCCCCATGGCCGTGGTCATGCTGAGCGTGAGTTCCCCCATGCCCGGCGCGTCGAGCACCTCCAGTTTGAAGTTGTCGCCCGCCCAGATCCGCGTCAGCGCCTGCGTCGGTCCCATCGCCGCCGGCGTGTCTCCGGCGTCCCAGAACCCGCCAGACCAGATTGGATAGTCCGGGTCGCCGCGCTCGAACTCGACCCAGACATTGGCGCCCGAGGGCGGGATGGCGAAGATGCCAACGCCCGGTCCGGCGCCCGGCAGGCAGGGCATGGCCCAGGCGAGCGTGCCATCCCCCATGACATCAGCCACGCTGACCTGCACCCGGCCAAGGCCCAAGGGGTCGATGTTGAGCTCAACCTTGCCGCGGTATTTGCCGAAGAATTTTTCGTCCTCGCAGCTCATATCGGCGATACCTCCGGTGCGACGGCCGGCAGGATCGGATAGAGCCCGTCGCGCTGAAGTGCGAACGACTGGGTATAGGCACCGGGTTTGAGCACGTGCCTGACTTCGGCCACCGTATAGGTTCCGTTGTAGATCATCCCCAGGCCGCGGATATCGACCGCGTAGTAGGGTTTGAGCACCGCGTTGTAGCGCGTGTTGTCGATGGTGCCGGTCACCTCCAGTACCCTTTCGGCCGGTTCGTTCACCTCAGCCATCAGACGCGCAAGCACCTGCGCGGTGTTGAGGCCCGAGGTCACTATCTCCTTCGTCTTGGTATTGCCCATCTGCGTCAGCGCCTCCGACAGGGCCGACATCGGCGTGTTGGTGGAGGTCGGGATCTCCAGCGAAACCACCTGCCCTGTGGAGCGGTCATGCACCTTGGCGCGCGCAGCCGTCAGGGTCTCGCCATCGTGGTTGACCGTGACGTCGTAGGCATCCGACATTGGCCCCAGATTGACCGAGATCGGCTTTTGCGGCAGGCCGGGGCGCGGCACCGGGCCGAAGTAGAGCTGGCTGATCCCCGGCGCCGGGCCGGGATCGATGAACACCTTGTAGCCGTGGCGCCTGGCCATCTTCTTGGCATAGCCGAGGTCCGTGCAGGTCTGCTGCGGCGTGCGGTCGACCGGGATCGGCGGATCGATCACCGGCGGCGGCATAATCACCGGGATCACGCCGTAGGTGGCATATTTCAGCGCCATGGCATTCATGATCACGGTTTCGTCCTGAGCCGGGTGCTGGGCTCGTTTCTCTTCGCGGTCCATGACAAAGGTCAGGTCGCGGCCCAACATCAGGTACTTGCCTTCATTCGACCCTTCGCCGGGTATGTACTGGGTCTTGGTCACCACCCCGTCGAAGATCGGCGTCGGCACCACCCCGTTCCAGACAACGACCACCACCCGCGCTCCGCGCTGGAACCGGGGATCATTGACGAACGGAGGGCCAAATGCGCCAAGCGGTCCCTCTCGCCCGGCCAGCAGCGTGATCTTGAAGCCTGAGTCCTTTTTCATCGCCTGGCGCACCTCGATCTCTTCGATCGCCTCCATCGCCTCGAGCGGTGCGGGCAGCACGACGGCCTCCCTGCCCAGAAGCAGCGTGACGCGAATGCCGAGGATGTTGCCGAAGGCGCTCACGTGGTCCTGCCTCCCCTCGCATCGGGCATCGGAATGACCAGTGGAGCGCCGGGCACCGCGGTCAACTGGTCGGGATGCGCGGCGGAATTGGCATTGGCGATCATCCACCAGGCGGTCGCCTGGCCATAGGTCTGTGCGGCGATGATATCCGCGCGGTCGCTGTCGCTGACGCGGTGCTGGCGCGCCACGGTGTGATCCTCGGGGTGCGGCAGGATCGGCGGCACGATGTGGCGCACTTTGCTGCCGTCCGGCCGGGTGAATTCGGTTTCGGTGGCGATGGCGTATCGGCTCGTTGCTGTGATCATCACGCCCTCTCAGAAATCCAGGTTGCCCGCCACATCGGCGATGTTGTTGACGCTTGCGACGGTGGCGAGCGTCTCCTTGATCACCTGGTGGGTCAGGAAGGCCCAGTAGCCCGGGTTGGTCATGGACAGATCGTTGTAGGTCAGCACTTTCATCGAGACCGCGACATCGGCGCGGATCGGGTTTAAAGCCGGGTCGTGCGCGGTCTCGGTGATCGACAGACTTTCGATCTTGACAGGCACCACCCGCTTCCAGCCGTAGATGAAAAGCGTCAGCGGTGCGGCCGGCGGCACCACCTCCATGGTTCCTGCCAGCATCAGCGCCTGGTTGATCGCAACGGCGATGGTTTTCGGATAGACCATCATCTCGAGCGCTGCGAGATAGCCCGAAATGCCGCCGCCCAGAGGTCCGTTCTCGCCCTCTTCCATCTGGTCGATCAGGTCCATCTTGAGGTTGGCGCTGATCGTCTCCGTGGGAGGCCCCGCCAGCCGCAACGGTTCCGCCCGCCCGTTGCCTGCCTGGCTGTAGTTCGGCGCGATCGACCGGGTGATCTGGTCGGGGTTGTACTGGAAGATCGCCACCGAAGAGAGCGGGTTGAAAAGATCAAGCCCGACAAGAGCGCCTTTCTGGACTTGTGGGGAGATGGTTAGACCCGTCATAGCAGGCTCCGATCTGAGACGCCGGACGTGGAACCAGTGAAGTCATTCTTTGGAAACGGTCTCATCTGTCAGCACTCAGCTTTGCCCAGAACCCGTCGCTGCCGGTGGGATTGATCTCGATTTCGGTATCGTTCTTCAGCACATAGGGGCCGTCCGGGAGGTACTTGATCCAGTCGCCGGACTTGTCACGCCCCACCTCGATGACCTTGATCCGGATGGGTAGCGGTCCGAAGGTCTTCAAGTCCGACGTCTGGACGTAGAGGTAGACGTCGAACAAGGTCTTGGCGTCGCCCCGCCCTTGCGCGAAACCACCGGAAGGCCCTGGCAGGATGGTGTGATAGCTCGTTACCGTCCCGCTCGGATCGGCGATTTGTCCACGGCGTACCGACTGGGTCGATTGCCCGCCGGATCCGGGTTGGCCGCCGCTGCCGCCGGCCGCGCCGCCTGCGGGCTTCTGCTCGGGGGGCTGTCCCGCGGGCTTGTCTTTTGCCGCGTCGGGTACGGTTTGCTTGTCCGCCGGTGGGCTGCTTTTGGCGGTCGGCGGGCTGCTCTTGTCCGGTGGATCCCAGACCTCCGGAGTGCCCCGAGGCGGCGGCGCTTCCGGCTCGAGCAGCTTGCGGAATTCTTCCGGCAGTTTGCTGCGGTCGACCTTGCCTGCGTTGTCAACGATTCCAGTGCCCAGGCGACCATGTTCGCGGATTTCCTTCTGGGTCGCTCGGCGCTCGTTCATGCCCGGCGGGAAGCCCGGCGGCGGTTTCGAGAGGTCGCTGCCGCCCCGTCCGCTACCCGGATTGTCGATGTCCTCGCACGGGACCTCGGCCGCGTCAGGCAGATCGGGCGCATCGCCGATATGATCGCAAAGCAGCGGCTTCACCTCGGGCGGCAGGATGTCCTTGACATGGCTGCGGATCGTCTCGGCGATTTCCTTCGGCAGGTTCTGGATGATCGCCCGGCCGAGGATGAACTCCTTGATCAGGTCCTGTGCGACACAGGAGCCCAGCATGTGCGACAGCAGATACTCGCTGGGCGAGATGTCGAAGAGCGAAAGGATGTAGTCGACACCGGCAACGACGCAGGAAATTCCCACCGTTTCGAGCCCGCCGGCGGCGCAGGAGGCGATGCGGGCGACGTTGAACACATGCCGGGCGATGCTGATGAGGGTCTTGGCAGCTTCCCAGGTGTCCATCACGGCTTCATAGATGCTGCCGAAACGGGTCTTGATCGCCTCGGCCGCCTCTTCGACCTTGGCTTCGATCTGAGCCGCGATTTCCTCATACTTCTTGACGAATTCGCCTTCGATCGAGTCGGTGTATTTGCTGAAATCGGAGCCGATCATCGACTTCAGCAGCGATTTGAACCCTTCCTCGACGCAGTCGACCAGATAGGCGCCAACCTGCGGCAGCATGACCTTGATGATCGCGCCGAAGATCACGCCGCCGACCTTCATGATCGCCTTGCCGATCTTGCCGCCACTCGTGCGCTTCTTCGCGCCCGCCAGGAAGTTTTCGAACTTGGTCTTCAGCCGGTGGTAGATGTTGAGCGCCTTGACGAAGGTCGCACCAAAGGTCTTGCGCATTGCCCCGAGCATCCGCCCCGACCGCCCTTCCATGAGCTCGGCACGGTTGAATTCGGTTTGCGCCTTGGTCAGCGCGGCTGTGTCCTGCACCGGTCGCGAACCGTCGGGACCGGTGCCACCCAGCAGCTTGACGGTGTTCTGGATCGCTGTGTCGAAGGCCAGCTTGGCGATGTCCGCCTTACCGGTCCCGGTCTTGATGTTGGTGTAGTCGGCAAAGGTCCTGGTGAAGGTTCTCTGCTTTTCCTTCCAGGTGTTGTACTGCGCCTGGAACGGATCCTCCTGTGGCGGCAGCGGCTTTTTTGGTTTCTTGGGTTGAACGCGGGCATCGGCATGGCGCAGCGGCATCACCTTCTTGCCCGTCGGCGAAGAGACCATTTGATCGTACAGGGTCTGGCTCGCCTCGGTCAGCTTGGCGCGCCGGTTGGACCGTGATGTGCTGGTGTCCTGTTCCTTGATTTCATCGGGCCAGAACACATACTCCCACAGGAACTTGGCGCCGCTTTTCTGCCGGTAATAGGACTTCCCCGTATAGGTGAACCCTGTAACGTTCTCGTACTTGTCACGACCAAGGATCGTCTTGCTGTACTTGTTGAGGCGCAGCTTCAATGCACTTTCCAGAGGGATGAAATCGCCGCTGCTGGCGGAGCTCGCCATCTTGGCGGCGCTGAAGTTGGTCCTGGCGAGCGAATTGCTTCGCGACGACCCGGTCAGGGTTCCGGCTGGCGCGGTGCCATTCTTGACGGCCTCGCTCTGTTCCACCGTCTTGTTGTAGCGCCGGGCGGCTTCGTTGAAACCGGTGGCGTAGTCGCCAACCTGTTTTTCCGCGTCGCTCATGCGATCCCTGTCACCGGCGAATTTTACGTCGCCAATCTCGTAGCTCGAGGGCGCATCGAGTGCGGATCGAATGAAGTCGGTGGTCGCCCAGCGAGGGCTCGATTCCGTGCTGTATTTCTCGTAGCCTCCGCCCGGTCTCAGCGCGGCGCCGCCGATGTGAAGCGACTTTCTTGTGTCGTAACCCAGGCTCTTGGGTACGACGTTCTTACCGCCGTCCGACACGACGTACCACGGCAGTGCGGTCGGCCCGCCAGCGCCAGTTCCGGTCCCCGTCCCGGTGCTGCTGCCAATGCCAGTGTACGGTGCAAATCGCAGTCCCCAGAGCTTGTTGGGATCTGAGATGACCAGGTCGGCATAGCCAAACCCGTCGTCCACAGAGCCCTTGTCGCGCTGCGCGTTGGGCACCGCCACCTCACCCATGAGTTTTGCATTCTTCTTGACCGCGTCGGCAACGACGAGGTCATGGGTGGGTGTCTTTTGGGGATCCTCGCCGAAGTAGAGCGTTTCGCTGATGATCTCGGACGGGACGCGGCGCACTTTCGGCTGCACTTCATCCGGCTGGGTCTGTTGCAGCACATGCGCCAATTCGTGCGCCATAGTGAAGGACGGCGCTTCCGCTTCGTTTCGCCCCAGCCAGACATGATTGCGGTAGGTAAAGGCGAGCGACGAGATGCTGTCATTCAGCGCATCCGAGGCGCTGCCGCGATGGATGCGCACGCCAGAGAGGTCGCGCCCCATGCGGCTTTCGAAAAAGTCTCGGGTTTGCGGCGAGAGGGCGCTGCCGCCGGATTCCAGCTGACCGGCCGAGGCGGCAATGTGTTCGGTACCCGCAGGGCCGTCGGCCCGCATCCGCGGCATGTCAGTCAAGTCATGCAACATCTCGCGCTCAAGCAGCGGCGAGGGTATGCGCTGCACCGTCGCTACGGCCCGACGCGGCATGACCGGCATCTCTTCCTCAGCAGCGCTGCAAGCGGCGCATTTGCGTTGAACGACCGATCTGCGTGCCATCACTTCCGGCTCGTCGTCTTCGCTCCGGCGCTGAAGACCGGTGCCGGGGCGCTGGGTCATGACGGTCGCTGCGATTGAATCCGCTTCGGCCTCGTGCGGATGGTCAACCGGTCCCACCTCCAGTCTCGGCATCACCGGCGTTTCGTCACCTCCGCAGGCCGAGCATTTCCGCCTGATGCGACGGGGCATGGCGTCCGGCGTTTCTGCGTCGAGCCCGGCACGTTGAACGGAATTTGGCTCGCGGGTCGCCATCACACGTCCGGCTATGTCATCCGCTTCGCGCTCGAACGGGTCGTCCACCGGGCCCACTTCAAGCCGCGGCATGACTGGCATGGTGTGCTCGTCATCCTCTCGGGCGCATTCAGCGCAGACGCGCTGAACCGAAGGAACCGAGGACAGCGAAGAAAGCAGGCGCCGAGGCACCTGGTCTTGATCCGGCAACGGCTCGGCCTTGTGTTTCGTCGGCGTCGCGACGGCAAAGGCGGGGGGCTTGGCGGCTTGGGCGACGCTCACGGACATGGCAGCCCCCCGGCAGCTGGCCTGGTGCTGCAGGTGATCGCCGGCGCAGGTCGCGCTATGTCGCCCCGCCCTACCATTCGAAGCCGATCCCTGTGAGGACCTGGTGCGCCCTTTGGCGCTCCGGTCGGCCTGAAGTGGCGGCATCCTCGTCGCCCAGAGGCGCCAGGAAATTGTAGAGCACCTCCATTTGCACCGGTCCGAAATCATAGCCGAGGCCGCCGCCGGCCTGGAGGCCGAACCCGGCCGGAAGATCGCCGCGCGCGGCATCATAGTAACCGCCTCCGAAGATCCGCCCGTAGAGGGACCGGTAGACACGATACTCCGCACCGCCGCGCAATCCGGCGCGGATAAAGGCGTCCCGATCGTCGACCGGCACATCGACATGAACGCCGGCGGTCAGGGCACCGCCGGCCCAGTCCAGCAGCGCATTGTATTGCAGCGAGGCGACGAAACTTGTCCTGTCGCCCGCCACCTCGGCGCCTAACAAGCCGGTTCCCTGACTGGTGAATTGGAAGCCCTGATAGGCAAGCGCGCCGCCGAGCCCAGTCCAGAACCCGACCCTGGTCGCCGGATCGGTATACTCGACCTTGAGCGTGACCGGATTTTTGTAGCCGTCGAGAAAGGCAGCCAGTTCGTCGAAGCTGGTTTGGATATCGATGCAGCCTGAGCTGCCGCGCAGTAGCCCGCCGTGCAGGAAGAACGCGCTTCGCCTTCCGGCATTGCCACACGGCCCCTCCCTGACCGCGACAGGATTGAGGTGCACCCGTCCCGCCCCCCAGTCGCCGGCATGAATGCTCTGCCCCTGGACCGTGACGTTTTTCTTGCCGACGATGCCGCCGACCAAAAGGTCCAGCTGCTCCCCGGTTGAAAATTGGCTGATACCCGGTGGCGAAAAACGATAGGTGCCCTCCGGGATCGGCCCCTTGTCCTTGATGCCGGTGAAACGCTTGTCGTTCAGATAGGTGTCCACATCGACATCGGCGCCGCAGGCCTTGGCATCCTCTTCAGTAATCTTGATCGGACGACCGGAATCGCCGTCGTAGCGCATGATTTCCTCGCCGTCGCCGTAAACGATCAGTTCCTCACCGTTGAAGACCATCGTGACTTTCTTGAAGTCGGTGGCCTTGCGTTCGCCGTCCGGCGCGCGGCGGATGGTTTTCTCGCCGGCGGTCTGTTGCAGGGTATGCGTCAACTCGTGCGCCATCAGGCGGCGGCCCTCGGCGGTTCCGGGGGTGTACTCGCCCTTGGCCAGCGCAATATCGTTTCCCAGCGTATAGGCGCGCGCCCCGATCAAGGCCGCGGCCTGATCAACCTGCGGCCCCTCATGGACGCGCACATGCGAAAGGTCCTGCCGGAAACGCGGTACGAAGAAGCCGGCTTCAGCGGCACTGAGCATGCGCCCGCCCGCAGAAACCGCTTTGGCCGCCGTGGCAGCGCCGGATGGCCCGCCCAAAGTGTTGCCCCGAGTGTTGCCCCCATGCCCGCCGCCTTCCCGCTGCACCGAAGCGGCCGTCATGGGCGTGACAGCCCGTGCAGCGCTGCCCATTGCGACGGTACCTGCGACCTGATCGGCCTCGTGCTCATAGGCGTCATTTGCCGGACCGATCACCGGCTTGCGCTGAAGCACGCCAGGCACCGCGCTGAGCGATCCGGGCAGCCGCATCTTAGGTTCGCACACGGCCGAGCTGCCGCGGTTGCGTGCGGCACGGGGCATCGAACGTCGGGCACGCAGAGCAGCGCGCAGGGACATCAGCCACCTCCTTTTGGACGGGTGAGCGCCCCGGCGATCCGCTGACCGGCAAGGCGTCCGAGCGCGTTAGGCCCGTGGCCTGCAGCCGGTGGCAGGCTCAAACGCACATGATCGGCGCCGCCCTGCCCGGTCAGCGCGCCGCCATTGGCGGCAAGCTGCGCGGCAAGCGCCGTCCTCAGCCCCTCGGCCAATGCGGCCGCGTCGCCTGCGTGCACGCCATGAACGCGAAGCCGGTCGATATTGAGAACGATCCGTGGCCCGGCAGTCATTGCAGCCACCCCGCGCGTTCAGCGTCGGTCATCGGCCGGCCAACCTTGTCATATTCGAGTTGCGCCGCCTGCAGGATCTCGGCCATCGACACTGCGCAACCGCGGTCGGCCGCAAGGAAGGCCGCGCCCAGCGCGATGTTGCGGATCGATCCACCGGCCAGGTTGAGCTGTGCCAGCTTGTCGTAGTCCAGTTGCTCGCAAGGTTGTTCGTCAGGAAAGATCCGCATCCAGATCGCCCGGCGTTCGGCCAGATTGGGAAAGCGGAAATCGACGATGAAGCGCAGGCGACGCAGGAAGGCGTCGTCGATATTATCGCGCATATTGGTGGTCAGGATGCAGAGCCCGCGATAGGCCTCGAGCCGCTGGAGCAGGTAGCTCACCTCGATATTGGCGTGCCGGTCATGGCTGTCCTTGACCTCGGAGCGGCGGCCGAAGAGCGCATCGGCCTCGTCGAATTGCAGGATCACGCCGCCATCCTCGGCCGCATCGAAGACCCGGCGCAAGTTCTTCTCGGTTTCGCCGACCCATTTCGACACCATCGCGGAAAGGTCGACGCGGTAAACATCGAGGTCGAGCGCATTGCCGATGACTTCGCCGGCCATCGACTTGCCCGCGCCCGACGGGCCTGAAAATAGCGCCGAGACCCCGAGCCCTTTGTGCTGGAGCCGCACGCCGAAGCCCCACTCGTCGTAGACCTGCGTGCGGTTGCGCACCTGGGCAATGATGCTTGCAAGCACATCCTTCTGTCGCGGCGGCAGGATCAGGTCGTCCCACGTCGCGGGCGAGGCCACGCGATGCGCCAGGTCGTCCATTCGGGGCCGCGCGGCGCGGCGGCAGGCCTCCCAGGCGCAGGTCGCCAGATGTTTCGGATCGCGATTGCGCTCCAGCGACATTTCTGCGGCGACGGCATGCGCAGCTTCCGGAGCCACGCAGAAGGTCGCGGCAAGGCGCGGCAGGGCCGGGATAAGATCGGTATCATCATCGCTAAGAACGCTGTGCCACACGGCAAGCTGCTCGGACGCCTTCAGGCGCGGCATCTCCAGGCGGAGCGCCAACCGGTGGCCGACCCGCATCGGCTCGACCGAGGCGATGGCCAGCGGCCCGCCATAGGTTTCGGCAAAGAGCTGGGCGGTCCGTGTCTCGCCCATGTCGTCATGCATCAGCACCAACCGCCCGGCACACAGCATCATATCCCGGGTGAGCCCAGCGGCGAAGTCCACCAGTTCGACGGCTGTCTGGGGCAGAAGCTGCGAGTTCAGCGCATAGGTGATGGCGTTGATCCCGGCTGAGGCTTCGGCAAAAGCGCAAAGCTTGCCCTCGGGATCGCCGCCGGTCAGGTGCAGCACCGGTGTGTCCGGCAGAGACAGGCGGGAACCGATTTCCCGGGCGAGCGTGGCGCGGTTGGGTGCCAATGACAACGGTCGCGGAATGCGGCGCAGCAGGGCGGAGGCCCCGGCGTCCAGCGAGGGCGCACCGACAAGGCGCAGCAGCACCGTGTCCGCAAGGCGCAGGCGCGCATCGACCAGCGAGCCGCTGCCCTCGATCCGGACCAGCCCTGCCCGGCGCAGTGGCGCCTCGGCCGACAGTCCCTTCCAGTGTGCGCCCGGCAGACGCGTCAGTGCCAGCGACAGCGTGGGGGCAGAGGTCAAAGGATCGTCAAGCAACCGGGCGACGATGTCACGCCCGTCCGGTTCCAAGGCGACATAGGCGCACAAGAGCAGGATGTTGCGACCGAACGCATCCAGTCGGAAGATATCGGCCAGCTCGCAGGCAGCGGTGCGCGGCGGTTTGGTTTCGGCGACCGGGCCGTGTTCGAGCCAGGCGCGCACGACCGGGAAGGCGTCGGCCAGGGACGCGATATGTTCGGCGCGGCTCACAGCGAAAGCTCCGGGCCGATGATCTGGCCATAGGTGGAGCTGCCCGCGGTGCTGTCGAGCGTGACCGGGCTGAGGAGCCCGTCGACATCGGCCCTCACCAGATAGTCGCCGCGCGGCAAGCTGACAAAGGAAAAGGTGAGCGAGGCGGCGTTCGCTCCACCCTCCACAGGGATACGCCCGGCCAGGATCACCTGCGCCGGCGCTGCCGGGTTGCGGACATCGAGAAGCAACCGGACCGCCTGATCCGACCGGATCGAAGGGGTGAAGCCGATATCGACCGTACCTGTCGCCGTCGTTCCACCCGCCGGCGCGGTGATCGTACCGACGACGATCGCCGGGCTGAGTGCAAAGGCCAATGCGTTGGAGCGGGCGCGCACGTGATCCGGCTGGTCAGCGCTGGTCCTGGGTGCAATCGCCTGCAGTTTGTGGACGCCGACGGCCAACTCGACGCCGCCGAAGGTGGGGGCATCGAGCGTCACTGCAAGCGCCGCCTCCGACTGCCGAACCCCGCTCATGGCAAGACCGCCACCATCGACTTCCAGCTCGAGCCCCGGCTTGGCCAGGCCCCTGCCCGCCACGTGGAGGATACCGCCCCAGACCGGCGGGATGATACTGCCGGGCGCCCTGCCCGCTGCGTCGAGCCGGAGCGTTGAAACCGGCGAGACCCAAAGCCCGGGATGCGCCACCGGGGTAGGAACCGGTGGCGTGGCGGACGTCTCGATCACCACATGGCTAACCTCGTAGGAGAGCGACAGCACATAGGGGACCTGATAGAAGATTGACCAGATCTTCGAGAAATCATCGATCGTCATCAGTTGGCGCGTCACGCGCAGCCGCGCCAACGCCGCCTCCAGATCGCTATCTTCCAGCTCGTCGTTGTCTTCGATGGCGTTGTGGATCGTGGTCTTGCTCAGCAGCGGCTCATGCTCCAGAGCCAGCATCACCTCGCCCAGCATCAGATCGGGCTCGAACGCGTCGTGATTGCCGTAGAAGCTCATTACATAGTGCAGGTTCAGCGCCAGCTTGCTGGGGCCGCGCATCTGGCCGGTGGCACCACGCGTCGGCAGATGGTCATTGGCATGGGCGGCATTGGGCTCGACCCGGTAGAGATGAAGATTGACGAGCGGCGCTGCATCCTCGGCAAGCTTGGCCGTGGGCGCCCCCAACCGCACCTTGGCATTTGGCACCGCGGCGTTGGCCGCCGACAGGATGCGCCGGAGAAAGGCTGCGCTGACGGTGGATATGGCCAGCGGGTTGCTCATCGCCCACCTCTCCCGTCGAGAAAGTCATCCAGGCTGATCCCCCGAGCCTCCGCCCTTGCCGGGGCTGGTTGTCCGCCTCGCGGCGGATCCATCACCACCTCGATGGAGCCGATGCGGATCTCGACCTGGGGCGGCTGTTGCGGCTCCACAGCTCGGTCAGCGTTCCTGCCTCGCGGGACCTGCGCTGCCCAATTCGGCGCGGTATCCTCGCGCGCAAGCAATGGCGGGGCGGCCCTCGGGACCGGGACAATCGATGATCGCGATACCGGCCGACCATCGGCAGCGACAGGGGACGCCGCCGGTTCGGGATCCGCCCGGGCCGTTTCGCCGGACATGTCCCCAAGAGCGTCTGCAAGTGTGCCGTTAGCGATCACCGGCGCCGGGGCGGACGGCGCGATGGGCGGCGAAACGGGGGCGTGCGCGACCGGAGGGGTTTCAGCGGCCAAAACGGCTTGCGACGACGTTGCCACCGGTGGCGTGACCGCCGGCCTCGAAGCAAGAGCAGCCGGAGCAACGCCTGCGGCGGGCGCCAATGGCATCATGCGACGCGACGGTGCAGCCGGTGCCGACGTGGCTGGCGTGACCGGCGCTGCAGCGTGTGTCGACCTCAGGACCGTCGTAGCTGCTGCGGATATGGTCGGACCCGCGACGGGGGCGGCCGCCGGAGGGGCGGCCTCTCTGGTGCGCGGGGTGCGCGACGGAGCCTCGGAAGACATGGAAGGCACCGGCCTATCGCTGTCGGAGGGTTCGGACCTTTCACCCAGCGTTTCGAAGGGGCCGGGCCGGCGCGGCGCCAGCCGGGGCAGCGTGCCGCGCGCGCGCGCGGCAAGGTTGCTCAGGAACGCGCTCATGCCAGTGCCTCGGCCACATAAAAGGCCCGCCGATGCTCCGGCAAAGCGAGGATCTCGGCCTCGGACCAGTGGAAGACCCGAGCGATGTGCACGACGTCATGCAGGATCTGCCGCGAAATCTGTTGCAGCTCATGAGCGACGAAATGCACCGAATCGAAAGCCACGGATTGCCTGGCGCCGCACTCCGGGCAGCCGGTCTCCAGCCACACATCGGCGCCCGGATCGATCGCCTCCAGAGCCTCGGCAAGGCCATCGAGCGGCAGATCCATTGCCGTTTCCTGGACCCGTGCCGCCAGCATCCGCGCAGCCGTTTCAGGTTCGGCGATGGTCTCGATCTCAAGAATGTCGCCGACGGTCACCGGGCGCACGACCGCCTCGCAGCCAGCGATCATCACCTTGTGAAAACCAGGTTCTGGCCAAAGCGCCTCCCCCGCCAGCCCGAGGCTGGCGGGTTCGAGCGTGAGCTCGTAGATCTTACCGCACGCTTCGCAAACCGGTTCCGCCCGGAGCGGGCCCGACCTCAGTCGTGCCCGGATCGCCAGAACCAAACGGTCGCGCGCCCCCATAGGCAGGGCCAAGAGGGTCCCGCACGCGGCCTCGGGATAGGCCCGTTGCAGCAGCGCGACCGACCATTGAGCCGGCGACAGCACGCTCGCGCGGTCGGCCAGCTCAATCACCGCGGAGGCGTCCAGCCGTGAGGGAGCTCCCAGGGGCATGATCAGGCCGGAACTTCGAAGCTGGGCTCTTCAGGCTCAGCCACGTCTTCGTCCCGCTCCCATCCCTCGTTCTCCAGCTTCAGCGTCTGGATCGCGATGGCGCTAGCCGAAGCGTCCATGTCGGAGAAGGCCGAAAACTCGGAGGGCCAGCATCGATAGAGCTTGTAGGCCAAAACAATCTGACCGGCCTCGTTGTAGATTTCGAGTATCAGGTCCTTGCGGAAATCCTTGAGCGACACCTCCGCCCCGAGGCCCGCCCCATAGTTCCACACCTTATTGGCCCATTGCTCGAACTGCTTGGAATGGGTAACCCCGCGCTCCAGCGTGATTGCCTCATATTCGGTCTGGCCCGGCGACTTGCGGCTGGTCGAGGGGTCGCCACCTTCGCGGTGCTTGACCACCTCCGTCGAGCGCTTGAGCGCTGAACACTTGCTGACGCCGGCAACGTAATCCCCGTCCGGCAAGCGCAGACGGAACTTGTACGTTTTATAGGGGTCGAAACGGTCGGCATTCGTGGTGAACTGTGGCATGTTTGTCCGCCCTCCCTTTAGGACGCGCTGCGGATCTGCTGGATCGAAATGATGACGAATTCGGCCGGCTGCAGCGGCGCGAAGCCGACGACGATGTTGACGATGCCGCGATTGATGTCGTCCTGCGTGGTCGTCGATGCGTCGCACTTGACGAAATAGGCCTCCTTGGGGCTCGCCCCCTGGAACGCGCCCTGCCGGAACAGCCGCTGCATGAACGATCCCACCGAGAGACGGATCTGTGCCCAGAGCGGTTCGTCATTACCTTCGAACACAACCCATTGTGTGCCGCGGAACAGGCTCTCTTCGATGAAGAGCGCGAGGCGCCGGACCGACACGTACTTGTAGTCGTCCGACAGCACGTCCGAGCCCGCCAGCGTGCGAGCGCCCCAGACGACGCGGCCGATGTTCTGGAACGACCTCAGACAATTGACGCCGATCGGGTTGAGCAGGCCGTTTTCCCGATCGGTCAGCTTCACGGTCAACCCCTGGGTATTGGACAGCGTCGCGGCCAGGCCGGCCGGCGCCTTGAAGACCCCACGATTGACGTCGGTGCGGGAGATCACGCCCGCCACCGCCCCACAGGGCGCGAAGGCATCGATTTGACCGCCGCGCAACGGATCACGTTTGAGAAGCCGCGGAAAATAGAGCGCGGCGTTGCGGGCATTGGTGAGTGGAAGCACTTGGTCCGTGGCGTCGAGCTGGGCATTCTTCGCCGTCGTCGCCGCGGTGTCGGGGTTGGCGTCCCATTCGTTCGGCGGATCGACAATGTAAAGCGCGCGCCTTTCAGCGCAAAGTGCAGCGGCCGTTTCCCTGACGGCCTTGGGCAGGGTGGCCTCGCGGGTGTCGGGTGGGATGCAGAGCAGGTTGAAGATATCCGCCTTGCGCAGCGCCTGCATGCCGGTTTTCAGCGCCGGATCACCTTGGTAGGTCGCATCGGCCAGCGTCGTTCCGTCGTCGCCACCGGTAGCAGTACCTGTGGCGGCATCCGCGGGCCGGCTATTGGAAAAGGTCGGGGCCGGCGGCGCTTCAACGAGGTTGCTCTGGGCCGCGAGGATCCGGTCGAACCGGCGCTGGCCCGCATCGCTTCTCATCGACAGGGTACGCAATACCTCCCGGGTGTCAGTGGCAGTGTCGACGATCTCCAGATCGAAGATGTCGTTGACTGTCAGTCCGTACTTCTTGGCAGCTGCGGCCGCGCCCTCGGGATCGGCGACGTCCGGGTGCGAGATTTTCCCTGAGAGCGAATTACCCCAGGCACCAGGGCTCTTGGCCCGCAGGATCAGGGTGCCCACAGTCAAGCCTGCATAACCGTCGCCGCCGTCCTGCTCGAACAGCCGTACGATCAGGCATTGCCCGCCGCCGTTGGCGAAGAAATCGTCGACGGCGTAGGAGACATTGCTGTCGCTCCAAAGCCCACCGAAGCGGCGATTGAACTCGCCCATGTTGAAGCAGGGCGTCGGTTCCCCGACACCCCCCTTTTTCGTGCGTCCGACGAAAGCGGCAATCGAGGTCGGCACACCGGCGACGGTTCGCACGCCCGAGTCGAGCTCCTGAATGTAGACGCCGGGATAGGTTGGAGAGATGGGCATGCGCGGCTCCTGTTCTCAAACGGATCGTGAATGCAAAAGCGAACGATGCATCGGACGGCCCTTGCGGGCCGTCGAAACCGGATTGAAAGTCAGATCAGACCGTCAGGCCGATCAGAACCGTTACCTTGGCGGCTTTATCCGCCGATGTGTTGTGAACTGTCAGGGTGGTCAGATCGCCCGCAAAGAGCTTGACCGCCTCTCCGAACAAGAGGATCGGACCACTCAGCGCGGAAGCATTGGCCCCGTCTGCCTTGACCGTCACCGAACCGTCGAGAAGATCGGAAGAGATCGCGAGAAAGGCGACGTTGTCGACCTTGTCGACCTGCAGGGCCAGATCGCGCTCTGCACTTCCGGCGTCGAGATCAACAGAGACGGAAACGATACCATCGCCCGTCGATGCGCCCTTGGTCTGAATGGCAGAGCCTGACTTGCCACCTGCGGTTAGGGACCACGTGATTGTTTCTGACATGAAAGGCACCTCGGAGAAAGCGTTGCGCGATCAGTCGGAGAATTCAGTATCACAATTTTAAATTGCACCAGCAAACACGGACGCTTTAGCGAGATCTGCTGCTTTAAGGCCCAGCTCGCCGGATAGTGCTTAGGGAAGCCCAAAGGCATTCGCAGCGTCGAACGTAGCAACGTCACGCTTGAGATATACTTATCAGAATGCAAGAAGATAATTATAAAGATACAGAACACACAAAATGTCAACGGAGATAATTCTAATCTCTACACTGCCGCTTCCAATCGAACACCATTCCACATTAAAATAAACCAAGTATAAATCCCAATAGAATATACGGGATAATATGTATAAGTTGGGGCTTCCCGCACAGGCGGTGAGACGCGGCTGGCGTAAGTTCAAAAACAATTGCACGACGTTGGTGATTTGCGTTGTTTGTTGCGAGACTAGGTCGCGACCGTCGGGAGAGGCACTACATGCGTTACTGCTTCGCATTTCCCCAATGATTTGGTCGTTTCAGTGCACATATTATGAGTGCTGAAGCCTCACAGCCAGATCGCAATCATCAGGTGGCAGAGCAACGCCGCAACGTTCCCGACGAAACGTTACGCGATTTTTCTAGCGCTCGCGTCGCGTCATTGGCTAAGCCCAATGTATTACGCAAAATGTCCATTTGGGCGAGTTGCTATGCGGTTTCCCGATTGGCAAACTGCGCCTGCATTTGCACACACCGCCACCCTATTTCGACGCAGCCGCCGCTGCGTTTACGGTTCATATTTCCGTGTAACTGCTTGATATTTATAAAACTTGTTATTGACAATATATGCGCGCGTGAGCCTCCGCCCCCCCTGCGGAGGCTCATTTTCGTTGTGCGCACGCCGGTACGCTAAACCGGTTCTCTGTATATTGTTCTTGGGTCAAGCAGGCGCGCCACCACCTCGTTCGCGCCCTCGTTTACTGGATTTGCCGGCTGGATTGCCCGGGAACGTTTTTTGGGACAGGTTGGACCCACCCACGACGACATGCCCTGTCTTAACATCTTTGATCCCCTCAGAACTTGTAGGCAATCCGCAGTGTGCCACCATGGCTGGAATAGGTGTCGGAAAACGAGCCCTGGTAGCCGACGCGCAAACTGAAGCCGTCGGCGTTAGCGATGTCGACGCCCGCGCTTAGTCGACCTGCCACATCGGCCAGTGGCACCGTGCTTTCGAAAGCGCCGACCCCAGCTGGTGCATTGGCCAGCCGGGCTGACGTATCCCAGCTGTCAGCGCTGCTGAAGCTCACTCCTGCGGCCGCGTAGGCCCGCATAACCGTCGTTTCGCTCAGATCCACGCGCGTGCCAATCTCAATTGCCGGAGTGGTGGTGAAGCTCCACTGGCGGGTGTCGTTGATCAGGAGATCGAGCGGGCCGGCACCTGACTCTCGGTAGCTACGGGCGTGCGAATAGATCAGGTCAAGGTCGACCAGCGGCCGCACATAGTAGGCATCCTGCGCAAAGGTGTAAGCAGCGCGCAACCGGGTGCTGACATTGTAGACCTCCGGTTCGCCCTCCGCCTGTCCGGCAAAGCCCGGAATCCGGATCGTACGCACGTTGTCGTACCAGCCATAGCTGCCGGAAACAGCGCCCGAAAGAAGCCAAGGACCAATTTCATGCTTCAGTGAGGCACCGGCATAAAGGACGTCGCCGTCGGCGTTGACGCGGCCGTCGTCACCGCGAATGGCACTGCGGTCGTAGCCCCCGGCAAAGCCGACAAACCAGTCGGGCAACACCTCGACCTGGGCGCCGGCCTGCAGCGCATAGGTCGTGCTGTCGAAACCCGAGACGCCGCCGCTGGCCTTCTGGTCAAGCTTCTGTGCACCTGCCTGGCTCCACGCGCACTCCGTCTCAGTCAGGAACGAGGTGTCCGCAGCAAACATCGGGCAACTCAGCAAAAGGTCGAGATGTTGCCGCGTCGTAGCGATGCTGCCGGCCGCGGCCGCTCCTGCGACGCCGGGCGATATATCGGACAGGGCGGACCCGTAGGCACCAGAATCGCCATCAGCAAGCGAGCCCAGTGTGCCAAACAGTCTGCCGAAGGAACCACCGCCGGCATCCCAGATCTCCTGCAGGTGGTCGGCGACGTTGTCCTGGTCCGCGTTCAGCGCAAAGCCAGGCTCGCCGAAATGGGCCGAACCCGTCGCAACTGACAGCTCGTTTCCAGTCCGGGTCAGCACGTAGTCGTAGATTGCCGACTGCCCGCTTAGCGAGTGATCCAAGGTGCCACCCGCAGTGAGAAAAGACAAAGTGATACCGGGCAAGACACTTTCGGCACTCACCGTGAACTTGCCGGCGAGGCTGGCGTCGCCCTCGACCGTCAGTCGATCGATGCGCGAGCCAGCGAAATCGGCGTTGATTGCCAGAACGCCGTCCATACGCTGGGCAAAGTTGCCGGTGATTTTCGTGGCGTCGATAGCCTCAGAACCGCCGACTGCCAGCCGGCCATGATTGAACACGTCAGCCTCGTAAACCTTTGCACCCGTCAGCAGGCCACCTGTCTCATTGAGGACTGAGACCGCCATGCCGCTTCCGACACGGGCCGTCTTCGATATTTTGGCGTCGACGGTGGTGGCCCCCTTGACGCTGCCGTCGATGATACCGGCGTTGTTCACCACCATCAGCGTGCCGTCTGAGAGCGGGTTCAGTCCGGCGCTATATTGGACGGCGACACCGGAAGCAGCCGAGATCATGCCTCCGGAATTGACGTTCACGCTATTGTTCTGCCCGCCCGCGACCCAGACACCGGCACCATTGTCACCGGATCCGCCCGTAATGGAACCATCCACCGTCACATTGACCGTACCGTTGTTGGCTGTGCCTCCGTCGCTTTGCGCAAGTATGCCAATCGAGTCTTTGCCGGACGCTCGGATTTCGTTGCCGGCATCGAGGGTGACCGTCACATCGCCGCTTTTTCCGGCCGAAGAGAGGTTACCGTTCGACCCGATGAAAGCACTGGTCGCGTTGCCGCCGAAACCGCCGCCACCACCGATTGATTGGGCGAGAACACCGAAGGAATAGTCGCCATCGGTAAGGATGCCGCCGTCGATATTGACGGAAACATCGTCGCCATCACCAAAGCTGGCAGGGCTGTCACCTTTGAAGGAGAGCGGCGCGCCCGAAGCCGTTCCGCCAATGCCGCCGCCACCGCCAATCGATTGGGCAACAATGCCGTGCGCGCCGATGCCACGCGTGTGAACCGTGCTCTCGCTCGTCAGATCGACCGTGACAGCGCCGCCATCTGTGTCGCTGCCGCCCGATCCGCCAACCACAAGCGAGGCTATGCTGTCGGCTTCGCCGGCGCCGCCTATGCCGCCGCCGCCGCCGATTGATTGTGCGACGAGGCCGAACGCCCGGTCTCCATAGGTGTTGAGCGCGGTACCGATAGCAAGGTCGACCTCGCCGCCACGACCGCCAACCCCTCCGCTGCCGCCGACCACGAGGTCGATCGCGTGGCTGTTTTCGTCCTCGGAAGCCGTACGGCTTCCAGCGCCACCGACGCCACCGCCGCCACCGATAGACTGCGCGACGATACCGTGCGCATCGTCGCCGCTGGTCGACAGATTGATCCAACCCTGCGCCTCAACCAGGCCCCCCGACCCACCTGAGCCGCCAGAGCCGCCGAAACCGCCCCCGACGGTGATCTTGCCCGCCGCATGATCCGAACCGTCACCGCCCTGGCCACCGCCACCGCCGATCGACTGTAGGAGCACGCCATAGGCACTGTATCCGGAGGTGTTGATGCTGTTGCCGTGATTGTCGTCGAAGGTGATGTCGACCTCGCCGCCATTTCCCCCCGCACCGCCACGGCCGCCGACGCCGACGGTTATGTTGGCAGTTGCCTGGCTGCCAGACGCGGTAGAGCTACCACCGGCACCGCCGCCGCCGCCAATCGATTGGGCGACGATGCCGTCGGCCCAATCACCCGTGGTGTTGATGCGGCCGGCATGTGTCAACGTGACAGTGTTGCCGTTGGCGGCCGTGCCACCGGTACCGCCGTCATCGATCGTGGCACCGACATTGACATCGAAGCAGTAGCCGGACTTACCGTCACCGTCGTCGCTCAGGCAATCACTGGCGCCCTGGTCATCGAGCGGCTCGGCATCACCGGAGCTCGCCTGCCCCACGGAGCCGCCAAGCCCGCCGCCGCCGCCGATCGACTGCGCGAGCACGCCGTCCGCATCTGCGCCGAAGGTAGCAATATTGCCCGATGTGGTGACGTTGACCGTCCCGGCCGAACCGCCACTGCCGCCGGTCCGGCCAACCGAAACCCCAACCGATGCGGAAAAGTCGCCGCTACTGCCTTCGGGCTCCTCGCCTCCGGGCAGGCTGGCGCTGGCCGACAGCCCGACACTGACGCCTTGCGAAGTGCCACCACCGCCGCCGATCGACTGGGCGAGCACACCGCGTGCACCCGTGCCGCTGGTCTTTAGGGCTGTGCCTGCGTCAAGATCGACAGTCGTCACCCCGCCGCTTGCGCCACCGCTGCCCGAGCCGCCAACCCCGACATTGGCCGTCAGGTTGAAGCCGCCGCCAATCTGCTTGCTGTTGACGCTGCCGACACCGCCATTGCCGCCACCCCCGCCGATCGATTGCGCCACGATCGCATTGGCATAGTCGTCTGCCGTCGTCACTGAGGCACTATCCTTCAGTGCGACTTCGGCAGCACCACCATTGCCGCCGCCGCCGCCCGAGCCCCCGACCGAAACACCGATGTCGGCACTGACAGTATCCACGGTACCGGCGGTCGCTGCCATCGACGACGCGCTGCCGCCATTCCCGCCGCCGCCGCCGATCGATTGTGCCATCACGCCATGCGACGAAGCGCCTTTCGTAGAGACCGCCGTGCTGCCGTCCAAGCTCACGGAGACGTCGCCCGCTGAGTGGGTTGAGCCGCCGCTACCGCCGACGGCCGTTGAGACACTCATCGCCAAGGAGACATCCTCGCCGGTCGGCACTGCCACGGTGAGCGCATCGGCAACCGAGGAACCACCGCTACCGCCACCGCCGCTAATCGACTGTGCGAGGACGCCGATGGCATCAGTCACATCGCCGCCGTGTTGGCCGGTGCTAATGATGCTATCGGTCAGGTCGACGGAGACGTCGCCGCCGGCGCCGCCTGAACCGCCGGTACCACCGACAGCCACCGACGCCGTAAAGCCGAGACCTGCGGAGTAGGAGCTTGCGGAGCCGCCCGTGCCGCCACCACCCCCGACCGATTGCGCAACGATGCCGGCGGCGTGCGAACCTTGAGTGGTAAGGGTCAAGCCCTGGAAGTCGACACTGGTGATGCTGGCATAGCCACCGCCCCCACCGCCCCCGCCAATCTGGAAGCTACCAAGCCCGGCATCGCCACCCGTGGCATTTCCCCCGTTGCCTCCGCCGCCACCAATCGACTGTGCGAGCACGCCGACCGCGCCTGAGCCGGCAGTGGCGACATCAACCGCCTCGTGCGCACCAGTCTCTGCGGAACAACCGTCACCGGAATATTGGTTGGTGACGCAAACTTTGCCGCCGGCGCCGCCGCCCGAGGCACTGCCGCCGACACCCAATGCGGGGAGACCAACCGACAGGTCGATCACGTTGCCGCCGTTGCCGCCACCGCCACCGATCGACTGTGCCATGATCGCATGCGCCATCTCACCCCGTGTGGTGACCGAGCCGCCGGGCAAAAATATGCCAGCCTCGCTGCCGTCACCGCCGGCGCTACCTGAACCACCAACGGTCGCGATGCCCGACGCGCCGGCACCCGAACCGCCACCGCCGCCGATCGATTGCGCCAGGATGCCGATGGCGGCATCCCCGCCGGTACTGATGACACCTGAATTCTGAACCTGCGCATTGCCGCCAAAGTTACCGGAGCCGCCGGAACCGCCGATCGACAGAATTCCACCCGCCATACCGGCAGCGCCGCCGCCGCCGCTGATCGACTGGGCGATGATGCCGTGCGCCGAATAGCCAGATGTGGTGATCGTACCGGCATTCAGGACGCCGGCCGTCTCCGCCGACCCACCACTGCCACCATCGCCACCCAGCTCGAGCGTGAGCCCGGCGGCAATGCCGCCTGTGCCGCCGCTGCCGCCGATCGACTGGACCAGGATACCGTAGGAATGTCCGCCCGCCGTCGTGATTGCTGCATTGTTGTTGACGATAGCCGTGTTGCCACTGCCGCCATTACCACCATTGCCCGCTCCCCCGCCGAGCACGTCAGTGAAGTCGCCGCCAGTGCCACCACCGCCTCCGATGGAATGCAGGGTGATGGCGGTCGAGTAGTCACCCGTCGTCGTGATCCTGGATGCGCCGTTCGTAAAGGCGCCCACGCTGCCGGCGTTACCGCCATAGCCGCCCCCACCACTCGTGCCGACAACAGCCGTTTCGTCGCCGCCATTGCCACCCTGACCGCCTATGCTCTGGCCCAACAGGCCAAAGGCGTTGCTGCCATCTGTCGAAACGCTGCCGCCAGACAGGTTCAACTGGATCTGACCGCCGTTCCCGCCGAGACCGCCGGAGCTGTCCTTCTCTCCGTCCTGGCCGTCGCCGCCACGGCCACCCTGGCTCAATGCGATCACACCGCCAAGGTCGTCGCCCTGCGTCGAAATGATGCCCGAATGGACCGTCACGGTCGTCGCGGCCAGCCCACTGTCTGGCCTGCCACCCTCGCCGCCGGCACCCGCGACGTTCGAGCTCCAACCGTCGCCACCATCGCCACCCCGAGTGACGGCGACGACGCCGCCCGAAAGCTCGGTCACCTGGCCCGTGGCGACGATCGTCATATCTGCGTAGGTGTCGACATTTACGACCGAGCCACCTCCACCCACACCGCCTTTATCGGAGCTGTCTCGCGATGCCGTGCCGTCGCTGCCCTGACTCAGCCCATGGATGCCGCGCACGCTGTCGGTGTCGTTTGCGTAAACGCTGATCGCCCCGGCGCTTGCGTTTCCGGAGGAACCGTTCGCGATATCGACGAAGCCGCCCGCACCGCCCGCACCGTTGTCGTGACCGCCCTGCTGACCGGTGGATTCGGCAGCCAGGCCCCACGCATAGTCGAGGCCACTCAGCGAACTGGTCGGGCTGCCGAGATTTACCTGCCCTGTGTTGGCGATGCTGACCGTGCCACCGTTGCCACCGTTGCCGCCCACCTGGTCGCCGGTCGCGCCGCTGTTTTGTTCACCGCCACTGCCTCCCTTGCTCACCGCAAAGATCCCGGCCATGCCTCTGGCCGTGGTCGACTTCAGCGATTCCACGGCCAGCATTCCATAGTTGGTAATCGTTACCGCGCCTCCGGCACCGCCGGCACCACCGTTCGATTTGTAATTGTCATTGTCCTCGTCCCCGGAGCCGCCGAAACTCGTTGCCGAGATCAAACTCCCGATGGTGCCCGGATCCGTAGACGCAGACAGGGTAATGGCGCCGAAATTAGTGATCGTCACGGTCCCGCCGGCACCCGCGCGTCCCTCGTCGACACCGCCGCCGCCCATCGTGTATGTCATGATGACACCGCCGGCTGAGCCCGACGGCACGACGTAGGGGAGACTTGCGCCAGCGGTATACGACGCACTTGTGTTGATCGTTATGTTTGCTCCGGCGTCTCCGTCCTTTTCATCGTCATGATCGACACCGCTGTCGCCCCAACAGGCTGACCACGTATATCCGTAGTCGACCTGGCCGATTGTCTGGTTTGGATCGCCATTGCAGCCTGCAGACGCTTCGCCTGCCATACCAGCTCCACCGAGCCCCAAAGCCAACATGATGAGCACATGCGGGACGTAAACGTTCCGAACGCCGGCCGGGCAACCATCATTGCCCCGCGCTCGGTTGATCAATTTAGGCCGGAAAGGAGCAACTTCACGACTGCATGTTTGAGAGAATGGCAACTCCCCCTGGGTGAGGGACGAGGCAGCGTTCGACCGAAGTCGAAATGCTCGCAAGATCTTTCCCGTGCGTTCGGCATGTTTCATACGGCGAGCCCCTTCAAAATTGGAGCAAGCGCGGCCGACTTCGGCGCATACGCAATCTGCGCGCGAAGGGCTCTCCCCCAATCAAACAAATGCAAGGTCACTGTGAAGTGACGGTAAGGCAAATGGGGTCGACGAATCTACAGAACAAAACTATTCAATTCTGACCAAAACATGCATGAAGGCGAACGAGCCCATCCGAGACTGCCGGTGGAAGACGCCGCTCTCCAATTTAGGTCAAATCTTCAAATTTATTACAGATTCTGCCAAAGCTCGGCTGAACTTACTGTCCTTTCTTTGTCCCTCAACTCGCCGCCTGACGACCTAGACTTGCGCGAACCGCTGCCCTGTGCAAATGCTGAGAGATGCTGGACCTCAAGACAGTGCTCGTCGTCGATCTGGCAACCGCCAGTTTACAGGCGGTCGCGTGGATCTTTGTCTGGCTTGCTTGGCGCCATCTCTATGAATTGAAGTTTCTGGCGGCCGGATACACTGCAATCGCCATCGGGCTGTTCCTGATGATCTTGAGAGGCGATCAGCCAGCTGCGTGGTCGATCGTGCTACACAATACGATCATCAAGCTTGGCCTCGTGTTGCTCGCCGAGGGCCTGGCGCGCTTTTTAGGGCAGCCCCGCTACACCTGGGTCGGCGTCTCGCTGCTTGTCCTTCAGGTCGCAGCCTGGAGTATCGCGGTGACGCTCGATCCGGGCGATCTTGCAATCCGCGTCCACACATCGACCGCCTTTACGGTATTGATGATGTCATTGATGTGTGTGGCCCTCTTGCGCGATCGGACGCAGCCCCGGCTTCTGCGCTGGATTACGATGGCGGTGCTGGGTGAATACATGGCAGCCAGCATGGTTCATAGCGCGATCGAATTCTGGTTTCCGGCGGCGCACCAGGACATCGCGATCCTTAACAACCGCAACGCCTGGTACCTTCTGCAGGGAAGTCTGTTCCTGATTGCCCTGTTCGCTTGCCTGCTGTTTATGGTCAACTCGCGACTTTCGGCAGCCCTGCGTGAGAAAAACGAAGCCTTATCGCGCGAAGTGCTGGAACGCAGAAGGCTCGAACTCCAACTGAATGCCAGTCTTGAGGCTGAACGCGCCCTTCGTGAAGAACAGGCTGACTTCATGCGCATTGTCAGTCACGAGTTTCGCACGCCTCTTGCAGTCATTCGCAATGCGGTCGACATGATCGGCCTCATAGGTGACACATCCAAAGACGCAACGAAGGAACGGCTTGCCGGCATTGGCGAGGCGCTCGATCGTCTATTCTCCCTGATCGAGCGGTTCATGACAAATGACGGTGACAATCGCTTTCGGCCGGAGCGGATGCAGATCGCATCTCTCATTGCCGACGTGCAATTACATTTCGACATGACCGGTCGCGGTGAACGCTTGCGTTTCAGGACGCAGGGTGAAGCAGTCTCTACGATTGCCGATCCAGACATGCTGGCAACCGTCGTTATCAATCTCATTGACAACGCACTCAAATATTCTCCCGACGATCAGCCTATTCACATTGATGGCCGATCCGATTTCGGGTCCATCGTTATCCAGGTCCGTGATCGCGGTATCGGCATACCCGAAGCGGAGGTTCACAAGATCGGACGCCGGTTCTTCCGTGCCTCCAACACCAAGGCCGGAAGTGGAACAGGGCTCGGGCTGTACTCGTCGCGCAAGCTTCTGGCCTATCATGGTGGCACGCTGGATCTTTTCTCCAATGAAGGAGGGGGGACGACTGCCGTGGCACGCGTGCCCTTGCTGAGGGAGGCGGCGGAGCCAACGCAGCTAAAGGAGAAGATGAATTGACGCATGTTTTGATCGTCGAGGACGAACAGCGGCTGCGCAAGGATCTGGTCGACTTCCTGGCGCTTTGCGGTTTCACCGCCGAAGGAATTGCGACTGCAGAAGCGCTGCGTCGAGTACTGGATGATCATGAGCCGCCAGACGTCATCATTCTCGATGTCGGGTTGCCCGATGGCAACGGATTCGACCTCGCGCGAGAAGTCCGCGAGAAACATCGCTGCGGCATTATCATGCTCACAGCTCTTGGCGACAGCGACGACCGTATCCGAGGCTTCGAAAGCGGCGCTGACATCTATCTCGTCAAACACAGTACGCTGCGGGAAATCGAAGCCGCGATCCGCAGCCTGTTGCGACGAACGGGCGAGCACGTCGATTTGGCTGATAGCACTGGAGACAAGTGGGTGCTGGACAGCCGACACTGGACGCTCACTGCGCCGAACCAGCGCTCACTCAAGCTGACGGCGACCGAATTCGCGCTGGTAAGCGCGCTCTGCAAACACGGCGGCGGCATATGCGAGCGGGAAAAGCTGGCGGAGACAATTGCCCGACCTAGGACCCACTTCGACAACCGGCACCTGGATGCCGTCGTCAGTCGCCTTCGGCGTAAAATCGGCGAGCAGACCGACCTCACTGTACCGATCAAGGTGGTTTATGGCGTGGGTTATACGTTCACCGCACCTTCGGCCGTAGAATAGGGGATTTGGTTCGCACGAACGAAGCGACTGGTGCGCAACAGATCCGCGACAGTAAGATGTTGTGAGACATGTCCGCTTTGCGCCAATAGCCAGCTTCGGTTGCGTGGTCAGACAGGAAGATCACCGCTCCATGTCGCACCGCCAGGCGCACGCCTGCGCGCCTGGCGGACTGATGAGCGTTCCCGCCAAACTTACCGTTCGATCATACGGTTCCAGCGCTTGTTCCATTCCTGCCGGTTCTGGTTGATCGCATCCCAATCAAGGACCTTGGCGGTCTCCATGTTGGCCTTGAACGTCGAGAGCTTCGCGTTCGCCGCATCTGTGCCGGCCTTGGCGTTGACGTTTGACGGGATGATGTTGCCGTGATCGAGCGCCAGGCTCTGTGCCTGGGCCGAAAGCAGGTAGTGGGCGAGCTTCTGACTGAGTTCCGGTTCGCTGTTGTTGGCGATCACGCATTCGGTGACGGCGAGCACGACGGAGCCTTCCTTCGGCTGGGCGTATTCCACTGGAATGCCCTTGTCTTTGAGGTTGTTGACGGCTGTTGGGGTCAGCGGGAAGATCGCTGCCTCTCCGGTCTGCACCATTTCGGAGATCTTCGCCGAACTCGGGATGAACTCGATGACGTTCTTGCCGATCGTATCGGAGAACTTGTCGAAGCCCGGTTCAACGTTGGTCTCGTCGCCGCCCTGGATGCGGTTGAACATCAGGAAGGCGTGCAGGCCGAAGCTCGATGCGGAAGCCGACTGGAACACGACGGCGTTTTCGAATTTGGGATCGGCCATGTCCATCCACGAGGTCGGTGCCGGCCAGCCCTTCTCGTCGAAGAGCTTCTTGTTATAGGCAAGGCCGGTCATGCCCATGTCGACGCCGATCGCCATGTCGTCTTTCAGGCGGGCAGCCATCTGGATCTGGTCAAGCACCGGATCAGCAGCAATCTTCTGGCAGAGACCGCCGCCGATGGCGCGCACCATTACGCCATCGTCAAGCAGCATGACATGCATCTGCGGATTGTCCTTGGCGGCGGTTGCCTTGGCGAGGATGTCGGCGGAGGTGCCGGGTACGACGACGACCTTGACGTCGTTCGCCTTTTCGAAAGGCGGCAGCACGTGCTCGGTATAGGCGCGTTCGAAGTTTCCGCCGTTCATGCCGATGTAGAGCGTCTTGGTTTCCGCCGAGGCAGAATTCTGCTGCATAACGAACGCCAGCAGTGCGAGGGCCGTGGTTTTGGTAAGCCGTTGGTCGATCATGGTATTCCCCTTTCTGTTTACAACGAGGCTGCAGTTTCGGCCGCCACCTTGCGGAAGCGGCCAATGGAAAAGGCGTCTATCGGCGTAGTGCTGCGGCCCTCGGTGACGAGTTCTGCAAGCACTTCGCCGACGGCGGGCGCGGTCTGAAAACCTGCGCCGCAGAAGCCAAAAGCGTGGAAGAGGCCTGATGTCGTCTCGCTCGGGCCGATCACCGGGTTGCCGTCGGGCATTTCCGCCTCGGTTCCAGACCAGAAGCGGATGACCTGGGCTTCAGCCAGATGCGGAAAGAGCGTGATTGCACGCTGCATGACGGAGGATGCAGCCGTCACCGACGGACGCGAATAGTCGGGATCTCCAAGGGGCAGACCGCGACCGCCCCCCATGACGTAGTTGCCGCGCGCCACCTGCCGGCCATAGAAGCTGCCGCCCTGTTCACCCATGCTGACGGGCAAACGCAATGGCAGAGGTTCGGTGACCACCATCGAGGGATAGATACGTGTCAGCGGTACAGGCTCGTTGAAATTCGCGGCAAAGCGGTCGGACCAGGCACCGGCGCTGTTGACCAGTTGTTGGCAGCGGATCTCGATGCCGTCGCCGGCGAGGATCTCGAAACCGTTTCCGGTCGCAGCGACGTCGCGCACCGGCGTCTGCTCCAGTACCATCGCGCCGGCGCGCTCGGCGGCCCTTGCGAAGGCGGGCGCAACGAGACGCGGATTGGCGTGACCGTCATCGGGGCAGAGCGACGCGCCGACCGCCTGGGCGGAAAGCCAGGGGAACCGGTGCGCCAACGCCGAACCGGCAACGAGCTCAAGCCCCAACCCATAGTCCCGAACCATCTCGGCATAGGCTTCGAGCTTGGCGAAATCCTTTTCCGTGCGGGCGAGCTTCAGATGGCCGGAGCGCATGTACTCGGCATCGATGCCGACCATTGCCTTGAGTTGCGGCCAGATACCGTGTGCGCGCTGCGACAAAGGCAATTGTTCGGGGGCGCGGCCCTGCCGGCGCACGCCGCCATAGTTCACCCCGCTCGCCTGCGCGCCACAATAGCCCTTATCGATGAGGGCGACTGAAAGCCCCGCTTTACGCATGGCAAGTGCTGCGGAGCTGCCGACCAGCCCGCCGCCGATGATCGCGACGTCGACGGAGATGCGCCAGCTCATGACCGAGCCTCCGCTTCTACGGCAGCACCGAAACCAAGCGGGATCGGCTTGACCGGCGCCTGAGCGCGAAGGCGACCAACCTCACCGGGCGAAACACCACAAAGCCCGCTCAACAACTCGGTGGCAGCGGCGGAACACATGCGCCCCTGGCAACGTCCCATCCCGACCCGGCTCAGCGCCTTCAGGCGGTTGATCTCGCTGATGGAGCCGCTCGCAATGGCGCGGCGTCCTTCTGCAATGGTAATCTCCTCGCAACGACACAGCGTCGTCTCGTCCGGGACCGTCTCGAACCAATCAACCGGGAAGGGAAAGGCACGTTCGAGGATATCACGCTGCCGCAGGATCGCTTCGCGAGCCGCCACCAGGCGCGCTCCATCCGCTGATGCTTTCCCCGCATCCTCGAGCAGAGCAGCCGCGGCGAGCTCGCCCGAGACTTCCGCCGCATCGGCGCCGGCAATGCCGCTGCCGTCACCGGCAACGTATACGTTGGCCCGGCTAGTGCGCCCCATGGCGTCTCGCTCAGGCAGCCACACGCGATCGCGCTCGTCAAAACAGAAACGGCAGCCGGCAAGATCGGCAAGCTGGGTTTCTGGCCGAAGGGCAAAACCGTAGGCGAGCGCGTCGCAGGATGCCGTCTCGACGACCTCACCTTTGCTTGCCCGCCGACGGAAGCGAAGACCCTCGACCTGGCCCGTCCCGAGGACCGCCTCCGGCCGCACGCCGTTGCGGATCTTCACGCCGGCCAGCTGGAGCTGGAGCCCGTAGAAAACACCAAGCCCGACGATGCGCGGCGCATGGATGGCAAGCGACAGCAAGTGTCGCTTCGACGTGATGGGTGCTGTGTCGAGCACCGCCTCCACGCACGCGCCGGCCTTCATATATTGCCAGGCAACGAGGTAGAGCAGCGGACCGGAGCCCATGAAGACGATGCGGTCGCCAATTGTGCAGCCCTGGGCTTTCAGCGCCACTTGGGAGGCGCCGAGCGTGTAAACTCCAGGCGTCGTCCATCCCGGAAACGGCAGCACGCGATCGGTCGCGCCGGTGCACAGGATCAGTTGCGAAAAGCCGATCTGCCGATGCACGCCGGCCAAAAGGACATCGAGCTGATTGCCGCGCTCAGCCGCCGAAACATTCCAGACCAGCGTTTCGGGGCGATAGTCGATCGCAGGCAAGAGTGCCTCGAAAGCCTCGTGTAACCTTCTTGCCTTGCCAGCTTCCGAACCATAGCGGCTGCGATAGGATCGACCGTCGTCGATCAGCGGGCGTCGATAGATCTGCCCGCCAGCGCGCAGACCTTCGTCAAGCACGATCGGCCTGAGACCTGCGCGCACGAGGCGCTCGGCGGCGCGTATGCCCGCCGGTCCGGCGCCAACGATGACGGGCTGCAACGGCTCAATCATGGGCCGTCTCCGACACCGCGCCGAGATCGGTGATGAAAGCCATGCCCGCGAGCAAGGCGGTGCTGCAGGCGCGGACGCGGCTGCCTTGCGCCGTCATCACATAACAATCCTGACAGGCGCCGATCAGGCAGAAGCCGGCCCGGTTCTCCCCGGTGAATTCGCTCTGTCTCAGGCGACCGCTCACCGAGAGTATCGCCGTCAGTACCGTGTCGCCGCGGCGCCCGGTTTGGGCCGTCCCGTTCAATGTGAAGGGCACGAGTGTCTCGTCCAGGCGGTAGCGCCGCCGGAGTAACGGGTTCATCGACATCGGATATCAGCCCTTGCCCACAAGCAGCCGGTCGAGACCGAACAGGCGATCGAGGATGATCATCGTAACGGTGGCAAGTGCGATCATGAGCGTCGAAACGGCCGCCATCATCGGATCGATGGATTCGCTCGCGTACATGTACATGCGGACCGGCAGCGTTACCGTCGACGGCGAGGTCACGAAGATCGACATGGTCAGCTCGTCAAAACTGTTGATGAAGGCGAGCAACCAGCCGCCGCTGACACCTGGCAGCATGAGCGGCATGGTGATCCGGCGAAACACCGTCCACTCCGCAGCCCCCAGCGTGCGCGCCGCATTTTCGGCGTTGCGGTCCATGCTGGTGAGTGACGCCAGGATCAGCCGCAGCGTATAGGGGGTGACGACGATCGCATGGGTGGCGACAAGCCAACCGAAGGACCCGCCCATGCCCATCAGCGAGAAGAGACGCAGGAAAGCGACGCCGAGGACCAGGTGCGGAATGATCAGTGGCGACAGGAAGAGCGCGTTCAGCGCCTCACGGCCGCGGAAATCGTAGCGGGTAATCGCCAGCGCCGCCGGAACCGCAAAAACGGTGGAGATGGTGGCTGATAGCAGGGCGAGCCTTACGCTGTTGCCGAAGGACGACATAAAGTCGGCATGATGGAAAACCGCCTTGAACCACCGTAGCGACAGCCCATTCCAGGGCATCGCCAGGGTGTTTTCCGGCGTGAAGGCCACGAGGCAGACGACCACCATCGGCGCCAGCATGAAGACGACGACGAGGCTATGGAATGCGAGAGCGATGGGTCCGTTTCTCTGCATGGCTTCAACCCAGCTTGCGCTTCGCCTGCCGCTCGATGAGGCGGTTATAGGCGAGCATGATGACGAGATTGGCGACAAGCACGATGATCGCGATGGTCGCACCGAGCGGCCAGTTCAGCTCGATCAGGAACTCGTCGTAGACAAGTGTTGCCGCCATTTTCAGCCGCCGGCCGCCAAGCAGGCCGGGGATGGCAAACGAGCTTGCCGAGAGTGCAAAGACGATGAGGCTGCCCGAGAGGATGCCGAGAGCCGCCTGCGGAAAGACGACGCGACGAAGGGCGGTGAAGCGCGAGGCGCCGAGGGTGAGCGCTGCCGCCTCGACCGTCGGGTCGAGTTTCTGCAGAACGGTCCAGACGGGGATGACCATGAACGGCAGCATGATATGGACGAGACCGATGACGATCGCCGTCTCGGTGTAGAGAAGCTGCACCGGGTCAAGGCCGACAATGGCAAGCGCGCTGTTTACAAAGCCGTTCTTGCCGAGCAGCATGCTCCAGCCGAAGGTGCGCACCACCACAGAAACAAGCAGCGGGCCGATGATCACGAGCAAGAAGATCGACCGCCAGGGCTTGCGCATGTTCGAGAGCACGTAGGCCTCCGGCACACCGATCGCCACCGTGATGACCGTCGTCAGAAGCGCAAGCCGCAATGTCCGCCAGAAGGTCGAGAGATAATATTCGTCCTGCAACACCGTGAGGTAGTTGGCGAAGGTGAAGTCGCTCTGGATCCCGGCGGTATAGTCATAGCTGTTGAAGGAGAGGATCACCGTCAACAGAAGCGGCAAGAGCACGAGGCCGATGAAGAACAAGGTGGTCGGCCCGGAAAGAGCCAACGGCGCGAGCTGGCGCGGCTTGATGGCGGAGGTAGCGGCGCTCATCACTTGGCCGCTCCCGCCAGCACACGACAATCGGCACTCTGCCAGGCAAGCCCAACGGTTTCGCCTTCCATCGGCGGCGGCGCACCGAGATTGGGAACCGCAACGGCAAGAACGCCCGCCGGTGTCTCGGCGCTGACCAGCCATTGGCTCCCCATGAAATAGCGTGTCGTCACTTTGCCCTGGATCTGGCCCTCGCCCGGCTCGGTTAACCGGAGCTTTTCCGGGCGGATGAAGATCGAGACTTTGCCATCCGGCTCGCGGCGGTCGGTGTTGAAGCGGATCGGCGTGTTGTCGATGCTGATCGACGCGCCCTTGCCGTTGAAGGACGAGGTCGCACACATGAAGTTGGACTTGCCGACGAAGGACGAGATGAAGTCGTTGCGGGGATGCTCATAGAGTTCGTAAGGCGTATCGACCTGGGTGATGCGCCCCTTCTCCATGACGACGACGCGGTCGCTGATCGACAGCGCCTCAGCCTGATCATGGGTCACCATGATCGTCGTGATGCCGACGGTCTGCTGGATGCGGCGCAATTCGAACTGCATCTCCTCGCGAAGCTGCGCATCGAGGTTCGATAGCGGCTCGTCAAGCAAAAGCACCGGCGGATTGATGACAAGCGCCCGGGCAATCGCCACGCGCTGGCGCTGCCCGCCCGACATCTCGCGCGGGTAGCGATCGGCAAGCGCCGAGAGATGGACCAGCGACAGGATCTCCTTGATCCGTTTGTCGCGCTCCGGTTTTGCGACCTTGCGCATTTCGAGGCCGAAGGAAACATTCTGCGCCACGGTCATATGGGGGAAGAGCGCATAGCTCTGGAAGACTACGCCCAGTTCGCGTTGCGGCGGCGGCAAATGAGTGATGTCGCGCCCACCCATGGTGATCGTGCCCGAGGAGGGACGCACGAGCCCAGTGATCATCTGCAGGGTCGTCGTCTTGCCGCAGCCGGAGGGCCCGAGCAGCGAGATAAACTCGCCCTTTTCGACCGCCAGATCGAAATCATGAACGGCTGCGACCGATCCATAAAACTTGGAGACCTTCTCAAGGTTCAGGAAACTCATGCTCATTCTCCCCTGGGTCGCTACCCCTGAGATCGCCTGCCCCATTTTTCTTGTCGGCGATCCCGGCGGCTGCGACACGTCGTCAACCATCGAACCTTCCTTCAGGCGTTGAGATCTCCGGCGTACGCGAGTGCACCGATAAAGGCACGGTTTCGCGCTCGGAATAGCCTCTCGGCTATTCACGTCTGGCACATCCACCCCTTGAAGAAGGCTTGTGTGAATTAACTCCCGGAAATTGACGAAAAACACAAATGCAATTTTCTATTTCGGAATTTTTTGTTAGAAAAATCCGAGATACGGAATTACGCCACGCAGATTTTGAAAGATTTTCGCAAATGTCGGAATCAGAGAACGCCGGAAGCTCCAGCCTCACCAAGGCGATCCACATCCTGAAAGACCTCGCAGATAACGCGAGCGAGGGTGTGCGGGTCATCGATCTCGCGCGGAGGCTGAATCTCAGCCAGCCATCGGCGCATCGGCTATTGAAGACCCTGATTGCCGAAGGCCTCGTGGAGCAAATGCCAGAGGGGAAATCCTACCGCCTGTCGCTGGAGTTCTTCTCGATCGCCTCGCAGGCGCGCAGGCGAGAAGGCATCCTCGACATCGCCCGGCCGTCACTCTTGAGGCTGTCCGCCACCTTCAACGACACGGTCTTTCTGCTGGTGCGCAGCAATTTTGACGCAATCTGCCTCGACCGCGTCGAGGGTCCCTTCCCGATCCGCTCCTTTACCGGCGACATCGGTGGCAAGGTGCCGCTCGGCATCGGCCAGGGCAGCATCGCCATCCTCGCCCACCTGCCGGAGGAAGAACGCGAGGCGATCATCAAGTTTAATATGCCTCGCATCATGGACCGGGCGGCGATCGACGAGGTGGACCTGCGCATCAAGATCGAGGAGGTCAGGCGCATCGGCGCAGCCCAGATGAACTTCGAGATGATCGAGGGCATGGCTGGGCTCGGCGTGCCGGTTCTTGACCGCAACGGCATCGCCGTCGCCTCCTTGAGCATCGGCACGCTGGCATCGCGCCTGACGGAAACGCGAAGCGGCACGATCACCGATCTCTTGAAGGCAGAGGCGCAAGCGATCAGCAGTAAGCTCAATCCCTTCGACCCGACCCTACGTTATCCGGCCTCCGCCTTGCGGGCCGCGCAGAAGGGCTGAACCTTTGGGAACATGCGACTGAACTACGGGCGGTACCTGCTTTCCGGGGCTCGCTGACTGTGATGGAAATTGCAAATATCACAGGCTTCGCGGACACAGCGCATTTCTCGCGTGAGTTTCGCAAAGCGTTCGGAGACACGCCGAGCGCGTTCCGCGCATCAGAACGCACCAACGAGCGCCGAGCTAATGCTTCAGGATCTGACCGAGAAACAGCTTGGTCCGCTCGTGTTTTGGATTGTCGAAGAAATCATCGGGCCTAGCCTCTTCGAGAATCTGTCCCGAGTTCATGAAGATTACGCGATCTGCGACGGCCCTGGCGAACCCCATCTCGTGCGTGACGCAGACCATCGTCATGCCGTCCTTTGCCAGGCTCGTCATGGTATCAAGGACTTCGGACACCATCTCGGGGTCGAGCGCGGATGTCGGTTCGTCAAACAGCATCACGGCCGGCTGCATGCAGAGCGAGCGCGCGATCGCGACGCGCTGCTGTTGGCCGCCGGAAAGCTGGATTGGAAACTTGTGGGCCTGTTCCGGGATGCGTACCCGATCGAGGAATGTGAGCGCCCTTGCCCGCGCCTCCGCTTCCGGCACGCCGTTGATCCACATCGGTCCGACCATGCAGTTCATCAGTACGGTCATGTGCGGGAAAAGGTTGAAGTGCTGGAACACCATGCCGACGTTGCGGCGCACATCCGAGACATTGCGCATCTTCGGATGCAGGTTGATCCCGTTGACGACGATCTCACCTTCCTGGTGCGCTTCCAGGCGGTTGAAGCACCGGATCAAGGTAGATTTGCCGGATCCGGACGGACCGCAAATCACGATGCGTTCGCCCTTGCGGACCGTCAGGTTGATGTCGGTCAGCACCTGGAAGGCGCCGTACCACTTGGAAACATTTTTGACGTCGATGATGGTCTCGGCGCTCATCTGACCTTGCTCCTGGCATAGTGACGTTCGATGCGGGACTGGATCAGCTCGAGAACGATAGACATCGTCCAGTAGAGCATGGCGGCTGATATGAGCATTTCCATATGCTGGAAGGTCTTCTGGCCGAGCGTCCGTGCGAGAAACATGAGCTCCCAGACACCGATGACGGAGACCAGCGAGCTGTCCTTCAGCATGGAAATGAACTGGTTACCGGTCGGCGGGATGATGACCGGCAACGCCTGAGGCAGGATGACCTTGCGCATCGTCAGCCCGAAGCCGAAGCCGATAGAGCGCGACGCCTCCCACTGGCCGCGGTCGATGCTCTGGATGCCGGAGCGGAAGATTTCCGTCATGTATGCGCCGTAGCAGAGCGAAAGTGCCAGAATACCGGCCGGCACCGCGTCGATGATGAAGCCGAGCTGCGGCAGCCCGAGATAGATCAGATAAACCTGCATCAACAGCGGCAGACCGCGAAAGAAGGACGTGTAGAAGCTCGCAATCGCATAGGCGAAGCCGTTGGTCGAGAGCTTGGCCACGGCGCCGAGGATGGCGATCGCCGAGGCAATCACAATCGAGATCGCCGAAACATAGACCGTCGTCACCAGCCCTTGCGTGATGAGGAACGGCAACTTTTCCTCTATGAAGGGCAGGCTGAGATCGAAGGTCTGGAAGAAGGCGAGGAACAGCGCCAGCAATTCGAGCCAGACGACGACGATCTGGACCCTGAGGCTCGCAAAGCCGATCAGGACGATGTTGAGGCAGAAGAGCACCGCCACGACGAAGGCGGTCGCAAAGCGGCCGTAGAATCCGCTTTCGAGCGGCTCGCCGATCACTGGCCGCATCAGTTCGCCCATCGTTGTGCCGGTCAGGCCGAAGGCCGTGAAGGCAATGAGGACGGCAGCGAACATGCTGGCCACGAACCATGGCTTGTGGACGAGTATTTCGGACTCGACAGTATCCGGATAAAGCATCTTTGGTCCCTTTGGACAACGTGCGGTCCGGCTGCCCGGACCGCCAGACATGGCTGCCTTACTTCACGACGGTGTAGTCGACGCCGTACCATTTCTCCGACAGCTTGCTCAGCGTGCCATCGTCCTGCATCGCCTTGATCGCTTCGGCGATCTTGTCGCTCAGCTCCTTGTCGCCGTGTTCGACAGCGACTGCGAGCGGTTCGTAAAAGACCGGGTCGCCAACCTGCTTGATCGGATAGCCGGCCTTGATTGCGTCGCGAATGCTGGGCAGCGACGATACGACTGCGTCGAGCCGCACACCGTCACCGAGGCGCAAATCATCGAATGCGGTCGTCGAGTTGGCGTAGGACTTCACCTCCTTCGGCTTGAAGGTGTATTCGAAGGCAGGTGCGCCAGCAGCGTCGAGGGTCAGATCCTGTTTGGCATAGGCTTCGAAGGTGGACGTCGCCGTCGCACCAACGACCTTGTCGTCCAGATCGATCAGGCCGACCACAGCGCTGTCCTTGTGCACGGCCACGGCGGCCGGGGTGTAGTAGTAGACGGCCGGGAAATCGAAGACCTTGGCACGCTCCTTTGTCGGCGTCATCGAGCCGACATGCATGTCCCAGCGCCCCTGCCAGTTGCCGGCCGTGATGATGTCCCAGCCGGGAGTTACGAACTCGACACCGACACCCAACCGCTTGGCGAGTTCCTTGGCGACATCGACATCGAAGCCGTCCATCTCGTTCTTTTCGTTCATGAAGGACTGCGGCGCCCAGTTGGCGTCGGTCGCTACCTTCAGTGTCTTTGCATCGAGCACGTGGTCGAGTACGGCACCGGCGTGGGCCGGAACGGTCGCGAGCGACAAGGCAAACGATGCCGCCGCGGTGAGTTTTGCGAATGTGTTCATGCTGTCGTTCCCTTTGTCGTTCTGGTTTTTGACAGGGTCCTCTTCCTGCCATCGGGTTGATCTTGAGTTCTGAGCCCGCCATCCGTCTTCCGGCGATACGAGGTAGCGTGGCGCTGCCCCTTCCTAGAAAACGTGGAAGTCAGCGCTCTCCTTTTTCAGCCATCTCGTCGCGGACGCTCCGGGCCACGCGGAACGCTTCGACGCCTGCGGGAATGCCGCAGTAGATCGCGATCTGCACGAGTGCTGCGCGAAGCTCCTCGTCGGTCAAACCGTTGCGGATCGCCCCGCGAAAGTGGATGCCGAATTCGTGCATGCGGTTGAGCGCTGCAAGCATTCCGAGGTTCAGTAGGCTGCGGCTCCTCAGATCGAGGCTTTCGTCCGTCCAGACGGTGCCCCAGCAATGTTCGTTCAACAGATCCTGAAAGGGCCGCGAGAAGGCATCGCTGCTGCCGATTGCCCCATCGACATAGCCATCGCCAAGCACCTGGCGCCGGATGGCCTCTCCCCTTGCTCGCAGTGCTTCATCCATCGACCGTCTCCCCCTGGCTCATGAACTCGCCCATCAGCGTTGCCACGACGTCGGGCGCCTCGATCAAGATGGAATGGCGAAGGCCCGGCAGGATACGAAGCTCGGACCCGGGAATGCGCTCGTGCATGTAGCGCGCCATGCGCGGGTTGGAGCCGGCATCGTCTTCGCCGGTAGCAATCAGCGTTGGGCATCGGATCTGGTCGAGAAAGCCGCCGAAATCCGTTTCCGCCAACACACGATAGGCTGCCGCGTAGCAGTCGGGGTCGTTTTCGGCGTCCCGCGCCCTTAGCCGTTGGATCACCTGCGGGTTGTTCTCCTGGAACTCTTCCGTCAGCCAGCGCGACAGCGAGGCATTGTGATGGTCGGCAGGCGTTCCGTCTCTGAGGGCGGCGAGGCGGTCGAGAACCCGCTCACGCTCGGCCGGCGTGCGGCCGGCCACGGTCGACAAGAGCGCCAGCCTGCGCAGACGTCCAAGGTGGGTCAGAGCGAGACGCTGGGCGATCAGGCCGCCCAGCGAAAAGCCTGCAAGATTGAAGGTCGGGAAGCCCGCTGCGTCGGCAAGCCCCAGCGTCTCGTTGACGAAGTCGTCGATCTCGTAGCGGCCCTTGACCCGGCTGGAGCGGCCATGACCACGAAGGTCGAATGTCAGGATCGTGAACCGGTCCTTCAAACGTTCGACCACGCCCGACCACGCTTCGAGATAGGAGCCGACGCCGTGGATGCAGACGAGCGGTTCGCCTTCTCCCTCGATGCGGTAGTTGAGCGTCACCTCTCCGACGGTATGGCGCTGAGCTCCTGCCATGTTCAGGCACCCACCGCGATACGCTTCTGTTCCTTCTCACGGGCCGCGAAGAAGGGCATGATTTCGCTGACAAATAGCTCCAGCGTCCGCTTCTGCAGCTCGAACGGCAGATTGAAGGTCAGGCCCAAGCAATACTGGTCCACACCGGCGGCCTCATAGACCAACAGCTTCTCGATCGCTTCGTCCGGCGTGCCGAACATCAGGTTCTTGCGGATGTTGTCCGGATTGTAGTTGTCCTTGCCCTTGACCGCTTCGTAGGGCACTGCCTCGGGGAAGCCGTTGTGCACCGTGCCGATGTTCTGCATGAGGTTTTCGAAGGCGCGGCCGTAGTCCATGCTGTGCTTGACGGCACGTTCCCACCCATCCGGCCGGTCATAGACGCAAGTGCGGCGCTGCATCATAAAGCGCGGGCGCGGCACCTCCGGATGATCGGCGACCGCCTTGCGAAATTTCTCGGAGAGCACGTGGATTTCGGCTTCCGGCGCGGAGAGCGGCGTCGATAGGATACTGGCGCCGTTTGCGATCGCCCAGTCGAAGGTTCCGGGATCGCGCGCCGCCACCCAGATGGGCGGGTGGGGTTGCTGCAGCGGCTTCGGCACTGCCGCCGTGACCGGAAACTTCCAGTATTGTCCCTCATGGGCATAGTCGCCGGACCAGAGCTTCTTCACGGCCGGCACGATCTCCTTCATGTAGGCCACCCCCTCCTGCTGCGGAATACCACCCGCCATACGGTCGAACTCGTACTGGTAGGAACCGCGCGCGATCCCGAACTCCAGGCGGCCATTGGTCAGGTGATCGCAGAGCGCCGACTCGCCGGCGAGCCGGATGGGATTCCAATAGGGCGCGACCAGAGTGGAGGTGCCGAGCCGGATGCGATCCGTGTGCTGCGCGAGCCAGACCAGCGTCTGGAACGGATTGGGGGAGATCGTGCATTCCAGCGTATGGTGTTCTGCAGTCCACAGCGTTTCGAAGCCGCCTTCGTCGGCAAGCCGTGCGAGTTGCAGCAAGTTGCTCTTGACCTGCTCCATCGGAATATCGGGGGAGAAGCGTTCCATCGTGAGGGAGACTGCGAACTTCATGTTTTCTGCCTTTCCTGTGCCCGTGCTTTTGCTGTCACTTCAGACGGATGACGAAGGGGTCCTGCATCGCGCCGGAGTAGTCGACGATGACGTTCTTCAACCGCGAGAACTCGTGCATGACCTCGAACCCGCCGCGCCGGCCGTAGCCGCTTTCTTTGAAGCCGCCGTTGGCAGACATGAAAGACGCGGAGCGGTAGGTGTTAATCCAGACGGTCCCGGCATCGATCCGGTTGGCGAACCGCAGCGCCCGGTCGATGTCCTTTGTCCAGATGCCGGAAGCCAAGCCGTATCGCGTATCGTTGGCGAGCCGGATCATCTCTTCCTCGTCGCGGAACGGCATGACGCCGACCACCGGACCGAAGAGTTCGTCGCGCATGAAGGTCATGTCGTTTTGCGCATCGACCATCACTGTCGGCTCGAAATACCAGCCCCCTGACGAAAGCCCTTGCCGCTGCGGACGCCGCCCGCCGGCGGCAACGCGCGCCCCTTCCTTGACGCCGGAGGCCACGTAGGATTCAACCTTGGAGAGCTGATCGGCGAGCGCGAGCGGACCGATGTCGGTGTCCTCGACCGCCGGGAGACCGACCCGTATGCGTTGCGTTCGGGCGACGAGCGCCTCAACGAAGCGATCATAGATGCGCTCCTCGACGAAGCAGCGAGAACCGGCAACGCAAGTCTGGCCAGCGGCTGCGAAGACCCCGGAGACGACGCCGTTGACCGCATGTTCGATGTCGACATCACCAAAGACGACGTGAGGCGACTTGCCGCCAAGCTCCATCGAGCACGGAACAAGGTTCTGCGCGGCGTTGCCGGCGATGCGCCGGCCGGTGGCCGTGCTGCCTGTGAAGACGTATTTCGCAACGCCAGGATGACGCGTCAGCGCCTCACCGGCGCTCTGGCCCGTACCCGTCACGACATTGACGACGCCGGCGGGAAAGCCCGCCTCGTGGATCAGTTCCGCAAGCGCCAAGGTCGAGGCGGTCGCATGTTCCGAGGGCTTGATGACGACCGTATTGCCGATTGCAAGGCACGGTGCCAGCGTGCCGGTCAGAAGCATCAACGGCGAATTCCACGGCGTGATCATGCCGACGACGCCCAAGGGCTCGCGCAGGTTGAAGTTCAACGTATCGAGACGATTGATTGGAATGGTCTCGCCCTGCAGCTTGTCGGCCATGCCCGCGAAATAGTGATAGCTGTCTGGCATCGAGCGCATCTGCGCCCGGGTTTCCTTGAGAAGCTTGCCGTTGTCGCGCGTCTCGATCTCCGCCAGCCTATCGGCATTGGCGCGAACAAGTTCGGCGAGACGGCGCATCAGCGCGCCGCGATCGGTCTGCGTCATCCGGCGCCAGGCCGGGTCGCGGAAGGCGGCGGCGGCAGCAACGACGGCTGCCCCGACATCGTCCGCACCTGCTTCAGCAAAATGATACCAGGGCTCGCCCGTCGTCGGGTCAAAACTGGCGATGTAGTTGCCGTTCTTCGGTGCCACGAACTGCCCGCCGATGAACAGCAACTGGCGCGAACCCTCGATGGAACTGACCGTCGTCTTCATTTCAATGTCCTTGGTCTTGGGAGGTCTGAAGCCAGGTGCGAGCTTCGCCGTCGATCATCGCCACACGGCCGCCGTCGTCGGAATCCATGTAGATGCCGAAGCGGCCGGCTTGCCGCTCGCGCACGTAGCGGCGCAACATGGATCGCAGTTCGTGCGTCGCGATCGCATCATCAGGAAGATCGTGGAGCGGGAAGAAGCGCAGATCGGATGGCAGGCTCGTGCCGGCGCCGCCCTCACCCGCCAGCCGTGCGCGATAGACCAGGTAGCCCGGGTCGCTGTCGGCGACATCGAAGACGGAGTAAAGGAAGGTCTCGTCCGGGACGAGGCTGAGCGCGTCGCCACCGTCGATGACGAGCTGGCTGTCGGCTTTGCGGCGCCGTGCTGACGGCAGAACCCAGCCGCCCTTGCCATCCGAACGCAGCAGCAAGCCTTCACCGGCCTCGATCAGATAGCCGATGATCATCCCATGCGACGCAAGCCAGCCGTTTGGCAGCGGGTCCTTCACACTGGCATAGCGGCCGCGGCAAAAGCCGAGCGGTGCGGTGGGACTGGTGCCGAATGCGCGAACCTGGCCGATCAGGATTGCATGGTCGCCGGCGTCCACGGTGTTGTAAGTCGTGCAATCGAACCAGGTCAGGCTGTCAGTCAGGACCGGCGCGCCCGTATGGATATGATCGTGGGTCACCGACTGGAATTTGTCGGGGGATTTCGAGGCAAAGTTTCCCGAGACGTCGACCTGTCCTTCATGGAGGATATTGACCGCAAAACATCCCGCATTCGTGAAGGCAGGATAGCTCGACGCGGATTTCGCGACGCAGACCAATAGCAGCGGCGGATCGAGCGAAACCGACGTGAAGGAATTCGCCGTCATTCCACGCGGCGTGCCGTCTTCGTCGCGGGTGGTGATGACGGTGACACCGGTTACAAACGTGCCGAAGGCGCGACGAAGCGCAATCGGATCAATCGGCACGTCCGTCGATGCTGCTGTCTCAACCATGCGCTTCTCGCCTCCTCACCATCAAGTTGGTTGGAGGCTAACGCCGTGATGGCGACCATGCTTCCATGGCTTCAAAGGAGGAGCGAAGGAACTTCTCCATCGATCCCGAGGAGACGATCAAGGGCGCAGAAGATCGGTGGCGACGAGGTCACAAGGCGATACTTGGCCGATGAAGATAAGCTAACTGCTGGCGGTAGAGCGGTTGTCGATGACGCCGTGCAGGCGGATCGCGAGCTCGACGGCAAAGCGCTTTTCCGGCGTCTCGACATCGACGCCGAACAGTTCCTGGATGCGCGCCAGCCGATAGCGCAGCGTCGTCACATGCAGGCCCATAGCATCGGCACAGGCCTGATTGCGGCAACCTTCCTGCAGATACACCGACAGGGTTTCGAGGTAAGGAGTACCGTTGTCCCGGTCGTGATCGGCAATGGCGCCCACGCTCTCCTGCACGAAGCCGCGCACGTCGCCCGCCTCGCAGGCGGCGACCAGCATCGGCAGCGGGCCGAAATCCTGGGCGGAGACCGCCCCGGTCAGGCCGAATGAACGCCCGATGCGGATCATCCGGGCGCAGCGCTCCCAGGCTGGCGGATAGTCCGAAAGGGCCGCACACCGATTGCTGGCGACGACGATAGGTGCCTCGTCGAAATAGCGGCCGAGTTCCTCGGCGATACGCCGCGCGAGCTTTGTCGTGCGCTCTTGCCGCTTACCCGTATCATGAGGGACGAGGCAGACGACGCCGCCCTCGACCGCGATCAGGTTTGCCTGAACGGATGCCTGCTGCATGACACGCGAGAGCGTGTGCTCCACATCGACAGAAGCGCCGCCAAATGCCTTCGTCTTGTCCGGAAAATCGACGACGATCATCTGCTGAGGCGTTGAGAAGCTGAGCCCGAGCCGTTGAGCCCGCTGGGCGACATCACCGGCATTACGCCACCGCGCCTCCACGATCTCGAAAAAGAGTTCGGTCTGCGTCCGCGTCTCGAAGCGAAACCGGATGAAGCTTCGCATCATCTGCACGCTCAATGCAAACTTGGCGCTGTCGAGCATCAGGAGATCGAGATCGCTGAATTCGCGGGTCGTCGGGAAAATGATGAGCGCCCCAACCAGTTGATTGTCGACCATCAGCGCTTCGATGCGGGCCGTTATTTTGAAACGTTGCGTGCCGTCGTCGAGGTAGAGGCTCACGGCGTCGGCCGTCCCGCGCTCGACGGCATCACGAGCCGCCTTCATCAGCGGCCGGCTAAGAACGGTAGCGGCCGCCTGCTGCCAACCAGCCTCGTCGTAAAGCGCGTTCGGCGACCGGCCAGCAACGACCTGATTGGCCGTGAAATCAACGACGACGGCCGGGTTCGGCAACATCTTCCCAACCATGCTGGAAAGTGATGCGACCGACCCGTCGCTCAACACATGTTCGAGCAGCGACGTATGCGCCTCCAGCGCGCGTTCCAGCCGCTGGGCGGATCGCTTCTCGGCTTCGAGACGGTGTTCCCGTTGGACGGCGATGGCGCCGAGGTGGATGATCGTGCCGAGAAAAGCAAGGTCGTCCTCCGACACTTCAGTCACCTCGCGGGCGATGACGCTGAGCACCATCGGGCGGCCCTCAGCATCCCTGCAGTTCATCGGCATGACGAGCACCGTTCGATAGTCGCGCTCGAAGGCCTCTTTTCTGTAGCCCGGAAACTCGCCCGACGCACGCGCGTCCCTGATATAGACGGGCTCATTGCGCTGCAAGGCGATCAGGGAGGGGCTGGTCGCCAGCTCCCACTTGTCGGGCAGCTGCCGCTCGATCAGCGTTGGATCATGGCGCACGATGACATAGGCATACCCATGCGCAGCGTCGATCCCCATGATTGAGCCTAGGGCCCAGTTCGCATGGCGGCATGCAGCGGCGATGAGCTGCTGCAATGCCGTCTGAAGATCGCTACCGCTGTTAATCTGGCTCGCGATGTCGCGGAGCGACAATATCCGGGACTTCTGATCCAACTGCCTCGCCTCTTGATTTCTATCAATCAACATGCGCGCCGGTAGTGGACAAGTCTACTTCGTTTCGATGGATATCTTCGGCCAAACTTTCTATGAAAGGTAGTATCTTCAACGCCGAGTTCGAGGTCATCGAACTGGCGATGACCTCGAAGCCGCTATCCCATTCAGGCTTCAGTCAACGCCGGCTTTTTCGAGCACTGAGATCGCCAGAACCTTCGCCCCCGTCTTGATGGAAATCTCCGGGGCCGGAGCGAAAAATGGCGAATGATTGGAGGGAACGGGCCTGTTCTCTTGGCTGGCTTTTTCAATCTGTTCGGGTGAGGTCCCGCCAACCCAATAGAAAATGGAAGGCACGCCTGCTTCTATGAACTCGGGATAGGTCTCGACGCCCAACGTCGGCTGGACCGCGGTCGGGACGTAGACGACGCCGTCAAAGGACGCATCCAATGCCGGCCTGACGTCGCCGATCAGCTCTGACGAGTTCGTGCCGGCCACAGCGCCGCCGCCGATGCGCAGCAGTTCGGGTTCCGGCGCCATGGCCGATTGCGCCGTCGTCTTGGCGACGCGCTGCATCGCCTCCAGCAGCAGCTTGCGCGTCTCCGGCGTGGTCGAACGCATGGTCAACTTCAGCTTGGCCTGATCGGGGATGATGTTGCCCGCAGTCCCCGCCTGAAAACTTCCGACCGTAATCACGCCCGGTTCGCGCGGATCCTTCTCACGGCTCACAACAGCCTGGATATCGGTGACGAAACGGGCCCCCTGGACGATCGGATCGATCGAGAGATGCGGAGCGCTGCCATGCGCCCCGCGACCCTTGAAGGTCAAGTCGAACGTATCGGAGTTTCCGCTGAAGGCACCGTCCTTCACGGTTATTTTGCCGGCGGGATCACCGTTCACGTGCATGGCGAAGCCGAAATCTGGCTTCGGAAACGTCTCGAACAGCCCGGCCTTGAGCATGGCCGTTGCGCCGCCGCCGATTTCTTCGGCCGGCTCACCGACGAGGAGCAGCGTTCCATGCCAATCATCCTTCATCTCGACCAGCAATTGGGCCGCCCCAAGCCATGACGCCATATGGATATCATGGCCGCAGCTATGGGCGACAAAGACCTTTGCCGTCTCATCTGTGTTTCCAGGCCATTGGGTTGCCGGCACCTGTACGCGGCTGGCGTAATCGAGCCCGGTCTTTTCCTCCATCGGCAGCGCATCGAGTTCGGTTCGCAGCATGATCGTCGGGCCGTCGCCATTCCTAAAGACACCGACGAGAGCGGTACCCACACCGAAGCCGACGGTCACCTCGAAGCCAAGCTTCTCCAATTCTGCTGCCAGACGCTTTGCCGTCCGTGTCTCATGAAAGCCGAGTTCGGGATTGGCATGGAGTTCCTTGTAGACCTGCTCGAGTTCCGGATACTTCTGGTCGATGAGCCTATCGAGCCGTGCGCTCGCAGCGTAAGCTGTGCCCGCGGAAAGCTGCAGGACAAGCATCAAAGCGGTCGTGTTCGCCGGTAACGTCTTCATTTGGTTCCCTTCCATCTGGTGGTCGCCTGTTGGCGGAGCCATGTTGGGCGGGCGCAGAGACGGGCGCATTCTCACGGACGGAGGAAGACCGATGCCATTTTTTCTCCACTCGGAGCTAAAGGCAAACTTCCTCCAAAAATAAGATGATCTAGATTTCGCTCATTGAGCGGAGTCGTTCAACGCAGGGATCTCCTTGTTTTTGCAGGAACGACCGGTGCCCACTTCCTCGAAACAGAGGAAGAAATGCCCAGGCGAGCCGGTAAGTTGCCGCAAGTTTCCACTATCAGCGGCGTCCCCATGACACTCGGCATCCGAAAAATTTGCACCTTCCTGGAAGAAACCCTTATCGAAGGCGGCAAGATAGCGCCGCGTCCGGTCAACATCGCATTGGTGGCTGCAGTGATCCAGAACCCCTGGGCAGGGCGAGGCTTTGTCGAAGATCTGCGGCCGGAAATCATTCGCATCGCCGGTGAACTCAGCCAGGAGATGACGGACCGGCTGCTCCGCCAGATGCCTGCGGATAAGGTCGAGGCTTGCGGCAAGGCCGCGGCTGTCGGCATCGCCGGTGAGATCGAACATGCCTCGGCGATGATCCACACGCTGCGCTTCGGCAACCCCTTCCGCGAAGCGATCGGCGGCACGAACTACCTCGAATTTGCCAACACTCGTAATGCGCCGGGCGCTCTGTTGTCGCTGCCGATGATGCACAAGAGTGAGAACGGCAAACGATCGCATTTCCTTACCGCCAACTTCCAGATCGCCGACGCCCCCGGCCCCGACGAGATCATCGTTGCCATCGGCGCTGCCGATAGCGGTCGCGCGCACGCGCGCATCGCCGACCGTTTTCAAGACATCGCGGAAATGGAAGCAGAAAAGGCGGCATTGCTCAGAAGCGCTTGACGCAGACCAGCGCGCGATACCGCCTCAGGAGTTTGCCATGAGACTTGACGCGATCGACCTACGTATCCTCGACGCCATCCAACGGGATGGCCGCATCACCAAGCTTGCGCTCGCAGAAAAGGCGGGCCTTTCTGCCACGCCCTGCTGGATGCGGCTACGCAAATTGGAAAAGGCCGGCATCATCAGCGGATATCACGCGCGCCTATCTCTTCGACGAGTAGCCCCCGTCGCAAGCGCCATGGTCGAGTTGACACTTGCCAGCCACCGCCAAGTCGACTTCGACAGATTCGAGCGGGTTGTTCGCGACATTCCGGAAATCGTCTGCTGCTGGTCAGTCGGCGGTGGCGTTGACTATATCCTGAAGATCGTCGCTGCCGACATCGACGCCTACCAGCGCCTGATCGACACGCTTCTCGACAGCGAACTCGGAATCGCCCGCTACTTCACCTACGTCGTCACGAGGACCGTCAAGGAAGACCCAGTTGTGCCAGTGTCGCTTCTCGTGGCGAATTGACTTCGCCTTTGCGCCGGCGCGTTCACCTTTTCGGAGCAAGTCGTTTCCTGCACCTCGCTCGAGGCCATCTTTTCTTGCTGAGATCCCGGAACGATTTCACGATGCGGGCGTTTCCACGTTGTCTTGATCCTGTTTCCCCAATCAGGGTCAGGCACAAGGCTTCACCAATGTCCCCCAGTGAAGTCTCCTCGATAAGAGCCTCTGGCCTCGTCGTGCCCCCGACGGGGCCATACTTTTTAAGACAGCTCTTTTGCCGGAAAGCGCTCTGATGGGGGCGAGTGCGGCTTCAAGGATTTCCGACGAAAATTGCAGAAAACGCGCTTAGAAACGTGGGGTGCGGGAAAATGTTCCACCATGGGACTTCAGTCCGATAACCCCTTCGCAATGGTCCTAATACCGTAGCTGCGCGACGCTAGCCGCCCTAGATTTTGTTTTAGCCCATGGCCAGCTCCCCTGCGCGCTGCGGGCGAACAACGACACCAGGGCGACCTATCGTCCCTTCGGTTCGCCTTGGTGTCGCTGATGATCGAAGGAACTCAAGATGTACGAACAATACCGCTATAACCAACCAGAGCGAAGATTCTCGACCGGGCTTCCTATCGGAGTGATGCTGCTGGCGATTGTCGCCATCGGCGGCTACCTTTTCGTGGGCAGCGCGCTCTCGAACGCCCCTGGCCAACAAGTCACCGCTGTCCTTCCAACGCCGGTCGCCCCCTCGAACTAGGCGCTAGCGAAAACGGGGGACCGGCCATGAGACTTATGCACCTGGGACGAGCCCGCCTGGAGATGGCTTTACCGCGCCATCGCCCCCAGTTGCGCCTGGCGAGAGACCCTGGTCTGCTCGATCTCTTCGAGGCTTACGCGCTGGCCGCCTCGGCTCTCGACGATCTTTTGCAGGAGTACCCGGCTCGCATCCAGCTGATCACCGAATATCAACAGATCTGCGCCGACTTGCAGACAGAGGTCGTCGTCCTGCTCACGCTCACGGATGAGCGACTGTTTCCATGATCGACCGCGGCCCAAGCCCATGCCGCTACGAAGGGACAGGGTTTGCCCTGTCGCACCGGGCGATCGAACCCTGACAAAACGAACACAGCGGAGGGGGTCTAACCATGACCGAACGACGCCAGATGGACGCAAGCGAAATACCGGCATTCGTTTTCGATGTCATTGAAGCAGGCTGCGACATTTGCGCTGTCGGCCATGACAGTTACGTCATTGGCGAAATTGACGAGCAGATCCAAGCGAGCAGAACCCTTGATCGAGTACTAGAGAAATACGGAAACCGCGACCGTGTGAGATGGCAAATCGTTGCCTATCTCTGGTCAATCGGCCGCTTCGTGGAGCTTACGTCGGAGGCCATACGGCACTGATTGCGCGTCGAGCCACCGAGGTTGCCGGCATGTCCCAATGAAAGCATGTTTCGCCGCGGTCCGACCACAGCGCGAGGATTCCGAGATGCCGAAGCCATGGCCGGGGCCTCACTGCAGCGCGAGCGCGACGCACGGAAGAAGCGAAGCCGCAAGCAGTTGCAGGAGGAGCTTCCGAAGGAAGTCACCATCCGGATCGCGCCTGAACACCGCCTGGTCGGCGGGATGCTCGCCACCATTCTGGACGTCACAGGCCGGAACACGGTCAAAGCTGTGGTCGATATGCTCGGCGGCCTCCTTCACGTCGATCTTCCGCTTGAACTCTGCATTCATTGGGTGATTTGCAGGCTGTCCTGATCGCGGATCTTGATTGGAGGGACACTCGCCGGGCCTTAGGGAGGATGTCACCGCCTCCCGCCGTAGCCGCACATTGCCAAAATTCAGGGCGGCCGGAGCCGCCCTTTCTCATTTCGTTATTGCGTGGTTTTTCCGTCAGTCTTCGCGGCTCCCTTGGACGAGGGGGCGTCCCTGCTCGTTGCGGTAAGGCCTCGCGCCCCCCCGGCGGCTAATTCAATCTCGCCGGTTTTAGCGATGGGCTTCTTTTCGACTGGCGTCGACGGGACATAGGCGTTGACGGTCGTCGCAAAAGCGAGCGACGCCAGGACGGCTATAGCGATCTTCATTGGTGGTTTCCTAGGTTCGAACCTCCCGCCAAGGATCGCGGGAGACATTGCGTAGGACGATTGCCGAGCGGGCGATATACGGCAGGTGTCGTATATCGACGGCGCGACGGCCTGAGAATCCGACGTGAGGTTACGAAGGCGTTTACGGCAAGACCACCCATCAATTCGCCGTCGGTGCCCAGGGTGGTCGCTTCTAGGCAAAGGCCCTAGTTGCTTGGGACAGTCACAGGCAAATCTCGCGGCGCCGTCTCTACCCCCGGTTCAAACATCAGAATGCTCAATACAAGGGCAACGAGAATGCAGATGAGCAAGAGAAAGAAGACGCCGGCTTTGTCCATGGCCCACTTCAGCCCTCGAATGTGGGCATAAGGAGGCAGATCGCGCACCACCCAAGGACCGCCGTCTATGCGCAGGTGATTACCCTCAAAATCTGCTGATCCATAGGGGTTATAGATGCTCTTTCGTATTCTCGGTGTTCTCGGATCGTTCGCAGAGCATTAGAAATTAAACTTTCAGTAGAATGTCAGGGTTTTCGTCGGAGTAGAGTTGCCCGGTAGTTGCCGCCAACTCACTTCCTCTTTTCGGGAAGGCAGATTTGAGAGCGATCACGAACCTGTAGATTACCCCAATCCAATCGTGCCCCTGCGGCAACGGCTGGCCATAAGAGTACGGCGGTTTTTTGTGGGTTCAGCCGGTCCCTCGTTGTCGTTCTCAGCCATTCGCATCTCCGGACATTAATTGACGTACAAGCCGTATCCGTCAGGTAATCTCTTAGCACCACTTGCCGACAACCGGTTCTTGCGCGAGATGCTTCTCTTCGAATGACGAACCCAACGGATGCTGTCAATTGCTTCGCACCGACAAGAGTTCCGCTGTCGCGTGAATGAGCCGTTGGAGCAATTGTTCAACTCGCTGGGAACAGGCGCTATGAAAGTTCGTTATCTGGGTGAGACAGAGGAGTCTTTCATGTCCGGTTTCGCAGACCTGCCTCCCCTCCCTGCCGGCCGAGCCGCCGCAATTGAGACTATTTTGCGCGACTGGCTTGTCGCATATAGGTACATGGCCGACACCCCGGATCCCGCTCCCATTCGGTTAGATTCCGAAGGCGTGAATAGAGAAGAAGTCCAGTATCCAGGTTTTATCAAATAGCACCCTGACGCAAGTTCGCCTCCCGCCGGTCAAAGTCGCGCAATCGAGCCTAGTCCCCGGCGAGCAGGTCCAACTCCGTGGATGCATGCCCCTCACCAGGCGCTATCAAGGCGTTTGCGTACGCGCAAGCGATCGGGCAATGTCGACGATCTCTTTTACGCGAGGCGTCACATCCGGATCGCCCTTCTCGATAAGCGCGCCGATCTCATCAAGCACTCTGCAGAGCCCGAACGAGCGAACAGGCTTCCCACTCATGATTGACGGGCAGACTTGACTTCCTACCGACGACGTCGCCACATCTCCATCGCTGGCAAACTTGCCTTGGTCGGCCTCGTGCAATGTAGCTCTGATATTGTTGATGTCTCGACCGCGAGTGGTATGGCTGTCATATTTCGCGCGTCGGACAAATGCTTTCGATCCGGAGAGAGGAAATAGACTTATGGCAGATGAGGTCAAATTGGACGACAACCCGGTTACTGCGACCGCTCCGGCGGAAGTGGCCGCGCCTAAGAAGCGCGGGCCACGAGCAAAAAAAGCGGACGCTGCCACGGCAGAGTCAAGCCCCGCACCGAGCGCCAGGAAAGCCCGGAAGAGCAAGGAAACTTCGGCCGAGGCGAAAACTGCAAGTCAACCGAAGCGCACCGCAAGGGCAAACGCCGCAAAGAAGAACGACGACAAGAGGCCGGCAGCGGCATCTCAAGCACATGACGAGATCGCGGATCTTCTTCAGCTTGAGAAAGAGAATTCGCGGCTTCGCAGGGAGCTCGGCGATAAGTTGCGGGCGGAGAATGCTGAGTTGCGCAAGCGGCTCGGACTCAGCTGAGTGTTAATGAAAGACCGGTCGTCTACGCGATCGGTCTTCGTCAAAGCATCCTTCGGAGATGGCCTGGCGCAATCCTGGATGACGAGATATCATGAAATCACCTTGGAAGTTCTTACTTGATCTGACCTCAAGAGGCAGAGCTGTCGAGCCCCGGGAATCTATATCGGAGCCCGTGAGCGAAAGCTCGGATGCGCCCTCGGCAGGAATGGAACCTCCTGCTGTTACTCAAACGACGGATGCGGTCACAAACGCAGCCGGCACGGGGCCGAGCGAAGTCGAAAACAATGTCGTCGGGGCCGGCGGAACAAATGCGGTTGATTTCGAGGCCGCCAGCCACAGCACAAACCCTATGGCCGAGCAGGTGCCCGAGCAGGCGGGTCGACCCGCACGCAAACCACCTGGACGGCGAACAAGAGACAAGAGATCAAGCACTTCCGTTGCGGTGGATCCTCGGGTCGAGTATGGCTCACCGAGCTTCCATGCTCCCAAGCGGCCGATCTCGTTAGCCGATGACGTTGCCGCACTGGACGAGGAAATAAGAATGCTAAGGCATCAGCTTACGGAGAAGCTGGCGCTACAGAACGCCCAACTCAAGAAGATGCTAGAGCGATTTTGACGCTTCACGCGCTGAACCCGCTCCGGACCCTGGATATCGATGAAGCCACAACAGCGAAAGTTCATTGTCGAAGTGAAGTCGGCGCGCCGACGTTCGACAGGCCGACCAGCCTCTATTTGGGGCGACACCGATCTGAAGGCACTTGTGCGTGAGGCCGAGGCCGAAGTCCCACATCTGTTCCTGGCTGAAGCTCGAATTGGTGACCAGCTGCCACCGGAGGTTACGGAGCCGCTCAATTCAGCGGCTGCGACGATCGATGATGTCGCAACAGTCGCTAGTCAACCAGAAGTGCCAGAAGGGAATGTCGTCCCAAAGACAAGCTCGGCAGATGCTTCAGTCAACGCTGCCTTCCCGGCAAAGCCGTCCAAGCGTTCGAAGCGTCCTCATTCGACGGGTTTGGTGCGGCGCGCGCCAACAAAGTCAAAGCACGTTGACGTTGCATTCACTGTTGACGAGCTGGCGTCGCTCCAGGAAGCAAACCTCAGGCTGAAAGAACGTCTGGCTCGGAAGCTCCGACAGGAGAATGAGATACTTCAAAGTATGCTGGATCGGTTCGAGGCACATTAAATTAGAGCCGGATCGCCCCCATCTTGGTTCCGCTTTAAGGAGCGTAGCGATCGGCATCTTGCGTCGGTCTAACGGCTTCCTATCTCTGTGGAGTCCTCGACATGGAGCCCCGAGATGAATCGACAGACAACCCGCGCCAGTTCTGACCGACAGATGGAAATTCTTCCGCCTGAACGCGAGCCACAGAACACGTCCGATATCGTAATGTGCCTCTGTTGCCAGCAGAAGCACCTCGCATCGCTAATGGATGTCGACGGTTGCGGGATATGCGAGGAATGCCTCGCGCCTTGACGACTCTTTAATCCTGAACTCTAAGCGGCGACCTTCTGTGTAGGTGTCCTGGGAGGCAGGCGGCAGTTCGGCACCTCTAGAACCGGCCCAGCGCATGCCGCCCCCTTTTGGCGCGCCGGTGTAGTGCCTCCAGTCGGCGGGTACTTGCATTCCGCATTTTCGCATCTTGCGCGTTGGGACTGGTCTCCCACCGAGTGAGGCGATGGTCACGGGGGTGCCTCAGGCTTGGGCCGACAAGCTGTTTAGTCAGAAGATCGCTGACGCTCAGACAGAAATTTGCGCATCGAAACCGCTATCTCGTCGCGGCTGTGCGAGGATTGTATGAAAGGCCCTATTGGACGTGGCCTGTCAGACGGGCGCCGACCAGCAGACTGCTGCAACTCGGATGTTGCTGCACGCCAATGGAAGGGTGACGGCTTGCGAAAGGTCCAAAAGCTGAGGGCGCCGATACACCCTCAACAACCAGTTCTGCGGAAGTGGCCGGTGGGAAGCTATGCATTCCTACTGCTGCTTGGAGAGCGCGTCGATCAACTCTATCTGAGAACGAACGCCTCTTTGATACTCGTTGATGAGGATTCTCGCTTCCGCTGTGGCCTCTTTTCGGCTGATGTTTTGATGACGGCACCATGCGTCAAGCACGCTCCGGAGCAGCCCAACGTCGTTCGGTGCGATGCTCGAATTCTCCAGGTTCATTTGTTGCTCTCCCAAGACGACAAATTTGCCCCGACTGACGCCGCCCCCGGCATCAAGGCGATGATACTCATTGAGCAGCCGTTAGGAAGTAAACGATTGGTGAGAAGCGAAACTGGAATTCAGGGGCATCAGATTACCGGTTTTCCAGCCAGTCGATTTCCTGTGGCTGAGCAGTACTGCACGTGCCCGCATGCGTTGGCTGTACCGCCATACCGAGGCCTGGGTGCGTGCGTGAGGTCCCTGCTGACAAGGCCAGATCCAAATTGAACGACGTTGACCATTGATCCTGAAGTGGTCAACGCCGCGCCTTGGAACCACAGATGGGCGCCGGCTAGAAGCAGCCAGGAAACCTGGCGAACTCATCACCCACGAGCACCAAACGGCGAAGAAAGCAGAGCGTTGAAGGGAAGAACTGACCCAGGAGCTATTGTTTCTCAAGAGGTTCAAAAAATGCCACAAAGATGGCAGGCGCAAGCGGTAAGGCATGGCCAATAGACGCAAGCGCACACTGGAGGTTGGCTTTTACATGACGGTCGCAACCCAAGATCTGAAGGTGTTGGCGGTATGTATTGGCAAACCGGAGGCAAGACCCGGCAAGAAGACGAAAACCGGGATCAACAAGCGCTCCACCAGCGAAACGGTCTCCATTGGATTGAAGGGTCTTGCAGACGACGCCGTTTGCAATCGAAAACATCATGGAGGTCCGGAACAGGCGGTCTACGTTGAGGGGAACCTGAGCCGGCTTTGGTGGCAAAAGACGCTCAACAAGCCTGTCAATCACGGGCTATTCGGCGAAAATCTCTGTATTGCAGGTTTGGACAACCAGATCGTGTCGGTCGGTGACCGTTTCCTGTCCGGCGATCTCGTGATGGAAGTAACAGCACCTCGAATGCCGTGCCGGGTTCTTGGCGATAGAATGGGAGATCATGCCTTTCTCAAACTATACAAAAAGGCTGCTCGACCGGGCTTTTACTGCCGTGTTATTCATCCCGGTCACATCACCGCAGGAACGCTCGTGCGGTACGTACCGTATGCCGGACAGCGCATCTCGATGCCGGAAATAGCAAGCCACTATGGCAAGAGGGCGAGCCCAGAACTAATTGCCCGCTATCAGTCTGTGCCGGTACACGCCAAGCTGCGCGCTTTTCTTTCGAACGGCCTGATAAAGTTTTAGCGCGGCACTTACAGTCAGGAACGAACCGCATATTCGCATCAGTTTACGACGCGCTGGATTTTCTGGAACATGAATGGCCGATAAAAGGCACGGACAGGGCTATGAACGAGCCGTGACGGCATGCCGGGGGGCGCTGAACCGTTCGGTTCCCTCTGCAGTCGCGCGCGAGGCCTTCATTGGTGCGTGCATAGAGGCTAACATGCACACGTCAGCGGTCGCTGCCCAATCCAAGAGTATCTTGGCCTCGCGGAGCGCTTCTGGGGAACTGTTGAACGCTGAGATCAGACCTCGCCCGCGGACAGATAGAACATAGGCTTCCAAGCTCTTCGGACGTTTTGCGTGAAGGTGGTTGCGCCAGGCGTCCAACGAGGGCCTCGACAATCTTGTCTGTGACTTCGTCCTGGAGACCGAAATTGAAACATTAGCCGATGCCAATAGCTTGGCTTGCTCCGGCTGTGCTGGGGCGCGCCGGCATTACTTGCAAGGGAGGTTGGGACGTGGGAGGGTTGGTTCGAGCGTCCTAGACACTTGATCGTCGCCGCAGGAGGCTCAGCGTCGCGCCGGTGGCAAGCTGGGAATCCGGACAAGCGACGATTAGGGTTGGCTCTCCCGCAACCACACGCCAATGGCCCTTACTCAACCTTTTTCCCGCGGTGCCAGGGCTTCGTTTCTCGGTGACTTGAAATTTGTCATAACTTTCAACGTTGCGAACGTGACGATCGATAGAACGATGGCGGTATCGTAGGATCCGAGCCCCACGGCGACGCCGATTGCGCCAGTCGCCCAGATGCTCGCCGCCGTGGCGGTCCCGCGAGTGCCGAGCTTGCCGACAAGGATTGCGCCGCCACCGATGAAACCGACACCGTTGATCAGACCTTCAACCACGCGCGCGGTGGCCTCGGCGTTGCCAAGTGTGACCGTCTCTGCAGCCTGTATAAACCCACATGCGGCGATGGCGACCAACGGAAATGTGCGAAGACCAGCGCTTCGTTCGTTTTGTTCGCGATCCCAGCCGATCGGCAGAGCAAGGATGTAGGCCACCATCAAAGCTGCCAGATGCGGAAAAATGTCGAGTTTCACACCAACAGATAAAAGCCAATCCGTCACACGTACTTCCCCTTAAATGTCGCAGCCGATCAATTGAAGCGCCGACGAGAATGGCCTGCGCAACGGCTGTTTTCGCCAGGTCTCGACCTGAGGTTCAATTGCCGTGGCGGCGGATAACGCCAGCAGCGCGTCTGGAATTATGAGGCGATCAGCGGAAAGACGTTTTCCTGCCCCGTTGAAAAGATGAGCGATCGCGCCAAGCCGCCGCATCACCGATTTCATGAGGTAATGTCAGGCGGCAAAGATGGCAGGCCACGTCGGCCCGCCAATATCTACATCCGCACTTTGGCGTTTTCGCCCATGTCCGGTTTGGCGCTGGTGACGGCTGCCGCTACCATCTTGATGTAGCTGATCACAGTGCCGGGACTGTCCCAGTATTCTGCCGAGCTTGGCGTAACTTTGAGAATGCGAATGGAGGGATCGTCGGGGCTGTCCCACCATGCCTTGGCAGGAGTCGACCAGAGATCCCGAATCTTCTCGCGGTCATTCTGTACCTCGGCGACGCCCGAAATCGACACATACTTTTGCTTCTTTGTGTCGGCGAAAGCCAGGCAGACATTTGGATGGCGCGCGACCTCGTCATCTTTGTGGCTCTTGACGTCGGTCAAGAAATACAGGGCGTTCTCAACCCGCTCGATGTAGGCCGACATTGGCCTGGCCTTAAGGTCCGCGCCGGATTGAGTGGTGAGCATGCAGAACCCGATCTTTTCGGCAAGATCCCAGACCTCGCCGTTGTCGTCCTCGATGTAAGTCATACGCTTTTCTCCTTTGAGCCCAAGAAAACGACGGCTCTGGAATGACAATCCACGCAACCGGCTCACCTTGCCGGAGCGACAACTGCAGAGGTTGCGCCGCGGCCAGCCGCGCCATTTTAACGGGCGCGGCCGCCCCTTGGCGATTAGGCCGCCTTGGATCGCTTCGATGTTTTGTTGATCGACGTCACGGCGAGGTTGGTGAGCTTGTTGTTCGTAGCCTTCTCCTGGTCGAGAATCTCGCTCAGAAGTTTGTGCGCCTCATCATGACCAAGATCCTTGGCCCACTCACGAAGAGAGCCATAGCGCGCGATCTCGTAGTGCTCGACAGCTTGGCAAGCGGCCAGTAGTCCGGCATCGAGAGCTGTTCCTTCGGCCTCTTTCATCAAACCGTCGGCCTCTTTGATCAGCCCTTCGATGGCGTCGCATTTTTCACCAGACGCCGTCTTGCCGATCGACTTGAAAACCTGCTCCAATTTCTTGATTTGGTCTTTGGTTTCCGAGAGGTGTTCTTCGGCCGCTTTTTTCAGTTCAGCGCTGTTGGCTGCCTTAGCAACCTTTGGAAGTGCCTTGGTGATGGCGTTCTCAGCGAAATAGATATCCTGCAGTGTATGCTCGAAAATTTCAGCCAGCGATTTCATGGTTCTCTCCTTGGCAAGTGAATGCAGGAGAGAAAGCACTTTACGGAGGAATCGTTCCACCTCGCTTCTGCCAAACCGTTCCATCCGTACCACCGGCACACTTAATCGCGGCGGGCGGTAAGAGGTCTCGACACCTACAAACTCTTGAAAAGACACACTGGATGGTGAGGACTCCCGCACGACCCTTTCAGAGCGCAAACCGCCGGGATCGTGCACGAGACGATGGGTAGCGCAATTCGCTCAGCTGGTTGGCGGGGTGAATTCATGCCTTCGGGCATCTGTACGAAGTCGGCGTGAAGCGTTCGGTTCTTCGCACCCGCAAAGACCAGAAGACTGAACGCAATAAGCACACCTCAAATCTCCGCAGCATCGGGAACAAGCATGGCTGTGCTCCGTTTTGTTGTGCACACGCTGTAGGTCAACGTATACAAAGAAGACATCGCACGCAGGCCTGGTAGCCGTTGCGTTTTCCTTAGCCATGTCCTTGCCCTTTCCCTTGATCTCGCGAAGCGGGGAGCCTTTCGTTCCTGCTTCCCGAGCTAGGGCGGACGAGAGGGGGTTTGGGGTTAAAGCGCCAGCGCCCGCTGCACGGAGCGCAACGTCGCGAAGGGGGCAGCGCCCCTGGGGCCCCTTCCCTTCATGTCAAATCCTGCGGCTCCAGCCGCACCATCAAGAGATGCACGCGACTGAGGACATTAAGGTTGCGCCAAAGGAACGGAGCTCGAATGCGGTGCTAGCCGGCCGCAACTTCACCCATTTGCGTGATTGCCGGAGCTGAACGCGTTGAATAGGCTCCGCAGCATTGCGGAGACCCTAGAGCCAACGAGGATGATGATGGCAATCGGTACGGTTAAGTTTTTCAATCACGACAAGGGTTACGGTTTCATCTCACCCGAGAACGGTGGAACCGACGTGTTCGTTCATGTCTCCGCGGTCGATGGCACAGGTCCGCTTCGCGATGGTCAAAAGGTCAGCTACGACGTCGGGCAAGACCGAAAGACCGGAAAATCGAGGGCCGAAAACGTCAGGGCAGCCTAAGAGCGCAACCCGCCATCGCAGTCTATCCCTCGTCAGGGCGCGAGACACTCCTCACATATGCAGCAACCGTCTGCATCCATTCGTGAGGCCAGGCGTTCTTTTGACAACAGATGCAAACCGTCGTCGCTTGTGCGTCTCTTGTCGCGCGTGGGCGGAATGATTTCGATCTCGTGATCTGAAACTGCGTTCGTTGACACCGGATCCATCTCGGGGCTCCATGTCGAGGATGGCCACCCAGATAGGAAGGCTCCAGGCGCGTACAAGGTCCTGTCGATCAAGGCTGCCTTGATCTCGGAGGAAAGAACCGAGTACGCCTCAACCGTCTGGCAGGTCAGATTCTTTTGGCTTGGAAAAGCGCACGCCGACACCGCCACCATTTTCCGGGATGAATTCTAACCCAGCAGCTTCGAACGCGATGCGGATCGCCTCCAACGTTGCGGCATACCCCGGACGGCCAGCCTCAATTCGCGTGACGGTCGCCGCCGTAATGCTGGCGCGACTTGCTAAATCACGAACACCCCACTTCAAGGCAGCTCGCGCCATGCGGATTTGATCGGCGGTCAACATTATAACCTTGACATAATCTTTGTATGATTCAAACTCTCTGCGACGGCATAAAACGGCCACACACGGTGCTTGCGACACTTTGCGTGGCCTGACCGCAATTCAAGCTATAGGGAGGTCGAACCGCGGCTGATTCTGAGATTAGCAGAACTTTGCCTGCAATCACGCGTGGAAAAGATAATTCCCAAACCGGCACCGCCGAACGCCTACCACGTCTCATCGACCGTCGAAACCCGGGTCTGGAGCTCGACCTTACGCCGTGGCCTGAGCTACGCAGACTGTTGAAGGATCTCATGCGCATCGATGACATACCGGCCGGCGGCCTTTGCAAGCGCCGCAACGAAAGGCCTGACAGAAGACCGCACTCGATCACACGTCAAAAAAGGTCAGAAACTTCTTGCCAAACGGGCGGCAACCACAGAAGTGCCAAACGACAGGAAACGCCATCATGCGTCACCATCCGCTCTGCCATCGCGGATTTGACGGACGACCTCAGAGTCGCTGCCACAGCATGTGGCAGCGATCTCAAGACAGCGCTTGCGCTCGTCTCTAATGGCTTCAGCGATCATTGTCGTTGGGTCTTTTTGACCGCGCAGCAGATGCTCCGCCGACAATCTCCAGGCGGTAGTGGTTATGTCATCCGAAATCACGATTGGGGCAGGGCTCCGGTTTTCGCAGCGTCGTCCGGCCGCTTGGTAGAAGTCGCAGGTTCGAAAGCCTCGCTGACGGGGCCGGCATAAAGCGGAGTCGCTGCGATAACTTTGATCTCCTTGGCGAGGATCGCCAGCTTTTCAGCAATGTCCTGCAGCTCGCTCGGTGAGCGATCCGTCTCGGAATTCTCATCGTCCTTACGTTCGTCCAAAATCAACCTCTTCGCTTGATCCGGGCAGTATATTTCTACGTTTGCATATAACGCCACAACTTATCGCGTCTATTTTTGATTTCTCACAGCTTGTGGTTATTTGTTGCGCACGACAGGCGTCCGTGAAGGCTCCAGATCGCAGAACATTTCTGCCGGAAATGTGCTGTCTACGCACGTCGCGGCCAAATCACTTCAAGATTTGAAATAAATGACAAACTGAGGGGTTGATGCGTGGACGACACGAACCGACCAAGAGGACAGAATTTCAAACGCTGGCGCAGTTCTATCTCGGTCTCCTGGATGACGGCGGCTACAACAAGCACGATTGCCTTCGTCACCTGATTGATCGGCATACAACGGGCAGGCAAATAGAAATCGGAATGACGGCGGACGCGCGGACCTGATCACAAGGCCCGCACAAGCGCCACGACGTTTCATCAGCAACGATCGGAACCGAGCAATTGCTTCTCTAAAAAGTGGGAGAGTCGGGGGTGAACGGTAGAGAGCGGACGCTGGTTGTTGAGCTCACGGCTGCGGACGCTGCGGACTCAGGCATTTTCACCTGGGATATAACGCAGGATCTCGTCTACGCAGATTCAGCCTTAGCCGAGCTTTTTGGCCTTTTCGCCGAGGAGACCAACCGAGGGCTTCCGCTCAAATCCTACCTTGACCGTGTGCATCCCGGAGACCGGGCATACGTCGCCAAACAAATCACCGACACCATTGTCGGCGCACGAGCCCAACAGTCCGTCTACCGCGTCAGGACGCGGAGCGGCCAGTATGTTTCTGTGATCGCTTTCGGCCGGTGCTTTCGCGATCGCAACGACACACCCGTGCTCTATTCCGGTATGGTGGTTCTTGAAAGCGCGGCCGCCGCAAACAGCAACCGAGCCCACTAGCTTCCCGCTCGGGCGCCGTCCCTTTCGCTCAAAATCGCTTGAACAGCCTTTCGAGCTCGGCATTCTCGGAGCGAAGTCGGTTCACCAGCAACTGCCGAAGACGCGTGTTTTCAGCAGCAAGCGCGGCCAACTCGTCTTCGGAGTGCGGGGTGGTTTCAGCACTCGCCGGTGGTTCTTGATGTTTACCCGTGAACTGCACCCCCCTTCGACCGGACAGTCGGCATAAGCAGAAAGGCTCAAGCACAGGCTTGAGGACAGGCTTATGTCTAACGAGTTGAATTGCTGACGGGTGATGTCCGCCGCAGGCGGTGGACAACGGACAACCGAGCAGATGCTGACAATCATTGAGCAGAGTTTCGAACCAGGCGAGATGGTATCTTCGACGGCTCGCCGCCATGGCGTTGCGCCCAATCTGCTTTACCGGTGGCGCAGGCTCTTGAGTGAGGGAGGTGCTGCCGCCGCGGATTCAGACGAGCCGGTTGTCGGCAAGTCGGAAGTGAAGAAGCTTGAAGACCGCGTCCGCGAGCTGGAGCACATGCTCGGCCGCAAGACGATGGAGGTCGAGATACTCCGCGAAGCACTTTCGAAAGCAGACTCAAAAAACGGATATCGCGGCCGATCTTGTTGCCGACGGACGGTTCGCGCTGAACCAGTGCCGATGCGTTTGGTCTGGCCCGGTTCGCCAGATTGGGTCAGACCGAAGCAGGGAAGAGGCAGTTTCAAAACCAATGCCATTTTGTCATAACACAACAATGTCAAAGCTGAATAGGGCTGCGACTTCGCGAGCCAGTTAGAAATGCGACACTGACCCCGGCTTGCTCTGCCAGTCAGCCCCCGATCCAACCGGCTGGCCCGGGTTGAAAGGGCGGGGCGGGGCCGATTCCCGGCCTATCGTCAGGCGCCGCGAGGCGGCGCCCATCATGGGAGGACAACGCGTCGCGTCGGCGCGTGGCACTTTGCAGGCCTAAAGCCTCAAAAGCCAGGTCTCGACCTTGCCTTTGCCCTTGACCTCGATTGCACCGCGCGCCTCGAAAACAAACTGGCCTTTGAGCTGGTCATACACTGTGCGTGTCACCTGGACTGAATCGGGAACGCCCGCAGACTCCATCCGGCTCCCAAGTTTAACCGTGTCGCCCCCACAGGTCCTAGATATATTTGCTCTTGCCGATGACGCCGGCCACGACTGGGCCGCTGTTGATACCGACTCTCAGCTTCAAGGATGTGTTGTGCTCCAGCGCGTGTTCGCGGCTGATATGGATCATGCGAATGGCCATGCGCACCATGCGCTCGGCGTGATCGGAACAAGGCTCGGGCAGGCCGCAGACCGCCATGTAGGCGTCGCCGACCGCCTTGATCTTCTCTATCCTGAGCTATTGCGCCGCCGCGTCAAAACGAGTGAACAACCCATTGAGCAATCTCACGACATCCTGCGGCTGCATGTTGGACGAAAGCTCGGTGAAGCCTACCAGGTCGGCAAAGGCGACCGTGACGTCGATCGGTAGTTTCGTCACATCGGATAACGGCCGTGGCGACGTTGGAGCGACGGTACGGACCGAATTGTAGAGACGTGGAGAAATCCACTTCCTTTTGAACGGTGTAAATCAGGCGCCCGGTCTTGGGATCGGCCAACATGAAATCAAATCTGGTGACAATTCTTGTCCATCGAGCTTGCTGGCCACTTCGAAGATGGTTGTCGATGCAACGTGAGAGTTTCGAGGCGCGGTCGACCGCCGACGAGGACTGAGGCTAAAATCGAAATCACGCCCAGCCTTCGGGTTGGATGGAAAACTCTTCGCCGTTCTCGTTCTACTTGGCGCGATCGCTATTCTCATCACAGCGGTTCGTGGCTACTTTCGCGCCCGTGATGCGATTGAAGCGGTGATATTTGATCACCTCACGGCAGCCCGCCAGAACAAGGTTCGCCAGGTCGAAACCTACTTCCGCACGGTCCAGAATGAGCTGCGGCTAACTGTGTGAGAAGGTCAGTAACTGGTATGGCGACAATTTCATCCCCCAGATGGCACGGGTGCTGGGCCGAGAGCCGGCGCTCACTGACTATCTTCCGGTCGGAACTGCTCCATACTACCTGCAGTACCACTATATCGTTACCAATCCGAACCAGCCGGTAGCATTGCGTTGAGGAGCGGATGTCGTGTCATGGGGAAGAGTGAGTGAGCTCGACAGTCGCTGGTCTCGTGTCATTGGGGGCTCTAGCCAAAAGGCACCTTGCTTCGTAGACACTTACCATACAATAAAGCCTTTCGGCGCCACCGAACGGGCTGATAGTGCCCGTTTGGGTTGCTACCTTCCACTTCAATGCCCGCCGAGCACCAGCGTCTGCACCGGCAGCATCAAGGCCTGCATGCGCAGGATCATCGCATGGACGAGGCCCACGGTGTCGACCACATGCAGATAGGCCCAGCGGCCGGTGCTGATATCGGGTGACTCGAGCTCGTCGTGGCTGTTGGTATAGGCATTGGCGATGCAGCTGCTGCCAGGCGGGACGTCCTCGAGGACGCCGGGATAGAGCGGCTCCATTATCACGGTGAGCGTGCCGGGCTGCGAGATCTGGGTGACGTCGATCAGCTGGTCGCTGGCGCGCACCTGGCCGGCAGCGATCACCTCCTGCACCTCTGTGACGACGAGCGGAATGATGGTGAACGGCTTGCCGACGCAGGTCGCCTCGCCGATCATGCCGGGCTTCATCACCTGAGCCTCGATCTGCCCGAAGCCGGCCACCAGCCGGGCCCGGCCCGCGTCTTCCGGCACGAGCACGCCCGCTGGCCTCAGCAGCGGGTTGACCACTTCGCCGACCCGGAGCGTGAACTGCTGCAGCGTGCCGGAGACACCGGCACGAACGGTGGCCTTGGTGATATCGACCTCCGCCTGCTTCAGAGCCGCCTCAGCGCTCGCCTTCTGCGAAGGCAGCAGTGACTGCAGTTTGGTCTCCAGCGTCTGCTTGTTGGACTGGGCCGCGGTCAGCGCACCCTTGCTGCCTTCAAGCGCGACCTGCCGGCGTTCGATTTCGCGCCGGGCGACCACGTTGGGGTTCAGCCGGTTGAGTTCGACCTGGGTGTCGTACTCGTCCTGTGCCTGCTGCACGGCCGCCTGGGCCTGCACGATCGCGCCATCGGCGGCGACGAGCTCGGTGCGCGCGACGGTCATCTCGGCATCGACCTCGGCGATCTGCCGGCGCGCGACCTCGGCGGCGGCTTCCTCTTCCGAGCTGTCGAGCTTGAACAACGGCTGGCCGGCCTCCACCTTCTCGAAGCGGGTCGCATAGATCTCCGAAACACGCCCGCCGGCCTCCGGCAGGACCGCGACCGTGCGGAACGCCGCGGTGACGTTTTTCGTCGACGGGTGGAAGTAGAAGATCAGCGTGATCAGCGAGATCGTCAGGATGATGCAGGCGGTGATACCGTAACGCAGTTCGAACCAGACGGAGTAGAGCGTGATCTCCTTGCCGAACCTTTTGCCCTGGACATAGCGGCGGAAGAGATAATCCGGAAGGATCGTGAGCATCGAGCAAAGCATGAATTCAAACATAGCTCAGGCCTTCCCTTCCACCGACGGCTGTTCTGCAGGTGCGGCCGGATGGTCCGCGGCCGGCTCGGGCTCACCCGGCACCGGTTCACTGGCTGGATCCACCTTGCCGGCGATCCTCTCCAGCGAACGGGAGATCGACGAGAGCGGCGACGAAAAGTCCGGCAGGTCGATCAGCGCCAGGATCAGTGCCGCGATCCAGAAGATGTTGTTGTGGGTCACCAGCGAGATCAGCCCCAGCACCGCCACCAGCTCGTACTGAACCTTGTGGCTCTTGTGCGCCATGGTTTCCGGCAGCGAATGCAGCCTGAGATAGAAGGTGCCGAGGGCGAAGATCGCCAGGACCATGAAGATGACAACGACGTTGAAGAGGACGTCACTTTGCCCCGGCGCGGTGATGAAGGGTGGCAAGTGGTGGATGGCAATTGGATGTATGCTGTCGGACATGGTTTTTCCCCGAACGCGCGGACCAATAGGATTATCAAGTAGACGGAAGAAGCGCTATCCAGTTGGAACACGGCATTGAACTTGGCGCTTTTCGATTGTCGAGCCGGCCTCGATATTCGGATCCTGCAGAAAAAGCGGAACCTGCGGCGGAGAGAACCCATTTCATGCGGATATGTCCTGAGCAGGTACGCAGCATTATTTCACGAGCTCTTGCGGTTTCAGGTCGTCTTCAAGTGTCGTATCGGATGAGCGCGGTCGCGCCCGCCCGCTCAAGGGCCGCTCGACCAACGTTGCCGGTGCTGCAACTGCGGTCGCAGCGACGTTACCTATATTCGTAACCGTTCCACCGACAACAGCCGTAATGCCCTGTCCAAGGGTGACGTTTGAATCGGTGAGTGTTTGTCCCTTCATCAGGCGCTGGCCGATGAGCTGAACAATTGCAGGGCTTTCGGCGAATTTGCCATGGCTCAGGCTGTCTTCGGTATCCAACGTCGTCAGATCCACCGCGGTAATGCCGGCCTTTTCGAGTTTTGACCGGTACGGTTCTTCCGCGGGGTTGATGGCGCCCAGTCTCGAAACCTTGCCCGTAATGAAACTGGATACGGCAAGCGCCTTATCGTCCTGAGACACGAAAATCGTGAACTTTGGCCGCGGTTCTCCCATCTCCACGTACTGCTTGGCAAACACCTGAATATCAATGTCCGGCGACGCGAGAATAACATTGTGAATCTTTGAATTCACATGTCCGTCCCGAATCCCCATTTGACGGAGTGATTCCATCGCCAGCCACGTCCCCATCGAGTGGGCCATGACTGTAATGTCCTTTACGTTCGGATCGGCTGCGAGTGTACGAAGCGCCTGCTCCAACGCCGTGCGCGAGTAGTTCGTGCTTTCCTTGTCATACTGGTAGGCGGTAATTTCAGCGCGCGACGGCCAGGTAAATAACACCGGCGTCGCCTGCATCCCGCTATCGTGAACAATCTGCGCCAGTCGGAAGACCGACTCTTCGTACTTGTTGTTGAAGCCGTGTATGAAGACAAGTGCATGGCCGCCATTCACATGCTGCTTGAACCAGGCCCGGCCCTCATCCACCGTCGCGATCTGTTGGACGTTCGTCACGGCGAAGTCCGTCGCCGGGTTTGGGGGAAGGCTCTTTGGCCATTGAACGGTTCCAGACTGCCGCTTGGGCGGCAGCGAAACCGAGACCTGAGTAAGAGAGGGCACAGGGCTTCGTTCCCCGTTGAAAAGGGTAGCCGGATCGCCGGAAGGTTCACGCGTCGTCGCCACCAGCATGTCAACTTTCGAAGTTGTCACGTTCGAAGCAGGAGGCGAGACCGGCGTCATCACGCCGCTTGGATGTCCACAGCCAGACAGAACGAGGAGAAGAAGAAGTGCAGAGTTCCGTTTACTCATCAATGCGTCCCAAACCGGCTGGAGAGGATCTCCGTCTGCCGGGACGCTTATCATCTCGAAGCTAGTTGCCGGCGTAGCTTCGCGTAACCTCTATGCCTTACGACGAGGCGTCGCTGATCAGTTGGTCGCGCTTGGAGAGCTATCGATTTCTGCACCAGCCGCGCGCAAGCCGGCAAAAATCCGTTCCCGATCTTCCTGGCGCGCGATGCGCACTGAGATCTCTCGGGCGATATTCGGCATGAGCTTGGGGGTGTGTTGGTTGAGCCAGTTTAGCTCGTTTCTGGCCTCATCGATCCGGCCCGCGGCCCCAAGAATGGCCGTCAAGACCATGTGGTGCATCGGATTGTAATCGAGATCGGACATTCGCGACCAGAGCTCCGCCGCCCCCAAGTCACCGTCGATGAATGCACAGAGCGCCATCCCAACCTCGAAGTACCCCTTCGGGCCGGCTCCCTTGCTCACAGCGTTCGAGATAAGTCCGCACCCGGTCTCCCATTTACCGGACATCGCCAGGCGCAAACCGTACTCTCCAGCAACCTCTGTATCGTTGGGGTTGATGGCATAGGCAGCCGCACCGGCCCGCAATGCCGATTGGATATCGTTTCTGAAAACGCTGGCGAGCATAAGTGCCTGCAGCGCGCGGGCGTTTTGGGGATCGAGTTCGACTGCGTGCTGAGCCAGCTTGAAAGATGTCTCGAGCGAGGCCGGAACCGGTTTCGCGCCAAGCTTATAGGAAAAACGCACCTCATCGAGAAAGAGAAGCGACAGAAACGCCTGCATCGTCGCATCGGACGGCGCCCGGGTGGTCGCCTTTTCCAGACAATCTTTCGCGACTTCGTGGGCGGGTTGCGTCATCTCGGTTCGATAACTGTAGTAGGCCAAGGTGCAGGTGTAGGCGTCCCATCCGCCTACACTCTGGGACGCAATATCTTTCGTGTCGGTCTGGAAGATCACGCCGAACGGCTGAGCGACTGCGGTAGCGATGTCTTTTGCAAGGGCGCCTTGAATTTCAAATGCGCTTTGCGCGCGCAAATCTGAATCGTAGTTGTTCGCCCAGATGATTACCCCATCCGAACGCCGAACGAGCCGTGCAATTGATCGGACCTTTTCATTTTCCAATCTCACAGAGCCCTGGAGGATGTAGCCTGAAGTGGTCCGGTTACGTCCAGCAGATGCCGTCCCCTCAGTAACAATGATCTCTTTGAACTTGACCAGATTGCCGATGATCTCTTCTGTCAGCCCCATCGAGAGACTGGAAGAGCGATCGCTCACCACAACATCCCGGAAGCGCTCCACCGCAATGGCCGGGCGAGTGGTTGCGGTAGCCTCGGATGCAACACCGTAATCTGTGTCACCTGCTCTTATCAGCAGCGTGGAGGTGACCACCACGCCCACCACAGCAGCAGCAAGCAGCGCCTGCACCGGAAATCCGATGCGAAACCTGGCTTTCGGACGCTCCGGGGTCGCAGGCTGAGACGCAAGCCCATCCTCGATCTGGGCTAGCGTCTCAGTTCCTGCCTGCTCGACACCTTTGAACTCACGATTGAATTCGAAGGCCGGCACGTAGCCACCTTTCGGAATAGTGATGACCACTCGTTCGTTTGAACCCGACAGCAGGTAGTATCGCTCCAGTTCGCGACGGATTCGGCCAGCTTCAATTCGAACGACCGGATCGTTCTGCGCGTCAAAGGTGTCTCTTCGCCCGAATACATCATGTGCAATGGTGAATGCCTTCAGGTACTCGGCACGACCCTCGAGGGTTTCATTGACAACAAACTTTAGGAAGTTTCGAGCCCGTTCAGGAAGATGGAATTTGTCGCTTGAAAGGATACGGTCCAGTTGTGCTCGCACGTCATCGGCAGAGGGTCCTTCGAATTGCTCTTTGCCTGAACTTGCAGCGACCATCGGATCCCTTTCGAAGACGCCCGAGCCCAACTTATAGGCGATCGGGTTACAAATTGCCCTTCCTCGAACCACCCTATATTTAGAACTCGCGCAAGAATAGCCGTAAGCAAAAAATCTTTTAAATCAACTACTCCGCTGATCGGCATCGGTCCATTTCCCGTAATCTCTGCTCTGAGGCTGTCAGGGGACCCAAGGGTATCCCGTCCCGTATTGTCGCGTATCATACCTGTGCAACCAAGATGATCCGCCTACTATCCATCAGGGGTCGAGACAATCTGTCGTGGGCGGGGGGGGAGTATGGAAGCGCGATTGAATTCAAACGTCGGTAGCCCGGGGCTCCAGGCGGCGTTGAGCCGCTTTCCTGACAAGTCTGTTCAGATACGACAGCTTCTGCTTGGTCGCGAGAGTTTCCGTGGATTGTGCGATGACCTGGCTGTTGCTGACGAAGCCCTGGGCAGGGTCGATATGTATTCGACCGATCTACGCGAAGAACGCCGACGAGAATACGAAGAGCTGATTGAGGCGCTCGTTCAGGAAATTCGGGAATTCCTGGCGTGACGGGAGATGGCCCGCCATAATTGTCTGCTCGTGCGCTGCGGCTTCAACTGCAGATCGTTTTTAGGGCTTCCATATCCAGGATTTCGATGCGCCGAGAGCCATCGAGCCTGATCAGCTTGCCTCGCTTCAATCTTGTCATGGCACGCGAAATCGTTTCGATGGTTAAGCCGAGGTAGTCCGCAACGTCGCTACGAGGCATCGGCAACTCGAATTCATGGGCGCCATGGTGCCGAGCCGACATTTCCAGCAGAAACGCGGCGACGCGTTCATCCGCGCTCGGTCGGCCAACGACGAGCTGTTGCTCCTGCGCGGATGACAGTGCCAAGAATATAGATGATAGGGGCACGGCCCTATCGTTCGGGCTGGCATTCACGGAAAGAATTCCGCTCGACCCAATTGCTTCAGCACTGAACTTCCGGCGCTTGTCACGTTCAATCCCGAACCATTCTCCCGCCATATGAAATGAAAGGATCTGACGCCGACCACTTGTGAGCATTCGGTAGACGCGCACGGCCCCGAAAGCGACACGGAAGGCGCGGTCCGCCGTGTCCCCGGTGCAGTAAATTTCCTGGCCATCCGTAAAAGTTAGAAGTGGAGAAGCTTCATTGAGATGAGTGCGGCTCCTGGTCCATATTTCTACAGTCATGTGACCTCGACAGACGGCGGCAACAATGCGCCCGTGGATGTAAATGCAATCAAAATTAGGCCGGACGAAAAGTCATACTGATGACAATAAGGGGCTCACGCGCACGCACAGCGTAACTTACGCGAATTTACGACAGCAGCCCGATGGCGCTCTTTCGCGAGCGAATGCGGCCATGTCTATTCACTTCTGGGCCGACCATAGTTTGCATTAGGACGCGTCGTCCTCGTGCTTGGAGAGGTGTTTATGATCCGGAAGACGACCATCCTACTTGGCAGTGCCATTGCCATGATGCTCTCATCACCGTCGAGCCAGGCAATCGCGCAGCAGTCGGCAAGCGCCCCGGCGGCCGAGCAGCAGACAGCGCCGGAACCGCTCAGCGACGACGAACTCGAAATCCTCGTCGCCCGCATCGCGCTCTATCCGGACGAACTGGTGGCCTTGATCTCCGCTGCGGCTCTCTATCCGCTGCAGATCGTCGAGGCGGAGCGCTTCCTCGAGGCACGCCAGAAGAAGCCCGACATGAAGCCGAAGGACGATTGGGACGGCAGCGTCATCTCGCTGCTCAACTATCCCCAGATCGTCAAGATGATGGCCGAAGACCTCGACTGGAACCAGTCCTTCGGTGATGCGATCGCCAATCAGCAGAAGGACGTGCTGATCGCGATACAGCAACTGCGCGACGAGGCGGTCGCCAAGAACATCATCAAGACGGACGACAAGGTAAAAGTGGTCCAGGAAGGCGACAATGTCGTCATCCAGGCGGCGAACCCGGAAACGATCTACGTGCCGCAGTATCCGCCGGAGATGCTGTACGAGCCGAATTATGCACCAACACCGATCAGCTACTATGACGAGCCCTCTCCCGCCTACTGGTATCCGGGCGCGACCTTCTTTGCAGGTGCTGTGACGGGTGCTGCCTTCGCAGCAATCGTCGACTGGGACGATTGGGGCGTGTGGGGCGGCCGCTGGAACGGCGGTGACGTCGACATCGACTGCAACAATTGCTTCAACAACATCAACGGCAAGGTCAAGTGGAACGACGTCGACTGGAAGAATGTCGACCGCAGCAAGATCAAATTCGACAGCACCCAGTTTCAGAAGTTCGACCGGACCAACATCAAGAACAACATCAAGGCCGACGGCAACAACAACCTGCGCAACCGCGCCAACGAGATCAATCGCGAGCGCCCGAACGCGCGGCCCGCTGGCGGCGGCAGCGCCGGCCAGATCAGGGATGTGCGCAAGAGCACGTTAGATGGACTGAAAGCGCAGCAGCGGTCCGCGACCCGTCCTGCCGATGGTCAGGCGACAAGACCGAAGGCCGGTGACGCCAAGGCAGGCGCCAACCGTCCGCAAGCAAAGCAGACCCCGGCAAACCGACCCGCAGGCAAGCCGAAGATGGGCGGCAAGGCCGAGAATCGACCCGTGAACCCGTCGGGGCTCGGCAACGTCAATTCCGGCCGGCGCGAGGTCAATTCGTCGAAGCGTGGTGGACAGAGCATGGGTGGCGGCCAGCGTGGCGGCGGGCGGCCACAAGCGACCCGCGGCGGTGGCAAACCTCCAATCCACCGCGGTGGCGGCGGCGGTGGGCGCGGCGGCGGCAGACGATAGTCAGATAGGAGAACGACCATGACAAAGCTCTTTCATCCGCTTCTCCTTGGGACGGCGATCGCTCTCACGTTGGCCGCCGTGCCGCTCAACGCCTTCTCGCAGACAAAGGCGCCGGCGGAACAGGCACCAACGGATCAAATGGCGGCCGGCCTCGACGCCTATGCGGCGGACGAAGATCCTCCGGTCTTCGATGACCCAGCCAAGGCGGTCGACGAATTCAAGGCGAAGCTCGCCGCCAATGATTTCGACGGTCTGGCGAAGCTTTTGGGGCTCAATGCCGAGAAGCTGAAGGCCGGTGAAGGGACGATGGATACCTTTGCGCTCATCCGTGAAGGTGCCGCCCGCAATGTGATCGTACGCGATCTCGAAGGGCGCAAGATCATCCAGATCGGCGATCGGCTCTGGCCGCTGCCATTCCCGATCACCAAGGGCGAAGACGGCAAATGGGCCTTCGACACCTATGTCGGGCTCGAGGAGATCGTCAATCGCCGCGTCGGCGAGAACGAACTGGAGGCAATCGACACGGTACAGGCCTATGTCGATGCCCAGAGGGAATATGCCTCTGAGGATCGCGACGCCGATGGCGTGCTCGAATATGCCCAGAAGCTGATCAGTAGCCCGGGCCTGACCGACGGGCTTTACTGGCCGGCTGACCAGGGCGATGGTGAAAGCCCGGTCGGCGATGCGATCAGCGAAGCTGCGCTGGAAAAGGCAAAGGCCGGCCAAGGGTATTTCGGCTACCGTTTCCGCATCCTGATATCGCAGGGCGATAACATCGCCGGCGGCCATTATGACTATGTCATCAACGGCAACATGATCGGCGGCTTTGCATTGATCGCCTGGCCGGCAAGCTATGCCGAGACCGGCGTCAAGACCTTCGTCGTCAACCAGCAAGGTATCGTCTACGAACGCGATCTCGGGCCGAATACCGAAGAGATCGTGCCCTTCATCGACAGCTTCGATCCCGACGACAAATGGGACGTCGTGCCCGATTGACTCTTCGCGTTATCGAGACACAAACATGCCATTTACTTTGCCTCCCCTGCCATTGCTCGCGAACCTGGATGGTTACCGTGCCGGCTGGCTGCGCAACGATATCTCCGCAGGACTTGCCATTGCCGCCGTTGGCCTGCCAAGCGCCATCGCCTACCCGGCCATAGCTGGACTGCCGGCCGAAACCGGCCTCTATGCCAGCATAACGCCGCTCATCGCCTACGCACTTTTCGGGCCATCGCGCCAACTGATCGTTGGACCGGATGCTGCGACGATGACCGTGCTGGCCGCGGTTCTGACAACGGTTTTCGCTACGCCCGGCACCACGGTCGACCGCGTGACAGCCGCTGCGCTGCTGGCGCTGATCGTCGGTATCCTTTGCCTGATTGCCCGCCTCGTGCGGCTCGGGGTGCTGGCAACCTTTCTGTCACGTCCGATCCTGACCGGTTTCTTCGCCGGCATCTCCCTGTCCATCCTGGTTGGGCAGATCAAGCGTTTTACCGGCGTCAGCATCGAGTCCGAGGGTCTGATATCGCCGGTGGTCGAACTTCTGCGCCAAGCCGGTTCGATCCATTGGCCCACCCTGGCATTTGCCTTGGCCTGCTTCGCGCTCCTGCAAGTGGCCCGCATCTATCGATCGCCCATACCAGGACCGGTCATCGTCGTCTTCGTCGCCGTGCTGCTTTCCTTTCTCTTCGACTTCGAAGGGCGCGGCATGGCGGTTGTCGGCGACATACCGCAGGGGTTACCGTCGTTTACCCTGCCGCGCCTCGGGAACCTGCCGATTGACGCCCTACTGACGGGCGGAGCCGCCATCTTCCTCGTCAGTTTCGGCTCCGGTGTCATCACGGCGCGCAGTTTCGCGACGCTCGGTGGCTATCGTGTCGATCCAAATCGCGAACTGACAGGCTTCGGTGCAGCAAATTTCGCCGCCGGGCTGTTCGGGGCGTTTCCGGTGACCGCTTCGGATTCCCGTACCGCCGTGAACTTTGCTGTCGGTGGTAGATCGCAAATCGCAAGCCTGGTTGCCGCTGCGACCCTGATGGCCGTGCTCCTGTTTCTCGGCAACATTCTGCGCGTCCTGCCGATCGCGGCGCTCGGCGCTATCCTTGCGGCGACCGCACTCAGCCTGATCGACATCAAGGGCCTCAGGCGGATATGGCGCGTCAACCGGATCGAGTTCGTTTTTGCCCTGATCGCGCTCTGGGGGCCGATCGGCCTCGGCGTCTTGACCGGCGTGGTCATCGCGATTGCCGCGACACTGATCTATCTGCTGCTGCAGACCATGTATCCGCACGACGCGATGCTTGGCAGAATCCCCGGCCGGGACGGTTTCTACAAGCTGCATCGAGCACCGGACGCACGCCCGGTGCCGGGCTTTGGCGCCTGCATGATCCAGGACAGCCTGCTTTTCTACAACGCGGACTATGTGCGGGCGCGCTTGACGGCGATCGCCGACGAACTGCCGCCCCCTGCGCATTGGCTGGTCATCGATGCCAGTGCGATCCCGCAGATCGACAGCACCGCAGCCGAGATGCTCGGGGATCTCGCCGAGGAACTGAAGGCGCGCGACATTGCGCTCGGTACGGCGGAACTGCACACGGATGCCCGCGCCCTGCTTGAGCGAGCCGGCATCATCGAAAGAATCGGACCCAACATGATCTTCGAGGGCATGGAGGACGCGCTCGACGCTTACGAAGCCCGGTACGGCGAAAGCCAGGTGCCGAAAGGGGAAGCTGTGGCGAACTCCAACGCCATGGGAACTGCACAAAACTTCGAAACGGGAGAGACAGATGGGAAAACACGAAGGCAAGAAAAAGAATAAGGACAAGAACGGCCCCGACAAGGTTGTCGAAGCGTCTGCACCCGCAGAAGAGCGATCATCCGGTGGCTACGCCAAGGAGCTCGCCCGGCTGCAAGAAGAGATTGCGCACCTGCAGGCCTGGGTGAAAAAGACCGGCGCCCGCATCGTCATCATCTTCGAAGGCCGCGATGCTGCCGGCAAGGGCGGCGTGATCCGGCGACTTACCGAGCGCGTCAGCCCCCGCGTCTTCAGGGTAACGGCCCTGCCAGCGCCGACGGAGCGGGAAAAGTCGCAGATCTACATGCAGCGCTACATCCAGCATCTGCCGGCAGCCGGCGAAGTGGTGATCTTCGACCGCTCCTGGTACAACCGCCCGGGTGTGGAGCGCGTCATGGGCTTCACCTCCGAAGACAGCGCCCGGCGCTTCCTCGAACTCGCGCCGCGCTTCGAAGCGGCAATGGTCGAAAGCGGCATCGTCCTGCTGAAATACTTCCTCGACGTCAGCGAGAAGGAGCAGGAACGCCGGTTCCGTCAGCGCATCGCCGATCCATTGCGCCAGTGGAAGCTTAGCCCGATGGACGTCGAGTCCTATCAGCGCTGGTGGGACTATACCCGGGCTTACAACGAGATGATCCGCATGACGGACACGGAGTATGCCCCCTGGTGGATCGTGCCGTCGGACGACAAGAAGCGGGCGCGGATCAACTGCATCTCGCACATTCTTGCCTCGATCCCCTACGAGCGCGTGAAGTTCACCGAGCCGGACCTCGGCAAACGCCAGAAACGACCGGATGACTTCGAGCACGACGACCACGTTCGCAGAACGGTGCCTGACGTTGCTTAAAGCGCATAAGCCCGCGCCGAAAGGCGCGGGCTTACCGAAACGGTCGATCGTTCCCTGAGCACAGGAAATGTAGTGCCGCCACCGCTCACTCCGACGCCGATGGCGGTGATGCTCAGGCCTTGTCCGGAGCCCAGTTCAGGAAGAACCCGACGTCGCCGGGCACGCCGCCCGGAAAGTTGATGATCATCGCCTTCAACTTGTAGCCTTGCGGCTTGCCGTGCTGCTGATAGCGATCGAAGAACTCCTTTGCCTTGCCCTGCAGGGTCTGAGGCCAGTCGCGATCACCGCTGTTGATGGCGCGGCCGCTGTCGGTGCATAGCTCGGACGGGAAGCTATAAACCATAGCTTCAAACTTGCCGGCCTTGACGGCGTTCGTCACAAGGCGGCGAACGATGGCGATCTCCTCCTCGGTCACCTGCTTCTTGAGGAAATCTGCGGCAAAGTCGGCGTGTTTCTCTTCCTCAATCGTCCTCAATCGCCGATCTTTGTCCATCTCCTCCATTTCCCGCTGGAGGATCTGCATTCGGAGGTCCTGTGCACTCGGAGGTGTGCCGGCATTCTTATTCTCAGCCATCACGTCGATCCATTTCAAGCAAATGGGACCACTGTGACATCGGACTACACGGTTGCCGTGCGCCGCAAGCCAAAGACGTCCCGCAAGTACATCCAAGGGAACCCGATCGGCATACCAATTCGGGGACGAAGCATTTTCGAATATGAGCCGCCTCTTGTCCGAGGTCTCTCTATTTGTTGATCTTTCTCACTTCCAAACGGGATAGCCGATGCGGGCTAATCCCCCACAAGGCTATCCTAAAATACTACAACCGCAAGCTTATAATTCCGTCGCTATGTGCGCTTTGGACCCCCGTGGATTCACTTTCGCTAGCGCCCCGCGCTCCAGGAAGAACCGGCCTTGGAATTGCTCCTAAACAGTGGGCGTCACCCGAGCGAAATCGCCGGCGCCCGCGGTCTCCATCCTCGCAAACTTCACCTTGTCCCCCTACAAGTCGCAAATGAGATTTAGTGCCCCCTAATATCTATTGACTGAATCGCGCGCTATGCGAGGCTGTATGTTCTTGGTTGTCACGCTTTGCAGGAATTCTTCATGTTTTTGGTCCGCAGCGATCTCGACGAGGCCATCAAGCGATGGCGCGACATCATCATGACCTCCTTGCCATGGGATCGCCTTGGCGGCTACGTCGCATTGCGCAATCATGATTTGACGATCGAACTTCACGACATCGACGAAGATACTGATCTCCTGATCTTTGTGACCGACGGCGAAGCGCTGGCCGAACGGTTCCGTTTAGCTTTCCCGTTCGTTGTGACATACGGAGGTAATCCCGGTTACCCGCTGGAATATCTGGTTTGGCTTTCATTTCACATGCAAGCGAACTTCAAACGGTTGGGTGTCCTCGAGGTGAGCGCGACATACGAGGACGAAGATGGCGACATCGAAACCATGTCTGCCGTGGCTATGGGTTTCTCACGGCAGACCGACCTTGAAGACTTTATGACCTGGTTTGATGGCAAGGACTTGAGCCAGGATCCCCTGTTCGGTTACGAGGTTTATGTCGCCGAAGTCAGAAGCCCCTCACCCTCGTCCCTGAGCGATTGTTCCGCGGTAGTTTGAACAGGTTGGTACCTCCGAAACAAACGTTGCGCGACATCATCTTGTCGTTGAGCGATTCGTATTTCGCGTGCTAGCGCCGTGCCGGCCATGCCAAGGACTTAAGCCGAGACGCCTTGTTTGGGCATATACGTCTGCCAGGTGCGAAAAGCTACGGCAGTTATTCGCGCTGCTCACCCGCATCATCCGTTCGCATCTGGCGCAGCATGCTTCGCCCCGCAACAAGCATCTCGATAAGGAATGCCAGAAGTGATCCGATAAGCGACAGGATTGCACCGCCAAAGAACCAGAAGAGATTTTCTTCACGAAACCCGAACTGGAGTGCGCCAGCAAGCAGATTGAGGATAGCCCAACCGGTGCAGATCGCCGCAAATGTGCCAAGGGCGACTGCTATTTCCAAGGCCAACGTTCGCCGTCGCAGATAATCCAGTTGCGTCCGTCGCACCTCGCCCCTTTCGCCTTTCTCCTGTATCGCATTGAGCCTCTCCGACACCCTGCCAAGCCGGATCTCATAGACGCCGACGAAACCGGCTGTGCCAGCAAGTAGGAAAACAGGCGCCAGCGCGGTTTGCACAATAGAGGCAAGGTCATTGACGATTGCAGGAGGTTCCATGTGCGGTCCTCAAGTATGGGCGGATAGCGTCTTTTTGATCTATAGCGGCCCTCTCGTTAGGCAATCAAAAGCTCCGATTTGCACCAAACCGGCGTCTTAATTTACGAGCACGGCCAGGCGGCCGGGGCCGCCATGTCGCTTCTCTAACCCTCCCAAGCTATGACGACTTTGACATCGGCGCACGACAGAGGCACGGCACTAGGTTGCGTGATGTTCGCAGCCTCACTCGCCTCCACGAATATTTTGTGACGAGACAATTTACTGTTTTCCCCGCTGCGGCTCTCGTCTAGAGTTCGTGTTGCGCTCGCGCTCGCTTCAGGGTGGTGCGCAGTTGAGGGCGCAGCATGGATGACAGGAATGCGTGTCAACAAGCACACAGTGCCGTCACTGAAGATGAGGCGCGTGCTGCACTTGACCGTTTGCTTGCCGATCGTAAGTTCCATGCGACCGATCGTCACCGGAAACTCCTGCGCTACCTGATCGATGAATTCTTCGCGGGCCGCTCCGGGCGGGTCAAAGCCTATACTATCGCGATCGATGTTTTCGGCCGTCCAACCACCTTCGATGCGGCAACCGATCCAATCGTGCGTGTGGAGGTCTCGCGGCTGCGCGCAGCGCTGGCGCAATATCACGATAATTTCGGCGAGAAAGCGGGGCTCCGCATCGAGCTGCCCAAGGGCAACTACGTTCCGCATTTCACGACCAGCGGCCGGTCCCCTGCCCCTTCAGGAATCGCGATCTCCCCCGTAGAAAGGAGGCGCAAGCCGGACGAACCGGAAGCGATCCCCGCCATCGTCCAGCCCAAACGCCGTCGCTTCACTCTGATCGCGGGCGCTGTCGCAGGAGCCGCGGTAATGGGCGGTGCGGCCTATCTCTCGTTCGTTGAGCGCTTTCCCTGGCAACCGGTGCTTTCTGCGAAGCCGACGATCGTTATCATCGTCCCGACCGCAAGCGGAGCCGATGCCGAAGAACAAAGGAAGGCGAGCGACTACCTCGTTCATGCGCTATCGCATTTTTCCGGCGTGCGCACCCTCACGCAGAGACCGGCAGCCGGCGTTGACGGATCATCGCAGAGCGGCAAGGAATATCACGTTTCAATCGCTTACAACGTCGCCTCGCACGAGCATCGGGTTTCGTGGCAGGTGGTGGATGCACAAAGCAATGAGGCCTTGCGAGCGGGCACGGCGAAAGCCGACATCGACAGCAGTGACGCACGCGCCGTCCAGGAAAAGCTGCTGACCCGGCTCGCCGGCTCGCTTGCAGGTGAGGAAGGTGTCATCGTCAGTCTGGAGGCCGCGGGGCAGCTCGTGTCGCCGTCGCTCGGATACGGTTGCGTGCTGCTAGCCTATGCCTCCCTGGCGCGGATCGACCCGGAAGGCTTGGCTTCAGCACGTACCTGCCTGGAACGGTCGGTAACTTATCAGGCGGTCGATGCCGATGTGCTTGCGAGTCTGGCCATGGTGCTGGTGGCGACCGGTGAGGCAAGCGCCTCGCCGACGGCGGCGGCGCGGGCGATGGAGCTCGCGGACAAAGCCGTGGCTCTCGCACCGCAATCAAGCCAAAGCTATGTCGCCCAGATGCAGGCACGCTTCGTCGGCGGCGACAAGGAGGCGGCGTTCCTGTCCGGCCGCCGCGCCGCCGCACTCAATCCGCTGGATGATGCCATCCCCGCTCGGCTCGGTCTGCTGTTCTTCGTCAGTGGGGACTATTCTGAGGGCGTGCGCCTCGCGCGGGTGGCGGAAGCGGGCTGCGACTATCTGCACCGCGACGCAGCGCTTACCCTGGCCCTGGATGACTATCGAAACGGCAAGTATCGCGACGCGCTGACACGCGCGCGCCAACTGGCCAACCCCGCCGATACCGCAGTCAACATCCTGCGTATGGCATCGGCTGGCCAACTCAGCCTGACCCGTGAGGCCACCAACGCCCTTGGCGGGCTTCGTTGGACTAAGCGCGGTTTGCCGCAATCAGCCGAGACAGAACTTGCTGCGCGAGGATACGCGCCGGACTTGATCGCGTTGATCGACGAGGGTCTTAGCAAGGCGGGCGTTCGCCTTGCCAGTCTGCCGTGATCTCTGAGTAGACGCGGGATTTAAACTCCGTTCCGTGCTGACTTCCTCGAAGGGAATTCGCAACGGCAATTGACCACCTTGGCCTCGACAGACAGGCCGGTGAATCCATAACGCGAAGCTCAAGCACTTTCTAGAATAATGATAATGAGAGACGCTGTTCATTGGAAAAGGTCCGGTCGGCAACGGACACCCAACTGTGCTTCAGAATTTTATTCTGGCACCTCCAAGAACGGCAAAACTGTCCTGGAGATCGGCTGTCCTTTGCTCCAAGGAATGGGTCCGAGCTCCCAGGTAAAGTTCCGTCTGCAGATAGTCGAGGTTCTGGACAACCTGCGCTCCGAAGGAGTCGCTCTTGCTCCCCATTCCCGCAATGTCCTTGCCGAAATAGGCGTCGACCGAGAACGCCGTCTTGCCGACGTCGAAAATATCGGCCTGATAACCAACCTTCACATAACCGTAGCGCCCGTCGACCGTTTCCTTATCCGAATAGCCCGCCGCAAGGGTAAGGCTGAGACCGGTATCCAGATGCAACACGGAAACGGACGCGTCGTAGATCGAATTACCGTCGCCCGGCCTCGAAAAGGCAATTGCGCCACCGACTTTGAAGGCATCGTAGGTCTCATCATATCGGACCGCCATGTCCCAGACGGTGACGTCGGTTTCCTCCGGGACGACTTGCGTGCCGACCGACGTCGCAAAACTGAAACCGCCGAACGATGGGGTGTCATACCGGACGCGGAACTTGCGGCTGAGGCCGTCATAGTTGGTGAATGCGTCTTTGACCCGGACCGTCGACAGCGTGCCGTCATCGTTGCGGAAAAACGGCCCACCGGCCATGTCGGAAACAAGCGAATAGCCGACGACGGTGGTTCCGGACAGATCGACCTCGGCTGTCGCATCCGAGGCCATGCTGCCCTGGCCGAACCAGAATCTGCCGTAATCCTTCGAGTCGAGATAAATTTCCGCCTTGCGTAGCAGGTCAGTCCCCCAATCGAAGTGATCCTCGTTCAACTGGTTCACATTGGTGGTCGAGTAGGGGTTCCATTCCCATTCGAGATTGGCGCCGAACGACCAGCCTTTTTCCATGAGCGTGTAGATGCGAAATCCCGCGCGCGAGGACGAGTTACCGTTGTCGACCGGAAAGTAATTTTCCGTTGTCCCGCCATCATCGTAGATCAGCAGGCCCTTGTTGATCTGGCCATAGAATTCCAGATAGGCATTGTCGTCGCCCAGCCGCAGCTTGGGAAGCCAATGCTCCGGCGCCTTGCTGACCTCCACAGGCCGCGCCGCAGGTTTTGGCGGTTCCTGCGCCGCCGCCGATCCCGCGGTTGCCAGCGCCGCGATGAAGAGCAAGGGCGGCGCGATGTATAGTGTCTGTCGCATCTAAAGCACCTTTAGGCCTTGGTCGTGTCACACTGTCGATTCGCAGTCAGTATTTTCTTTTTCACTGTGTAAGTCTGTTGCAAAAATGTAACCGTGCAGAAGTGTTGCCGCCAATTGGTGGAATCTGCCGTTCTTCATCCTGCGACGATACCGACGATCACAGTCCCCCAGGTGGTGAGCAGGATGTGCCCGATGGGGACCGCGGGCGTGTAGCCAAGGACAGCAACCGTGCTCCCGGACCTGTCCTGGACGGCTGCCATGCCGGCCGTCATCGTCTGCGCCCCGGCAAGCCCGCCCAGGAGCAGGATGGGGTTCATTCCAAGCACGTAACGCCCGAAGTAAAGGCCGACAATCATCGGAACCGTGGTGACGATCATGCCCCCGAAAAGAAGCCCGATCCCGGCCTCGGCGATTGCCGATGCAAAGACAGGCCCGGCATGAAGACCCGTCATCGCGACAAAGGCGGCAAGACCCAGCGCGGTCATGAGTGATACCGCGGCGTCTGGTATTCGGCCGAAGAGCGGGAAGCGCGTGCGCAGATGGCCGACGACCAACCCGGCGAGGAGTGTACCCACACTGGTGCTGAGCGAAATCCGCATGTCGCCGATGGGAAACGTGACGAGAACACCGACAAGCCCGCCCAGGAAGATAGCAAGGCCGAGCACCAGGAAGTCGGTCGCCGCGGGCGGTGCGACCACGACGCCAATGCGCTTGGCGGCGCTCGATACAACGGCCTCCGGCCCCACGAGGCGCAGGATATCGCCGCGCTCGACCGTGATCCCTGACGCGATGGGAATATCCTGGCTCCCGCGCGTAATGGTGCGCAGATAAAGGCTGCGGGTCCAGCTTTCCTTGGCGACATCGGCGATGCTTCGACCCTTGAGATCAGGGCTTGTGAGCAGCACATCGCAGATCGAAACCGGGACATCGAGCAGTTCGCGGTCCTCGATCTCTTCGGCGCGCGGCCCAAGGACACTTACCAACGCTTCCCTCGTCCCGGAGACAGCGACGATGTCACCGGGCTCGATCACGACATCCGGGGCCGCCTCGATGATCGAGCCGCCCCGGCGCAGACGTTGAATGAAAAGTCTGTGTTCCGGAAGCGCCGCCTCGGCGGCGGCTATCGACATGCCGGCGGCCGGTGCGCCAGCCACAATCTGGTAGGCGCGAATCTCGAACCTGTGCCAGGCGGAGGAGACCCCAGCCGTCTTGCGGGTGATGCCGTATTCCTTCTCCAGCTTCAGCGCCTCGGCCACGAGGTCGATGCCAAGCAACCAGGGGCCGACGACGCTGCAGAAGAGAATGACGCCAACCGCGCCGAAGACGTAGCAGACCGCGTCAGCCACGGCGATGTGCGCCACGAACCGCGCGCGGTCGGCCTCGGGCAGCGGTAGCGCATTGATCGCTTCCGTTGCAGTGCCCATCGCCGGGCTTTCGGTGAGCGAACCGGACAAAAGCCCGGCCGCAAAACCGGGATCCAGTCCAAGGAGTTTCGCAATGACGACGGACATGAGCAGCCCGGTGACACAGACGACGACCGCGAGCAGAACGGGCTTCATTCCGTCCCGCTTCAAAGCCTGCAGGAACTGTGGCCCGACCGAGTAGCCGATGCCAAAGAGGAACAAAAGGAACAGGAACGATTTTGCCATGCCGGCAACCGGGACGTCGGCGAACTGCCCGATCAGGATGCCGGCAAACAGTGAGCCGGTAACCGGTCCGAGACTGAAGCCACGCAACTTGAGACCACCGATCAGGTATCCGATGCTGATCGCAAGGAACACCGCAAGCTCGGGATACTTGATCAGGAATTGCTCAACCCAAATCATCACCAGACTCGTTCCCCCTCACCCAGATCCGAGGCTTTGACGCGTTCACTGCCGCCCCAAACCCTCATGCAAAATCGGTGCGCCCCAATGAACTGCAGCGACAAACGGGCTGTCAGTCACCCCTTCGAAAAGCTCTGGCTGCATGCGCTACTCCCCAGAAAGCGCAAGTTCATCATGCGGATAAAACCACGTCGGAGCGCCTCCACATCGCAGCCGCTATCGCGCTTTTGACTGACGCTTCGCTTTCGCGGCGACAGCATCGGGCTTGACCAACTTCAGTCCGCGCGCCTTCTCGTAGCCATGGATCTCTTTCACATCCAGTTTGCGCATGAAGTCGATCGTCTCCTGCGTCAGCACTTGCCCCGGCACCATGATCGGGAACCCTGGAGGATAGGGAATGACGAAGTTGGCGGAGACCATTTCCGGACCTTCCTTCAGCCGCTTGTCGCACTCGGCTCCAATCAGCGGCACGTATTCGCAAACCGAAGCATCATAGGCGTGGAAGAAGGCGGCACGCATATCGCCCTCCGGCGTCGTCCGGCCCGCATCGCCGCGGTAAACCTCATGGAAGTGACTGAAATTGGGAAGGTCGGGCACATCCGTCATCAGCGACTTTACGCGCGCGGCAAAAGCAGCACGCTCGCCCTCTCCGCCGTCGGCGAGCCGCTTTTCGATATCATGGCAGATTTCCACCAGAACGCGAACGAGGTGCGCAATATCGCTGCGGGTATTGTTGATGTTGGATTGCAGCAGCACACTGTTGCGCGACGTCTTGTTCAGCTGGATATCATACTCGTTCGCCAGCAGCCCCTTGAACTGCGTCCCGTCGAAACCAGCCGTTCCGCACACCAGCGTCATACGCGTGGGATCGAGATAGAACTCGTCCTCCTTCATCGCCTTGACCGCCGTGGCCCAGGTAGAGCCAGGCGCCAGGTAATCCTTAAACCCTGACTGGCGATACTCTGCCGGGATCATCTGATCGGCGCCAAGGACGTGGAAGTATTTCGAGATCAGCGGGTGCTCGTTGATCGCCCGGCGGATCTTCAGCGCGATCTCGATCGCGTTCATCACCAGCCCATAGCCGTCGAGTTCCATCTGCCTGCGTGCAACATCAAGACTGGCGATCAGCTGCTGGTTCGGGCTGGTCGAGGCATGGGTGAAAACCGCCTCGTGGAACTGAGCTTCGACATCGTGAAAATCCACGTCCTTGACCAGCAGCATAGAGCCCTGGCGGATTGCTGACATGGATTTATGCGTGGAGTTGGTCTGGTAGACCCGAAGGCGGACAAGGCGCGGATCCGGGATCAGGCGAGCGGCAAGCAGCGCTTCGTCGGAGGGATTCTTGCCAAGGTCGGCGCTTTGCTTTTCGTAGGCGCTGACAGAGGCCGGATCGCGCAGCCAGTCTTCGATGTCGGCCGCCGCCCCCATGGCCGTGCGTGGACGCAGGAAGGGCGAAAACCGGGCAAATCCGGACCACGCCTCGTCCCAGAGAAAGATGAGGTCGGGCTTGATGGCGAGGCATTCCTCCATCACCCGTCTGACGTTGTACATATGTCCGTCGAACGTGCAGTTGGTAAGGTCAAGCAGCTTCAAACGGTCGAGGCGACCTTCGGCCCTTAGCGCCAGCAGCGCACGCTTGATGGTCGCCAGCGGCACGGCGCCATACATCGAATACTCCGTCATCGGGAACGCCTCGACGTAGTATGGTTGGGCACCCGTCAGCACCATGCCGTAGTGGTGCGACTTATGGCAGTTTCGGTCGACCACCGCGATATCGCCTGGCGCCAGAAGCGCCTGCACGGCCATCTTGTTGGAAGTGGAGGTGCCATTGGTCACGAAGAAGACGTGGTCAGCGCCAAAGGCACGGGCCGCCAATTCCTGGGACCGCTTGATGGTGCCGGTTGGCTCCAACAGGCTATCGAGACCACCGGTTGTCGCGCTGCTTTCCGCCAGGAACAGGTTGAGCCCGTAGAATTCCCCCATGTCGCGGATCCAGTCCGACTTGAAGACGGATTTGCCGCGGGCGATGGGCAAGGCATGAAATGTACCGATCGGTCTGCGCGCATATTTCTTCAGATTATCGAAGAACGGGGTTTCGTAGCGCTCCTGCACGCCTTCAAGGATGGCGAGATGCAGTTCCAGCGGCTCCTCGACCGCGTAGAACACCCGCCGGATGGCATCGGCCGTCGGGTCGCCGGCAATTTTCTCGACTTGGCGGTCGGAAAGCAAATACACGTCGAGCTCCGGCCGGATATGCTTCAATCCGCGCGCCAGGCGGAGCGCCGACATGTCCGGCCCCTCGGTTTCGCCAAGCGGATCAAGCACCGAGCGAAGCACAGGCGCGTCGTGGCGCGAGCGGTACGGAAATCCCTCGGCGAGGACGACGGCTATGATGTCGGGGTTCAATGCGGCCGCGCAGAACGCATCCTCGAACGAACCCACCAGAACGGGCTCGTAGATGAAGCCATCCTCCGGCCGGCGCAACCGGCGGATCTCGGCTGCGAAGGCGTCCCATCGGGAGGCCGGCTGGCTGTTGACGAACAGAACCTCGAAATAGGGCCGGCGCCCGCCCGCCTCACCGGTTCCGGGCGGCATGATGTCGGCCACCTCGGTTGCAGACATCTCGTCGTGGACGTCCCATTCGCTCGGACGGCCCCGATAGGAATGGGTAAGCAGCCCGTTGGAGATTCGTCGCGCAAGCTTTGCTGCCCCGGTGGCATCATCGGTGGCGATGCGCTCTGCCAGTGCCGAAAGCAACCGCCCCCCCGGATAGGCGTGGTACTCCTCCGCCGCCCGTACCGCTGCAATCGCCGCCTCCAGCGCTGCCCGATCGCCACGCTTGGCGGCCCAGGCGTCCGCGAGTGTCGTGATCTCGCGCCAATTGTCTGCACGTCCCGAATGGATGAGCAGAAACTGATCAACATGTACGGTGTTGTTCGGCATAACACGCTCCCGATAGTGTTCCGACTGGGCTGAGGCAGCGATAATTCAGGTTGCGACGCGCAACGCATTAAGACCGGCTGCAGGAGGGGGCCCGATAAAATGCAATCGGGAAACCCTCTATCTATCTGTTTTCGCAAGTCTTCTTTTTGAAGACCGCCACTGCGCGACCTGAAGAGGCTCTAGGTCATCATCATCACGAGCACCATGCCCCAGATCGTCAGCAGGGTGTTGCCGACGGCATAAGTCACGGTGTAGCCGAGCCCAGGAATCTGGCTCTTGGCCCGATCGTTGATCATGCCCAACGAGGCAGTCGTCGTACGCGCGCCGGAGCAGCACCCCAGAAGAATGGCGGGATGGAACCGGAACACGTATTTCCCAACATACATTGCCAGCACCAGTGGCACGGTCGTTGCAAATATGCCCCAAAGGAACAGGCTGAAACCAAGCTGCTGCAAGCCGGCGACGAAACCCGGGCCCGAGGAAATGCCGACCACGGCGATGAAGACATTCAGACCGACCGAGTTCATGAACCAGACGGTCGAGGTCGGTATGCGCCCGAATTTCGGCCGCACGGAGCGCAGCCAGCCGAAGAAAAGCCCGGAAATCAATGCACCTCCGGACGTGGATAGGGTAAACGGCACATCGCCGACCTTGTAGACGAGCGCACCGATCAAGGCGCCGATGGCAATTGCGGCGCCGATGAAGGCGACATCGGCAATGTCAGTCGGCCGGTCGGCCACACCCAGTGCTTTGGCGGCAGCCGCGGTGTCCTGCGTTCGCCCGACGATCGTCAGGATATCGCCGCGGTGGACTTGCGTGTTCGGAAGGATCGGAATTTCCGTCGCCGTAGC
>NZ_JACVBE010000013.1:0-234277 GCF_014852185.1 Ensifer sp. ENS07 | reverse complement strand
TTTAAAAGTCCCATGTGGATCACTCCGTTGCCCCCGTCGCTCACCGCGTTGAGGGGAAGGTTCACATGGCTCAATTCTCAATGGAAATTATGCGCCTAACCGGCTCAGTTCCGCGCGGAAACCAACAGTTACGGCTACAGACGCATTCATGCGGCCCTGACCAGGAGAGGAGAGCAGGTTTCCGAAAAGGTCGTCCGCCGCCTGATGAAGCAGGAGCAGCTCATCGTCGCCACCGGGAAGCGACGTCGGTACACGTCCTACCAAGGGGAACTAGACGCTGCACCCGAGAATTTGGTCAATCGTGATTTCCACGCTGCAAGGCCAAACGAGAAGTGGCTTACCGATATCACGGAGTTCCAGTTGCCGGCGGGGAAAGAGTATCTGTCGCCTATTATCGACTGCTTCGACGGGCTTGTTGTCAGTTGGTCCGTGAGCACACGTCCAGACGCAGAACTCGTGAACACCATGCTCGATGCCGCAATCGAAACGATCAGCGTTTCCGAGCGTCCAGTTGTGCACTCTGATCGCGGTGCCCATTATCGCTGGCCTGGCTGGCTGTCGCGCATGCACAATGCTCAGCTGGCCCGCTCTATGTCACGCAAAGGGTGCTCACCGGATAACTCAGCCTGCGAGGGCTTCTTTGGACGGCTAAAAAACGAGATGTACTACCATCGCGACTGGATCAATACGACGCTTGACGACTTCATGCAGCAAGTGGACTCCTATATCCGGTGGTACAATCAGCATCGCATAAAAATCTCACTCGGTGGCCTTAGCCCCGCGGAATACCGCCGGAACCTCGGAATTGCAGCATAAGCAGTCCAAGAATTCGTCCGCACCTCCTTCTGGGGAGTATTGATCCGGCATCGACACGCCTGAAGACGGCGAGGGGGCGCGGCGGATGCCGTTGGCGAGGAATCCGTAATGGCGGATGCGCTGGAAGCCGTCCGGCAGGCAGTGGAGCAGGAAGCGGCGGATGGACTCGGGCGGTGCTAACGTCATGTAGCGCGGTGCATTGCCATGGCGGTGGTCGCTCCAGCGGAAGGTGACGTCGGTGTCGTCGGCGCTGACGAGGCGGCTGTTGGAGATCGCGACGCTATGGGTGTAGGGGCCGAGATAGGCGAGCGCCCGTTCGTTCGATCCGAACGGCGGCTTGGTATAGACGACCCAGCGCTTCTTGCGCAGCGCACGCAACGCCGGGGCCAAGGCATTGCCATCGCCAAGCGGCGCCAGGGCGCCGAAGAAACACAGGCCTCCGGCCGTCTGCGCCGCCTACAGTGGAGATGCGGGTGATGGGTCAGCGTCTGCCCGCAGCTTTGCAGGATCGCGAGGAAGCCGAGTTCGCCGCCGAGATGCCGGCGATCGACAATGAGGGTCTTGAGCGTCTCGCCAGTGGCCTCGAAAAGCATCATGTAGAGCTTGCGCGGCGTGCGCGTATAGGCAATCCGCTCGGGAATCTCCGCTCGGTCCAGCGTCACCCTACAAAAAAAGCGCAGCGCGCAAACCGTCTGGTTGAGTGCCGGCTAGGAGATGCCCTGCGACACCACACCTGGAAAGCGCACTTCCTCCAGCCCCAGCCAATCCAGGGAGCGGCCGAGATAACGGCTGAACATTGTCACGGCATGCAGAACCACGTCCAAGCTAGACTGATTTTACGTCTAGGCCCGATCCCGAATATTATAATAACCCATCACTGCAATACCCCAAGCGAGGAGCAGTCCGAGGAATACCAGCATGGAATTGACGAATCGTCCTGGGAACTGCGCCATTTCTGAAAGCGTTGGCTCAATGAAAAGGGCCAAATAGCGTTGCCGATTGTCTGCCTCAATCCGCGCTCTTTCAAGAGAGCCGAGGGCGGCGGTATAGGCGCGTTCAGCAAATTCCCGTTCGGTTTCAAGCTCCTCGAACTCGGCGATGCGACCGGCCACGTCTGGCGCGTTCGGGCTCTTCTTCAATCCATTAGCTGCACCCGTTCCGAGCCGCTGGCGCTCAAGGCGGAGCTGCTGTTCCAAGCTTTCGATCCGGGTCTTGATGACGCGAGTTCGTGGCGTGTCTTCGCTCATTTGGCTGGTTGCAGTGGCAAGATCAGCATTGAGCTTCGTCAATTCAGCCTCAATGCCTGCGATCAGTTCAATGGCGAGCTTTGCGGCTTGTTCGGGGCTGATTTCCTGAGATTTGTCGCGATAATCCCGCAGCGCGGCGCGTGCCTTAAAGAGCCGCGCTTCGCCGCCCATCACCTCGTCCTGCGCCGCGCGGAGGACCTCCATACGTGCCGAAAGTGAGAGACCATTGATGAGATTGTCGCTCTGGCTAACGATGAATTCAGAGATTTTCTGCGCCTGCATTGGATCAAATGCCCTTACGGTCACTTGCATGATGCCGGACGCATGGTCGAAATTGACCTTCACCATTTCCCGCCAGTAGGCAACCTTATCTTCAATCGGTAGGCCCGAACCGATGCCGTAATAGTAATCGAAGCCCCGCGCCGCGTACACATCCTCGAGCTTGAATTTGCCGTCAGCAGAAGCAACCATGCGATCGCTGAGGATGTAGTCCATAAGAATATAACTATCCGAAACAGTGCTCGTACCAGAGGCTTGCGTAAATAGGCCTAGAATATCAGTCGCGCCGCCGCCTTCTATACTGCGCACAGCGAAAGATGCGGTGCTGTGATATTGGTCGGCCGCGATGAAGGCCATGTAAATTGAAGTGAACGCAGACGGGATGGCTACGAGACCGAGAAAGGAAGCCCCGACGATCAGGTGCCGCAGGCGCAAGTTCCTGCGCCATCCGGGCAGCAGTATGGATGTCGATTTAGGCTCGAACTTCTCACGTCGGGGGAGGTGGATGACAGGCGCATTCTCTTTGCCGAGCAACCCTTCGAGAACCTCAATTCCTTTGCTTTTGGCGCCTCCAACGGCGAGAGCGGGGCTGACGGCCTCGGTTAGGCCCGGCTTTTTTGATGCCGTGTCGTTGCTAGCCGCCATTGAATTCCCTTTCAAACTTGAATCGTGCGCGTGACCTGCGTCTCAGACATTTTCAGAACAATTCGTCTTACAAGTTTTCGGTACCACCCCGCAGCACAGGTCCCAAGTGGTGCAGGGGGGTCGAAACCAAGAGCACGTCGGCTATTTGATCATTTCATAGTAGTTTGAACGACCGCCGAAAACTCCGTCGTCGGCTTTAATAGCCCACAATGAATCCGATGCGCAAGTCGCGTATGCGGAACATAGCGCGTGTGCCTTCAACCGAAGTGTGTTCGCAGCTGCCGAGCGACGCTCAATTGACCAGGGTGGCTCAGCGCTCATAGGGAGGTCTGACGAAGTAGCCCTATAAGTCGCCGGTTACCTTTCAAAGCGGTAGCTGCGAGCCGAAATTAACGCGAAACGGCATGGACCTCAATCTTTTGAAGATGTAGGCAACGGAACGAGCAGTACGTGATTAACCCCCGAGCTTTCACCGCACGCCTGCCAAGTCCATAGAGGGCAACAGGTTTCGCCCAGCGACCTCAAGTCCGGCGTCCGACGGGGACTCGGGTGTGGAATGTTGGTCGAACAAAGTTGACCGCCATTCAATCGCTTGTGGTGGTTTTTGGCGCGACGTTGCAGGGGGACACTATTAAACCAACACGCTCGCATGTGTGCCGCGAAATTGCGACGAGGCCGTTAGCTTTCCCAGTCGCGTTCTTCTTGGATAAGTAAGCCCGGAGTTGCAAACTCTGATGACTACGGGCGGGATTCCCTTTTACAAGGCGGTGAAAGCGGCGCGCCGATCGCGGCGCGGGGACGAATTCGGAGACGACTATGTGCGGTATTGTAGGCATCGTTGGCAACCAGCCCGTATCGGAACGACTGGTCGATGCGCTGAAGCGCTTGGAGTACCGCGGTTATGATTCCGCCGGTGTCGCTACCGTCATTGGCGGCAAGCTGGAGCGCCGGCGCGCCGAGGGCAAGCTCGTCAATCTGGAGATCAGGCTGCGCGAAGAGCCGCTTGCCGGCACGATCGGCATTGCCCACACGCGCTGGGCAACCCATGGCGCGCCGACCGAACGCAACGCCCACCCGCATTTCACCGACGGGGTCGCCGTCGTCCACAACGGCATCATTGAGAACTTCGCCGAGCTGAAGGACGAACTGATCGCCAGTGGCGCAAAGTTCGAGACGGACACCGACACCGAGGTTGTGGCCCATCTGCTCTCCAAGTTCCGTCGCGAAGGCCTCGGCCGGCGCGAAGCCATGCACGCGATGCTGAAGCGCGTCACCGGCGCCTATGCGCTGGCCGTGCTCTTCCAGGACGATCCTTCGACGATCATGGCGGCGCGGAACGGCCCGCCGCTTGCGATCGGTCACGGCCGTGGCGAAATGTTCCTCGGCTCCGACGCGATCGCGCTTGCGCCCTTCACCAACGAGATCACCTATCTGATCGATGGCGACTGGGCGGTGATCGGGGCGAACGGCGTGCATATCTTCGACCTCGACGGCAACGTCGTCGACCGGCCGAAGCAGCTGTCTACGGCCGCCGCCTACATGATCGACAAGGGCAACCACCGGCACTTCATGGAGAAGGAGATCTATGAGCAGCCGGAGGTGATCGCGCACGCGCTCAGCCACTACATCGATTTTGCCGGCAACCGCATCAAGGCGCTCTCAGGCACGATCGATTTCGCCAAGGTTCCGAGCCTTGCGATTTCCGCCTGCGGCACCGCCTATCTCGCTGGCCTCGTCGGCAAGTACTGGTTTGAGCGTTACGCCCGCCTGCCGGTGGAAATCGATGTCGCGTCCGAGTTCCGCTACCGCGAGATCCCGCTGCCTTCCGAGGCGGCCGCGTTGTTCATCTCTCAATCCGGCGAAACCGCTGATACGCTCGCGTCGCTGCGCTATTGCAAGGAACTTGGCCTGAAGATCGGCGCCGTGGTCAACACGCGTGAATCCACCATCGCGCGTGAATCCGATGCGGTCTTTCCGATCCTTGCCGGCCCGGAAATCGGTGTCGCCTCGACCAAGGCCTTCACCTGCCAGCTCGCAGTGCTGGCGTCGCTCGCGATCGGTGCCGGTCGCGCCCGCGGCACGGTGAGTGCTGAGGAAGAGCAGGTCTTGGTTCGCTATCTCGCGGAAATGCCGCGTATCATGGGGCAGGTGCTGAACGCCGTTCAGCCGAAGATCGAGCTTCTTTCGCGCGAGCTGTCGAAGTGCCGCGACGTTCTCTACCTCGGCCGCGGCACCAGCTTCCCGCTGGCGATGGAGGGGGCGCTCAAGCTCAAGGAGATCTCCTATATCCATGCGGAAGGTTATGCCGCCGGCGAACTGAAGCATGGACCGATCGCGCTGATTGACGAGAACATGCCGGTTATCGTCATCGCGCCGCACGACCGCTTCTACGAGAAGACCGTTTCCAACATGCAGGAAGTCGCGGCCCGCGGCGGCCGGATCATTCTCATCACCGACGAGAAGGGCGCCGCCGCCTCGAAGCTCGAGACCATGGCGACGATCGTGCTGCCTGATGTCGATGAGGTCATCGCCCCGATGATCTTCTCGCTGCCGATCCAGCTGCTTGCCTATCACACGGCGGTGTTCATGGGCGCCGATGTCGACCAGCCCCGCAACCTCGCCAAATCGGTGACCGTCGAATGATGACGAGGATTGTGAAAAGAGAGGTCTGTATGCAAGCGCTCTAATGAGCTCCCGGCAGATGCATATTTCCGTTTTCGTCGAGGCGTAATTAAGTCACACTTGTCGGCAATGATGTGGTCGGCAAGTTCAGCATCCTGGATCAGCCGATTGCTACTGAAGGCTTTCGAAGCTACTATCCGTGAAACCAGTCGTGCGTATCCTTATGGAAGCGCATCGCCGGAAGCATAGTTCACGGAAGTTGACCTGCCACTGGATCTTCATCCAGCTGCGACTCGAGCCTTGGAGCAACGGCGGAACCGCGAAGATTTCATCTCACACGGTGTTGGAGCCAGTTGCGGCGCTGGGCCCGCATGGTCCGCCGGGGGTCTGGTATCCCATCGATGAGAGTGGCCGGAATTTTATTGTTACCGGCCATTCGCGGATCGACACCCAATTATGTCGATGGGGATATCAGCCTGATAAGTTGCCCGCGGTACTTTACTATGTTCTTTCACGTCTCCGTTTGGTCGCGGCGGTCAATGGGCGATGCGCGCATTGAAGAAGTCGAAAGAGCGGGAGACCTTAACCATTACGACGGCCTGCGCTGGTACCTAATATCGCCTCAAAAAGGCCCCCATTGCTTTGGGAGCGCAGGGAGCCTTCTGTCTGAGCGTTCGAATTCACAGACGCAGGGCAAGATATTCGGCTTAACAAAAAGAGCAAGCGAAATCCGAAGCCCGGCGAGACGGAAAATTCGAACCGGTCGGATGAAGGAGGCATGGGGCGTCGGATTGCCTATGCAACGAGATTTTATTGTCACGACGATCGCACTTTCCTGAATATTCAACCGTTGCCTCACATAATTTGCTCCCTACCGAGGGGATGGACAGGGGCGAGTATGGGACAGCTGAGCATGGCGACGAGGAAAGAACTGACGGCGGCAGTTTCGGAGCGTTATCGTGCTTCGACGCGAACGGAGAAGGCGAGGATTCTGGATGAATTCGTTGTCATCACGGGTTTCCACCGCAAGCGCGCGATGCGGCTGCTGCGGCGCCACCGGAGAGAGCCTACAGGTCGGCGAGCGCGGCCGCGTGTTTATGATGAAGCGGAACGCAATGCGCTCATATTGCTGTGGAAGGCGTCTGATCGGGTCTGTGGGGAGCGGCTGAAGGCGTTGCTGCCCTTGTCGAAGCGATGGAACGGCACGGTCATTTTAGCCTCGCGCCTGAGATCCGTGGCAAATTGCTGGCGATGAGCGCGGCCACGATCGACAGGACGCTGGGACCGATCCGAGAAGGCTTGGGACGTCCTCGACGGCGGCCCGCGGCACACGCCCTGCGACGGAGCACTCCCATTAGAACGTCGGCGGATTGGGACAATCCGGCGCCAGGCTTCGTTGAGGCGGATCTCGTCGCCCATTGCGGCCCTTCGGCTCGCGGCAAGGCGGCTCGCTCCGATTATGTTGCGTGCGGGGATTGCTCTGGAGGGGCCAGAGCGGAGTCCCAAGCTTAGCGGGGGCGAACATGAAGGAAAATAGCGCAATATTCGTCGGGCTGGACGTTTCAAAACTGAAGATTTCCGTCGCGCTCGCGGAGGGAGAGCGCAGTGGCGAGGTCCGTTTTCTGGGCGACATTTCCTCAGAGCCCGCATCAGTGGCCGCGTTGTCCGCAAGCTCTCCAAGCCCGCACGTACACTTCACTTTTGTTACGAGGCGAGTCCTACAGGTTACGGTCTCTACGGCCAGATTGTGGAATTGGGACATGAATGCGCTGTAGTGGGGCTCCGTCCCTTATTCCCAAGCGCCCAGGCGTCAGGGTGAAGACAAATCGTCGGGATGCAATGAGCTTGGCACGGCTGCATCGTGCGGGCGAATTGACGCCGGTCTGGGTTCCTGACGAAAGCCACGAGGCGATGCGCGATCTGGTGCGTGCACGCGATGCGGCCCAAGAGGTGCAGAAACAATTGCGCCAACAGCTCCAGTCCTTTTTACCTCGTCACGGCCGAATTTTTACAGGGCGCAAGCCGTGGACACGCGCGTATGCCCGTTGGCTGGCGAGCCAGGCCTTCGAACATCATGCCCATCACGTTCTGCTCGCGGAGTATTGCCAGGCTATTGACGACGCCACGGTGCGCCTGGATCGGTTGAGCGCACTTGTCACCGAAACCGCGGCATCATGGTCTATGGCTCCGGTGGTGGCTGCCTACCAAGCAATGCGCGGCGTGGCGTTCATGACAGCAGTCACCATCGTGGTTGAAATCGGCGATGTACGGCGTTTCGACAACCCTCGTCAGCTAATGGCATATCTAGGCTTCGTGCCGTCAGAAAGCTCGACGGGCGAACGCATCAAACGTGGCGGGATCACCAAAGCGGGCAACATCCGGGCGCGCCGCGCACTCATAAAGGGGGCTTGGACATATCGCTACCCGGCGCGTGTGAGCCCGGCGATCCAGGCTCGGCTTGTAGGCCTGCCGAAGGTGGTCCGGGACATAGCGTGGAAGGGACAGGTGCGGCTTTGCACGCGCTATCGCAGGCTGATCAGCGCCGGCAAGGCAAAGACAGTCGCGGTAGCCGCTATCGCGCGAGAAATGGCGGCTTTCCTATGAGCGATTGGACAAGGTTTCGCCGCTCGGGAAGTCTTAGACCGGTAGTCAGCCCAAAGTAGGCGCGCCAAAACCATCTGTTTGTTGAACAAAGTTGGAGGCAGGGCCCCGGTGGGGAACCCTCGATACCCCTATGTGGCAGAGACATCCAGGCCCGACACTAGACAGAGGCAGCCCCAGACGAACATACGGAAATGCGGTATCCAGCCCGCGAATGAGAGTATGCCAGCCGTCGTCGAAACGCCCTGTCTCCTGCTTTGTTCAATAACTCCGAGCGTTTGCCTTTCGTCGCCAGACGAAAAGGGGGAAGCCATGCCCGGCTTAGGCTGTCGAAGCGGTCCATTCGAATAGCTATGGAAGGCGAATAGACTGGATTGAAGCGGCGACCTACATAGGCTCGCGCGCTTCTAACAAGTTGAATAAATAGCGCCCATAGGGCGTTTTGCCATACCTTTTTGCAAGCCTCTCAAGCTGGCCACCATCAATGTACCCCGCCCGGTAGGAAACCTCTTCCGGGCACGCCACCTTGAAACCCTGTCGGCGCTCCAAGGTTGCGACAAACTCTGACGCTTCCAGCAGGCTATCGGGCGTACCCGTGTCGAGCCAGGCATATCCTCGCCCCATTCTTTCGACGTGGAGCTTGCCCCGCTCCAGATAGGCGCGGTTCACATCCGTAATCTCAAATTCGCCCCGCGCGGACGGTGTCAGGTCGGCAGCGATGTTTACGACCTCTTCGTCGTAGAAATAAAGGCCCGTAACCGCCCAGTCGGAGCGAGGTTGGGCGGGCTTCTCCTCGATTGCGACAGCCTTCATTTCGCTGTCGAACTCGACAACCCCGTAGCGTTCCGGGTTGCTAACATGGTAGGCGAAGACCGTTGCGCCCTCTGTCCGTTCCATGGCGCGCTTGAAGAGCTCGGTGATGCCATGTCCAAAAAAGACGTTGTCGCCGAGAATGAGGCATGAGGGATGGCCTGCAACGAAGTCGGCGCCAATCACATACGCCTGGGCAAGGCCATCGGGGGATTGTTGCTCGGCGTAGCTCAGCTTGATGCCCCATTTCGATCCGTCGCCCAGCAGGAGTTGAAAGCTGGGGAGGTCCCGCGGCGTGGTAATGATCAAGATGTCGCGAATCCCCGCCAGCATCAGGGTTGACAGGGGGTAGTAGATCATCGGCTTGTCGTAGATCGGAAGCAGTTGTTTTGAGCTTGCCAATGTCATCGGATGTAGGCGGGTGCCGCTTCCTCCAGCAAGAATAATGCCCTTCATTTCGTCACCTCCAGGTCCGTCTGGTGCTGGATGACGCGGCGTACGGTGGCTTCGATGGAGTTCTTCCAGTGGGGCAGGGTGATGCCGTGGTGTCGCGCGATTTTGCTGCAGTTCAGGCGTGAGTTTGAGGGCCGCGCGGCCGCAGTTGGGTAGTCTGCCGTCAAGATGCGGTTGACCTTGGCAAACGGGCCGCCCAGCCCTTCAGACTGGGCGAGGATTTCTTCCGCCACGTCGGCCCAAGTCGCATCACCAGTTCCCACCAGATGGAACGTGCCGCGCAGTGCCAGGTCATCTGATGCCAGCAGATTCTTCGCGACACCGATGATCGCGGTTGCCAGATCCAGCGCGGATGTCGGGTTCCCTGTCTGGTCCGTAACGACCGATAGCTCGGCTCTGTTGCGGGCGTTGCGAATGATGGTCCGGACAAAATTTCTGCCGAACGGGCTGTAGATCCAAGCGGTTCTCAGAATGACATGATTATCGGTGGCGGCGGCGACCGTTCGCTCGCCTTCCCACTTGCTTTTGCCGTAGACGTTTACCGGGCGCGCCGTATCGCCTTCGGTATATGGCATGGTTTTTGTCCCGTCGAAGACGTAGTCGGTCGATAGATGGATGATCGGGATATTCAGGGCTTTTGCGACGCGCGCCAATTCTTGCGGTGCGACCGCGTTGACTGCGTATGCCCTGGTCTTGTCGGTCTCGGCTTGGTCAACTGCGGTATAGGCGGCGGCCGAGATGATGACGTCAGGAACCGCTGCCCTGACGACCCCCTCTATGCCTCCTGGATCCTCCAAATCGAATTGCGGGCGACCGAGCGGAACCACCTCGAAGTCGCCGCGGCTCTTTCCCTGCTCGACAAGCGACTGAACGACCTGGCCGTTCAGCCCGGTGACAACGATGCGCGATATCTGGTTCATTGCCCGTCACCCGCATGCAGCGCACCCAGGCGAACGCCGTCATATCCCTTGCGAAGAGGGGCCCACCACCATTCGTTGTCCAGATACCAGCGGATCGTCTTCTCCATCCCGCTTTCAAAGCTGTCTTCCGCCGCCCAGCCGAGCTCTTCTTCCAGCTTCGTCGCGTCGATAGCGTAGCGCAAATCGTGCCCCGGCCTGTCCTCGACAAACTGAATGAGCTCGTCCCGGGGGCGGAATGCAGGGGCAAGCACGTCGAGTGTGGCGCAGATGTGCCTGACTACATCGATGTTCCGCCGTTCGTTGCGCCCACCGACATTGTAGGTTTCGCCGATTCTGCCGCGCTCGGCGATCAGCTCAAGCGCACGGGCATGGTCCTCAACGAAGAGCCAGTCGCGAATGTTCGTGCCGTCGCCATAGATCGAGAGTGGCTTGCCTTCGAGCGCATTCAGGATGGTCAGCGGGATCAGCTTTTCGGGGAAGTGATAGGGACCGTAATTGTTTGAGCAGTTTGAAACCAAGATCGGCATGCCGTAGGTGCGTGCCCATGCTTTGGCGAGATGATCGGAGGCGGCCTTCGATGCCGAGTAAGGCGAGCTCGGATCGTATCGCGTCTCCTCGGAAAAGAGCTGGTCATCCGCGAGCGAGCCGTACACTTCATCCGTCGAAACGTGAAGAAAGCGAAACCTGCGTTTGCCCTCATCTTCCATGGACTGCCAATAGGCCCTTGCGCATTCTAGCAGGTTGAATGTCCCGACAACGTTAGTTTCGATGAAGTCCCTTGCTCCGGTAATTGACCGGTCGACGTGACTCTCGGCAGCGAGATGCATGACGCGATCGGGTCCGAAGGTGGAAAAGGCCTCCGAGATCGCTCGCCCATCGCTGATGTCAGCTTTGAGGAAGCGATAGGAGGGGTTGTTTGCGACGGGCAAAAGGGAGCTGAGCGTTCCCGCGTAGGTCAACTTATCAACGTTCAACACGTCATATCCCTTGTCGATAATGAGGTGTCGAATAACCGCTGAACCAATAAAACCAGCCCCGCCGGTAACAAGTACACGCATATCTCAGTGAAGTCCTTCTAAGATAAATATCGAGACTAGAGTTCTGATCCGAACTTGGATTGAAGCTCGGAAAGTCTTGGCTGGTTCCTGTCTTTGTCAGACAGGATGGCGTAATTCGGAGATACGGGCCAATTGATCCGGAGCTCTGGGTCGTTCCAAAGAAGCCCGCGATCGTGCTCAGGACTGTAGTAGTCGGTCACTTTGTAGCTGACCACGGTTGCGGGTTTCAGGGTACAGAAGCCGTGGGCGAAACCCGGCGGAATCCAGAGCTGGTGACCGTTCTCTTCGGAAAGCTCAGCGGCCACGAACTTCCCGTGGGTCGGTGATCCGCGGCGAAGGTCCACCGCCACATCCCAGAGCGCGCCGGCGTTACAGGAAACCAGTTTTCCCTGTGCGCGCGGCGGCAGTTGGAAGTGCAGTCCGCGCACAGTGCCGGCTTCAAGCGACAGCGATTGATTGTCCTGGACGAAAGAGTGCGTCCCGACGATTTCGGCGAATTGATCAGCCCGAAAGGTCTCGGCGAAGTAGCCACGCGTATCGACCAATCGCTTAGGCTTAATCAAGAAAACAGAGGGAATGGCCGTTTCTTCGATCCGCATCGTATCGTCCTTCATCGTTGTTTCCCGTGCGCGAAATCATACGGCGCTTGTGGCGTTCTAACGATATGTTGCGTCTGTATTGCTGACGATCCCGGGAAAATGGGATCGCGAAGCGGACGTGCCATTCCACGGCCTCTTTCTCGATCGCTTGGTCCGCAGGGCCTGTGTGGAAAGATGCGGCTTGGATCCGCTGCATCTATCAATTGACATCCCCGCCCATGCCCCCCTAGCATCCCTCCTGCCGAGGGGCGCACTGTCACGGTGCTGAGATGGCGGTGAGCCAGACCCTTGAACCTGATCCGGATCATACCGGCGTAGGAACGGCGAGGGCCCTTCTGCTCACCAGCCGTCTCTGCGCTTGTCGACCGGATCTCCGTCCATTTCGGGGAGGTCGCTTTGCTCGTGTCTGTTCTTGACTCAAACCGAAAAGGCTCAGGTCTCAAGGAGGTGGGGCTATGACCGCGATCGCCGTCACCATCGCAGGCTCGGATTCCGGCGGCGGGGCCGGCATCCAGGCGGATCTGAAGACGTTCTCTGCGCTCGGCGTTTATGGCGCAAGCGTGATCACTGCGGTCACGGCGCAGAATACCCGTGGCGTTTCTGCGGTTGAAGATATCTCCCCGACCGTCGTTGCGGCTCAGATCGACGCGGTGTTTTCGGATCTCGCCGTGGGAGCGGTGAAAATAGGCATGGTCTCGCGGCGCGAGACGATCGCGGTGATCGCAGCTGGTCTGAAGCGCTACGACCGGCTGGCTGTCATCGACCCGGTGGTGGTGGCAACCTCCGGCGATCCCCTGATGCGCCCGGACGCGATCGCGACGCTCAAGGAGGAGTTGCTGCCGCTGGCGCTCATTCTCACGCCGAACCTGCCCGAGGCGGCGCTGCTGACCGGACGTGCGATCGCTGAAACGGAGGCTGAGATCGCGCGCCAGGCCGAGATGCTTCTGAAGCTCGGTGCGCGTTCGGTGCTGATGAAGGGCGGACATGCCAAGGGCAGGGATGCTGTCGACAGCCTCTATAGGGGGGAAACGGTCCTGCACCTGTCGCGGCCGCGGATCGAAACCAGGAACGATCATGGCACCGGGTGTACCCTCTCGGCCGCAATCGCCTCGGCGCTTGCCAAAGGTAAGCCGATTGACGACGCGGTCGTCGCAGCCAAGGTCTATCTGCATGATGCGCTGGTCGCGGCCGACGGCCTGGCCATCGGCCAGGGGCATGGGCCAGTGCATCATTTTCATCATTGGTGGGGCAACGATAGAGGGTCGATCGATGGGCCTTCGAACGTCGCCGAGGTCCAAGGCGTTCTTGGCAGTATGTCGCGATCTGGTTGAGCCGTTTGGCATTGCCTCGACTCTACCTCAGGCCACTGCCGCGCTGGGCAGGGCGGATTGCTCGCCCTTGAGCATCTTGCGATAGAGCGCCACATGCTCGCGTGCGCAATCGACGTGGCTCGTCGGTCGTCGAAGTGTCGCACGCAGATTGTCCCATGCCCGCGGGGCGGCCAAGACGTCGATCAGCCGGTCCGCCAGATCCTGGGCGCTCCCGGCGCGGAAGTGATGGCCGTCCAGCCGGTCGCGAACCTTTTCGGCCATGCCGCCGATGTCTGAACACAGGATCGGCCGGCCGTGATGCAGCGCTTCCTGGATAACGACAGGGGAGTTCTCCCACCAGACGGAGGGCATTACCACCCAGTCGACCGAGCGCATCAGCCTTGGCATGTCCTGGTTCTGGTAGGCGCCATAGAAGCGGACGCGACGACCGGCGTCCTCGATGAGTTTCGCTACCTTCTCCTGATAGTCGTTTGGCTGACGCTCGAGGTTCCCGCCAAAAATCATCAGCGAGGAATCATCGCCCCAAATGTCATCGGGCACGCGCGATACCGCGTCGATCAGCACGTGAACGCCCTTGAACGGTGTCATCTGCCCGAAATAGGCAAAGCGGTTGCGCCGGGCCGTCGGCGACGGCAATTCGCGGGCCGGCGCCTTGTCGCCCATGACGATGCCGTTCTCGATCACGAAGATCTTTGCAGCTTCAAGCCCCCATTCGACATAGCGGTTGGCGAGAAAGGCACTCGGCGCGATGAAGGCATCGGCGAGATTGAGCATGCCGCGCACGAACTGTTCGCGGCGAACGAAGCGCGACACCGGGATTTCGGGGAAGCACGTGTGGCAACTGATCGGTGAGGCGCCGTTGCAAAGCTGGCCCGAGGGGCGTTTCACCATTTGCCCGTGATTGTGGCAGATCGGCAGATACTCATGGAACGTCACGACGATGCGTGCCTTGGGCAGGGCATCACGAACGGCATAGAGGGCTTCCAGGCCGAAGCCGAGGATATGGTGGAAGTGAACGACATCCGGCTTGATGTCGCCGACGAAGCGCAAGAGGTCGCGGCGGATCGCGTCCGTATCGCCGTTGGAGAGGAAGAAATGGTCGAAGTCCTCGGCATGGTAGAGGACTTCGTCCATGGCGAGCCGCAGGCTCATCAGCGCGGAGGCGCCATGGCGCGGAACCGGATTGCCGACACGGGCGAGGTAGATCGATTCCACACCCGACAGGCCGTTCAGCGCCTTGTGAAGACCATGCGAAGCAATTTCCGCCCCGCCGAGAGAGTGGGTCGGGTGGCCGTGGGAGACCACAAGTACGCGGAGTTTTTCGCTCATGCGCCAGTCTCCTCGAAGAATGTCTGGGCGGTTTCGGAGGCGGGCATCCGTCGGGCGCGGAAGAGCGTCCGGTCGACACGCTCCACGAACCGGGCGGTGGCGGCAGAGCCCGCTCCGGGCACCTCGTCCGATCCGACCATCTGCAGGGAAGGAAGCCAGTAGGCCTCGTAGCCCTTGCCGCTCAGGCGAAGGGCGAGATCGAGGCCCTTCAGCGCTGCGCCGAGATAAGTGGGCGACGCGCCCGCGTCCTCCATCAGCGCTTCGCGCGGCATGATGCAACAATCGAGCGATGCGGCTGCGACCCGCGTCAGCTTGAGGCGATTGACGGCGCCGACGGGATAGCCGGCGTAGCGGCTCGATTGAAGATGGTCGGGGCGATCGAGCGACGTGCTGCCGGCCCAGCGGATAGAGTGATCCTCATAGGCAAGGGTCGGAGAAATGATGGTTCCCGTCTTTGCCTCGTAAGCGGCAACGAGTGCCTGATACCACCCGGTATTGGCTGGCGTCAGCGACGAGGAAAGCAGAACGACCGCGTCGCTGTTTACCCTTTCGGCAGCCGCTTGCGCCAGGTCGCATGCATCGCCGGCGCCTTCGACGGATATGAGCCGCAGCGGTAGGCGATAGAATTCCGAGAGCTGACGGATATGGACCGCGTGCCGTCGGAACCGCTCGGCCTGGAGCACGAGCGCGATCGGGGCCGGGCGCGTTTGCGGATCAAGCGCGAGCAGCCCCAAAAGCGGCGCGAAATCCGTTTCGGTTTCTCCGGCGACAAGAAGGATGGCGGTACCCTCGGCCTGGTCGAAGGGGCCCATGTCGACAACGGTCTCGATGGTCGGTGCGGTGCTGCGCGCCGCCGTCAGGAAAGGGACGATCTGCCGGTCGATAATATCGGGCAGGGCCCAGCTTGTCGGATCGATCGAGGCAAGAAGCCGTAGGGCGGCGGCGCGTGCGGGCAGCCGCACGGGGAAAAGTGGCATGTAGGCGCGGCGGGCGTCTCTGAGGGTGAGTTCGAGGTGAACTGGTCCTTCCGCCTCGCCACCAAGCGCCTCGATCCAACCGATAAACCCATGGGATCGGCGGTGACCGGAAATCGCGCTCTTGAATTCCGGGCGATCGACGAAGGCCTCTTCGACGTCGGATCGTTCGGTACGGGTCCAGGCTGCGTCCAGCCGCGCTCCGCCGCCCTGTCGGCAAAGTCGCACGCTTTCAACATGGCCTTCCGCGTCTAAAAGCCAGCCCGAAATCAGGAAGGCACCATCCTCACCCTGGTAGAGCGCATCCACGCCAAGGCGGACAGGAACCGGAAGGCTTGAGATCGTCTCGGTGCCATCGTATCCGCTGGCGGCATCGCGCAGGCGAAGCATGACCTGGGGCGAGCTCTGGCTCTGGAGCAGCATCGCGCGGATATGGCCGGGTGTCTCGAGCGGACCGGTCACGACCCGGCGTTCGTGGAGCCCGACATAACGCCAGGCGCCGCGGCCGCGATAGAATATGCCCTTGATGTCGCGCGCTCGGGGCAGATCGTTTGCGGACAGGAGGCCGACAAAGCCGGCCGAGCCGTCAGGCGCGTCGTTGCGCTGGAAAATGGCGACGTTGCAATCGGCAAGGACGGTATCGTCGCTCTTGACGATCGCCCGGCAGACGCCGGCGGGCAGGTCGTGCGCCCATCCTTTCAGGGCGATGGTCCCGTCATGGCCCTCGCCGAGCAGTTCGATGTATCCGTCGCTCGCCGCTCCCGTTTTAAGCAGGGTCGTAATGGCCGCGAGCCGTTGATCGGCATGCGGTGGCTTGATAAGCACGTCGACCAGACGGCCGAGGACATGGACAAACTGCGGACCGGTAAAATCCTTCAGCATCGCCGTGACTTCACCGATCGAAACGGTGCGTGGCGCAACCATATAGCGCTTACCGTTACCCGTCTTGCCAAAGCGCAGGGTAGTCGGCAGCGGCTCGGAGCCTTCGACCGGCAACAGCGCGGCAAAACCATGCGTGGTGGAAGACTGGGGTGCCGCCAGCCGCCAGCCGACGACCGACGCCATGACCTGGCTTGACGCATCTTCATTTATCTCGACCGGCAACTGATCGGCCATCGGGCCACCGGTTCCGATAACGAGCAACGATGTTTCGCCGATCGGGCAGGCGATGATCCGTCCACTACGCGCAATGCGGCCAAGCGGTGCAGGGCTTGCGGAGAGGCTGAGTTCCGTACTGGGCATGAGATGCGCCTCAGGTCCGAAGGAAGACGGAAAGGATCGCGCCTGCCGCAAAGCCTGCAAGGACAAAGAGAAGCAGAAACGCCGGTTTCAAATCGCCGTTCGAGCGCTGCTTCAGTGCGTTGAGGCTCTTTTCCATACCCGCGATTACACCGTCGAGCCGCATCAGATGAACGTCGAGATCGGTCAGTCGCTGGGTGATTTCTCCGCGGAGGTTCGCGACATCATCGCTGATTGCTGCAAGTCCGGGGCTTTCGGCTTCATCGCCGTCGTCAACTTTCGACCGCAGGGCGGAACGCTGCGAGACCTGCAATTGCCGTTGCGCTGCCATCAGCACGTCGAGCTTGTCGAGCACTTTTGCAAGCGGTGCTGCAATCAGCGCTTCGGCCGCCTGTTCGTCGGGCTTGGGAACACGAAGCGGTAGTTCGCCGCCTTTGCCGGTCGCCGCAAGCACGACGAGTTCGCCGCTGCGCGCGCTCGCCATCTCAGGCAACGCGATTTCAAACGCGTGGTTGCCGTCGCCAATCCCGTTGCGCTTGAGATCGGGCCGGTTGCGGTCGGCGAGCGCCTCGGCGATCACCTTGCCGTCGAGAAGCACGCGAATGGCAAGCCGCTTTTCCGGGGTTTCCGGGTCAAAGGCCCAGCCGAAGACGCGGCCCTGGTCGATCGCGTCCACGCGGCCCTTCAGCGGCTTTGCATTGTTCTGCTCCGGTGCGACGTCCGGTTTGTCGGCTGCTACAGACATGGTCTTCCCTCTAGGCGGCGACGGTTTCTCGGGGCTCGATCGCGTCGATGAGCGTGAGATAGCGCCGGGCAGTGGTATCGATATCGTTGGGCTTGCGGGCATTGGCCGAAAGGCGGCGCCGAAGGTCAGGGCTTTCCGCCATGCGGCGCATGGCGGCAGCCAATGCACGCGGATCGTTTGGCGAGACGGTGATGCCGTTGACGCCGTCCTGCACCATTTCGGCCATCCCGCCGATATTGCTGGCGATCACCGGTTTGCGCTGGGACTGCGCCTCGCCGATGACGAGCGGTGCGTTCTCCCACCAGATCGAAGGCACGATGGTGCAATCGACTGCGGCAATAAGGTCGCCGATGTCTTCGCGCCTGTAGGCGCCGCGCTGCTGAACGGAGGGCGCCGTCTTCTTGAAGAGCCGGGCGATCTCGTCCTTGAAACTGTCGGCCTGGAAGGGGGCGCCCCCGTGCACCCGCAGCTCAAAACGCAGGCCCTCGTCGATCAACTGCCGCGCAGCCTCGAGAAGTACGGACGTGCCTTTCCAGGGATTGAGATTGCCGAAATAGCCGAAAACCGGCCGATCGTTCTCCGGCTGGCCCTTGCGCGACGGCGCGTCTCGTGGCGGTAGGCCATTGGCAATCACGTCGATTTGGTCGCCGTTAAGGCCCCAGTCGATAAAGCGTTGCCTCAGAAACTGGCTCGGCGAGATGAAGCGATCGACGGTTCTGAGCAACGCTTTCAGATGCTGCTCGCGCAACACGAAACGATCGAGCGGAATGTCCTTGAAGCAGCTATGGCAACGGTCGGGGCTCGATTTGTGACAAAGCTCCTTGCCGCTGGTGCGCACCATCAGCCCGTCGTGGTGGCAGAGCGGATAGTAGTCATGCAGGGTCATTACGATCCGGCAGTCGGGCAAAGTGCGGCGGACGATGTGGGGAAACTCCGCGCCAAGCAACAGCAAATGGTGGATATGAACCACATCCGGCCGGAAATCGCGCAAAAGCTCGGTGAGGTCAGGCACGACGCCATAAAGGTCGATCTGGCTCATGAAGAAGCGATCGAAATGGCCGGACCACAAAAGCACCTCGTCGCCTTCGGGGCCGATCGCCTGAAAGCTTGTGCCGGGCCGCACCTGGCGGTGGGTCTCGTTGGTGGCGCCGAGGAAGAGCGCCTCGTGACCGGCCCGCTGATAGGCGCGGAAGAGGTCGTGCGCGAAAATCTCCGTGCCGCCGGGGTGAAGCGCCGGATGGTTGTGCGCGGCGACCAGAATACGCTTCTTCATCCGCTCACACTCCGGCGTTCGGCGACGAAGACATCCTGGTAGTGACCGGCACTTTGGCCCCGCCAGTGACCGAGCGATTTCAGGACCGTCGTGAAGCCTGCCCGCTCCAGCGCCCGGTCGAGGAAGCCGTCGTCGAAACCGACGGCAGCAAGCGGCGGCAGACCGGGCACGAACCAGCAGGGGCCGTCGCCGCTGCGAACGAAGGCAAGACGGGGATCCCGCCGGCCGTGTTCATCCTTCGCGGCGATGCTATCGACCACGAAGGCGGTAACGAAAAGCCGTCCGCCGGGCTTCAGCATCCGGTTGATCTCGCTGAAATAGACGAGCACCTCGTCCGGCGGCAGATGGGTGACGATCGACGTCATGATGGCGAAGTCGAACTGGCGATCCGGGTAAGGCAGCTTCAGCGCCTTGCCGTTGATCCTGCCTGACGGATTGTAGAGTTCGTGGGCGATGTCGACATGCTGGAAGGTGAAATTCGGATAGACCGGCGTGACGGATTGACGGCACCAGGTGACGCCGCCTTCCACCGGGTCGATGCCGACATAGCGCCCGTGATCGCTATCGAGGTACTGCGTCAGCGGAACGGCCATGCGGCCGATGCCGCTGCCGATGTCGAGCACGCTGCTTTTCGGCTGTAATCCGCCCATGCGGATGAAGTGGCCGAGGAACTCCGCGCCGACAGCCCGGTAGTTGCCATCTCCGACGAAGACGCTGTTTTGGTCCGGCTGCGGCAGGAAACGATTGGTGAGAACCGTCTGAAGCATGCCTTCGATACCGTCTTCGTTCTGTTGCCAGGCCGGCTGCAGGTTGTCTGCGTGGCGAAGTGCGGGCTGGTTCATGCGGCGCTCCTGGCGGCAGGCTTACGGGTGCTCGGCGCTGCCGCCTCTTCGGCGCCGAGGTAGGATGGCATCAGGGTGGTAATGTCTTGGTTCCAGCGCTCGGTATGCAGCCATGCATTGTACTGGCTGGCGACGCCGCGCGTGTAATCCTGGCTGCGGCTGATCGAGCGCCGCTCCAGATGATAGAGACAGGCTGCCGGCTCATAGACGATGTCGAAGCCGGCTTGGCGGATCTTGAGGCAGAGATCGCTGTCCTCGTAGTCGCCAATGACGAAGTCCTCGGCATAGCCGCCGACGAGGTCCCACACCTCCTTGCGCATCACCTGGCAGGCGCCGGTGACGCCCGGCACGCTGCGCGTCTCCTGCGCCGGCGCATAGGCGCCCGGCATGCCCTTGTAGAAATGGTGATTGAGCCAGATGTCCTGCTTGTTACGGGCAAAATAGAGGCCCGCATGCTGCAGCGAGCTGTCCTCGAACAGCAGTTTCGGGCCGATGGCGCCGATCGACTTTTCCTTCAGCACCGGCAGCGCAAGCTTTTCCAGCCAGCCGGCCCCGCAGGGCACAACGTCCGAGTTGAGCATGACGATGACAGAACCGCGGGCAAAGCGTGCGCCGGCATTGCAGGCGCGGGCATAGCCGCCGTTGCGGTTCATCACCACGAGCTTCATCGAAAGCCCGTGGAGCAGATGGAAGCCACCGAGCAGGTGCTCCGTCTCGTCGTGGATCTCCGGGGAATCGAGCACGTAGATGATCTCGGCGTTGGCCGCGACGAAAGGATCGGTCGCAAGTCCCGACAGCTGGAAGCGCAGGAAGTCAAGCACGCGGTAGAGGGGAACGACGATCGAGACGAGAGGCGCGGCCATCATCGGGCCGAAGTCCTTGGTCTGGTCGACCCTGATCGTCTTGCCCAGTCGCTGTTCCACGTCTTTCAGCGCCGGCGCAAGGATCGTGCGGAATGCCTGATCGTTGGCGTGCTGGGGCGGAACGGCGCGCAGGATGCGGTTGCGTTGTGTTGCTGGATCGAAGGGTTGCGGTTTTGGCACCAGCGGCTTGACTGCGCCGGACGCCAGCCGCAACTGAAAGCGCGGCTGAAGAAGGGGACCAAGTGGATCGCGCATCGGCAGCCAGCTGACAAAACCGGTCACGTCGGTCTTGGAGCCTTCCTCCGTGCCGCGGGCCCAGCCCGGAAATTCATACCAGTTACCATCGAGCGGCAAGGCCGTGCCGTCTTCCTGGAGATAGTCGATGCCGGCAAGGACGCCGTTCGCGTCCCGCGTCCAGCCGCCTATGAGCAGGCCTTCCGACATGGCAAGGGCGAGGTCGATCTCAGCACCCGGATGTAGTGCGGACTTGCCCGCCTGCTTTGCCGGCAGGGCGGAGCGAAGCTGCAGGTCGATCGCAAGGGCCGTCCCGCTTTCCGGAACCTCGCTCAAGGACCGCACGACGAACTCGCGCAAGCCCGGCGCTGCGCCGTGCTCAGGCCACCATTGCTGGAGGTTGGGATATCGGGAACCGCGCGGCGAAAGCTCACGCACGGCGATACCGCGCTTTCCCATGATGATGAGTGAGAGCGCCTGGGGCGCACGCGGCGATTCAAGAACGAAATGGCAGCGGCGCTGGCCGCGCTCGGTTCGGCCGGTTACGGCGAATTGCTGCGGCAGCGGCAAAATCGCCTCGGCGCCGAGCGCATAGATGGCGTTGATCTCGCCGAGCTCGGCATTGACGGTCGTCTCTGCCAGATAGCGGCCATGCGCCAGCCGACAGGCGATGGTTGCGGGGCGCTGCCCAAGGTTCAGGGCGTGGATCACGTCATCGACGAGGCCAATAAAGAACTCGTCACGAGACAGGCGAAACGCGCTTCGCCAGACCGTCAACAGATTATTGAGAAACTTGAGACGACCTTCGGGCTGGAGATCGGAAAGCTGGGCCGCCAGATCGAGGAAAGGGAGCTTGGCGGTCGGTTCCAGAACCACCGTCTGCAAGATCTCGCCGTCCGCCGCGATTTCGCCGAGTTCGCGGTCGTTTCCGGGGCGCATCGCCCAGAAGATCCGTTGGCCCCCTTGGGCGCGCGGAAGCGCCATGCTGACGAGAGGGACGAGGGACCGCGACGCGGAAAGGGCGTATTTTGTCTTTGCCGGGAGTTCGGAAGGTGCGTCCCAGATCAGCACAGCAACGTCGAAGCCGAGCCTGAAAGCTGCGGCGCTTGTGAAGTCGAGGCCGAAGCTTCTGATACGATCGTCTGCCGTCACGCGCTACTCCTGAAGGACGAAAAGGGAGGGCGCCCCACGGGAGGAAGTGGGGCGCGCCAGTCAATCTCAATGGATCGTGAAGTAGTGGTTCGGGTTCGCCTGGATGTCGTCGGCGTCCGCATTGACGAGCGTCAGCGTATCGCCATGGCCGAAGTCGATGACCACGTTGCCACCAACCTGGGTGACGCGCGATGCCAGATCTTCCGGCGACGAAATGTCGAGGCCGTTGATGTCCTTCGAAATCTGCAGAAGGTCTTCGCCGGGCGTGAAGTCGAGGATGACGTCGTTGCCGCCACCGCCGTCAAACACGAACACGTCGCTGCCTTCCCCGCCGGTCATGACGTCGTCGCCCTGGCCGCCGTTGATGATGTCGTTGTCGGCACCACCGAACAGGATGTCGCTGCCTCGGCCGCCCATCAGCAGGTCGCTGCCGCCGCCGCCAATGAGAATGTCGTTCCCGTTGTCGCCGTAAAGCAGGTCATCACCCTGGCCGCCGAACAGAACGTCGTTCCCGTTCTCGCCATGGATAACGTCGTCACCCCAGCCGCCGAACAGGGTATCGCTGCCGTTACCGCCGAACAGCATGTCATCACCTTCGTCGCCGAAAATGGTGTCGTCGCCATTGCCTCCGTTCACGAAGTCATCACCCGCGCGAGCGTGAATGAAGTCGTCGAAGCGTGAGCCAAAAAGGGCGTCATCATACGCGCCGCCTTCCAACGTGGCCATATGCTACTCCTCTTAGTTGTTGCGTACGTCATTTTGGTTGTGCTTGCGCTCATCCTCGGTCTCAAACCTGTGGCGAGCGCGGCGACATTGCACTGCAAAAAAACATATGGCAACAGCAAAAAAGAAATAAAATCAGCTGCACTATATTATTATCTGCTACTTACGATGTATATCTTGTATCAGTTTGATGATTATCCCTGAGATCTAAGGGGCGATAGTTTTGTTATTACTTAGAAATAAATTCAAAATTAGAAACAAATTGCCGGCGAAATTGAATTTCGCCGGCGCAGGCGGTGTTGGAGCCTTCTGGATCAGTCTTCCCGGAAGGCTCGATTGAGGCTCTCTGCAATCGGCGAAACCATGTAATCGATCGCCGAGCGCGGCTTGTGCACGATCAGCACTTCCGCCGGCATACCGGGATAGAGGCGGATGTCCGGGTTGGCGGTGAGCGAGGCCGGCGCAATGCGGGCGCGCGCCACGTAGTAGGAGACGTTCGACTTGTCATCGACTGATTGGTCGGCTGCGACGTAGCTGATTTCGCCATCGAGCGGCAGGTGCGAGCGCTGGTTGTAGGCGGTCAGCCGGATTTGCGTCTTTGAGCCGATGCCGATACTGTCGATGTCTCGGGTGCCGACATGCATCTCGACCAGAAGCGGTTCGTCCTCAGGCACGATGTCGAGCAAGGGCTGGCCGGCAGAGACCGCGCTGCCCGGTGTGCGCAACTGAATGTTGGTGACGATACCGGTCTGCGGCGAGCGGATTTCGAGGCGGCTCAAGACGTCCTTGGCCGAGACGAGGCGCTGTCCCACATCTGCAAGTTCGAGGCGGGCGGTCGTGATTTCGCCGGCGATCTCCGACTGGAATTCGTTCTCGATACCGGTCAGCCCGAGTTCCGCTCCGGCTTCCGCCTTTTCGGCCTGGGCCTTGTTGCCAGCAAGCTCACCGCGCGAAGCGGCAAGTTCGCTGAGCTTGGCATCGATCTCGATCAGCTTGGAGCGCTGGGCAAATTCCTTGGCAACCAGCGTCGCGATCGCGGTGCGCTGCTCGGTGATCAGTTCGATCTGGCGATCGGTCGCTCTGATCTGCTCGGCAAGCGACTTGGCCCTTTCCGAGTACTCTTCGATGGTCTTGCCCTGAACCTCGAGCCGGCCGGCCTTTGCTTCGCGCCGGCGGTCGAAGAAGTTTGTCTCCGCCTTCACCGCGTCGTCGGCAGCGGTTTCCGCGGTGCCCATCAGCTCGTCGGGGAAATCTATCTGCGCGGCTTCGGTCTGCTCCGCCCTGAGGCGGGCAAGCTTTGCGATCAGCCCAAGGCGCCGGCTTTGCAGTGCCTCAAGGTCGGATCGGGCGCGGGTGTCGGCAAGCTTGACCAGCGGCTGGCCGAGCGTGACGCGATCGCCTTCCTGGACGAGGAGGCGGTCGAGAATGCCGCCTTCGAAGTGGCTGACGGTCTTGCGCTTCGAATCGACCACGATCGTGCCGCTTGCGACCGACGCGCTGCTGAGTTCCGTTGAAAACGCCCAACCGAAGAAACCACCGAAGGCGACGAGGATCGTCGTCAGGCCCGCAAGGACCACGCCGCGCAGCGGCGCGGTGGCGCTTCCTTCTGCGTCCGCATCCAGCCCGTGCAGAGGGTGGGGCCGCTCGGGGATCGCGGGCAGGTTCGCGCGGTCGTCCTTGGCCACGAGTGTGCGTGCGTCGCGAGAGGCTGGCAGGTTCTGTTTGTTCGTCATGCGGATACGCCTTCCCGTCTCGGCTCCCCGGGTGTCATGGATGCGACCACGTCGGTGCGCGGGCCGAACTGGGTGATGCGCCCGTTTTCAAGAACGAGCAGCTTGTCGGCGGCCTGCATGATCGTCGGCCGGTGGGCGATCATGATGACGATCGCACCGTCGTTGCGCGCCCGCTCGATCGCGCGGATCAATGCGCGCTCGCCGATGGCGTCGAGATTGGCGTTCGGCTCGTCGAGAACGATCAGGCGAGGATGGTCGTAAAGGCAGCGGGCAAGAGCGATGCGCTGGCGCTGGCCGCCCGAAAGCGTCAGGTGGCCATCGCCGACCGGAGTGTCGTAGCCGAGCGGCAGGCGCCCGATCATGTCGTGCACGTCAGCAAGCCGAGCCGCCTCGAGCACTTTTTGGGGTTCGCCTTCCTCCATGCGCGAGATGTTGTCGCGGATGGTTCCTTCGAGCAGCGAAACCGACTGCGGCAGGTAACCGGTCATCTGGCCAAAGGAAGCGCGCTCCCACAGATAGACATTGTTGCCGTCGAGGAAGACGCCGCCGGTGGTCGGCTTTTGAATTCCGACGAGGAGCCGGGCCAGTGTCGATTTGCCCGCCGCCGAGGGGCCGACGATGCCGAGAACTTCGCCGGGCGAGAGCGAGAAGGAAACGCCCTTGATGATCGGCACATCGAGGCCGGGCGCCGCGTAAACGAGCTTATCCACAACAAGATCGCCCTGCGTGCGCGGCTGCGGCATGGTCTGGCGTACGGCCAGATCCTGGTTCAGCGCAGTCTCTATCCGGCGCCAGCTTGCGATGGCGAGCACCCACTGACGCCAGTTCTCGATCATCGAATCAAACGGGGCGAGCAGGCGTCCGACGAGGATGGTCGTCGCCATCATCGCGCCGGGGGAAATCTCTTGTTTCATCACGAGGATAGAGCCTGTTGCCAGTGCGGCCGCCTGGATCATGAAGCGCAGCGAACGGGTGATCGAAGCCATCGCCTTGCTGCGGCTTCCGCTGGTTTCCAACGCGTCGAGCGCGTGCAGCTGTGCGGTGCGCCAGCGGCGGGCAAGTGCCGGCAGCATGCCCATCGCCTCGATCGCCTCGGCATGGCGCAAGCTTGAACCAATTTTCGAAACGGCCTCGATATTGGCTTGATTGGCCTCTTTCATCAGCCGGCGAGTCAGCAAATCAGTCAGCAATCCACAGCATACGAGCAGGGCAATGGAAATGGCGCCAAGAAGGCCGAACATTGGGTGCAGCGCAAAGAGCACCCCGAGAAAGATCGGCGACCAGGCGGCATCGAGTGGGGCGCTGACGGCAGAGGTTGTGAGGAAGCTTCTCAATTCCGCCAGGTCCCGTAGCGACTGGGTCGCCCGGGTCAGCCCTTGATCGGCGGCCGCCTGAACGGCGGCGGTCAGCACCGGCAGGTTCAGCCAGCGCACGACCGCACTACCCATCGCCTGGAACGTCAAAGCCCTGATGTATTCGAGCACGCCGTAGATCACGAGTGCGCCGATGACGAGAATCGTCAGCATGGTCAGCGTGTCCATGCTCTGGCTGTTCAAAACGCGGTCATGAACTTGCATCATGTAGAGTGGTGTCGAGAGCTGCAATATGCCGATGCAAGCACTCAGCAGGGCTGCATAAATAAGTGCCAAAACAAACACGCGGCGCGCCTTCAAAATAAGCAGCCGCGGATCGTTTGCTCCATTTTGCGCCTTCTTTGGCCCAATTTGGTTCTTGCTAATCATATTGCCTCGTTTGCTGTCACGCGTGGCGATTTTCTGGATAAGTTCGTTGGGGTCTTGAGGAAGCTATTTTGTTTGTTATCACTTAAATCACAGTGTTGCCGTGATAAGTGTGACACAATAATGGTGGAATGCTCAAGATAGTCGTATTCGGGGGGAGTAAAGGGGGCGAAAAATTGCTTCAAAATTTGAAGTAATTTTTGAATATTGTAGTAATGCTCAGTTGGAGAGAGGGATGAATCAAAGGATTCTCTATCCGTTCGCAGATTTTGGCGGCGCTGTTGCCATCCGCCCCGGGGATGACGCAGCTGGAAGTGCCCCTGAACATGACAATATTGACCAGGAGAGCGAAGCGTCCGTGGTCACATATTTCGAGTTGGCACGGATGATGGAGCGGGCCAGCCGGCGCTTTACCGGCCTGTTGCGTGCCGAGCTGACGAAGCTTGGCGTCGACGATATCGGCCCGGCACAGGCGATGGTCCTTCTGGCGATCGGCGATGCGGAAGTGTCGGTGGCGGAGCTTTTGGACCGTGGCCACTATGTCGGCTCCAACGTTTCCTACTACCTGAAGCAGTTGGGCGACGGAGAGTATATCGACAGGGCCGCCTCCCAGCGCGATCGGCGCTCGGCCCGCATCAAGCTTTCGGAGAAGGGCAAGCAATTGTGCGATTCCTTACGCAAGGCGGCTGGCGCCTATGAACGTGTCCTGAGCCACGGCGAGCAGGACCGGCGCAATCTCGAAACCGCATTTCAAACACTGCACCGGCTCGAGCTGGTTTGGGGGAATGCAACGCGCTACGGCATCTGAGATGCCCGCGCACAGGCTGTCCTTTCAACGGCTATAGGCAGGGAATATGCACGTAGCATTTGTACACCGGCGCGGCTTCTGCCAGTTCGCCGCTCTCGCGTCTCATTTGGCGCAGACCGGAAATGAAGTGACACTCGTGACGGAAACCGTGGATCAGCGGATTCCGGCAACGCGTGTCGTTCGCCACAGAGCAGAACCCGGCCCGCAGGCCAATTCGCAGATGGGAAGGCACCTTGGTGTGCCTGACCATCATGTCCGGATCGGTCACCGGGTCGCCGAAACCTTCGATGCCATGGCCCGCCAGGGGCAGGTGCCCGACGTTATCGTCGGGCACATCGGCTGGGGCGGTATGACCTTCGTCAAGGATGTGTTGCCGAATGTCCCGGCACTCGGCTATTGCGAGTTTTTCTACCGCGCCGAAGGGGCCGATATCGGCTTTGCCCCCGACGACAAGCCCGACCAGGATACGCGTAAGCGACTGCGGCTGCGCAACATGTCGCAACTCCTGACGCTTGATGCGATCGATGGCGGCTTCAGCCCGACCCAATGGCAACGGAGCCTTTATCCGGCGGAGCATCGCGCCCGTATCGCCGTCTGCCACGAGGGCGTCGACACTCGCGTCTTCCGTCCCGATCCGTCGGCATCGTTGAAGCTTCCGGACGGACGGGTGCTAAAGGCGGGTGATCCGCCGATCGTTACTTTCGTCGCCCGCGATCTCGAGCCCTATCGCGGCTTCCCGCAGGCGTTGGAGGCGGCCGCAAAGGTCGCGAAGCGCCATCCCGATGCGCTTTTCGTTTTCGTCGGTGGCGACGGCGTCAGTTACGGCGCCCCACCGCCCGGTGGCGGCTCGTGGAAGGACTATCTGCTTCAATCCCTGAATATCCCGGCCGACCGGTTCCTGTTTCCAGGCGTGGTGCCGCATGGTGTCCTCAAGCAGCTGTTCCAGATTTCAACCGCCCATATCTATCTGACCTATCCTTTCGTGCTTTCCTGGTCGGTCTTGGAGGCCATGGCCTGCGGCGCTCTCGTCATTGGATCGGACACCGCGCCGATGCAGGAGGTGTTGAGCTCCGGCCGCAACGGCCTGCTCGTGCCGTTCTTCGATACGGATGCGCTCGCGGAGGCGATCTCTGGCGCTTTGCAGCAACCGGAGAAGTATTCCGACTTGCGTGCGGCCGCCCGCCGCACCGTCGAGCAAAGGTTCCGTCTGGGCGATTGCATTGCGCGACAGATGACATTGCTGGATAAGGCAATGGGAACCCCCGGATCCACTCAAATATTACGGGTCTCATCTGCATAATACTTCAAAAGCCGAACTATTATTTCACGAAAAACGCAAATATAACTTATTGTGCAGTGCAAATAACCTTGATATGCTTTCTCTAGGTCGTTGAATTCGCCGGTTTATTTCGGATTGGGGGATTCAACTACAGAGAGAATTCGGTTGAATTGAGGGTGGCGCGTGCAAGGGTTGGTGTCTTCTGGCGTGAGGTATTCGCAGGCGAAGAGAAAGCTGGTGTTGGCCTCGGATCACGATAGGGCGAGTGTCCAGGGCAGTGGCATCGAGCACCTGGTTCATTTTCTTCCGGCAGGCGATCGGCCTGATGCGACCCTGGAAAACGTGTTTCCATTGATCGGGCTCGCCTTTTCTAGCGAGGGCGAGGCGGATCTGGCCGACGGCATCGTCTCGCTGCGAGCACTTGGCACCGTCCCGGATATCCCGATCAAGCGCTTGAGCGCCGAGGCCGTCAGCGAAAGCGCTGGGCTCATTCAGGCGCTGGTCGATGGTGGTGTCGGGCGGCTTGCCCGGTTCTCGTCGGCAATCACATCCGAGCTTGCGCTGCTTCGCCGCGAGCGTGAAACGCTGCTTGAAAACTACCGCGCGCTCGAAGATGCGTTCCAGGCACGCAACTGGGAACCGGTCGCCGAAGTCTTTGCGCACGACCCCTATGTCGATCCCAAGGACGAGGGCATCGGCCATCTGATTGCCAATGCCTTTGTCGAACAGCTCCTGCCGGTCTCCAGCCATGGCGTCGCCGGCATCGGGCTTCACTTCAACTCGGTCCCGCGGGACGGCGGCGAACTGGTCGTTGTCTTGAGCTATGTCGAGAGCGGCGAGGGGGTTGCAGAGTGGGCCGTTCCATTCTCGCAGCTCGTTCCGAGCTGGAACTTCTTTGCCCTGCCGCGCACCTGCGGGGGAGGCGCGAAGACACTGCGGCTTCGCGTTTCGACGACCGGTAGTGAAACGATCGGGCTTTCGCTCGGCTATCCCATCGCCAGTGAACACTATACGGCTCGGTCCGAGACCCGACACGCCGACCTTGATCTGCGCCCTCTAGCGTTCCGCGTCTACACCGGCCTGCCCGGCGTCAAGCCGACGCGCATGCCCAACATGATCGCGCCGACCGCGCTGCTCGACGGCCACTTCATCGAGGACTACCGGCTTTCGGTCGATCTGCTCAGCCAGATCGTTGACGTATCGGTGACGCCGGTCGTCCCGGAATTCCAGACCGTGCGCTTTCTCGAACACGAACACGCCGTCGTCTGCCATCCGCTTGCAAATGGGGTATCGGCCGGCGCCGTCGGTCGCGCTGTCGAGCCCGGCACCATATCCTTCTCCGCAAGCGCTGTGGTCGATCATCCCAAGGGCGCCCCGGCAGCCGTCAGCTTCCTGCTCGCGCCAGCGGGCTCGAACGCGCGCTCCGAAGTGGCGGAACTGGCTCGCAAGGGGGTGGTCAAGCCGTCCGCCTTCTTCAGCGGCTGGCGCGAGGTCACCAATGAGCAGCCGATCAACATCAACTTCCAGCTCGACGAGCCGGTGCGCCAGCCCATGGATCTGATGATCCTCAGCCGCGCCGTAACCGACTCGGTCGATTTCTCCTGGCTCAAGGTGTCGGGCTTCCGGATGGTCAAGCAGTCGAGTGGTGCGTCTCATGTCCAGCAATAGCGATCCAAGGGACCTCGTTGCGATCGCCATGCCGCTCTATGGCCATGCGGCGCTGGCGCTCGAAGCGCTCGAATCCGCGCTTGCATCGGACCTCGAGGGCTGCCGTATTGCCATCGTCGTTTCGGTCGACGGCGACCCGCGGCAGGAAACCTTCGATCAACTGTTGCTCTATTCCGGGGCCCACCCTGATATCCATGTGGTCTTCGGGCGAAACGCCGGCCCCGGCGGCGCGCGCAACCGCGCCATCAACTACGTGCTCGAAAATCTGCCCGAGGCGAAGGCCGTCTATTTCCTTGACGCCGACAACCGAGTCCTGCCGGGAACGATCGAGACCCTCTATCGGCGCCTGCACGAAAGCGGCGCCGGCTGGGTCTATACCAACATTGACACCTTCTCGGTGAGCTGGCGGGCTCACTACGGCAACCAGTATTCGCGGCTCGTCCACTGCATCACGGACAACATCTGTGACACCGGCTCGATGATCTCGATCGAGGTCTTCCAGGAAGGCGTTCGGTTCAACGACGACCGACAGAACGGTTTTGAGGATTGGGAGTTCTGGCTTTCCTGCGTCGAGCACGGCTTTGTCGGAACGCCCTGCCATGACACGACGTTCGAATACCGCCTGCGCGCCGAAAGCCGTTTCAAGGAAGCCAACCGCGACCGCGCGACATCCGTGAGCTTCCTCAGAAAGCGCCACAAGGCGCTGTTCCAGCGGCCGATGCTCGTCGATTTCGAGCATGAGGAGTGCCCGCGTTATCTCTTCGCGCGCACCGAAGACGCGGCGATCTCGTTCTTCACAGATCCGACGAAGCAACCGAAGCGGCTGCGCCTCGACGACATCATCCCAGCCTTCTGGGCCAGCACCGGCGAGCCCGACAACGTGCATTTTCCGCCCTTCGTCATGGCCGGCAGCGGTGCGACGATCGATCTGCTTTTGCGCTCGCGCATGCTGCCCAACGTGCTTTGTCACCTGGAGCGCCTGAGTGAGAAAGCCAACGTCGTTTTCGTTCATCTCGGCAACGACGCGACGCAGCGCAAGATCGAGCCGACCTTCCTCGACGCCGGCGCCCAGCATCTCGGCCAACCGGATCTCATCTTCATTTCGACGGCGCTCTTGCGCGACGTCATCCGCAACAATGCGCTCGACTGGTTTGCTTCTATCGGCACGCAGCAGGTATGGCCGACCTCGGCGGTTCTCAATGTGCGCTTCCCGTTCCCGCGCGCCCTGCCGCGCCGCACGCTGATCACGCCGCAACAGGTGATGATCAACTGCGTCAACGCGATCGCCACCAGTCCGCTTCGCCGCACGGCCGGCCGTCGCTGGACCTGGCGCCCCGCGCGGCTCATGCCCTATTCCGACCTGCACAAGGCCTTGCGAACGGAAATCGGCGGCTCGCCGGTGCTGCCGCTCGGGCACAGCGAAGCCGGCAAGAAAACTGCAGCGCTTCTCGTGCCGAACGCGTCGTTTGGCGGCGCCGAGAAGGTCATCTACGCCGCCTCGCGTGAACTTAGGGCCGCGGGCTACGAGACGCATCTGTTCGTGCTCGGCACCAGCCGGATGGACGTGATCGACGAGTTCGATTCGAGCTTCGACTATGTTCACTTCTGGGATCAGGGCATCCCGGCCTGGGGCGGCTCCGGCTCGTTCCTCGGCCAGGATTTCATTGCCGACCATCATGAAGTCGATTGGGGTGCGCTTAAAGGTCAGCTTTCAGGCTTCGATCTCGTCATCAACAACCACGTGATGGCGATGCATCCGCTGATCGCACGGCTGCGCTCGGAAGGGACACGCACGGCTTGCTATCTGCACGTCGTCGACAACACGCCGTTCAAGCGCCCGGCCGGCCAGCCCTTTGCAGCCATCGCCCACGAGCATTGCTACGACGCCTTCCTCACCTGCTCGGAACAACTGAAGTTCTACCTGCACAGCTTCGGCGTGCCGCTGGAGAAGATCTTTGCCGTTCCGAACGGCGCAAGTTTCTCCGTGCCGCCCAAGGTGCTTGCAGACGTGCTGCAGGTGCGGCGGATCGAGCGCAAGGACGACCGGCTGCGGCTGCTCTACATGGGTCGTCTTGACCAGCAGAAGGGCATCGACCGCCTGGCCGCGACGATCGCCGAACTGCGGGCCGCACACGTGTCGTTCGATGCGCGGGCGATCGGTGGCGAGATCCTGGCGGATGCCTCGTTCTCCTGGACGGACCGGCTCAAGGAACTGGGCGTCGACGTGCGCCCACCGGTCTTTGCCAGCCGCGACCTGATCAAGGCGCTCGGCTGGGCCGATGTTCTGATCATGCCTTCGCGCTGGGAAGGTGCCCCGCTGATGATCGCCGAAGCCCAACAGCTCGGCTGCGTGCCGATCGCAACCGCGGTTGGCGCCGTCGACGAACTGATCGTCGATCGCGAGGACGGCATCCTAATCGATGCCTCGTCCGATCCCCAGGTGGTGCGCGACATGGTCAAGGCGATCGCCGAGGTTTCGCGCGATCGCAACCTGCTGGCGCCGATCATGGAAGGTTGCCTGAGAACAGCGGCGCGCCGCGCCTGGTCCAACTCCTTCTCGGAGTTCCTCGGCTGGTGCGACGGCGCCGTGAACAATTCCTCGCTTTCGCGTGCCAAGGTCATCCGGGCGCGAGACACATCCAATACCGGCGTCGCAGCTGCAGGCTGATCGACCCGTACGACTTTTCAAAGAGAAGGGACTTACGCATGCGTCCAAGAATCCTCCTGACGGGTATTCCTGGTCATTACACGCGCCTCGCAAACGGCGCCAATGGCCTGTCGGTTTCCTATTCGGAACGGCAAAAACAGCCCGAATCCAAGGACGAGTTTCTTCAGGAGCTTCGCAACATCAGTAACACCGGCAACTATCTGATCGGTGAGGGGGCTCTGCGCGCCATCGCGCCGCACGCCAAGCAGATTCCGTTCTGGCATCTTTACAACGCCCACAAGAACGGCACCGGTTTCGATGAATTCAACAACAACTTCGACATCTGCGTGTTCACCTGCGCCAATCTGTTGCGCAAGGGGCTTTCTGCGGATGCCGAGGCTGATGTCTTGAGCAAGCTCAAGATGCCGATCGTCATGCTCGGCATCGGCCACCAGAACCGCAAGGACCTGGAAACAGGCCTGCCGGAGGGGACGAAGCGCCTGCTCGATGTTCTCAAGGACCGCGAGCACTATTTCCTGACCCGCGGCTACGAAACCGCCGGCTACCTCAAGGACCAGGGGTTCAAGTACGTCCGGCCAACCGGCTGCCCCTCGGTCTATTTCGCGCCGAACAACATGCGCGCCTCGATGAAGAAGTTGCCTGACGTCAAGATCGGTCAGGCAAAGACGATCTTTTCGGGCTATCTCGGCGCCAATCACGATTGCATCGTCGATGCGATCGCGCTCAACCCAGAAGGCGCCAAGCCCCAATACATCATCCAGGACGAATTCCTGCACTTCGACATGAAGGTCGAGCCGGATGCCGATGGCAGGGTCTTCGATTCCTGCTCGGGCAAGATGCTCGGCGAACTGGCTTTTCCGGGCGCTGAGCGCCAGAAGGTCCCCTTCGATGTGCGCACCTTCTTCGATACCAACATGTGGCGCGCCTGGGCCTCGCACATGGACTTCAATTTCGGCCGTCGTTTCCATGGCTCGATCATCGCCATGCAGGCAGGCGTGCCGAGCCTGATGGTGGCCGTCGACGACCGCATGCGCGAAATGCTGGGCTTTACCGGCCTGCCGTCGGTCGACGTCCAGGAGCTCGAAAAGGCGGAAAACCGGGCGGAGTTCGTTGCCAGCCATCTGGCCGGGCTGAACGCATCGGAACTGGTCGACCGCTACTCCGATCGCGAACGCAATTTCCGTACGGTGCTGCGCGAGATCGGCATCGGCCTCTAAGCCGTGATGCCTCGGACGCGTTCGATCCGAGGCGCTCAATTCATGATGTTCGGGCGGCACGGTGAGGTTTGCAGATCCGCTTCCTCGTGCCGCCCTCCCTCTTCCTCAACTCTGTGGGCCAGTCCACAAACCAGGTGTATCGATGCGTATCCTGCTCACCGGAATCCCTTCCTACCTCCAGCGTACCGTGGCGCGCGTTTCCGGTGCGACGGTTCATCACAAACCCTACTTCGACGATATCCGAAGCAAGAAGGATCTGGTCGACCAGGTCAAGAAGATCGCCAACACCGGCAACTACCTGATCGGCGAGGGCGCAGCTTATGCCTTGCGCGGTCATGACGTGACCTATGTGCCGTTCTGGCATCTGGTCAACAGCCGCGGCGCCAACGACGTCTACGATGCCCTGAACAAGGAATTCGACATGTGCGTGTTCGCTTCGGCGAACCTGCTGCGTCCGGGATACTCGGCCGATCTCGAAGCGGATGTGTTCGAGAAGCTGAAGATGCCGGTTCTGGTGATGGGCATCGGCATCCAGAAGCGTGAAGGTCTGAAAGAAAACCTGCCGGCCGGTACGTTGCGGTTCCTCGAGGTCTTGAAGCAGAAGGAAAGCTTCTTCCTGACCCGCGGCTATTTCACCGCCGAGTTCCTGCGCGCGGAGGGCATGAAGTTCGTCAAGCCGACCGGCTGCCCCTCGCTCTTCTTCGCTCCCAACGAGATGCGCCACTCCTTGACGTCGCTTGCCAACGCAGACCTTGCCTCGGCACAGAAGCTCGCGCTCGGCGGCTATCTCGGTAGCGTCGCCGACACCATCGTCGATGCCCACGCGCTGCTGAAGCCGGAGAGCGTGGCCAGCTACGTCATCCAGGACGAAATCGTCGCCTATAACCTCACGCTGCCCGTGGATGACAACGCGCCGGTTTACGACCGCTCCAGCGGCCGCATCACCGGCAAGACCGAATACAAGCATCAGGAAAAATGGCAGCGGCAGAACGAACTGATGGTGTTCTTCGACACCAACCAGTGGCGCGCCTGGTCATCGACCCGGGACCTCTGCATCGGCAGGCGCTTCCATGGCTGCGTCATCGGCATGCAGGCGGGCACGCCTTCGCTGATGATCGCCGTCGACGACCGTATGCGCGAGATGCTGGAATTCATCGGCTTTCCCTATATCGAAGCGGGCGTCTGGAATCGTGAGGCGGACAAGAAGGCGCATCTCGCCAACTTCCTGTCGAAGATCGATGCGCAGGCGGTTACCGAACGCTATTCGGCATGCGAGGCGAACTTCCAAAGTGCGCTTAAACAGGTTGGCATTTAATCTGCCCCTGACCCGGGCAGCGCCGTTGGCGCTGCTCCTGGCCGCCTTGGTCTCTTGGGCGGCGCTTTCGCGTGGCGCAACGGCGTTCGCGGGCGAGGTTGCGGCTGCGCGCTACGGCGTCAATCGGCTCAATCTCGCCTGGCTGGAGCGCACGGATCAGGAACGCATCCTTCGCGAAATCGCCGACAGCGGCGCCACGCATGTGCGGCTATCGCTGTCGCGCCCCGTCGACAAAAGCATCGACGCGCTGGAGATTGCCAACCGGCTGGGTCTGCGGATCCTGCTCGAAATCCAGCTGTCGAACAAAAGCTATTATCCGGACAGCGTTCGCCCGCGCACCGGCTTCGGGCGCATCTGGGATATCAACCGGTTGTCCGATCTGGACCTTGATCGTTACCGCGTCGGCCTGGCGTCAGCTCTGCAGCGCATCGATGCCCTTGGCATCCGTCTGGATGCGGTAGAACCCGGAAACGAGATCAACCTCGCCGGCTATAACGGCGACCTCGCCGTCTACGAGAAGCCGGGCCAAGCGACGCCGCGACATCTCAGTGAACTAAGCGATCCCGAGGCATTCGGAAAAGGTCTAGACAACTACGTCAAGGCGCTGAAGATCACCCGCGACGCCGTAAGAGCGAGCGCCAACAGCAAGGCGATCATCGTCTCCGCCGGGCTCTCCGACATGGGGGCCAAGGAAGCGGACCGCCAGGGAATGGAGCGGCTGGATCCGGGCGAGGTGATTGCCCTTTTGAAGGCGCGGGGCATGGACGCGCTCGTCGATGCCTATGGCATTCACATCTACCCGGCGCGCAAGGATAAGGCTGCAATCACCTCGATCGTCACCAAACTTCTCGATTTCTGTGCGCCTGCCGACAGAGGGCGGCCCTGCTGGGTGACGGAATGGGGGATTGCCAATACACTGCGCAGCTGCCCCGTCGATGATCGCGAACGCGAAGGGGCGATGACGGCCATGCGGACGGTCTTCGAGCGGTTTTCCGAAGAAAATCGCCTGAATGCGGCCTACTACTACGACTGGGACACCCAGCAAAACTACCGGCTATGGCGCTGCGGTGCTCTAAGCCCGGCCGGCGCGCTTGCGATCGAACCGGCCAAGGGTGATTGATGCAAGGCATTTTTAGCTGTGAGCTGGATGGAGCGAAGCGCCCTTGTCGATCAGCGGCGCGTTGCGCGGCTCGTCGCCGGTTCAAGCCCCTTGCCGCGGTAGGTGACGGGAATGCCGAGTTCCTCGTGGGTTCGCGCCAGCGTTTCCAGCCAGGTAGCCAGTTCCTCCGGGACCATTTCGTCCCCGGTCTCCATCGCCTCGATCCACGCCAGGTTGCAATGGAGGGCGCTTGCCAGATTGATCGGCGTCCAACGAAGAACGAGAAGGCATTGGGTGAAACGGGCGGGGGTCATCGGTTGTGCTCAAGGTTGCATGTGGAATGGATGAAGCAGGCTTTACACGTGGAAATAAGTCAAGGTGATGACTTACCGCGGCCAAAAGTCGTGATCTTTTCGTGAGTTAGAATTGATTGGGCAAAATGCCGCAGTGCAGCATGCGTTTGGCGCCTTTCACATGGCGTTTGCCGGGAATGCTTGGACGCGATTGCCGCGCCCATGGGCCAGAACCAGCGAAAATACGGGACTGACTGTCGCTCTCCAGCGGGTTCTCGGCCCCGAGCCGGTGCGAATCGCGCGCCTTTGAGGTTGAATGGCCGCAAATCCAGAGGACCGATTCGGTCCTGGACAAAGCGCTGAGGCGATCAACCGTTGCATGCACCCCTTTACCAGACCGCGATCAACATCGCCGCGAAGGCCGCGTTCTATCTGTCGCTCGCGATGCTGCTGCCCGCCGCAGTCGATCTGTTCTATGGTCATCCCAACTGGAGAGTGTTTGCCGGTTCGGCCTTTGCGACAGGCGGTCTGTCGCTCCTGGCGATCGCCGCCACGCAGGGCGGCTCGCCGCTGTTCAGCCGCAAGATGGGCTTTCTGGTCGTCAATCTTCTCTGGATCGTCGTGTCTCTCGTCGGCGCCGTGCCCTTCTGGTTGTCGTCGCTGAAGCTCGATTTCGCCAAGGCCTTCTTCGAATCGGTCTCCGGCATCACGACGACGGGCTCGACCGTCATCAGCGGCCTCGACCATGCGCCTCCGGGCATTCTTCTCTGGCGCTCGGTTCTGCACTGGCTCGGCGGTATCGGGATCGTGGCGCTCGGGCTCTTCGTCATGCCCTATCTCAGGGTCGGCGGCATGTCCTTCTTCAAGATGGAGTCCTCGGACACCACCGAGAAGCCCTTCGCCCGCATCGTCACCTTCACGCGCGCCTTCATCCTGATCTATGTCGTGATGACGGTGACGTGCACGATCATCTTCTCTTATCTGGGCATGAGCCGTTTCGACGCGATCAACCACGCGATGTCGACGGTCGCGACCGGTGGCTTCTCCACCCACGATGCCTCGCTCGGCTACTTCAACAGCCTGCCGATCCTCTGGGTCGCAACCTTCTTCATGACGCTGAGCAGTCTGCCGTTTTCGGTGCTCATCCTCTTCATCGTTCGTGGCCGGCTCGATACGCTGAAGGATCCCCAGATCATCGTCTTTCTGTCCTATCTGACGGCACTTGCGCTCGCCGCAAGCCTCTACCAGCGGATCGTCAACGGGGTCTCGGCGCACGAGGCATTGGCGCACGGCTTCTTCACCGTCTCGTCGATCCTGTCGACGACCGGTTTTGCAAGCGACGATTATATGCTCTGGGGTGAGTTCATCGTCGCACTTGCCTTTGCCGCCACCTTCATGGGTGGTTGCTCCGGCTCGACGGCAGGCGGCATGAAGGCCTACCGCTTCATCATCATCTTCAATTCAATCCGCGCCGCTCTTTTCAAGCTGATCTACCCCAATGCGGTCCACACGGTGCGCTACGGCAAGACACTTGTCGACATAGACGTGCAGCGCACCGTGTTTATGTTCTTCACGGCCTACATGTTCATCTGGGCTTTCGGCAGCCTGGCCATGGGGGCGATGGGCTATGATCTCGTCACGGCGGTGTCAGCGGTCGCAACGGCGCTTTCAAACGTTGGCGCCGGGCTCGGCCCGATCATCGGGCCGGCCGGCAACTTCTCGACGCTGACCGACCCGGCGCTCTATCTCCTGTCGCTCATGATGCTGCTCGGCCGTCTGGAAATCCTGACGGTCCTGGTCATCCTGACACCGCTCTTCTGGAGAGATTGAGCACTGTCGTGATTGTTTTGAAATCATCCTCCTTCCGTCAACTGGAGAAGGGTTGCTCATCCGGTGGGTTCCGTTGTGCATGAGCCGGTGCTTCGCGGTCGGTCGTACGACCCCTACAACTAGCGAGGCGGCGGCAGGCTAAGACCATCTACAACCGGGCGAATAGGCTAATCGAAATTTGGACCTTATCTGTCAGAGCGTTGTAGCTTTCTGGCGACGTCGCTGTTTTCTCCGCAGCATTCGGTGACAATGCCCAAACAGCGTTGCCGCTCCAAGGCAATCGCCTCAGCAACCATCGTCGTAGGGTCACGCTGTCCTCGTGCCAGATGTCGGGCTGAAATGCTCCAGGCCACCATGGCAGTTTCGTCTGAAATCATGGTTTGTCCCAGCTGCTATGAACTCGTCTGAGTGTAGGAGCTGACGCTTTCGCGAAACGTGCACGCAATGCTAGATTTCTTGCATCAACTCCTTGTGGTTAGGAATGAAATGGGGACGAGGCACTTTCTACGGAAATTGGTTGACTACATGTTGTTCGGGTGGTCAGAGCCCGACGAACTCCCACGACTTAGCGAAGAGCAGAAATTTCTCCTGAAGCAGTTTAGGCTCGGGCTCATCACTGAGCAGGAATGGCGGGACTTACTCGAACGCGATCCGACTTTGTCTGCACACTTTAAAGCGCGGGATCCCCGCGTATCTGCGAGGTGAACGTAAGTTCGAGAAGCGGTCGAACTAGCCGGTTTTAGGCTCAGGGTTTAAGTGCTGCGGGCAACAATGTGTCTGTTATCTGGAGCAATGCTCCGGCCGCCAGCTGAATGATAAGGTCAAGACCGTTTTGGGATCGATATTGCGGTATGCGCATGCCAGGTGGCTTTTCGCTGTCGCTCCTCAAGTAACCACGCGACGGCCAACTGCAAGAGGCAACCGGCAACCAGTAATATCGCTTGTACCAGAAGCGACGGGTTTGGTGTGGCGGCCACAACTGTCTTGGCTACACAAACAAGGATTACGCCGACGGAAAAAACTGGAAGGCTGTGCTTACCGGCAGCGCAGACCAGGCGAAAGGCTGGCTGACGGGCCGCGAGCTGCACGGCTCGGATGTTCCAGGCAAGATACAGGATCGCCAGTACATTTAGGATGCGCAGCGGGCCGCTGTTCGTTTTAGAAACGAGCTGATGATACAGCTCGCTGAACGGCGGCTCTGTAAGGCGAAGATACACGGCAAGATTTATCGGGATGGCAGTGATCGCAAAGATGGCGGCCACGAGGAACACCACGCGATTGTAGCTGAGCACGGGCGTCGACCGTTTCAGTCCAATGCCGACAACGATCCCGATGATGAACAAAAACTGCCAAGAAAACGGATCAAAATACCACTCACGTCCATCTAGGGCCCAGTTCCGAAGATTGATGTGACCAATCCCAGCGGCCAACCAGACCAGGCACGAAAAGCTCAGCAACATCGTTCGCGAGTGACTGTGAAGCCAGATGGCAAACGGCGTGAGACCAAGCAGCACCATATACAAAGGCAGGATATCGAGATTTCCCGGCATGTACATGAGTAGAAGGGCCTCGGCTCCATGCTGAAAAGGCGCGCTCCAGAATGAATTCATATCGGACCAAGTCGATGGACCAACGGCCAGCATCAGTGCGGCCGAGATGCTTGCCAGCACCGAAAACAACAAGACGTGGACGAGATACAAGGCGAAGGCGCGTTTCCACGGTCGCAGGAACAGGACCGAACCATCGGTGCGATAGTAGGCAAGGGCAGCGGATATTCCAGCCAAGAGAACAAAGACATCGGAAGCATCTGCGAAACCGCGAGAATGCTGCACAAAACCCGAAAACGTGAACTCGGAGTGGCCGACAAAGATCAAGAGGAGAGCGAGCCCACGCAGAAGATCAATCCTGCTTTCTCGTTGCTTCTCCATTTATCTCCCCGTTTGTATTTCGGCGGCGCTGAGGCCTGAGGAAATCCATACGAGCAAATCGTTAGTTTCTGATATCCGGCTAAAGGAACATTTTTAACGAACTCGTTGAGCGAGCGTCACGTGGCCGCTACGCCACGACAATGGCCCGTTCACTCGCCCTGGTACCGTAGGGAGCCAGCAGGGCTCGGGCGTCCAGAAATGCATCAATCTCCAAACTCAGGTGAGACCGCCTGGATGCCCCCAAGCTCACGTTCCGATTCAGACAACGACAAAAAGCAAAGCGCTTGCGACCAGAATCAGCGCTCCGAGCGTCGCTAAAATGATCGCAATCAGCTCACTGTCATATTTCGGCATATCGCTGTTCATCGCCACGGTCTCACGGTTTGCGGCACGTATCATTTAAACATGATAATAACAATCATATTTTATGGAGCTCACGCGGCAAATGACATACGCGATCCCGCAGCTCCCATGCACTCTCAGCATCCTCGGACCATTTCCGATCCGAGGTACGCAATTTGGCGGATGCTGAGCCTCATGCAGCCTCGGTCTTGCGGCGCGTGCCGGCGCTTTCGATGTAGTACTTCTCATAGCGGTGGCGATAATGCTCGGCACCGCCAAAGTCGCTGTACTTTGCCAGTTCCTGCATGTCGGTCTTGTTGAGGATCACGCCGAGGATCTTGGCATTGATCTGCGGCTCCGAATGCAAGAGGTCGCGCACCAGGCGCGACGGCGTCCGGCCCCATTCGGCGACATAGAGGAAGCCGTCCGCAAGCGGCGAGAAGGCCTTGGCATCGACGACCGGGGCGAGTGCCGCGAGATCGACGACGACATAGTCGAAGGACTTGCGTGCATTGTCGATGAGCTCGGCCATGGCCGGCGACGCAAGCAGCTCATGGCTGTCATACGGGCCGTTGCCGTCCACTGCTTCACCGCCGACCGGCAGGATCGCAAGCTTCGTCTGCTGGTCGATCTTGATGCCCGCCGGCCACGATGCCTGCCCGGTCAGCGCTTCCACCAGACCCGCCTTCGGCGGCGGATTGATCATCTTGCTCAAACCCGGCTTGCGGATGTCGGCATCGATCAGAAGGGTCTTCTTGCCGCTTGCGGCAAGGAGGGCCGCAAAATTCGCGGCAATGATCGACTTGCCTTCATCGGGCACCGCCGAGGCGATGCCGATGACGCGTGAACCGTTGCCGGTCAGCATCCGATCGCAGGCGAGCTTGGCGTTGCGGAAGGTCTCGGTGAAGGACGAGCGCGGAGCGTCGAGCACGATGCGGCTGAGGCGCTCGAACGACGGCGCCCCTTGCGTTACCGGTGGCGGCATCTTGTTCTTCATCAGCTTGGCGCGAACGAGATCCGTCGTTCCAGGGTGACGCGGGCCGACCAACGGAATGTAGCCGAACGACCGATGACCGAGGATCGCGCGCACGTCGCCTTCGAGCCGGAATGTCCGCTCGCGAAACTCCTGGAAGGCCGCAAACGCGCCGCCCGCCATCAGGCCGAGCACCGCCGAAAGCGCCAGCACCATCGTCTTCTTCGGGCTCGAAGGCGAGGCCGGGACGCCGGCGCTGGAAATCACCCGCGCCTTGGCGATCGGGAAGGAGCGCTGCTGCGAGGCCTGCTCGTAGCGGTTCAGATAGGTCTCATACAGCGTCTTCAGCGCGGCTGCCCGCTGCTCCAGTTCGCGCAGGTGCACGAGCGAGACATTTGCATTTGCGTTGCGGCCGGTGGTGCCTTCTATGTTTTCGCGCAGCGACGCTTCGCGTGAGCGCGCCACCTCGTATTCGTTGCGGTAGCTTGCCGTCAGCTGCTGCAGTTCCTGGAAGATCTGGCGGCCGACATCGGTTTTCTCCTTGCGCAGCGACACGGCCTGCGGATGGTCGGCGCCGAAGCTCTGGCTCACGTCCTGTTCGCGCTTGCTGACCGCAAGGTAGCGCGTGCGCAGATCGCGGATGACCGAGTTGTCGCCTTCCTTAGCGGAAATCGTGGCGTTCTTGACGGCCGTCTCCGGTCCCTGGTCGACGATCGCCTGGAATTGCTTGTAGCGCGCCGAAGCGCTTGCGCTATCGGCCTGGGCAATGATCAGCTGGCTGTTGAGATCGGCCAGCTGCTGTTCCGACATGAGTTCGCCGCGCGCAAGCGTCAGGCCATTTTCGCTGCGGTATTTTTCGACCTCTAGAGACGCGGTCTGCGTGCGCTGCCGAAGGTCTGCAAGACGTTCCTGCAGCCAGACCGAGGCCCGTTCGGTCGCCTCGAAATTGGCGTTGAGCTGGTCGTTGAGATAGGCGTCGGCATAGGTGCGAACGATGCCAGCGGCAAGCTGCGGATCGCTGGAACGATAGGCAAGCGAGACGACGGAGCTTCGCGTCACGCGTTCGACGGCCAGTCCCTGCTGGAGCAGTGCCGCCGCCTTTTGCCTGCGGCCGTAGCGGGCCATATCCTCGGAAATCTCCGGTCCGCTCGAGAAAATGCTCGTAACGGACTTCAACCCGTCCTTGACGACGTCGAACGGCGAGCGCGGTGGATTGAGGACGGTGTCGTTGTCGGCAAGGTTCATCTTGTCGACGACACGCAGGGCGAGTTCGCCGGATTTCAGGATTTCCACGGCGCTGGCAATCTGGGTGTCGAGCAGGGCGCTGTTTTGCGGCGGCGCCTGTTCTTCGGCAAATTTCGACAGGTTCTCGTCGAGAAGGACCTGCGTTGCCGATGTGTAGAGCGGTGTTGCGAAGACCAGGTAGGCGACACCGAGCGCGATGAAGAGCGCCACAAACAGGCCGACCATTCTGGCGCGACGCAAGACGACCGAAAACAGACGATCGAGGTCGATGAAGCCGTCGGGCTCCTCCACGTTGCGCGGTACGACACTGTTGAAGGGGAGACTTCTTTGATTCATTGGGTCGCTCTGTCCGTTTCCCTTTGGTCCGAAGGCTGGCGCCTCTTCTTTTCAAAAGAGGCGCCGAAGCCAGTTATGCGGCGCGGATGCGGCCTTCGTGAGACAGGACCATGTCCTTGACCGAGGCATAGACCGCGTCGCCGAGATCGGAACGCGCCAGCGCGAAGGCGACATTGGCCGCGATGAAGCCTTCCTTGGAGCCGCAGTCGAACGTGCGCCCGTCATAGGGATGGGCGTGAAACGCTTGATTTTGCGACAGTTTCAGCATGCCGTCGGTCAACTGGATCTCGTTTCCCGCACCGCGAGGCTGATGGGCGAGTATGTCGAAGATCTGCGGCTGCAGGATGTAGCGACCGTTCAGATAAAAATTGGACGGGGCCTCGCCCATAAGCGGTTTTTCCACCATTTGGGTGACTTCGAAGCCATAGGGGACGGCCGCACCCTTGCCGACGATGCCATATTTCGAGGCATCTTCCGGAGCGCATTGCTCGACGCCGACAACGTTGCCGCCGGTCTGACGGTAGAGGTCGACAAGACCGGCCATGCAGCCGCGTCCGCCGTGGCAGAGCATGTCCGGCAGGAGCAGTGCGAAGGGCTCGTCGCCGATGAGATCGCGGGCGCACCAGACGGCATGGCCGAGGCCGAGCGGCGCTTGCTGCCGGGTAAAGCTGACGGAACCGGCGCGCGGCAGCATCTGCTCCAGTTCGGAAATCTGGGCGTTCTTACCGGAGCGGGTCAGCGACGAGATGAGTTCAGGCGTGTCGTCGAAGTGGTCTTCGATCGCCTGCTTGTTGCGGCTGGTCACAAAAACGATGTGCTCGATGCCCGCTTCACGGGCTTCATCGACCGCATATTGCACGACCGGACGATCGACGATCGTCAACATCTCCTTCGGTATCGCCTTCGTCGCGGGAAGAAACCGCGTTCCATTGCCGGCGACCGGGATCACAGCTTTCCTGACGGTCCTGATACGGTCCATGGTCTTATCCTTTACTTACGTGTGGGCTTTCGCCCGAGGTGGGTCGTTCGGCCGCCACCGTCGAGGTGGCAGGCTTCATGCGTGCGATTGGCGCAAGTAGCCGGCGCAATCGCACGGCGATCGGCATTCTGAGGTGCCGAAGCGCTCTGGGGTTGGTCAGAGCCACCTGGGTGGCTCCGGCCAACGATTTAGATTTCAGGTGTTCGACAAGGCGAAGGAAGGCGTGCGCCTCGACGAGGCTTTTGTCGCGCCGGCGCTGCATAGCCAGCGCCTCGGCATCGAGCGTGTGCCTGGCAAGGAATTCCCGGTCGGCCGTCATCATCGCGTCGATGTGGCGCAGTTCGAGCACGCGCGAAATCGAGCCCTCGCGGATGTGATAGCAATAGCCGGCCGAGGGATCGATGACGCATCGGCCGCCATGGGCAAGCGCCGAGGCGAGCAGGATGTAGTCCTCGCCGATGCGGATCGTTTCCTCGAAGCGCAAGCCATGATCGTTCAGAAAGCGACGCTCGAAGATCGGCTTCATGTAGCCGAAATTGAAGGTGGAGCGGAAAAGCACGTTGGAACCGATGAAGGCCGCAAGCGTCAGCGTCCGACGGCGCTCAAGCTCGGCTTCGGGAAACATGCGCTCCAGCCGCCCATCGAGATTGAGGACGTCGATGTTGTCGACCACAATCGAAGCTTCGGTCGAGGAAGCAAGGCCGATCATGCGCGACAGCCGCTGAGGGCTAACCGTGTCGTCCGCGTCAAGAATGGCGATCCAGTCGCCACGGGCCGCTTCGAGACCGGCATTGCGCGCGCCGCCGGGCCCGCGGTTCTCGGCAAGTCGCAGCAGCCGCACGCGCGGATCAGCGAGTTCTTCGACGACCGCACAGGTCTCGTCCTTCGAGCAATCGTCGACGACGATCACCTCGACGTCGACGCCCTTCTGCGCAAGGGCACTGTCGATGGCGCGTCGGATCGTGTCGGCAGCATTATAGGCCGCGATGACGAAGCTGACGTCGGGCGCGCGTTGCGTCATCAAGCGGTCGCCGCTCCGTATTGCTGGAGTTCGCGCACACCAATGAGGCCGCTGACGACGCCCGCATGCATGATTGCGCGCAGCGCGTAGCGCGAGCGAGCGACCGGCGATCCGAGCAGCATAAGACTTGCGATGGCGCAATAGCCTGATTTCGCCGTCGCGCGGACGATTTCGGCAAATCGGCTGCCGGCTTGGCCCGGTTCACTCAAGAGCCGGCCATGGGTTTGGCCGGAACGGAAACGACGCTTTGCAAGCCAGGCAAGTCGCGCGCGTTTCTCCGGTACCGGTTCGAAGACCAGCGCATCGGGCGCATAGGCCAGACGCCCACCATCCGCATGCATGTGGCGGAAGAACTCCGTATCCTCACCGCCTGTCTGCCCGAGCGCCAGATTGAACCGCCTGTTGAAGACGACCGGGCGAGTGAGATCGATCAGAACATTGCAGGTGTAGCCCGTGCGGATCTCGCCATCGACCCAGACCGGCCGGGTTGAATGAAAATCGCCGCGGCGCATCCAGTTCGGGGCAGACAGGGTGTATTCGGCACGAACCGGGCCGAGCACGACATCGGCGCCGGTCGTTAGGGCGGTATCGAGCAATTGCACGAGCCAGGTCCTCGACACCGTCTCGTCGTCGTCGACGAAGGCGAGATAGTGCCCGGTGCTGTTGTCGAGACAGGCGTTGCGGGCGATGGAAATGTTCGACGCCGGGCAATGCACGTAGAGGATCTCGCAAGGCATGGTCGGGCGCATCTGGTTGACGAGCGCCTCGGCACTCGGCGTCACGTCGTTGTCGGCGACGATAATGCGGATCGCCACATCGGCAGGCACGGTGATTAGCGCGAGGGAGTGCAGCGTTTCTGCAAGCTCCGGCCGGCGAAACGTGCACACCGCTATGTCGATCTGTGTCCGGGCGACGGTGTTGGTCATGGTGCCACCCTCCGGTTACGCGTGGTGAGCAATTCCCGCCAGAAGCCGGCCGACCAGGCAAAATGCATGACCATTGCCGAGATGGCCGCGAGCGGGCCGTAGGGGTTCTTCTGGCCGAGCGCCATCCACATGCCGTAGCCGATGCAGGCCACAGCCCAGAGCACGACCGGAACGACCGCAAGCCAGCTGACGACCGCGAGCAGTGCGCCGACAGCGACCGGAGCGACGGCAAGCGGCAGCAACTGCCTGAGGCTCGGCCAGGCGCGATGCTTCAACACATTGCGCGCGCGTCCGCGCCCATAGGCGAAGTACTGGCGGAAGAGCGGCCCGACCTTGGCGCGGGGGTAGTAGACCATGCTGGTCCGGTCGGTCATCCAGATGCGATAGCCCGCCTGGCGGAAGCGATAGTCGAACTCCGCGTCTTCGTTGTGGCTGAAGATCTCGTCGTAGCCGCCGATCGCCTGGAAGGCGGAAATGCGCATCAGTGCATGGTGACCGTGATCGGCCCAGTGGCTCGCCGCGCCGAGACGGTGCTTGGCGCCGCCATTGCCGAGCTTGGAATTCTGGGCGTAGGCCGTGGCCTTCTGGAAGGGCGTGAAGCCAACCGTCTGCATGGCGACGACGACGGAGTCCGCGCCGGTCAGAAGAGCCTCCTCGACGAGGCGCTCGCAATAGTCATCCGGATAGGTGCCGTGCGCGTCGATGCGGATCATATAATCGAAATCGGTGCCATGGCGTGCGACGGCGAGATTGATCGCAGCACTCTGGATGCGTTTCGGATTGTCGAGCACCAGCACGGCCGGATCCTTCTCGGCGAGACGCGCCGCGATCTCACGGGTGCCGTCGGTGCTGCCGCCGTCGGCGATCAGGATGGCGCCGTTGAGGCGCTTTGCCGCGGGTAGCAAGGCTTCGGCGAGGCCCTGCAGATGTTCCGCCTCGTTGAGGCAGGGAATGACGATGAGGACACGTATGCTCATGACAATCCACCTTCGTTTTGGGGCGTTGAGGTGTTTTGATGTGCTTGCGGGAAGTCCAGCGCGATGCGCGGCGGAGCGGCGGACGTGACGGCCGACAGACGGCGCACGAGGCCCTCGCAATCGCTGCGATTGAAGATCCAGGTTTCCGGCGCGCAGGCGGCGATCCGCCGGGATGTGGCGTCGTAAATCTCGGAGGTCATCGACCCCATGAGCGCGGCAAGCGCGTCGGCATCAGCTTCTTCGAGCAGCACGCCAAGGCCACGTATGGCCAGAAACCGCGCGGTCTCGGTGCCGCGAAGCGCAATCGGCACCCGCCCGAAGCGGCAGCCTTCATAGAGCCGGTTCGGGAGCAGCCATTTGGAGTTCTGACCTTCCTCGAAGAAGTCGATCGCCCAGGTGAAGTGCACGTCGGAGTAGATCGCGCCAAGCTCTTCCGGGCTGCGATAGGGGCCGTGGAACGTCATGAAAGGTTCGTTGCGGATGAAGCCGTCGAAGTCGTCGAACTCGCGATAGGCCGGCCGGCCGCGCAGCACGATCTCGAATCGACCCTCCATGCGGCGCGAGAAGGCCGCCAGCAGCGCAAGTGATTTGCGGCAGCGCAGAGCACCGAACCAGCCAATCCGCCATGGGCCATGTGTCGGTGCGGCGGCAGCGGTCACCGATGGTCGCGCATCGGTTTCGTCGAGCTCGAGCACTTTGTTCTCAAGCATCATGGTCGGTGCCGAGATACCCGATAACGGGCGGAAATAGTTCTCGACGAAGGCGGGAGAACTGGTGATCAAAAGGCGCGCGTCACGGCCGAGCAGGCGCTCGCTTGTCCGCAACGCCTTGCCAGCGATGCCGGGGGAAAGGAGTAGGCGGTGAATGTCGAGGCATTCGTAGACGATTGGGACGTCGCCGCCGAAGAGGCTGACGGCCTTCCTGGCGATGGCCAGCATGTCGAGGTTGCGGGCTATGATCAGGTCTGGACGTTCGACGCCGCGCAGCGCCTGCTTCAGCGAGAGACAGCTCTTCGCGATCGCACCGACGCGCTGGACGAACCGGCCGTCATGGGTGTTGCCGAGCTCGACAGGTACGATGCCCTCGATCGCCGCCAGCGGGTTTGCGTCGCGCCTGAACCCGGCAAGCGTCACCTTTGCGCCGCCGGTAAGTAACATCAGCACGCGTCGGCGAACGGCGGGGTCGGCAAGATCTTGGGCGAAGTAAAGTATCTGCAGCATGAACATCCAGTTTTCTGCCCGGCCGCGCCGGACATGGTTCAAATTTTGCGCCTTGCAGCGGCGAGAGCCACGCCCACGGGCGCGGCTCCCGATCGTCGGCTAGTTTGTTTTGCAGGCAATCGACTCGGGGAACTGGCACTCGTCTCCCGGCGCGGTGAAAGCGACCCGGTCGACCTGCATCATCGAGGGGCCTTTGTAGGAAAAGGCGCCCATCCAATCCGTCAGGGTATCGGTTCCCCAAAGGCTGAAGAAAATCTTTTGCGGATTGGGCGGGATCTTCGCTGGGTCGGTGACCTCGTGGACCAGTTCGCCATTTACGTAATAGCGAATACGCTCCTTCTCCCAGACGAAAGCGTAGTCGTTGAAGCCCTGGTTGGCGCCGCCCGGCACGTCGACCAGCTTCTCGTTGCCGCCCTTGGCGGAGACGTATTGGTTGATCTGGACCTTTGCCGGGTTCTTGCCGAGCACTTCGAAATCGATCTCGTCATGCGGCTTTTTGTCGGCCGGCCCGATATAGGTGAAGAAGGCCGAGTTGAGCCCCGAGCCGTCGGCCGTCTTGATCCGCGCCTCGTAGGTGCCATAGCTGAAGCGCTTGCGGGTCTGGATTTCGCCGCAGGCGTAATTGCGCTCGCCGAGTTTTCCTTCAGCAAACGTCAGTTCGGCGATGCCGTTGACGACCTTCGCCTGTTTCTTCGACCAGGTGCAGTTCTGATGCGCGCCATTGTTCCAGCCGTCCGAGACGTACCAGACGGCGGTGTCGAGTGTATCGAAGTTGTCGATGAAAGACGCACCCGTCGTGGTCTCTTCGGCCAGGGCCGGACCGGCAAGGCCGACGGCGACAAGGGTGAGCAGGGCGAGGCGGTGAGGTCGTTTCGATCTCATGGTCAGGTCCTTTGCTGGGGGGAGGGACCGGCGCGAACAGCCCCTGTCCGCGCACGCATGTCGCGGGCGGAGCCGGTCCGGCTGCCGGTGAGAATAGCGGTGAGGGCTGGCAGCCAGCGCGCGGAAAGAGCGTAGGCGCCGGCGAGGAAGGCGATCGTGATGAGCGGAACCGCGCAGTAGAACGCCGGGTAGTAGCCGATGTCCGAGCGGTTCCAGATCATCCAGAAGAGCACGAGTAGCGGAAAGTGCGTGCAGAAGATCCAGAAGCTGAGACCGCTGCCGCGCGAAAGCTGAGCGCCGATGTTGGTTCGCACGAGAAGTGCCGAAACCGCCCAGGAACCGACGATGCCGGAAATCGCAATCAGACTGCGCAGCATTTCGAGCCACACCGGAAAATTCGGGCCAAACTGATAGAGCAGGATGGACAGGAGCACGGCTGCGCTCAGGAACGCGATGGTAATCGGCCAGGAAAAGCGATCGAAGCTGCGGACATCGATGCGATGCAGGCTCATGTAGATGCCGGCGCTAAACCCGAAGAGGATCGACTTCTTCAAAAAGATGCCGTTCGGAACGGGCAGCACCGCATAGGCGAAGAGGACGGCGAGCGTCTGTGCCGGATAGCGCTTGATCAGCCACGCGAGCGCTGGCGAAAGAACGATACAAAGCAGGAGGTCGCGCAGAAAATAGAGCGGCAGATTGATCGGTAGATCCTCGAGCGCGAAGGCAAAGCTCAGCCACTCTCTGGGGCTGGCTCCGATGACCTCCGGCAAATAGCCCGAACTGATGTCCTTGCTCTGCGCGACGAAAACCAGCGCGAGAAACGCCAGGTTCCACAACAGGAATGGCAAAAGTACCGTCCGAGCCTTGGTCTTCAGCGTCCGGCCATAGTCGAAATTTTCGAGACCGCGACGGAACAGGAGATAACCGGAAATCGCGCTGAGGCAAGGGACGCCGACACGGAAGAGGCTGTCGCCCAGGAAAATGCGCAACCAGTCGATGCCGCCATAGGTGCCGACATACGGACTGGTCGCCGGATCATAAGGCACATGCACAAAGACAATGCCTGAGATCAGCACGATGCGCATCAGATTGATCCGCGAGGAGATAATCGCGTTCACATCAACGATATCCGTCACCCCCATCTGGCAGCGCGTTTAGAAGCGGCCGTTTCAACAGAGCAGACCAGAGCCCGCACCCAGAAGATTAGGCTCGGGCACGGATCAAAATATGGCGCCGCAGCAAACGAATCGGCCTTGGTTTGCTGCGGTGCAGCATTAGAAATCGCGGCAATACTAGGAAAATAGGCCTATCCCCGCACTTGGACTGGGAAAAAACCATGACGTGGGCGTCAGTTGCGGAATATTAACGGCCGCTGATTTTCTGATGCTTCTGCTTGTTAAAGCGCATATGTAACGCCGAAAAGTTGTGCGCTTTTTCTTCTGTTTTTCAGTTGAGACAAAGCCGCGGATCTCATTCCTCGCCGAAATGCGGCAAGGGTGGGGCAGTCTTTAGCGCTATTCCAGCCGCTACTCGGCGGCGGCTGGTACAGAGCTCGAAGCACCACGGGAACGAACCATATCTGTGAGCTTTGCCAGCAGCGACCGTTCGGTAACGAGTACCAGCAGCAGATAGATCAGGGCACCGATCGCGGCGCCAACAAGAACCTGGAGCACCGCGCTTGGAAGAAGCGTGCCGTAGTGGTCCAGCAGCAGCCTTACGACGACAGCCATGATGAAAGCCGAGACCAGCGGCCTCACCGAAATCAGGAACCCGCGCAGGAAGGGCAGCTGGTCGGCGCGAAAGACAACCCAGGAATAGCCGACAAGCGTCGCTAGGTTCACGAGGCAGAGGGCGATCATCGCTTCGACGAGCGATCCGCCGATCGCGGCATAGGCGACGGCGGCAGTGGTGGCGATTGCCCGGATCACCGCCCACCAGAAGAGGGTCGTGCCCTGGCCGATACCCTTGAGATAGGGAATGTAGGTGCTGCAGGGTGTCAGCAGGCCCTTCGACAGGGCGAGCAGGCCGAGCACCGGCCAGGCTGAGGCCCATTGCTGGCCGAAGAGCACGAGCATCGCCGGCTCGGCAAGCGCCCAGAGGCCGAACATCATCGGCGCGAGCAGCACGGTGGTGACCTGCGTGCTGAGCATCAGCGCTTGCGAGCGCCGCTGGCGATCCTCGCCCATATGGCTGAAGGCGGGAAAGAGAACGCCCATGACTGCTGAAAGGACGATCTGGTTCGGAATGCTGGAAAAGCGGTTCGCCGCCGAATAGGCGCCGGCATCCGAAAGGCCGAGATAACGGCTGATGACGACCATCGGCGATTGGAAGGTGACGAAGTTGGCGATCTCGGAGCCCATCATGCCAAAGCTGAAGCGGCAGAGCGAAAGTACGCGCCGTGCCGAGAACACGAAACGCGGGACATAGCCGGAGACGGCGTAGAGACCGGCCAAACGGATGAATGCAGAAACGAAAAGCTGGGCGAGCAGCGACCACACCCCAAAGCCGAGAAGCGCCGCCCCGACCGCGATGAGCGCGCCGAGGATTTCGGAGAGCATGGTCCAGACCGCGTCCTTGCTGAAATTCATCCGCCGGGCAAGCAGTGAATAGGCAACATCGCCGGCAAGCTGCAACGGGATGAGCAGGCTCATGATCTGGAGCAGATGGCTTGCCTCCGGCGCACCGAGCAGGCTCGCCAGCGGTTCGGCAAAGACGAAAAGCCCAAGCGCCATCATCAGCGAAACCACCAGATTGGCCCAGAAAGCGGAGTGGATGAGTTCCATGTCCTCGTCGCGCTGGATGATCAGAGCGGAGGCAAGACCGGCGCCGCCGATCATCGCCAGAAACTGCACGACGGTGAGCGCGACGGCGACCGTTCCGAACTCCTCGGGCGTCAGGATACGGGCAAGAATCGGCACGGTGACAAACTTCAGCCCGAATGTGCCTGTCTTTGAAAGGACGCTCCAGCCGACGTTCCGAGTCACAGACTTGGCATTTACGTTTGAAGGCATGTGAGCATCCCGTGATGCCTTTGAAGGATTTCCGACAAAGGGCAAGCGCTAGATTTGAGGTCGCGACCCGGTGGGAGGAGACCACGAAATACTCTTTTAGAGAAACCGCAGGGGCGAAAAGATGGCGAAGCTGACTGTTATTATTCCCTACTACCAGAAGGAGCCGGGTATTCTTCGGCGCGCGCTCGCGTCCGTCTTTGCCCAAAGCTATCAAGACTTCCATGTCCTGGTGATAGACGATCAATCTCCCTACTCGATCGACGAGGAGTTGAGGCCGCTTGCCGATGGCGAGCGGGCGCGCGTGACGGTGATCCGGCAGGACAACAAGGGTCCAGGCGGCGCGCGCAACACCGGGCTCGACAACGTTCCGGCCGACGCCGCGTTCGCCGCGTTCCTCGATTCCGACGACATCTGGACCACCGATCATCTCCAGAATGCCGTCGACAGCATGAGCCGCTTTGGTGCCGACTGCTACTGGGCGTCGATAACAGGCGGCGAGGCCTTCTACTACCATTTCGGCATCGCCGATCTCGAGGCAAGCGATACGGTCGTGCGCTTGCAGGAAAGCCCGCTTGTCGTCGAAATTCCCGATCTTTCCAATGTCATGCTGCGGAACTGGAGCTTCCTGCACCTGTCTTGCATGGTGGTTGGTCGCCGGCTTTTCGAGACGGTGCGCTTTGATGCCGAGCTGCGTCTCGCGGCCGAGGACGTGCTGTTCTTCTGCGACTGCATTCTGGCGGCAAATCGTGTCGTGCTTTGTGATGCAGCCGGTGCCATGCGCGGGGAGGGCATCAACATCTTCCACTCGATCGACAACGATTCGCCGCAATTCCTGCAGCAGCAGTTCAACACCTTTGTTGCCCTTGAGACGCTTGAGCACCGGCTTTCGCGCAAGCCATCGGCCGTCGCGTCGATCCAGTCCTACCAGCACACGGCCCGTCGTCAGGCGCTCTGGAGCCAGGCGCGCCGGCTGAAGCGGCGGAAGTCGCCGCAGTTTCGACTGCTGGCACGTTGGGTCCTGCGCGATCCCAAGCTGTTGCAAAGCGCATTCGAGCTTGCCGTCGGCAAGTTTTCCCGTTCACGCTGATCCGGACAGAAACTCCTTTTGGAGGAAGAACAAGCCCGCCAGGCGCGGCATCGAACCTATCTCGCATTTGAAAGAAGGGACCGCCCATGAAGCCCTATTACTGGGAATCTCAGCACGGCAATTTCGGCGACGACCTCAACCTCTGGCTTTGGGATTTCCTGCTGCCGGGTTTTCGCGATGTCCATGACGACATCCTCCTTGTCGGCGTCGGCACGGTGCTCAACCGCGCGCTTCTGCCTGATGGCGTCCGCAAGCTCGTTATCGGCAGCGGTTTCGGCTACGGCAGCTTGCCGGACATGCGGGATGCCGCCGAATGGGACCTTCGCTGCGTGCGCGGGCCGTTGACAGCCGAGAAGATCGGCCTTGCGCCGGAGCGCGGTATTGTCGATCCCGCGGTCATGGTCGCCGACATGCCGGAATTCCGGAACCTGCCTAAGCTATACAAGCGCAGTTTCATTCCCCATTGGGAAAGTGCGATCGCCGGTATGTGGCCCGTCACCTGCGGCACCGTCGGCATGCACTACATCGACCCGCGCGGCGAGGCCAAGAGCGTGATCCGCGAGATCGCGCAATCGGAGTTCATTGTCGCCGAATCGATGCATGGGGCGATTCTTGCCGATGCATTCCGCGTTCCCTGGGTGGCGGTGACGACGTCGGACAGCATCAACAGCTTCAAGTGGAACGACTGGGCAAAAACCGTCGGCGTCGAATACCGTCCCCGCCATGTTCCGGTCTCCAGCCGCACCGAAGCCATGATCAAGGGCGCACGTTTCTGGGGCATGGGCTTCGAGGCGCAGACCGTGCCGGAGGCTGCGAACCTGCGATCGGCCGACGGCGAGGTGATCGTCGCGGCCAGAGAACCGCGTCAGACGTTCTTGCGCAGCGCGGCCAAGCAGGTGCTTGCGGCGCCGTCGACGCTTGCACTTTGGCAGGCCACTCGGGCAGAGCCGCAATTGAGCAGCGACAGCCGGCTCGCTGAACGCAAGGAACGCTTCCAGGATGCGTTGGCCGCCGTACGGCGCGCCTACTTCTAGGATGTGACAAACGACGCTCCGGACGAGATGCCGGAGCGTATTCGACGTGGCCCGACGCCGCAACGCGTGGTGCTAGCGCGCGTGCTCCGCGCCGATGGGCAGAAGGTAGCGCACTGCCGCGCCTCCGCCCGCCGGCGCCGCATCCTGGCGCGGCCTGAAGCGCTCCGTCTTGTCGGCGAAGATACCGGCGGTGACGGCCGGCGCGGCGCCCGGGCGCCGCATGAGGTAACCGATCGCAGCCATAGCGCCGCGCTCTTTCTTGAGGTCGAGGAAGTGGCGATGCTGGTAGCGGCCACGCACGTGACGCTCATGCCGTCGCACGGCAGCCGCTGCCTCACCGTCGAGGTCGTTTGCCGCGAGTATGACGCGGTCGGCCTCGTAGAGGCGCTTTAGATCCTCGGTCCGGTGGCTGCCGCTCAACGAATTGCCGCGCACGATCGCCGCATAGCCACAGCTTTGAATGACCTTGTAGCGTGCACCTTTGGCCAGTGCGCGAAGATAGAGGTCATAATCCTCCCCCAGACGAAGCGCCTCCTGATAGCGGATGCCATGCTTATCGAGGAAGCGGCGGCGCATCAGCGGCTTCAGGAAGCCGATCTCGCCACGTTTCACGCCCGGCTGCGAAATATTGCCCTCGACGAAATCAATGAGGCCGAGAAGGCGCGGCCGTGGCGGGAAGTCATCGACCCTTGGAGCCGCACCAGTCACTGCGGCCTCGCCCATGAAGGCGATATTGTCGGCGATGAAATCCCACTCCTCTACTGCGAGCAGCCTGCCGAGCCTGCCCGGTAGAAAGAAATCGTCGGCGTCGAGGATCGCCAGGACCGGGGCGCGGCTGATGGCAATCGCATGGTTGCGCGCTGCTGAAGGGCCGCGATTGCTTTCAAAGCGTGCGATCGTCAGCCGTCCGCTGTGATCGTCGGCAGATCGCGCCGCGGCGACGGTCTGATCGGTGGAACCGTCATCCACCACGATCACTTCGGCGGCTTCCTGTTCGGCCAGCGCCGACGCGACCGCGCGGGCGATGGTCGCCTCGGCATTCTTCGCAGCAATGATGACGCAGACATCTGTCCGGGCGACTGTGGTCATGGGGGCCTCCAGTATCGTGTCTCGCGGGCAGCGCGGCGCCTAGGGGCCAAGTGGACTGCACCAGTTCTCGATCGCTGCATGACGCAGCCGGGTCATTGGCGACCGGCTAGATCATGCAGCCCGGCATGGAATCTTGCCGTAACGGGCCGCACCATGCAGGGCGATCATGTCGCAACCGCGTCAAAGGCGATTTTTTTGAAGAATGGCGAGGCAGGCTTGTCCGGCCGTGCGGTCAACGATTGAAGTGACCGGGCCGGTCCAGGCGGTGGCTATTGCTGCCCGGCTTGTCGTCATTGGCCGATTGCAGCACTTCAGCCGCTTTTTTTCCGTGCTCGCGCGCTTTCCTCCAGATTAGGAAGACGACCGCGAGGAAATAGCCGATCTGAATGAGGACCGCACAGATCGCCGTCTGGATCAGCGTGGATGTGAGAGAGCCATTGAGAAAATAGGTGACGACCGCAAAAACCGTCAGGGCGCCGATCATACTCACGAAGACGCGTGGTGCGTACATGACACTAGCTCGCAATCGGTTCTATCGCTGCAGACGTCATCGCAAAATCGGCCTTTCCTCTGCAAATGTTAATATATTGGCGACGGACATCGGCTGCAACCGGCAATAGCCGCCACTTTGGCACATAGAAACAGGCAAATCTTTATGTCGCGTTTCGAGCAGCGTCGATCGAATCAAAATCAGTTGATTGGCCTCGAACGCCATTGTGACGCGAGCCTGCGCTCGACAGCTGATTTTCCACCTCCCGTCGGGAGACGGTCTCTGCGTCGCCCAATGGTTGCCGCCACACTCACGTGCTGATCAACTTTTATTACAAGTTTGAACGATGTTGCGAGTCTTTGTGTGCGCCGCGAAGACTTGGTGCGACGCAGCAAAGTTTGGGAAATACGGACGACCGTTAATTTTGGAGCAGGGGAAATCACGCTCCCGAAGCTCAAGGAAAACATCGGCCTGCGAAGATATCGCCACTTCTCCGGAAATGTAATTTGGCTCGCCAGAAACAATACAGGAATACGTGCGAGGTGATACTGTTTCTCGCAATAATATAACAGCGCCTGTCACGAGAAATATTTCATATTCGAAAGTGGTGATATACGCATTTTGGCCCCTGCTCGGATACTCGCCTTTATTTCGCCTTCAAAAAGCAAATCCTTACCGGACGTTCATTATTCACGATGAGCGCGCCCCAGTGTGGGCTGTAGGCCCCCCTGGGGAGACCGACAAATCGCCAAACGTAAATGGAGTCACCTCTATGAAGTCTGCGACCAGATCGGCCAATTCGCCGTTTTTCAGTGCCGCAGAGTTTGCGGCAATCCCACCCGTGGGTGGCGTTTCGAAGCGTGGCTTCGACGTGCTTGCCGCTTCCCTCGCCCTCGTTTTCTTAAGCCCGCTGTTCCTGATGCTCATGGCGCTGGTCAAGTTTTCCGACGGCGGCAGCATCTTCTACGGCCACCGCCGCATCGGCCACAACGGCAAGTCGTTCCGTTGCCTTAAGTTCCGCACCATGCGCCCTGATGGGGACCGGATCCTGCAGGACTACCTCAAGGCCAATCCGGCCGCCTACGAGGAATGGCGCGCGACGCGCAAACTGCAGGACGACCCGCGTGTCACGGTCGTCGGCAGTGTCCTGCGCAAACTCAGCCTTGATGAACTGCCGCAGCTCGTCAACATCGTGCGCGGTGAAATGAGCATGGTTGGCCCGCGCCCGGTGGTGGAGGACGAACTGGAGCTCTACGACAGCGCCGCCGTCTACTACCTGCAATCCCGACCCGGTCTTACCGGCCTTTGGCAAATCAGCGGGCGCAACGACGTATCCTACGCAACCCGCATCGCGTTCGATACCCAGTACGTCCAGAACTGGTCGCTGCTAAAGGACTTCTCCATCGTTGTCAGAACCATTCCCGCCGTTTGCCTTTCGCGCGGCAGCTACTGACGAAACAGCGCCTGGAAAGCCCGCGCGACCGGTCGCGGGAAGGCGCCTTCAATCGGGAAGCCCAAATGAGAGAACATCATCTGTCGGGAAAGTCGCGCATGCCGCGCACGCTACCCCGTTTCCTGCGCCGGGCGGTTCTCATCGCCGCGGCGCTCACTTGTGCTTTTCCGGCTTGGGCCGATGAGTATCAGCTCGGCACTATGGATAGGCTGAGAATTCGCGTGGCCGAATGGCAGACCGCGGAGGGGGCTGTCCGCGACTGGTCGGTCGTCAGCGGCGAGTACACCGTTGGTCCTTCGGGTGCTCTATCCTTGCCCTTCATCGGCGACCTGCCGGCGGCGGGCAAGACGACGACCGAAGTTGGTGAAGCGATCGGCGAGAAGATGCAGACGCTCTTCGGTCTGCGCGATCGGCCGTCCGCCTCCGTCGAACTCGCGCAGTACCGCCCGGTTTATCTCGCGGGCGAGGTCCAGAAGCCCGGCGAATATCCTTTTGCCCCCAATCTGACGGTGCTGAAGGCCGTAAGCCTTGGCGGCGGATTGCGCCGTTCGGAAAGCGGCCAGCGCTTTGCGCGCGACTACATAAATGCGCATGGCGATTCGAGCGTCCAGACGTCCGAGCGCAACCGGCTGCTGATCCGTCGCGCCCGCCTTCAGGCTGAGATCGCCGAAAAGGATGGCATCGAACTGCCGAAGGACCTTCAGGGTGTTCCCGGTACTGACAAGCTTCTCGCAAACGAGACCGCATTGATGGCCTCGCGTGACAGGAAGCAGAAGCTGCAACTGGAGTCGCTCGCCGATCTGAAGTCCTTGCTCGAAAGCGAAATCCAGTCGCTGGCAAAGAAGACGGAAACCCAGAACCGCCAGCTCGAGCTCGTCGTTGAAGACCGCGAGAAGGTCGAAAGCCTCGCCGAAAAGGGCCTGGCGCTCAGCCAGCGCAAGCTGTCCCTGGAGCAGCGCGTGGCCGAACTGCAGGCCGCCCTTCTCGACATCGATACTGCTTCGCTGAAGGCGAAACAGGATGTCAGCAAGGCGGGCCAGGACGAAACCAATCTTCGCAACGATTGGGACGCTCAGCTGGCGCAGGACCTGCAGAACACCGAGGCCGAACTCGACACGCTTTCGATCAAGCTCGGCACCAGCCGCGACTTGATGGCCGAAGCGTTGCTGCAATCGGCCGAAGCCGCGCAGTCGAAAGACAATACGGAGGAGGCGACGATCGCCTATTCGATCATACGCGAGCGTGACGGAAAGCCGACAGAGATCTCCGCCGACGAAAATACGCCTGTATTGCCGGGTGACGTGATCAAGGTCGAAGCCAACCTGGCAACGCAGTAGGAACGGCTGTGAAAATTTCGAAGGCGAGCCTGATTTCTCCCGATCGCAATGGTGTCTATGGCACCGTTGCGATCGCGCTGTCGCTCTTCGTCTTCGCCTATTCCGCGCGCTTCGGACAGGCGTCGATCCTGCTCTACTATGGCCTGTGGCTGCCACTGGTGCTGGTCGACTACCGTCGTGTGCTCGGCAATTACGGAATCCGCCTCTGGATCCTAGGATTTGCGATCTTCGCCTGCCTGTCGGTCTTCTGGTCGGCGGCGCCCGGAATGACGGCGCGAACGGGGATACAGTATCTCTCCCACGTGATCTGCGCCCTGATTGCCATGCGGGTTGTCGACATCAGGACCCTGGTGCGCGGCGCGATTGCCGGAACCGGCGTCGTTCTCGTCTACTCACTCGTCTTCGGCGTCTACCACCTCGATCCTCTCGACGGCACTTACAGCTTCGTCGGCGCTTTCGCCTCGAAGAACCAGCTGGGCTTCTACGCCTCGCTCGGCATCTATTTCGCCTTTGTCGCGCCGATCGCGCTTGGCGAACGCGGCCTGTGGTTCGCGGCAGCCAGCCTGGTCGCGTTGCTGTCGGCCTATTCACTTTTTGCCTCGCAATCGGCGACGTCGGTGTTGACCACAGTGGTCATCATCGGGCTGTGGCTGGGCATGCGGTTGGTCGGACTATTGTCGCCGGCACACCGCAAGGGGCTCTTCCTCGCCGCCGCCGTCTGTGGCGTCATGGTCGCCGTTGCGGCCATCTATGGTGGGGGCGTCGATCTTGTCCTCGGGCTTTTCGGCAAGGATTCCACCCTAACCGGACGGACCTATCTGTGGCAGCAGGGCATCGAGGCGGCCATGTCGTCACCGCTGGTCGGTGTCGGCTATCAGGCCTATTGGGTCCAGGGCTTCTCGGAGCCCGAACGCCTGTGGGAAGAGTTCTATATTGCCACGCGCTCCGGCTTCCACTTCCACAACACCTTTATCGAAGCGATGGTGGAGACCGGCGCGATCGGGCTCGTGCTTCTGTCCGGCATCCTTCTGATAACCGTGCTCGGGCATACCAAGCGGTTGTTGACGCAGGATCATGACACGCAATCTTCCGTGCTCTTCGGCATAGCGCTGCTTCTGCTGGTGCGGTCCTTCGTCGAAATCGACATCATGAACCCCTATCACATCGGCTCGTTCCTGCTCTATTTCGCCGCCGGAAAGCTGACTTTACCGGAAGCGCGCACGCACCAGAGCGCCGAAGATCGTCCGGCGCCGGCCGTATCGGAGATCCCGCTACGACTGAGGTATCAATGATCAGCGCCCCGACGACGACGATCTACGGCATTCAGTATCTGCGGGCCGTCGCAGCGCTCGGGGTCGTCGTCTTTCATGCCGCCGAGCGCGCCGGGCACCACTTCGCAATTGGTGCTGCCGGCGTCGACGTCTTCTTTGTCATCAGCGGCTTCATCATGTGGGTGATCAGCGAACGGCGACCGGTGTCACCGCTCGCCTTCCTCCGTGATCGCATCCAGAGGATCGCGCCGATCTACTGGCTCGCAACCGCGGTCATGGTCATCGGCGGCCTTGTTGGCCTGTTTCCCAATCTGGTCTTGAGCCGCGCGCATGTGCTTTCCTCACTGCTGTTCATTCCCATGCGATCGCCAAGCAGCGACGAAATCTGGCCAGTGCTGGTGCAGGGTTGGACGCTGAACTACGAGATGTTCTTCTATGCGGTCTTCGCCTTGACACTGCTGTTGCCGCGGTCAAGACGGTTGCCGGCGATCGCTGGCAGTTTCTCGGCGCTGGTTGCCATCGGCTTTGCCGTCGACAGCGACAACGCGCTCTTCGTCACCTATACGCGGCCGATTATTCTTGAATTTGTGGCAGGCATGATCGTCGCCGAGTTGTGGCTGAGAGGCAGGGTGCCCGGCGCAATGTCCGGCCTTGTGCTTGTCGCCGGCGCGTTTTCAGGGTTTGCGGCGGTCGCCGTGCTTCGCCTGCCTTTCGACGAATTCATCCTCGGGCCTTTGGCCGTCATGCTCGTCTTGGGAACGCTGGCGCTCGAAGCGCAGGGCTGGTTCCGCCCCAGCAGGCTGCCGATGATGCTTGGCGACGCATCCTACTCGATCTACCTCTGGCACACCTTTGCGATTTCGGTCGTGGTCAAGGCTTGTGGAATGATGGGTACAGGGCTGCTCACATCGGCGCTGCTGGCGGTCATTGCGGGGACCGCGCTCGGCGTTTTCGCCTATCTTCTGATCGAGAAGCCGCTGGCCACACGGCTGCGCTCGGGCTTTTTCTCAAGGCCGGTGCAGCACACGGCCTGACAAATCGGAGCCGTCTGGCGCGGCGATCACCGCCGCGCCAGACGTGGTCTGTATCTCAGACACCCTGATTACGACGGGAATGCCAGTTCCAGGCCGTGCGCGTGATGTCGGTGAGACCGTATTTCGGAACCCAGCCGAGAATGTCGCGCGCCTTGTCGTTGTTGGCGACCAGGGTGGTCGAATCCCCTTCGCGGCGGTCGACGAGATCGACCTGGAATTCGCGTCCCGAAACCTCGGAAATCGCCGTCAAGAGTTCCTTGACGGTCGTGCCGGTACCTGTTCCGAGGTTGAGCTCGACGCTGTCGCCGCCCGAAAGCAGGTGTTCGACCGCGCGCACATGGGCGTCGGCAAGATCAAGCACGTGGATGTAGTCGCGCACGCAGGTGCCGTCGCGGGTGTCGTAGTCCGTGCCGAAGATCTTGAAACTCTGGCGCCGGCCGAGGGCCGCGTCGATGGCGAGCGGGATGGCATGCGTCTCCGGCTCGTGCCACTCGCCGATGCGGCCTTCCGGATCGGCGCCAGCGGCGTTGAAGTAGCGCAGGATCACCGAGCGCAGGCCCTTGTACTGCCCGTAGTCCTTCAGTGCCTGTTCGCACACCCATTTGGTCCGGCCGTAAGGGTTGATCGGCGCCTGGCGGTGCTGTTCGTCGATCGGCACGCTCTCCGGCAGGCCATAGGTGGCGCAGGTCGAAGAGAAGACGAAAGCTTCGACGCCTGCGGCAAGGGCAGCCGAAAGCAAGGTCAGCGTGCCGATGACATTGTTGTCGTAGAAGGAAACCGGGTCTTTCACCGATTCACCCACCTCGATCATCGCGGCAAAATGCAGGATGGCGCGTGGCTTGTGACGGGCAAGGACTTCGTCGAGCCGCTTTCGGTCGCGGATATCACCCTTTTCCAGCACGCCCCATTTGACGAATTCTTCGTGGCCGTTCGAAAGGTTGTCGTAAACGACAGGCTCGAAACCCTTGTTGGCGAGTTCGAGGCACGTATGCGAGCCGATGTAGCCGGCACCGCCGACGACGAGGACTTTATTGCTTTCCATGATGCTTACGATCCTTGGGAGGTTCAGAGAAATTGCCAAGATTTTTCAACGGATGACGACAATGGTGTCAATGCCGCGCGCAATCAAGCACGTGTCCATGTCGCGTATGTGGCGGTGGTTACCAGCGGGCTTCTTTCCACACTTCCGTCGATCCCGGCCCTTCAAAATTGGTGGGAAAAATGCGGGAAGGGACAATTATCTCCCTGGCGACGGCGCGCTAGATGCTTCTTTCGGTTCGGGTAAAACATATAGCATATTAATTTACTAGATTTAATTGATTACGCCGGCCGCAGTCGTACCATAGCCTCCAGATTTCTGAAGGAAGGCTCTCATGACGACGAAACTGAAACGCTTGGCACTGACGCTCGCCACACTTGCGACCACTGGCCTGGCTCTGAGCGACGCGCAGGCGCAAGCGGCAGATCCGGTCAAGGGCGGTACGCTGATCTATCTTGAGCAGCAGGCCCATACGAACCTCTACCCGCCGGCCGGCGGCTTTTATCCGAACGGTGGCATCCTCAACCAGATCACCGACAAGCTGACCTATCAGAACCCGAAGACGCTGGAGATCGAGCCCTGGATCGCCGAGTCCTGGACGGTCAACGCGAATGCGACCGAATATACGTTCAAGATCCGTCCCGGCGTGACGTTCTCCGATGGTTCGCCGCTCGACGCGGCTGCCGTTGCCAAGAACTACGACGTCTTCGGCCTCGGCAACAAAGCCCTGAAGCAGCCGGTCTCCGAGGTCATCAACAACTACGAGCGCAGCGAAGTCGTCGATCCGCTGACGGTCAAATTCTACTTCAAGAAGCCGTCGCCGGGGTTCCTTCAGGGAACGTCCGTGATCGGTTCGGGCCTGGTCGCGGCAAGCACGCTGGCACTGCCCTTCGAAGAACTCGGCGACGCCACGAAAATCATCGGCTCCGGCCCATTCGTCGTCGAGAGCGAGACGATCGGCAAGGAACTGAACCTGAAGGCGCGCGACGAATACAATTGGGGCCCGGCCAAACTCGAACACCAGGGCCGCGCCTATCTCGACGGCATCAAGTACATCATCACCGGTGAAGACAGCGTGCGCATTGGTGCACTGCTCGCAGGGCAGGCGGATTTCATCCGCCAGGTCCAGGCCTATGACGAGGGCCAAGTCGAGGCGCAGGACTATCAGATCTACGCGCCTTCCACCCGCGGGGTGAACAACAGTGTCGTCTTCCGCCCAGACAACCCGTTGGTGTCCGACATCAGGGTGCGTCAGGCGCTGCTGCATGCGACCGACACCAAGGAAATCGTCACCACATTGTTTTCTGCCAATTATCCGCAGGCAACCTCGATCATCGCGTCGTCGGCCCTCGGCTACAAGGATATCTCGGCCAAGCTCGCTTTTGATCCGGCGAAGGCCAAGGCCCTGCTCGATGAAGCGGGCTGGTCGGTCGCCGCCAACGGTCTGCGCCAGAAGGACGGCAAGGAACTGGTGCTGACGGCTTATGAATCGCTGCCGCAGCCGCAGAACAAGGAAACGCTGCAACTGGTCGCGCAGCAGTGGGGAAAGGTGGGCGTCAAGCTGAGCGTTCTTGCCGGCGATAGCGGCAGCAAGACGGTGGATGATCTCGATCCGCTGAAGACGCCGGTGTCGCCTGCCATGGTCGGCCGTGCCGATCCCGATGTGATCAAGAGCCAGTACTATCCGAAGAATCGCGATGTGCTGCGCCAGAAGGGCGGGCTTAGCGACAAGGTCCAGAGCTTCGTCGATACCAAGCTGAATGGTCTGCTCGATGCGCTCGCGTCCGAGCCGGATCGCCAGAAGCGCCTCGCGATTGCCGGCGAGGTTCAGGATTACGTCGTCGATCAAGCCTATGCGATCCCGATCTTCGAGGAGCCGCAGGCCTATGCAGGTGCGCCCTACGTCCAGGGTGTGGCATTCGAGGCCGTCGGGCGTCCAAGCTTCTACAGCACCTGGCTTGCTGAACATTGATCGGTTCGACGGCCACCGCAACGCCGGTGGCCGCCGTCTCTGAAATCCGCCTGCGAGGAACGGATCATGTCCGCCTATTTGTTCAATCGTGTTGCTCAGGCTCTGTTTGTGCTTTGGGCCGCATTCACGATCTCTTTCGTGCTGCTGCAGGCAATGCCCGGCGATGCGATCCTCATTAAGTTCCAGAACCCCGATCTCGGCCTGACCGCCGAACAGGTCGCCGAAATCCGCGCCTCTTATGCGGTCGATAGCTCTGTGCCGGTGCAATACGCGCGGACTATCGGCAAGTTCCTGGCCGGCAACTTCGGCTACTCGGTTCAAGCCGGTGTTCCGGTTTCAAGTCTGCTTGCTGCGCATCTGCCGGCAACGCTGAAGCTCGCGGGGCTCGGCTTCCTGCTAGCTGCGATCCTGGCGACCGTCATCGCTTTCCTCTCCAGTCTCGCGCCGTTTGCGTGGCTGCGTGGCGCGCTGCAGTCGGTTCCGTCGCTTTTCATTTCTATCCCGACCTTCTGGCTCGGCATCATGCTCATCCAGATCTTCTCCTTCCGCCTGAAACTCGTGCCCGTCATCAACCCTGGTCCCTGGCAGGAATTGATCCTGCCGGTCGCAACACTTGCCGTGCCGATTTCCGCGCCACTGGCGCAGGTGCTCGTTCGCAACATCGACGAGGTGATGACACGCCCCTTCGTCGCCGTGGCGCGGGCAAAGGGCGCCACTCGCCTTTGGGTTCTCTGGCGGCACGTCGCGAAGAACGCGCTGCTTCCGACGCTGACGATTGCCGGCGTGTTGTTCGGCGAACTGATTGCCGGGGCGGTGGTGACCGAGACCGTCTTCGGGCTGAACGGCATTGGCGGGCTGACCGAACGCGCCGTGGGCAGCCAGGACGCAGCCGTGCTTCAGGCGATCGTCGTTCTGTCTGCGCTGGCCTTCGTGATCATCAATCTCGCTGTGGACCTGCTCTATCCGGTGCTCGACCCACGCCTCAGGACCAAAACAGGAGCCGTTGCATGACGACCTTCGATACGCTTCACGATGACGCCGTTGCGGCGCCAAGGGCAAGGAGCGAACGGCGTTCTGGCGCGGCATCGCGGCTGCGCCGTGTACCCGTAGGACTGGCCCTTTCCTGGCTTATCCTCGGTTCTGTTTTCCTCTGGGCGGTCGCCCCCTCGTTCTTCACAGGCTACAACCCGCTTGAGGGCGTCGGCGGCGCGCAGTTGCAGCGGCCGAGCGCTGATCATCTGCTCGGAACCGATGCGCTCGGGCGCGATCTCTATGCGCGCATCGTCTACGGGGCCGTTCATTCCCTGACAGGTGCTTTTGTCGCCGTTGGGCTGGGACTTGCGGTTGGCTCCGGTCTCGGCGTCGTCGCTGGTTCGGTGCGGCGTCGCTTCGACGATGCGATCATGCGCGTTGTCGACGTGCTCCTGTCCATCCCTCCGCTGCTGCTTTCGCTCAGCATCATTATCCTGCTCGGCTTTGGAACTGTGAACGCGGCAATCGCTGTTGGGGTCACCTCGGTCGCAGGCTTTGCCCGGCTGGCGCGGGCGGAAGTCGTGCGCGTGCGTCGCAGCGATTATGTCGAGGCGGCCTTCGGCAGTGGCGGGACCTTCGCCTCGGTTCTGTGGCGCCATATTCTGCCGAATTCCTTAACCTCGGTCGTCGCCTTTGCCGCGCTGCAATTCGGATCGGCCGTACTGCAGATTTCGACGCTCGGATTTCTCGGTTACGGCGCGCCGCCGCCGACCCCGGAATGGGGGCTGCTGATCGCCGAGGGGCGCAATTACATTTCGACCGCCTGGTGGCTGACCACCGCGCCCGGCATCGTGGTTGTCCTCGTCGTGCTGGCTGCCAATCGCGTCAGCCAATCTTTCGGGAGGGCCGCAGCATGACCGTCATACCTGGACCTTTTCCCCCCGTTCTCGAGGTCGAGGATCTTTGCATTGCCTACGCTGACAGCAGCGGCGAACGCCGCGCCGTTCATGACGTTTCGTTTCGCATCAATCCAGGCGAGGTTGTGGCCCTTGTCGGTGAATCCGGTTCCGGCAAGACGACGACCGCACAGTCGATCATCGGTCTGCTCGCTGCGAATGGCCGAGTGGAACGCGGAACCATCAAGCTGAATGGAACCGACATTGCCCGCTGGACGGATCGGCAACTGGATACGGTGCGCGGCGCGAGGATCAGCCTCGTGCCTCAGGATCCGGGAAGTTCGCTCAACCCGGTAAAGACGATCGGCTCGCAACTCGGCGAGATGTTCCGTATCCACGGCGCGCTGAGATCCGACGAGATCGAGGCCCAGGTGCTCTCTCTTCTGGCCCGCGTCGGCTTGAGCGAGCCGGCACTTCGGGCGCGGCAGTACCCGCATGAGCTGTCGGGCGGCATGCGCCAAAGGGTCTTGATTGCGATTGCGATTGCGCTGAAGCCGCAGCTGATCATCGCCGACGAGCCGACGAGCGCGCTCGACGTCACAGTCCAGAAGCGCATTCTTGATCTCATCGACGAGTTGCGAACGGAGTATGGTACGGCCGTGCTTCTGGTGACCCACGATCTCGGTGTTGCCGCCGACCGGGCCGATCGGATCGTCGTCCTACAGGGCGGCCGGATTCAGGAGCAGGGCGCAACGGGCACTGTTCTGGCCGCACCACGCAGTCCCTACACGAAACAACTGCTTTCGGACGCGCCATCCTTTACCGCCCCCCCGAGGTTGGCGACGGTTCGACCACCCGTTGCGGAGGCTCCGGACGATATCGTCGTCGTCGAGGGCCTTGTCCGCGAATTCGTTCGCAAGGACGGCGGATCCCCGCTACGCGCCGTCGACGACCTGAGCTTCCGCGTCCGGCGCGGAACGACCCATGCGATCGTCGGGGAATCCGGTTCTGGGAAGACGACGACGATCCGCAACATCGTCGGCTTTGACAGGCCGACGGCCGGCCGGATTGAGATCGACGGCACCAATGTCTCGGGCCTGAGCGGAGAAGGGCTTCGGCAGTTCCGCCGCAAGGTCCAGCTCGTTTACCAGAATCCCTACGGCTCGCTGGACCCGCGTCAAAGCGTGCTGCAGATCGTGACCGAGCCGCTGACGAATTACCCGGGACTTCTACGTTCTGATCGTGAGGAGAAGGCAAGGGCGATCCTTGGCCGCGTCGGTTTGCCTGCGGACGCATTTGCACGGCGGCCCCATGCGCTTTCCGGCGGCCAGCGCCAGCGTGTTGCCATCGCCCGGGCGCTCGTGCTCGATCCGCAACTGGTTGTGCTCGACGAAGCGGTTTCCGCACTCGACGTCAGCGTGCAGGCCCGCATTCTCGACCTCTTGGACGAACTGCAGGGCGACCTCGGGCTCACCTACCTCTTCGTTTCCCACGACCTCGCCGTGGTGCGTCAGATCTCGGACACCGTTTCGGTTCTGAAGGATGGGCGGCTGGTCGACGGCGGAACCGTTTCCGACGTCTTCGAAAACCCTCGCAGCGATTACACCCGTGAGCTGATCAATGCCATTCCCGGACGCAACCGCCGGGCTGCGGCCTGAAGCAGCGGACTACAGACAGGACCGACCATGATTGAGACGACGCCACGCAAACGCCTCGGCTTTTTTACCCGGCTGCTCGACGACGTTCCGGCGGGCACCCGCTACTACTACGCAAAGGAGCAGATCGTCACCGCCGAGCGTTTCGGCTTCGACACGGCCTGGGTCGCGCAGCACCATTTCCACGCGGACGAAGGCGGCCTTCCGGCGCCCCTGGTTTTCCTTGCCCATGTCGCCGCGGAGACGACGCGCATCCGTCTCGGAACCGGTGTCATTACGCTGCCGCTCGAAAATCCGATCCGGGTGGCCGAGGACGCCGCCGTTTTCGATCTGCTCTCCGGCGGGCGACTGGAGGTCGGGTTCGGGACCGGCGGCACGCCGTCCTCCTTCACGGCCTTTGGCTTGGAAAGCGCCGATCGCGGCGCGATCTTCGGCAGGCATCTCCAAACGGTTCTCGACGCTTGGGCAGGTCGTGGCCTTCCAGGCGGAGATCGCCTCTACCCGTCAGCGCCGCAACTGCTCGGCCGTATCTGGCAGGCAACCTTTTCGGTGGCGGGTGGGGAGCGGGCAGGGCGGGCCGGCGACGGCCTGATGTTGTCACGCACCCAACCGCGGCCAGAAGACAATCCGCACGCTTCGCTGGCGGAGTTGCAAAACCCGATCATCGACGCCTATCTGCATGCGCTTCCTTCCGGCCGCGCGCCGCGTATCCTCGGTTCTCGCAGCCTGTTCGTTGCCGACAGCCGCGCCGAAGCGTTGCGGCTTGCCGAGGTTGGGTTGAGACGGGGTGCGGAACGACTGATCGCTAGCGGTCATACAGTTCCCGGCAATTCACTTGCCGATCTGATTGCGGCCTTCGACGTGCATGTCGGCTCCGTTGACGACGTCATCGCCAGTCTCAGCGCAGATGAGACGCTGGAGCGTGTCACCGATCTGGTGTTCCAGGTTCATTCCGTTGATCCGCCGCACCCATTGATTCTGCGCTCCATCGAGCTCATCGCCACCAAGGTCGCTCCGGCGCTCGGCTGGTCGCCACAGGAGAAATTCCATGCCCGGCGTTTCGGCGCCGTCGGTTGAAACGGACAGCTGGTTCCATTTTTCAAAGGAGACGACGTCATGACCACCACGTCACCGGATATCATCGATCTGCTGGCCGGCATCACCGCCGGGTCGGCGCTCGACCGCATTCGCGCCCAACGGCCGGAAACCCGCGAACAGGCGCAGAAAAGCTATCTTGCACTCTTTCAGCCCGCGGATTTCGGCGACGTGTCGGCGGCGGAGCGGCATGCGGTCGCAAGTTTCGTTGCCGGCCTGCACCGTCAGCCGGACATTTTCGAATTTTACAGCAGTCCTTTCGAGGATAGCGACACCGATCGCTGGTTGATCGAGGTTATCAAGGCCGAGATCGGGTCAGGACGGGCAACAGGGCCATACGGCAACTATCCGGACGGGCCCCTTAATGGAGAGAATGAAGCCGGCCCACTCTATCAAGTATCACGGTCAAGCCGCGAGGTGCTCGGCCGTAAGCTGTCCGCCGCGCTGGACCACGCCCACCTGCTCGTCTTCCATTTGCGTGATGCCAGCCCGCAGGCGTTGCAAGCCTTGCTCGACGCTGGCTGGACGACAAATGGTGTCGTGACCCTGTCGCAGCTGATTTCCTTCGTTGCGTTTCAGATCCGCGTCATCACCGGTCTTGGCTTGCTGTCGACCGCCACGAAGCGCGCTGCGGCTTAAGAACTCAAGAGGACATGCGAATGACCGAACATGCCATCATCCCGATCGTTGAAAATCCGCCTGTTACCTTCACGCAGGCCGAGATCGGCTGGACACCGTGGCTGCAGCCCTTGCCTGAGGAAGAGCTGACGGAGCGTCACCTCAAAGGCCTGGTCGAGGCTGGGCGCGCAAAGTCGCCCTACTTCCGCCTGCTCGTGCGCGATCCGGAAGTGCTTGAAGCGCGCACGAAAACTGACAAGGACATCTTCTACAACACCCGCTCGGGCCTGCCGCGCGCCGAGCGCGAACTGGCGGCGACCGCCGCGTCTAGATATAACGGCTGCATCTTCTGCGCCTCAGTACATTCGCGCTTCGCTTCGCATCACTCAAAGCGCACAGAGGATGTGCAGAAGCTCCTCGACGAGGGCGTCGGAACCGATCTCGGCGAACGCTGGAATGCAATCGTCGCCGCTTCTGTGGCGTTGACGGCGACCCCGCCCGCCTTCGGAGAGGAGCACATCTCCCGACTTTCGGCAGCGGGCCTCGACGAACTGGAGATCGCCGACGTCATCCATGGTGCCGCCTTCTTCAACTGGGCAAACCGGCTGATGCTCTCACTTGGAGAGCCGACACCGGCAAACTAAGCCGCTCACGCGATCCGCCGTAACTGGCACAACACATAGAGAGCCCGCAAGGTCGAGAGATGTTGCGGGCCTCCTTCATCCGAGTTTAATCGGGTTAGAAGTTACGCTGCAGACGGACGTAGCCGAGAACCTGGTCGTCCGACTGCCACCTAGATCGCTCTCGGCTCCGCTGCTGCTCTCGCAGCGCATTTTCCGGCGCCCAGGCCGCCGATCCCATCGTTGCAGCGGAGCCGGAGCCATGGAATACGTTCGCGTTTGCGACGCTTCGGCACTGGATACTTCTACATCCCGGGCACCGAAATCTGCCTCAAGATCGGTGGCTTCATCCTCTTCCAAACCTCGTTTGGTAGAGCCGGCCTTTAAGAAGAGAGACATCCGGTGAAAGCGCCGTCAACTATGAACAGTAGGCGGCGCAATTATTTTCTAGCGATATATTTGGAGGTTCTAGGCTTCTCCGGCACTCAGGACCTACTGCGTCGTCGCCACCGGCGGCTCGGTGTTTCGCCTTACGACCTTGCCTTCCTCAGCCTTGTAGAAAAACTGACTTGAGACGAGCCAGCCCTTCAGGGGGCGAAGCGGCGGAATGCAGGTCAGCAGCATGAAGGGCCCGGTCACCAGTAGGTGTATCCAGAGCGGTGCGCTGTATTGAACTTCCAGCCAGACGCCAAGGAAAACACTCGGTACGCAGGCAAAGCAGATGACGAAGAAAGCGGGGCCATCGGCCGGATCGGCAAAGGAGTAATCGAGGCCACAGACTTCGCATTCCTTGCGCATCTTCAGGAAGCCGTTGAACAAGTGCCCTTGCCCGCAGCGTGGGCAGCGGCCGCGCAAGCCAGTCTGCATGGGCGGGATCGGCGGCCAATCACTATCGGAAGACATGTTTGTTCCTTTCAGGCGTTCCGGTTGGCGCTGGAGTTTTGCGCCGAGATTGCCTGGATATGCGGCCGCTTCTTCTTCTTGGGGCCGCATCAGGCTCGCCAAGATTAGGCGCCGAAAAACATACATTGTCAATTTATTGTATGCATACATGTCTGCGACAATTTCGCCCGCCGACCATTTACACCACACCATTTACACCACGAAGCTTGAGGCGGCGGGGGGCTGGCCGATGAGGTCGTTGATGACAAGAAGGCTGCGTCGCAGCTCCGCGTGGCCGGCAGCCGCGCCGAGGCCGAGGCGGACGGCTTCCGGTGGGGCGCCGAGCGCAAAGGCGTCGCTTGCAACGACGCTGATGCCGGCTGCTTGCAATCGCGCGCTCAGTTCGCCGCGTGTCCAGGGAGGCGGCAACTGCAGCCAGGCGTGAAAGGCGTGCGGATGCGTTTGTGCGACGCCGGCTGGAAGAAGCTCGGAGACAATGCGCTGTCGCGCCGCCGTCTCGCTGCGTATGGCTGCGAGCACGGCGTCAGCCGTCCCGTCCTCGATCCAGCGCGTGGCGATAGCGGCCGCAAGAGGGGACGCCATGCCGACAGTGGCCCGGATCGCGCCTTCGACGCGGACCGAGCTTCGGCTGTCCGGCACGACAAGATAGGCGATGCGCAAGGCCGGCGACAGGCATTTCGCAAGGCCGCCGACATAGTAGACGAGGTCAGGCGCCAGCGCCGCCAACGGGCGCGGCGTCGAAACGGGAAGGGCGCCATAGGCATCGTCTTCGATGATCGCTACGTCGTGCCGCCGGGCAATTGTGACGATCGCCTGGCGCCGTTCGAGCGAAAGTGTCGTTGTCGTGGGATTGTGAAGCGTCGGATTACAATAGAGCGCTTTCGGCGTTTCCTTCGCGCAGAGTTCTTCGAATGCTTCGGGCAGGAGGCCCTCTCGATCCATGGCGAGGCCGTGCAGTCTGATGCCGAGATGTGCTGCGAGCGCGCGGAGGCCGGGGTAGGTGATTGCCTCGGCGCAAATCATGTCACCGGCCTTGGTCAGGCTGCCAAGCGTGGCAAGCAGAGCCCCTTGCGCGCCAGCGGCAATCAGAACGCGCTCAGCCGGAACCTCGCCCAGCCTGGGTTTCAGCCATGCGGCGCCTGCAGCACGGTTGTGCAGGGTGCCGCCCGGCGGCTGGTATCGCATCAGGAGTTCGAGCCCATGCTCGGCCTGCAGCGCCGCCATGTCGTCCCAGAGCCGAGCGGCGAGCATCGGGTCGTCGAACAACGGCGGCAGGTTCATGCTCATGTCGATGAGGCCGCCTGCCGGCGTACGGCCGGTTCGGATGCGTCGCGTTTTCACGTAGGTGCCCTGGCCGACCCGGCCCTCGACGAGGCCGCGATGCCGGGCTTCGTTATAGGCGCGACTGACGGTGGTGAAGTCGATCCCCAGCGCCTCGGCAAGCGTGCGCTGCGGCGGCAGACGCATCCCCTCGGAAAGGCGCCCTTCGCTGATATCGGCAGCGATGGCGTCGGCGATCGCGAGATAAAGCGGTCCATCCGATTTACGGATTACCGGTTGCCACGAAATTCCCAAGCGCACGTCCGTCATCGCGATTACCTCATGCTAATTGTATGGATATTGCATGGTTATCCGATTGAGGGCAAGTGTTAACAGTGGGAATGCAGCGGCGCGCCCGCGACCAAGCGTCGCCTAGCGTGTCACGCTTGCCGTTGCCAGCAACGCGCCGAAGCCGACGAGCAGGGCGCCGAAGGTGCGATCGATCCAATGGCGAAGCGCGATAAGACGAAGCCGTACCGTGCCGGAGGAAAAGAACAGGGCAACGATTGCGAACCAGATCAGATGTGCGGCAGAGATAAACGCGCCGTAACCCATCTGGACGGGCAGAGCCGTGGTCGGCCCGACGACTTGCATGAACAGGCTGACGACAAAGATCGTCGTTTTGGGGTTGAGCGCGTTGGTGAGAAACCCCACACGCAGCGCACCAATGTCGGAGAGGGCGGGATGTGCGGCCAAGCCCGTCGTTTCGGCTGGCTTGGTGCGTAGCATCCTGATGCCAAGCCAGATCAGATAGGCGGCGCCGACGAACTTCAGAACTGTGAAGAGAAATAGCGACTGGCGAATCAAGAGGCCGACGCCGAGCAAAGTGTAGGCGACATGGACCCAGACGCCGGCGGCGATACCGAGCGCCGTCAGGACGCCGGCCCGCCGCGACAAAAGCAGGCTGTTGCGTGTCACCATCGCGAAATCCGGTCCCGGACTGATGACGGCAAAGATTGTAATGGTTACTACAGCTAACAGTTCAATCATTGTCTTTCCCGTTCGTCTCTTTCACTAATGTCTGAATAACTTGATCGATGAGAAGCGACTAACGATGAGTTCTGACCATTTTGGTGAGCTGCACTCACAGATCTCGGCGATGCGGCTTCCGCCGCTGGCGGCGCTGCGCTGTTTCGAGGCGGCGGCCAGACTCGAGAGCTTCAGTCGCGCCGCGGACGCGCTCCATCTGACGCACGGCGCGATCAGTCGCGCGGTCCGGCTTATCGAAGATGAACTCGGCGTGGCGCTGTTCGAACGCCGCAGCCGGCGTGTCTTCCTGACAGAAGCCGGGCGAAAGTTGGCGGCGGCCGTGCGCGAAGGTTTCGGTCTGGTGGAGAGTGCCGTCCGGGAGATCAGGGACGTGGCGCGGACGCCGGCGCTGGTGGTGTCCTGCGAGCCGACCCTTCTGATGCGCTGGCTGATACCGCGCCTTCCTGATTTCCAGGCGCGGCATCCGGAGGTGTCTATCCATCTCGTTGCCGGAGGTGGGCCGGTGTCCTTGGGCCGTGGCATCGATCTGGCGATCCGACGCGATGATTTTCCTCGAGCGGGCGGCACGCATGCCGTGCCGCTCTTTCCGGAGCGAATAGGTCCGGTCTGCCGAACGGACAAAATCGCCCTGTTTTTTAACGAGGCTGAGGCCGGCTCTTTGCCTCAATTGCGCAAGGACGCGATCCCCTTGCATACGCGAACGCGGCCAAATGCGTGGGAGACCTGGGGGACGACGGCAGACCGCGCCGCACCCGAACAACGCGGCCAAGTCTTCGAGCATTTCTATATCAGCCTTCAGGCGGCCATCGCCGGGATCGGCGTGGCGATCGGGCCTTGGCAACTCGTCCGCGACGATATCGACAATGGCATCCTGGCCGCGCCATGCGGATTTATCGAAGACGGTCCGGCCTATCATCTGCTGTCGCCGTCAGCGATCGGCGACCATGGACCAAGCGCGGCGTTGCGTGACTGGCTGCTGGCCGTATCGATCTGAAACGAACCGTTTTCATTTCTGTCATTTGCATAAAGGCGAGCAACGTCATACGTTTAACGAACACGCGCGCATGACCGGCGATGCCAGTCGGCGGAAAGGCGCGCGAAGCACCTGATATGCAATCGATTCGACCCTCGGGTCCTGGAGCGGCGCCATGAACATCCTCAAAATCAATCTCGGCCAGGAGCGCGGTACGCTGCGCCCGGCTAGCGCAAAGGCATCGAGGATCGTGGCCGACGTCATGAAGGCACTGGTCGTTCCGGCGGCGGCTATAGGCCTAGTGGCGTTCGCAGCGCCGTCGATGGCGCATGCCGCCAGTTGCAAGGATTCCGCATCGCCTGGAGCCGATTGGACCGACTGCAACAAGAAAGCGCTTATGCTCGGCGGCAGCGACCTTCAGGGTGCCAATCTCGTCAACACCGACTTCACCTTGACGGATCTGCGCGGTGCGAACCTGACAGAAGCCAATCTGGAAAAGGCAACTCTGGTTCGATCCTCGATTGCGGGGGCTACCGCGAATGGCGCGAACTTCTCCAAAATCGAAGCCTATCGGTGCAATTTCGCAGGCGTCTCCGCCGAGAAGGCATCGTTCGTCAATTCCGAGCTGCAGCGGGCCAATTTCAACGGTGCCCGCCTGACGGGGGCAAGCTTTGAAAAGGCCGAACTCGGCCGGGCGAATTTTGACAAGGCGGAGCTCACCGGAACCCGGTTTACCCATGCCAACCTTTCGCGCGCGGACCTGACCAGCACGAGTTTTTCCGGCCCGATCGATTTCCAGGGGGCGTTCATGTTCCTGACACGTATCGAGGGCGTCGACCTGTCCGAGGCAACCGGACTTGAACAGGAGCAGGTCGACATGACTTGCGGTGACAGCTCGACCAAGCTGCCCGCCGGCATGAGCACGCCGGCGGGCTGGCCCTGCGCCAGCGACTGATCGCCGTCACAAAGCCGCGGCCCAATCGGTCGTTATGCCAAATGCCGCTTTGCGGCAATCGCAAGGCATTCCTTGAAGGCTTGCAGGTCGGTCAGGCGATCGGCCTCAGGCACTTCGCGCTGGACGAGCCTGCCTTCCCTTCGCAGAACGCCGCCATCGAGCATCAGGTTGTCGGCCATATCGAAGTCTTCGATGCTGAGCCCGTCCGGACCGGCCATGCGGCCGTCGAGGCGCAAGCCGGCCTTGCCGCCGTAGTGGTCGTGCAAGATGCGCTCGTAGTAGCTGCGGGAGGTGTTCGTATAGGCATAGACGTGCTTGCTGTGACCGCACATGAAGCCGAGTTCGAAGACCGTGCCGACATCGGCGCTGATGCCGCGAAACGGTGTCAGGTTGGCGATGATCATGTCGGCGGCAAGCATCATGCCTTCGTCGACGGCGTAGATCGCAAGGCCGCGCTGATGCTTGGTCGGAGCCGGCGGAATCTCAAGATCGCCGGGCACGAGCGGTGTGAACCCGGCTGCACGCGCCAACTCTGCCTTCAATTTCTGAATCTCCGCCGCATCGGGCAGAAACACTTCCGGGCCAGCGAGATAGACTTTCACGCGCATTTCTCCTCACATTTTCGAGCGGCCAATCTAGGAGAGCTGCAGCGCCGAGCCTAGCCATGGACTTCAGCTTGCCCACGGTTTTTTGGAGCGTGGGAAGCAGGTATGCTGGCTGAGCGCATTGCCCCACCGGTGGAGACGCCCGTGGCCCGCCATGTGCCACCTTCGACCAATTCCGGAGATTTGCGCATGCCACGCGGGCGAGCTGGACATGCGGACGTGTCAAAATCTGCAGCCGATGTCAGCGGGGGCTGCGATCGCAACCGCCGCCACCGGCGCGCGCACCATCCCACGGGAAGGCTCGCGGGTCGTTGGTGGCAAGGTCTCCGCCACGTTCACATGCGGAAACACTCCTAAATACGCGTGTTTCCTAACGAATCCTGTTTGCACGCAGGCATGCCAGAATGCCCGCCGCCGGTTTGCAAGGGCGCTTCTCCGGTTTCGATTCGCTCCATGGTTGCCGCTTCCCCCTTATTTTTCCCTTGCCCTCGTCCGCTGGTGGGCCGTCGTTTTCACCGCCGTATGCGACTTTAAACAATCATGCATACAAAATTGTCGACAAAATAGTTGACATTGTCGCCGACAGCTTCAAATCTAGGGCAACTTGCTCACGAGTGGGTGAGGGCGCCTGCATATGGCGACTGATGAGAAAACAGAGGGAACGACATGAAACTGAGAAAGCATCTCCTCGCGGGGTTGGCATTTGCCTTTCTCGCATCCTCGGCCTCCGCCGAAACGCTGCGTTGGGGTAGCCCGCGGGATATCTTCTCGCTCGACCCCTATTCCTATGGCAGCACCTCGAACCTGGCCTTCCTCAACCACGTGTACGAAGGCCTGACCCGCTATACACCGGAGTTCAAGGTCGAGCCGGCGCTCGCCACGAGCTGGGAGATGGTCAAGGACAAGGTCTGGCGCTTCCATCTGCGCAAGGGCGTAAAGTTCCAAAACGGCGCCGAGTTCAACGCTGACGACGTCGTCGCCTCCATGGCCCGCGTCAGCCATCCGACCTCGCCGCTGCGCGGCAACATTCCGGCCTATGTCTCGACCACCAAGGTCGACGATTACACGGTCGACATCGAAGTCAATTCGCCGAACCCGCTCTTCCTCAACGACATGACCAACATCTTCATGTTCGACAAGGACTGGCTGGTCGACAACAAGTCCGAGCTGCCGACCGATGTCGGCGCCAAGGTCGAAGGCTACGCCACCTACAACACCAACGGCACCGGCCCGTTCAAGGTCGAATCGCGCGTGCCCGACAGCAAGACCGTTCTCATCAAGAACGACGGCTGGTGGGATACGCCGAAGCACAATCTCGACCGCATCGAATTCATGCCGATTACCTCGGCCGCAACCCGCGTCGCAGCGCTGCTTTCGGGCGAAATCGATCTGACCGATGGTGCGCCGGTGCAGGATCTTGAGCGCCTAAAGAGCTCGCCGGACATCAAGGTCATCGAGCGCACTGACCTGCGCACCGTGCACATGGTCTTCAACCGCCACGAGACCTTCGCCGACGGTCGTGAAAACTTCTTCAACAACATCAAGGTGCGCCAGGCGATTGACCATGCCATCGACCGCCAACTGATCTTCAAGCGCGTGATGCGCGGCAAGTCGCATGTCGCCGGCACCATGGTTGCTCCGGAAATCCCGGGCTACAGCGCCGAACTCGATGTGCCGACCGCCTATGATCCGGAACTCTCCAAGAAGCTGCTCGAAGAGGCAGGCGCCGTCGGCAAGGAGTTCACGCTCGTCTGCATGAACGACGAAAGCGTCAACGAAGAAGACGTCTGCAGCGCACTGGTCTCTATGCTGTCGCGCGTCGGCCTGAAGCCAACCCTCGACATCGGTCCGCGCGCCGTGCAGGCGCCGAAGCGCGCCGGCGGCAAGTCCGACGCCTACATGATCGGCTGGGCCAACGAGCCGACGCTCGATGCCTATTCGATCCTGGTTCAGGTTCTCTCGACCCGTGAAGGCGCGGCCGGCGTCGCCAACTATGGCGGCTGGTCCTATCCGGAACTCGACGCGATGGTGAAGAAGGCCGCGCTCGAGATGGATCACGACAAGCGTCTGGCGATCGAAACCGAGGCGCTGAAGTTCGCCAAGGATGAGGTCATCATGATCCCGTTGCATCAGCAGCCGATGGCCTGGGCAATGTCGAAGAACGTCACGGATGTGACCATTCGGGCCGACAACAAGCCGCGTCACTGGCTGACCCGTATCGGCGATTGAGTTTTCTTGCCCCGGCAGAGCGTGCTTTGCCGGGGCTCCTCATTCAGCGAGAAACCCAATGATTGTCTTTCTCATCAAGCGGCTGGCCAATGCCGTGCTGGTCATGCTCGCCGTCGCGCTGCTCGCCTTCCTGATCTTCCGCTTCGCCGGCGATCCGGTCGAGTTGATGGCCAACGAGCAGATGTCGCAGGCCGACCGTATCGAGCTGCGCGAAAAGCTCGGGCTCAACGATTCGTTCCTCACCCAGTTCGGTCGCTTCGTCGGCAATGCCGCCCAGGGCGATTTCGGCATCAGCTACCGCAACGGCCAGGACGTGATGAAGCTCATTGCCGAGCGCTTCCCGGCAACGATGGAACTGGCGCTGGTCGCAACCGTCCTGTCGCTCCTGATCGGTCTTCCACTTGGTGTCCTGACCGCTATCCACCGAGGGCGATGGTATTCCGAGGGGTTGCAGTTCGTCAGTATCATCGGCGTCTCCTTGCCGAGCTTCGTCGTCGGTATCCTTCTGATCCTCGTCTTCGCCGTAACACTCGGCCTCGTACCTGCTTTCGGGCGCGGCGATGTGGTGCAGCTCGGCTGGTGGAGCACCGGCCTGTTGACGTCGTCGGGCCGCGCATCGCTGCTTCTGCCGTCGCTCGCACTCGCGCTCTACCAGATCACTCTGGTCATGCGTCTGGTGCGCGCAGAAATGATGGAAGTGCTGCGCTCGGACTTCATCAAGTTCGCACGCGCCCGTGGCGTGCCGCGGTGGAGGATCTATTTCCGACATGCGCTCAGGAACTGTCTGATGCCGGTTGTCACCATGACGGCGATGAACTTCGGCTCGCTGATCGCCTTCGCGCTGATCACCGAAACCGTGTTCCAGTGGCCGGGCATGGGCATGCTCTTCATCCAGGCGGTCACCTTCCTCGATATGCCGGTCATGGCGGGCTATCTCTGCATCGTCTCCTTCATCTTCGTCACGCTCAATACGCTCGTCGATATCGCCTATGCGGTCATCGATCCGCGGTTGCGCGATGCAACCCGCTGAGGTCGTTGCCATGACAGATCACGTCCAGCAAACCACACCGGCGCGCAAGCCTTCGCGGCTTGCCCGCTGGCGCCAGAGCGATCTCTGGTGGTCCTTCACCCACAAGCCTTCGGCAATCATCGGCGCGATCATCCTTACGTTCCTGATCGCGACCGCCTTTGCAGCACCTTTGATTGCGCCGCAGAACCCCTTCGATCCGGCTCAGCTCGAGCTCTGGAACTCCGAGCTGCCGCCGATCTGGGAGGCCGACGGCCAATGGCCTTACGTGCTCGGCACCGACACGCAAGGGCGCGACATGCTCTCGGCCATTCTCTATGGCTCGCGCATCTCGATCCTGATCGGCGTCGCCTCGGTTGTGCTTTCGCTCGCCGTCGGCCTTAGCCTCGGCCTCGTTGCCGGCTATTTCGGCCGCTTCATCGACAATTTCCTGATGCGCATCGGCGACGTGCTTCTGTCGATCCCGACGATCCTGATCGCTATTCTCGTCAGTGCCGTCGCGCGCCAAATGCTGCCGCCGGAACTGCGGGACGTCGGCTCTGCCGCCGTTCTGGTGCTGGCGATCACGCTCAGCGCCTGGGTGCAATATGCCCGTACCGTGCGCGCCCAGACGATCGTCGAGCGCGGCAAGGAATACGTTCAGGCAGCGCGTCTTCTGAAAACGCCAGCGCGGCGCATCATGCTGAAGCACATCCTGCCGAACACGCTGACGCCGATCATGGTTGCTGCGACCCTCAACTTCGGCATGGCGATCCTGACCGAAGCGACGCTTTCATTCCTGGGTATCGGCATGCCGCCGAGCCAGCCGAGCCTTGGAACGCTGATCCGTCTCGGCAACCAGTTCCTGTTTTCGGGCGTATGGTGGGTGGTGCTCTTCCCCGTCGTCCAGCTTTGCCTTCTCGTGGTTTCGGTCAACCTTCTCGGTGACTGGCTGCGCGATGCGCTCAATCCGAAATTGAGGTGAATGATGTCCAATCTCCTGATCCGTAACGTCAGGCCCAACGCCGGCGAAGCGACCGACATCCTGGTGCGCGACGGCAAGATCGCCGCCTTCGGCAAGGGCCTCGCCGCCGATGGCGTGGCCGTGGAAGACGGCAACGGTCATATCGTGATCTCCGGTCTGATCGAGGCGCATACCCATCTCGACAAGTCGGTCTGGGGCATGCCCTGGCACGTCAACGCCAAGACCGCAACGCTGCGCGAACGCATCGATTTCGAACGCGAAAAGCGGCTGGAAATCGGCATTGATCCGCACCGTCAGTCCATGCGCCAGGCGATCATGCTCGCTGCCAATGGCGCAAGCCACATCCGCAGCCATGTCGACATCGACACCACCCACGGCCTTCGGCTGATGGAAGGCATCATCGAGACCCGCCAGGTGCTGAAAGATGTCATCGATATCGAGGTCGTCGCATTCCCGCAGTCGGGCCTCGTCACGCGGCCCGGCACTGTCGAGTTGCTCGACAAGGCTCTGAGCAATGGCGCGGAAGTCCTTGGCGGCATTGACCCCTGTGGCATCGATCGCGACCCGAAGGGCCATCTCGACGCGATCTTCGGCCTTGCCGAAAAACATGGAAAGCCGATCGACATTCACCTGCATGAGCAGGGCGAACTCGGCGCCTTCAGCATGGAGATGATGTTCGAGCGCATCCGCGCGCTCGGCATGCAGGGCAAGGTCGCGATCAGCCACGCCTTTGCGCTCGGCGCACCGGATTATCTGCGCGTCGGCGGTCTCATCGAACAGATCGCCGAACTCGATATCCGTATCGTCACGACAGGCTCTCCGTCTTCGACCGTGCCTTCGATCCTGCGTCTGAAGGATGCCGGTGTGAAGGTTGCTGCCGGCTGCGACGGTATCCGCGACACCTGGGGTCCGTGGGGCCAACCCGACATGATGGATCGTGCCCGGATCCTCGGCATGAAGAACGGCCTGCGCCGCGACGTCGATCTCGAACATGCGCTTTACGTCTGCTCCAAGGGCGGCGCCGACGTCATGGATATCAAGGGATATGGCCTCGATGTTGGCTGCGATGCCGATTTCACCCTGCTCACCGGCGAGACGCTGGCGCATGCCGTCGTCGACGTCGCGCCGCGGCCGCTGGTCGTCAAGCGTGGCCGCGTCGTCGCCCGCAACGGCGTTGCGGAGGTGGCGATCCCATGACCAACATCAAGGATTTGACGCTCGGTGAGCGCGCCGAAGGACGCACGCTTCTGACAGCACAATGGGTGCTCGGGCACCGCGACGGTTCGCACCGGCTGATCCCGAACGGCGAAGTCGTCATCGAGGGCGGCACGCTGCTCGATGTCGGCCCACGTTTCGAAGGAGAGGTGGCACGCCGCATCGATCTCGGCGCAGCCATGATCAGCCCCGGGCTCATCGACCTCGATGCGCTGTCTGATCTCGACACGACGATCTTAGCGATCGACCATCAGCCTGGTTGGGCCAAGGGTCGCGTCTGGCCGCTGAGCTACATCGAGCGCGGCCCCTATGAGATGTACACGCAGGAGGAGCTGGCGTTCCAGAAGCGCTTCGCCTTCGCGCAGCTTCTCTTGAATGGCATCACCACCGCAGCGCCGATCGCCTCGCTTTTCTATCGCGAATGGGGCGAGACCGTTGCTGAATTCGCCGCCGCATCCGACGCCGCAGGTGACCTGGGTCTTCGCGTTTATCTGAGCCCGGCCTATCGCGCCGGCGGCATGATGGTGACGGCGCCGGGTCAGCTCGAAGCGATCTTCGACGAGGCAAGGGGTCTGAAGGGCCTTGACGACGCGATTGGCTTTATCCGTGACCATGAAGGTCGCCATGGTGGCCTGGTGAAGGGCCTGCTGGCTCCCGACCGGGTGGAAACCTGCACCGAGAAACTGCTGGTGCGCACCGCCGATGCGGCGCGCGACCTCAATTGCCCGATCCGGCTTCATGCTGCGCAGGGCACGATGGAGGTCGACACCGTCCGCCGCCTGCATGGCAAGACGGCGCCGGAATGGCTGGCGAGCTTCGGTTTCTTGAGCGACCGGCTGATTGCGCCGCATGCGACCCAGGCGACCGACAACGATCTGCGTCTCTATGCCGAAAACGGCGTGAGTATCGTGCACTGCCCGCTGGTTTCGGCCCGCGGCGGAAGCACGCTCAACTCGTTCCGCTCGGTCAAGGCCCGCGGCGTCAATATTGCCATGGGCACCGATACGACGCCGCCGGACATGCTGATGAACCTACTCGTCGGCCTGATCGCTGCCCGCGTCGTCGAAGGCGACCCGTCAGCCGTCAGCTGCGCCGATCTCTTTGATGCTGCGACACTTGGCGGCGCCAAGGCCCTCGGTCGCTCGGATCTCGGTCGCCTGGAAACGGGCGCCCGTGCCGATATTGCCGTGTTCGATCTTATGGACCATCACATGGCGCCGGCGATCGATCCGATCACGACGCTCGTCGTCGGTGGTTCCGGACGCGTCACCAAGGCTGTCTTCGTCGATGGCCGTCTGTCGATGCGCGATGGCGAGGTGGCAGGCTTCGACATGAACGCGGCACGCGCGCAGGCACAGGTCCAGTTCGATGGCCTGATTGCCAAGTATCCGGAGCGGAGCTTCGGTCACCCGCCTGTCAGCGAGATCTTCCCGCCGAGCTACCCATTGGAGGTGCAGCGATGACTGAACATACCTCATCGGCCGTGCTCGACGTGCGCGGTCTCTGCGTCGAATTCCCTGGCCGCCATGGAACGGTGCAGGCGCTATCCGACGTTTCGCTCAGCATTCGCCCCGGCGAAATTCTTGGCGTCGTTGGTGAATCCGGCGCCGGGAAGTCGATGACCGGTCTTGCCGTCCAGGGTCTTCTGGAGCCGCCTGGCCGCATTTCCGGCGGCGAGGTCTGGGTCGGCGGCCGCCGCATCGACCAGCTCGACGACAAGCAGATGCAGCAGGTGCGCGGCCGGCAGATCGGGGCGATCTTCCAGGACCCGTTGACCTCGCTGAACCCGCTCTTCACCGTCGGGGCGCAGCTAGTTGAAACCATCCGCCTTCACCTGAAGCTTTCCAAGGCCGATGCCAAGGCGCGGGCGATCCAGCTCCTGAAGGAAGTTGGCATTCCGGCGCCCGAGGCACGCTATGACCACTACCCGCATCAGTTCTCGGGTGGCATGCGCCAGCGCGTCGTCATCGCCCTGGCACTTGCCGCGGAACCGAAGCTGATCATCGCCGACGAACCGACGACGGCGCTCGACGTCTCGATCCAGGCGCAGATCACCTCGCTGCTTCGCCGTCTTTGCGATGATCACGGAACGGCGGTCATGCTCGTCACCCACGACATGGGCGTGATTGCCGAGACGGCCGATCGCGTCGCGGTCATGTATGCCGGGCGGCTCGTCGAAATCGGCCCTGTCGCCGAGGTGCTGAAAAACGCCCGTCATCCCTATACGCGGGGCCTGATGGGCTCGATCCCGGCGCTTGGCCGCCGCGTCGAGCGGCTGAACCAGATCGACGGTTCCATGCCGCGGCTGAACGCGATCCCCGCCGGCTGCGCTTTCAACCCGCGCTGCCCGGATGCCGGGCCGCGTTGCCGCAAGGATCGGCCCGAACCGGCGCCGGTCGGGACCGGCGTCGCCGCATGCTGGCTCAATGCAGGAGGAGTGCTATGAGTGATGCCCTGACGGTCAACGACCTGACCTGCAATTTCGACGTTTCGGCACCCTGGCTGAACCGCGTCATCGAGCGCAAAACGCGGCAGTTCGTGCGCGCCGTGGACGACATCAGCTTCAGCGTGCCCATGGGCGGCTGTCTGAGCCTCGTCGGCGAATCTGGCTGCGGCAAGTCGACGGTGGCGCGGCTGGTCACAGGTCTTTATCGCGCCAGCGAAGGCGAGGTGCGGTTTGCACCGAGCAAGAACGGCGAGCCGCTCTCGGCCCAAATGATCTTCCAGGATCCCTATGCAAGCCTCAATCCGCGCTGGCGGGTGCGCAACATCATCGCCGAACCGCTGCGCGAGTTGAAGCTGCGCAACTCCGAAGCCGAGATCATGGACCGGGTCGGCGAACTGCTGACGATCGTCGGCCTTGCGCCCTCGGACGGTGCCAAGTTCCCGCACGAGTTTTCGGGAGGCCAGCGCCAGCGTATCTCGATTGCCCGCGCGCTTGCCGGCGAGCCGGAGTTCCTCGTCTGCGACGAGCCGACCTCGGCGCTCGACGTGTCGGTCCAGGCGCAGATCCTCAACCTCATGCGCAAGCTGCAGGACGAGATGGGGCTGACCTATCTGTTCATCAGCCACGACATGAGCGTGGTTCGCCACATGTCGGACCGGATCGCCGTGATGTATCTCGGACGCATCGTCGAGGAGGCCGACACCGAGACGCTCTTTGCCAATCCGAGGCATCCCTATACCCAGCTGCTGCTGGAGACGATCCCGGATATTACCCATCCAAAGCGCGGGCGCAGCATTGCGGCGAGCGAAGTGCCGAGCCCGCTGAACCCGCCGTCCGGCTGTACCTTCCATCCGCGTTGCCCGTTTGCAGACCAGCGCTGCAAGAGCGAGCGGCCGGAGATGCGCAGCTTCGCTGACGGCTCGCGTGCCGCCTGCCACCGCATCGAAGAAACTGTGAAGGCGATCAACGCAGCGTAACGCCCACCTCTTTCCCTGAAGACTTGGGCTCCGTGTCGTACCAGTCGCGGAGCCTCTTTTTTGCCGCCGGCGATTTTCAGTATTTGCGCCAAGCAGTTCGCATGCCCCTTTCGCATCGCTGTCGTGGGGCAAGTGCTAGGCTGCTAACCGGAATTCAACGAAATAGACCGATGACCATTCCCGGGCTCAAGCACTCACGTTAGGGTAGGGGCCAATGGTCGGACCGCTTCCCGCTCGGGACATCCGGCCGGGATCGAAATGCGTTGATTTGAAGAGTTGGCTTATGAACACGACCTCCGACACCGATTTCCCCGTCCTCAATGCCGTTGAAGCCCGCGTTCTCGGATGCCTGATCGAGAAGAAGGAAACGACGCCCGACGTCTATCCGCTGACGCTCAATTCGGCGCATTCGGCTGCCAACCAGAAAACGGCGCGCGATCCCGTCATGGCGCTCGAGCAGGTCGAGATCCACCGCGCTCTCTCGTCTCTGGGGCAGAAAGGGTTGGTCCGGCAAGCATTTGCCTCGCGGGTCGAGCGCTACGAGCACCTCGCAGCCAACCGCTTCTCGCTGACGTCGCCGCAGATCGTCGTGCTCGGCCTGCTTCTTCTGCGCGGCCCGCAGACGGCCTACGAGCTTTGGGCGCGCAGCGAGCGCATGGCGCGGTTCTCGTCGATCGAGGAGCTGAAGGACAATCTGGATCTGATGATGGGCCGCCGGCCGCCGCTCATCGTTCAACTGAACCGGGGTGCCGGCCAGCGCGAAGACCGCTTCGCGCATCTCTTGTGTGGTGAAGTCGAGCAGCCTGCCGAAAGGGCGGCCGTGTCGTCGGCGCCGAGCGGTTCGGCCCTATCGGCTCTCGAAGAACGACTGGAAGCGCTTGAGCGGAAGGTGGCGACGCTCGAGGAGCAGCTTGACGCCCTGACGCGCTGACAGCACGGCGCCGGAAACAAAATGTCCCGGGCGCCATGTGCGCCCGGTGACATATTCGGATGCGCTCAGCTGGCGTCGACCAGCCGGCAGGCCGGCGCTTCCTTGGCGCGCGGATAGTCGTACGCACCGACCTTCGAGGTGGCATAACCGCCCCCGACGAGCGCCTCGGCAAGCTTCACGGCTGCCGTCACGCCGTCGATCACAGGCATGCCGGTACGCGCCTTCAGGCGGTCGCAGAGCTCAGACATACCGGCACAGCCGAGGATGATCGCTTCGGCGCCATCCTCCTGGCGTGCTTTCAGGATCTCCTGAACCAGCATCTCCTCGGTGTGGGCCAGATCCTCCTCCAGCGCCAGCACGGGCATGTCGACCGATCGCACCTTGCGGCAGCGATGGCCGGCACCGTATGCCTCGGCGAGGTCCTCGATGATCGGCACGGAGCGGGGCAGGGTGGTGATGATCGTAAAGCGGGTCGCAATGTTCATCGCCACCTGCACGGCCGCCTGACAGATGCCGATGACCGGACCGCGAGCGATCTCGCGTGCAGCGCCAAGTCCGGGATCGTCGAAGCAGGCGATTACATAGGCATCGATGCCGCGCGCTTCGCCTTTGCGGATTTCCGCAAGCATCGCTGGCACAGCCATCGCTTCGTCGGCATGGCCTTCGATGCTGGCTGGGCTCGATGTCGGGTTGATCGATTCGAGCTGGGTGTCGGATGCAGCGACGCGCTCGGCGCTGCGATGCGCCTGTTCGGTCATCGAGCGGGTGGAGTTCGGATTGATCAGCAGGATACGCATGGATCAGCTCGTCTTCCGCATGGTGTTTGCAAGGGGGGCATAGGCGGTAATGTCGGGCGTCGGCATGACGAACTGACGATCCGATGTGATGTAGTTGTTGGCGTGCAGCCGTGCGATCGGCTGGTATTGGGACGGGTCGACGTAGCGGCCTTCCTCGTCGAGGCAGTCCTTACGCACGTGCATATGCACGACCTCGCCGAGAACGATGACGCGGCGGTCATATTCGATCAGCCGCTCAACGCGGCATTCCATCGAGCAGGGTGACTCGACGATACGGCGGGCGCTGACCTTGAGGCCGTCAGCCGCCGTCAGTCCGGCGATTGCCACTTCGTCGACATCCGGCTCGAAGGACAGGCCGCAAACCAGCATCTGGTCGGCGATCGCCATGTCCACCATGTTGACGACGAACTCGTTGGTGCGCCGGATATTGGCGACCGTGTCCTTCTCTTCCCCGTTCGGGCGGGTCTGGATACCGAGAATGACGATCGGCGGGTCGTGCGAGAAGACATTGAAAAAGCTCATCGGCGCGGCATTGTCCTGTCCGCTCGGCGAGAGCGTCGAGACCAGCGCGATCGGTCGCGGACCGATGAAGTTCGTCAGCAGGCGGTAACGGTCCTGAGCCGGCAGTTCTGTGAAATCGAAGTCCATCGGAGCTCTCAATTGGCGCCGCGGCCCGGTCTATTTGCCGGTCGCACGGTCGTGTTTAAGCGGTTGCCATTGCACATCAAGTTGCGGTACACAATATTGTCTACAATTTTGTAGTCAATATCTAACTGCAGCGGATGGAATTGACTTTGAGCGCCGCACGGCGAGAGTAAGCGAACGGCTAAGGGAGATTTCATGTATAACGCGGACGAAGTCGCCGGTGCTCCGACGGCGATCATTTGCGAGAAGATCTGGCTTGCGATTGCAGAGCGTCGGCTACGGCCGGGAACGCGATTGAAAGAAGAACAACTTGCCGAAATATTCTCCGTCAGCAGGGCTCGCATCCGCCAGGCACTGACCGCGCTCGAGCGCGATGGCCTGGTGACGATCATGCCGAACCGGGGCGCCTTCGTCTCCGAGCCTTCGGTAGACGAGGCACGCGATGTCTTCGTTGCCCGCAGGGCGATCGAACAGCGGGTCGTCGAGCGGCTTTGCGAGCGCGCCAATCCCAAGGATATCGTCCGGTTGCGCGCCCATATCGAAGAGGAGCGCATTGCCGGCCGATCCGGCAATCTCTCTGATATCGTTCGGCTTTCCGGTGGTTTCCACCTGTTGCTCGCGGAGCTTTCGGGGTCTGCCTTCCTCTTCGGTATCCTGCGCGACCTCGTGTCCCGGACATCCCTGATCACCGCAATGTACCGGTCGAACCACCTGCACAATTGCGGACCGGACGAACATCTGGCCGTGGTCGAGTACATCGCGTCACGCGACGTCGCGAGCGCGATCAAGGAAATGGCCGAGCACCTGAACCACGTCGAAGCGGAGCTGGACCTGGACGAGGAGAAAGACCAGCCCCGCGATCTTCGCACCGCATTGCTTTGATGCGGCGCGCGCGACCCTTTGCACCGCACTTTAGAGGAGGCGGTGCCTGCAAGCAGACTGAAGGAAGATATGACCAACCGTAGTTACTATGCGCCGCATGGCGGCAACCCGCCCCAAACCCAACTCCTTTCGGATCGCGCGGTCTTCACGGAAGCCTATGCGGTGATTCCGAAGGGGACGATGATGGACATCGTCACCAGCTATTTGCCGTTCTGGGACAAGACCCGGCTGTGGATACTGTCCCGGCCGCTCTCCGGTTTTGCTGAAACATTTTCACAATATATCATGGAAATCGCTCCGGGCGGCGGCAGCGACCGGCCGGAACTCGACGAAGGCGCCGAGGGCGCGATCTTCGTCGTCGAGGGCGAATTGACCATCACGCTCGACGGTAAGGCGCATAAGATGCAGCCGGGCGGCTTCGCCTTCATTCCGCCGGCGAGCAACTGGACCGTTCGCAACGGAAGTGAAGCGATCGTTCGCTTCCACTGGGTGCGCAAGGCTTACGAGTACGTCGATGGCCTGCCCGCGCCGGAGGCCTTCTTCACCAACGAGGCAGAAATCACCCCGTCGCCGATGCCGGGCACGGAAGGCAAGTGGGCAACGACCCGCTTCGTCGACCCGACGGACCTGCGCCACGACATGCACATGACGATCGTCACCTTCGAGCCCGGCGCGATCATTCCCTTTGCCGAGACGCACGTGATGGAACACGGCCTTTATGTGCTCGAAGGCAAGGCCGTCTACCGGCTCAATCAGGACTGGGTCGAGGTCGAGGCCGGCGATTACATGTGGCTGCGCGCTTTCTGCCCGCAGGCCTGCTATGCCGGCGGTCCGGGCAAGTTCCGCTACCTGCTATACAAGGACGTGAACCGCCACATGAAGCTGCGCTCGCGTTAAGCGAGCCCACTCTAGGATAGACAAAACCGCGCGTTCCACCGAACGCGCGGTTTTTCTTTGCAATCAGATGACTATGGCGGCAGTCGCACCCCGTTGTTTAACGGAAGGGCACGTTCACCTTCTCAGTCCACCAGTTGCGGATCGGCCGGCTGCAGGCTGCGCGGCTGGAGACGCCTGAGCGTGTTGCCGGTCGGGTTCTTGTCGAGGTGGAGCACGCGGGTAAAGAAGTCGCTGCCGCGTTCGGTGCGTCCGATGTTGACGATCGCAACACCTTGAAGCTCGTCGTCCATGAACTTCAGCACGCGCTGGTAGGCGTCGTCCTCAAGGGTATCGAGCGCTTCGTCGATGATCAGCCAGCGCGGCTTGTGCAGGCTGAGCCTAGCGATGGCGAGTAGGCGCTGCTCGGCCTCGCTGAGGTTCATCTGCTTTCGCGCATCCTGGTCGAGCCGGCCGCTCAGGCGGCCAAGGCCGACCTTGGAGAGAACGGCGGCGAGTTCGCCCTTGCTGTAGGTATCGGGCGGGCTCGGATAGGCGAGCACTTCTCCAAGCGTGCCCGGCGGGAAATAGGGAGACTTCGGCACAAAGGCGAGGCCGTCGTCGACCGGCAGTGCAATGCGGCCGTGCCCCCAGGGCCAGAGCCCGGCGATCGCGCGGAAGAACGGCGCCTTTTCGACCTCCGGCGCGCCGGTGACGAGCACGCGTTCGCCCGGATCAATGGTGACGCTCGGCTCGCGAAGCTGGATGCAGCCGGTCGGCGAGACGATTTCGATGTTGTCGAAGCTCATCTGCGGCGTATCGGAGGTCCTGAAGTCGATGCGCTTGTCGCCCTCATGCCGTTCGTCGGTCATCAAGAGCGCCGAGCGGAAGGCGGCGACCCGCAGCAATGTGGCGCGCCAGTCGGCGATCGCGCCGATATTATCGACGAACCAGCGCAGCGACGCATGCACCTGATTGAAGGCGCCGACGGCCATCATCAACCCACCGAAGCTGAGGTCGCCGGCGAAATAGACTGGTGCGGCAATGACGATCGGTGCGACGACGGTGATCCAGCCATAGCCGCCGGTCACCCAGGTGAGCCGCGTAACCGCACGCAGCAGGCCGTAGCTGATCTCGAGCACCGAGGCGAGGTCGCGCTGCAGCCGCTTTTTCTCATTGGCCTCGCCTGATGAAAGCGAAACGGCCTCGATATGTTCGTTGACGCGCATCAGCGAGAAGCGCAGCGCCGCCTCCCGGGCATAGTGTTCGCCATTGAGCGCCACCAGAGGCCGGCCGACGAGCCAGCTCAGCCAGGAGGCGGTGCCCGCATAGAGGATCGCGGCCCAGACCATGTAGCCGGGAATGTCGAAGGAATAGCTCGCGACATGGAAGACGAAACCGTCGGACAGTGACCACAGCACGCCGATAAAGCTCACCAGCAGAATACCGGATTGGAAGAGGCCGATCGAAAGTCCGGCCGAGAGATCGGTCAGGTGGCGCGCATCCTCATGGATTCGCTGGTCCGGGTTGATGCCGATGGCGCCGGCATTCGCCAGCCGGAACGCGCGCGTCGGGCGCATCCATTCGGTGATCAGGTCCTGGGTCAGGCCTTCGCGCAAGCGCAGCTTGATGACCTGGCCGAGCCAGGTTTGCAAAACATTGAGAACGAGGAGCACGCCGGCGATCTGGGCAAAGACGACGAGCTGATGGAGAAAGGCCGGAAGGTCGCGTCGCTCGAGCGTGTCGTAGAACGGCTTGTACCATCGGTTGAGGATAATCTGACCAAAGGCTGTCACAACGATGACAACGATGATGCTTATGCTCAGCCAGATGATCTTGTTGCGCAGTGGCGAGGCCATGAAGGCCCGATGCATCATCCGCAATTGATCACCGAGGGATTGTTCGTCGCTGGGTTCTATCCGGCCGCTATTTTTGCCGTTCGTCCGGTTCGACATCGGTGCGAATCTCTCCTTCCCGGTCTCCTCGAGTAGAATATAGCCTGCCTTACCCTCTCTCCCTAGCGCGGATTGTCTGCGCCCACATGTAACCGCGGTCACAGGGCGGATCGTAAAAACCGTGACAATGCGGCACACTGCCCGAATTGCGGCGGGAAAGTTGAATTGCAACCCTCCGCAGAGGGTCCATAGTTTCGTGAGCGAGGTCGGAACACGGCACCGAGGGAGGAGCCTGCATGTCGGCGCATCTCGATCAAATCCGCGATCAGCAAAGAGAGACCTGGGACCGCTTCTCCGCCGGTTGGAAGAAGTGGGACGCACTGGTGCTTGGATGGCTCGCCCCCTTCGGCGAGGCAATGATCCGGCAGGCGGCCATCAAGGACGGCGACCGGGTGCTTGACGTCGCTGCGGGAACTGGAGAACCAGGCCTGACGGTGGCGGCGTCGATACCGAAGGGCCGCGTGACTGTCACCGACCTTTCAGAGCGCATGTTGCAGGTGGCGACGGAGAACGCCAGGCATCGCGGTCTTACGAATTTCGAAACGAGGGCCTGCGACGCTGGCGCCTTGCCGTTTCCGGAAGCAACATTCGACGCCGTCCTCTGCCGGTTCGGTTTCATGTTTTTTCCCGACGTTGCAGCGGCAGCCCAACAGTTGACGAGGGTCGCAAAGCCCCAGTCGCGTGTATGCGCTGCGGTGTGGGGTGCACCGGAAAAGAACGCTTGGGCAACGACGATCATGGCGACGATCGCCCGGCACGTCGACATGCCGAAGCCTCCGGCCGGCGCGCCCGGCCTGTTTCGCTGCGCGTCTGCAGGCCTGATGAAGGCCGTTTTCGAGGATGCGGGATTGCACGACATCCACGAGGAGGAGGTCACCACCACGATGGTCCACGAGACCCCGGAGGACTACTGGGCCTTCATGACCGAGATCGCCGCACCCGTCGTCGCCGGACTGGCACAGGTGGATGATCAGACGCGCAACCGCATCCGCAGCGAGGTTCTCGATCTGGCAGGCCAGGCGATCCGGGCGGGCAAGGTGGAACTGCGCGCGACGGCAACGATCATCGCCGGCACGCGACCATAGCAGAAGGGAACGATGGGGAGGGGAGGTTTCCATGGACAAGCGATCGGCAGCATCCAGCAGGGTGGAGGAAACGCTCGACCCGCAAGACTGGGCTGAATTGCGGGCTCTGTCGCATCGCATCGTCGACGATGCGATAGACTATCTCAGCCAGGTCCGGGAACGGCCGGCATGGCGCAACATGCCCGATATGGTGCGGGAGAGCTTTTCTGCCCCGCTTCCCAGGACACCAAAGCCGCTCGAAGAGATCTACGCGTCGGTCGCGGAAAACGTGCTCGGCTATCCCATGGGCAACATCCACCCCCGCTTTTGGGCCTGGTACATGGGGTCGGGAAACTTCACCGGGGCGCTTGGCGAATTTCTTGCGGCCGTCCAGGGGTCGAACGTCGGCGGCGGCAACCATGCCGCCGCACTCATGGACCAACAGGTCGTCAATTGGTGCAAGGAAATGCTGGGGTTTCCGACGACGGCCAGCGGCACGCTCGTCAGCGGCGGCTCGGTCGCCAACATCGTCGGCCTGACGGTTGCCCGCAACGTCAAAGCCGGGATCGATGTGCGTGCACATGGCATCGGCGATCGGCCGCTCTGCTTCTACGGTTCGGACCAGAGCCACAGTTGCCATCGCAAGGCGGTCGAACTGTTCGGCCTCGGCGACCGGGCCCTCCGGCGCGTTGCGACGGATGCCGAGTTGCGCGTCGATATCGCGGCCTTGCGCGGTGCGATCGAGCAGGATCGCGCGTCCGGTCGGCTGCCCATCTGCATCATCGCCAATGCCGGAACGGTGAATACCGGCGCCATCGATGACATCCAGGCTCTCGCCGATCTGGCTGCAGAGTTTGGCCTCTGGCTCCACGTCGACGGCTGTATCGGCGCTCTGCTCCGGATCGCGCCCGAGAATGCCTGGCGTGTCGCAGGCATCGAAAGGGCAGATTCCATCGCGCTGGACCCGCATAAATGGCTGCATGCGCCCTTCGAGGCAGGCTGCGTCCTCGTTCGCGATGCGGCCGCGCACCGCGGCACCTTCGCCGTTACGCCGGAATATCTGGAGTCAACCGTGCGGGGTCTCGCTTCGGCGCCCTGGCTCTATGACTATGGCCTGCAGACGTCGCGTGGTTTTCGTGCCCTGAAAATCTGGATGTCGCTGATGGAGCACGGCATCGAGAAATTTGGCCGCCTCGTCGACCAGAATGTTGCTCAAGGCCATTATCTGAGCGGCCTCGTCGAGGCAGAGCCCCAACTCGAACTCGTGGCGCCGACCAACATCAACATCGTCTGCTTCCGTTACCATCCGGAGGAAATGACGGCTGAGCGATTGAAGGCAGTGAACACGGAAATCATGCTGCGGCTTCAGGACGAGGGGACCGCCGTCATCTCCGACACGACGGTACACGGCGAGCATTGCCTGCGCGTGGCAGTCAACAATCACCGGACGCGACGGGAGGACCTGGACCTGTTTGTGCGCGAAGTTGTGAGACTCGGACGGGAGATTGTCGCAGGCGGCGGCATCGACTGACACATAGTTCTGCGAGGCTCCAAGCGTCACCGGGTTGCGGCCGGTTCTTGCGCCGGCAGGGTTTCTGGCGCCGCCGTGGCTTGGAGCACGCGAACCATCTCAGCGATCGCGGCTTCCCGCTGCGGATCCTTGCCGGCCGCATAGGCAAGCGGAAAGGCCATCTGCACATCCGGCACGATGCCCACCCCCTCAAGCCTTAGCTTGTCGCCGATGACCGCATCCGAAACCGCCACTTCCAAGAGGCTGTCGTCCGGTAGCACATACGCACGCACGGCCGGCAAGCAAAGCACCGGCCATCCGCTCGCCGACCAGCGAGATCGCATGCTGCCGCAGCGTGTCTCTCCAACTTTTTGTTCTCACTGGGTACTGACGCGGCGTCGCCAGTCTGTTTGCCTGGCTGCAATGAAAGCTGAAAAACGACACCGCTAAGGTTTAATGTTGGCTACCGAAGGCACTACCCCGAGGTCCCGCAAATGGCGGGCCAAAATCGTGGCGGCGAATGCAGCGCCCCGGCTGTTGAAATGTCCGTCCGGCCCATAAAAGGTTTCTGGTTGGAGTTCTTTCTCGAGTGCTGACGTTAGATCGATTACGTCTACCCCTGCCGCGGAAGCGCTTCCCAGAACCCGAGTTCGCAGCGGTTCATACGCGTGCGCCGCGGACAGAGGTCCGATATATCGGTCGAGCTGCGGCACATAGACCAATGTGAATGACCCGCTCCAGCCCATCGCGATGGTCTTTGCTCTCCGGAGGGCTTCGCCAAACTCGGGAATCGCGGGCGTCGCTTTCGGAAAGATTAGGCCCAGTCGGGTGAAAGTTTGCTGCAGCGCGATGAAATTCCGAAGGATCTCAGTTTTTGTAAACAGGTCGGCGGCTGTTACTGGCCGGCTATTGATATCGTCCATCATCGACTTAGCGCGCTGCATCATCTCGTTCGCGGTTGAAGGCGTTCCAAAATCGGCGCTTTCGACGAGAGCCGGAAGCAGCCAGGGCCGCCCTAGTTCGGCTTGGAGGTTTTCCCAGTCATTGCCCTCAAAAAAGACCATAAAAACGTGGCGTGGTTTGAACATCGGGCCAAACCGCCCCAGCGTCGCCAGCTCTGTCAGCGGTCCGTTACCGCGAATTCCCATGCCGATGGCATGAACGCCTTTTCGGCGCAGCTGCGACACCATGTTTTCTTCCGGACGCAAACAAAAGCCCTCAACGAAAGAATCACCTAGCAACATCGATTCTAAATGCGTTGTCTCATACAGTGCATCTGGATTATTGAAGCCGTACCGATCGGCGCGGTAACTAACAATACTATCCGGTCCAGAGCAAAGCACGACCTGCGTCTTCGGGAAGCCTGACAGAATCGCTTCGCGCAATTTGGTTGCGCCGGATAGCTGGTTGAGCTGTGCGAGCGTGAATCCTCGGACCATGTCTTCCCGTTGCGCCATCGCCTCGCTTTGCTGCTGTGATAGCTGCCCGAGCATCGATAGACGAACCGGTATGGAGCGCAGGGTGAGCAGCGCCTCGAAGAGAAAAAGCCCCATCAGGACACTTAAGCCGTAGATACCCACGCCGGTTGCCACCCTTGGGGGAGCACGGAGTCCCACACAAAGGACGGTCAGCGCGAATGCCGTAGGGACGAGAACGTATCGCACGAGGAGGGGGCCGGTGGAGGCATACTCATCGAAATGCCAAACCGCGTAGACTGGGCTCAGCAGCCAATAGGATGCAAGTGCCCCACATAAGATCGCCGAAGTTTTTCTAGAACCCATCGCGCTAACGTCCGATTGGATAATTCTTTTAAATTTTCAGGTAACTCACTAAAGTCGTGTAGATATTTATTTACATATACTGCTCCCGAGCTTCTCTGACGAAGCGCCAGCGTGCGCCCCATTTCTCCAGGAGGAGTGAGCTATTAATACAGATTAGTTCCCTGGGAGATCCACTTTCTGCGCCAAACGGCGATGGATTCCGTTGTAAACCTCTATCCATCTATCGAGTTACGTGCTTGTCAGCGTCGGGAATGCGAGATGCGTATAGTCGCGTTTCAGGATTTTGACGAAAGCCTTCGACATACCGCTTGATTGAGGGCTGGCGACCGGCGTGAAGTGTGGGACCAGATTGAGGGCCTGAGCAGACGCCTTTGTTTCCCTTGCTGTGTAGGCAGATATTCGATGGAATGTGGAGCCATGCCTGCCACCGAAGCGTTTCTCGACTGCTTCCAACTACCGCCGCCCACGCGATGATCTGCCCATCAAACGCGTCAGTGGTGAACCGAGGCAGTCCGCAGGTGAACACCAGGCCATTGGACGGCGACGTCAAGTTGCGATCTCGAAGCTGCGCGCAATGATGAATGTGCTGATCTACTTTGGCCCTTCCCTTGACCTTCGTTTCCTTACGCATTCCATAGCCTGCCACAGTTCGAACAGGGGAATAGCTTGTGCTGCCGGGGGCCGGATTTATACCGTGGACGCGAATAGGTGACCGATGTCGACATGCGTGGCCTCTGTAACATCGATATTTACTTAAATAAGATTATATCGTGGGTTGCACGAGTCAAGGTGGTCGACGGACGTCGATGAATTGGAGGAAATCTCGGTGAATCCGTAGCGGGATGGTTTGAACAGAGCGACAGGCCATCCAAAGAGCGACCGAATTTTCCGCAATTGAGGGCACCGAGTTCTTGTCTGTGCTCTCAACAGAACAAGCGACCTCTTGGCGATGTCGATCTCGCATGCGCACTCCGCGCGGACTTCAACACTGGGCTCCCTGCAAGCGAGCATCAAGCGTCTAGCCGAAGACGGGGACGGCGCAGAATTTCGGTTTTGCGTCCGGCTGAGTGTTCTCGCGCCGCCAACGCGACGGTGTCCCATAGCGAAAGGATATGCTCGGCATCGTAGCGCCGGGCATTGGCTTCGGCTTTGGCGGAAAGGTGGGAGCGCAACGTCTCGTCGCCCATCAGGTTGGAGAGGGCTTCGGCCAGGGCGTTGATGTCGCCGTTTTCGACGAGGATGCCGTCGTCGCCGTTGGCGATCATGTCGGTCGGGCCCCATTCGCAGGCGAAGGAGACGACGGGAAGGCCTGCGGCCATGGCTTCGAGCAGGGCGATGCCCCAGCCTTCGTAGCGGGATGACAGGACAAAGAGGTCGGCGGTTTCGACCCAGAGGCCGGGTTTTGCGGTGACGCCGGGCATTTCCACCCGATCGGCCAACCCGAGCGCGTCACGCTGGGTTTCCAGCGCTTTTCTCGCCTCGCCTTCGCCCCAGATGACGAGCTTCCATTCGGGGTGGTCGCTGGCCACCTTGGCGAAGGCTTCGAGCAGCAGATCGAAGCCCTTTTGCTCAGTCAGGCGCCCGACGGCGGTGAGCACATTGTTGCCGCGCTTCTTTTGCCAGCCGTCGGGCAGATTGATCGCATTGGCGATCACGCAGCCGGAGCGGCGCACATTAGGCGGGAAATAATCCAGTGCGCCTTTGGTCATGGTCACCAGCGCAAAAGCGCGCGGGTAGAGGCGAAGCTGCAGCCATTTCCATAAGGGGCCAAAGGGCTGCACCGCGGGGTTGTTGCGCTCGGACACGATCACCGGAAGCCTGAGGCCTCGTGTTGCGAGCAGCGTCAACACGTTCGTGCGCGTCAGGAAGCTCAGCACGAAGTCGGGGCGGGTGCGGCTGATCGTCGAGCGCAGTCGGTAGAGCCGCCTTGCCACCAGCCAGGCGGCCCGCAGCTTGCCGGCCTTCTGAACCGGCACGTCAAGCCGCTCGATGGTGACGCGCGGATCGAGCCTGTAATAGGGTTCGGAGGTCGGCGCTTCGAGCGTAATCACCGTGACGGTGCAGCCGAGACAGGCCCAGTGGCTGGCAACGAGACTGACGACGTGCTCGGTGCCGCCGGCGCCGAGTGCAGGAACAATAATGGTTATGCGCGCGCCTGCGAGGTCCGCCACTCCGAGTCCTGCACTTTCGCTACTCTCAGCTCGTTTCAGTTATATTATGGCGTCCTTAAATTCGGCGCAATCGCTCTTTCGGAGCATTCAGACTGTCTCTTCCGCGGCCAAGAATATGCCGCCAGGGTAGGAGGTCTGGTTGTAGTAACGCCAAAAATCGCCGGGCTATTGAACGGAAAGCGCGGATTGACCTGGTAGCACAGCGCCCGCATTTGCACAGTCAGCGTCGCTCGCGTAGTTCGAAATTCGCCAGAAGCGCGATGTAGAGAAAAGCCCATCCGTGAAACAGCGCTGTGCAATAGATGACGTTGTAGCTAACGTTGGTCCAGACAGTCCCGATCTGGTCGCCATGCTCAATCAGCCCATGACTGAGGAAATCGACGCCGGCGTTGATCGCTCCGGCGCCGAGCGACAGGGCGGAGCCGAGCAGAAGCTTGAAGAGGATAGACTGGTCACGGAAGCGAAAGAGCACCGCCGCCATCGCATAGGACATGAGTGTTCCGCTCAGCATTAGGATGAGCGTGATCGGCAAGATCGCTATTGGGTCGTATCCGAGGGAAGCCCAGAGCGTGTTGCTGATGACGAACTGCATCAACTGGTAAAGGAACCCAAGGAAGAGCGTTGCCCGTCGAAGGCTTGCGGTATACTCCGCCCCTCTAGGTGAAACCGTGTCATTTTCTCGTGCCATGTGGGTATTATCCTTCAGGTCCATACGGTTGTCGACTGCCGCTTGTCGACGAAATCAAGCCGTTTGTAGCAAGCCGAATTCTCGCTTTCTGCGGGCGAAGGACGTCTGCTTTGCCGACGAGCCGGCCTTGAGTTGTCCAGAGATGCCTTCAAGATGTGCTTCTTCGGATGCGAAGTACGAGAGACCGCGATCCCTGGTCGACGGGCCGATACATAGATCTTTACGCGAGTAACTGTCCGGCAGCCCCTGCTTCGTTACCGCAATCTGGCGCGCGTTCGACAGGAGGTTAGCGACCAGAACTGCTTCGCAGCGGGATTCGACGGTAAATGCAGTCGATAAGTGGTCCCACAAACATCCGCTATGTCCGCCCTCAGCGCTATGCGCTGATCGCTAGACTGGGCGTTCGCGCATGGCGACGCCTCGCGCGTCGCCTGTTGAAATGATGTCGCGCAGTGCGGTAAAATAAGCTACCCCTAATATATCGTAGCGCTGGTATCAGTTTGAATCATGAGACCTGACATTGTGGCAATTGGCGCGCCTGCTGGAGGGGTAGAAGGCGTCACGGATCTCGTTGGGCGACTGCCGGAAACACTGTCGGCGGCCGTCCTAGTGGTTCTTCACCGCTCGCCATTCCCCGATAGCTTTCTGCCAGAGACTTTGAGGCGGGTGGCCCATTTGCGTGTTGTTGTTCCAATCGAGGGAGCTCCCCTTGAGATAGGGGCTTGCATCGTCGGACCGCCGGACAAGCTCCTGACCGTCGGGTCCGGACCCCGCACGCACCTCCTCGCCGACGGATATTACCGAGGGTACACGATAGATGCGCTCTTTACGTCACTCGCCCATAGCGCCGGGAGACGGGTAATTGGTGTAACCCTTACAGGGCTGTTGAAGGATGGAAGGCTAGGACTGAGGGCCATTAAGGAGGCTGGCGGCACGGTGGTAGTGGAGGAGCCTAAAGCGACCGAGATCCCGGAAATCCACTTTGGTGCGTTTAAGAGCGAAATCGATTTCACTGGAACGGTTCCCGCAATTGCTGATTTTATTTGCGAACGGGTACGATCGGGCCGACAAAGCCCACGTGGGTTATGAAGTAGATCGCCTAGATCAGATTGAGAGCATTTAGGATGGAGGCATCGGGACGGATGCGGACCTGCGCATCAATATTGATGCCTTGCGCGGCGCGATCGCCAATGCCGGGACGGTGAACACGGGCGCCATTTCGATGACAGTCAAGCTCTCGCCGATCTGGCGACCGAGCAAGACCTCTGGCTCCACGTCGACGGCTGTTTCGGCGCCCTGTTTCGGATTGCGTCTGAGTTTGCCTGGCGCGTCGCAGGCATCGAAAGGGCAGATTCTGTCGCGCTCGATCCGCACAATTGGTTGTATGCCCCCTTCGAGGCGAGCTGCGTTCTCGTTCGAGATGCGGCCGCGCCCCGCGGCACCTTCGCCGTTACGCCCTGGACCTGTTAGTGAATGAAGTTGTCAGGCCCGGGCGGGAGATCGTCTCAGGCGGCGGCATCGGCTGACGCTATAGTCCTGCGGGGCGTCACCGGGTTGCGGCCGGTTCTTGCGCCGGCGCGGTTTCGGGCGCCGACGTGGCTTGGAGAACGCGAACCATCTCAGCGATCGCGGCTTCCCGCTGCGGATCCTTGCCGGCCGCATAGGCAAGCGGAAAGGCCATCTGCACATCCGGCGCGATGCCCACCCCCTCAAGCCTTAGCTTGTCGCCGATGACCGCATCCGAAACCGCCACTTCCAAGAGGCTGTCGTCCGGTAGCACATAGGCACGACCGGCAAGCAGAGCACCGGCCGTCCGCTCGCCGACGAGCGTGATCCCGTGTTGCCGCAGCGTGTAGGCAAAGAGTTCGAGGCCGCTGCGGGTTCCGTTGTCGATCAGCGCGACCACAGGCTTTTGCCAGCGGAAATTGGCAAGCGTGGCTTCGCCCCGGCGTGGAATCAGCCGGAACGTCGGCGTACCACCGACCAGAAACTCGGCTGCGTCTGCCGGCCCGCCGCCCCAGCGTCCGCGCAGGTCGACGACGAGGCCTTCCGCATCCTTCAAGCGGCCGCTCGAAAGCGCCTCGGCGACGAGATTGAGCCCGTTTCGCGTGGAAAGGGTCCAGAGCCGCACATAGCCGACCTTCCGGCCGCCGGTCTCGACCAGTGCGATGCTCTCTTCGATCGCGCGCTCGAACATTTGAAGTGGTCGTAAGCTTTCGACCGGAACCTGCAGCGACAATGGCTCCGCATCGCGGTGGCGGCGGAGCCGAAGTTCGACCGTGCGGCCGACCTTGTCTTCGAAGGATCCGATCTCATGATAAGCCTGCCCGTCGACCGAAAGGATCTGGTCGCCAACGAGGAGGCCCGCCTTCTTTGCAGCCGATCCGTCATAAACATCGCTGACGAACCGCTGCCCATTCTTAACCGTCGTCACCATGCCGATGCCGGGATAGCGCGCGGCGCCATCCGGCGGAAAAAGACGCCGCATATCGTCACGGATGGCGAAGCGAAAAATGTCGGCGAGCTCGAAATAGTCGATCGTGTCGGCTTTGAAACGTCCGGTATGGGAAACCCCGAGACTTGCAAGGACGGACGCGATCGCCGCATCGACGCGGGAAGACGCGCTCGTCCTGGATAGTGCCGCAACGGGATCCGTGATCTCGGCCTGGGCGGTGGTATTGAAACGGTCGAGCGCCTTGCCGTCATAGAAGTTCGCGTTCACGAGTTCGATCACCCGGTCGAATGTCGGCTCGCCGGAGCGTGGCAGCTCCGCGGCCCACGCCATAGCGGCCATCGACATGACGAGGCTGGCGATCAACGCTGTACACCTTAGTCTCGGCCGCATGGTCGTTGCTCCGGTTTCGCGCCGCCGATTATCGACAAAAGCGCGCGCACCTGCCGGCAAAATCGCGTGATCACGCCGTGATCCCCGCCCGGCACCCCGATCTGCCGAACCCACTGCGGCCAAACCTTTCAGGTTCGTGTCAGGTTAGGGTGGCTTGTGTGGTGCATCGATCGCTCCGGGGACAGAGGCGATTGCCCTCTCCTTTGGCGTGCTCCGGAAAAGAAAGGAAAGTGCGAATGGTTGGCAAGGCCCCGCATCTACACGTGCACGACAACAACCACCGCCGGGACGAGGTTTTCGCCGCACCAGACCAGAATGTCGGCGACTTCGCCTTCAATGCAACCGTGGCCGCCGTCTTCGACGACATGGTCAGCCGATCGGTTCCCTACTACGGCGAAATCCAGCGGATGGTTTGCGAACTCGCCAGCGACTTTGCCGAAGCCGATACCAACCTCTACGACATCGGTTGCTCGACCGCGACGACGCTGCTCGGGCTCGACGCCATGGTTGATCCCGCCGTGCGCTTCGTCGGCATCGACAACGCTCCCGACATGATCGAGAAGGCGAAGGAAAAGATCGTCCAGGCAAATTCCAACCGGGCGATTGATCTCAGGGGCGGCGACCTGCACCACGGCATCGAAATCCACAATGCCAGCGTCGTCCTGATGCTTCTGACCTTGCAGTTCGTGCGCCCCCTCTACCGCGAGCGCGTCATGCGCTCGATCTATGACGGCCTCAACGAGCGCGGCGCTCTGCTGCTCGTCGAGAAGCTGACCAGCGAAGACTCGACGTTCAACCGCTTGTTCATCGAGCACTACTACGACTACAAGCGCCGCAACGGCTATTCCGAGATCGAGATCGCCAGGAAGCGCGAGGCGCTTGAAAACGTGCTCATTCCGTACCGCCTGGAGGAAAATTTCCAGCTGCTGAAGGAAGTGGGTTTCCGCAGCGTCGAGGTCTTTTTCCGCTGGTATAATTTCTGCGGCATTGTCGCGATCAAGTAGGACGGCCCGACCATGATCGCGATCGGCAATTTTCTCTTCCGCTTCCGCAACCAGCTTTTTCCCGCGATCATCGTGGTGTTGTTCCTGCTGATGCCGCCGCCGGCGTTGGTCTTGGACAACCCGCTGCTGACGCTGGCCAAGGACGCGGTCGCGATCCTGGTCATTCTGGCAGGCCTCGCGCTTCGCGCGACGGTCGTCGGCTATAAGTACATCCAGCGTGGCGGCCTGAAAAAGAGGGTCTACGCCAAGGACCTGGTAACCGAGGGCATGTTCGGCGTTTGCCGGAACCCGCTCTATGTCGGCAACATGCTGCTCTACTGCGGCGTTTTCCTGCTGCACGGCAACCCGCTGCTCATCGTGATCGGCATCGGGCTCTTTGCCTTCATGTACCAATGCATTGTCTATGCGGAGGAGGCTTTTCTTCTTCGCACCTTCGGCGAAGCCTATCAGGTCTATTGCCGTGACGTGCCGCGCTGGGCGCTGCGCCTTTCAAACTTCAGCCAATCCACGGAAGGCATGGCGTTCAACATCAGACGTGTCGTCGGCAAGGACTATTCGACCGTCTCGGCGGCCATGATCGCGGTGCTCGCAACGGAGATGTACAAGCTCGCGACCTACGAGCCATCAGGCCGGAATGTTGGCGTCCTGGCCGTTCTTGGCGGCGCGATGGCTCTGGTCGGGATCGCGACGGCGGTGATCAGCTACAAGAAGAGGCGCGGGGCCTTTCGCGATCCCGTCGCCTCCTGAAATCCTCCCATTCTTGCGCCCTGTATGCGGCGGCCGAGACGGGCAGCCTCACCGCATTTCGCCGCTTGGGCGCTCAAGGACTTGACGGCCATCCCCGATCGACCCTAGGCAAGGACGAACAAGTGTCCGGTGATATCTTGAGAGTCCTACTAGTCGAAGACGATCAGGTTCTGGGGGAGGCGCTGCGCGACCATGTCGCCGCCGCCGGCCACGCGGTCGATTGGTTCAAGCGCATCCTCGATGCGGTGGCGGCGACCGATACGGTAACCTACGGACTACTCCTGCTCGATCTGCGATTGCCCGATGGCGAAGGGCTGACGCTCCTGCGCTCTCTCCGCGCGCGCGGCGATGGCACGCCCGTAATCATTCTGACGGCGCACGACCAAATATCCGACCGGATCGAGGGGCTCAACAGCGGGGCGGACGACTATCTGGTCAAGCCCTTCGATCTCAATGAACTGACGGCCCGCATGCTGGCCGTTTCCAGGCGCTATACGGGCAACGCGACGCCGACGGTCAAGCTGCCCGGCATCGAGATCGACCAGGTTCACCGCAAGATCGCCGTTAATGGCGACAGCCAGAGCCTGAGCGCTCGGGAATGGGCCGTTTTGGACAAGCTGGCCGCGCATCCCGGCGCCCTCGTGTCGAAGGCGCAGTTGCACGATGCGCTTTACGCCTTCGGTGCCGAGATCGAAAGCAATACGGTCGAGGTCTATATCAGCCGCCTGCGCAAGAAGATCGGGTCTGACCGGATCGAGACCGTGCGCGGCCTCGGCTACTGCCTCAGGTGATCGCATGTCCGACAAGAGGAGCATGACCCGCAGACTGGCCATTGCGCTCACCAGCGTCGTCGCCCTCTTCTGGTTTGTTGCGCTCGGGCTTGGCGTCTATGTGATGCAGGACGAGTTCACCGAAATCTTCGACAGCGGCGTGCAGGAAACCGCCGAACGATTGTTGCAGATCGTGGCTAACGAGACGACGAGGGACGCGCCCAGCGGCTTGGCCCAGGCGTCGGTTACGGCGCCCGCGCTCAATTCGCAATTCCTTACCTACCAGGTGCGCGACCGCGACGGCCGCGTGCTGTTTGACGACGGCGCGCCGGAGCCCTTCGCGGTTCCCCTTGCGACCGGCTTCTCGCAGACCCCCACCCATCGGATCTACACGGCCGGAACGACTGACGGATCACTCTATGTGCAAGTTGCCGATGCGATCGAACATCGCACAGAAGCGCTCATGGAAGGCGGAACGGCGCTGCTTTTGCCGCTGCTCGTGCTGATACCTGGTAGCATCCTTGCGATCGTCTTCGTCGTTCGCAGCACGCTGTCGCCCGTGTCGCAGCTGCGCGACGATATCCTGACCAAGGACAGCGGTAATCTGGCGCCGATCGACGAGGCGACGCTGCCGCGCGAACTGCGGGCGATCGCGCGTTCCGTGAACCTGCTTCTGGCGCGGCTGAAGGCGGGCCTAGAGGCGGAGAGGGAATTCACCTCGAACAGCGCCCATGAGCTGCGGACCCCGATTGCCGGTGCGCTCGCGCAAACCCAACGGCTGGCGCGCGAGGTGCCGCCGGCATACCAACCGCGAACCGCCCAGATTGAACGTGCGCTCGTGCATCTGAGCCGGCTTGCCGAGAAGTTGCTGCAGATGTCGCGCGCCGAAGCGGAGATTGCCATTTCGGACGAGCAGCACGATCTGCTGCCGGTGTTGATGGTCGTGATGCAGGATCTGGAGCGATCCGCGCTCGGCGCCAACCGCCTGAACGTTCAGGTCGCCAAGGGCACCGTACTTGAACGGCCGATCCGCGTGGACGCCTTTGCGATCGTCTTGCGCAATCTTCTTGAAAACGCCCTGATCCACAGTCCGCCGGGCAGCCGGGTCGATCTCCATGTCGACCCAATGGGTATCCGCGTCACGAACGAAAGCGCTGTTGTCGCCGAGGACGTCCGCGCCAACCTGACCAAGCGCTTCGTCCGCGGGCCGACCGAGGCCTCCGGTTCCGGGCTCGGGCTTGCCATCGTTGAGCGGCTGGTCGCGCAGATGCAGGGCCAATTGCTCATCGCTTCGCCGGCGCGCGGCAAGACGCAGGGGTTTGAGGTCGAAGTCCGCCTTTGACGGCTGCAGGACCGGTCAATCCGGTCGCGTTTCCGTTCCTCGCAATCAAGGTCACGCGAGGAAAGGACGAACAAGCGGGACGCCTGTAACTGCGCCCCGCCTGCCTCTGGATCTTACTGCTGGTCGAGCGCGCGGCTGAGGCTCAGCGCCGCGATCGTGCAGATCGCACCCGAAATCAGGTAGCCGCCGATGAAGATGATGCCAAAGCTGCTGGCAAGCCCGAGTGCCACGAGCGGCGCGAAAGCGGCGCCGACGAGCCAGGCGAGGTCCGACGTCAGAGCGGCACCCGTGTAGCGATAGTACTGGGTGAAGCGCGAGGAGACGGCGCCCGAGGACTGACCGAAGGAAAGGCCAAGGATGGCGAAGCCGATCAGGATGTAAGCGTCCTGGCCCTTGCCGCCGGCATCGAGCAGGAAGGGGGCCGAGAAGCTGAAGATCGCGATCAGGATCGCACCGATCATCAGCTGGTTGCGGCGACCGACCCGGTCGGCAATTACGCCCGAAAGCACGATGCCGATGGCGCCGACGACGGCGCCAGCGACCTGCACCCACAGGAATTCAGCCGCCGACTGGCCGCCATTGAGCGTCACCCAGCTCAAGGGGAAGATGGTGACGAGGTGGAACATTGCGAAGCTTGCGAGCGGCACGAAGGCGCCGAGCACGACGTCGATGCTGTGCTTGCTCAGCATCTCGAAGATCGGCCGCGCCTCAAGCTCCTTGGCTTCCATGGCGGCGCCGAATTCTTTGCTGGCGACGATGCGCAGGCGCGCGAAAAGCGCCACGACGTTGATCGCAAAGGCGACGAAGAACGGATAGCGCCAGCCCCAGGCGAGGAAATCTTCCTGCGAAAGGTTGCTGACGAAATAACCGAAGAGGATGCTCGCAAGCGCAAAGCCGATCGGCGCGCCGAGCTGCGGGATCATCGCGTACCAGCCGCGGTGATTTTGCGGCGCATTAAGGTTCAGCAGCGATGCGAGGCCGTCCCAGGCGCCGCCGAGCGCAAAGCCCTGGCCCAGCCGGAACAGCGCCAATAGCGCCACCGCCCAATATCCGATTGTGTCATAGCCGGGCAGGAAGGCGATTGACGCCGTCGAGCCACCGAGAATGACGAGTGCGATCGTCAGCTTCGTGCCGCGCCCGTAGTTGCGGTCGACCCACATGAAGACGAAGGAGCCGACCGGGCGGGCGAGGAAAGCGAGCGGGAACAGCGCGAAGGACATGAGCGTCGCGGTGACCGCATTGGGCGCGAACGGGAAAATCAGTTTCGGAAAAACGAGGATCGAGCCGAGGCCGTAGACGAAGAAGTCGAAGAATTCCGAGGTTCGTCCAATGACCACGCCGATGGCGATGCTGCCCGGGGACAGAGGCTTGTCGTCCTCGTGAATGCGACGTGCATCCCGCTCGAGACCAGACGATGTTGGGTTAGCGACCGAAACCATGAATTTCTCCGACGATCGAACGTCTTGTCGTTAGAGTGTTGACCAATTGGCGTCTAATATCAAGAATGCCGTGCACGTACCTGCGCACATGCCTCATTCGAGTTCGTGCCTAACGTTCGCTGGAACAGCCGGCATCGAACCGACAATATGCCTTTGCGCCCGTACAAACGCGCATAGAGCGATACGGTCGTCACTGCACTGCGGCAAAATGTTGCGCTGCGACGATGGACCTCACTTCCATGCCCGATCATGCCCGAGTAATGCCGACTAGACAAAACGCAAGTTGAGGCCGCAATGCCGAAGCCATACAGTTTAGCCGGACGATCGACGATTGCCGTCCTGTTGCTCTCCGTTCTCTCGGGATGCAACATGGTGGTCATGTCGCCTTCCGGTGATATCGCCGCGCAGCAGCGGGATCTGATCGTTATTTCGACGGTCCTGATGCTGTTGATCATCGTTCCCGTCCTTTTCCTGACGCTGTTCTTTGCCTGGCGCTATCGCCAGTCGAACACGGCCGCCAAGTATGATCCGGAATGGCACCATTCCACCGGCCTCGAAGTCATCATCTGGTCGGCTCCGCTCGCGATCATCATCGCGCTCGGCGCGATCACCTGGGTCAGCACCCACAAGCTCGACCCCTATCGACCGCTCGATCGGATCGATGCGGCGCGCCCGGTGACCGAAGAGATGAAGCCGATCACGGTCGAAGTCGTCGCGCTCGACTGGAAATGGCTGTTCTTCTATCCGGAATACGGTATTGCCACGGTCAACGAGATGGCGGCGCCGGTCGACGTGCCGATCAACTTCAAGATCACTGCCTCGTCGGTGATGAACTCGTTCTACGTTCCGGCGCTCGCCGGCATGATCTACGCCATGCCCGGCATGCAGACCAAGCTGCACGCCGTTATCAACAAGGCAGGCGAATACGAGGGCCTTTCGTCCAACTACAGCGGCGACGGCTTCTCGCACATGCGCTTCAAGTTCCACGGCGTGGACCAGGCGGGCTTTGACGCCTGGGTTGCCCGCGTCAAGCAGAACGGCACGATGCTCAATCGCGACGCCTACCTGAAGCTCGAAAAACCGAGCGTGAAGGAGCCGGTGCGCTACTACGCTTCCGTCGAAAACGGCCTCTATGAAGCCGTTCTCAACATGTGCGTGCGCGAAGGCCAGATGTGCATGAAGGATATGATGCACATCGACATGATGGGCGGAGCCGGCGTCGAAAGCCATGAGAACCGCGCCAAACTCGAGCATGACAACCGCCATACGGGCGGAGTGACCGAAGCGGCCGCACCGGCCGCGACCTTCCCCGAAACCGGTAACCCCGCCAAGAGCGAGGAACCGGCCGAGGGCGTCAAGGAAGAGCGGCCCGCGGCTGAGCCCATGAACCACGACATGCACAAGACGCACTAGGACTTTCGCGCGCTCGCCGGCCTTGATCCAGCGAGCGCCAGGGCCCTTCGGGCCGCAATTCGAGACATATTGGAAGACCCATGTTTGGTGACACCAGCCTCACGCAATTCATCTTCGGGCGGCTTACCTGGGAAGCGATCCCATACCACGAGCCGATCCTTGTCGTGACCTTCGCAGCCGTGGCCGTCGGCGGCCTGGCGATCCTCGCGCTGATCACGAAGTACAAGCTCTGGGGCTATCTCTGGAACGAGTGGTTCACGTCGGTCGATCACAAGAAGATCGGCATCATGTACATCATCCTGGCGATCGTGATGCTTTTGCGCGGATTTGCCGACGCGATCATGATGCGCATACAGCAGGCGATCGCCTTCAACGGCAACGAAGGCTATCTCAACCCGCACCACTACGATCAGATCTTCACTGCCCACGGCGTGATCATGATCTTCTTCGTGGCGATGCCCTTCGTCACCGGTTTCATGAACTATGTCGTGCCGCTGCAGATCGGCGCGCGCGACGTCTCGTTCCCCTTCCTCAACAATTTCTCGTTCTGGATGACGACGGGCGGTGCGGTCATCATCATGATGTCGCTGTTCGTCGGTGAATTCGCGCGCACCGGCTGGCTCGCCTATCCGCCGCTCTCGGGTGCCGACTACAGTCCCGGCGTCGGCGTCGACTATTACATATGGGGCTTACAGGTGGCGGGCGTCGGGACGACCTTATCCGGCATCAACCTGATCGCCACGATCGTGAAGATGCGCGCTCCGGGCATGACCTTCATGAAGATGCCGGTCTTCACCTGGACGTCGCTGTGCACCAACATCCTCATCGTCGCGACCTTCCCGATCCTGACGGCGACGCTTGCGCTGTTGTCGCTCGACCGCTACCTCGGCTTCAACTTCTTCACCAATGACCTTGGTGGCAATCCGATGATGTACATCAACCTCATCTGGATCTGGGGCCACCCGGAAGTCTACATTCTCGTACTGCCGGCCTTCGGCATCTTCTCCGAAGTCGTCGCGACCTTCTGCGGCAAGCGCCTGTTCGGTTATACGTCGATGGTCTACGCCACCTGCGTGATCATGATCCTCTCCTACCTGGTGTGGCTGCATCACTTCTTCACCATGGGTTCGGGTGCTTCGGTGAACGCCTTCTTTGGCATCACCACGATGATCATCTCGATCCCGACCGGGGCGAAGATGTTCAATTGGCTCTTCACCATGTATCGCGGCCGTATCCGCTACGAACTGCCGATGCTGTGGACGATCGGTTTCATGGTGACCTTCGTCATCGGCGGCATGACCGGCGTCATGCTGGCGATCCCGCCGGCCGACTTCGTGCTGCACAACTCGCTGTTCCTGATTGCCCACTTCCACAACGTCATCATCGGCGGTGTGCTGTTCGGGCTGATGGCCGGCCTTGTCTACTGGTGGCCGAAGGCCTTCGGCTACAAGCTCGATCCCTTCTGGGGCAAGATGAGCTTCTGGTTCTGGCAGATCGGCTTCTTCTTCGCCTTCATGCCGCTCTACGTGCTCGGCCTGATGGGGGTCACCCGGCGTGTCAGCCAGTTCGAGGATCCCTCGCTGCAGATCTGGTTCATCATCGCCGCCTTCGGTGCGGTCCTGATCGCCATCGGCATCGCGTCCTTCATCATCCAACTTGTCGTCAGCTTCCTGCGTCGCGACCAACTGCGTGAAACCTCAGGCGATGCCTGGGATGGCCGCACGCTCGAATGGTCGACCTCGTCGCCGCCGCCGGACTACAACTTCGCCTTCACGCCCGTCGTTCACGACCATGACAGCTGGTACGACATGAAGAACCGGGGTTACGAGCGTCCGCTCGAAGGCTTCAAGCCGATCCACATGCCGAAGAACACCGGCACTGGCATCGTTCTCTCCGGCATCAGCGTCGTTCTCGCCTTCGCGTTGATCTGGTACATCTGGTGGCTGGCGGCGGTATCCTTCATCGCCCTGATTGCGGTCTCCATCGGCCATACCTTCAACTACAACCGTGATTTCTTCATTCCCGCGGAAACCGTCGCGGCGACCGAAGACGCACGCTCGAAACTGCTTGCGGAACGGATCTGAAACGATGAGCCAAACCCAAGTCCAAGAAACAGAAAAGCCGCAGTTCTACCTGAAGGAAGAGCACCACCCGGAGCACAGCACCATGCTGGGCTTCTGGCTCTACCTGATGAGCGACTGCCTGATCTTCGCCGTTCTCTTCGCCACGCACGGTGTGGTCGGGCGCAACTACGCGGCAGGTCCCGCACCAGCCGACCTGTTCGACCTCAACCTGATCGCCATCAACACGGCGATGCTGCTGTTCTCGTCGATCACCTACGGCTTTGCCATGCTTCAGATGGAGCGCAACGCCAAGATGGAGACGCTGTTCTGGCTCGGCGTCACCGGCGTGTTCGGCGCGATCTTCCTCGCGCTCGAGCTCTATGAATTCTACCACCTGATCCACGAGGGTGCCGGTCCAACGCGTTCGGCGTTCCTGTCCTCGTTCTTCACGCTGGTCGGCACCCACGGCCTGCACGTCACCTTCGGCATCATCTGGCTGATCACGCTGATGGTGCAGGTCAAAAAACATGGCTTGAACCCGGAAAACCGCCGCCGCCTGATGTGCCTCTCCATGTTCTGGCACTTCCTCGACGTCATCTGGATCGGCGTCTTCTCCTTCGTCTATCTGTTGGGAGTACTCGGATGAGTTCGCAGCATCCTGGCCACGAAAGCGCGTTCGAGCCTCACCACGCGCACAGCCATCCGGGCGACGCTGCCGGGCATGGTTCGCTCAAGAGCTACATGACGGGCTTCATCCTGTCGGTCATCCTGACGGCGATCCCGTTCTGGCTGGTCATGAGCGGCGCGCTCGACAGCAAGTTGCTGACCGCCGTGCTCGTCATGGGTATCGGCGTCGTCCAGATCGTCGTGCACGTCATCTACTTCCTGCACATGAACGCCCGTTCGGAAGGTGGCTGGACGCTGATGGCGCTGATCTTCACGATCATCATCGTCGGCATCGCGCTCGCTGGCTCGCTCTGGGTCATGCATCACCTCAATACGAACATGATGCCGATGACCCACGAGATGATGAAGAACATGCCCTGATCAGGGGCGGGCAGACGCGAACATGACCGGCGGCCGCGACGTGAAAGGGGAGGGTGCGAAAGCGTCCTCTCGCGCCAGGTTCCTTCTGACCGGCGCGCTCCTGTTTCTTTGCGCCTTCTTCGTGGCGCTTGGGACCTGGCAGATCCAGCGGCTCTTCTGGAAGCTCGATCTGATCGCTCGCGTCGATGCGCGTGTGCACGCTGACGCCGTCCCGGCCCCGTCGCGGCCGGACTGGGGTGGCATCACCCGAGAGAACGACGAATACCTTCGCGTCACGGCAACGGGTACCTTTAGCCACGACAAGTCGGTTCTGGTGCAGGCGGTAACCGAGCGGGGCGCCGGGTTCTGGGTGTTGACGCCGATGCGCCGCGAAGACGGCACGACGGTTCTCGTCAATCGCGGCTTCGTGCCCGCCGACCGGCGCGATCGGACTGCCCGCGCCGCAGGCGAAACGCCCGGCACCACCGGGATCACCGGGCTCATGCGCATCAGCGAACCCGGCGGCGCCTTTCTTCGCTCCAACGATCCGGCTAGCGATCGCTGGTTTTCCCGCGATGTCGCGGCAATCGCGGCAGCACAACAGCTGACGGATGTGGCGCCCTATTTCATCGACGCGGACGCGACGCCAAACCCAGGCGGCCTACCGATCGGCGGTCTCACAGTCGTCAGCTTCCGCAACAGCCATCTTGTCTACGCGCTGACCTGGTTCGCGCTGGCGGCCATGAGTGTGGGGGGCGCATACCTCGTCTTTCGAAGCCGGAAGAGGCCAAGCGCGGAATAACGATTCTCTTCGCGACGGCTGGCCGCCATTTTCGCGCACTCCTCCTGCAGTTGCTGACCTTGGGGCCGTCACTCGGCGCAGCTGAAGTTCAGTCGGCGGCGACGCCAAAAAGTGTGATCGATAAGCCACATGGCAACGGCCGACCGCATTTTCTCCGGCAATGGTGAGTTGTGCGATTGACTCAGTACCTTCCACTTTATTAGCTGCCTCGACTGGGAGATGGGGCTAATTTTCCCGGCATATATTGGGGGTATTTATGGGGCTGCGGTGCGGAAGCGTCGCGGGCGGGAAGATTTTTTCGTCTGCATTCCAGGGTTTGTATTTCAGGACATTTTTCGCAGCGATTGGCATTCTTCTGGCTTCTGCCATTGGTGCCTCGGCGCAGGTTGTGACGATTTCGGCGAACCCGGCGACCTTTAATGCGGCTGGCGACACGATCAATTTCAGCTATGTGCTGAACCCCGGATCCTACAATATTCTCAGCATCGCGCCTGCGACCACCGCGAACAAGGGCGTCGTCGTTTCATGCCCGGCAATCCCGGGCGGCGGCACGACGTCTTCCGTGACCTGCACAGGCTCCTATCAGGTCGATTCCCTCGATGCGATGTCCGGCCAGTTTTCCGATTGGGTCACATTCACGGGCACGCGCACGGGCGGCAACTACACCGCCAACAGCAACAACATCGTCGTCAAGGCGGCCACAGGGGGACCGGTTGTCGTTGATGTCGTATCTTCCCCGAGACCGTCGCTGCCGGGCGAACAGGTTTCGGTGACGGCAACGGTATCGTCGATGGGCTGTAACGCCGGACAGTCTCCGCCTGGGAACGTGACGATCACGATCGGATCGCAGTCGACGACCCTTGGGTTGACGCCGACCGGGCCCGTCAGCACGGCATCGTCTGCGACCTTCCAGACATCGACGCTGCCGCTCGGACAGCACGCGGTTTCCGCCAGCTACGGTGGCGGCAGCGGCTGCAGCACCGGCACTGCGACCGGCGCCAGCCACTGGGTCGACACCAAACCGACGGTCGCGATCAACCAGGCAGGCTCGCAATCCGATCCCAGCGCCAAGACATCCGTTGCGTTCGATGTGGTGTTCAGCAAGTCCGTCACCGGCTTTTCCGCTGGCGACGTCCAGATTTCAGGCACGGCCGGCGCGACGACGGCGAGTGTTTCGGGATCGGGCGCCAATTACACCGTTTCGGTCAGCGGAATGACGCAGGCAGGCACGGTCGTGGCGTCCATACCCGCCGGCAAGGCCATGAGCGCGGCCGGCTTTACCAACGACCTATCCACCAGCACCGACAATTCGGTTGCCTACGCACCGATCGCGATTTCGACTACAACGCTGCCGAACCCGGTCTACAACCAGGCCTATGCGGCGCAAACGCTAAGTGCCACCGGGGGATCGGGCACCTTGAGTTACGCAACGACCTCCGGTGCACTGCCCGCCGGCATGGCGATCTCGAGCGGCGGCGTCGTGTCCGGCACCCCAACGGCAAGCGGTCCGTTCAATTTCACAGTGACAGCGACCGATCCCGAAGGCTCGACCGCCTCGCGCGCATTCTCCATCACCATCGCTGCGCCGACGATCGCGCTCTCGCCGGCGACGCTTCCTGATCCGACCGCTGGCACCGCCTATTCACAAACCCTGGCGGCATCAGGCGGCGCAAGCCCCTACACATTCGCCGTCACGCAGAATGCCTTGCCCGCTGGCATGACGCTGGCGAACAACGGGGTGTTGTCGGGCACTGCATCGATCGGTGGCGCCGTCACCTTTACCGTTACGGCAACGGACGCCTATGGCGCGACCGGCAGCCAAGTCTTCACTGTCGACGTTGCGCCGACCGTGCCCGACGCGCCCACCATCGGTGCGGCCGTGGAGGGGGATGCCTATGCAGACGTGTCGTTCACCGCCCCGGCGTCGAACGGGGGCGCGACGATCACGGGCTATACCGTGACGTCGAACCCCGGCGGCATGACGGCCACGGATACGACGAGCCCGATCAGGGTGACTGGCCTGACCAACGGCACGAGCTATACGTTCACCGTGACCGCCACCAACAGCGCCGGGACAAGCACCGCGTCGGCCGCCTCCAATGCGGTTACGCCGCGATCCGCACAGACGATCACGTTCGCCAATCCGGGTACGCAGGCGTTCGGCACGTCGCCGACATTGACGGCGACGGCAAGCTCCAGCCTGGCTGTTGCCTTTACCTCGTCGACTGCCGGCGTGTGCACTGTGACGCCCGAGGGCGATCTGACCTTCCATCAGGCCGGCAGTTGCACCATCGCAGCCGATCAGGTGGGCAACGGAACGTATCTGGCTGCACCGACGGTCTCACAGACGTTCACGGTCGATGCCGTCGTGCCCGGCGCACCGACGATCGGAACGGCAACCGCCGATGTCGCTTCGGCGTCCGTCGCCTTCACGGCGCCGGCGAGCACGGGTGGAGCGTCGATCTCTAGCTACACCGTGACGTCGAACCCGGGTGGCTTCACCGGGACGGGGTCGTCAAGCCCGGTCGTGGTGACGGGTCTCAGCAATGGGTCCAGCTATACATTTACGGTGACGGCAACCAACAGTGCCGGCACGGGGCCTGCGTCGGCGGCCTCGAACGCCGTCACGCCGCGCGCAACCCAGACGATCACCTTTGCCAATCCGGGCGCGCAGACGTTCGGGACCACGCCGACATTGACGGCATCGTCGGACGCGAGTTTGCCCGTTGCCTTCACATCCTCGACCGCAGCCGTGTGCACGATCACGCCGGGTGGTAGCATGACCTTCCACAGCGCGGGGACCTGCGCGATTGCTGCCGACCAGGGCGGCGACGGCACCTATCTGCCTGCGACGACGGTCACCCAGAGCTTTACCGTCAACGCGGTTGTTCCGGACGCCCCGACGGTGGGCACGGCTATCGCTGGCGATGGCGAGGTGTCCGTCAATTTTACCGCGCCGGTAAGCGCCGGCGGCGCATCGATCACCGGCTACACGGTCACGTCCAATCCCGGTGGTTTTGTTGGAACGGGCACGTCGAGCCCGGTCACGGTCGGCAGTCTGAGCAACGGCACCAGCTACACGTTCACGGTGACGGCGACCAACGCTGTCGGCACGGGACCGGCCTCCAGTGCGTCGAACACGGTGACGCCCAAGGCGCCACAGACGATCACCTTCGCCAATCCCGGCCCGCAGGACTATGCAACGCCGGTGACGCTTTCGGCGAGCGCCAGTTCCGCTCTGCCGGTCACGTTCCAGTCTCTGACGACGCCCGTCTGCGTCGTCACGTCAACCGGCGATGTCACATTCCGCAATGGCGGCACCTGCACCATCGAAGTCTCGCAAGCCGGTGATAGCGCTTACCTGGCCGCGTCCAGTGTGAGCCAGTCCTTCCTCGTCTCCGCGCCGATATTCGCCTTCACGCCGGCGGCCGGCGCTTTGCCGACCGCAACCGTGGCAACGACCTACAGCCAGAGCTTCACGGCCAATGGCGGCACGGCGGCCTACAGCTACGCCTTGGCCAGCGGCGCGTTTCCGGCCGGACTTTCGCTCGACGCTGCCGGTACGCTGTCCGGCACGCCAACGGCGGACGGCAGCTTCACCTTTACGGTTCAGGCGACCGATACCCATGGCGCGACCGCAACCAGCGGCAGCTATAGCCTGGAGGTTCGCATCCAGGCGCCGATCGCCAACGCCACGACGGCAACCGTTGCCGCCAACTCGTCGGCCAACGGGATTACGCCGAACCTTACGGGCGGCACGGCCGCTTCGGTCGCTATCGCAGCGCCCCCATCGCACGGTACGGCCACGGTCGCGGGTAACACATTCAGCTATACGCCGGCGGCCGGCTTCTCCGGCGCCGACAGCTTCACCTACACGGCGGCGAATACGACCGGAACATCCGCTGCAGCGACGGTCACGGTGACGGTGTCTCCGCCGACATTCGCCTTCACGCCGGCTGCGGGTGCGCTTGCCGGCGTGACCGTTGCAGACGCCTATGACCTGACGATCATCGCCGCCAACGGAACGGCTCCCTACACCTACGCGGTCACCGGTGGTGCACTTCCGGCCGGCTTGACGCTTGCTGCCGACGGTCGCCTGTCCGGAACGCCGACCGCCGATGGAGCGGCAACGTTCACGGTGACGGCGACCGACGCGAACAATGCGACGGGCACCGCTAACTATAGTCTCGCGGTCGCCGTCGAAGCGCCATCGGCCGGTCCGGTTGCAGCGACTGTTGCTGCGAACTCCAGCCCAAATGCTATCAGCCTCAGTCTGACGGGCGGGGCGGCAACATCTGTGGCGATCGCCACCGCGCCCGCGCATGGCACAGCTACGGCGACGGGGACAACGATCCTCTACACGCCTGATGCCGGCTATTCGGGCGCTGACAGCTTCACCTATACGGCAACGAACGCGACCGGCACGTCGGCGCCTTCAACCGTTTCGGTCACGGTCTCGCCGCCGATGCTGTTGTTGTCGCCGGCAGGCGGGGCGCTTGCCAACGGCGTGCCCGGCGTTTCCTACAGCCAGAACATCTCAGCCAGCGCCGGCACGGCCCCCTACAACTACGCGGTCTCGTCGGGTGCTCTGCCGGGCGGTCTGTCGCTCGATGCCTCAAGCGGGACGATCTCGGGACGACCTTCGGCCGATGGCGATTTCGCCTTCACCGTGACGGCGACCGATGCCAATGGCGCGACAGGCCAGGCCAGCTATCAGATCGCCGTTGCCTCCGCCAGTTTCGTCTTTACCCCGTCGGCCGGTGGGCTTCCCGACGCGATGGTCGGCGAAGCCTATTCCCAACGCGTCTCGGCGACCGGTGGCACCGGCGCGCTGGTCTACAGCCTCAAGAGCGGCGCCCTGCCGAATGGCATGGTGCTGAATATCTCCACTGGCGAATTGACCGGACCGCTCGCGGCCGATGCGGTGCCTGACAGCTATCACTTCACCATTGCTGTGACTGACAGCCGCGGCGCCAGCGGTTCGGCCGCCTATACGCTGAAACTGAACGCTCGTGCGGTGACGGTGCCCAATGTCGTCGTCGAGGTTCCGGCCGGTTCGACGCCGAAGGATGTCTATCTCAACGGTGGCGCCACCGGCGGTCCGTTCACCGACGCATCGGTTGCCTCGGTCTCGCCGCCCTTTGCCGGCACGGCCGAAATCATCGAAGGCGAGCTTGCCGCTGCCACCAGCTTCACGCCGGTCGGCTTCTATCTGAAGTTCACGCCGAACCCGTCCTATTCCGGCTCGGCGGTGGTCAGTTATACGCTCAGGAGCGCGCTAGGCTCGTCCAATATTGGCTCCGTCACCTACAAGATCGCGCTCGATCGGGAGGCTGCCGGCGAAGAGATCGACGGGCTGGTGCGCGATTTTGTGCGCAATCGCCAGAACCTGTTGTCGTCGACGGTCAAGGTGCCCGGCCTGATCGAACGGCGGCGGGCGGCGATGAGCACCGATCCGGTGACGACGGCGGTGACGCCGTCGGAAAAGGGTGCCCGCCTCGGCTTCTCCTCCAGCCTGTCGCAGATCCAGGCGGCGCGCGATGCCGCCGATGCGGCAGCAACCGGTCAAACCTTCGTGGCGACCGACCGGCCGTTCGACATCTGGGTGAACGGCAGTTTCCTGTTCCACAAGGATGAAGACGACAGAAACGACAAGTGGGGCAATTTCGCCCTGTTCTCGCTCGGCGCCGATTATCTCTTAAGCGATCGGGCGCTCATCGGCCTGTCGTTCCACTACGACTACATGACCGATCCGACCGACGCGGATGCCGAGCTTAAAGGCAACGGCTGGCTGGCCGGTCCTTATGCCTCGTTCGAGATCGGCCAGGGCGTCTTCCTCGACGCCAACCTGCTCTATGGCGGTTCGTCCAACGACATCGACACCGGCATCTTCACCGGCACGTTCGACACCACCCGCTGGATGGCGGACGTCAAGCTGACCGGCGAATGGCAACTGGATGAGGCGACGGTGCTGATGCCGAAGCTGAGAGCCGTCTACTTCAATGAAGAGACCGAGGACTACACCGTCAAGAACCCGCTCGGCGAGGTGATCGATCTCAAGGGCTTCATCGAGGAACAGGCCCGTCTCAGCATCGGCTTCGACGTCGAACGCACCCTGGAGCTAGAAAACGGGCTGATCCTGTCGCCGACAGTCGGCGCCGATGTCGGCTTTGCCTCGCTTGACGGCGAGGGTCTGTTCGGGCGGGTGTCGGCCGGGCTTGCGCTCAGCAACAACGACAACTGGGACCTCGACTTCTCGCTGCTCTTCAACATCGAGGGCGACGGTTCGAAGTCGGCCGGTGCCAAGGTCGGCGCCCGCGTCCGGTTCTGATCGCGCGCAACCGGTTCGGGCAGGCAGGCTGCCCGAACCGGCGCTCCACCGCTGCCTTTTCGCTCCCGGATATGCACTGGTCCATGTGCGTTCTGACCGTTTAAATCGCGTTGGAAAGATTACGGGCTTCCGTCAAACATTAAAGATGAGTAATGGAGGAAGGAATTAGCCGGAGGCGTCGCCTCGTCCCTCGAGCATTGGATACGCCTAGATGTCGTTTCAACCGCGGATGCAGAACAAGATTTCCGGGTTCAAGGTGATCGGCGGGCTCCACCGGCGGGAATGGAACGGGATCATCGCCGACGTCTGGGACGTCGAATGCGAGGCGAGGGCAGGTGGCCACTATCTCTCGGATGATCCGCGCATGTTCATCGTGCTCGACGCTGAAGGCGGTAGCCGTTGCAACGTCAGACTTTCGCCCGATGGGCGCGGCGCGGTCGAGAACGAGCGCCAGCAGGCGCTTTCCTATATCCCGGCGGGCATGGAAATCTGGGCGGACATGGTCGATGTCAGGCGTATCCGCCACCTCGACCTGCATTTCAATCTCGAGGTTCTCGGCCGACGGCTGGAGGAGGAGCTCGATGCGGGGCGATGCGACACGCCACGGCTGATGTTTTACGACGAACGCTTCCTGCAGCTTGCACAGCTGATCGCCGCCGAGTGCCTCAATCCGCAGCCCTTGCACGATCTCTACGGCGATGGCCTGACGGTCGCATTGTTCATCGACCTGATGAAGCTTAATCGCAGCGATGCCCGCAAACGCAGCGCGCTTGCCACCTGGCAACTCCGCCGGGCGGTCGAATACATCGACGAGAACTGGGGGCGCAACATCCGCCTGGAGGAGCTGGCGTCCCTTGCCGGACTGTCGCAGTCGCACTTCAGTCACGCCTTCAAGGCGTCGACCGGCATGGCACCGCACCAGTGGCAGACCAATGCGCGGGTTGAGAGAGCCAAGCAACTGTTGCTGAAGAACGAGGCGTCGCTGACGACGGTTGCGGCCGAGACCGGCTTCTCCGACCAGGCGCACTTCACCCGGGTCTTCCGCAAGGTCGTGGGCGCGACGCCTGCGTCTTGGAAACGCAGCCGATTGAGCTGAGCAAGTTCCATCTTGAAGGGCGGTTGTTCGCATCAAATAGCCCAGAAACGTTCAATTTCCGCTGATCGCGACAAGAGCCACCGGAATAGTTGATATAAACACTCACCTTATTAGAGGGTGTAAGCCGCGCCGCCTGTAAGGCACTGCGGTGGTTCGGGTGAGATGGCAGACAGATGATGGTAAGAGGTAAGGCAGTACGGCTGACGGAGTGGCTGGCAAGCGGGGTCGCCGCCATTGCGGTTCTGGCCACCGGCGCGGCAATGGCGCAGGATGCGCCGGCGACAAGGCTCGAAACGATCGAGGCGACCGGCGCGAGGACGGAGAACGACGCCACAGGTCCGGTCGACGGCTATGTCGCCAAGGCGACGACGACCGGCTCGAAATCCGCAACTCCGATCGCTGAGATCCCGCAGAGCGTTTCCGTCGTCGGACGCGAGGAGCTTGACGACCGCGGCGTCGTCAACAAGGTCGACGAAGCGCTGCGCTACACGCCGGGCGTGATGGCCGAGCCCTTCGGCGTCGATCCGGATACCGACTGGTTCTACATCCGCGGCTTCGACGCGACGCAGACCGGCGTGTTCCTCGACGGCCTCAACCTCTTTTCCTACGGCTTTGGCGGGTTCCAGATCGATCCCTTCATGCTGGAACGTGTCGAGGTGCTGAAAGGTCCGGCTTCGGTGCTTTATGGCGGCGCCAATCCGGGCGGGATCGTCAGCCTCATCAGCAAGCGGCCGACGGGGGAAAACTCCGCCTATGTCGAGACCGGCATCAACAACAACGGCAATGCCTTCCTCGGGATTGACGTGAACCGGCAGCTGGACGACGCAATCAACTATCGCGTCACCGGCAAGATCTCAGGTGGCGACAACTATGTGGACCATTCGGAGGATCTGCGCGGCTTCATCCTGCCGCAGATCACCTATCAGCCCGACGACGCGACCAGCTTGACCGTCTACGGCCTGCTGCAGGGCCTCGACCAGGTTCATACCGGTGGCGGCTTCCTGCCCTATGTCGGCTCGGTCGTCGATGCGCCCTTCGGCAAGATCGACCGCAAGGCCTTCTTTGGCGAGCCGGACATTGATACCGGAACTTATGTGCAGCAGATGCTCGGCTACGAATTCAAGCACGAGTTCGACAGCGGCTGGCAGTTCAGTCAGAACCTTCGCTACGGTCATCTCTACAAGCACGAGAACGGGCCTTACACCTACGGCTACTACGATCCGAGCCTTCCTTTTCCGGTTTCGAACACGCCGGCGACCCCGGACAACCTGCTTTATCGCCTCGGCTTCGAGGCGACGTCGAAGGTCGATACGTTCGCCGTCGACAACCGGCTCGAAGGCGAGTTCGAGACGGGAGCGCTCGAGCATACGCTGCTCGTCGGCCTCGACTACAAGTTCTTCCGGCTGGACCACGTCCAGGCGTCGTCGGCGGGAACGCCGATCAGCGCTACTGATCCGGTCTATGGCGCGCCGCAACCCGCGAACGCCATCTACATCAACCAGGTGATCACACAGCAGCAGATCGGCGTCTACGCGCAGGACCAGATCCGCTATGGCGACGGCTGGCTCGTCACGCTCAACGGTCGCTACGACTATGTCGACACCAAGACCGACAACGGACCGACCTTCTGGGCGCCGACCCAGAATTCGAGTTTCGACTACAGCGAAGGCGCGCTTAGCGGCCGCGCCGGCCTTGCCTATGAATTCGACAACGGCCTCACCCCTTACGTCAGCGCCGCGACCTTCTTCAATCCGGTCGTGGCGGTAACGGCGACCGGCAACACGAAGCCCGAGGAGGGTGAGCAGTTCGAGGCCGGGATCAAGTACGAACCGACCTTTTTTGATGGCGTGCTGACGGCGTCCATCTACCAGTTGACCAAGCGCAACGCTCTCGTCACCGATCCGCTGACCAGCATCTCCACCCAGACCGGCGAAGTGCGTTCCCGCGGCATCGAGTTTGAGGGCAAGGTCAATCTCGACGAAAGCTGGAAGCTGATTGCGGGCCTCGATTTCATGGATATCGAGGTGACCGAGGACGCAAACCGTGCGCTGATCGGCAAGTCGCCCTATCTCGTCCCCGATACGCAGGCTTCGCTGTGGCTCGACTACACGGTGCAGCAGGGCGCGCTGGAAGGCCTCAGCCTCGGCGCCGGCGTGCGCTATCGCGGCGAGAGCTGGGCGGACAAGGAAAATACCGCGAAGGTGCCGGCGTCGACCGTCTTCGACGCAGCCCTGCGCTACGAGAAGGACGGCTGGGGCGCTGCCCTCAATGTCACCAACCTGTTCGACAAGCACTATGTCAGCGGCTGCAATGGCCTGCTTGTTTGCGGATATGGCGATGCGCGTACGGTCACGTTGAAGCTCAGCAAGACCTGGTGAGATCGTTCGGCTGATCGATGACCTGCTAAAGCAAACAGGGCGCTCGACCCGTGCCGGGGAGCGCCCTGTTTTTAACCCGGAGTGCCGCTATCGCACGCCAAAGGCGCCGACGGCTGAGAGCTCTCGAAACGGGTAGTGGCCTTTAAATGGAGAGGCCCGCCGCCTTTTCAAGGGCGAGAGCCCCCCTTGGAGCGAATTACTTCGCGCCGATTGCAGCAAGGCCTGCTGTCGCGCAGTTTGCGTCAACGTCGCCCGACGGCGCACCGCCGACACCGATGCCGCCGACGAGCGCCTTGCCGAACTTGATCGGCACGCCGCCGGCCTGGATGACCATGCGTGCGTCCATGTCGCGGAGACCTTCATTGGCGGGCTTGGAAGCGATGAATTCGCCGAGGCCAGCCGTGTCGCGCCCCATGGCCGCCGAGGTGAAGGCCTTGCCCTGGGCGCTGTTTCCGGTGTGCGGACCGGAATTGTCGGCCTTCAGCAGCACCTTGGTCGAACCGTCCCGTGCAACGACCCATTGTGGCCTTCGGCGGCGCATGCCTTCAGCGCTGCGTCGGCCGCCTTGACGGCCATGTCGAGCGGCAGGTAGACGGCGGTCGGAAGCTCCTGGGCGGTGGCGGCAACGGGAGCGAGAAGAGCTGCTGCAAGCACGATATTGCGGATCATCAATGGGTTCCTTTCCTGTTGATATGGAAAGGTTATTGCGGGACGCCGCCCATCGATATTCGTAGCTCTTCCATCACCATCCGTAGTTCTACGGAGTTTGCGTCCCTTCGAGCCAGATGCGGGTCAACTCCGCCTGCGAGGTGCTGCCGAGCTTGGCGCCGATCGCCGCGCGATGGCTTTCCACCGTTCGCGGCGAGAGGCCGAGCCCCTCGGCGATCTGGCGGGTGGTGAAACCTGCAGCGATGCGATCGAGAACCTCGCGCTCACGCTGCGTGAGCGCTGCCAACAGAGCAAGAGTTTCCGCCTTTTCCGCCCGTGCCTGCATCGTACGCACCAGTATTTCCTGCCCCTTGTGGATCGCGTCGATCAGGTCCTCTTCGTCTATGGGCTTGGAGAGAAAGTCGATGGCGCCGTTGCGGAAGGCGCGCCGGCAAGCTTCGATATCGCCATGGCCGGAAATGACGATTGTCGGCCAGTCCACGCCATTTTCGCGGAGCTTTTCCTGCAGCTTCAGCCCGGAGATCGCCGGCATGCGGATGTCGAGGATCAGGCAACCCGGCTCAAGGCGCGACAATTGCCCGAGAAAAGCCTGCGGATCGGCGAAGGGGATGACCTTGATGCCGACCGTCGAGAGCAGCAGGCCGAGCGCGCGGCGGACCGCATCGTCGTCGTCGACGAGATAGACGGGAACGGTCATTGTGTCTCTTCCAGACGGGCTCGCGCCTTGGGCAGTGTCACCCGGAAGGTGGCGCCCTCGTCGCCGGCCACCAATGTAATCTCGCCGCCGACGCGTTCCACCAGGCGTTGGCTGAGGGCGAGGCCAAGTCCCGTGCCGCCCGCCCGCGTCGTCATGAACGGGGTGAAAAGGCGCGGGCGCAAGGCTTCGGGAATACCTGGGCCATTGTCGACGACATCGAAAACCACCATGGAATCTTCTTGCCTCAAGGTCACGACCACGCCGGGCGCTTCGCCTGCGTGACCGTCAAGTGCTTCCATCGCATTACGCACCAGATTGAAGGCTACCTGCTCGATTTCGACCGGGTCGCCTGTCACGATCACCGGCGTTTCCGGCAGGTGGAACTCCAGCAGGATGCTGCGGGACCGGGCGTCCTGCTCCAGCAGCGCCTCGACATTGCCGAGCGCTCGGCGCAGGTCGAATGCACTCACAGGTACCGCATTCGGCTGCGACCAGTTGCGGAACCGCTCCAGAATACCGGAAGCCCGGCGCGCCTGACTGACGGTATCGTCGAGCACGGAGGCGAGGGCAGCGTGGTTCCCCTGGTTGAGGAGGCGACGCCCGGCTTGAGCCTGCGCGAGGATTGCGGTCAAGGGTTGGTTCAACTCGTGGGCCATGCCGCTTGCCATCTCTCCAAGCGCATTGACCCGTGAGGCATGGCTAAGCCGCGAATCGAGCGCGCTCAGCCGTGCCTGCTGTTCCGCCGCGCGGGTTCGCGCCCGTTGGCGCAAGGCCGCCAAGCCTGCGAGATAGGCGAGCGTCAGGGCGACGAACGTCAGGCCAGTCTGTAGGGGCGGAAACATATCGGAGAGACCGATATCCATACCGGTTTCGAGCAAGAGCGGTTGTGACGCGCTGCTGAGCGGCCTGGAGAAGCGGATGGCATTGGGCAGCGTGGCCGGCTGAAGCAGATTGTGCCCGTCCGGCAGCGAAAGCCGGACGGCCGTGCTCGATCGGGACCAGAAAGGCCCGCCATCGCCGATCAGCTTGCCGGCATCGATGGCGAGCATCAACCCGTAGCGCGCCTCGTTCGTGTTGGGGCTGCGCTTGACCATCATGTAATGATCGGGGCGCTGCGGATGCGGCAGAAGCGCAATCCGGCCGTCGGAAGCTTTGGCCGCCGCACGAATGCGCTTGGCCGTCGCCGCATCCAGCGGACCGGTCCCGATCGTCTCTGTCTCCGGATCAAGCGAGACAAGCTGGACTTCATCAATGCGCGGATAGAAGCGGGTAATCGTGCGCGCGACATCCAGGAAGAGATCGTGCCGGCGCCCTTCGGACGCAACCGCCACGGCCGAAAGCGCCGTCAAATGGGCATCGTGCTGATCGGCGCGCTGGGAGGCCAGCCCATGGAGCACGGTACTTTCCTGCTCCAGTTCGGCAACGAGGGACTGTCGCTCACGAGCGCCGAGGGCCACGGCCCCGACAAGCAGGAGGAGACACCAAAGGGCAGCAAGAAAAAAGGGTCGTTCAAGAAACGGACGGTTGTTCGGTAACATTGATCATTCTTGTCATTTGCAGGCTTTCTTGCACAGCCTTCCATTGCTGCTGTCCGGCTGCGCGGGGCGCCTGCCGGGGAAAATACGGTCCCGACGACAGAAAATCCAGAGCGCGTCGCGCGGCGCTACCCCGAAGGATCGCCAAGCACGGCCGGCCGTTTCAGCTCGGCTTTCGCACGATCACGAGCTTCGCCTTGAGGATCTGCACGACCTCGTTGCGCTGGTTGATTGTCTGGCTGACGACGACGGCGATGCCGCGGTCCGGTTTCGAGCGCGAGGGAATGATCTCGACCACCTCGCTTTCGACACGCAGGGTATCGCCGGGCCGCGTCGGGGCCGGCCAAGTGATGTCTCCGCCCGCGCCGATGAGGCCACCGGCGAAAGGCAGGCCGGTCTCCACGTTCAGCCGCATCGTGATCGCCGCCGTGTGCCACCCGCTTGCGACCAGGCCCTTGAAGAGCGTGTCACTGGCGGCCGCCTCGTCCAGATGAAACGGCTGCGGGTCAAACTGTGCGGCAAAAGTCTTGATCTGCGCCTCGTCGACCGTATGCGTCGCGCTGGTAAAGCGTTGTCCGACGTGAAGATCCTCCAGATAGAGACCACCCGGTCTGGAACCTTGCATGGGCCTTCCTCCTTCCATCGTATCTTCGAATTAGTGTGCGCCACCCGCGCCGGCGCCGCCGAGTTGGATCTTGCGGGTGAAGAGCAGCGCGATGGCTGCAAGCGCCAGCACGATCCCGATCACCGCGAAGGTATCACTGAAACCGAGGATCAGCGCCTGCCGGCGAACCGTAGCACCGATCACGGCGATCGCCTTGTGCTGTGCGACGGCGGCATCGGTGACGCCATGCGCCATGAAATGCCGCGTCAGATCGCCGATCCGGTCGCGGACTTCGTCGCGATAGACGGTCACCGACTGGCCGATGATGTTTGAGTGAAACTGCTCACGCTTGGTCAGCACCGTCGCAAGGGTGGCCGTGCCGACGGCGCCGCCGAGATTGCGCAGCATGTTCGACAGGCCCGAGGCGGCTGCCGCATCGCTTGGAGCGATGCCGGCGGTGGTGATCACCGTGATCGGCGTCAGCACCAGCGCCTGACCGATGGCGCGTACGATATTCGGGATGAAGAACTGGTCGCCGGCGCTGTCGAGCGACAGCGTCGTATTCATGAAACAGCTGGCCGCGAAGATGCTGATGCCAACGAAGCCGATATAGCGCACGTCGAACCGCTTCATCAGCGCCGGCACGAGCGGGATGATGAGAAGCTGCGGCAGCCCGGTCCAGGCAAGCACGAGGCCAATCTGCTCGGCATTGTAGCGCTGCACCTGGCCGAGATACTGCGGCAGGATGTAGACCGTGCCGAACAGGGCGACGCCGACAAGCACGTTGACGAGAACGCCGACCCCGAAATTGCGCTGCTTGAGCAGGCGCAATTGCACCAGCGGCTTTTCGACCTTGAGCTCTATGATGATGAAGGCGATCAGGAACACGGCCGCCGTCAAAGCGAGCTTGACGATGAACGGCGATTGGAACCAGTCGTCCTTGTTGCCTTCCTCCAAAACCGTCTGCAGCGCCGAAAGGCCGATGGCCATGGTAATAATGCCGGCCCAATCGCCCTCCTTGAGCAGGGACAATTGCATCGGCTTCTTCTCAAGGGTGAAGTAGAGCGCAATTACCATCACCAGGCTCGGCGGGGCGTTGACGAAAAAGATCGACTGCCAGCCATAATTCTCGGTGAGATAGCCGCCGATCGTCGGGCCAATCGCCGGGGCGAAGGTAACGGAGAGCGCAAACAGCGCCAGGCCGAGCGGCTGCTGCGCTTTGGGCAGGCGGGTCAACACCATGGTGAAGGCCATCGGAATGAGCACGCCGCCGGCAAAACCCTGCAGACCGCGCAGCGCAATCATCGAGCCTAGATCATGGGCAAACGCACAGGCCGCCGAAAACAGCGGAAACAGGACGGCGTTCGCCAGCATGTAGCGCCGGAACGAGAACACGCGGCTCAAATAATCGGTGAGCGGGATCACGACGATTTCGCCGATGAGATACGAGGTCGATATCCAGGCGCCGTTGTCGACGCCGGTACCGATGCCGCCTTCGATATCGAGCAGTGAGGCGTTGGTGATCTGGATGTTGAGGATCGCCATGAAGGCGCCGATCAGGCCGGCAAGAACGGAAATCCAGGCCGTCGTACTTGCCTTGTCGGGCGACGTTGCTGCGGGCTCACGCACGCCGGGCGAAACCATGGGCATCGTGGTGGTGGACATTGCATCCTCCTGCCAACCCTTAAAGCTGGGAACGGCGCCTGAGCGTCCTTCAGTTTATGCTTGCCGACACGGCGGCCACCGCCGTTCCTGCGGTTCGGGTGTCGATCGTCGGGTAGACGGACATGCCGGGCCGCAGCACCACGTCGTGCGGACTGTCGCGATTGATCACGATCTTGACGGGGATGCGCTGCACCACCTTGGTGAAGTTTCCCGTCGCATTGTCGGGCGGCAGCAGCGCAAATTCCTGGCCGCTTGCCGGCGAGATGCTGTCGACGTGGCCCTCGAAGACCTGGCCCGGGAAGGTGTCCACCTCTATCGCCACGGTCTGGCCGGGAACGACATCGGCAAGCTGTGTTTCCTTGTAGTTGGCAACGATGTAGGCCGCGTGCGTGGGCACGACTGCCATCAGCTGTGTCCCGGCCTGCACATATTGACCGACGCGCAAGGTGCGGTTGCCGATCACGCCGTCGATCGGTGCTGCGAGCGCGGTGTAGGAGAGGTTGAGCTCGGCCTGATGATCGGCCGCCTTCGCGCTGTCGAGCGCGGCCTTTGCTTGTGCGACTTCGGCTTTGATCACGTCGAGCTGCTTGACCGCGCTTGCGAGCGCTGCCGTGTCGCGCGTCACCGCGGCCCTTGCGGCGGCAATGCGTGAGGCCGCCTGTTGCGCGTTCTGCAGGGTACCGAAGCCTTGCCTTGCGAGCTCCGAATAGCGCCTGTCGTCCTGCTCGGCGAAGGTTTGGTCGGCCTTGTCGGCCTCGACCGTCGCCTTGGCCGAATCGATCACGGATTGCTGTGCGATGAGAGCCGATTGCTTGTTTGCGATATTGGCCTCGGCGGCTTCGACGCCGGCCCTGGTCTGTTCGAGGCTGACTGTGAAGTCCCGATCGTCGATGCGGGCGAGAACCTGTCCGGCCTTGACCTGCTGGTTGTCGGTGACCAGCACCTCGGCGATATGGCCCGAGACCTTTGGGGCAATGGTCGTGCTATCGGCCTTCACATAGGCGTCGTCGGTCGACACTTCGAAGCGACCCGTCGTCCAGTAGGCCCAACCGAAATCGGTCGCGCCGGCGACGGCGGCGATGGCAACGGATGCGAAAAGCACATTGCGAAGCCAGCGCCTGCGGGTTCCGATAGCGTTCGTGGCGATCACAGTCGGGATGACAGGCAGCGTCCGCTGTGCCTCCACGCCGGGCACGGCCTCCATCGTTTTCATAGGCTGGGCATTTTCGATGCTGAATGACTGCTGGCTCATTTCCGGTTCCTTTCACCGGTGCGGCGCGCGTCGAAATGAACGGTTGGCCAAATAAGGAAACTTTATGCTTTCCAAAATATTCGCGCCGCCGATTGCTGTCAAACGAATTTGGAAAGTTTGGCTGTTCCATAATCTGGGCTGTCACCCAGGTAACATGATTATGACGCGCTCGGGATCGGCGGCGCCCGCGCCATCTTCAGGTGGCCGAACATGACCGCTATCTCAATGCGGCTACCGGGGCGCATATTCCGCGTGAACCTCACGACTCGGTTCTGAGGTATTTGTCACGCCGAGCCCTTAAAGCCCGGCCTGTCGCATCTCGCTTGCCAGAAACTCGGTGAAGGCCTTCACCTTCGGCAGCAACAGCCGATTGGTAGGATAGACCGCGTAGATGCCGCGTTCGGCGAGCTTGTGACCAGGCAGCACCTGGCAGAGCTTGCCCTCGGCAAGCAACGGCGTGGCGATGAAGGAGGGCAACACGCCAATGCCGATGCCCGCCTGAATCATTTCGCTGAGCATCAGGCTGTTGTCGGCGACGAAACGTGCCGGCAGGTCGATCATGACGGCGCCGTCAGGCCCTTCCAGCCTCCAGCTGCCGGGCTGGTCGGCCAGGCGATAGGTGAGGCAATGGTGGCTCTTGAGATCGGCAACGGTCGCGGGCGTGCCATTGTCTGCGAGATAGGCCGGGGCGGCGCAGATGACTTGGCCAATGTCGCCGAGCCGCCGGGCGATCAGCGATGAATCCGTCAGAGCCGCACGCACCCGGATGGAAACGTCAAAGCCTTCCGAAACGACGTCGAGCACGTGGTCGTCGAGCGTCATGTCGACCTTCAATTGCGGATGAAGTGTCATGAAGCGCGCGAGCATCGGCGCAAGCACGGTCAATCCGAAGGAGAGAGGCGCATTGAGCCGGAGCCGGCCGTTGATCTCGCCTGCCTCGCCGGAGGTGGTGCGCTCCAGATGATCGAGCTCGTCGAGAAGCCGGCAGCATTCGGAAAAATAGGCGCGTCCGTTTTCCGACAGGCTCATGCGCCGGGTCGTGCGCACGATAAGCACGGCCCCGAGCCGTTCCTCCAGTTGCCGGACCTGCTTGCTGATCGACGCGTTCGACTGTCCGAGCTCCTCCGCCGCCTTGTTGAAGCTCTGAAGCTCGATGACGCGGCGGAACGAACGCATGGCGGCCAGCAGATCCATATTTTCTCCAGAGTAAATTATGTTTTCAATTCATCGCTGATTATTCTCTTCAGCGCCAGCAATAAGGTGAGCCCAGCTTCCTGATATCGCGGGAAGACCAGAAGAAGGAGTTCATCATGTTCAACACCGCGGTCCTGGAGCGTGTCTTGGTCGCTTCTCTCGTCGCCAGCCTCGTCGGCGGCCCGGCCTTCGCGCAGGAGGTCGGCAAGAGCCCGTGGGGGCCGAAGGACGAGATCGGGCGCCTCAACCTCATCACGCCGGATTCCCGCGCCGCCATTTTGTCGCGGATCGAGGGGAGCAAGTCCTACGACCTCGCGGTCGAGTATTTCATCGGCATGCCCAGCTGGGAGGCGGCCGGGGACCCGCCCTACCAGATGTGGATGACGCACACGCCGAATGGCACTCTGGTCTCCGATCCGATGAAGGTCGGCAAGGAGATGAACGCCCATGTCAGCTACACCGGCTCGGCGGTTTCTATGTATGCCCACATGGGTACCCACATTGACGCGCTCAATCACTTCGGCCTGAACGGCAAGATCTGGAATGGCTATGCCGCTGCCGATCACCTCGGGGACCAGGGTTGGACCATCACCGGCGCCGAAAAGCTGCCGCCGATCGTCGCGCGCGGCGTGATGATCGACGTCGCGGCAGCCAAAGGCATGCAGATGCTGCCCGACAACTACCGGATCACGCGCAAGGATCTCGAAGACGCGCTGAAAAGCCAGGGCGTGACGCTGGCGGAGGGCGATGTCGCCTTGATCCGCACGGGTCGCATGCAGAACTACGAAGACAAGTCCGCCTATATGAGCAACCCTCCCGGCCTCAGCATCGACGCGGCAAAGTTCCTCGTCGAGGACGGCGGCGCCATGGTGGTGGGCGCAGATAACCTGAGCTTCGAAGCCTTCCCGGCCGAAACGGAAAACAACTACATTCCCGTTCACACCTACCTGCTCGCGCAGCAAGGCGCTCCGATCATTGAGCTCATCAATCTCGAACAACTGTCCAAGGACAGGGTCTACGAGTTTGCCTTCGTCGGCGCGTCGTTGAAGTTCCGTGGCGCCGACGCAGCTCCGATCCGGCCGGTCGCCTTCCCGTTGCGATAGGCGGATGCCGTTAGACCATAATCGGCTGACCCGAGTGCCGCGGGATTGACCCCACGGCACTCGCCGTTTCCGCAACAAACGCCGCCCGATATCCCTGCCGCAGGGCGACGTCCGTACACGAAAAATCTTGACATTGCACGAAAATGCACGAAATTGCCCGACCGCATCACAGCCATTATCAATGGAGGGCAGCATGAGCATTGCACACCGAATTCAAGTGGAAGGCGTCACTATTCTCTCGGACGATTGGTACGTCCTGAAGAAGACCACCTTTTCCTTTCTGCGCGGCGACGGGAGCTGGCAGCGGCAGTCACGGGAAACCTACGATCGCGGCAACGGCGCGACGATCCTGCTCTACGATCCGGTCCGCCGCACCGTGATCCTGACCCGACAGTTTCGCTACCCAGCCTTCGTCAACGGCCATGACGATCTGCTCGTCGAGGCGCCGGCGGGACTGCTCGACAACGCCGAACCGGAAGCGCGCATCCGCGCGGAAACGGAGGAGGAGACGGGCTTTCGCGTGCGCGACGTGCGACAGGTGTTCGACGCCTTCATGAGCCCAGGCTCGGTGACCGAGCGCCTGCATTTCTTCGTTGGCGAGTACCAGCCCAGCGACCGCACATCCCAGGGCGGCGGTAACGAAGACGAAGGCGAGGATATCGCAGTTCTCGAACTTGGCATAGACGAGGCGCTTGCCATGATCCGCTCTGGCGCCATCCGCGATGGCAAGACGATCATGCTTCTGCAGTACGCCGCCTTGAACCTGTTCTCCAACCGAGTACCGGTCGGCAGCGTTGCAGATTGAGGCTGCGGCGCCCACCCGCCTCTGGGTCGGCGTCGATGACCCGGTTTTCCGACGGCTGTCGAAAATGCTCAGCAACGTCAGCCGGTGACCGCACCTTCGCTGGCCGGGCGCACCAGGGCCGCATACTTTGCCAGCACGCCGCGCCGATAACGCGGCACAGGCTGGCGCCACAACGCCCGCCGTCGGGCGATCTCGTCTACCGGCAGGTTAAGCTGCAGGAGCCGCTTGCCAGCGTCGATTGTGATCTGGTCACCATCCTCGACGAGGGCGATCGTTCCGCCTTCGAACGCTTCCGGGGAGACATGGCCGACGACCATGCCCCATGTGCCACCGGAAAACCGCCCGTCGGTGACAAGGCCGACGCTCTCGCCGAGACCGCGCCCGATGATCGCCGATGTGGGAGCAAGCATTTCCGGCATGCCCGGTCCACCCTTCGGGCCGAGATAACGAAGGACGAGGATATCACCTGGCCTTATTGTGTCGGAGAGAATGGCATCCATGGCGGACTGCTCGTCCTCAAAGACCCGCGCCGGACCGGTCATGACGGGGCGCTTGAGCCCGCTGATCTTCGCAACCGCCCCGCCTTCGGCGAGATTGCCATTGAGGATCGCGAGATGTCCTTCGCGATAAAGAGGTGCACTGAGCGGCCGGATGACCTCCTGCTCTGCGGTGGGCCTATCCGGCACGTGCGAGAGTTCCTCTCCGATTGTCCTGCCGGTTATCGTAAGACAATCACCGTAGAGCAGGCCCGCGTTCAACAGGAGTTTCAGTACCTGCGGCACGCCCCCGGCCTTGTGAAGGTCGACGGCCATATAGCGGCCGGACGGCTTCAGGTCGCAGATCACCGGAACCTGGCGACGCACGCGCTCGAAATCCTCCAACGTCCAGTCGACCTCAGCCGCATGCGCGATCGCCAGGTAGTGCAGCACGGCGTTCGTCGAGCCACCCGTCGCCATGACGAGTGTGACTGCGTTTTCAATCGATTGCCGCGTGACGATGTCGCGCGGCCTGATGCCCTTCTTCACGGCATCCACCAGGACGCGTGCCGATTCGACGGTGCTGTCGATCTTCTCCCGGTCGGGATTGGCCATGTTCGACGAGTAGAGCAGGGACATGCCCAGGGCTTCAAACGAGGAACTCATCGTGTTGGCCGTGTACATGCCGCCGCAGGATCCGGTCGTCGGACAGGCATTTCGCTCTATGCCTTCGAAATCCTCCGCGCTCATCTGGCCTGCCATGTAGGCGCCGACGGCCTCGAATGCCGAAACGACCGAGAGGCTCTGCCCCTTCCAGAGACCGGGCTTTATCGTGCCGCCATAGACATAGATGGCCGGGACATTGGCGCGGAGAATGCCGATCATGCCGCCCGGCATGTTCTTATCGCAGCCGCCGAGCACCAGAACGCCGTCCATCCATTGACCCTGCACCGTCGTCTCGACGCAGTCGGCAATTACCTCACGCGAGACGAGGGAGTATTTCATGCCCTCTGTCCCCATGGACATGCCGTCCGAAATCGTCGGCGTCCCGAATATCTGTGGGTTGGCTCCAGCAGCCTTGATCGCGGCTACGGCCGCGTCCGCGAGTGGCTGCAGCCCGGCATTGCAGGGCGTGATCGTCGAGTGGCCATTGGCAATGCCAATCATCGGCTTGGCGAAATCGGCCTTCTTGTATCCGAGCGCATAATACATTGCCCGGTTCGGCGAACGCGCGACGCCTTCTGTAATCTGTCTGGATCGTTGGTTGTGCATCTTGGCCTCCCGAAATCGAGACCAACCTACTGGCGCGCAAAAGAGTTGTGAAATATAGTTATGACGCCAATTTAGGTCTCTGGACATATTAATGAGCAACATGGACCTGAGACAGATTCGCCAGTTCGTGGCGGTTGCCGAGGAACTTCATTTCGGCCGCGCCGCCGAACGCCTCAACATGACGCAACCGCCGCTCAGTCAAGCGATCCAGGCGCTGGAAAGAGAACTCGGATTGCGGCTTTTCGATCGCACCAAACGCGAGGTGAAACTCACGCCCGTCGGCGAGCAATGGTTTGTGCATGCCCGACGCGTTCTGGCAGAGGCGACAGCGCTGCCTGATATCGCGAGAAAGCTTGCACGCGGCGAAATGGGGCTCCTGCGCCTGTCCTTCGTCAGTACTGTCGACTATAGCCTGCTGCCAGCAGCCGTCGGTCGCTTTCGGGCTGCCTATCCAAACGTCGAGCTCTCTCTGCGCGAAGCGACAAGCGACGTGCAGATCGATGCCCTGCTGAGGAGCGAAGTCGATGTCGGCATCGTCATCGCTCCGCCATCCAGTTCGCTGAGCCAAACCCTGAGCTATCGCCCGATCCTTCGCGAACCGCTGATTGCCGCGGTCCCGTCATCCTGGATAGACGAAGGGCGCGACGGCTTCTGCGAGGGGATACTAGAACCTGCCGCGTTCTTCGCCGCGCCACTGATCCTCTTTCCACGGCGGTCCGCGCCGATCTTTCACGACCTTGTTTCGGGCTACTTCGCCGAGCATCGCTCAGCCTTCTCCGTCTTCCAGGAGGCTATACAGATGCAGACGATCATCGGACTGGTGGGCTCCGGGATGGGTGTCGCACTGGTTCCGCAGTCCATGACCAGGCTGCAGCGAGACGGGGTGACCTATCTGCCGCTTTCCGGGCGCGTCCCGACAGTTGAAACTGGCTTGCTTTGGCGCACCAATGATCGGAACGCGGCATGCGCAAACTTTCTCGCTGTCGCCAATGCGTCGGTTCATCAGCCTGCGCAAGCGCTGTAACCGACAGGTGGATCCTGCGAAGGACGCAATTCGCGAATGCGAGGCGATGTATGCGCCTCCTCACCTCGCTAACTTGCTTCGGCGGATATCCATGCCGCTCCTGTCTGACCGTGGTGGAAACCATTGGAAAACGGCCTGTTTGGGTAAACGCCGCCAAGATCCGCCTGTGCTTCACGTGGCCAGCATCGCCCGGCGATGACATCGTCGAAGATGCGGGCCACGGCCGCCATGTCGCAATCCTGCGGCGACAGCCGAACGCGGGAAACGCCGGCGGCGGCAAGCTCTGGCAGTTCCTGCAGCAGCACCTGGCAGGTGTGCGACATGGTCTGTACGCCGTTCAGCGCCAGAAAAGGCTGGCTGTCGAGGGTCTCGACGGTCAGGCCGTCAGGGTCTTCGCCGCAGATGAACTGGCAATTGTCCTTGATCAGCCCCTTGGAGCGGGCATGGGCGCAACGCGCCGAAATCGCCAGCGGTACGCGGCCGAACGCGAAGACCTCGAAGGCGACCCCCGGACTTTCCTCGATAATGCCGCGCACCGACGTCATCGGCAGTTCTGGCGGCAGACAGATGCTCATCGCGCCCCTCGAGGCCAAGAGCCGGGCAGTCGCGCCGTTATAGACGTTGACCAGCGGCCCGATAGAATGCGGCTTGCCGGCAAGCAGGTGCAGCGCGGATAGGTCATTGACCTCGATCGGATGGGCGCTGTCACGCACCAGCCCGCGCACCAACTGGCTTTCACGTTCCAGCGTCACCAGCGCGAGCGAGGCGAGGCTCACCTGCTTGCCGGCATTCTCCAGCCGTTCGATGACCTCGCCGACATGGGGCTCGATGAAATGCAGCCGCTTCGAGCAGACGGCCTCGCCGATCGTGACGTGGGCGATCGGCGCTTCGTCGGCAATGCGGAAATAAAAATCGCGCCATTTGGGGCCATCCCAGAGATAGTAGACCGGGCCGAGGCTCAGGACGGGCTTGGATGGGCTTGTCGATATGGTCATGGGCCGATTACCTCCAGCGCTTTTCGTAGGCGCCTGTTGTCGTCTTCTGGCCTTCGCTGAGCGCCTTCAGCCGCGACACCAATGCGGGCCGCTCGGTGGCGCCGGCGGTCAGTGCCCGCCGCATGACTGACACGACCTCGGCGACATAGGCCTTTCCCCGCTGCCGGCCCTCGATCTTCAGCGCGCTGACGCCGGCGCTGCGCAGGGCATCGATATGGTCCATGACGTCGAGTGAAACCGGATCCTCGAAGGCGTAGCCGCGGTCCTCCGCGATGTCGAAGCGCCCCTTGCAGAGCGTCGGATAGCCGGCGGCTTCGCCCGCCGGGAAGCGGTTGATAGTGTAATCGCCGAGCTCGGACACCAGCTCGCGTCCGTCCTGGCGATAGCGCACGTGGCTTGCGGGCGAGCAGACACCGTTCATGTTGGGCGACTTGCCCGTGGCGTAGGAAGAAAGCGAACAGCGCCCCTCGGCCATGACACAGAGGCCGCCGAAGGCAAAGACCTCGATCTCGCAATCGATCTGTTTGGCAAGGCGAGCGATGTCGGCGATCGTCAGGGTGCGCGGCAACACAACGCGTTTTGCCGCGAAGGTCTCGACGAGGAAGCGCACGGCGTCCGCATTTGAGGCCGAGGCCTGGACGGAAACGTGCAGCCGCTGCTGCGGATGGCGTTCCACCGTATAAGCCATCAGGCCGAAATCGGCGAGGATGACGGCATCGGCACCAAGCGCCACGGCGTCATCCACCGCCTGATGCCAGACCGTCTCCTGGCCGGCGCGCATGAAGGTGTTGATCGCAACGAAGGTCATCACCCTGCGCTGTTTGGCATAGGCAATTGCCGTTCGGAGTTCGTCGCGTGAGAAGTTCAACCCCGGAAAATTGCGGGCGTTCGTCTCGTCGCGAAAGCCGCAATAGACCGCGTCGGCGCCGGCATCGACGGCTTCGCGGAAGGCAGCGGGTGTGCCGGCGGGGCAGATCAGTTCCATTGGGGAGCCTCCTCCTTGAGAACGCGGCCAAGCGCCCGTTCGCGGATCTGTTCTCCCGCGCGACGCACGAGCGGCGCCAGCGGTCCGGCCATCTCAGCGAGATGGCTTGGAAGGTCGATCTCGCAATCGTCGAGTGCGTTGCGCAGCGCCAGCATCGCCTCCATGTCGCCGCTGACGGCAAGATCGCGCGAGAAGAACACGGCGTCGCCGTCGATGCGGCCCTCGAGCAGCGCCAAGAGCAGTACGAGCTCGCCTTCCATGCAGGCATCGGAAACCGGCGCGCGCTCCTTGCGATGTACGGAGATGCGCGGCACGGCCGGTTCGACAAGGAAGCCGATCGGCAGGTCAGACGGCTGGAAGGCGTAGCGCTTGGCTGCATGATCCGCGAGACGGTCGAAGAGGCCCGGATGGCTCGCGATCACGCGGGCAAAGACGCGCTGCACCACGCTTTCGATGGCGATGATGGGAACGAAGCTAAGGGGGGCGGTGATCGCGAGCGGAAGTGTCATTTGCTACCTGTGGAGCGTCGGAATCGAACGATGCGGCGCATGCTAGTCGCCTGCTGCCGGTCGTTGTTTGCGCCACGTCAAAGACAAGGACCATTCGCCGCCACAAACAGGCTCCATGAACAGGACCTTTCGCCCGTCAAAGGGCTTTGCAACGCTTCAGGATTTTATCGACGCGCTCGAGCGCGAAGGCGATTTGAAGCGGATTTCGCGACCGGTTTCGCTGGTGCATGAGGTGACCGAAATCCACCGCCGCGTGCTTGCCGCCGACGGGCCGGCGCTTCTCTTCGAGCGGCCGGTCGATGCGACAGGCGCCGCACAACCGATCCCGCTTCTGACCAATCTCTTCGGGTCGGAACGCCGGATCGAGCGTGGTTTCGGCCTGGCGCCGGGCGGGCTCGATGCGCTTGCGGGTGAACTTGCGGAGCTGCGCGATCCGAGAGCGCCGCAGTCGCTGCGCGACGCCTGGGATCGGCTGCCTCTGCTCCGATCGGCGATGTATATGCGGCCACGAAAGGTAACGCGTGCGCTGTGTCAGGAGGTCGTCTGGCGCGATCAGGAAATCGACCTTGGGCGCCTGCCGGTTCAATGGTGCTGGCCGGGCGAGCCGGCGCCGCTGATTACCTGGCCACTGGTGATCACGCGCGCGCCGGATGATCCGCTCGATGTCAATGTCGGGATCTATCGCATGCAGGTGCTGGGGCCCGATCGCGCCATCGTGCGCTGGCTCGCCCACCGCGGCGGCGCCCGCCACCATCGTCTGTGGCAACGCCTGGGTCAGGACATGCCGATCGCGGTCGTCATCGGTGCCGACCCAGCGACGATCCTTTCTGCGGTCATGCCGCTGCCGGACGGACTGAGCGAGCTGAATTTCTCAGGCCTGCTTCGGCGCGGCAGGACGCAACTCGTGAAAGCGAAGACCGTGCCACTTTCGGTGCCGGCCAATGCGGAGATCGTGCTTGAGGGTACGGTCTCGGCGAGCGAGACTTCGGAGGAGGGCCCCTATGGCGACCATACCGGCTATTACAATTCGGTGGAGCCGTTCCCGGTCATGCGTCTGTCGGCGATCACCATGCGTCGGAATCCGCTCTATCTTTCCACCTATACCGGCCGACCGCCGGACGAGCCTTCGCGGCTCGGAGAGGCGATGAACAGGCTGTTCGTGCCGCTGGTTCGCAAGCAGTTTCCGGAGATATCCGATCTCTGGCTGCCGCCGGAGGCCTGCTCCTACAGAGCCATGGTCGTCGCGATCGACAAGCGTTATCCCGGGCAGGCCAAGCGTGTGATGATGGGGCTTTGGTCCGTCTTGCCGCAGTTCAGCTACACCAAGCTGATCATCGCCGTCGACCCGGATATCGACGTGCGCAACTGGTCCGACGTAATGTGGGCTCTTGCGACCCGCTTCGATGCCAGCCGCGACGTGACCGTGATCGAGGGCACGCCGATCGACTATCTCGACTTCGCGTCGCCACGTTCAGGCCTCGGTGGCAAGCTCGGGCTCGACGCCACCAACAAGATCGGCACTGAGACCGACCGTGAATGGGGGCGGGTGCTCGAAATGTCGCCGGAGGTCGTGGGTCAGGTCGATGCGATCTGGGCCGGTCTCGGGCTTGGAGGGCTGACCCGATGAACCGGTTGAAGATCGTCCTCGGTGTCACCGGGGCTTCGGGTGCTGCGATTGCGGTGCGCATCGCGCAGCGGCTCAGCGAAATCGAAAGCGTCGAGCTGCATCTGGTTCTGTCGCCGGCGGCGCACCGCACGCTCGCGCATGAGGCTGGCGCAGGCGCTCTTCCATCCCTGCTGCGTCTGGCCGCGCGGACCTATGACCACGCCGATATCGGCGCGGCGATTGCGAGCGGATCGTTTTCGACGGCCGGCATGATCGTCGCGCCGTGCTCCATGCGCTCACTTGCGGCGATCTCTGCCGGCATGGCCGATAACCTCGTGGTACGGGCAGCCGACGTGCATCTGAAGGAGCGGCGCAGGCTGGTGCTGATGGCACGCGAGACACCGCTGCATCTCGGTCACCTGCGCAATATGTGCGCCGTCACGGAAATGGGGGCGATTATCATGCCGCCGGTGCCGGCCTTCTATCATCGGCCTGAGAGCGTCTCGGCCATCGTCGACCATCTGGCGGCCCGAGCGATCGACCTGCTGGCACTGCCGATCACCCCGCAGGCTATGGCCTGGCAGGGTGAGGACCAAAAATCATCGTGATCTAGGAGACGGTGGCCTGAAGCAGCGGATCGGCGCCGAACAGGACCTCGTGACCGCCAAGCAGCAGCCACACGGCAATCGCGACGGTGGCAAAGGCGGCTATGATCATCACGGGATCGGCGCGCAAACGGGTTTCGCCTCGAATGATGGCCGCAAAGGGCCAGACTGACGTGCCCTTCGAGGCCGCTTGCCAGTTGTCACCCAAACGCCGGCGGGCACGCTTTTCAAGCATGAAGAAGCCACCGGCGGAAAACAGTGCGAAACCGCCGAAAAGAACCAGCGCGCGCAAGTCGCCATTGGGCACGATGTGACCGGCGGCCCAGAGCAGGAAGCCCCAGAGCACCGGGTGACGGGTGATCGTTACGATGGCGCCGGGCCGCTCGTTTCCCTGATAGATGGAGATCGACAGCGCGTTTTCGCTGAAGAGGCCAGCCAGCACGAGAAAGATGCCGAGTGGCGCCAGCACGAAGGTTACCCAGGCCTGCCAGGCCGCCGGTTCCCAGAGCGGGATGAAATCGAGCTGAAGGGCCGCGTGAAAGACGAAGCCGAGAGCAAGCACGGACAGAAGCGAATACACCGCGAAATAGGTCGAGCGACCGAGCCGGTCGATCAGGCCCTGGCGTAACGCCGGCCAGGCCGGCACCAGATGGAGCAGCAGGAAGACGGCGAAGGCGAGGAGAAAATAGGTCATATCGGTTGTCTCACGCATGGCGCCAGAGAAGCAGGCGCTCCGTTGCGACATGGCGGCGAACAGTTTCGAAGAAGCCCCGCAGCATGTAGCCGATCGCATCCCAGCTGAGCGATGCCCTGTTGTCGAGAACCGCCTTCAGCACACGTACCAGCTCGACGGCTGCCCGATCATCCTGGTCATGCTCGGCGCGCAGCCGTGCGATCAAGGCGTAACGGCCGTCATCTGCCCGCTGAATTTCGACTGCTGGAAACAGGATCATTTCCTCCAGCGCGTGGACGCGCCGGAGCTTTTCCGGCAGCTCCGTCAGGATCACGCGGCAGCTCGTCAGGTCGATCCGGCGCGGGATGGAATCGGCCAGCGTCTCGAGGCGATCACACAGGGATAAAAGCTCGCGGTAAGCCTGCCCCAGCTCGTGATGTTCTGAAAATTGCTGCTGCATCGAACTGCTCCGTTGAGTGTTGGTTCGAACTACACCCGACGGCAATGATCCTCTTTGACATTTCTCAAAGTCTGCAGATCAGCGATCGAGAAACAGAACGATGGCGATCGCAACGGAGGAGAGGATCGCCGACAGCGTCGCGCCGCGCTGAAGCACGCCCATGCGATAGAGCACGAGGGCGAAGACGATGATGATGGGGGTGGCGACGGAAAGGCCGATCTGTGCGTCTGTCATCGGAAGGCTCCTTTGTTGTCAGCCAATAGCCCCGCCCCCTGCCGGCTTCTTTGCTCAATCGCAAAGACAGGGTGCGCGCTCGCGCCTAGCTCGAACGATGTTTTTTGAACGGAGGCGCTGACATGGATGCCCGCAGTCATCCGATTGCCGCAACGGTGGAAGAGGATACGACGGACGCCTTGCTGCTCTGGGTGCTCGTCTGGAGTGAACTTGCCGCGTTCGGTATTCTGCTTGTCGGCTTCCTGATTGTGGGTCTTCTCCAGCCGGACGCGTTTGCCGCCGCCCGCTCGCATCTCGATCCGCTGCTTGCCGGTATCAACACGCTTGTTCTTTTGACAAGCGGCTGGCAGGCGGCCTTGGCGACGAGGCCGAGTGCATCGCTTAAGCAGCGTCGGCGGGCGCTGGTGAATGCAGCACTTTTCGGCTTCGCCTTCGTGGGGATCAAGCTCTTCGAATATAGCGCCGAGGCCGGCGTTGCCGGCGATCCTCAGTTCGGCTCCTTCTTCGAGCTCTATTTTCTCGTCACGGGCTTCCATCTGCTGCACGTCGTCTTCGGTGCCTTCGTGCTCATCATCGTTGCCTGGCGACCGAAACCCGGCAATGTCGAGCTGATCACCACGCTCTGGCACGTGATCGATCTGGTCTGGATCGTGATGTTCCCGCTCGTCTATCTCGTGTGAGTGCCATGACCGATCGCAATCCCAGACAATTGTTCAAGACCTGGCTGCTGCTTGCCGTAGCCGTGATGTCGGGCATGGCGCTGATGGCGGTCGCCGGGCCGGCCACCCTCGTCATCGTCGTGTTGCTCGGGCTCGCCATCGTCAAAAGCCGGTTCGTCGCGCTCGATTTCATGGGGCTCCGGCAGGCGCCGTCGGCCCTTCGTCTTGGCCTTTTGATCTGGCCCGCAGCACTCGTCCTCGTCGCTGCAGCGAAGCTGGTCCTGAGCACTGCTTTCATCAGCTGAGGCTAGCCGCGGACTTGTTTGCCGAAACGCAAAGAAGCCGCCGCCGATTTCCCTAGACATGAGGTCGCCCCGATTGTTGCCGGCTGCGCCGCACGGGGAGGGGATCAGATCAGCCGGCCGCACTCTCAGCGGCCAACTGAAATCGAAAGGACCACGTGATGGCAGAACGCCTCACCAAAACCGGGGCCCGTAACGTCTTTTACGGCGGGTCCTTCTTTTTCTTCGCAATCTTCGTCGGGCTGACCGCCCACAGCCACTACTACATGCGGACGACTTCGACGGATGAAACGACGCTGACCGATGCGGTCGCCCGCGGCAAACACGTCTGGGAAAAGAACTCCTGTATCAACTGCCACACGCTTCTCGGCGAGGGCGCCTATTTCGCGCCCGAGCTCGGCAACGTCTGGAAGCGATTCGGCGGCGAGGCCGATCCGGATGGCGCCCGCGATACGCTTAAGGCCTGGATGGCTGCCCAGCCGACCGGCATCGAGGGACGGCGGCAGATGCCGCAGTTCAATCTCACCGAACAGGAACTCAACGACCTCGCCGACTTCCTCGAATGGACGAGCCGCATCAAGACCCAGAACTGGCCGCCGAACGAGGCAGGTTAAGCGAACCGAGTGGAGTGTGACACCATGAAATACCAAACCCAAAAGGTCGCGATGCTCTATTTCTACGGAGCGCTTGGCCTGTTTCTCGCCCAGGTGCTGTTCGGCGTGCTTGCCGGCACCATCTACGTCCTGCCCAACACGCTCTCCGAGCTCCTGCCCTTCAACATCGTGCGCATGGTCCACACCAACGCGCTGATCGTCTGGCTGCTCATGGGCTTCATGGGCGCGACCTACTACCTGCTGCCGGAAGAGGCAGAAACCGAGCTCTACAGCACGAAGATCGCCATCGCGCAGTTCTGGATCTTCCTGATCGCCGCTGCCATTGCCGTCGTCGGCTACCTCATGCACATCCACGAGGGGCGTGAGTTCCTCGAGCAGCCCTTCGCGATCAAGGTCGGTATCGTCATCGTCGCGCTGATGTTCCTCTACAACATCACGCTGACGGTGTTGAAAGGCCGCAAGACGACCGTCACCAACATCCTGATCTTCGGGCTTTGGGGTGTCGCGATCTTCTTCCTCTTCGCTTTCTACAATCCGATCAACCTGGCGCTCGACAAGATGTACTGGTGGTACGTCGTCCATCTCTGGGTCGAAGGCGTCTGGGAACTGATCATGGCATCGGTGCTCGCCTTCCTGATGATCAAGCTCAACGGCATCGACCGTGAGGTCGTCGAAAAATGGCTCTATGTCATCGTCGGCCTGGCGCTCTTCTCCGGCATCCTCGGCACGGGCCACCACTACTACTGGATCGGCGCGCCGGGCTACTGGCAGTGGATCGGTTCGCTGTTCTCGACGCTGGAAGTGGCCCCCTTCTTCACCATGGTGGTCTTCACCTTCGTGATGACCTGGAAGGCCGGCCGCAAGCATCCGAACCGCGCAGCCCTCCTCTGGTCGATCGGCTGCTCGGTCATGGCCTTCTTCGGCGCTGGCGTCTGGGGCTTCCTGCACACGCTGTCTTCGGTGAACTACTATACCCACGGCACTCAGGTGACCGCGGCCCATGGACACCTCGCCTTCTTCGGCGCCTACGTGATGCTGAACCTCGCGGTCATGGCCTATGCCATCCCGGAGATCCGCGGCCGTGCGCCCTATAACCAGTGGCTGTCGATGGTGAGCTTCTGGATCATGTGCACCGCCATGTCGGTCATGACCTTCGCGCTGACCTTTGCCGGTGTTCTCCAGGCGCATCTGCAGCGCGTGCTCGGCGAAAGCTACATGGACGTCCAGGACCAGCTGGCGCTGTTCTACTGGATCCGCCTCGGTTCCGGTGCCGTCGTCCTGATCTCGGCGCTGATGTTCATCTGGGCCGTTCTGGTGCCCGGGCGCGAGCGCAGCGAGAAGCTCGCCGGCATCGTCCAACCCGCTGAATAACCGACCAGCCGGCGCGGTTCGCCGCGCCGGCATCTCCCCAAGAATTCCCAGCATGGAGACTTGCCATGAGCCCTGTCCAATCTGCCGTCAGTCGCGCGGCGCTCGATATCCCCGCCTACAGCCCCTCCGGCAATGAATGCGCGCTGTTCGAAAGCGCCTGGGTGCGACAGCTGCCGCTGCTCTTGAAGGGACCGACAGGATGCGGCAAGACCCGCTTCGTCAGCCACATGGCAGCGAAGCTCGGCCTGCCGCTTTCGACCGTTTCCTGCCATGACGATCTGGCCGCCGCCGACCTTACCGGTCGCTATCTGCTCAAGGGTGGCGACACCGTCTGGGTCGACGGCCCCCTGACCCGGGCCGTGCGCAACGGCGGCGTCTGCTATCTCGACGAGATCGTGGAAGCCCGCAAGGACGTCGCCGTCGTCCTGCATCCACTGACCGACGACCGCCGCATGTTACCGCTTGAACGGACCGGCGAACTGCTCGAAGCACCGTCGAGCTTCATGCTGATCGTGTCCTACAATCCCGGCTACCAGAACCTTTTGAAGAGCCTGAAGCCGAGCACCCGTCAGCGCTTCGTGGCGATCGAGTTCGATTTCCTGCCGCGCAACGCCGAGATTTCAGTCGTTTCGCAAGAGAGCGGACTGCTGGAGAGCCAGGTGGCGCCGCTCGTCAACCTCGCGCAGCGCCTGCGCGCTCTGAAAGGGCATGATCTCGAAGAAGGCGTGTCGACCCGGCTGCTCGTCTATTGCGCCTCGCTGATTGATGCCGGAATGCCGGTGAAGGATGCGGTCCGGGCCGCGATGATCGAGCCTCTGACCGACGAACCGGATGTGCGCTCAGCACTTCTCGAAGTGGCCGGTTCTCTGATCGCCTGAGGTGAGCCATGCTTGATTTCCTCGAGCTCGAAGAAACCGTCGGACGAGCCTGGCACCGTTTCGTCGGCAACACCAGAACCTGGCGGCGTTATCCGGAGGAGGCGGTGAAGCTCGCCGACATGCTGCCGGTGCTCGGCGTTTGCTTTCGCGGACATGGCGGCGAGCCAGCGGTGCAGATCGTGCCCGCCCGCGGGCGCACGTCGACCCATCGCTTGCGGTGGCGGCAGCGCATGGGACTTGGCGAAGAGAAACTCGTCCAGCCGGCGCGCGACCACGCGTCCTTGATGCTGCCGGGCGAGATCGACATTTTTCCGACGAAAGACCTGAACCGGGATCTCTATCACTGGCTCGTCGCCTATATGGCGACGATGCCGGTCGACCCCGTCAGCGAGACCGATCCGCTCCGTCGTGACCTGGCGCTGATATCGCGCGCGCTGGAGACGGTCGAGGACGTCTTCCAGCGGTTCCCAGGCCTTAGGCGGCGCTATCGGCGTCTGGCCGAGGCTACCCTTGCCGAGCGGAAGCGGGGCGCTCTGCCGTCGATCGAGCAGCATCTTGAAAACCGCGTCCTGCGGCTGTTGCGCAGGGCCACAGGCGAGGCAGATACGACGCTGCCGGTGATCTTCCCGCATCGTGCGCCGCCCGGCTACCTGCCGATGCTGCCGATGCCGCTATGGCCGGACACGCTGTTGCGGGCCGAAACCACGACCGTGCGCGACGAAGATGTGGCCGCGACAGCGGGCACGCAGAGTGAGGGTGTCGAGGTTGAGCGCCACGTGGCGGTGCGCGAAAACCCGGAGAACCGCAAGGGCGAACGCAGCCCGTTCATCCTCAATCGCTTCGAGAAGATCCTGGCCATGGCCGAGATGGTCAACGTCGACCGTCCCGGCGACGACAGCGACGACCACGACAGCAAGGCTGCCGAGGAACTCGACGACATGACGCTCGGCGAGCGCAAGGGACGGCCCTCGGCGCGATTCCGCTTCGATCTCGATCTGCCGCCGGAAGCCGTCGATCCGACGCCGCTGACGGCCGAGCTGACCTATCCCGAATGGAACTACCGGACCGGTCAGTACCTCAAGGACCATTGCCGCGTGCTGGCGATGCCGGCTTCCGCCCAGGAAGAGCGGAGCGAACTGACCGAGGAAAGCCGGAGCTTGATCCGCCGGGTGCGGCGCCAGTTCGAAGTGCTGCGCCCGCGGCACGAGATGCTGCGTGCACAACTTGACGGCGCCGATCTCGATCTCGACGCGGTCGTGCGTGCCCGCACCGATCTCGCCGCCGGCGGCCAGGGCAGCGACCGCATCCATCTGATGAGTCGGCCGCAGGTGCATGACCTGGCGGTGACGATCCTCGTCGACGTGTCGCTGTCGACCGATTCCTGGTCAGACAACCGGCGGGTGCTCGACGTGGAAAAAGAAGCTTTGCTCATCCTTGCGCACGGGCTGTCGGCCTGCGGCGACAACCACTCGATCCTGACCTTCACCTCAAGGCGGCGTGACTGGGTGCGGGTGGAAACCGTGAAGGCCTTCAACGAGGCTATGGGGCCGCTGGTCGAAGCGCGCATTGCCGCACTAAAGCCCGGCTACTATACCCGCATCGGTGCTGCGATCCGGCATGCCTCGGCCGAGCTTCGTCGGCAGCCGAACCGCAAGAAGCTCTTGCTTGTTCTGACCGATGGCAAGCCCAACGATATCGATCACTACGAGGGGCGTTTTGCGCTCGAGGACAGCCGTCGCGCGGTCACGGAGGCACGGCGCAGCGGCATAAACACCTTCGCTGTCACGGTCGACCGGGAGGCGAAGTCCTACGTGCCCGCCATGTTCGGCCAGAACGGCTATTCCGTAGTCGGCAACATCTCGCGGCTGCCGGCGGCACTGCCGGCGATCTACCGCAATCTGGTGGGGTAAGGCGATCCCCAAGTCGAGAGAGAGGCAAGAGGCCCGGCAACCGCCGGGCCTCTTTGATTCAACGGAAGCCGTTTGCCAGCCGCGCGTGCGCCGTTTCGCGGCCATTTGGGGCGGATTTGCCGATCCGCTCGCGGCTATTCTCGGGGGGAGGAGGCTGGGTCTCGATGCTCGGGAAAAGCCGGGCATGACGTGTTGGATGGGCAGTTTTGCCAAAGTGTATCGCTGAGCTGCCAGCGATGGCTGCCGACGACAAGCTTGGAAACGGCTCGTTTTCAGTGAGCGTAGTTGCCCCAAACTTCGTCATCGTCGCCCTTGAGGCGAGGATCCAAGGCGCATCCGAACGTATTTCGTGGCACAAAATAACGAAGTGCTCGGGTCGTGCCCGAGCATGACGGAAGAGACGGACGGCGCTTTGCCGGCGTGATTGCGCCGGGAACGCTCGGCAATAGCCAAACCTTCCCGGCGATCAGCGCCCTCAAGCCGCCTTGCTGTGCACCCTCTGGGACTCGTCGATATAGGCATCGAAGGCCGCCGCCACCGCGCGGATGACGAAGCGGTGCTCGGGACGCACCGTGATGACGCCATCAGCGATATCGATCACGCTATCCTTTCGCAGTTCGGCCAGTTTGCTATTGCCGTCGACGAACGATTGCCAGTCCCGGCCATGCGCTGCGGCGATTGCGGACATATCCGCGCTGAAATCGCACATCAGCCGCTCGATGATCGCGGCGCGCAAACGGTCCTCGTCGGTCAGTCGGTAGCCCTTGGTGGTTGCGAGCCGTCCCGATGCGATGCGGCTTGCATAGACGCCGGGGGGCACCTCGTTCTGGACATAACCGTCGCGCGAGCGGCCGATTGCCGAGGCGCCGAAACCGATCAGCGTTTCGCAAGTGTCGGTCGTATAGCCCTGGAAGTTGCGGCGGAGTTGCCCAGCCTCCTGTGCGGTGACGAGATCGTCGTCAGGAAGCGCAAAATGATCGAGGCCGATCTGGCGGTAGCCGGCTTTGACCAGCGCTTCGCTGATCGCCATCGCCTGTTCGGCGCGGGCGGCACTGTCGGGCAGCGCGTTCTCGTCGATCATACGCTGGTGCTTCTTGAAGCTCGGCACATGGGCGTAACCGAAAACCGCGAACCGTTCCGGCCGCATCGCGACGGCCGCTTCGACCGTCTCGACGCAGGAGCGCACCGTCTGATGCGGCAGGCCGTAGATCAGGTCGAAATTGATGCCACCGATGCCCGCGCCGCGCAGATGGTCGACGGCTTCGGCCGTCTGCTTTTCGCTCTGGATGCGGTTGATCGCCTTCTGCACGACGGGATCGAAGCTCTGTACGCCGAGGCTGGCACGCCTAACGCCGCCTTCGCCGAGTGCCTCGGCCATGGCAAGCGTCAGCCGGCGCGGATCGATCTCGACGGCGACATTGGCCGATGGTGACAGCGCGAAGCGCTCGCCCATCAACGTCATCAGCGCAAGGAATTCACGTGGCTCGATGATCGTCGGCGTGCCGCCGCCAAAATGTACCTCCGAGACCGGAAGCGGCCGGCCAATGGTATCGGCGACCATGCGGATCTCGTCTCGGAGCACATCGAGATAGTCGAGGATCGGATCGTCCTTCTTGGTGATCGTCGTGTGGCAGCCACAGTACCAGCACATGGAACGACAGAAGGGGATGTGCAGGTAGAGCGACACGTTCTGCCCCTCGGGGATCGCCTTCAGCCAGTCGCCGTAGGTGTGATCGTCGACATCAGCGGCAAAGCGCGGTGCGGTCGGGTAACTCGTGTAGCGCGGCAGGCGCATTTCACCGTATTTCAGGAGCGCGGAAGCTAACATTTCGTCCTCATCTGGGTGGCGATGGATACAGCTTTTGTAGGCCGCGCTGGCAGGCACCTCTTTGCGAAAAGTCAAGGACGGGGTTGGTCGAGGCCAAAGCGAGATTTGTTTGCGCTTCGACAAAATGTCGCGGCGGCGCTGTCGCTAGGTTGCGGAAATCCGGGGCGTGTGCGCCGGCGTTTCCCGGATCATCATCAAACCACGGCGCTCAGAATCGGATAACCATGACCATTGCAGAGACCGACAAGCCCTTTATCGATGTGCGGACGATCCCGCCGGTAGAACGCCATCCGAAAATCTTCGGCATGTTGAACGCACTTGCCGAGGGTGGCGCCTTCATCATCGTTAACGACCACGATCCGCGTCCACTGCACTACCAGCTGGAAACCCGCTATCCGGGCGAATTCACCTGGGAATACCTCGAGCAGGGGCCGGAGGTCTGGCGAGTTGAGATCGGTCGGCAACAGTCCTCCGGCTGTGACTGCTGCTGCGGCGGGCACTGAGCCCCTGGTGTCCTTCAAGAGCGGGGTGAGAAAAAGCGTGCGTCATTTTCCGCTCTCATCCCGCTCCCACTTAGCAGAATCGATCACGCTTGTTCGGCTCGACCAGAGCCATCGTGATCCAAGGGTTGAACCACCATGTTCGCAGCCACGCTATCCCGCTGGACCATGTCCTATTTCGCGGCCGCGCTGATTTTCCTCGTCCTTGGCGAGACCATGATGGTTCTCGGCTTTGGTTATCCGGTCTTAGCCCTTGAGGCGCCTGAAACGCTGGCGCTCGTCCATATTGTCGCTCTCGGTTGGCTAAGCCTGCTGATGACCGGCGCATTGCTGCAATTCGTGCCTGTTCTCGTCGGCCAGCCGCTGTCCTTGCCGAGCGTCGCCCTGCCGGCGCTCCTGATACTTATTGGCGGCATCACCACCCTGACCCTCGGCTTCGTCGGTCTTTCCGGTGCGATCGATGTTCCCGTGACGCTGCTTCCTCTTGGCGCCGCTTTCTCGATTGTTGGCTTTTCGGTGCTGGGCTTTTCCTTCGCGGTCACGCTTTGGCATGCACGCCCCCTGCCACTACCGGCCCGCTTCGTCGCGGTCGGCCTTGCCGCTCTCTTCGGCACGATGCTGCTCGGCGGCGTCTATGCTGGCGTGCTCTCGGGCCTGATCGACGCGGCGGGCGCGATCGACCTCACCGTCGATGGTCTCTCGCTTCATGCCTCCCTCGGCCTCTGCGGCTGGTTGAGCTTCACCACCATGGGCGTCAGCTATCGACTTTTGACCATGTTCATGCTGTCGCCAGACAAAGAGCGGACAAGCAGCCGTGTTGTCTTCATGCTTGGTGCCTTTTGCCTCAGCGTTCTGGCGGCCGCAGTGCCCGTCATTCTCGTGGGCACCGTTGGTCGCTCGCCGCTTTTCCTCCTTGCCGTCGGTTCCGGCGCGGCCGTTGTCGCGATCTATGTCGGCGATATCCTGCGTATCTATCGGGAGCGCCGGCGCAAGGCGATCGAACTCAACAGCCGCGCCAGCATCGGCGCCTTCGTGTCACTGGTCGCCGCGGCTATACTCTTCGTCGCGCTGCTCTCGGCCGGCCGCCTTGATGAGGCTATCGGCGCCGTTATTTATCTCGCCACCTTTGGATGGCTGACGGGCATGGGGCTCGCCCAGCTCTACAAGATCGTGCCGTTCATGACCTGGCTCGAATGTTACGGGCCGGCGCTTGGGCGCATGCCGACCCCGAGGGTCCAGGACCTCGTCAGCGAAACGTCCGCCCTTCGCTGGTTCCGGCTCTTTTATCTGACGGTCGCGGTTGGCTCGCTCGCCCTCCTGATCGGCAGCGCGCCTATTTTTCGTTTTGCAAGCCTCGGCCAGTTGATTGCCGTCAATGCGCTCATCCTGGAGTTCGTGCGAACACGGCGACTGATCAACGTTCCGGCCGAACTTCGATTGCCTGATGGACTTGTTCGACCAGGCCTGTTTCTGCCATCTTTTCCTCACGGAGGTTCCCATGAGCCAAGATCCTTATGAACTCGACGTCCGACCGCACTTGCGCGGCGGCAGCGACCCGTTCCAGGCCATCATGAATGCAGTCGACAGCCTGGCGCCGGGCCAGGCGCTGAAGCTGATCGCGACCTTCCGGCCCGTTCCGCTCTTCAGCGTCATGGCGGGTCGCGGCTTCACCCATCAGGACCGCCCGCTCGACAATGGCGACTGGGAGGTTCTGTTTACGCCCGAAGGCGAGGTCGAGGGGATCAGGCTTTCGGTCAGCGAAACGGATCTCGACGCCTGGCCCGACCCGAGCCGCCAGCTCGACCTGACGGAGCTCGATCCGCCGGAGCCTATGGTGCGCATTCTGGCAACGGCCGAGAAGATGGCCGAAGGCGAGGTTCTGTTCGCCTTGCTCGCGCGCGAACCGTTGTTCCTTTATCCGGAGCTCGCCAAGCGCGGCCACAAATGGGCCGGCAATTTCGATGCGACCGGCGAGACCTACCGGATCCTCATCCGCATCGGTGGGAGGCGTTCCCATGTCGGCGCCTGAAACCCTGGACCTCGAGGCGAGGATCCGCGATGCCTTGCGCATCATCATCGACCCCGAAATGGGCAAGAACGTCGTCGATCTCGGCCTGATCTATGACATCGACGTTCAGGAGGGCGGCATTGCCCGTGTCACCATGACGACGACGATCAAGGGCTGCCCGGCGACTGCCTTCCTCAAGGAAGCGGTGCAGAACTGCGTCTGGTATGTGCCGGGTGTCGAATATGCCGAGGTCCGGCTGACGTACGAGCCGCCGTGGACGCCTGACATGATCGCCGACGGCGCGTTGGAACTTGGCCACGGCAGCATCTTCTAGGACCAGCCTTCTAGAAAAGAAAAGGCGCCGCATCTGCGGCGCCTTTTGCGTTGGGTATCGACGTCCGGTCAGGGTGAGGCGCGCGGCGCGCGGCGCTCGCGCACCAGCATCGGTCCGTATTCGAGCGTGAACAGCACAAAGGCCGCGCTCCACAATGCACCCGAGAGCGCGATCAGGTGATGATAATGCTCCGGCAGCACCTCGGCCAGCGGCCGGATTAGCGCGGCGCCCGCGATCGCGACATAGGAGGCGCTGGTGAGTGTCGATCCCACCAGCGGCCGCCCGGTATGGCCGCGAGTGGCGCGCGTCATCACGGCGAGCATCATGAAGGCGATCACGCCGACGGTCAGCACATGCATGACCGGGTAGTCGCTGAGGAGCTCGATCGCGCCGGCCGATATGGCCAGGAAGCCGAGCGGCACGAAGGCGTAAGCCGCGTGCAGAACGAAGAGCAGCTTCTCCGGCCAGGTCGGTGATCCGTGCCAGCGCAGCAACCGTACCGTATGAAAGGCGCACGCGATCACCGCAATCGCTGCGGTGACGATGTGAACGGGCGCGAAGGTCCAGGCACCGAGCGCTGCAACGCCGATCAGGATCGCCGCGGTGTCGAACCTGTTGTAGGGCACGGGGAAATCGGTGCGGCCAACTTTGTTCAGCCAGTTGCGAGTGAAGCTCGGCACGATGCGTCCGCCGACGATCATGATCAGCATGGTGTAGGCCCCGATCGCCAGCCGCGCTGCGGCGTCGACATCGAGATTGCCGAGGACCGAGAGGTGGAACCAGATATTGGCGGCCGACAAAATTATGAGCCCGCCGATCACCTTGAGGTCCTTCCACTTGCGACCGACGATCACCTCGCGCGCGCAGATCAGCAACAGCACCGGCAGAAACAGCGCCTCGACAGCGGCTGCGACGGGTAGACCGATGATGCCGCTCGACAGGAGAGCAACCCGACCAATGACCCAGAGTCCGAAGAGGGCAGCGAGCGGTCGGCCGGAAACCGGCAGCCTTCCCGTCCAGTTCGGGATCGCCGTCAACAGAAAGCCGCCGAGAACGGCGGAGGAAAAGCCAAACAGCATCTCATGCGCGTGCCAATGGGCGGCACCGTAGTCGCCGGCTAGGTCTAGTCCGAGAATCAGTGCGGCGATCCACAGCGCCATGGCGCCGATCGCCCAGAGGGCGGCTGCGAGGAAGAACGGCCGAAAGCCATAGGAGAAGAGCACCGGGCCGGTGGTCGAGAGTCCGCGCGGAATGCCGCCGCTCGGTTTCGGTCTTATCAATCTGTCCAACATGGTCGTGTTCCTCGTCGTGCGTCCTTGCGGACTTGCGGATGAGGCTTGATCTATCAATGGGTTCGAAGGCCCTCTTTGCGAAAACGCAAGTATCGCTGCCCGGTCGGACCGCCGACGTCGCAAGGCGTAAAGAAAAGCGATCTCCTCGCAACGATTTGTTCCAAGACAAAGACGAGATTCGTCTGTGGTTTTACTTCTCTAGTGACTGCTGGGGGACCGGTGGTCGAGACCGGAGGTGAGGCCGCCCGAGTCGGCGCCGCCCACCCTAACTCGTTGAATACAGGCGCGTTTCGCAGAAGGCCAATCCCGGCCGCTGGAACGCGCCGAAGGAGAGCAAGATGACTGAAAAACTTCAGATGACCCGCCGGACGATGCTTGCCGGCGCTGCCCTGGCGGGCGCGGTTGCGCCGCTTCTCCACACCGCTCAGGCGCATGCCGCTGGCGCTGCCGCGGCAGCCGGTGCTGCCCCCGTCGATATCTCGACCCTGCCTCGCGTGAAGGTCGACCTCGTCAAGCCGCCTTTCGTGCACGCCCATGACCAGGTCGCCAAGACCGGACCGCGCGTCGTCGAGTTCACCATGACGATCGAGGAAAAGAAGCTGGTGATCGACCGCGAGGGCACTGAGATCCACGCGATGACCTTCAACGGTTCGGTGCCTGGTCCGCTGATGGTGGTGCATGAGAACGACTATGTTGAACTGCGGCTGATCAACCCTGACACCAACACGTTGCTGCACAACATCGACTTCCACGCCGCAACCGGTGCGCTCGGCGGCGGGGCGCTGACCCAGGTGAACCCGGGCGAGGAAACCACGCTCCGTTTCAAGGCGACCAAGCCCGGCGTCTTCGTCTACCATTGCGCGCCGGAGGGCATGGTGCCCTGGCACGTCACCTCGGGCATGAACGGCGCCATCATGGTGCTGCCGCGCGACGGACTGAAGGACGAGAAGGGCCAGCCGCTGACGTACGACAAGATCTACTATGTCGGCGAGCAGGACTTCTACGTGCCGAAGGACGAGGCCGGGAACTACAAGAAGTACGAAACCCCCGGCGAAGCCTATGAAGATGCTGTCAAGGCGATGCGCACGCTGACCCCGACCCACATCGTCTTCAACGGTGCGGTCGGCGCGCTGACCGGCGACCATGCTTTGACTGCGGCCGTGGGCGAGCGTGTGCTCGTCGTCCATTCGCAGGCCAACCGCGATACGCGGCCGCACCTGATCGGCGGGCATGGTGACTATGTCTGGGCGACCGGCAAGTTCCGCAACCCGCCGGATCTCGACCAGGAAACCTGGCTCATTCCGGGCGGAACCGCGGGCGCTGCCTTCTACACCTTCCGCCAGCCGGGTGTGTACGCCTACGTCAACCACAACCTGATCGAGGCGTTCGAGCTGGGTGCCGCCGGCCACTTCAAGGTGACCGGCGAATGGAACGACGATCTGATGACATCGGTCGTCAAGCCGGCGTCGATGTAGCCGGGTGACAGCGGATGATCGTGGGGCCGCGCTCACAGCGACCCCACGCGCGAACAAAGGCACGCGCTTGCCGGCGCGTGCCACTTCCCCCGGAGACCTTCCATGCCCACCACCAAGAAAACTGCGGTTTCGCTCCTCTCGCTAGCAGCACCGGTCGTCCTTTTGGCGGCAATCGGCGGCGTGCTTTCGGCGAAGGTGGGGCTGTTCGACGATCTCAAGGACGGCATCGATCCGTCGATCAGGCCGCCGGTGACCGTGACGATCGCGCCGCGACAGATGAGCTATCGGGCGGAGGGACACTTCCTGAAGAACGGTTTTGCCGTCGACGCGCCGATCGTGGTGGTAGCCATCAAGCAGCCGCTCGAGATCATGAAGTATCAGGTGACGCGCGACGACTACGAGCGCTGCGTCGCCGATGGCGGCTGCCAGCAGCCGGAGGGCGGCCATGGCGCCGGCCTGTCGGGTGTGCCGATGACCGGGGTCAATTACACGGACGCGACCGACTATGCGGCATGGCTGACCAAGAAGACCGGCGAGGTCTGGCGCCTTCCGACCGACCAGCAATGGGCGTTTGCCGCCGGGTCCAAATTCCCCGACGATGCGCTGGGGATCGACGGCACCAAGGACAATCCGGCGCTGCGCTGGCTTGCGGACTACGAGCGCGAATCCAGCCGGCAGAGGGCGAAGAACCCGATGCCGCTGCCCACGGGCGCCTTCGGTGAGAACGAGTATGGGGTTGCCGATCTCGACGGCAATGTCTGGGAATGGACCGAGACCTGCCACCGCCGCGTCACGATCGGCGACGACGGCGAGGTGCTGAAGGAGGCTCCCGCTTGCGGCATCTTCGTCGTCAACGGCAAGCACCGGGCGTCGATGAGCTTCTTCATCCGGGATCCGAAAAGCGGCGGCTGCGCCGTCGGCGTGCCGCCCGACAATCTCGGTTTCCGGCTCGTGCGCGACGGCCGCTGGTATTCGGGCTACCTCTATGCCTTTGAACGGCGGCTCCACGGTGCGGGCTGAGATGAGACGGCCGATGAAATTGCTGGGAAAACCGTCGCTCGGGCATAAATGCCGGGTCCTTTTGCAGGACCCGGCACTATGCTAGAGCAAAGGCAATTTCAAATCGGCAGGATATAGGGCCAACGTGGCTGCACTCGATCGCACACTCGTCAAATCGCTCCCCCTGTTTCAGAAGATGAGCGACCCGGAACTGGACACGCTGCTGACGCGCGCCACGGTGCGGCGCGTGCCGCAGAATGAAGCCGTGTTCGAACAGGGGGCGACGGCCGATTTCTTCTTCCTGCTGCTGAATGGCCGGCTGAAGGTGACCCAGGTCACCAAGGACGGGCAGCAGATCATCGTGCGGGTCGTCAATCCCGGCGATCTCTTCGGTTTTGCCCGAGCGCTCCAGCGCAGCGACTATCCGGGCACCGCAACGGCGGCGACCGAAAGCCTGGTTCTCGCCTGGCCGACGGAGCTCTGGAACATCTTCGTCGAGAAAAATCCTCACCTTGCTGTCAATGCCCTCCACACCATCGGCCAGCGGCTCGACGAGGCGCATACCCGTATCCGCGAGATGTCGACCGAAGAGGTCGAGCGCCGCGTCGCGCACACGGTGCTCCGGCTCGCCGAACAGGCTGGCAAACCCGAAAGCGGCGGCATCCGCATCGACTTTCCGATCTCACGCCAGGATATCGCCGAGATGACCGGGACAACGCTGCACACGGTTTCGCGCATCCTCAGCGCCTGGGAGGGGCAGGGTCTGGTCGTCGGCGGACGGCAGAAGCTGACGCTGAAGGACATTCCCGGGCTGCGGCGCCTGGCGGAGCGCGCCGACAACTAGCCCGACCCTTGACCGCCTCCATATGGGGCAAGCCGTCCGTCCCAAGAACGACAGATCACCAGCCCCTCAACGACCGGTCGTTTCTCGAACGACGTCCGTAAAGCCGAGGCGGACGTAGCACGCGCGAAGGTCGCACTTGCCGAGCGGGACCTGGAGAACACCATCGTGCGGGCGCCCTTCGACGGCAAGATCGTCGGTTTGCGCACGGCGGTCGGCAAGGGCGTGGTTCCTGCCAAAACGCTGTTCACTTTAATCGATACCGCCGAATGGGAAACCGTCGCCTTCTTCCGCGAAACAGAGCGATCGCCATAGGCAGCCGCGCCTATGTCTTCGTCATGGCGGGTCCGGAACGTCGTATTTCCGGCACGGTCGAGGGTGTCGGCTGGGGCGTGCGCTCGGAAGATTCCGCGACGATCCTCGGCATACCGATCGTTTCCGACTCGTTGAGTTGGGTGAGGGTCGCCAAGCGCTTCCTGTGCATGTGTGGCTTGAAAATCCGCCGGAGGACCTGATGCCAGTCGGGGCTTCCGCGGTCGTCGTCATCGGGCCCGCGCCTAACGACGCCGATGCTGTTCCAGCCGCGAAGTAGCGTCCGCTACACGTCGATCCTCTGGGACGAGTTGCAGCCTTATCCGGGCCGGCTGGACCTTTCCCTGCGCATGGCGCTGGTCACCACGCTGGTTGCTGTGACGGCGATGGCGCTGCAGGTCCCCGAAGCAGCGATCTCCTTTTATCTCGTCTTTTTCGCGTTCACAGCCGATGCCGGCATCCTGATCGCCATCGGCTTGCTTGTCAGGGCGACGATCGGGATTCTGCTGGCCATCGTCTGCCTCATGTTGGCGGCGGACGAACCGGTACCGCGCCTGGCACTGATCGCCTTATTTACCTTCGGCGGCATGTACCTGACGCAGGCAAGCCGCGCCGGACCGCCGATCGGCACGGTCGTCATGGTCTTTGCGTTTGTCATGACGCTCTACGACATCGTGCCGATCCCGGAACTGCTGATCCGCGGGCTCGCCTGGATGTGGGTGGTCGTGTTCTTCCTGGTGGTCTACCTGATCGCGATCCATGTCATCGCCGGCCACAGCCCGGCGCGACGGCTACGCTCGGCGATCGCCGAGCGGTTGAGGTGGCGGGCCGGCTACTGGGCAGTGGAGACACGCGGCGAAACGCGTGGCTGCGGCGTGTTGGCCGAAAGCAATGGCGAACTCAAGAAGTACGCTACGCCAGCTGCGCCAGTAGAACTTGCCGCACCGGAATAACCCCTACGGTCCAGTCAACTACTGCCATCGCGCAATACCCGCGTGGCAGCCGCACTTCAGGCTTCGGCAATTATGATGTCGTCGCGGATTAGCCTTGCTAACTCTTCTTCGTCAGTTACGCCGAACTCATACCAGTTGATCAGCGATTTAGCGGTTCGACCGCCTTCCTGACTTCCGATGAGGTGCCCACCTTCGTCGCACCAATCTCGCAAGATTCGGTGTAGCACGACGATCGTGTCCGAGGTCACCGGCGATTTCGGCCAATCCGTCTTCCACATTGCTACCGCTCCCTCTGAACAACGCACGATCTTCTCATGTCAAGCCACTGGGTCCGAAGACCACTGCGACGCACCGCTCTAACGCGCGTGGACCTCCGTAGCGGTGCGGAGGCGAAGCCATGTGCGCGTTGGAAAATGGAGGAATTGCGCGGAATATACCAGCACTCTCTCATCTTTAACTTGTGCTTTTTGGATGCACAATTTGAAGTTTATGATTGCAATTACTCGGCTTGAAATCAATATGATTTAAAAGACTCTGACTAATCAATTGGGGTTACTCTGAATTGTTGCCTGGATCAGGCGTCAGGTGGCAACAACGAAGCGGACAACCGGAAGGTCTAGAAGGCTAGCTGCGGCGCCGTGCAACAACGGTCGCGGACATTGCCTCATCAGTCGTCCCGTATTACGCCCACAAGTCTCACTCAAGCAGAATGGAATATAACAGCCACTCTTCTTTAGGGATCTGTTCCATGACGTATGTATTCGAAGTGGTCGACGAAGCGGGTGCGGTTCGCAACTACGTTGCCAAGCTCATGCGCAGGGAGGCGGACAAGTTGGTCGTAGAATACCGTGGTCTTCAGACGCGATTCGCGATCGCGCATATCCGTGACTGGTGCGCCGTGGAATAGCGCAGCATCGCTCCGAAGAAATCCGCGAGGGGTAGAAAATGCCGAGGCGAGGAAAGATCGTAGATCTCATAGCGCAGAGTGACGTCCGCATCCACTGGCTGAATATTCCTCCCGGGCTCTACTCGGCGACAGCGACAACGTCTCTTTCCAGCCAGCATCGGAAGAGAACCCTGGAGATCACGTGTGAAAATCTAGGCCACCTTTGTCTCGGTGCTGGTTGACCACGATGCAGGCAAGCAAGTGAGTCGCCTCGTAAGTACACGGTTGTGGGCGCGGACGCGTCTGGCCCAGCGTCCCCATCCCATAGCCGTTTTGAGTATCTTCGGCATCCCATCGGGTGAGTTGCATGTCGCTGCCGCGGCTGTAACGTGACGGATCGCGAGGCATGTCTTACTGTGCGATCGCGTTATACTAATCCTGGCAAAACGGCGAAACTGAAAGTCGTCCCAATGTCCAACGTATTGATCGTTGGAGGTGCCGGTTTCATCGGATCGCACCTCGTGGCACGGTGTTGTACGGAAGGGCACGCAGTCCACGTGCTCGCTCGACCCGGTACAGATCTGCATCGCTTAAAGCATATCGATAGGACTTTTCGTCTTCATATTTTGGAGCTTGCTGACACCAGAGCCCTTCAGCGTTGTCTTGTGGCTGCCAAGGCGCGTTACATTTTTTATCTTGCTGCTGCTACCCGACGAAAGCCGGAACCGAGTCTCGCAGACGCTTTCGGGAGCGTCCAGGAGGATCTGCTAGGTCTGTTGCAAACCATCGCTGCCGTAGCGGAGGCGCCTGTGTCTCCGATCGCCTTCGTGCGAGCGGGAACCCTGGCCGCTTACGGCAAAGCGCCGATGCCTCATCTAGAAACGCAGCGCGAGATGCCTTGCACAACCTATGCCGCTGGCCTCGTCGCGGGTCATCACTATGTTGAAGCGCTGCAGCCGCGCTTGGCGTTTCCGATCTTGACGGCACGCCTTTCGCTTGTCTTCGGGCCTGGCCAGTCGGGCGACTTCCTCATCCCGTCCTTGATCCGAAAATGCCTAGTCGGAGAACCTTCAATCGTGCGCCGACCCAACGAACGCCGTGATCTCTTGTTTGTGCAAGACGCCGTGGACGGGCTCTATCAGGTGGCCAACGTTTGTCATCAAAAGACGCCACTCATCAACATTGCCTCGGGATGCGCACCGACAATGCGAGAGGTCGCCACCCTCATCGTTGAGAAAGTCGGAGTTAATCCTACGCTGGTCGAATTTTCCGAGACGAGCGCATCCGACGACGTTGATCTCTGTCCATCACCAGCTTTAGCGGAGGCGGTCGTAGGTTGGAAGGCACGCGTACCTTGGCGCGATGGTATCGCGCGAACCATCGACTGGGCGAGAGAACACACGTAGCGCGTGCGTATGGCGATCTGGATATCAACTGTTTCGCTGACGCCGACGAGCCGATCCAGGGTGACATTCTGCAAGTACCCGAGCCGCCTGGCAGCGCGCCCGGCAGGCGGCGATTGCCGTCGGCATCACCGAAGCGGTGTACCTGCCTCTCCTGACGGCCGATGTACTCGCCGATCTTGAGCAGACGTCGGCGACTGCGCCCGGCATCGGCGGTCCCATACCGATCGCCCCCGGCACGCTGACGACAACTGGCGCGCAGTTCATTCCATCCCTTACGGTCAAGTGGCTGCTTCTCGATTTCGGCGGGCGGGATGCGGGGAGAGAGGCGGCAACGCAATTGGCGTTTGCTGCAAACGTGACCTTCAACGGTACGCACCAGAAGCTGATCTTCGATGTTTCCAACGCCTATTTCGTCCTGACGGCGGCGCGTGTTCAGCTGAAGATCGCCCGCCAGACGGTGCAGAATGCCGAGCTTGTCCAGGCAGCCGCCAAGGCGCGCATGGGTCGCGGCATCGCCACATCGATCGAAGTCGCGCAGGCAAACCAGCAAGTGGCGCAGGCGCGCTTCAACCTGACCCAATCGCAAGGGCACGAGCGCAATGCCTATATGACGCTTCTCGAAGCGGTCGGGGTCTCGCCAACGCTCGAGATCCGCATCGCCGACGGCAGCAATCGTGCTCTGCCGAAGGCTGTGCCCGAGGACCTCAACCGGCTGATTGCGACATCGCTCCAGCGTCGCCCGGATGTGCAGGCGGCTTTTGCCCGCCTGCAGGCCGACAAGAACGGTATTGCGGCCGCCCGCGCGGAGTTCATGCCGAAGGTCGCGCTGGTGGGCAACGTGAACCGCAATATCGGCTCGCTCAGCGTCGAAGACACCCGTTTCGACCAGCGCTCGACGATCCGCGTCAACCAGCCGAACGCCAACCTGATGATCGGCCTGAGTTTCCCGATTTACGATGGCGGGCTGCGCGACGCGCGGTTGCAGTCGGCGATGGCGCAGGTCGGCGCTGCCGAGCAGGAGATGGCGCAGTTGCAAAACACTGCGGCGCGGGAAGTCGTCGTCGCCTATGATCTGCTGCGCACCAGCCTGGCCGGCTATGCGGCCGCAAGCGAGCTGACGACGGCCGCTCAGACGACCTACGATGCTGCGGTCGACTACTACAAGCAGGGCCTGGGCACGATCACCGATGTCAGCATCGCGCAGACGGCGTTGCTCCAGGCGAAAGTCGCAAAGGCGACCGCCTACAGCGACACGCTTGTCGCCGCGGCAAGCCTTGCTTTTGCAACGGGAACGTTGACGAACCGCAATGCGGTCAATCGCTTCTGACGGCCTGAGGCGACGGGTCGCCCAGTGCCGAACTCACCAGAGGTTCGACGACGCCTCGATCAACAGTCCATCGAATCCGCCGGCAAGAATCCCTGCAACGGCCGTCGTCCCGGCGTACGCGGCAAGAACGAGCAATCCCAGCATCGAGATAGCCGATCCGATCCGGATTGCCGAAGCGCTTTCGCTTTCAACGGTCAGTGAAATGGCTACCGGCGCGAACGATATCGGCCGTGGCGCACCTCGGAGGTTCTGGTTGGCAGCACGCAGGAGGCGGGGTGGCCGCGGATACTTCAGGCGGTTTTTTTCGCATATTCCGGGATAGGTTTCGCAAACTGAGCTTGGCATCTGACGTGTCCCTGATCAACTGGATTTAAAGCGATCTTAAGCGCTCCGTCCGCATTGGCCGTTCCCGGGGGAACTCCTAAGTTGAGGGCTTGTTGCCTTCGAGGAGCGGCCGATGTTTCGCGAGCGCCTGGCCAACAAATTCGGTGAAGGCGCTGACGCGGGCCGTGCGCCGCAGATCCTCGTGTGTGAGAAGCCAAAGCTCTCTCGTCATATCGGCGACCGGTGCGCCGATACGGATGAGACCGGGCGTCGTGTCTCCGAGATAACAGGGCAGGGCCGCAAGACCGATGCCGGCCTTTGCCGCCTCGCGGGCCGTAACCAGCGAATCGCAACGCAAGACCGCGGGTGCCACGAGCGTCGCGCGCATCCATCGTGCCACGCTCGTGGACGCAAGCGCGTCACCAAGCCCGATCCAGTGCTCCCGTGCAATATTCAGCGTGTCGGCTGTCAGCTCCCGCACATCGAGATAGGACGGCGCCGCATAGACGGCGAAAGCGACCTTCGCGATCCGGCGACCGACCAATGCATCCGGTGAATCGACCGCGGGGCGGATGGCAACGTCCGCGTCGCGATGCGAGAGGTTTGCGAGCGCATTCGAGGTGCTGACCTCGAGCAGGACGCCGGGATGGCGTTGACGGAAATCCGCCAGGATCGACGGCAGGATGGACGCCATCAGCGTATCCGTGGTGGTGATCCGCAGGCTACCCTCGAGCCGCAGATCCTGACCCGTCAAGCGGCGCTCGAGCTCCGTGACCGTTTCAGCCATCTGCCGGGCCACGGCCAGCAGCTCCTCGCCGCCGGCGGTGAGCATGTAGCCGGACGGGAGGCGGTCAAACAGCCGGACCCCGAGCTTCTGTTCGAACGACCCGACACGCCTTAACACTGTTGTGTGATTGACGCCAAGCGCCCGGGCAGCAGCAGCAAGGGAGTTCGCCTCCGCGACTGCCAGAACGAAGCGGAGGTCTTCCCAGTCGATACGGTGATGGCTGTGCATGATTGGGCAAACCTAAGACAGGTTGTTCATCGGATGAGCGAATTTGCACCGCTATCACCGCGTATTGTCAATCGCTCTGCGCAATCGAGCTCCACGGTCAAACGCCTTATTCGCTGTGGTACCGTCATTGAAGCGGCTGTGCAAATATGCAGAGGCAGTAGGCGAAATGACAGATCGTTCTGCAACCGAGCACCGTCTAAAGATGGTGTCACGATCGGATGGGCCGATCGGTGGAGCGACGCAAGATGATCCCATTCTTCAGCGATCTGGTGCCTGAGACGAGTGATCACCCGACCGCCCCGCACCTTCCTCAGGTCCGGGCGCACCAGAGCACGTCCACCTGATCAACCCTTCCTCCATTTTCAACTCATTCTCATCAAGGAGGTCCCGTCATGGAGACCCTGTTCGTCCCATTGGCCTTGTTTGCGGGTGGTCTGCTCGCTGTCCAGGCGGGTGCCAACGCACAACTTTCCAAAGCTGTCGGATCGCCTTTTGCGGCGACCACACTTCAGCTCGCGATTGGTACCGGTCTGCTGCTTCTCGTCACCCTCTTGACGGGAACAATCGCCGCGCTTGGTGCAATTCCCGCGGTCAAGTGGTGGCATCTCGTCGGAGGCACCGCCTCAGCCGTCTATGTCGTCTCGACCATCGTTCTCTTCCCCCGCCTTGGCGCCGTCGTTTCCGTCGGATTGTTCATAGCCGGACAGATGCTCGCCTCCCTGACGCTCGATAGTTTCGGCTTGCTGGGCGTTCCGCCGACGGGACTGCGGGTCGGGGCCGCCGTTGGCACGCTCGTCGTGCTCCTCGGGGTTGCTATGGTGGTGTTCGGGCAAGGCGGAAAAGACAATGTTAAAGTCGACCGGCTTGGCTGGATTGCCCTTGCGCTGATGGCAGGGGCCGTGCTCCCGGTCCAGGGTGCCGTCAATGCGCTCCTGCGCCATGATCTCGGGGGTGCGCCGTTCGCGGTGGGTGCGATCTCGTTTCTCGTCGCCACGCTCGCCATGGCCGCGGTGATGCTTCTGGTGCTCGCCGGGCAAAAGACATCCCGTCCCAACATCACCGGCGTGCAGACGATGCCCTGGTGGGGTTGGCTCGGTGGTCTCGCCGGAGCGACCTATGTCACCACGGTCTTTACCGCAATCCCAGCGATTGGTGCGGCCGCGGCGGTTGGTCTCACCGTGGCCGGCCAGCAGGTCGCAAGTGTCTTCGTCGATCGCTATGGCTGGTTCCGTCTGCCGCAGAGGTCCGTGTCGGGGCTGCGCCTGGGCGGCGTGGTGCTGCTGTTGGCCGGTGTCGCCGTTATTAAACTCGTCTGAAGCCGCAACCGATCGCGATCTGCCGAACCCTGGAGAATTGCCATGTCATCCACATCGCTTGCCTGGATCTACCTCGTGCTATCCGGCGTTGCAGACGTCGCCTGGGCCGTCAGCACCAAGTTCTCGAACGGTTACAGCCGCCTGTCCTGGACGCTGGTCTCGATCGTTGCCCTGGTGATCTTTCTGTCCCTGCTCACCCAGGCGCTCAAGACCTTGCCGCTCGGAACAGCCTACGCGGTCTGGACCGGCATCGGCGCCGTCGGTTCCGTGCTCTGCGGTGTGCTGCTCTTTGGAGAAACCATCACAGTCTCGCGGGCAACCGCAATGCTGGTGATCGCCGGCGGTGTCATCGCGCTGAAGATCGTGCCGGCCTGAATTCCGGGCCGGAGTCGGCATTAAAACGTAGTTTCTTCAATATATTGATCGATGTTTCTCAGCAAAGCTCTTGGGAACGTCAGCCAGCGCGATCCGCGTCTTGCGTAATGGGTCCCGTAGCGGCAGTTTTCCGTCCCAAGATGACCAAACCACGGACTGGGCGAGGACCTACAGAAGCGGCCGCGCAAGCATTTCGGCGCCGAGGACGAGCAGACTGATGAGGAACCAGCGCCGGAATACGGGCGGGTCGACACGGTTGCGAACGACTTGCCCCGCCCACATGCCGGCGAGCGCCGGCGCAATCGCGAGGCCGGAGAAGAGTAGATTGTCGGCCTCGAAAGCGCCCCGCCAGACGAGCCCGGCGGTGAGGGCGACTGTGGAGACGGTGAAGGAGAGGCCGAGCGCCTGCACCAGTTCGTCCCGTTCAAGACCTAGCGCCTGCAGATAGGGCACGGCCGGGATGACGAAGACGCCGGTTGCGCCCGTGACGATCCCGGTTGCCGCGCCGACCACGGGAGACAGCCACGGCTCCCACTTCGCCGGAACGCGAAGCTGGCGCGCAAAGAGCGTGAAGGCGGCGTAGAGAAGGAGGGCCGCACCAAGCGCGCCCGTCGTGAGCGCGGTGCTGCCACCGGCAAGCACCGAAGAACCGCTGAGCGTGCCAAGAACGATCGCCAGCATCATCGGCCAAAGCCGGAGCGCAAGCGCGCCGAAGCTCGGGCCCGCGAGAAGCTGCCAGACATTTGTCACGAAGGACGGGGCAATCAACAGGCTGGCGGCCGCAAGTGGAGAGATGAGCGTACCGAGCACGCCCATCGCCAAGGTCGGCAACCCCATGCCGGTGACGCCCTTAAGGATGCCGGCGGCGAAGAAAGTTGCGGCAATCGCAACGACGAGGGACGGAGCAAGATCGAACATGCCATCGGCATAGCGTATACCCGCATCGGCACAATGCGGATCATCCGCAGTCAGACTTCGGCTGGTCCGAAGGCTGTTTTTCCGTTAGCCTCCTTTGCATGCGTTTCGATCTTATCGACCTTCGTCTGTTTCTTGCCGTGGTGGATGCCGGCAGCATGACCCATGGTGCTGCGGATGCCGGGCTTTCGTTGCCGGCGGCAAGTGAACGTCTGCGCGACATGGAGATGATCGGCAAAGTCAAACTGCTCGAACGTGGTCGCCGCGGGGTGCGGCCGACGCCGGCCGGAGAAGCGCTCGCGCATCACGCCCGGCTGATCCTGCGCCAGATGGCGCGGATGCGCGGCGAGCTTGGTGAACACGCCGATGGCCTTCGAGCAACAATCCGGCTTGCGGTGAACACCGCCGCACTCACAGAGTTTCTGCCACAGCGGCTCGGCGCCTGGATGACGGCGCATCCGCGGATCGACGTCGATCTGAAGGAACGGCAAAGCATCGAGATTGCGAGAGCCGTCGCCGCCGACCTCGTGGAGATCGGCATTCTTTCGGACGCGGTCGATACTGGCGGCCTGCAACTGCGTCCCTTTGCCGTCGACCGGCTCGTCGCCGTCATCCCACGCGATCACGTATTCGCGGCACGCAGGCGGGCACTCTTCGCCGACATTGCGGACCAGCCTTTCGTCGGCCTGTCCGATGGCGCATTGCAGAGCCATATCGATGCACAAGCTCGGAGATTGGGGCTGACGCTGAAGATGCGCTCGCGCATGCGTAGCTTCGAAGGCATGTGTCACATGGTTTCGGCGGGTGTCGGCCTTGCCATCATGCCGGAGACGGCGGCACGGCGCGGCGGCAGATCTGCCAAGACCGCGTTCGTGCGCCTTGCTGATGACTGGGCGACGCGGCGGCTGTCCGTCTGCGTGCGCGCGGAAGAGGAACTGTCCCCGCCGGCGCGAGACCTGTTCGAGCATCTGGGCTCGAGCGGTTCGCATTGACCTTAGAAACGCGCCGGTAGCCTCACGCGCTCCCTTCCATGCGTTTGGCGTCGTCGCGCGAAGGCGACCTTTGATCGCAAAAGTTGATTTTCCCTTGGAACTCTTCGCGCCTTTGGCGGTTGGGCTCCCATAGGGATATCCTTCGGCCCGATCCTTGCCGGGCCTATAGCGTGAGAAGGAGATGGAGCATGATACTTTTCCGAACAGGACAGGACACGCCCCGGACTCCCACCTTCTCTCAGACGGACCGCCCGTGCGTTCCCACGCACGAGACACCATGCCGGACCTCTTCTGCAGGCAGCGGGGCATCATCATGATCGGAAAATCGATGCCGGCCTATGTGATCGATCTCGCCTTTGTCGAACGGATGCTGGAGATGGCGGAACGGCGTATCGCCGAGCCCACGTCGAGCGAAGCTCTCTACCGAGAGATCGCCGACGAACTTGAGCGAACCGAAGGAGATCCGAAGATGGCGCGCATCCTGCTCGTCACCTTTACCAATTCCTACGCCGCGCACGTCACAAGCGGCGATCGCCTCCGAAAGCTGAGAATTGAAGCCGAATGGGGATCTTTCTTGCGCCGAAGGTGGCTTTGAGGCCGCGAACAGAGCGCGTCCACGACAGGCGTCCTGAAACGCGGCAGTCGAGCTTAGCAGAGCAACAGGAATACGGGCATCAGCGCGACCAGATAGGCGAGACCGTCGGCCGCCAGGCGATCGCGAAGGTTATGCGCAGCGAAGGAGTTGCCCGATAGGCGTCCATTATTGTTCATTTTTATTCTTCCTGGGTCGTTGTTGTCGAGCCCGCCGGGAGGAGAGGCCGGGCTCGTCGCATATGGGAGAGAGGTCGGTCGGGATCAACGAAGAGCGCCAGGCAAAGCAGTGCCCCACTCGAAATTCCGACGTCGACCGCTTGCTGATCTTCCAACGCGGTGCTTGAGGAGCCGGGTGTTAGCAGGGTTTCGACCCGATGCAATCCTTTGCCGGTCACGTCCTTGCACGTTTGCGTGAGCCCTGCGGTTTGCGACTGGAAACCAGGTGCGCCCTAGCCGGCAAACCTGACGACTATTTGCACTTGCGCTCAGTTCGCCAGGCCGATCGGATTTGCCTTCGGACGGGAGGCATCGCACGTGGCCATCTGGCTTCCCGACATGACCGCGTGCGATGGTTATGGTTGGTTTAGGCTCGCTGTTCCAGCGACGCCCCTTCAGGGATTCGGCCTTTTTCCCGCCGGATCGCCAACTTCCGCACCAGAACATAGAATACCGGCGTCAATACGAGGCCGAACAAGGTAACGCCGAGCATGCCGGCAAAGACGGCGATGCCCATGACGTGGCGCATCTCTGCGCCAGCGCCTTTAGCAATCACCAGCGGAACGACGCCTGCGATAAAGGCAAGCGACGTCATCAGGATCGGTCTGAGCCGAAGGCGGGCCGCCTCAAGCACGGCGGACAGAGGATCGGCACCTTCATCCTCTTTCGCTCGCGCGAACTCGACGATCAGGATCGCATTCTTGGCCGCGAGCCCCACGAGAACGACAAAGCCGATCTGCGTGAAGATGTTGTTGTCGCCGCCGGTAAACCAGACGCCTGCGATTGCGGAAAGCAGCGCCATCGGCGCGATCAGCAACACGGCGAAGGGCAAAGACCAGCTGTTGTACTGGGCGGCGAGAATGAGAAACGCCAGCAGGACAGACAGAGGGAAAATGTACATCGCGGTGTTTCCGGCCTGCTTTTCCTGATAGGCGAGCTCCGTCCATTCGAAGGTCATGCCGGGTGGCAGCGTCTCCGCCGCGATCCGTTCTATGGCCGCGGTTGCTTGGCCGAACGAATAGCCGGGCGCCGGACCGCCGCTGATATCGGCCGACGGGAAGCTGTTGTAATGCATGACGCGATCCGGTCCCGAACTGTGCTTGACCGTCAACAGCGCCGACAAAGGTATCATCGCGCCCGCCGCGTTGCGCACCTTCAGCCGGCCAATGTCTTCCGGCTGCATGCGGAATGGCGCGTCTGCCTGGACCACCACGCGATAGGTCCGGCCGAAGCGGTTGAAATCGTTGGCGTAGAGAGAACCGAGGTTGACCTGCAGCGTTTCGAAGATGGTGTTGAGCGGCACTCCTTGAGACTTGGCTTTCACCCGGTCGATGTCCACCTGCACCTGCGGCGCATTCACCTGAAAGCTTGCAAGCATTCCGGCAAGCTCCGGCGTCTGCATCGCCTTGCCCATAATCGCGCCCTGCGCTTCGGCAAGCGCCGCAAAGCCGAGCCCGGCCCTGTCCTCGACCTGGAACTTGAAACCGCCGGTCGTACCGAGACCCGGGACGGGCGGCGGCGGGAAGATGCCGGCAAAGCCGTCGGGTATCTGGCTGAATTTGCCCATCAGGCGACCTGCGATCGCGAATGCGGACAAGGACGGATCCTTGCGCTCGTCGAAGGGCTTCAGCATCGTGAAGATGACGGCGGCATTGGGAATATTGACCATGCCGTTGACCGAAAGCCCCGGAAAAGCGACGACGCTTTCGACGCCCGGTTCCGCGAGGGCTATCTCCGACATCTTCTTGACGACCGCCTCGGTTCGGTCGAGCGAGGCTCCTGTCGGCAATTGGGCGATGCCGACCAGGTAGTATTTGTCCTGCGCCGGGACAAAGCCGTTCGGCACGGTGTGGAAGCCCAGCCATGTCGTGGCGACCAGGCCAGCGTAGACGAGAAGGACGAGCGCGCTGAACCTGACGGCACGGCGGACGGACCAGACATAGGCGTTCGAAGCGCGCTCGAAGAACCGGTTGAAGAGCCGGAAGAACCAGCCGAACAGGCCGTCTATCACGCGCGTCAGGAGATCGCGCTTCACCTCGCCGTGGTGCGGCTTCAGAAGCACGCCGGCTAGCGCCGGGGAAAGGGTGAGGGAGTTGACCGCGGACAGGATCGTCGAGATTGCGATCGTCAAGGCGAACTGACGATAGAACTCGCCTTGCAGGCCGGATAGGAACGCTGACGGAATGAACACGGCCGAGAGCACGGACGTGATCGCAATGATCGGCCCGGTCACCTCGTCCATGGCCTTGCGCGCCGCTTCCTTCGGCGTTTCGCCAAGCGCGATGTGACGCTCGACGTTTTCGACGACGACGATCGCGTCGTCGACCACGATCCCGATCGAGAGGACCAGGCCGAACAGCGACAGCGTGTTGAGCGAAAAGCCGAACATGTACATCAGCGCGAATGTGCCGACCAAGGAGATCGGCACGGCAACCAGCGGGATGATCGACGCGCGCCAGGTCTGAAGAAAAAGCACGACCACGATGACGACCAGCACGATCGCTTCAAGTAGCGTCATCACCACGGCCTCCAGCGAGGCCTTCACGAAGACGGTGGGATCGTAGGCGATGCGATACTCTATGCCCTCAGGAAAGCCTTTCTGCAGGTCTTCCATCGTGGCGCGAATGGAACTCGCCACGTCGAGCGCGTTGGCGCCGGGGCTTTGGATGATCTGCAGCGCCAGCGCCGGCTTGCCGTCAAGAAGACTGCGCAGCGCATAGGAGTCGGCGCCCAACTCGATGCGGGCAATGTCGCGCAGCCGGGTGACCTGGCCATCGGCGCCGGTCTTGACGACGATGGCGCCGAACTGCTCTTCGTTGGATAGCCTGCCGAGCGTGTTGACCGTGACCTGCAGCGCTGCCGAGGCATCCGGTTGCTGGCCGACGGAGCCGGCGGCCACCTGAGCGTTCTGCTCCTGGATTGCAGCAACCACGTCGGAAGCGGTCAATCCGCGCGCCGCGACCTTGGCCGGATCGAGCCAGACCCGCATGGAGTATTCGCCGGCTCCCCAGACGAGCACGTCACCCACACCCGACAGGCGCGCGAGCTGGTCGCGGACCTGCAGCGTCGCGAAGTTCGATAGGTAGAGAGGATCGTAGCGGTCATCGGGCGAAACCAGATGCACGACCATCAGGATATCGGGCGAGGTCTTCTGCGTCACGACACCGATGCGCTGAACTTCCTGCGGCAGACGCGGAAGCGCGCGCGAAACCCGGTTCTGAACCTGGATCTGCGCCATGTCGGGATCGGTGCCCTGCTGAAAGGTCACCGTCAGCGTCATGCGCCCGTCAGTTGCGGCCTGCGAGCTCATGTAGAGCATGTTCTCGACGCCGTTGATCACCTGCTCCAGCGGAGCCGCAACCGTTTCGGCGATCACTTCGGGGCTGGCACCCGGATAGCTTGCGGTCACCTGCACGGTCGGCGGCGTCACCTGGGGATATTCGCTGAGCGGCAGCTTTAGGAGGGTCAGGCCACCGCCGATCAGCATCAATACGGAGAGAACGACCGCAAAGATGGGGCGGTCGACGAAAAAGCGTGGAATGTTCATCGACGCGCCTCCTGCGAAGCGGCGGCCGCTAAGTCACCTTTGGCCGCTTCGCCCGACACCATCGAAACCGTCTGCGGGTCAACCTCCATACCAGGGCGCACGAGGCCCTTGAGAATGATCTTCTCACCCGGCCTGAGACCGCTTGCGACGACACGCAAGCCGTCGATCATCGGACCGAGTTCGATCGGCCGGTACTCGGCCTTGTTCCCCGAGCCCAGCGTCAGCACATAGCGGCGACCCTGGTCGGTACCGATCGCCTGATCGTCGATCAGAACGGTGCGGGCTGGCTGGGCCGTCACAAGGTTCACCCGAGCAAACAGACCCGGGGCCAGCAGTCCGTCCGGATTCCGGACGATCGCGCGGGCCCGGATCGTGCCGGTGCTGCGTTCGACCTGGTTGCTGATGAAGTCGAGCACGCCGGCATGGGGGAAACCGGCATCCGTCATGAGGCCAATCCCGACCGGCAACTTCTCGGTTCCGCCTTCTCCATTGTCAGGACGCGCTCGCCCGCCAAAATCGAGAAACGTCGCTTCGTCGATGTCGAAGTAGACGTAGAGCGGGTCCGTCGAGACGATGGTGGTGAGGAGCGTGGCGGCACCCGCATTGCCGCCTGAAACAAGGTTGCCCTCGGTCACCCGGACACGATCGACCCGCCCGCCAATCGGGGCTGCGACGCGCGTGAAGGAGAGATCAAGCTCTGCCGCAGCCACTGCCGCCTTGGCGATTTCGACCTCGGCCTGCCGTTGGCGCCGCACTGCCTCGGCATCGTCATAGGTCTTGCGCGACACGGTCCCGTTCGGAGCCAGGGATTTGGCGCGGCGGAACGCGATGTCGGCGTGATCGAAAAGAACGATCGCCTGTTTCAAGCGCGCCTTGGCGGCGTCCAGGGCGACTTGGAACGGTCGCGGATCGATCTGGAACAGGACCTGTTCCGGTTTGACGAGAGCGCCTTCGGGAACACTCACCCTGTCGATGGCGCCGCCGACACGCGGACGCAGTTCAACGGATTTTGCCGCCTCGAAGTGGCCCGTGAACTCTACGGCTGGCGCGACCTCTCGCGTGATGACCTCGGCGACCGGAACCTTGGGCATGGGCGCACCCGTGGTTCCGGTCGCCGCGACTGCCTCCGACGCACTGGTCGAGGAGGCAAGCCCAAGAAGCCGACTGGCGAAGGTTCCCATTCCATCGCCGTCGGCAAGCGCAAGCCCTCCAACGGTTGCGATACCGGCTAGGAACAGGGCGGCGGCCTTTTTACTCATTCTCGTTCACCTTCATTTTGTTCACGCTTGCGGCCGGGGCGGCCACGGCAGCGATCAGTTCTTCGCGAAGGTGCGGTTTCCAACGATGGAAAGGTCAAGACCTCCTGAAACTTCTTTCGCTCACCCTGATGCGAATGGTCAGGTTCTGCCGATAAGAGATTGGAAAATCGGGATTTTCGTCTTGTGTATTCCCCGCGGCTGGCACTCAGGCGGGGGGCCGCCGACCACGACTGATCTGTGCTCTTTGCTGGGGCGCCACGCCACCGTCATTCGTGTAGTCGCGCCGAGGGTCCCACTAGGCAATCGGTCCAGGTTCGCCGTCGCATTCCAATCTCCGAAACTGAGAACGTCGGCGGTGATCCGATACCCCTTGACCTTACCAGCGCTGGAAGCCGCAGCCTGAGGGCATTTTCGCTTGCCGCCGTCAGGAACCGGCCCGCGAGAGAATTCGAACTCTGTGAGGAAACATTTGATATGACCGTCAAACGCATAGACATACGATCGGCACGAACAAACCTCGAAGTGCACGCCGACCAGACCATTCTCGATGCTGCGCTCGCCGCCAAGCTTCCTTACCCCCATGGCTGCAGATCCGGGCGGTGCGGCGCTTGCAAGTCTCGGCTGATCGAAGGCGAGGTGGAGCTTCTCCAGCATTCGCCCTTCGCCCTCACCGATGAGGAGAAAGCCGGCGGTCTCATCCTTGCCTGCCGGGCGCTTCCGGTAACGGACACCGCCGTGGCATGGCTTGGAGACGGCGAAGAAGATGCCGTCCAAACGCCCCAACGGCTAAGCGGCATCGTTACGCATCTGGAGGACCTCACCCACGACATCAAGCTGGTGCGCATCGATGCGGAAGATGGGGGCAGCTCTCGTTTCGTCGCTGGACAATATGCGCAGGTCACTTTCGACGGGGTCCCCGCCCGCAGCTATTCCATGGCCAACCGGCATGGCGACGGCCGGGTGGAGTTCCACATTCGCCACGTGGTCGGCGGAGCGACCTCGCAATATGTGCACGGCGCTCTGAAGGCCGGGGACAAGGTGACGCTCGAATACCCGATGGGATCCTCCTATCTGCGGGAGAACCACTCCGGCCCGATCCTGTGCATCGCCGGCGGTTCCGGCCTCGCCCCCATCAAATCGATCGTCGAAACCGCCCTTGCCCACGGCCTGAAGCAGCCGATCCATCTCTACTTCGGCGCACGCAGCGAGCTCGATCTCTACCTCGTCGATCATTTTCGCGCGCTCGCCGAGTGGCACGCCAACCTCGTCTTCCAGGCCGTGTTGTCGGAGGCGGATTCGGCAGGATACCGCCGTGGATTCGTGACGGAGGCAGTGGCCGAGGATCTGTCTGACCTCGACGGATGGAAAGCCTATGTCGCCGGCCCGCCGCCGATGGTGGATGCGGCAATGGAGGTTGCGTTTGCGCGCGGCCTGAACCGCTCAGACATGCATGCCGACGTGTTTTTCACGCCCGAGCCGGCGGAATAGCCGCTCTCGGGCGCAAAATCGGCGGCGCAACTGCTTCATCTCAGCCTGGCGGAAGCTCAGCGAAACTGGGCGCCCGTCAGTTCCTCCAGCTGCGGCCTTCTGATCCTGACCTTGTCGACGTTGCGGCCATCCAAGGCGACGACTTCATAGGTCAAGCCACCAAAGCTGACGCTTTCACCCTGGTTTGGCAGATGTCCGAGGCGCCAAAGAACGAGGCCTGCCAGTGTGGAGTAGCGGTCGGCCTCATCCACGAGATCGACCTCCAGCAGTTTTGAGACACGCCGGATATCGATCCACCCGTCGACGAGCAGCGCTCCGTCTTCCTCGCGCTCAACCGTCAACTGATCATCATCATCGTCGGCAAAGTCGCCGGCGATGGCTTCGAGCAGGTCTGTTGGTGTCACCAGGCCTTCCATCGAGCCATATTCGTCAAGGACGATCGCGACCTGAAGGGGAGACTGGCGCAACTGCTCAAGCAGGCGCAGCGCGCTGACGGTTTCATGTACGACCAGGGGCTGGCGAAGGGATCGGCTGAAGTCAATCTTGCCGGTCTCGAGCAGGTCTCTCAACAGGTCTTTCGCCAGCGCGACGCCCAGGAACTCATCGAGATTGCCGCGTCCGATCGGGAAGCGCGAATGACCTGTTTCGATGATTTTGCGGCGCAACTCGTCGTCACTCTCCTCGATATCCAGCCACTCGACATCAAGCCTCGGTGTCATGACCGATTTTGCCGGGCGCTCTGCAAGTGTCAGTACGCCTTCGATCATCTCGTGCTCCACCGGCGTGAACAGTTCGTCCTCCGTCGCCCGCTCCGCGATGACATCGGCCGTTTCGCCGAGCGACGTCTCGCTCTTGCGTCGACCGAGGAGGGAGAGAACGGCATTTGCCGTACGCTCGCGCAAGTCACCCGTCGTCATGAAGCGTTCGCGGTTGCGGCGTCCGATCTGGTTGAAGGCCTCGATCAGCACCGAGAAGCCGATCGCCGCATAGAGGTAGCCCTTGGGGATATGGAAACCGAACCCTTCGACGATCAAGGAGAAGCCGATCATCATCAGGAAGCCGAGGCAGAGGATGACGACGGTCGGGTGTTTCGACACGAAGGCCATCAGTGGTTTGGACGCAAGCAGCATCACGCCGACGGCGACAATGACCGCGATCATCATCACGGAGAGATGCTGAACCATCCCGACGGCGGTGATGACGCTGTCCAGCGAGAAGACGGCATCGAGGACGACGATCTGCACGAGGACCTGCCAGAAGACCGCATGCTCCACCTTGCCTTCCTTGTGACCGGCATGGCCCTCGAGGCGCTCGTGCAGCTCCATCGTCCCCTTGAACAGAAGGAACAGGCCGCCGAACAGAAGGATCAGGTCGCGGCCGGAGATCTCAGCGCCGAGCACTGTGAACAACGGAGTGGTCAGCGTCACGATCCAGGCGATCGAGGCAAGCAGGACGAGACGCATGCCCAGCGCCAGTCCGAGGCCGATCAGTCGGGCTCTTTCCCGTTGATGCGCTGGAAGCTTATCCGCGAGGATGGCGATGAAGACGAGGTTGTCGATACCGAGCACGATCTCGAGAACGATGAGGGTGGCGAGACCCGCCCAGGCGGCCGGATCAGACATCCATTCGAACATCATTGGGTTTAAAGGCCAGCCCTCAAGGCAAGGCCAATCCTTCTATTGTTGATGGGAAAAGAAAAAGCGTCGCCCGCCCGTCTGGTCGACGGTTGCGGGCGCAAAGTAGGTGACCGCGAAACCGCTTCAGCGGAGCCGCGCTTGTAGGGTCTGATGAACGTTGGTCAGGGTCGGCGTCGTCAGGCATGCCGCGTGGTCCGCCTTGTCGGATAGGCCATGGAGCGGGCGGCAAACAGCAAGCCGAACTCCGCCCATCCTGCGCGACCGACAAGGTGGCGGGTCGTCGTGACCGGATGGGGGACAGGCGGTGGGCTTGGTGCAGCTGGGATCATGAGAAAGGGTTGGCTCTGAGGGAAGGCTGGCTTCCGGGGGAGGGGATGGTCCCCGGAAGCCAAAAGCGGCGTCAAATATCTTCGGCGCCGCCGAAATCCATGTCGTCAACGGGCGCTTCCGGCTCCGGGGCAGGGGCGGCTGGTTGAGCGGCCTGGGCCTCGTTACCACCCAACATGCCGGCAATCGCATTGCCGAGCAGGACGCCACCGGCGACGCCCATTGCGGTCTGCGCGGCGCCCGCGAGGAAGCCGCCGCCGGTGCGCTGTTGCATCGGCTGGCCGTAAGCCTGGCTCTGGTTGCCCCATGGCGAGCTCGGGGCCGCACGGCCATACCCGGCCTGTTGTGGCGCCGGGCGCTGAGGGGCAGCGTTGCTGCCGAACATCGAGGAGAAGAAGCCGGCGCGCTGCTGGCTTTGTGCGGTGTGCGCTTCCAGTTCTTCGATACGGCGTTGAGCCGCCTCCAGTGCCTGTTCCTGTACGACGATCGTCTGCGCCATGTAATAGGGCGCGCCCGGCTGCTGGCCGATCCGCTCTTGAATGAAGCGGTCGGCTTCCGCGTCGCGCGGAGCGGATTGGCGCTCCGCCTGGGCGAGCTTGGAGAACAGGCCGTCTATGGCCTGTTGATCATTGCGATCCATAAGATATGTCCTTGATATCGGCGACTGTTACTCTTCGCGCTGGCCGGTGAAATTCAGCAGCAGCTGGAAGATGTTGACGAAGTTCAGGTAGAGCGAGAGAGCGCCGAAGACCGCCAGCTTCTGCTGGGATTCCTGGTCGAAGTTGTCGGCATACTGCTCCTTGATGTTCTGCGTGTCCCAGGCGGTCAGACCGACGAAGACGACGATGCCGATCACCGAGACGGCAAACTGAAGGGCGCTGGAACCGAGGAAGATGTTGACGATCGAGGCGATCATCACGCCGATCAGACCCATGATCATGAACGAACCGAACTTCGCGAGGTCCCGTTTCGTCACATAGCCGTAGAGGCTCGTCGCTCCGAACATGGTAGCGGCGATGAAGAATGTGCGGGCGATGCTGGCGCCGGTGAAGACCAGGAAGACCGAAGCGAGCGACAGGCCCATAACGGCGCAGAAGGCCCAGAAGGTCATCTGTGCCGAGGATGCCGACATCGAATGCATCTTGAAGGAAAAGAAGAAGACGAAGGCGAGCGGCGCCAGCATCACCACCCATTTCAGCGGCGTGGAGAAGATCGGCACGTAAAGCGCCGGCGTGGTGCCGACGATGAAGGCGACAAGGCCCGTCACGACGAGGCCGAGGCCCATATAGTTGAAGACGCGCAGCATGTGCTGGCGAAGGCCCTCGTCGAGGGCGGCGGCCGAAGCCTGACTCATGCCGCCGAAGCGGTTCTGGTTCTGATACATGAAGGTTTCCTCAGTAAAGTGAGTTCTTGAGAAGCTCGGCCTCGTCGCTGAGGCCGATGCCCGGCGTGCTTGAAACGACGGCATAGGCAACCTCGCCGACCTGCCACCAGGCAGCCTCGGCATTGGAAAGGTTGAGGTCCTTCACGGGTTCGACCGCGAAACGACCGGGCCTGCCGGCGAAAAGTGAAATGACCGTGCCCGCGTCGGTCTTGACGCTCATCTCGACGCTGGGTCCGAATTCCGAGGGGAACACCTGGACATCGACGACGTTCCAGCCCTTCGGGAGCTCCGGCATGACGATGGCGGTCGCGGCACGAATGTCGTCCCGGTCATAGGTCTGAACCTCAGGCTGCGACGGCATTCCAGCCCTTACGACCGAGGTCTGATGGGCGCGGATGGCGTGCTCCACGAAAGCCGGCGGATGGGCCGAGGCATTGACTTCGCTCGGGCCGACCGCCGAATGGGCAATCCACCCAACCGACACCATTAAGCCGACCGCCGCAACCTTTTGCAGCGCGTTCCAAACGCGCGCATTCGCAAGCCCAGAAGAAAGGCGCCGGGCCGCCTCGCGCGTCTCAGGACGACCGGCAACGACATCCGACGTCATCGCCAGTTTGAGCGTGGTGCGCATGCCGAGGTCGGCCATGACGCGCGCCGCCGCATCCGGATTCCTGGCAAGCCAGGTCTCGACCCGCAGCCGACCGGTCGCGTCGAGCTGATTGTCGATGTAGGCGTCGAGATCGCCATCGGTAATCGTATCGACGTCAGTCATTGTCGCCTCCGACAAGCTTCAGATGGTTAGGCTTCCTCCGTCCGCTTTCGAAATCTCTGAGCGCTGCTCGTGCACGGGAGACGCGCGACATCAAGGTCCCGACGGGGATGTCGAGTATGTCGGCGGCCTCCTGGTAGGAGAGATCTTCGACAGCAACCAGATGTAGGGCTTCGCGCTGCTCCTCCGGCAGCAGCATGAACGCCTCGCGAACCTGAGCGAGCCGGACGCTGTGTTCCTGGTGGGCCGGGTAGGACGATACGGCTTCCTGCGCCGTCTGGCTGTCACGCTGGCCGCGCGATATTACCGATCGTACGCGGTCGATATGGGCGTTGCGAACGATGGCAAAGAGCCAGTTTCGAAGGTTCGCTCCCGACCGGAACGTCGAGCGCCGCTCGTAGGCTCTCACCAAAGCATCATGAACGAGATCTTCTGCGTCGGGCGAATTGCGCGCAAGCGAACGCGCGTAGCGCCGCAGCGCGGCCAGCTGCCCAATAACGTCGAAAGCGCCTTTTTTCGATTCCATACCCGCATATACGGAGCCGATGCGATTTCTCATCCATCGTCGACGAAAAAAATATGATCCATCCGGATGCAGCAGTTTCGGAGCGCATGCCCGCTGGCAACACCGAAGCGCGCCTGCGCTGGCTACAGGGGCGGCGAGCCGCACCCGCGCGCGCTCTATGCGCTCGCAGCAAACGCTTCGAGGGTCGCGGCAAGCAGCATACGGGCACCTTCGATGGAATGCGCGGGCTCGACATATTCCGCTTCGTTGTGGCTAAGCCCATCGCGGCAAGGCACGAAGATCATGGCTGCCGGCGCGACACGACTGACGAACAAGGCATCGTGGAAGGCGCCGGAGAGCATACGCCTGGTTGTCAGTCCGAGCGATGCGGCAGCGCGATCGAGGCAGGTGAGCAGGTCGTCTGAAAAGAGGCCCGGCGGCATGTCGAAGATTTGCCGCGTTGTGCTCTGGCAACCGTTCGCCTTGGAGGCGTTGTCACATGCCTGCCGGACCCGCTCTTCCAGGTCGTCGATGGCGTTGGTCTCCGGGTGGCGCAGATCGAGGGTGAACGTGACCGACCCCGGAATCGAGTTCACCGAACCTGGTTCGACTGCGAAGCGGCCGACGGTAAAGCGTGCGCGCGGGTCGCCCGGCATGGCGCTCCTATACAGTGGTTCAAGCGCGGTAACGGCCGCGGCCATCGGGTCGCGACGGAATTCGAGCGCCGTCGTGCCCGCATGCGCTGCCTGCCCATCGATCCTGACCTCCAGCCACCGCGTGCCCTGGATGCCATAGACGATGCCAACCGGTATGTTCTCCCGTTCGAGCGACGGGCCCTGTTCGATATGAAGCTCAAGGTAGCCGGTGACCGGGAAGCCGAGCGGGCGCATTTCGGCTTCCGGCAGGGCTTTCAATGTTGCCTCCAACTCATCGACGAACAAGGCTCCGTCGCGGCCGCGAAGATCGGACCAGGCCTCGGGGATGGCACCGGCGGCAAAAGCCATCGATCCCATCGTGCCGGGGGCAAAGCGGCTTCCTTCCTCGTTCGTCCAGGCAACGACCTCAAGCGGAAAATCAGTCTCGATGCCGGCATCTTCGAGACTTTCCATCACCTCAAAGGCCGCCAGGGTGCCGAGCGCTCCGTCAAAGCGCCCGCCGGTCGGCTGGCTGTCGAGGTGGCTGCCGATCACGAACGGCGGCCTTTGAGGAAAAAGGCCCTCCCGCCGGATGAACAGGTTTGCCATCGGATCCTGGAAGACGCGGAAACCGCGCGCAAGCGCGAGTTCCGCTAGCAGCCGGCGGGAGCCCCGATCTTCCACCGACAAAGCCTGCCGGTTGACGCCCCCGGCCGGCGTCCCGCCGATTTTTGCGAAGTCATCAAGACGCTTGAGCAGGCGCTTGCCGTCCACTGTGGTGCGAGAGGTCATGGTCGTTCCCAAATGTCGCCTTGATCAGACGTAGGCTGCGTCATGAAAGGCGATTTCCAGTTGCTGCGCTCGCCCGAAGATAGCGCTCAGGCGTTTGCGCTCGGAAGCCTCGAGCGCGTCGCCGGCTACGTCGAGTTCTTGCTTCAGCCACTTCGCCTGAGCCGCAAACTCATCATCGGCGTGCATTTCGACCCATTCCTTCAAATGTGGATCGGCAAACGATGAACGGGCGGCCCTTTTCGACCAGATCCAGTACATCCACTCGGCCGCAAACATCGCAGCGACGGTATCGAGGAAACCGCCGTTGCGGGCGATGTCCAGCATACCCGTTCGGAAAGCCTCGACCTCGGCAACATTGAGATCATAGGTGCCGGGATCGATATTGCGTTCGGCAAAAATCCGTTCGAAGTAGGCGATCTGCTGGTTGGCGAGCGCATCCAGAACGGCAATCAACCAGCGCTTCTGTTCGATCGTCTCGGCCTTCGCCGCCGCAAAGGCGAAGATCGAGATCGCGGTTTCGACGAAGGCCCCCTCATAGACGAGATAGCGTTCGAAAACCTGCGGGGACAGGCGCTCCATCACGATGTCCTCGACGAAGCGATGGTTGACCATGGCTTCGAAGACGGTGGCGTTTTCCCGCAGGATCTGTTCCGAAAGCGTTTCAGCCGCCATCGTCATGCCTCCAGCGCGGGTTCGGCAGCGGCACGGAAAGCCTTAACCCGCTCGATATCGACCGGGTTCCACCAGACCCCGCCTTGCTTCAGAGACGAGGCGACGATCACGCCGTTGGTGCGCCTGAGGATTTCGACGATGTTGTCCTTGGTCACGCCCGAGCCGACCAGAAGCGGCAGGTGCGTCGCCGAGCCGATCTCCTCGATCTCCTCGATGGTTGCCGTATTGCCGGTGCGCTGACCGGTGGCGATCACACCGTCGGCGTCGAAGAAGGCGAGGTCGCGCGTCAGTTCCTGGATCGAGCGATCGGCCACGATGGCGTGGGCACCGTGCTTCACATGGCTGTCGGCAAAGACCTTGATGTGCTCGGCACGCAGCAATGAGCGGTAGCGCATCGCTTCTGCGGCCCGCCCCTCCATGAAGCCTTCGTTGGCGACATAGGCGTTGGCCCACTGGTTGACACGAATGAACTTGGCGCCGCCCGCCATGGCGATGGCAAAGGCCGGGATCGGCGCATTGGCAAGGACGTTGATGCCGAGCGGCACACCTGTCGCCCGTGCGATCCGGTCGGTGACGACCGACATGAAGGCTGCCGTTTCGTGGCCGATATCTTCCGGCTTGGAGAACGGCACGTCGCCATGATTTTCGATCATCAGGCCATGCAGGCCACCCTCGACCAACGCCTCGGCGTCACGCATGCAGGCATCGTAGATAACAGACATATCGGCACCCCGATAGCGCGGCGCACCGGGGAAGGCCGGGCAATGGATCATGCCGATCAGAACCTTGTCAGTCCCAAATATTTCCCTTATGGCGCTTGTGGACTTGTCAGATATTTCCTGCATTTCTCTCCCTTTCGAAGGTATGTTCATGCACGCTTACGTAATCGGTAATGTGACGGTGGACGAGACCATCGCCGTGTCGGAAATGCCGGCCGCGGGCGCATCGATCCACGGTAGCCAGCGGTCACGGGACCTCGGTGGCAAGGGCGCGAACCAGGCTGTTGTCATGGCCCGCACCGGCCTGCCGACGAGCCTTGTCGCAGCCTTCGGCGACGGCTTTCGCGCCGACATGATCCGCCAGCATCTGGCAAGCGAACCGGTGGTCAGCAGACTTGTGCCGGTCCTCGGCAAGTCCACCGACTTCTCGATCGTGCTGACCACGCCGGATGGAGAAAACGTCAACATCACGACCACCGACTCTGCCCAGAACCTCACGCTTGCCGACGCCGTGGCAGCGCTGGCCGACGCGGTTCCCGGCGACCTTGCTGTGCTCCAGGGAAACCTGTCGGACGAAACGACGCGCGGTGTCCTTGAAGCTGCGCGCGCCCGCCACATGATCACCGCCTTCAATCCGTCTCCCTTGCGTCCTTATTTCAGCACCCTGTGGCCCTTGGTTGACATTGCTTTCCTCAACCAGGGTGAGGCGCAGGCAATGACCGGTACCAGCGGCGAAGAGGCTGCCCGCAAGCTGCTTGCGGCCGGCGTTCGCGAGGTCGTCCTGACCTTCGGCGGCGACGGAGCCATGCTCGTCACCGCCGAAAGCAGTGTCCGGATCGGCGCCGTCGAATGCGACGTCGTCGACACGACAGGCGCCGGCGACACGTTCATGGCGGTGGCGCTCGCATCCGCCGCACTTCGTGGCACTCGCCTCGATCGCACCGCGATCGAACATGCAACGCGCGCCGCCGCCATCACTGTCAGCCGTCCCGGAACCCGTTCGGCGTTTCCGTCGATCGAGCAGTTGCAAGCGATCCTGGCCGCGCGCTGAGGCTCTCCTCAGCGCGCGCTCCTCGCTGCGGTTAGCGCGCCGTTTCTGTCATCCACCCAAGGATGTTCTTCCAGAGGCGGCCGTAGCCTTCCCACTCGCAGAATGCCGGCGACAGCCAGTGGGGGCCGATATCGGACGTCCAGGCGGCGGTGCGCCCCTTGCCGAAGCCGCCAAGGACGAGCAACGGGTGTCCGCCCTGATCTTCCGGGAGCCGGGCGACGACCTCGGCTCCATCGCGAACCTCCACTTCATTGACGCCGAGAAGCAACGGCCAGCTGCCCGAAAGCCCCGCCATGGTCGGATGGTCCGGCTTGACGACGTCGGCAACCGCGCCCTCGGGAATCTCGACGCGGTCGTCATAGGGAAGGCACGTCACCGGAAGCGTGTCTTCGACAGCCGTGCGGCGCCAGCGCGCCTTACCGTCGATACCCTGGAAGGAGAAGTAGCCGCCGACCATCAGCAGCGCTCCGCCCTTTTCGACCCAGGCCTTGATGAGCTTCAATCGGTTCGGAACGGTGCGCGAATGCAGCCATACGGCCGGCGGCAGCAACAGCGAGTTGGCGCCGATATCCGACAGGATGATCGCATCGTATTGGTCGAGGCCTGCCATTTCATAGGGGAACTGGTCCACGGCGTCGTGTGCGGTCATGTAGGTCAGCTCGAACTCGCTGTCCTTGAGCACCTTGACGAGCGGTTCGGCGCCCAGATGGAAGGTCACGCTGCCGAACTGGTCGAAACCCTTGTAGTGGGTGGCGGAGCTTACCCAGCTCTCGCCGACGAGAAGCACTTTCTTTGTCATGGTCAATCCGTCTGTCTTGAATTGCGTTGGGAGCCGATATCAGGCCCCGGTTTGGAATACCGAGCGGGGGTTGTCCCGCATCATTCTGTCGAGCGCGCCGTCCTCCAGCCCGTGTCGTTTGAGACGCGGCAGGAAGTGGCGCAGGACGTAGGCATAGCCGTTGCCTCCGTAGTGGCTGAGCATCATCTTCAGGAACACATCGTGCGAGAGCAGGATGCGGTCCATGTGGCCGGCGTCCACCAGCCTGGCGATCGCTCGTGCTGCCTCTTCGTCGCTCGGGCACTGTACCTGTTGATCGGCATAGAAGAAGTCCATGCCGATCATGTCGTACTCGATGAACGCACCGCGTTCGGCGAGCTCGCTTTGATAGGCGAAATCGTCGTGGGACGGGTTCATGTGACAAAGCACGGTGTGGCGCAGATCCGCCCCTTCCTCGGCGACGACATCGAGCACCCGATGGCCGAGCCGGGACCAGCCCGGCAGATGCACCATCAGCGGCAAACCGGTCCGGACCTGCGCCCGGGCGGCCCCACGCAGGGACTTCTCCTCGGCCGGGGTGAAATCGGAGGAGACGCCGATCTCGCCGATCAGTCCGATTTTCACGCCCGTGCCGTCAACACCGTCGATGGCCTCGCGGACGATGCCGTCGGCGATCTGGTCGACGCTCATGTCGGCGACCTCGGCCGGATGCGAGGAGGCAAGATAGTATCCGGCCCCCATCACGATATTGAGACCCGTCGCCTTGGAGATGCGCCGTAAGGCGAGCGGGTTTCTACCGATGCCATTGCAGGTGGGTTCGACGACTGTACGGCCGCCTGCGGTCGCGAAAGCCTGCAATTCGGCGATAGCCAAGGGTTCGTCGTCGAGCGCAATGTTGTGCTTGTTAACGAAGGGGTCCTGGCGCAGTTCGCCGAGGATCTCCATGCAGACGAAGCCTTCGGCGAGATACTGACGCTCCTTCGTTTGCGGTGCGTTCCACCAGCAGCGGCAATCGTTGAGGATATGCTCGTGCATCAGTGTGATGCCGAGTTGATCCGCGTCGATCGCGCCGTTCACCGTCATCACCTTGCCGGACCGCACATGTCCTTCTGACAGCTCCTTGCTCATGACGGTCATCTCTTGCCGCCGAAGCGAAAGTTGGCGGTGAAGATCCGGGTGTTGAGCCAGATCGCAACGAGAATGATCGCGCCGGTAACAATCTGCGTGAAGAACGGCGAGATATGCATGAGGATCAGGCCGTTGCCGATGACCGCAATCGTCATCGTGCCGAGCACGGTCCCGAGGATCGTGCCGCGCCCCCCCATCAGCGATGTCCCGCCCAGCACTACGGCGGCGATAACTTGAAGCTCGAAGCCGACGGCCGCATTCGAGGAGCCGGAGCCGAGGCGCGCGGCGATCAACAGGCCAGCAAGGGCGCAGGCAACGCCGGCGATCATATAGACCGAGGCGATCACCCATTTCGCCGGCATGCCGACGCGGCGAGCCGCTTCCATGTTGGACCCGACGGCGACGACCTGGCGGCCGTATTTGGTCGAGGATATGACGACATAGCCGGCGACCGCGACCGCAACCGCGATAAGCGCAGGCATCGGAATGCCCAGCAATTCGCCGCGGCCGAGCATGAAGAAGCCGGGAGCGTCCTTGATCGGGATCGAGTACCCTTGCGTCAGATAGAGCGCCAAGCCGCGAAGGATCGACAGGCCGGCAAGCGTGACGATGAAGGCCGGAATACCCTGATAGGCGGTGAACCATCCCTGCACGAAGCCGAGAAAGGCGCCGAAGAAGAGCATCGCGACGACGACGAGAGGCCAGGGATAGCCCATGGCCAAGACAATGGCCGCCACCGCATTGACCAGGGCGACCTGCGAACCGACAGAGAGGTCGATGCCGCCGGTTATGATTACCAGCGTCATGGCGACCGCGACGATGAGAATCGGCGCTGCCTGGCGGATGACGTTCAGAATGTTGCCGAGCGTCATGAAGGTATCGGTCGTGGCCGCGAAAAAGATGACGCAGGCCAGGAAGAAGAAGGCGATCGACAGAACCTGGGCGTTTTCCGAAAGGAAGTCTGCCGCCGGCGAGCCTTTTGCGCGTTCGGTATAGGCCGTCATTGCTTGGCTCCTTCCCCGACGATCAGCTTGACGAGGTCTTCCAGGTTGGTCTTGCCGATTTCGCGCTCGGCGACCTTGGTGCCTTCGTACATCACGGCAATGCGGTCGCAGACACGGAACAGGTCCTGGAGACGGTGGGTGATCAGGATGACCGAGACGCCCTTTGCCTTGACGCGGTTGATCAGCGCGAGCACGGCTTCGACCTCCGCCACGGCGAGCGCCGAGGTGGGCTCGTCCATGATGAGGACTTTCGGATTGAACGAAGCGGCGCGCGCGATCGCGATCGCCTGACGCTGTCCGCCCGAGAGCTGAGCGACCTTGCCGGTCAGACGCGGAATGCGGATTTCCAGCGCATCGAGCATCTTGCGTGCTTCCTCGAGCATGGTCCTCGTATCGAGGAATGGCCCTTTGCTGATTTCTCGACCGAGGAAAAGATTGCCGACCACATCGATGTGGTCGCAAAGGCTCAGGTCCTGAAAGACCATTTCGATATTGCGGTTACGGGCGTCCGCAGGTCCTGAGAACCGAACCTCTTCGCCTTCCAGCGTAATGGTCCCGCCATCGGGAATGTAGGTGCCCGAGATGACCTTGGTCAGCGTCGATTTGCCGGCGGCGTTGTCGCCGACGAGGCCAAGGCACTCGCCGGGATAGATGTCGAGGTCGACGCCACGCAGCGCCTGGTGCGATCCGAACGTCTTGACGATCCCTTTGAGGGACACGCGGGGGCTGACACCGGTGCGGGAGGGCAAAGCCCCCCCGACACCAGCGACAGCGGGAGGATGCTGTCTTTCAGTCGTCATCATTTGAAGATCGCCCGATATGGCTCGACGTTGTCCTTGGTGACGATCGTTACCGGCACGGCGATGGTCTTTTCGACGCTGCCGCCGTCGGAGACCTTCTTCAAGGCGTCGACGGCAGCGGCACCCATGGCAGCCGGATCCTGCTGAATCACGGCGGTGACGTAGCCGGCGTCGATGCCGGCGATCGCCTGGGCCGTCAGGTCCCAACCGAAGACCTTCACGCTATCCTGCTTGCTCTGGCTTTCGACCGCGGCGATGGCACCCATCAGGGCCGGCTCACCGGTCGCATAGATTGCGGTCAGGTCGGGATTGCCGGTAATCAGGTTCTCGGCGGCAGCGAGCGCGTTGTCCTGCACGTTCTGTCCATCGACGACGCCGGCCGAGCTGATACCGTCGACATCCTTGATGGTCTTTTCAAATCCTTCCTGACGAACGTTCTGAATGAAGGAGTTGAGCGCGCCGACGACACCGATCTTGGCTTTGCCATCGGCGTTGGCCTTGATGTAGTCGAGGAAGAACTTGCCCATGTCGGCGCCGGCCGTGGCGTTGTCGACGCCGATCTGCGCCTTCTGCGGGCCTTCCGGAAGGATCGCATCGATGGCGACGACGGGGATCCCGGCTTCGGCTGCCTGGTTGACCGCCGGCATGATGCCGTTGACGTCGATTGCGACGACGGCGATGCCATCGACCTTCTGCTGAATGTAGGTTTCGATCGCACTGTTCTGCGCGGCCGGGTCGTTGTTGGCATTGAAGATGACGAGCTTCGCGCCGGCAGCGTCAGCCGCCTTCTGCGCGCCTTCGTTCATCTGATTGAAGAAAAGCGCCTGCTGGTTGATTTGCACGAGCGCAAAGGTCTTTTCGGCGGCAAGGGCCGGCGAGAGAGCAGCGCCGAGGGTCGTCAATGCCGTGAAACCAAGCGTGGCGACTAAAGTCCTGCGTTTCAAATTCCAGTTCATGTTCTCATCCTCTGTTGGTTCTCCATTGCGTGATTTATCGTTTCGCAGGCGGAGCAACGGATTTCCGCACGACGATTTCGACTGGCAGGAGCTCTTCGACGAGAGCCTGTTTGCCCTGCCAGTTTGTTTCGAGAAGAAGGGAGAGGGCACGCCCGCCGATCGCGCGGACCGGCTGGCGAATGGCGGTCATAGGCGGACCGAAAAGATGGAGCGGGCCGACGTCGTCAAAGCCGATGACCGAAACATCGTCCGGGATCGAAACCCCCTGGTCCCGGAAGACCTCGATCATGCCGATGGCGATTTCGTCCGAGCTGGCGAAGATCGCCGTTGCCGGGCGACCTTCCTCGATGAAGCGCTTCGCCGCCTGCCGACCGAAGGCCACGGTGTAGTCACCGGCGTATTTTAAAAGACGGATATCCTCGCCGAACGCATCGCGCAGCGTCCGCTCAAGACCGTTGGAGCGCCGACGCGAACTGATCATCGCTTGCGGGCCGCCGACGAACAGCACATCCCTATGCCCGAATTCCGCCAGATGCCGGCCTGCGAGCGCTCCGCCCAGCTCGTTATCGCAGAAGAGCTTGGGTGCCTGCGCGCCGGGAACGTCTTCGTCGGCGATCACGACTTTGCCGGTGCGGTTTATCAACGTGGCGAGTTGACCGTCGTCCGGGTGGTTGGTGACGAAGATCAGGCCATCGACGTGATTGCGTTCGATCAGCTGGAGATAGGCGACCTCGCGACCGGCCCGGTTCAGGGTGGCGTAAAGCGAGACGGCAAGCCCGCGGGTATCCGCCTCTTCTTCGACGGCTGCCACGAGCGTCGCGAAGAAGGGGTTGGCGATATCGGGAACGACAAGACCGATCGTATCGGAACGACCGCGGCTGAGCCGGCGGGCATGCGGGTTGGGCTGGTAATTGAGGTCGCGGATCGCATCCGAGATCCGCTTCTTCGTTTCGGAAGGCAGGTCGAGCGATCCGTTCAGCAGGCGCGAGACCGTTGTCACGGAAACGCCGGCAGCTCGGGCTACATCCTTCAGACCTGTGACGCGTCGTGTGGTCACCTTGGCTTCATCCCCTGCCGTTGTAAACCGATTTACTAAAACGCTTTACAATAAGATTTCGACTTTCGTGTTCTGTCAAGAGACTTTCTCTGACACGAGGTCGGTGCGCCTATGGGGCCACGGATCGAGGCTCGGCCTGGGGCCGATTGGCCGCGGCGAAAAGGCCGCAAGGTCAATGCCGTTCGCACCTGAGAAAGCAGCATCTTGGCGCCGCGAGGCGGGAACAAATCAGGGGCTGATCGATTGAGAGATCATGAAAACCAAGGTTCTATTGGCGGCGCTGATGCTGCTATCCCCCGCCGCGCTGGCCAATGCCCAGACGCTTCAGCCAGAAGCCATCGACGGTGCATCGATTACGCCCACATTGTTGGAACGGACGACCGAGACCTCGGACAAGCCAGACCCCGCCATCGTCAGGCTCCAGGTGCTTCTCGATCGGGCGGGGGCGTCGCCCGGTGTGATCGACGGTTTCGCCGGTGAGAATGTCGCCAAGGCGATCGCCGCCTTCGAGACCATGCAAGGTCTGTCCGCTGACGGAACATTGGACGCCGACGTCATCGGGCGACTGCCGGACCAGACGACGGTGGTCGAGCCCTACGTCATCTCCGAGGACGATGCTCAAGGATTGGTCGCTGAGATCCCCGAAGACTACTCCGAGCAGGCGAAGATGGCTCAGCTCGGATACACGAGCGTCGCCGAGAAGCTGGCGGAGCGCTTCCACATGGATATCGATCTTCTCAAGGCGCTCAATCAGACTTCGGCGTTCTCGGTCGGTGACACGGTTTCCGTTGTGAACCCAGGTCCACCGACGCAGGGAACGGTCAAGCGCATTGAAGCGCACCGGCGCACCGGTCAAATCGTGGCACTTGGCGCCGACGATACGCTGATCGCAGCCTATCCGGCAACGATCGGCAGCCGGGAAACGCCATCTCCTTCGGGAACGCACAAGGTCAAAGGCGTCGCCCGAATGCCGCCCTATGTCTACAATCCAAAAATCAACTTCAAGCAGGGCGACAACCGAAAGATCTTGACCTTGCCGGGCGGCCCGAACGGTCCGGTCGGCACGGTCTGGATCGATCTCTCGAAGCCCACCTACGGAATTCACGGCACGCCGGAGCCGTCGATGATCGACAAGTCGGGATCGCACGGATGCGTTCGCCTGACCAACTGGGATGCGGAGGAGTTGGCGGGGATGGTCAAGCCTGGCGTGATTGTCGAGTTCGTCGACTAAGGTAGCGAAGACGTTTAGGAATTTCTGAACGGGCAAGAAGTCGAAACCGGCCACCGATCACGCGGTGACCGCTCGCGCAATTCCCATGTCGAAGCTTCAGCGGATACGCGTCTGAACGCGCACGATGTTCATCTGGAGCTCGTGGCTGGTTGCCTGTCTACCGAGCACCTTGATCAGGCGCTGCTCTTCGGTTTTGTGAATACCGGTCCGCCGGCAATAATCCGCGACGTCCCAGATATGTCTGATCTGGGCGTTGGCGACTGTTCGAACATCCGCGTGTTTCATTCCGTGCCTCCCCTAACCCAATACAACGTTTGGAGGCTGGTTTGGTTCCGCCAGGATGCGTTCCTGGCGGCTGTGGGTGCGTTCGTACCGATCCGGCGTGTATGGGCGCCAGCTACAAGGTGCAAAGCGATCGCGACGTCGGGGTCAGCCGAGAAACCTCGATCCTTCGCCAGCACTGGCTATCCATTCGAGGAAAGACCTCACTGGTCCATCTGACGTCCTTGTTCAGTTGCTCCCGATGCCGTGAAAGGCCGTCGTCGTCCTCATGCATTTCAAACCAGATAAACACCGTTTCGCCCTCACGGACGGGGAGCCTCGGGAAGGCGTTTGCGCTGCGTTCGGTAACGAACACCGCGTCGATGCGAGCACCGGCGTCTTCGAGGATCGGCAGTGCCTCGGCGATGAAGAATGCAGCGAAACGGTCCTCCGTGCCGGGCGCCAGCGAGCAGAGGTTCACGGTGACGACACCTCTGGTCGATTGTGCCTCTTGCTCCCTTGCAAGGTTGTGAGGAAACGGCTGCGTGCCAGCGACTGGCTTGACCAGCAACACATTGTCCGAGTTGAGCATCGTCTCGTTGGCGCGAGACCCATGGTCCTTCCAAACCGGGCCCGAATAAAAGGCCGCCAACGCGTCGGTTCGCGTTGGCATATCGGCAAAGGAACGTACCCAGACGAAGGCGTCGGGATCGTCGCAGTCGCGGAATTCGCCTTCAAGACGCATTCCGAGCGCTTCCTGCGGTTCAACGAATTCGCGGTCAAACAAGTCGATCAGGCGATCCCTTCCGCCGGGATGAAGTCGGTAGCGGCGAAGTTCGTAAACGGCGTGCGGTTCCATGAATCCTCCAAAACAGGTCAATTGTCCTGTTTCTAATAACAGGTTGATCGACCTGTTTTGTCAAGGCACTATGGCGAACGATTTTTCAGGCGGCGGTCATGAGCGAACACAAAAGAACCAACGATCCTCAAGCGGTGCGCCGCAGGATCGTCGATGCGGCCTACCAGGCCTTTGTCACCCAAGGATATCTCGCGACGGGAATGCAGGAATTGCGCGCGAAGGCATCCGTCTCAGGAGGCGCTATGGCCCATCACTTTCCGGCCAAACGGGAACTTGGATTGGCGGTTATCCGCGACCGCGTCGCCGTAGCGGTGCGGCAAACGTGGATCGACCCGCTGCGTACCTCTAGCGATACACCCACAGCGATCGATCAGATCTTCACCGAGATCATCAGCGAGCTCTCCGAAAACGGCTCCGTCTCCGGCTGCCCGCTGAACAATATGGCGATCGAAGTCTCCAGGCATGATGACGAGATGCAGCAGGCGCTGGGTGCAATTTTTGAGGCTTGGGAAGAAGCGCTCGCGGCGCGATTCCAGGAAGACATCCGCCTGAAGCGCGTCGCAGGCATTCAACCCGACAGCCTCGCCACCCTGATCATCGCCGCCTATTCCGGCGCGATGGCGATGGCAAAAGCCAATCAGCACACACGTCCGCTCGTGAACTGTCAGGCGGAGATCGCAGCACTTCTCGCGTCGAAATACGTCTAGGCTGGGTCCGCTCGGCTCCCTTGTGGGGAGGCCGCTGCTCCGGATTATCCGCAAATGTTGGGGGTGTGGGCGACAGCTTGAGATGCTAGAGGTGCTCATCGGGAAGGGGCACTCCAATAAACAGGAGACTTCTCGATGAGCAGAACTGCCATGAACGCCCTCGGACAACCGCTCCATTACAGCGGAAGTTCGACCGCATGGTTTTCCGCAACCGGATCCGGGTCCACGCTCTACGGAACTCCCGGCAACGATTCGATCTGGGGCGACGGTTCCGTCGATGTGACTATGTTCGGCGGCACGGGCGACGACGTCTACTATCTCTATTCATCGACGAACCGGGCCGAAGAGGCACCCGGCGAAGGGATAGACACGATCGATACCTGGATGAGCTACAGCTTACCGGAGAACTTCGAAAACCTGACCGTCACCGGTGACGGTCGACACGCCTTCGGCAACAGCGCCGACAACATCATCACCGGTGGCTCCGGCAGCCAGACCATCGACGGACGCGCAGGCAATGACGTGCTGGTCGGTTCCGGAGGCGCTGATACCTTCGTGTTCGAGCACGGCAACGGCAGCGACCTTGTCTCCGACTTCAGCTCCAACGATACCATTCGCCTCGACGGATACGGCATTACCTCGTTCGAAGAGGTGCTGGCGAATGCAGGCCAGCAGGGAGACGATCTCCGCCTCCATCTCGGCGATGGCGAAAGCCTGGTCCTGGCCAATACGACAGCCGACCAACTGCAGGAGGGCCAGTTCCAGTTGAGCCTGGACCGATCCGCCCTGACGCAGACCTTCTCGGACGATTTCGACACGCTTCAGCTCACCGACGGCACGGGCGGCATCTGGGATGCCAAATACTGGTGGGCGCCGGAAGAGGGGGCGACGCTCTCGGAAAACGGTGAGCTGCAATGGTACGTCAATCCGAGTTACGGGCCGACCGCATCGGCTAACCCGTTTTCGGTCGAGGATGGTGTACTGACGATCACCGCAGAGCGTGCACCGGACGCAATCCAGTCCGAGATCGGCGGCTATGACTACACGTCCGGGATGTTGACGACCTATTCGTCCTTTGCGCAGACCTACGGCTACTTCGAGATGCGGGCCGACATGCCGGACGATCAAGGTGCCTGGCCCGCTTTCTGGCTGCTGCCCGCCGACGGCTCCTGGCCGCCGGAGCTCGACGTCGTCGAAATGCGCGGGCAGGACACCAACACTGTCATCACCACCGCCCATTCCAACGAAAGCGGCGAGCACACGATCGTCAGAGACGGCGCGCAAGTCGCCGATACCGACGGGTTCCACGATTACGGCGTGCTTTGGACGGAAGACGAGATCGTCTGGTACTTCGACGATACCGAGATCGCCCGCGCCGATACCCCCGCGGACATGCACGAGCCGATGTACATGCTCGTCAATCTCGCGGTCGGCGGAATGGCCGGCACACCCGATGGCGATTTTGACGACGGGTCGCAAATGAAGATCGATTCCATCGAGGCCTATGCGCTGGACGCCGACTGGCTGATCTAGGCGGAGAAGCACGAAGGGGGCCGGCAGCGTCCGGGCTGCCGGTCCCGGCCTGTCGGAGCCGGAACGTTCGCCGTTCCAGCTCCGCAACAGGGCTAGTCCGCGATATGCGTGAGCCAATGGCGCGGCTTGTTGTCGGCGAGCTGAGCGACCTTATCGATCTTGTTGCTCATCACCCAAGCCATTGGCTGTTGGTGCAGCGGCAGCATGATGATCTCGTCCTTGACCATCTGCAGTGCCTTGGTCTGCAGATCGAGCCGCTTGGTCCGATCCATTTCGGTCGATGCCTGGATGATCAGCTTGTCGATATCAGGATAGCTCCAGCCGCCCCAGTTGAAGACGCCCGCCTTGTCGCTCCTCGTCTCGATCATCTGAAGCAGGATCGAGTAGCTGTCGAGCATCGGCTCGTTTGCCCAGCCGATGATGTAGACATCCGACAGACCGCCCGTGCGTTTGGGCGCCTGTGCCGCCGTCGGGCCGATGTCGAGTTGCGGCTTGAAGCCGGCGCGGCTCAGCATGTTGACGATGCTCTGGCAAAGCTCCTCTTCGTTGACATAGGCCTCGTTCGTGCAGACGAGCGTGAAGGGGAGATCGCTTGCGCCGGCCTCGGCGAGCAGCTTTTTCGACAGTTCGGGATCGTACGGCACGACCTTGTCCAGTGCTTCGACATATCCCGGGATTTCCGGCGCAACGATCGCACCCGCTGTCCTCGACTTGCCGCGCATGACCCGCTTCTGGATGAGTTCTGTGTCGAGCGCATGGGCGACGGCCTGGCGGACACGCAGGTCGTTGAACTTGTTGTCGACGCCGTCGGCCAGTTTCGGTTTGCGGTTGAAGCCCATCATGATGGTGCGAAGGTCGGTGCGCTCCATCACCTTCAGGTCCGGCTGCGCGACAAGGCGCGGAAGATCCTGCGCCGGCGCATTCTCAGTGAAGTCGATCTCGCCTGACAACAGTGCCGCCACGCGTGTCGCGGCTGAGACAATCGGCGTAAACTCGATGCGATCGATGTTGGACTTCGCCGGGTCCCACCACTCGCCGTTCTTGACCAGAACGGTCTTGCTGTCGGGCGTGCGGCTCTCGAGCTTGAACGGACCCGTGCCGTTGGTGTGGTAGGTAGCGTAGCCTTCTATCTTCTTGCCGACATCCGTCGGCTTCAGCGAATTGTTGTCGGCGAGCCACGTGGCGTCGAAAATGTGGATGTTCGTCAGGTCGTTCAAGAGCAGCGGATAGGGGCCGGTCAGTTCGATATCGACAGTGCGGTCGTCGACCTTCTTCGCCGACTTGTATGCCGGTAGGTTGCCCCGCAGCGGAGATGCCGGATCGCTGACCCGCGTCAGCGAGGCGATCACGTCATCGGCCGTGAAATCAGCGCCATTGTGGAACTTGACGTCCTCGCGCAGATGGAACCGCCAGACCGTGTCCGATACCGTTTCCCAGGAGGTCGCCAGTGCCGGCTCGATCTTCAGGTCGGCGTCAAAGCGGACGAGCCCTTCATAGACGTGATTGAGGAAAGACAGCGTGTAGCTGTCGCCATAGGAATAAGGGTCGAGCGAGTAGATATCGCGCGAAGAGCCCCATTTGAGCGTCTCCGCGTGAGCAGCCGCGGAAAGCGCCGTCGACATGGCGGCTGCGAGGATCAGTTTCTTGAGCATTCTGCTGTTCTCCTTTGTTGAGGTCACCGGCCCCCTTGAACGGGGAGCTTCTATTTAAGAGGCAAGGACGGCTCACAGGCCGTCCATCTCGCCGCCCGACAGGGGCGGCCAGTGGCGTGATCTGCTGTTGCGCGGCATGACCTTCTCGGTCGTGTCGATCACCGCAAAGACCTTCGGCGGCCTATGCGGGAATCTTGATCAACTGGCGTTCCTGGACGGCGATGCACCCAAGCGAAAGCCTCCTGGCGATGCTTGAAGCACCAAGTCCCGTTGTCGATCGGCGGTCATTCGATGGCCAACGCCAAGCATCAACTCGAACAGGGGCATATCTCTGCGCCGCTTCATGGAGGCGGTTCAGAAACCCGAGGTCGGTGGTTGGACGCCGCAATGGCGATCGAATGAGGAGATGTCAGGCGAGCCGGCCCGGCGGTGCGGGCTCGTACGTGCGGCATTGCGAAAAGTCGTGCGAGTACGCGGTCTTCTGGAGCCCTTGCATCAACCTGCTCCTCCCTAGCTCGTTGCTGCTAAGCGGCACCATCGCACGCCAAAAGTATTTGTCAACGTCTTTGTCGACAATCTTGAATACGATTATGGCGACAATCCAAATGACCGATTGATCTGCACAGGCGCGAGCAACATTGTGGGCAATGGAGAGGACGCCTTAGCCCAAGGTACGCTACGGCCAGCTCGATAGGGAAAGCCACAAGCGGTCAACCTGTCACTTCGCCACGGAGGCCTGCTCGCTGCCGCCGCAAAGACTGTCGATGCGGGCGCGAACCCGGGCGACGCCCTCGGCAATGCTTGTGCTTGGAATGGACGAATATCCCATCCGGAAGTAGCGGCAGGGCTGGTCGCTTCTGGGGAAGAAGGGCGAGCCGGATTCGACCAGCACGCCGTCCTGCCGCAATTCGCTGACCAGCCGGTCGGCATCGAGCCCTTCCGGTCCCTCCATCCAGAAGGACGTGCCGCCGAAGGTCGAGGAGCCTGCGACTTTCAGGTTCGCCCTACGCAGTGACTCGGCCATGATTACGTGGCGCTTGTGATATTCGGTCCGCATCCGGTGGAGCACGGCGTCATAATGGCCGAGCGCCAGGAAATAGGCTGCGGTGCGCTGAAGGTGTCCGGGCGGGTGGCGCAACATCAGCGAGCGAAGCGCACGCGCCTCGCGAATGAAGGGGGCTGGCGCCACGAGGTAGCCGAGCCGAAGCCCGGGAAAAAGCGATTTCGAGAAGCTGCCGATGTAGAGCACCCGGCCTGACGGATCGAGCGCCTTCAGCGCCGGGGAAGGCGGAGCGAGGTAGCTGATCTCGAACTCGTAATCGTCCTCGACGATGACGAAATCCCGTTCTTCCGCAGCCTGCAGCAGTTGCGTACGCCGATCCACTGGCATAGTCGCGCCGGTCGGCGAGTGGTGGCTCGGGGTCACGAAGACGGCATCGACGTTTTCCGGCAAGGCATCCGGTGACAGGCCCTCGACATCGACATCGACGGTGGTGACGTCGGCGCCGCTCAACAGCAGCGAGGCGCTGATATCGGGATGGCAGGGGTTTTCGCAGACGGCGGCGGAGCCCTTCTCCAGGATCAGACGGGTCACGATCCAGAGCGCATTCTGCGCGCCGACGGTGACGAGGATTTCGTCCGGCGTGGCGTGGATGCCCCGGCGCGGCAGCGTGCGCGAGCAGATGTAGTTGACCAGCCGCACATCGTCGGCCGCGGCAAAGTCGCTCGCCATCAGCACGAAATCCTCTCGCGCCAGAGCCCGGCGGGCACAGTCGCGCCAGGCATTGAGATCGAACAGTGTCGGGTCCATCTGGCCATAGAGGAAGGGGAATGGATAGCGCCGCCAGTCCAGCGGCTTGGCGACCTGGCGCACGACGCCAAAGCTCATCTTGATCTTGCGGCTCCAGTCGATCGGATTGGAGCCGGCGGATGGGCGCTCCCCTTCCACATCCATGCCCGGCGGATTGCCGGAGATGCGATAGGAGCTGCGGTTGACCGCCTCGACATAGCCCTGGTTGATCAGTTCCTGATAGGCGAGTGTCACCGTGATGCGCGATATTCGCAGATAGTCGGCGAGCTTGCGGCTGGATGGCAGATGCGCGCGCGGCTGCACCCTTCCGGCGAGCACGGCCGAAACGACCGTCTCGCGCAACTGCGCCTGCAGGCCGATCCCACTGTCGCGATCGATGAAAAAAATGGTTTCGGAAACGTTCATCTGCACGACGCCTGCTCCCCCGACGGCGCTAAACTGGATCTATTCAACTTCCAGACTGGATATAACGCAAGCCGGATCTCGGCCTTATCGTCATCAGCAAGACCGGAGAAACGGTCAGCGAATAAACAAAGAGGAGGAAGACAAATGCTACATGGACATTTCAGACGACTGGCCGCAGCCGCCAGCATTGTCGCGAGCCTGGCCGCATCCGGCGTCGCTTATGCCGAAACGAAACTCGTCGTCGGCTATCAGCAGATCGTTGGCCCGTTCGTGGCTGCGATCGCCGATGGCCGCTTCGATGCAGCCGCCAAGGAGGCCGGCTATTCGATCGACTGGCGCCAATTCAGCTCGGCCGGCGACATCACTACGGCGCTTGCCTCCGGTGACGTGCCGATCGGCGTTCTCGGTTCGACAGGTACTGCGGCTGCCGCGACGCGCGGCGTCGAACTGCAGCTCTTCTGGATCCTCGACAATATCGGTCAGTCGGAAGCGCTGGTCGCCCGCGAGGGCTCGGGCATCGAGACGCCGGCCGATCTCAAGGGCAAGAAGGTCGCCGTGCCTTTCGTCTCGACGTCGCATTTTCACTTGCTGGTCGGTATGAACAAGGTCTGGAACGTCGATCCGCGCGAGGTGGAAATCCTCAACCTGAAGCCGCCGCAGATCGTTGCCGCCTGGCAGCGTGGCGATATAGACGCGGCCTATGTCTGGCCGCCGGCGCTCTCAGAAATCCAGAAGACCGGCAAGACGATCTCGGATTCCGAGGTGATTGGCGCGGCTAGCGTGCCGACCTTCGACGGGCTGGTGGTCGACAAGGCCTGGGCCTCGGAGAACCCGAAGCTGATGGAAGCCTTCACCAAGGTTCTGGCAGACGCTTATGCCGACTACAACGCCAACAAGGCGGCGTGGACGGAGGAGTCGCCGCAAGTGGAAGGCATCGTCAAGCTGATCGGCGGCGATGGCCCGAGCACCGTCGAAGCCTTGCGCCTGCTTTCGTTCCCGAATGCGGATGAGCAGGCCTCCGAGGTCTGGCTCGGCGGCGGCGCCACGCGTGCACTGACCGAAAGCGCCAAGTTCCTCGTCGAGCAGAAGCAGATCAGCCAGTCGCTCGACGACTACGCGCCTTATGTGAACGCCGACTTTGCCAAGGCGGCCGCACAATAGGCTAATCTGTCGATTGCCCCGGCCGTTGAGGAGCGGCCGGCGCACCACCATAGACCGTGACCGAGGTGCAGGGAGGCATTTCTCATGGAAACATTGAGCGTCAGAAACATCAGTCTGACCTACCCGGGCCTCTATTCGGACCAGGCAATCATCGCCTTGAAAGGCGTCAACCTTACCATCAACAGCGGAGACTTCGTCGTTGCGCTGGGCGCATCGGGCTGCGGAAAGACGACGCTGCTCAACCTGATGGCGGGCTTCATGGCCCCGTCGGAAGGCGACATCACCCTTGGCAACCACCAGGTCAACGGACCTGGCGCCGAGCGCGGCGTCGTCTTCCAGAAGCACGCGCTTCTGCCGTGGCTGAACGTCATCGAGAATACCGAGTTCGGCCTCAAGCTGCGCGGCGTCGACAAGGCGACCCGGCGGGATCTTGCCACCAAGAACCTAGCTCTGGTCGGCCTTCAGGATTTCCACCGCCACATGATCTATCACCTCTCAGGCGGCATGCAGCAACGTGTTGGCATCGCAAGGGCGCTGACCTGCGATCCCGCGATGCTCCTGATGGACGAACCGATGGCAGCACTCGACGCGCTGACACGCGAGACCATCCAGGAGCTGCTGCTCAAGGTCTGGCAGCTCACCAACAAGATGTTCTTCTTCATCACCCACAGTGTGGAAGAAGCGTTGTTCCTCGGCTCGCGGCTGATCGTCATGTCGCCGCGCCCGGGCCGCATCACCCACACCTACGAGCTCAATTTCAACAAGCGGTTCCTCGCCGAGGGCAATGCGCGCGCGATCAAATCCAGCCCGGAATTCATCCGCATGCGCGAAGAAGTGCTCGGCATCATTTATGGCGACGAACGTGCGTCCGGCAACCCGGAGGTGGCCCATGCTTGACAGAGTGACACGCGCCAAGCCCGTAAAGGCCGGCAAGATCTTCGGCGCGCCCGGTGAAGGCAGCAGCGGCCTCATCAGCTTTTCGACGACGGTCGTCATCGTCGCTCTCTGGTTCCTCGTGACCGAAGGCGGCTGGGTCAAGCCGCTGTTCCTGCCGTCGCCGCTGGCGGTCTGGGACAAGTTCATGCTGGCGATGACCGACGGTGTTTCGAACTCGACGCTGATGCAGCACACGCTTGCCAGTATCGGCCGCGTGTTCGGCGCTTTCCTGCTGGCGCTGCTGACCGCCGTGCCGATTGGCGTGCTCATGGGCGTCAATCGCTTCGTGCGCGGCCTGTTCGATCCGATCATCGAATTCTACCGGCCGTTGCCGCCGCTCGCCTACCTGCCGCTCGTCATCATCTGGCTCGGCATCGGTGAGTTCCCGAAGGTGTTCCTGATCTATCTGGCGATCTTTGCGCCGATGGCAATTGCCGCAAGGGCAGGGGTGCGTTCGGTCTCGACGGAACAGATCCACGCTGCCTATGCGATGGGCGCCACCCGCGGGCAGGTCATCAGTCAGGTGATCATGAAGGCGGCCTTGCCGGAGATCTTCACCGGCATGCGCATCGGCATCGGCGTCGGCTGGACCACCCTGGTTGCCGCCGAAATGGTGGCGGCCAACCGAGGCCTCGGCTTCATGGTTTTGAATGCCGCCGAAAACCTCGAAAGCGACACGGTGATCATGGGCATCTTCATCATCGGCATCTTCGCCTTCGCCTTCGATCTTCTGATCCGCTACCTCGAAAAGGCGCTGATCCCCTGGAAGGGCCGCCTCTAACCGGCGACCACCTCCGACACTTCAATTGAATACGGCCTGGCGGCCTTTTGAAGACGGCTTTTCCCGTCTCCGGCGAAGCCATGCCTTACGACCAAGCCAAAGGACTGGACCATGACACTGACGGCAACCGATCTCAAAACCTTGTTCGATGCCTTCAACCGGCATGACATCGACGGGGTCATGCACTTCTTCGCCGAAGATTGCGTATTCAACGCCGTCGGCGGCCCGGAGGTCTACGGCAACCGTTTCGTCGGTACCGGTCCGATCGCAGATGCCTTCAGCGGCGTCTGGAAATCGATGCCGGACGCCGAATGGGGCAACCACAGCCACTTCGTCGAAGGCGATCGCGGCGTGTCCGAGTGGACCTTCTCCGGCACGGCTGCCGACGGCAGCCGCATCGAGGCAGAAGGCTGCGACCTCTTCACCTTCCGCAACGGCAAGATCGTGCGCAAGCAGGCGTTCCGCAAGAACCGCCCGGTCCTGCAACCCCGCTACTGATGGCCTGGAGCTAGAGCCATGCAACTGCGCGCCACACCCTTGAAGCCTGAAAGAGAGCCGTTTGACCCGGCCTATGACCCCAACCATGCCCGCAGCCCCGGCACGGGCAAGGACTATGCGCCGACCTACTGGATCGGCACCGCCGGTCCCGAACCGGAGGACGACGGTCCGATCACGGGCGATATCGATGTCGATGTTGCGATCATCGGGTCCGGCTATACCGGTCTCTCCTGCGCCATTCATCTGGCGCGCGAGCACGGCATCAAGGCAGCGGTTCTGGAGGCCAATGGCGTCGCCTGGGGCTGCAGCACCCGCAACGGCGGGCAGGCACAGATTTCCGCCGGCCGCCTGAAGCGCTCGCAATGGATCGCCCGCTGGGGCGTGGACGTTGCCCGCAAGATGCATGCGGAGATTTCCGAGGGTTTCGACCTCTTTCGCTCTCTCGTCCGCGAGCCCGAAATCGACTGCGATCCGCAGGATGGCGGCCATCTCTATATCGCCCACCGCGACAAGATGCTGCCAGCGCTGCAAAGCGAGGTTCGCGTTCTCAACGATACCTTCGGCTATCGCGCCCGCATGGTCTCGCGCGACGAGATCCACCGCGATTTCGTTCGCGACGAGGAAGCCCGCGGGGCGATGTATGAGCCCGATGGCATGGGCATCCATGCCGCCAAGCTCGCCTTCGGCTACCTCAGGCTTGCCCGCAAGCTGGGGGCAAAGGTGCATACGTCGAGCCCGGTGCTTGATTGCACCGCCAAGGGCGGCATGCATTACCTGACGACGCCTGGCGGAACGGTGCGGGCGCGTGCCGTCTGCATTGCGACGGCCGGCTACACGTCACCCGGCATGAACGCGCTCACCCGCCACCGACTGATGCCTATCCTGTCGAACTCGATCGTCACTCGGCCGCTGACGGAAAGCGAGCAGAAGGCGCTGAACTTCAAGGCGCGCATCCCGCTCACTGATACGCGGACGCTGCGTCACTACTATCGCATGCTGCCGGATGGCCGGGTGCAGATCGGCAGCCGCAGCGCCATCACCGGACGCGACGCGAGCAATCCGAAGCATCTCGAGCTTCTGCTTGCCGGTCTCTACCGCAAGTTCCCGGCACTCCGCGGCATCGACATCGACTACTCCTGGTGGGGGTGGGTGGATGTCAGCCACGACATGATGCCGCGCATCTTCCAGCCGGACCGGAGCCAGAGGCTGTTCTACGCCATGGGCTATGGCGGCAACGGCGTGATGTATTCCGCCCAGGCCGGCCGTCGCATGGCCCAGATGGTCGCCGGCAAAGGCGGCGGCCTCGACCTTCCCATCTTCACTTCGCCTCTGCCGGGCCACGGGCTTCTGACGCCGTTCCGACGGCTCGGCCAATGGGGAATGTACCGCTGGTACTACCTCCGTGACGAGATCCTCTAACTCTCTGAAATAATACCAGGAAAGGAACCACCCCATGAAAATGACCACCGAGGAAGCCTTCGTCAAAGTTCTTCAGATGCATGGCCTCGAACATGCCTTCGGCATCATCGGCTCGGCCATGATGCCGGTGTCGGACCTGTTCCCGAAGGCCGGCATCAAATTCTGGGACTGCGCCCATGAGACCAATGCCGGCATGATGGCCGACGGCTTCAGCCGCGCCACGGGCACGATGTCGGTTGCGATCGGCCAGAACGGCCCCGGCGTCACCGGCTTCATCACCGCGATCAAGACCGCCTACTGGAACCACACGCCGCTTCTGATGGTCACGCCGCAGGCGGCCAACAAGACGATCGGGCAGGGCGGTTTCCAGGAAGTCGACCAGATGGCGATGTTCGAGGAGATGGTCTGCTACCAGGAAGAAGTACGCGATCCCTCGCGTATCCCTGAAGTCCTCAACCGGGTGATCGAAAAGGCCTGGCGCGGCTGTGCGCCGGCGCAGATCAACATTCCGCGCGACTACTGGACGCAGGTGATTGACGTCGACTTGCCGGCGATCGTTCGCTTCGAGCGCCCGGCTGGTGGCCCGCAGGCGATTGCCGAAGCGGCCAAGCTTTTGTCCGAGGCAAAATTCCCGGTCATTCTCAACGGCGCCGGCGTCGTCATCGGCAATGCCATCTCCGATTCCATGAAGCTCGCCGAGCGTCTCGACGCGCCAGTCTGCTGCGGCTACCAGCACAATGACGCCTTCCCGGGGAGCCATCGCCTGTCGGTCGGCCCGCTCGGCTACAACGGCTCGAAGGCTGCGATGGAGCTGATCTCCAAGGCCGATGTTGTCTTGGCGCTCGGCACGAGGCTCAATCCGTTCTCGACGCTTCCGGGCTACGGCATCGACTACTGGCCGAAGAACGCCTCGATCATCCAGGTCGACATCAACGCCGACCGGATCGGGCTTACCAAGAAGGTGTCGGTCGGCATCTGCGGCGATGCCAAGCAGGTCGCCCGCCAGATCCTGGAGCTGCTCTCACCGTCTGCCGGCGATGCCGGCCGCGAGGAGCGCAAGGCCGCGATCCACCAGACCCGCTCGGCCTGGCAGCAGCAACTCTCCTCGATGGATCACGAGGACGACGATCCGGGCACGGAATGGAACGAAAGCGCACGCTCGCGCGAGCCGAACCGCATGTCACCGCGCCAGGCCTGGCGTGCGATCCAGGCGGCCCTGCCGAAGGAAGCGATCATCTCCACCGACATCGGCAACAACTGCGCGATCGGCAATGCCTATCCGACCTTCGAAGCGGGCCGCAAATATCTGGCGCCGGGCATGTTCGGCCCCTGCGGCTACGGTTTCCCGTCGATCGTCGGCGCCAAGATCGGTTGCCCTGATGTGCCAGTGGTCGGTTTTGCCGGTGACGGTGCCTTCGGCATCTCGATGAACGAGATGGGCTCGATCGGCCGCGAGGGATGGCCGGCGATAACGATGGTGATCTTCCGCAACTACCAATGGGGTGCCGAAAAGCGCAACACGACGCTCTGGTACGCCAACAACTTCGTCGGCACGGAGCTCAACCCCAACCTCTCCTACGCCAAGGTGGCGGAAGGCTGCGGCCTGAAGGGCGTGGCGGTCAACACGACCGCAGCTCTCACCGAAGCCCTGTCCACTGCGATCGCCGACCAGAAGAAGGGCGTGACAACCTTCATCGAAGTCATCCTCAACCAGGAGCTCGGCGAACCCTTCCGCCGAGACGCGATGAAGAAGCCGGTGCCCGTTGCCGGTATCGATCGCGCCGACATGCGTCCCCAGAAGCGGGCCTGATCCTCGATTACGTCAAGCCCCGCCCGGTACCCGGGCGGGGCGAAGCCTCCCGCAGATGACCGGAACAGAACCATGACCTTCGTCGCCTCCGTCCACGAACGCTTCCGAAGCGTGCCCTCCGGCTTTGCGGCCTACTGGCCTGGCTTTGCCGTTACCGCGGCGGTGGCCGTCGCTGCCCAATTCCTTTCCGACCACTACGGCGCGCCGGCCATGCTCATGGCGCTCCTGCTCGGCATCGCCTTTCACTTTCTGTCCGAGGAAGGGCGTTGCGTCGCCGGCATCGATTTCTGTGCCAAGAAGGTGCTGCGCATCGGTGTGGCGCTGCTCGGCATGCGCATCAGCGTCGACCTCCTCATCGGGCTTGGCGCAAGCACGATCCTGCTCCTCATCTCAGCCATCGCCGCGACCATCGGCTTCGGCCTGCTTGCCGCAAAGCTTCTCGGGCGTGGCTGGCGGCTGGCGCTTATCACCAGCGGTTCGGTCGCAATCTGCGGAGCGTCTGCAGCGATGGCGATCGCAGCCGTTCTTCCCAAGAACGAGTTCTCCGAGCGCAACCTGATCTTCACCGTGCTTTCCGTCACCGTGCTCTCGACACTTGCGATGATTGCCTATCCGATCCTCGCCCAGACCATGGGGCTCGACGCGCGCGCCACGGGCATCTTCTTCGGTGGCACCATCCATGACGTCGCGCAGGTCGTCGGCGCAGGCTTCTCGGTCTCGCCGGAGGCGGGCGAAACGGCGACGCTCGTCAAGCTGATCCGCGTCACCATGCTGGCGCCGGTCGTGCTCATCTTTTCGCTGTCACTGCGCAAAGTACCGCAGCCTGAGGGCGAGACCGGTAAGCGCCCGCCGCTCTTGCCCGGCTTCGTCGTCGCCTTCCTGATCTTTGCAGCGCTGAATTCCTTCGGTTTCGTGCCGGAACTGGTGGCCAAGGCCGGCATGGAAACGTCGCGCTGGGCGCTGCTTGCCGGCATCGTCGCCGTCGGCATGCGCACGTCGCTTCGCCGCGTGCTCGATGTCGGTGGCGACGCCGTCGCGCTGATCGTCGCCGAAACCGTCTTCATCGCTCTCTTCATCCTCGTCGGCATTCACTATCTGGGGCACGCCTGATGAAACCGCTCGATCGCATTATCGAGGCCGCTAAAGCCGCCCCGCGCCATATCGTGCTCGCCGAGGGCGAAGACCCACGCATCGTCGAAGGCGCCTTGCGCGCCGTGCGCGCCGGTATCGCCAAGATCACGCTCGTCGGCGACAGGAAAATCGTCGCGGAGGAGTTGCACGCCGCCGGCGGCGCACCAGACGAAATCCGCATCGAGGATCCGACTTCGTCTGCGCTGACTGAGCACCTTGCCGTTGCCTACCACGATCTCCGTCGTAGCAAGGGTGTCGACGAAGCGGCCGCGGCAGCAGCCGTACGCTCGCCTCTTGTCTTTGCGGCCATGATGGTCCGCGAGGATCAGGCAGACGGAACGGTCGGGGGCGCTGTCGCCACCACCGCCGATACCGTGCGCGCCGCCCTCCAGACCATCGGCCGGGCACCGGATGTCGGACTGGTGTCGAGCTTCTTCCTGATGATGCTCTGCGCGCCGCACCACGAAAAGAAGGGCGCCTTCGTTTTCGCCGATTGCGGGTTGGTTGTGGATCCTGACGCCACCGGCCTTGCCGATATCGCCGTGACCTCGGCACGCTCCTACGAGGCGCTCTCCGGCAAACCGGCGAAGGTGGCGATGCTCTCGTTCTCGACGGCCGGCAGTGCCGCGCATGAGCGCGTTTCGAAGGTGGTGGAGGCGACGCGCCTGGCCCATGCCTCAGCGCCGGGATTGGTGATCGACGGGGAATTGCAATTCGACACCGCTTTTGTCGAGGCCGTCAGCGCGGCAAAGGCGCCGCAATCGGCGCTGCATGGCGAGGCCAATGTCTTTGTCTTCCCCAACCTCGACGCGGCAAACATCGGCTACAAGATCGCCCAGCGCATCGGCGGCGCCACCGCCATCGGCCCGATCCTGCAGGGGCTTGCGAAGCCTGCCAACGATCTCTCGCGCGGCTGCAACGCCGACGACGTCTTCCACATGATCGCCGTCACCGTCGTTCAGGCGTCGGGCGGGCAGTCGACCGGCTAAGTCGCGCAAGTGACAGCGAACCGCCTTGCCGGTTGAGCCTGGCAAAGCTATCACCTTTGGGTCGAATTGGACCATCGGTGGTCTATCGACTGCCGATCTAAAGGAGAGACCGAACAATGACTTGGGCGTCAAGGATCATCTTCTTTCTTACCATGGCCTTCGTATCGTCGGGTATGGCAACGGCAGAGGAGGCCGCGTCGCCAGACGATGATCTGACGATCCTATTGAGGGCGGATAAGGGCGCGCTCACGCTCGAATACCGCAAGCCAGGCCAACGTCTCGAAGATGATCCCTCCGTCCAATGCGCCGTTGGCGCTCGGTTCACGCTTCCCGCCGGCGCGGTGGTGAACCTCGAACTCGTCTCGACGGACATCGTCTATAGCTTCGAAGTGCCGGGCTATGTCGAGCAGGTGGATCTCGTGCCCGGCCTCGTGAGCTATCGGCAGATCGAGACCCCTGCCGAAACCGGCCAGGCCGACGGCGTGCTTCAAGTGCACCCGGATGGTTTGAAGAAGGCCATCGCAGTGCGCTTCAACAAAGAGCAAAGCGCTTTCGACGCCCGAATGCTGTGCGCCAACTAGGCGCACGATCTTCTCGCAGCGAATCCTTCGTGTTCGCGGCGGAGCAAAGCTCGGTTGCCGCGCAGGCTGTCGGTCACGACGTCATGATGAAGGGCCGGCATGTCTCCGGCGGCAGACCATCAAGTACAAGTTTTCGGAACGCAGCGTCGACTTCCCGGGGAGGCATTTCCGGTCGCTCCTCCAGCCACCAGCGCAGAACGGCGTTGAACGTGGAGACCATGTGACGGATCACGAGGTCACGCGGAAGAGCGGCATGCATCGTGGCGGGGAGCGACTGGCGAAGGACCTCCGCAAGCACCTCGTCAACCGCATCGCGAACGATGCCGCCTCCGCGTCCGCCGGCAAGTGCGACCTGGATGTCCGCGTGTTCGGCGACATGCTCGAACAAGGCGCGGCTGGGATCCCACGCCTCTTCTCGCACCCGCTCGCGTGGCGATGAGATCGTCTTGTCCTTTGCGGTCACCAGCAGATCGCGCAGACGCTCCAGACTGCGTTTCAGAAGGTCGTCTTTCGACGTGAAGTGCGCATAGAACGTCGACCGCCCGATATTCGCCTCGGTCAGGATGTCTTCGACGGTGATCAGTTCGTAGTGCTTGCGGCGTATCAAGGCGAGAAGAGCTTCATAGAGCGCCGTGCGCGTTCGGGCCACGCGTCGATCGATCGGCAAATTTGTTCTCCTTTTTCCGGACGAGCGCGCGTTGCAGTCCCATTCGGTACACGAGGCACCCTTCTGTTTCGCAACTTCCGAACACCGTGTTCCGGATCGTGCTAGCCGAATGTCGTCTAGTCAACATCGAGGAACAGCCATGGTTGAGCTTTCTGCAAAGTCCCCTCTCTCTTCCCCATTTCGAAAAGCGGGTGCCTGCGCGCTTCTCCTGCTCACCCTGACGAGCCTGCATCACGCCTATGGCGCCTACATCTATGAAACACCGTGGCGTCTCCATATCGTCCAGTTGGCCGTGCCGGCGGCAATAGTCATTGCGGCCGCGCTGTTCGTTGGCCGGTCGAGGAGCGGGACCACGGCTGGACGTGTCGCGACCTGGCTGGCCGCCCTTGTCGTGCTCGCCTTTCCGGTCGCAATGATCGGCATCTACGAGGGCGGCTGGAACCATGTGGTCAAGAACGTCGCCTATTTCGGCTTCGGAACAGATGCAGCACGGTCCCTGTTTCCCGAGCCCGTGTACCGGTTGCCGGATAGTTTGCTTTTTGAATTGACGGGGATCGCCCAGTTCCCGCTCGCCGTCATCACCGCGCTGAATACGCTCGCTCTGTTGCGGCCGCCCGCCCGGTGATCGGATTTAGGTGCCGGCGGCCGCGCCGGTCGTTCGGATAAGGCAACGCTGCGAACAAGCGCCGTCAGGCGATTGTTCGTGCGCTATCCGTCATCAGCTTCAGCCCCAGTGCGCCCACCACGGCGCCGGCGGCGCGGTCGATCCAGGTCTTGGAGCGAAGGTAGACGACCCGCGGGCCGTGGGAGGAAAAGCCGAGGGCGACGATTGCGTACCACGCGAACTCGTTGATGAAGAGCAGCGGGGGCAGGGCGAGAAGCATCCAGGTAGGCGCCGGCGACGGCAACAGCGCGGCGAACATCGAGGCGTAGAAGATCGCCGTCTTCGGGTTGGAGATCTGAACGAAGAGCCCCCGCAACAGGGATTTCCAGAGCGTGCTCGGCTGGTCGGCGGGTGTCTCGGCAATCATTATCTTCTGCGGTGCGGCCCGCCAGATGCTTATGCCGATCCAGACGAGATAGGCGCCACCGGCGAGCCTCAGGAGGATGTTGAGCCATTCAACCTGAAGAAGGATCGCCGTCAGGCCGGCGACCGCAATACAGGCGAAGAAAAAGCCGCCAATGCCCATGCCGACCGCTGCCATCAATCCATCGGCGCGGGACCGTGCGATCGCGATCCGCGACACCACGATGAAGCTCGACCCGGGGCTCATGGCTCCAAGCAGGAAGACGCCCAGGATGGAGGCAAGAATTGCAAGTTCATGCATGTCATTATCCTCTCTTTAGAACGCTGCCGCCGCCGACGCAGGGCGAGTATGAAACGCGTTGCGTCATCCCACAATCGGGCATGTCCTCTCCCGCTCTCTCCGTCGAGAAAGCGGGAGACGTTCGTCAAGAATGACCTTCCTCGATCTTCGGGAGGAACCACGCGAGAAGCCCCGCAAGCGGAAGGAACGAGCAGATATAATAGACCGTTTCGACGCCGTAGCTATCGGCCAGTATCCCGAGAAGCGCTGCCGCAATGCCGCCGAGACCGAAGTTCAAGCCGTAGAACAGCCCGCCGATAAGCCCGATGCGGTTCGGCAACAGCTCGATGGCGTAGATCAGGATCGATGCGAAGGCGCTTGCCATGATGAGGTTGATCATCACCGTCAGCACGCCGGTCCAGAACAGATCGGCATGTGGCAGGATCAGCGTCAGCGGAAGCGGGCCTAGAACCGAGATCCAGATGATCCGGTAGCGTCCGATGCGATCGCCGACAATCCCTCCGATCAGGGCGCCTGCGGCCGAGGCAAGCAGGAAGATGAACAACATCATCTGTGCGGAAGGGATGGAGAGGCCGAACTTCTCCATGAGGTAGAAGGTGTAGAACGAGCGGAAACTTTCGCCATAGGCGTTCTTGGTGAACATCAGCAGCGTCAGGACCACCAGAGCGGCGCCAATCGTCGCCGGCGCGTGGCGGATGCTGCCCGCCTTCTTGCTGTCCGCCCGCAGCGCCATGAATGCGGCGCTGATCTCCCGCTGCTTGCCGCCGATCCACGCGAGAAGCACCATTGCCAGCAACGCCAGGGCGGCGAACCAGGCGAGGCTCGGCTGCCCCCAGGGAACGATGATAACCGCGGCAAAAACCGGACCGAGTGCGCCGCCTGCCTGGCCGCCGACCTGAAACAGTCCCTGCGCCAATCCCTGCCGGCCGCCGGCGGCATAGCGCGCCATGCGCGTGGCTTCCGGGTGGAAAATGGACGACCCGATGCCGATCAGCGCGACAGAGACAAGGATCATGGCATAGCTATCGGCAAGGGCGAGGCTGACCAGGCCCGAGAGCGTGAACATCATCCCGACGACTGGCGAATAGGGGGCGGGGTGTTTGTCCGTGACCATGCCGATCGCCGGCTGCAGCAGAGACCCGGCAATCTGGAAGGTCATGGTGATCATGCCGATCTGCACGAAGTCGAGCGCATAGGCGTCCTTCAGGATCGGATAGGCGGCCGGGATCAGCGACTGCATGAGGTCGTTGAGGAGATGGGTGACCCCGAGAACGACCAGGACGGCCAGATGCGTCTTCGGGCGTGTCACGGCAGGGATGGCGACTGTCATGGTTGATTTCTTGACTCCAGGATGCCGTGAAACGGCCTGCGGCGATGCCGCGCGGCGGGGAGCTTATGCATCCTCCGATAGGCGGGCAACCACCGGATGACGCTGCGCGCGAAAAAATGAGCTGTCGGGGCGGGAGGTTAGGCTCGCACGGGCACTTTCTTGGCCAGCCTTCCTCTGAGGACGCCCCGGAGCTTGCCGGCAAGGCGCGGTTCTTGCCCCGCCGCCTCGTTCGCCCCGACTCAGGCCTTCCCCCGCGAGACAGGTCTCACGGCGCTGTCGGCTTTCGGGTGGCAAGGTCCGCGATCGCGAGGAAAACACCGATCGCGAGGAATACGGCAAGGACCAGCGCCGCTCCAGTTGCACCAGTCGCGTCGAGCTGCATCGCAGCAAGCGGCAGCACGGCCAGGATCATCAGGTTGTTGAGGCTTTCCGAAAGCGAAAGCACCTGACCTTTTTCCTCTCCGGCCAGGCTCGCAAGAATGGCGGTGCTCGTCGGTGCGGCGAGCCCCAAGGCAAAGCCCCATGCCGTCAGGAAAACGAGGTCCCCCGTGAACGACAGGGGGGTGAGCATGAAGCCGCCGACCGCCGCACTCAGGAGGAACAGCGCAACGATCAGCGTGCGATCGTCACCGCGAAACAGCCGTGCGGCTCGGCCGACGCCGAGGTTGCCAAGCAAGAGTCCCAGACCGAAAGCCGAGATGGAGACGCCGGTGGCCGCAACGCCGAGGTCATAACGAAGCCGCAGGACCTCGCCGGCAAGAAGGAAACCGGCGACAGCCGTTCCGTTCCAAAGGCCTTTCGCGGCCAGGGGGCGGATCAAATTGCCACGGCCGAGCCAGACAGGACGCCTCATCTTCGGCACTGGGGGATTTCCCGCCCGGGCGGGAATCGCACTCCGGGCTATGGCAACTGTCGTGAGGCAGCCGGCGGCAGTCACCAGGAAAGGCGCACGCCAATCGAATGCCTCCGTCAGGACGCCGGCGATGACCGGCCCCGAGACGATGCCTGATGTCATGCCGATCATCACCGCTCCCATCGCGGCGGATTGTCGGTGCGCGGGGATGATGTCTGCCACCAGGGCAAAGACCGTCGGAATCAGAGCCGCCGACGCCAGGCCGCCGAAGACCCGCAGGACGATCGCTGCCCCGAAGCTCGGCGCGATCGTCAGCGCGAGGCCGTCAATCGAGAACAGAACCAGCGACACGAGCAGAAGTCGGCGACGGTCTATGCGATCGGAAAGGTAGCCGAAGATCGGCGCGGCCACGGCATAGGAAAGCGCGTAGCTGCTGACGAGCCATGCGGCGTGCGCCGGCGTCGTCTCGAAGGCCACGGCCAGGGGCGAAAGCATCGCCGACAGCATGAACTCGGTCGCGCCGACAAAGAAAACGGCGAGCGCGAGGGTGGGCAAAATGAAGCGTGAGGGCACGGATTATCGTCCTTGAGCTTGAGAAGCAGGAGAGAACCGGCGCGCGAAGACGTCTAGCCCGTTCGTGGCGCCGGAAGGATCGAAGCGTTTTTTTTGGGGGGGGAGAGTGTCGGCGCTGCGGACCCCGATGGTTCGGGTCATGGCGATGCGAATGAATGCTCGCCTAAGCTGAATACGACAAGGAACCTCTAGCAAAGAGGTTTAGGGAACACAACAGTTCTTCCCGATCGGTATCCGAAACGAACCGCTGGGTGGCCAGCCGCGCTATCGCGCGACCGGCCCATTCAGGCGCTCGTGGTCAAGGCAGACCCTGGCCTCACATGATCTGCGGTGGAACGCTCAGACCTGCCGGTCAATCGGCCGGTCCAGCGCCCAGCGTCCGATCCCATGGGCGCTGAGATAGGCAAAGACGCCGATCCATACCGTCGAAAGCTGAAAGCCCGTGCCGCGCGGGATCATCACCACAACCAGAATGACGATCATCTGGATGAAGAGCATGAAGGCGAGGGCGCGCGTCAGAAGCCCGAGCGCAATTGCGATACCGCCGAAAAGCTCCAAGGCGATAGTCAGATAGGCGAGCGGCCGGATCGAGGCCCCGACTCTGGAAAAGTTCGATGTCACGGGGCATGTCGCCGTTGAAGAGCTTTTCCCAGCCGAACCAGCTCACGACTTCACCCGTTGTGATCCTCAGCATCAAGTAATGCGACAAAGGCCGCGGTGAGGTTGAAGATCAGATAAAGTCCGGTGCTGCTCCCAGATCCGGCAGAACCATGGCATTCGCATGCGTGGTAGCCTGTGTCACGGGAAGTTCCTTCCATGAATGAGCATTCGTTGTGAGGAGATGCGTGCGGCTCAGCACATGCCGCCGTTTGCCCGGATGACCTGGCCATTGATCCACGCGCCTTCCGGTCCGGCGAGGAACGAGACGACACGGGCGATATCCTCGGGTTCAGCGAGCCGTTCGAGGGGGTTCATCTTTGCCATGCGGAACAGCAGTTCAGGGCTCTTTCCGCTCAGGAACAGCTCCGTCGCAACAGGCCCAGGGGCGATCGCGTTCACGCGAATTCCGCGGCCACGCATCTCTTGCGCCAGCACCTGGGTCAGTCCTTCGACCGCCGCCTTGGTGGCAATGTAGATGCCATAGGTCGGCAGGCGCATTCCAATCACGCTCGACGAGACGTTGATGATCCGGCCGTCGTTGCACAGTCGTTTCGCCGCCTCGCGGCAGACGTTGAACGCGCCCTTCAGGTTTATCGCGATGGTATCGTCGACGACGTCGTCGGTGACGTCGGCAATCGGTGCAAGCTTCATGATGCCGGCGCTGTTGACGACGACGTCCACCCCGCCGAAGGCTTGCGTGGCCGTGTCGAACATCGCGGCAACCGCGCCGGCGTCGCTGACATCCGCTTGAATGACGCGTGCGTCGCCACCGCCGCCGATGATTTCGTCCGCGACCGCCTTGGCCGCCTCAGTGCGTCCCGCATAGTTCACGACAATCTTGAAGCCGTCACCGGCGAGGCGCCTGGCGATTTCCGCCCCAATGCCCCGCGACGCTCCGGTAACCAGCGCGACCTTGTTGCTGTTGCTCATGTGCCAAGCCTTTCAGGTGTTCCGTCTATTGATCGCGAGGAGGATACGCCTGGCATGAGAGAAGAAAAAATGCATAATTTGCAGGAGATAAATTACTGAAAGTATGAGTTGTCATGACGTTTGATGCGCGCTTGCTCAGCGGGATCGGAGTGCTTTCAGCAGTCGTCGAGGCCGGCAGCTTTGCCCGGGCCGGTGAAGCAATGGGGTTGACTCAGCCTGCGGTCAGCCGCGCAGTGGCCCGATTGGAGGAGCGCGTCGGCATACGTATTTTCAATCGAAGCGCCCGGGCAATCTCGCTGACGGACGAGGGGCGGCGCTTTTATGAACTCGTCGCGCCACTTCTTTCGGCAATCGAGGAGGCCGCGATCATGGCCGGCGGCACCAAAACGCACGTGCGTGGCAAGCTGCGGATCAATGTCGATGGGACCTTCGGGCACTTCGTGCTCGCCCCGAGGATCAATGACTTTCTCGAACGCTATCCGGAACTGTCGGTCGAGATCTTCGTGCGTGACTCGATCGGCGATTTTGTCGGCGAGGGGACGGACGTTGCCGTACGCTTCGGCGAGCCTGGCGCCCATTCGATGCATACGGAGCTGCTGCTGGAAACGCGTGTGTTCACCTGCGCGTCGGCGCAATACCTAAAGAAATATCGCAGGCCGCAAGTGCCAGCCGATCTTTCGCACGGGCACCAATGCGTCCTCATCCGCGACCCGGCGACCGGGCGCCCCTTCGCCTGGGAGTTTCAGAGCCGTGGCGAAGCCATACCGTTCGCGGCGACCGGCCGGGTCATGGTCAATGACACGGGCTCGCTGATTGCCGCCTGCCGCAGCGGCGCGGGGATCGCGCAATTGCTCGAGATCTATGTCAGGGACGAATTGTCGGACGGCGATCTGATCCAGATCCTGCCGGACTGGTCAGAAGAAACCTTTCCGCTCCATGCCTATTATCGCCGCTCGGACCTGATGCCTGCAAAACTCCGCGCCTTTCTCGACTTCGTACGCGAGATCGTCGCTTAGCCGCTTCGGATCGCTCTATCCCGCGTTGGGCCGCCACCGCACATGCTCGATGAGCGCGCGCAGCTTCGGCGCAAGGTTCCGTCGATTGGGAAAGTAGAGATAAAAGCCCGCGAACGGCGGGAAATAGTCCTCGAGAAGCGGCACCAGCTGTCCCGCAGAAACATAGGGTCTGAAGGTTTCCTCCATGCCGAAGGTGATGCCGCCTCCGGCGCAGGCGGTCCGGATCATCAGCGACATGTCGTTGGTGGTGATCTGCGGGTTCACCGCCACGTCGAACTCGCGCCCATCCTTGCCGAACTCCCAGCGATAAGGTGCAGTTTGAGGCGCCGGACGCCAGCCGATGCATCGGTGCTGGGCGAGGTCCGACGGTTGCATGGGCTTGCCGAAGCGTTCGATATAGGATGGCGCCGCGACAGCGGTCTGGCGTTGCTCGGCCGATACCGGGACTGCGATCATGTCCTGCTCGATGACTTCGCCGAGCCGCACCCCGGCATCATAGCCTTGGGCCACGATGTCGAACTCCTCGTCCGTGACGGTCACATCGATCTGGATCGTGGGGTAGGCCTCGGCAAAGCTTGCGAGCAGCGCCCCTGATATGAACCTTTCGGCGATCGAGGACACCGCCAGCCGCAACAGCCCGGTTGGGGCCATGTCCCGGTCGGCTGTGGCGTCCAGGGCCAGGCCGACCTCCGCGAGGGCCGGGGCAACACGCAGGTAAAGTTGCGCGCCAGCCTCCGTGAGGCTGACGCTGCGTGTCGTCCGCTGCACGAGTGCAACGCCGAGCCGATCTTCCAGCCGCCGCAGAGACTGGCTTACGGCCGATCGGGTAACGCCCAGATGCTCGGCAGCCGCGCGAAAACTCCGCGCCTCGGCGACGGCCATGAAGACGGAGATGGCATTAAGATCGACGGCCATTGGACGGCTCAACTTACCAGTGTCGGTGTGATTGGGCAGAGTGGTGATGCAATCTTGGCCCGCCGATCGACAACCTTCAAGGCATCAAAGAATGTCACCGCGAGTTCTACCGCGCCTGTGATCGCCTCCAGAAGGCTTGCCGCGATCGCAAGAGCCCGGCAGAGCCTTCACTTCTTCCCCACCTCCCGCGCGAGAAACGGCGCAATGGACATGCGGCCGCAGAGGCGGGGCGGGAGACACGCGGCAACCATCATTGGCACCAAAGGATCGGGGCGATCCCGGTAACGACGGTCTTCACGTGCTCCCCTTCCGCAATCACCTTTCGCGGTAAAACACCATGCCGCCATGGTGCAGCACGTCATCGATGAACTCGCCATCGGCCGTGAAGCCGGTGTCATCCCAGTAGTCGATCTGGTTGCCGGTCACTTCGTAGCGCCCCTGATAGGCGCTCTTTCGGTTTCCGCGCGCCTCGTCATAACGGCCGTTCGGCAACAGTTCCTGGCGGATCCGCCCGTCCTCGGTCACCCACATGCCGACATAGGGATGATCTGCTTGCTTGCTTTGAGCCTCGCTGCTCATGACGTCCTCCGCGACGGCTTGACGGGAGATCGGCGCGTCGGCAGATGCCAGACCGGCAACAAGGGTGGCGGCGGCAAGCTTGGGGAGATTGTTCATGGCTGCTCTCCCGCAGACTTGTCCTTGCCCGCTTCGGCCCGTTCGGCAAAGAGCTGCGACAAGGATTGCGAGGCAGCAATGGCGCGGGGAAATCCGGCCGGAACGGTTACCATGTAGATGATTTCCTTGAGCTCATCCTCGGAAACACCGATGTTGAGCGCGTATCCGGCATGGACATTCATCAGCTCCGTCAGGCCCATCGCAGCGAAGGCGGCGACCGCTGCCAGTTGCCGCGTCCGGTTGTCGAGACCCGGGCGAGCCCAGACGTCGCCAAGGGCATAGGCCTCGGTCGCATCGGCAAGGAAGGGAAACTCCTGCCGCATCCGTTCCAGATTGGGCTGCGTCACGCCATTGTTGAGGGTCCGGATGACGGCGGCGCCGCGTTCGCGACGCTCCTCCAGGGATTGGGCGAAGGCGACCTCCGGCGAAAGGCCCAGGAAAACCGCCGCACCTGCTGCTGCGAATTGCGATTGAATGCGATCAAGCACGTTTCTCTCCTCGATAGATTGTCTGTTGGGACGTCAGCCGATCGCGAACGTCGCCATCCTCCGGCTGTTCGATGCCGGGGAGGGCGCGACAAGCGCGCGTCCTATCCGCGTCAGCTGAATTTGGGGGAGGCGCTGTCATTCGGAGCGTCGAAAGTCAGCGGGCCCTGTCCAGTTCCTCCTCCGTCTTGCGTTGCTGTGTCGACGCAAAAGGTAGGCGGGGAAGATTGGAACGATAAGACGCCGATTTCGATCCATACTGGTAAATCTGACTAACCAGTCGGAATACTGTTCAGTGGCACGCTCATCGCGACCATGTCAGTTATGACAGGCGAATTTGTTCTCTCGGGTACGGGCCCTTGGCGTGATTGCGGCGGCACCACCGTTTGACTTCGAAATCACTTACAAAAACGCGCCAGCCTCGCGGCTCAGCGTGTCGATCAGCAGGCAGACACCGGGCAGCATGCCGCGGCTCGCAGGATGTATCAGCGAAATATCCAGTCCGGGGCCGGCCCAGCCAGGCAATATCTGTATGGCGGTTCCCTCGGCGACCATCCTGCGGCCGATGACGGTTGGCAGGCGGCCGATGCCGATCCCGGCCTCGATAGCCTCCGAGATGCCGCGGACGCTATTGGCACACATGCGCGGCTTGAACTCAACCTTCACCGGGTCTTGCGCCGCATGGTGGAGTGTCCAGGTCTGGCTTTCGCCCGGTGCGATCTGCTCGTCGATCAACTGATAGGTTGTTAGGTCGGAAGGCAGCAGTGACATGCCCTGTGCCGCGAACAGCGCCGGTGCTGCAAAGATAGACGCTTCGGTGCGTCCGATCTTGCGGGCGATCAGGGACGAATCCTCGAGATTGCCGACCCTCGGGAACATTCCGTCGACCTCGGCATGGACAATCTCCAGATGATCCGCAACGCCCAATTCCCGCCGGCGCTATCGCCGCCGGCCGTGCAGCCACAGGAACGCTTCATCGCGGGCGGCGAGGGAAATCCGAAGCTGCGGGTCGTCGTCCTGGATCCGGCGCCGGAGCGCCCGAACAAGCCGGCAATCCAGCATCTTCACGGTGGTGGACTGGTCGTTGGCAAGCCCGAAGTCGCCGTTCCCGAACTGCAGCAATTGTCCGCGGAACTGGGCGCGCTTATCGTTTCGGTCGACTACCGCCTTGCACCCGAGCATCCGTTCCCGGCTGGGCTCGACGACGCATACGCGGCGCTCGGCTGGTTGCATCAGGCTGCGGTCGAGCTTGGCGTTGATAGGAAGCGGATCGCCGTGATGGGCGAGAGTGCCGGCGCCGGGCTTGCCGCTGCCGTCTCGCTGAGGGTACGTGACCGCGGCGAGTGGCCGATCCGCTTCCAGTTGTTGCGTTATCCAATGCTCGACGACCGCACTGTGTTGCGCTTGCCACCGGCTCACGTCGGAACCTTCATCTGGAACGCGCAGTCGAATGCTTTTGGCTGGACTTCCCTGCTCGGTCGCAAGCCGCTGATGGCGGAACCACCGGCGGAGGCGGTTCCGGCACGTGCCGTCGATCTTGCCGGCCTGCCATCCGCCTGGATCGGCGTTGGCACACTCGACCTGTTCGCACAGGAATCGATACATTTCGCATCCCGTTTCGTCGTGGCCGGCGTGCCGGTCGAAATGTCCGTGGTTCCCGGCGCCTATCACGGCTTCGACACGATGGTACCGCAGGCGCGCATCTCGGCGGATTTCATCGCCGGCTGGAAATCGGCGCTGAGCCGATCTTTGGAAGTCGACTAAGGGGCAGGCGCACTGCACGGTTCGCGCCGCATGACTGCCAGGGCGCAAGAGGCTTTCCGCCCGAAGGCGGCATCTCGCTTGACGACCGCCGCCATTTCTTCCGATAGGGTCAATCTACGAGCAGGTGTGCGGGGAGGTGGCGACTGTGGCAATGCTCTTTGTTCCGGGCTTCATGCTCGACGCCGATCTCTGGCGCGATGTGGTTCCCGCACTCGGCGAGTACGGTCCCGCGACCTATGCCGACCTGTCGCAAGACGGCTCGATCGAAGCCATGGCCCGTCGCACGCTGATGGATGCCCCGGATCGCTTCATACTCACCGGTTTCTCCATGGGAGGCTACGTCGCCCGGGAAATCGTCCGGCAGGCGCCCGACCGGGTGACCGCACTGATCCTCATTGCCACGTCCGCGCGCGGCGACAGCGACGTCGAGCGCCAGCGAAAGGCTGTCGTCGCCGGGCAGGCCGCTGGCACGGCATTCAAGGGGCTCAGCCGATCGGCTATCCTCTCGTCCCTGCACCCCGACAATGCGGGGCGGACCGATATCCTCGATCGCATCCAGGTGGCAGGCCATCGAATGGGAGGCGACGCCTTTCGCCGACAAGCTCTCATCGAGCGGAGGGACGAACGGGACGCTCTGGCGTCGATCCAGTGCCCAAGCCTGGTCATTGCCGGCGAAGAGGATCGGTTGAGGTCGCGCGCCGAAACGCTGGAGCTTCACAATGGGCTCGTCGGCTCAAGCTTCGAGGTCGTCGCCGACACTGGCCACATGGTCCCGATGGAAGCGCCGCAACGCCTCGCCACCATCATTCGGGAATGGCTCGCTCAACAGAAGGCCGAAGCGTAACGCGCCCGAGCCAAACTCCACCGTTCGCCTCCCGTTGTCACCCAATTCTTGCCGTTTGCAGCCCTGGCCGTTCCAAATCCGGCGGGTGTCACGCTTGGGCTGAGGACGCTTTGGCAGTCTCGCCAAGCAGGACGTTCCACGGAGGAGAAGGATAGCAACCCGGCATTTCCGCTCACCCTCCACTTCGGTTACAGGACAGCTAGAAGAACGCTGTTGACAAAACACACCGATGACTGGCAAATGTCAGAAATGTACAGAGGACGCGGGTTGTCGGTTGGTTTCAGGGGAGACAGGAGCCTGGAGCCGAAGAACCGGGAAGCATTTCCGTCTGCACAGATGCCAGCATGGGAGGGGACATCGTGGCTTTTCAGATGGATCGGCAGCTCGGCTTTCTCGCCACTGTGAACGTTGCCGCCATTGTCGCCGGTGCGATACTCGTCGGCGCGAGTTTCGTCGAGCTCTATAACTTCCAGTCCATGGCGTCGCAGGTCCCCGAACTGGGGTTCCTCGCCCTTGGCGTCATGCTGGCCATGATGTCCGGCAACGGCGGCATCGACCTTTCCGGCATCGCGCTTGCCAATCTCTCGGGCGTTGCCGCCTACTACTTTCTGCGCGACGTGATTCCCGCCGACGAGGCTCCGCTTCTCTTCACCTGGAGCCTGATCGGCTTAGCGCTTGGCGTCGGCCTTGTCGGCGGCATGCTGAACGGTTTCCTGATCGCGAAGGTTGGATTGACGCCGATCATCGCCACGCTCGGCACGCAATTGCTCTTTACCGGCCTGGCGATCGTTCTCACCAATGGTTCGGCGCTCAGCATCGGCTATGTCGAGCCGCTCGACGATTTCGGTAATGCCACGATCCTGAGCGTGCCCCAATGCTTCGCTCTGTTCCTGGTCGTCGCGCTCGCGATCGGCGCCATCCTGCGTTTCACGCCCTTCGGCCAACGTCTGCTTCTGCTCGGCAACAATGCCAAGGCCGCGCGCTACGCGGGCATCCCGGAAAAGCGCATCCTGTTCCTGACCTATACGGTTTGCGGGCTATTGGCGTCGGTTGCCGGCATCGTCATTGCCGCGCGCACCTCGAGCGTGAAGTGGGACTACGGCACCTCCTATGTCCTCATCGCTATCCTGATCGCCGTCATGGCCGGGGTTCGCCCCGAGGGCGGCTATGGGCGAGTCATCTGCGTCGTGCTTTCGGCAACGTCGCTGCAGATGCTCTCCAGCCTCTTCAACTTCATGAACATCTCGAACTTCTTCCGAGACCTCGCCTGGGGCGTTCTTCTGCTCGTTTTCATCGCCACCTCCGGCTTCGACTTCAAAGCCTGGTTCAGGGCGGCCCGCAGCTAAACCCCGTTTCCGCCAGGGCCGGGCGCGAGCCTTCGCGCGCCACAGCTCTTTCCTTTCGAAGGCGCAATGGGAGGAACTATGCCTGATTTTCGTAAAATTGCCGCCTGCACCGTGGCTCTCAGCACCATCTGGAGTGCCGCGGCTGCCATGGCCGAGGAGAAGCCGAGCATCGTGACCGTCGTCAAGGTCACCGGCGAGAATTGGTTCACCCGCATGGCCGAGGGCGTCGCCGCCTATGGCAACGACAACGATACGGTTGCCACGAGCCAGATCGGCCCGGGCAAGGCGGATGCCGCCCAGCAGGCACGCCTGATTGAGGACCTTGTCGCCAAGAAGGTCAGCGCGATTGCCGTCGTGCCGATGGATGCGGCGTCGCTCGAAGGCGTGCTGAAGCGCGCCGCCCAGCGCGGCATCAAGGTGGTGACCCACGAGGCCGACAGCATGAAGAACACGCTCGTCGACATCGAAGCCTTCGAGAACAAGGCCTTCGGCGCCCGCTTCAACGAGAAGATCGCCGAGTGCATGGGCAAATCAGGAAAATGGACGTCCTTCGTCGGTTCGCTCGGCAGCCTGACGCATGTCCAGTGGGCTGACGGCGGCGCTGAAAACGCCAAGAAGTACCCAGAAATGGAGCTGGTCTCGGAGAAGAACGAATCCTTCAACGACGCCAACCGCGCCTATGAGAAGGCCCGCGAGATCCTGCGCAAGCACCCCGACATCAAGGGCTTCCAGGGCGGCTCCGCCATCGACGTCATCGGCATCGGCCGCGCCGTCGAAGAGGCCGGCCTGCAGGACAAGACCTGCGTCTTCGGCATCGGCCTGCCGAAGGATACCGGATCCTATCTTGAATCCGGCGCCGTCGATGGCATCAGCTTCTGGGATCCGAAGGATGCCGGCTACGTCATGAACAAGGTGGCCGACATGGTCATCAAGGGCGAAGAGATCAAGGACGGCATGGATCTCGGCGTGCCCGGCTACGAAAAGGTGACGGTCAAGAAGGGTGCCGGTGACGGTATCATCGTCGTCGGCGAAGCCTGGGTCGACGTCGACAAGTCGAACTACGGCAAATACCCGTTCTGATCGGTTCTGCCGATTAATGCCGTCGCGCCATAAACCGGCGCGGCGGCGTGTCCCTCGAACGCCCTCATGCACCATCAGGACAAAGCCATGCAGCCCCAGCCCACTGGCGGTGAACCGCATCTCAAGCCCGCGACCCCTTTTCTGGAGGTGCGCAACATCGAGAAGCACTTCGGTGGCGTGCGCGCGCTCAAGGGCGTGAGCCTTTCGATCGAGGCCGGCAACATCTATCACCTGATGGGTGAGAATGGCTGCGGCAAGAGCACGCTCATCAAGATCATTTCCGGGGCTCAAGGGGCTGATGCAGGCGAACTCTTGATCGACGGCAAGACGGTCACCGGACTGACACCGGTCGCAGCCCTCGCTGCCGGCATCGAAACGGTCTATCAGGATTTTTCGCTGCTCCCCAATCTCTCGGTCGCCGAGAACATCGGGCTGACTCAGCAGTTAGTGTCCTCGTCGGGCAAGCTTGCGCGGCGGCTCGACATACCGAAGATGCGGGCGACGGCCGAGCGCGCCCTTGCGGCCGTCGGCCTGCCGGCGAGCAGGGCCTTTCTTTCAACGCGGACGGACGAGTTGCCGATGGCGACGCGGCAGCTGATCGCCATTGCCCGCGCAATCGCCTCCGACGCCCGCCTCGTCATCATGGACGAGCCAACGACCGCGCTGACCAAACACGAGGTCGACAATCTCCTCGGCGTCGTCGACCGCCTGCGCGCCAAGGGCGTGGCCGTGCTGTTCGTCACCCACAAGCTCGACGAGTGCAAGTCGCTCGGCGGGCGGGCGATCATCATGCGCGATGGCCAGAAAGTCGCCGAATGCGACGTCGAGGGCCATTCGAAGGCCGATCTGGCCTTCTGGATGACAGGCAAAGTGCTGGACGACACCCGCCAGCGGTCCGCCGTCACGCTCGGCGAGAAGCTGCTCAATGTCGAAAAGCTCTCACGAACCGGATTTTTTGCAGACGTGTCCTTGTCGCTGCACAAGGGCGAGATCATCGGCATTACCGGCCTGCTCGATTCCGGGCGCAACGAACTGGCGCTTGCGCTCGCCGGCGTTTCGCCGGCCGACGGCGGCGGTGTATTTCTCGAAGGCAACGAGAACCGCCTTGGCAAACCCGCCGATGCGATCGCTTCCGGGATTGGCTACGTTCCCGAGGACCGGCTCTCGGAGGGATTGTTCCTTTCGCAATCGATCAAGGACAATATCGTGGTTCCGGTCCTCAACCGGCTGCGCAATGCCTTCGGCATCGTCGACGGGCGCCGCAGCCGAGCGCTCGCCGAGCGCACGGTCGACGACCTTCAGGTCGTCTCGGCCGGCGTCGACAAGCCGGTGCAGTCGTTGTCCGGCGGCAACCAGCAGCGCGTGCTCATCGGGCGCTGGCTGACGATCGAACCAAAACTGCTCATCCTGCACGGCCCGACGGTCGGCGTCGACGTCGGCTCCAAGGACACGATCTATCGGATCATCCAGCGGCTCGCCGGCGACGGCATGGGCGTCATCATCATCAGCGACGACCTGCCCGAACTGCTGCAGAACTGCGACCGCATCATGGTCATGCGCAAGGGTCGAGTCGTCAAAACCTTTGCCGCCGAGGGGCTGGCGGAAGACGTTCTCTCCCGCGCGCTGACCGACGATACCATTGCGAGGCTTCAATGAGCGAAACCACCTTCTCCCCGGCAGCACCCCGGTCTGAAAGCGCGGGCGCTGTTGCCGGCATCTGGACGTGGCTCATGCGCCACCCACCGGCCTTCACGCTGATCCTGATCGTCGCGGTTTCGCTCGTCGTCGGTGCGATCAACACGGACTTCTGGCAGGTGTCGAACCTTTTCGACATCCTGCGTGCGTCCGTCGTCCGCGGCCTCTTCGCGCTCGGCGTGCTCGTCGTCCTTGCCTCCGGTGGCATCGACGTCTCGTTCACGGCGATTGCCGCCTTCGTCATGTACGCCGTCACCATGCTGGTCGTGAATGTCGTGCCCGACATGCCGATCGTCGCGATCCTCGCGCTCGGCGCAATCGGCGGCGCCTGTTTCGGCGCGCTCAACGGCGTTCTGGTTCACGCGCTCAAGGCGCCGTCTCTGATCGTGACGATCGGCACGCAATATGTCATCCGCAGCTTCTTGCTCACCTTTGTCGGCACGGCGCTGTTCATGAACATTCCGGCGGCAATGGACGCGTTCGGAAAGCTTGCGCTCTTCACCCATCACAGCGCCAACGGTTCGACCTCGACGCTGCCGGCCTTCGTGCTCATCCTCGCCATCGCTTCGCTCGTCACCTGGTGGCTCCTTGAGCGAACCCTCATCGGCCGTGCAGTCTACGCCGTCGGCGGAAACGCCGGTGTGGCCGAGCGGCTCGGCTACAACCTGCGCACGGTCCGTATCTTTGTCTTTGCCTATGCGGGGCTTCTCGCCGGCGTCGCCGGGATCATTCACGTCTCCAGCAACCGGCTGGCGAACCCGTTCGATCTCGCCGGCGCCGAGCTCGAAATCATCGCCGCGGTGGTCCTCGGCGGCGCGCGTATCACCGGCGGCTCCGGCAGCGTCATCGGCACGCTTCTGGGCGTCGTGCTGATCACGCTCGTCAGTAACGTCCTCATTCTCGTCGGCATTCCGAGCACCTGGCAGCTCGTCATCGTCGGTATTTTTATCATTCTCGCCGGCGCGATCTTCTCGATCCGCGGCAGACAATCCTGACGGCTGGCCCCGGGGCCGCCAAGCGCGGTCAGGGCCGGCGTCATTCGACAACCCTGTTTCCTTGAGAAAGGTTTGAGTGCATGGCGCACGATGTTTCGGTCATCGGACTTTACATTCTCGACATCCTCGGTCGCCCGGTCGATCGCATTCCCGAGGGCGGCAATGTCGAGTTTATCGACGAGATCCGCTTGACGGTTGCCGGTACCGCCGGGGGCACCGTCGTCGACCTTGCAAAGCTCGGTCTCAACTGCCTCGCGGTTGGCGCCGTCGGTGACGACGAGAAGGCCGATTTCGTGCTTTCGACCTTGCAGCGCTTCGGCGTCGATACGGCCGAGATGCAGCGGATCCCCGGCGTTCCGACGTCTGCCACGATCCTCAACATCCGCCGCAACGGCGAAAGGCCTGCTCTTCACGTCCGCGGCGCGTCCGGTCATTTCGAGATCGCAGCCGAAGCGCTCGATCGCGTGACGGCGGCGCCGATTGTCCACCTTGGCGGCACGGGCCTGCTCGACCGCCTCGACGGTGAGCCGAGCCGCGTGCTTCTCGAAGCGGCCAAGGCCAAGGACCGGATCGTCACCTTCGATCTGCTCGGCGCCAGTGAGAAGACGCTTTCCCTCATCCGCCCGCTCTTCCCCTATATCGACTACTTCATGCCGTCGGTGGAGGAGGCCATGCTGATTTCCGGGCGGAAAACCGCCGAGGATGCGGCGCTCTTCTTCTGCGATCTCGGTGTGAAGCATTGCGTTTTCACACTCGGCGGCGACGGCGTCTATTTCATGGATCCGGACCGAAAGACCGTGAAACTGCCGGCCTTCGAGATCGACGTCGTCGATACGACCGGCTGCGGCGACGCCTTCAATGCCGGTTTCATCACCGGCCTGCACCACAAAATGGACACGGAGACATCACTGAAGTTCGCGCAGGCCTCGGCCGCGCTGGTGGCGACCGGTCTCGGTTCTGATGCCGGCATCACCTCCTTCGAGGGGACGCAGGCATTCATGCGCACCGCGCGCGTCAAGGCAAACTGACGGGCTGGCAGGGCGCTCCTGACGGAGCGCCTCAGACCCCTTCGGCCAGCAGCATCTCGGCGGTTTCGATGTCGGTGACAAGGTGAGTGGCGTAGCCGCCATTCATCGTCGCGCGGATTGCCGTTACCTTGTTCGCGCCGCCGGCGACACAGACGCGGCTCGGGATGCGCACGAGTTCGTCGAGCTCGATGCCCACCATGCGATCGTCGAGTTCGCCGCTCACCTGTCGGCCCGCCTCGTCGATGAACCGGCAGATCAGCACCGCGACTGCGCCGTGCGCCTGGTAGGAGTCGAAGTCCTCCTGGCTTGCGACATTGGCCGACCGGATCAGCGTGTCAGGACCGATATCGCCGACGCCGAAAACCAGGATGTTGGTCGAATGGATAAGCTCGAACTGCTTGACGAGCACCGGTTCGGAGAGAAGCCAGCGTTTCAGTTCCGGCGTCGACAGCAGCGCCGGCGCCAAAAGGTTGACGCAGCGCGCGTGAATGCGCTGGGACATCAGCGAGGTACAGAACTCCGGCGAGAATTCGGGATTGGCGATGGAACTACCCGAGACCTGGACGACAGTCAGCCCATCGAGTGCTTCGGCCAGCGAGATCTGGTCGGCGACTGCAAGTACGGTCCGTCCCCAGGCCACACCGATCGTGTCGCCTTGCTTGATCATGTCGGCAAGCAGGCGGGCGCCCGCCTCACCGAGCCGCGTCACCAGCGACGCAGGCTCTCCCGCGGGAATGACCAGCGCTCCTTCGAGCCCGAACTTCTCCTTGAGCTTGCGAGCCACGGCGACGCGTCCGCCGACATCGGTGTTGACGCGGATGGTGACGAGGCCGCGCTCGCGGGCCTCCTGAAGGTAGTTGACGATGGTCGCGCGCGACATGCCGAGGATCTTGGCGATGTCGCTCTGGGTCAGTTGATCGACGTAGTAGAGCCAGGCGGCCCAAACGACCCCGTCATCGAACTCGGGCGGCAACGACTTGCCTTCGCCGATCATCCAACTTGCCCGCGCGCTCTCCGTCATCCGTCACTCCGCTTGATACCGTTTGCGCCACCTCAAACCGGAAAAGCGGCTGCCGTCAAACAAATTCGAACGCTCAATTGACATTTGACACACTATGTTGTCATTTGTTTATGTTCCGTTGTGACGGACGATCGAGAACGGAATCGCGCTTGAGCACGCGGCCTCGAATGTGGCCGCATGGGCAGGCGAGACCGCGGCAGACAGGATCGGACCCGCGCCTCTTCGACGCGGCCCGCGCCAGACGCCGATCCCAAATTTCCCAAGCGGCCTTTCCCGTCAGCCTCCCGTGGCTCGGTGGGCATGGTCCCGCCATGTCATTTTTGTCCGGAGCCGTCGCAGGTGATGTCTGCCGGAAGCTGAGGAGCCTTTGCATGAAATCGAGATGGTCTGAAACCGAATATGCCAGTGTCGTCGACGCCTACGTCCGCAACGGCGTCAACCGCGACCTGGCGATCCGCACCTACACCACGCGCCTGCTCGGATCGGATCCGGAACTGGTGCTGCACGGCGGCGGAAACACGTCGGTGAAGACCACCTTTACCGATCTCGACGGTTCGGAAATTCCGGTTCTTTGCGTCAAGGGAAGCGGCTGGGACATGGGCACGATCGAACCGGCAGGACTGCCGGCCGTCCGCCTGCAGCCCCTGCAGGCGATGGTCGGTTTCCAGACGCTTAGCGACGACGACATGGTCATGCTGCAGCGCCGGTTGCTGCTCGATCCAGCGGCGCCCAATCCTTCTGTCGAAGCGATCCTGCACGCCAACCTGCCGTTCAAGCACATCGACCACACCCATGCCAACGCGATCGTATCGCTGACCAACCAGCCGCACGGGGAAGATATCGTTCGCGAACTCTTCCCCAAGGCGATCATCGTTCCCTATGTCATGCCCGGCTTCGATCTCGCAAAAGCCTGCGACGAGGCCTTCCGCGCCGATCCGACCGCCGACGGCATGATTCTCTTGAAGCACGGCATCTTCACCTGGTCGGAGGATCCGCGCGAAGCCTATGAAAAGATGATCGTGGCGATCGACATGGCCGAGCGCCGCATCGCCAAAGGCAATCCGCGCCCGTTCGTTCAGGCAAAGCAACCGGCAGCGATTGCGTCGGCCGCCGAAATCGCCCCGATCCTGCGGGGCGCCGTCGCCATCGACACCGGTGTCGAAGGCTCTCCGAAGCGCTTCGTGCTCGAACACCGCGCGAGCGAGACCGTGCTCGAGTTCTGCAACGCAGAAAACGCTGCCGATCTCGCGCGCCGCGGCAATGCGACGCCGGAACATGTCATCCACATCAAGCGCTTCGGACTGGCCCTGCCGGCGCCGGTTACCGGAGAAATGGCCACCTGGGCAGAGACGGTGCGCACGGCGGTGGCGGATTACATCGCCGAATACCGCGCCTACTTCGAGCGCAACAACGCGCGTGTTGGCGGCAACAAGAAGATGCTCGACCCGATGCCCCGCGTCTTCTACGTCGCCGGCGTCGGCCTCTTCGCAGCAGGTCCCAGCAAGAAGGCGGCACGCGTCGGCGCCGATGTCGCGGAAGCCACGATCAACGTCATCCGCAACGCCGAGGGCATCGAGAGCTTCGAGGCGCTGTCGGAACAGGATCTCTTCGACATCGAATACTGGTCGCTTGAGCAGGTGAAACTGGCGAAGCAGGTGGAAAAGCCGCTCAGCCGACAGGTCGCGGTGGTGACCGGTGGCGCCGGCGGCCTTGGCCTTGCGATTGCCGAGGCGCTGCGTGCGGAAGGCGCCGAAATCGCCCTCGTCGATCTTGCCGAAGCGGCGGTCACGAAGGAGGCCGCCCGGCTTGGCGGCCTTGGCGTCGCCTGCGACGTGACCAACCCCAAGGCCGTTGAAGCCGCTCTCGCCGGCGTTACCGAACATTTCGGCGGTGTCGACATCGTCATTTCGAACGCCGGCGCTGCCTTCCAGGGCGCCATGATCGAGGTCTCCGACGAACTCTTCGAGAAAGCCTTCGCGCTCAATTTCTGGGGGCATCACTACATTGCCCGGACTGCGACCAGGATCATGAAGGCGCAACGCACCGGCGGCGCGCTGGTGTTCAACGTCTCCAAGCAGGCGGTCAATCCCGGCCCCAACTTCGGTCCCTATGGCACCTCGAAGGCGGCGCTGATGGCGCTGATGCGGCAATACGCCGTCGAGCATGGCGCGGACGGCATCACTTCGAACGCCGTCAACGCCGATCGCATCCGCACCGGTCTCATGACCGACCAGATGGTCGAGGAGCGCAGCCGCGCCCGCGGCATCACACCGGAAGCCTACATGCGCGGCAATCTCGTTCATCGCGAAGTCGCAGCCAAGGATGTGGCCGAAGCCTTCGTGCATCTTGCCAAGGCACGCACGAGCACAGGCGCGGTCATCACCGTCGACGGCGGCAATGTCGCGGCGATGATGCGATAGCCAGATTGTGCGGCCGCGGTGAGCACCACCGCGGCCGTGCCCTGCGATATGAAGAGCATCGGCTCGACCTGCCGATTGTGTCGCCGTGGCGAAGAAAGTTCGACAACGCGACGGCCTAAGCCAACGGACAGCGAAGGTCTACCTGACGAGCTGGCGCCTGGGCTCCTAGATCCCGGAGCCGTCCAGTTCCTGTTCGTCCTCGCCTTCCCAGGGCAGGGGCATCGCGGCGCGATCGAGATTTGCCATGGGCATCGGCATCCAACACTTCAGCTCAGGCTCGGCATACTCGATGATGCGACCGGGCGAGGAATCGGAGGCGCGCCAGCCTTCGGACCCAAACTGATCACCCTTCGACCAATAGGCGAGATCGACTTCCGCGGCGCCCTGTTCGGACGGGCGGATCGTAACGAGGATCCGGCTCCCGTTTTTCGGTGCGCTTGCCATATGACGCCAGTGGTCCGCCTCAGCCATCATTACCCTCCTGCCTTGATGCACATCACAAGTTTCGCCTCGGCGCTTAAAACGGTCAACTCATTGTTTGCGTAGGCGAGGGGAGGAGGCAAGGCCAAGCGACAGCCCTAGGCAAGCGCGGAACCGGGCTGGGTGATAGATGAGCGGGATGATCAGGTCTTCCTCGTCTTCCAAATGACGAAACAGAACTTTGTCGGACGCGGAAACCTGGCCGGCGAGGCTGTCGACCGCCGGCCGGCTTCGCCCGCCTTTCCCGAAAGAGCTTCGGCGCCAGCAAACTTTACGGGATAGCGATGACCGCCTCGATCTCCACCTTCGCGCCCTTCGGCAGAGCGCTGACCTCGTAGCAGGCGCGTGCCGGGAACGGCTTGGCGAAGAAGCCCGCATAAACCTTGTTGATCTCCGCGAACTGTCCGAGGTCGGTGAGCAGAACCGTGGTCTTGACGGTGTTGGAAAGGGTCGTGCCCGCTGCGGTCGCAATAGCCCCAAGGTTCTTGAGGCACTGCTCGGCCTGCGCGATCGCGTCGTCCGAGTTGAACTCTCCGGTGGCCGGATCGATCGGAAGCTGACCGGAGACGAACAGGAGGTTGCCGACCTTGATTGCCTGTGAGAAGGGACCGACGGCACCCGGCGCGTCGGTGGTGTGGATTTCCTGGATCATGATCGTCTCCGAGATTGGTGGTTGATTGCAACACGCTTATGCGTAGCGGGCGATCGCGAGATCGGTGGCGTCGATTTCCGGCTGGCGTCCGCTGACGAGATCAGCGATGACGCGGGCCGAACCGGAACTCATGGTCCAGCCGAGCGTACCGTGACCGGTGTTGAGATAAAGGCCGGCGACCTTCGTCGGGCCGATCACAGGCGTGCCATCCGGCGTCATTGGGCGAAGCCCCGACCAGAAGCTTGCATTCGACACGTCGCCACCCGGGAAGAGATCGGTGACGGAGTGCTGGAGCGTCAGGCGGCGAGGCTCGCCGAGATCGTTGGTATAACCCGAGATTTCCGCCATGCCGCCGACGCGGATGCGATCGCCGAGCCTGGTTATGGCGATCTTGAAGGTTTCGTCCATAACGGTCGATTCCGGCGCGCGCGAAGCGTCGGTGATCGGGATCGTCAATGAGTAGCCCTTGACCGGATAGACCGGCAGACGGATGTCATGCGGCCTGACGAGGAGAGGGGAGAAGCTGCCGAGCGCCACGACGACGGCGTCGGCCTTGAGCGTGCCATGCGCCGTGACGACGCCCTTGATCCGGCCGCCTTCCACGTCGAGGCTGCGGATGATGCTGCCGTAGTTGAAGCGCACGCCGAGCGCTTCCGCCTTTTTCGCAAGTTCGTTGCTGAACTTGAAGCAGTCGCCGGTCTCGTCCTTCGGCGTCAGCAGGCCGCCGACGATCTTCTCGCGCACATGTTTTAGCGCCGGCTCGACGCGAATGCAGCCGTCGCGGTCCAGAACTTCGTAGGGAATACCGTCGGCGGCGAGCGCCTTGACGTCTTTGCCGGAGGCGTCGAGCTGGGCTTGGGTGCGGAAGAGCTGCAGCGTTCCCTGCATGCGCTCGTCATAGGCGATGCCGGTTTCGGCGCGCAGCGCAGCGAGCGAGATGCGGCTGTAGTCGGCAAGCCTGAGCATGCGGCTCTTGTTGATCGCGTAGCGCCCGGACGTGCAGTTCGAGAGCATCTTGATCATCCAGGAGATCATGGCGGCATCGACCTTCGGTCGAAGGATGAGCGGCGCGTGCTCCATGAACAGCCATTTCATCGCCTTCATCGGAATCCCGGGTGCTGCCCAGGGCGAGCAGTAGCCGAAGGAAACCTCGCCGGCATTGGCAAAGCTCGTCTCCAGCGCCGGTCCGGGCTGGCGATCGATGACGGTGACCTCATGTCCGCTCTTGGCAAGCTGGTAGGCCGAGGTGACGCCGACGATGCCGGCGCCGAGAACGATAACTTTCATGATGTCCTCAAAAGGAAAGGAAGCTCAGCGATACTGCCGTTCGTAGCGATGCCCGAGACCGGTCAGGATTTCGTAGGAGATGGTGCCGGCATCGTGTGCGATGTCTTCGAGTGTCTGGTTGGGCCCGAGGACCTCCACCAGGCTGCCGAGTTGCAGGCGCCCCTCCGGCAAGGCAGAGATGTCGATGGTGATGCTGTCCATCGACACCCGGCCGACGATCGGCAAGCGAACACCGTCGCAATAGACCGCACCCCGATCGCTCAGGCTGCGCGGCAGGCCGTCGGCATAGCCGGCAGCAATGGTGGCAAGCCGGGTCGGGCTTGCGGCGACATGGCTGCCGCCATAACCGACGCGCGCTCCGGTCGGCACTTCACGCGTCTGTACCACCGCAACATCGAGCTTGATGACCGGCTCCATCGGGTTTGGATGACCATCCGTCGGAGCACCGCCATAGAGTGCAATCCCTGGCCGAACGAGCACGCCGTGATAGGCTTCGCCGAGGAAAATGCCGCCCGAGTTGGCGAAGCACAGTTCGTATTCCGGAAACTCCGTGGCGATGCGTCGGAGTTCGGCAAGCTGGTTGCCGTTCTGCTCGCTCAAGACATCGTCGGCAGAGGCCAGGTGGCTCATGACAAACTGGATGTCGATCATGCCGCAGGTCCGCAGCATCGATGCGATCGCCGGTCGTTCCTGCGGCGGGACACCGAGCCGCGACATGCCTGTGTCGAACTGCAGCGCCGCGGGAAGGCGACGGTTGAGGTTTACAGCCGCACCGGCCCATTGCCGCAATTGTTCGAGGGAATTGATGACTGGAACGATGCCATCGTCGGCGCAGGCGAGCTCATTGCCCGGCTGCAGGCCATTCAGAACGAAGATCATCGCATCGCGGGCAAGCTGAGGTCGCAGGCGCCGAGCTTCCACGAACTGGGCCACGAAGAAGTGCCGGCATCCGTGGTCATAGAGGCGCGCCGCGACCCGGTCCGCGCCAAGCCCATAGGCATCCGCCTTGACGACTGCTGCGGCCCGCGCTGGCGCAATTTCAGACACAAGCCGGTCGTAATTGCGAACCAGCGCCGCAAGATCGATCGTGAGGTAGCCTGAGGCGCCGCCCTTGATCGCTTTTTGCTGCGTATTTTCCCTGACTGCGCCGTCCATGGCCGAGCCTCCCAACTTGTCCGGAGGGTAGTGAAACGATCGCAGAATTGTCGACGAATTGTCGATTGATCGTTGCGCGAATTCGTGATCTTTGAATGAAACAGCGAAGAATTGGAATAATCTGCAATGCCCGCGCTCGACACCATAGACCGCAATATCCTTCGGCTGCTGCGCCTGGACGCGCGCCGGAGCAATGCCAGCCTCGCGACCGAGGTCGGGCTCTCGCCATCCGCTTGTCTAAGGCGGATAAAATTGATGGAACAGTCCGGCGTCATCCGCGGCTATACCGCCCTGGTGGACACCTCGAACGTCGAGGCCAGCATTGCCGTTATCATCAACATCACGCTGGACCGCCAGACGGAGGACTATCTCGACCGGTTCGAGGCGGCTGTACGAAGACATCCCGAGTTGCGGGAGTGTTTTTTGATGACCGGTGGATCGGACTATCTCCTGCGCGTCGAAGTCGCCAATGCCGGCGAGTTCGAACGCATCCACAAGGAGATTCTCTCGGCTTTACCGGGGGTCTCCCGGATCCATTCGAGCTTTGCGATCCGCAACGTGCTCGCGACACGTCCCAAGGCGCGCCGATAGGCTGCAGTGTCAGAACCCCGGCCGCCTCTAGCAGAGCAGGAGGACGACAGGCATCAAGGCGAGGAGGCGGACAAGTCCATCGGCCGCAAGTCGGTCGCGCAGGCTGTGGGTGGTTGGCGATTTGTATCTCGCCCGGGACAATTGTACATCCAGCGTTCATATATGAAACAGAACGAATATTCCGAAGGCGGAAATTTGCGAATTCTGCATTCTATTTTCTCTTGCAGGTTCGTTATCGTTCGTTTTTAATCAGCGCACTTTCGCTGCGAAAGTCAGGCGCGACTGATTGAGGAGGATCAACGCGACTGAGCACCGAGACTTGTCGTCTCAATATTGGGAGGAACCGCCATGAGAGTTTTGAAATGGACGCTTGCGGCCACATCTGCAATCTCGATCTTCGCCGCCTCGAACGCCTTCGCGGCAACGGAGCTTGCCTGGTGGCACGCGATGACGGGCGCCAACAACGAAACCGTTGAAAGGCTTGCCAAGGAATTCAATGAAAGCCAGTCGGAGTACAAGATTGTCCCCGTGTTCAAGGGCACCTATGGCGAGACCCTGAACGCGGGTATCGCCGCGTTCCGCTCCAAGCAGGCTCCCGCCATCCTGCAGGTGTTCGACGCCGGCAGTGGCGTGATGCTGGGCGCGGAAGGTGCCGTGGTCCCCGTGGCGGAGGTGCTTAAGAAGGGCGGCTACGAGTTTAATAAGGACCAGTATCTGCCGGGCATCGTCGCCTACTATTCCAAGGCTGACGGGACCATGTTGTCCTTCCCCTTCAACTCGTCGTCCCCGATTCTCTATTTCAACAAGGACGCCTTTACGAAGGCTGGTATCGATACGGCCAAGCCGCCGGCCACCTGGCCCGAGGTCTTCGAAGCGGCAAAGAAGATCAAGGCGAGCGGCGCGGCAAATTGCGGCTTCACCTCGACCTGGCTGACCTGGATCCAGACCGAAAACTTCTCGGCCTGGAACAATGTGCCCTACGGCACGAACGAAAACGGGCTTGCCGGGCTCGAAGTGGAACTGAAGATCGACGCGCCGCTCTTCGTCGACCACTTCCAGTCGATCGCCGACCTCGCCAAGGACGGCACCTTCCGTTACGGCGGTCGCACCTCGGAAGCCAAGCAGCTGTTCATGTCGGGCGAGTGCGCTATCCTGACGGAATCCTCCGGTGGCCTCGGCGACATCGTCAAGTCGGGCATCAACTACGGTGTCGGCGAGCTTCCCTACTATGAGGGCCATGGCCCGCAGAACACCATCCCGGGTGGCGCAAGCCTCTGGGTCTTCGCCGGCAAGAGCGATGGCGAATACAAGGGCGTGGCCGAGTTCTTCCATTTCCTCTCGAAAACGGAAACCCAGGCCCAGCTTCACCAGGTTTCGGGCTACCTGCCGGTCACGCTTGCAGCCTATGAGGAAACCAAGAAGTCCGGCTTCTATGAAAAGAACCCGGGCCGCGAGACGCCGATCAAGCAGATGATGGGCAAGGCGCCGACCGAAAACTCCAAGGGCGTTCGCCTCGTCAACCTTCCGCAGGTTCGCGACATCCTCAACGAAGAGTTCGAAGCGATGCTTGCCGGCCAGAAGGATGCCAAGACCGCGCTCAGCGAAGGTGTCGTGAAAGCAAACGCAGCGATCAAGACTGCTGTCGGAAACTGACCTCCAAAACGAAATGTCCGCATCGCCGAAAGGCGGTGCGGACCGGTTTTTGATGGGGAGGGGAGTCCATGCAGTCCGTCGTGTTTCCAAACAAGGTGCTGCCGTATCTTCTGCTGGCACCTCAGATCGTCTTGACGGTCATCTTCTTTTTTTGGCCCGCCAGCCAGGCGCTCTACCAGTCGGTGCTGCGCGAGGATCCGTTCGGCCTTAAATCCGGCTTCGTCGGTCTCGCCAACTTCCGGGCAATCCTTGCCAACCCGGACTATCTGCATTCGCTAAAGGTCACCGTGGCCTTCAGCCTTGCGACCGCGCTGCTGTCGATGGCGCTCGCGCTGCTGCTCGCCACGGCGGCCGACCGGGTGGTGCGCGGGCGCAACGTCTATCGCACGCTGCTAATCTGGCCCTATGCGGTTGCCCCGGCTGTTGCCGGCATGCTGTGGCTGTTCATGTTCAACCCTGCAATGGGCACCTTCTCTTACATTCTGCGCCGCAATGGCTTCGCTTGGGATCCGCTGCTCAACGGCAACCAGGCGATGTTTCTGGTGATCGTGGCGGCAGCCTGGAAGCAGATCAGCTACAACTTCCTCTTCTTCGTCGCCGGCCTGCAGGCGATCCCGAAGTCGCTGATCGAAGCGGCAGCCATCGATGGTGCCCGTGGCACCAAACGGTTCTGGACCATCGTCTTCCCGTTACTTGCGCCGACGACGTTCTTCCTGCTCGTCGTCAACACCGTCTACGCCTTCTTCGACACCTTCGGCATCATTCACGCGGTCACAGGCGGAGGCCCCGCCAAGGCCACTGAGACGCTCGTTTACAAGGTCTATAACGACGGCTTCGTCAATCTCGACCTCGGCAGTTCGGCAGCCCAGTCGGTGATCCTGATGATCATCGTCATTGCGCTGACGGCGTTCCAGTTCCGCTTCGTCGAGAAGCGGGTCCACTATTCGTGAGGCGCAGATGATCGAGAACCGTCCCATATCAACTGCGATCAGCCACCTGATACTCGTCATCGGGATCATCATCGTCGCGCTGCCGATCTACTATACCTTCGTCGCCTCGAGCCATAGTTCGATCGAAATCGTGCGGCCGCCCATGTCGCTGGTGGTCGGAGACCACCTCGTCGAGAACTATCGGGAGGCGATCGGCGGCGGCGTCGAGCGTGTCGTCGGCGTCAGCCTCGAGCGGCTGTTGTTCAATTCGACGGTCGTGGCGATCGCGATCGCTGTCGGCAAGATCGTTATCTCCTTCCTGTCGGCCTTTGCGATCGTGTTCTTCCGCTTTCCGCTGAAGATGCTGTTCTTCTGGATGATCTTCATCACCCTGATGCTGCCGGTCGAGGTGCGCATCCTGCCGACCTACAAGGTGATCGTCGATCTCGGCTTGATCGACACCTATGCGGGGCTGACGCTGCCGCTGATGGCGTCGGCAACGGCGACGTTCCTCTTTCGCCAGTTCTTCCTGACGATACCAGGGGAGCTGGTGGAGGCCGCGCGCATCGACAATGCCGGTCCGTTTCGCTTCATGAAGGATATCCTGCTGCCGCTCTCGGCAACGAACATCGCGGCGCTCTTCGTTATCCTCTTCATCTATGGCTGGACCCAGTATCTCTGGCCGCTGCTCGTCACCAATGACGCGAAGATGAACACGATCATCATCGGGCTCCGGCGGATGATCGATTTTACCGACGCCTCGACGCCTTGGAACTATGTGATGGTGACGGCGATCCTTGCGATCATCCCGCCGATCCTCGTGGTCGTGCTGATGCAGCGCTGGTTTGTCAAAGGTCTTGTGGAGACAGAAAAGTAATGGCTGAAATTACCCTGAATGACGTCCGCAAGACCTATGGCACGGTGGAAGCGATCAAGGGCGTTTCGCTCGAGATCAAGGACGGAGAGTTTGTCGTTCTTGTCGGGCCGTCCGGCTGCGGCAAGTCCACGCTGTTGCGCATGATCGCCGGGCTCGAGAACATCAGCGGCGGAGATATCCTGATTGGCGGGCGTCGGGTCAATGACGTCGAGCCGGCGGAGCGCGACATTGCGATGGTCTTCCAGAACTACGCGCTTTATCCGCACATGACGGTGCGCCAGAATCTTGCCTATGGGCTCAAGAACCGAAAGACACCGCCGGCCGAGATCGACCAGCGCATTGCCACGGCCGCAAGGACGCTTGAGATCGAGCCCTATCTCGACCGCAAACCACGGCAGCTTTCGGGCGGCCAGCGCCAGCGCGTTGCCATGGGGCGGGCAATCGTTCGCCAACCCGCCGCGTTTCTGTTTGACGAACCGCTCTCGAACCTCGATGCCAAGCTGCGCGGGCAGATGCGCATCGAAATCAAGCGGTTGCAGCGCTCGCTCGCAACGACGAGCGTCTATGTCACGCATGATCAGATGGAAGCGATGACGCTTGCCGACCGGCTTGTCGTCGTCAGCGCCGGCCGCATAGAGCAGGTCGGCACGCCACTGGAGCTTTACGAGAAGCCCGCGACCACCTTCGTCGCCACCTTTATCGGCTCGCCCTCGATGAACCTGCTGCACGGCAAGGACATGTCGGCGGGCTGGTCGCTTGCCGCAGATGTGACCAGGCCGACTGGCGATTACACGCTAGGCGTCCGTCCGGAAGATATTTCGCCGATGTCAGCCGATGCTCCAGCGCGAGCCTTCGAAGCGACGGTGCGCATCGACGGCATCGAGTTGGTCGGAGCCGAAAGCCTCATACACGGTCGCCTCCAAAACGGCGACGAGTTGGTTTTTCGCGTTTCCGGGCGCGCGCGCAACGAGATCGGTGACGAGGTGAAGGTCGGGGCGAGCACCGAAGCGCTCCACATGTTTGATGGCAGTGGGAACCGGCATGGATGATGGCCGGAAGGTCAGGGGAAGATGTTCCGGCAGAACTTCCTGTCCACCCTTAAAGATCGGCGAGAGCTATCCGGCGCTGAGTAGCGGGAGCCCGATTTGCGCCCGCCTGGTCGATAGCCAGTCTTCCAGAATACGATCAACGTGATCGGCGCCGGGCCTTCGGAGTTTGATCGCAGCAGGTTTAGTTTGCCGCGCCTCGGATCAAGAAGCCGAAGGTGTCATGTGAGCGGCCTCGAGTTGCCAAGCGCGGCAAGACGAGTGTGCGCCAACAGTCGGCATGTTTTCGTCGGCGAAGCGGTGTTGCGGGTTTTCAAGGCCGAAGCCCCGCCGCTCCAGCCGAAGAATGCAGCAGTCACCGTCCGGCTGGATTGTCCAGTGCAGCTCGAAATCAGCAACCGTGTAGACCAGCGTCTTGCCGGGATCGACCTCGATGACAAGGCACGGAACCGCTAAAGCGGCCCTAATGGGTGTTCACGAATGAGTTCCATAATGTATGTTATGCGACTTAAATCTGTAGTGGCTATTTAGTAATGCGACAGTTGGGCCAGTTAGAGATGCGACAGTCTCGCCTCTCGACGCACTGGTCAAAGCCAACGTTGGGAGCAAGGATGACGACCTTCAGCCTGGTCGAGACCATGA
>NZ_JACVBE010000012.1:0-236827 GCF_014852185.1 Ensifer sp. ENS07 | reverse complement strand
TGTTGAGATCTCCAAAACCCCAACAGGATAAGCCGAAAGGCCGGAAGCGTGGCTGTCCCTCAATCATCATCGCCATCTCAGTGATCCGTTCTCTCAGCGGACGCGGTCTCTTTCATGCCACCTCCTTCGTTGAAGCATCCTTGCGGCCAAGGCGTTTGCCACCTCGTGGTGGTATTCCGGCTTGAGCGCGAGCAGCTTCCTCGTCATCAGGGATTCGGTCAGGATGCGGGGCTGGTCGCAGCCGAGCTGCGCCAGCCGCTCCGTCGCGCCGTGCTCCGCCTCGTAGGCGGCAAGCACGGTTTGAACGCGCTGCCAGAAGAGCGTTTCCGGCAGGTTGTAGCAGTGGTCGAGAAGGTGGGAGATCTCACTCAAATTGTAGACGAACAGCGTGTCCATCACCAATTCGCGCAGCGAATCCAGGTTGTCCGTCCAATAGAACTGGTCGGGCTCCGCCTCCCGGTAGATCGGCTCGAGCGACAGGAAATCCGGCGCCTTTTCCGGCGCGCGCAGAAAGCCCGGCGAAAACTCGATGCTCTCGTGAAAATCGCGCAGGATCAGCCGGGCCGGCCAGCCATCGCGATGGACGAGCAGCATGTTCTGCCCGTGCGCTTCTACCGCAAGCCCATGGTGCACCAGCAGGTGCCAGACAGGCAGGACCGCGACTTCAATCAGGCGGTTGATCCAGGGCATCAAGCCGAAGCGCTGGATCCAGTCGTCGGCGAAGGCACGCCCGTCCGCTTCGACCATCATCAGCGCGTTGAAGGGAATGACGGCCTCGCCGGAGCCAAGCGTCGCTTCCGCGTTCTCGCGCCAGATGGCTGCGACCTGTCCGGCCAAAGGGCCGTCGCTGTCGGCTATGATGCCGGCATATTCCTGCAGGACGGTGAGCGGATAGCGGTCGCGAAAGGCCGGATCTCCGGCAACCATCTCGGCGATCCAGCGCGAGATCACCGGCGCCGTGCAGACCGAATGCGGCTCAAGGGTACGGCGCGACGAGGTGTTGACGATGTTGAGCGGCAGCTTGACGCTCGCGGCCAACGGTCGGTCCCGGTTCAACAGGGATCGGACCGACTGCGTCGCCGTGTATCGGTCCCCCGCCGGGCCGAGGCAAAGGGCTTCGCCCGCGGCGATCCAGCCAGAAAGCTGTCTCTCACGGAGTTCGCGCCATTGCCAGGGATGCAGCGGTACGAGACCGAACGCATCAGGCGAAACACCGCGCTCTTGCCGCTTCGCCCGGAGTTCGGACCAGGTTTCCTCCCCCAGTTCCGCTTCCCAGAAGGCATCCTCGTCACCGGGGATCGCGCAGCGAAGATGCTTGCGCGCCACCAGAAGCCAGACGAGCTGGAACGCTCCTCCCATTTCGGGCCCATAGGCTGCATGGTCGGCGACGGAAAAGCCGGTACGCGCCTTGTAGCAGGGATGATAGGGATGGCCCTCCTCAAGCGCTCCCTCCAACTCCGCAAATGACAAAGCGCGGCGCAGCCGCGCCGGTACCTGACGCTCGTTCCAGGCGCTGAAGGCGATCGTCTGCGTGAGTTCGTTGAGCAGCTTTCCGCGCGTCGGTCCGCTGCCCGGCAGGACGGATACCAGCTGCGCCAGCGGCGGCACGACCCAGCCGTCCGCATCATCGCGCATCTCTACCGATCCGGCAGCCAGCCGGAGCCGGCCAAAGGGGCCGATGGCGCCGTGGCAGCGGAACTGCCGGCCGCCGATCGACCAGTGGAAGGTGGTGACATCCCCGTCCGTGTGCTCGCTGGCCTCAACGATACCTTCGAACAGCAGCGCGGCAACGAGCTGGCGAAGCACCCGCTCGTCCGGGCGGCCCTTGAGATCAAGAGGCAATGGCATGGTCGGTCCTCGGCGCAGTCAGAACAGCCGGCGCCCTCAGCGGGTTCGGCACGGGGCGATAAAGGGACGGCGCGTTGCTGGATTGCAGTTCGTCGACGTCGTAGAGACGCGTCGTCAGGTTGGCCTTGGAGACGATCGTCGGCATGTCGAGCACGTGACGGGCAAAGTCACGCCCGGCGCCACTCATTCGGGTGGCATAGCGCTCGAGATGCGCGCGCAGTTCGCGCAGGAGCAGGCTCTCGTCGCAGAGCCCGTCATGGCCCATGCGGCTGATCACCGAGAAGACCTGATTGACGATCAGGTAATAGGCGAAGCGATCCCGAATTTCGCTCTCGGCAAAATAGAGGGACGCGATCGTTTGCGTCTCGGGCACATGGCCGGCAATCAGGCTGCGGTACCGCTCCGAGAGATAGAAGCCCTGATTGTCCCGATAGTAGCTGACGGACGGATAGCTGGTGCCGACGTCCAGCAGGCTGTTTTGCTGGTGGGCTTCGAGCGCTATACCGTAGTCGTCATAGAGGCGGATCAGCGGCTCGACGGCGCAATCGAGATACCGGCGAAACCAGAGGTGCGTCGCATCGAGCAGGCTCTCGCCCGTGCGGGCGGCGACCGTCCGAACCAGCCGTTCGAGGCGCGAAACCAGCCCCGGTAGCGGATCGGCCGTCAGGGCCGCGACGGTGACGACGCCCCGCCCGCCGCCGTCCGCAAATGGGTTCTCCCGCAGGATGACTTCAAAGCCGCTCTCGCTGCGTCCCGGCAGCTCGAGCGTGATATAGGCGGGGTCTTGAATGATGCGGAAGTTTCGCGAGCGTTCGGCAAAACCGATCCGGTCAATCAGCTTCGCCATTGCGACACCCGCTTCGAGCTCCTGACGACGATTGAGACGCACGGAGTTGGTGATGCGCACGGGCAGGGAAAATTTAAGCATCCAGCCGGCATCGGCGCCGTAAACCGTGCGCACCGACGAGGTCGCGGTAAAGGCCGGGCCGGCGGGGCCGAGATGCCGCAGCCGCCCCTCCCCCAGCATGCCGCGGATATCGGGATCAAGCAGCAGGGCTTCAGCCTGAAGCGGATGCATTGGCAACAGATAATCGTCGTCGCCGAGCGCGATCCCGTTGGCATCCGGCCCGACGAGGGACCGCACGATCTCGGGCGCTGCAACCGCGCGCGCGCAATCGTGCCTGATATCGCCGCGTTTTGCCGCGAAGTAGTGCAGTTTGAACTGGCCGCCCAGTTCCGGCGCGTAGCTTTCCTGCTGCCAATAGGTCATGCCCTGGCGGCTCTTCGGCGTCGGGTGCTGCCAATGGCCAAAGACGAGTGACTGCTCCGCTTCGATGAAATGGTCGCCGTCCGCCGGCTCCGGCGCGGCCCTGTCGATGTAGAGCGCCGTCTGCTGGTAGCTTTCGAGCACGCGCATCAAGAGTTCGAGCTCGAAGCCGCGCAAAACGTCGGCCTTGGCCTCGTCGACCTGGCGGTAGCATTCGTGCACCAGGATATGGAGGGCCGATATCAGTTCAATCTGGCGCCAGGTGGCGTCGGACACGCCCCTGCCCCAGACCCTGCCGAAATGGTGTGGGCCGCAGAGCGACGGCGACGTCACCTCGGCGCGCAGGATCATCTGCTGCCTGGGAAGAGACCATTCCACGCAATCGACGGCGCCGCCTGCGGCGCGATGCATGGCCCGGATGCCCGGATTGACTTCGCGCAGGTAGCAGTTTGCGAAGCTTTGAAAGGTGGCGATTTCTGCGATTTGCCTAGACGATTGCATCCTGATCCTCGGCACGCGACACGCATAGCCGCGCAATTGCGTTGGGCGCTTTCGACCAACACATTGAATTTTCTTGTCGGAACTAGCTTGCGAGCGGTTCGCTTAGCCGGCGGGCTGCCAGGCAAGCGGATCGGGCTCTTCCCGGAACGCGAAGCGCAGAAGATGGCTTTCGATCACCGATTTCGTGTCCGCAAGGTTGGCGTCATCGGGTGAGCGGGCGCGGATGCTCAAGCCTTCTGATGTGGCATGGAGGTAGCCGGTGCCGCAGGAAAACCTGAGCTCGGCGCGCGGGCCCTCCTGTTCGACGTCGACCTTGTGGGCGAAATGCTTGCAGAGCTGCGTCAGGTATTTCTGGCCGTCTTCCGTCGCAAAATGGGTGGTGGCTTCTTGCATCTGGAACTCCTGTTTCGGCTTTCGCTTGCGTGGGCGGCGCTTGGGTGGCCGCCTCCGCTTGTTGAGGCAACGGCCACCTGGAGGCGGCGGCCGTTGCGGTCGCGGACGCCCTAGAAAGTCGCCTTGGCGGTCAGGATGAAGGAACGGCCCGGCTCGTAGAGCGGCGTCACCGTTCCGAACTCCTGACCGTAGGTCGCCCGGTCCGAATAGGTTTCGTCGAAAATGTTCTTCAGTTCGGCGCGCAGCAACAGGTTCGGTCGCTCCGGCGGCACGTATTCGACAAAGGCGTTGAAGACCTGGTAGCCCTCGAAGGGCTTGCTGCCGTCGGCAACGTCGTCGTAGTCGAGCGCAATTTCCGCGTCGGCCCCGAAAGTGACGCCCCAGTCCGTCAGCGTGTGGACCGCTTGCAGCGTGATGATCTGGCCGGCCGGCGCGGCCAGATAGGTGCCGAGATCAGAATCGGCAGGCTTGCCGTCGATCTCGACGTCGATATTGGCGTATTTCACCTTGAAAAAGCCATCGCCCCAGCTGTAGCCGGCGCCGATCTCGAAGCCGCGCGAGCGGACGTCATGCGCTTCGATCCCGCGCGTGACCGCATAACGCGGCGTGCGCGCGTCATCGATATCGGTCTGGAAGACGCTGCCCTCGACGGTGAAGTCGTTGTAGTTCGCCTCCAGGCCCAGGATATAGTTGTCCGCCGTCACCGGCTTCGGACCGCTGCCATAGTTCCAGTTGGGATTCATGATGAAGTTTTCGGCGAGCGGAATGCCTGCCCAGACGTGCGAATAGCCCGCCTTGGCGGTCAGCAGGTCCTCGATGAGGTCGTACTCGCCCGAGATGTTGCCGCTGAGGCCCGAATTGTTCCACTCTTCTCCCGTCGTCCCGGTAAACTGCTGCGTGTCGCCGCGCGCACCGAAGGAGAGCCGCGTTCTCTCCCAGGGCTCGAGCCGGGCCTGGGCATAGATGCCGACATTGCGCGCCTTCTCGGTGCTGGCATCGAACATGTCGTCGAGGTCAGCCTTGTCGTCATAAAAGTCAACGCCGGCAATGACGCTACCCATGTCGAACGAGAACTTGTTCTCGAACTTGCCGTTGAAGCTGCTCGTGGTGCCGGTGGCGGGATAGGGCGGAATGTTGAGGCGCGGCGGCAGGATGATCGGAATTTCGACCTCCGTCCTGGAGTAGGCGAGCATCAGCGTTGGATCCCACCAGCCCTCCGGCGTGCTGTCGGTATAGGTAAACACCGTGTTCTGCCGGTCGAGCGTGTAGTCGCGCACGCGCGGCTCCCATGGTGGGCGTCCGTCGATAAAGCCGATATTAGCGCGAAACGGACGCGGCGCGTCGTCGCGAATGCGGTCGTGGCTGATCTCGAAACGGTCGCCGCTGTCGAACTCGTAGGCAAGCTTGCCAAGCCCGCTCAACACGTCTGTCGAGGTGCCTTCCACGTCCTGCCCGTTGCCGGCGGTGAAATCGTTGCCGTTGCCGAAATTGAAGTAGCCGAGAAACTCGAGCCCGTCGCGCATGCCGTATGCGGAGATCCCGGTCGTCACCGTGTCGCTGTTGAAATTGTAGCTCGACGTGACAAAGCCGCCGAAGCCGTCGCCATCGAGCAGATCGCGCGCGTCGATCGTCTCGTAAGCAATCGCGCCGGCAAGCGCCCCGGGACCGGCATCGGCCGGCGCAACGCCGGCATCGACGTTGACGGCCTTCAGCAGGCCGGGGTCAATGAGGTTGGTGCCGTTGTGGTGGAAGACCTTGTTGTTCTGTCGGCCGCCGTCCATCGTCACGGCGAGGCTGGTTTCCTCGATGCCGTGGACGTAGACCTTCTGCGACATCGGCAACGAGCTGCCGACCGAAATGCCGGGCTCGCCGGAAAACACGTCGGCAATGTTGGCGGGGTTCTTGCGCTTCAGGTCTTCCGACGAGATGACGATCTCGCCGGCGCCGAGCGGCCCGGCACCGAAGGCCGAAATCGGATCGAGCACCGTTGCTCCGTCCGCAGCGACAGCAGCGCTGCCACCCGCCGACACGGCCGAGCCGACCAGCGCGGTGCCGCCCGATATCCTGTAGGAAATGCCGGTGCCCGACAAAAGCCGGGCAAGCGCCTGGTCCGCCGTCATCGTTCCGCTGACCGTCGCCGAGCGAAGCCCCTGCGAGGTGGAAGCCGCCAGGGTCACCTGCAGGCCGGACTGCCGCCCGAAGGCGTTGAGCGCGGTGGAAAGCGGCTGCGACGGGATGTCGAAGCTGCGGGCGTTGCTGACGCGCGACGTGGTCTGCTGGGCGGAGGCCGTGGAAACGGGCATCAGCGCGAGGGAGGAAAACGCGGCGATCGCCGTCGTCGTCAGCAGGCGCCGTCTTTCACGGCGACGTCCCGTATCGAATTTCAGATGTCCCTTGCGGCATTTCGGCGAACGCATTTTACCCCCGTCTCGGCATTCCACGCGGCCTTGCGGGCGCGCGTTTCCAACCAAAGACGACCGGCCCCGGATTTTTTTTCACCGGCGCGCGATTTTTTCCTGATTTTTTTACTCCAATTAAAACCGCGTCAGGATGCGGCCATAGGGGGTCACCTCGCGTACCTTGCCGCCGAAAGGCTGCACCAGCGCCTGGAGCGCCCGATCCGGATCCTTCAGATCGTAGACGCCGGTTACACGCCGCCCTGCCAGATCCGGCTGCGGAATGGAAATCCAGGCGGAATGGTAGCGCTGCAGCCGCTCGGCGGCAGCGGCGACCGTGACATCATTGACGAACATCCTGCCGCTTCGCCAGGCGCCGATATCATCCGCCGCGATCGCGCTTCGCAAGACTGCGCCGGTCGCATGGCTCACCGTCGCCATTTCTCCCGGGGCCAGTTCGAAATTCTGCTTGTGCGCGTTTGCACTATAGGAGACGGCCACCGTGCCGTGCGCCAGCTCGACGGTCGTCTCCGTGCTCGCCAGCTGCACATCAAACGCAGTCCCCAGCACGGACACCTCGACGCCACCCGCCTCGACGACAAAGGGACGCGAGGGATCGCGGGCGACGTTGAAATAGGCTTCGCCCTTCAGCAGCCTGACATGGCGGGTGCCGGCGCTGATGTCGGTGGCGATGGCGCTGCCGCCGCCCATTTCGATGATCGTCCCGTCCGCAAGCGTAATCGTCCTGTTTTGCGCCGTATCGGTCACGTGATCGGCCTGCCACCACACGAGAAGCGACGGCAGGGAGACGAAGAGGACGAGGCAGGCAGCAAGCGCCAGCGCCACGCCGGCGACCAAGCCGCCCGTTCCCATCCGGCGACGTTGGCGGACCGGTGGCTCGACGAAAACGGACGGCCTTGCCCCACGCCATAGATGCTCGTGCACCGGCGGCACCTCACCGAGCAGCTGCCAGGTCCGCAACGCCGTCTGCCAGGCTTGGCCATGCAATTCCGACTGGCCCAGCCAGGCGCGGAACCGGGCTTGCGTGTCGCGACAGTTCGGGCGCGCCTTCAACTCGAGGAACCAATCCATGGCCTCTTCGAGCAGCGCCTCCGATATGTGGTTGTCCTTGGTCAAAGCCCTGCCTGCCGCTTGGATGTTCGACGCCCTAGCACTTTGTTTCTGTAGCCCCCAACCCCGTCAAGCGGCGTCACCGGGAAGCGGGACGCTTCCGTGATACTTTCGCTCTGTCATAAAGACGACCAGCACCCGATTTTTTTTCACACGGGGACCCCTGAAATTCTAGGAGGCCCCACCCGCAAGCGTTGTCGCAACCCGCATCATGGCGGCGCGCACGTGGCGGTGCGCCGTCGCGACGGAGATGTCGAGATGGGCGGCGATCTCTTCGAGGGTGTAGCCGCCGAAACGGTGCATCTCGAGCGCGACCCGCACTTCCTCGGGAAGGTCTTCGAGAATGCCGGAGATGCGTCTGATTTCGTCGCTGACGAGAATGATGTCCTCGGGCGTCGGCACCTCGATCGGCATCGACCAGAACGGCGGCTCGCTCTGCTCTTCCCGCGCTTCGATCTTGCGGCGCTTCAAGAGGTCGAGGGACAGGTTGCGGACGATCTTGTAGAGATACGCGAGCGAAAGCCCGGACGGTCCGGCAGAAGGCGGATTGCCGGTGTTTGCCGGCGCAAATCGAATGAAGGCCTCCTGCACGATATCTTCGGCCGTTTCCCGCGATCCGACGATCCGCGTGGCATAGGCGACCAGGGCAGTACGGTTGGCGAAATAGACCTGATGGCGCGTATCGATGTCGACCACTGTGTCTGATCCGATCATATAATTTCGATTTGGCGCGGCGTGCGCACCCCTGCCGAGAGGCGATCTATGGCCAAGGGACCAATCGAGCGCCGTGTCTCTTAGCACGCAGAAATAAACTTGTCTGTAATACTCATGTTAAAATTTCAAGGCTGGCGAATGCGGGCTGTGAGCGGGCGCGCGGGGGCCGCCGGAACGCAGTTCCCGGACCAGATCGATCAGGGCACGCAATTTCGCCGGTACGTGCCGGCGGCCAGGAAAATAGAGACATAGCCCATCGTAGGGCGGCGTCCACTCTTCCAGCACCGGAACCAGACGCCCGGCCTCGACGTCGTCGCGGACGTGATGATCGGAGAGATAGGCCAGTCCCACCCCGCCGAGAGCCGCCTGAAGCATGAGTTCGCTGTCGTCGAGGATGAGCGGTCCCGGCGCATCGATTTCGACGCTTTCCCCGCGCCGGGAAAACTCCCAGTGATAGATCCTGCCGCTTGCCATGCGCGCCCGGATGCAGGCGTGCTGCCTCAGATCGCCCGGCAGCAGCGGCACCGCTCTTTCGCGAAAATAGTCCGGCGAACCCACGACGATCATGCGCGACTGAGGCACGACCGGAACGGCGACCATATCCGGAGGAACCGCCTCGGCGAGACGAAACCCGGCGTCGAAACCGAGCGCTACGATATCCACCAGCGCATTGTCGGTCGCAACCTCCAGCGCCATCTCTGGATATCGCCTCAGATACTCGATCAGTAGCGGCCGCAAAACCATCTTCGCCGCTCCCGGGGAGGTGTTGAGCCGCAGCATGCCGCTCGGTCGTGCCTGAGACTCCGTCGCCCGCTCGACGGCGCCGTCGATGGCGGCAAGAGCCGGCAGGATCTCGGCAACGAAAGCCTCGCCTGCCGTCGTCAGCGCCACCGATCGCGTCGTGCGGTTGAACAGGCGCACATTGAGGCGCGCCTCCAGCGCCAGGACCGCATGGCTCAACGACGAGGACGAAACCCCGAGTTCCCGGGCAGCGGCCCGAAAGCCGCCGAGCCGCGCGATTGCCGCCACCGCCTCCAGTTCGGACAGGCTCGCCTTCATTGCGCTATTTTCCTCATCAGAGTGTCTGTGATTGATGATCTTATCCTGACGATCGTTCCGATGCATATCCTTTTCATCGCAACAGGAAATCGGACGATGAAGATCATTGAGCAGATATATGTCGATGGCGCTTTCGTTGCGCCTCACGGCGACGAGCGCTTCGCGCTTTTCAATCCCGCCACGGAGGAAAAGATCGGCGAGGTCCGGCTGGGCGACAATCGGGATGCGCACGCGGCCATTGCTGCCGCGAAACGGGCCTTCCCGGCCATGCGGCAAACGACACCGGCCGAACGCATCGCCATGCTGCAAACGCTGGCGAAGGCTGTCGCCGCCAACGCCGATGCGCTTCGTGCGGCCATGACCATCGAATACGGCGCGCCGCAGTCGTTCCTCGCATTCTCCGTGCCGCACGCCGCGAACGTGTTCGACGTCGCGGCAAGGACCGTGGCCGACTACGCCTTTACCCGTCGTATCGGCAATGCGGAGGTGGTGATGGAACCCGTGGGCGTGGCCGCGGCAATCACACCCTGGAACAGCAACATCGGCTTCATCTGCACCAAACTCGCCACGGCGATCGCGGCCGGCACGACCATCGTGATCAAGCCGTCGGAGATGAGCGCTATCCAGACCCAGGTGCTGCTCGAAGTCTTGCACGAAGCGCGACTGCCCGATGGCGTCCTCAATGTCGTCAACGGCTACGGCCACGTGGTCGGCGCGGAACTCAGCCGGCATCCCGACATCGCCAAGATCACCTTCACTGGCTCCACCACGACCGGTCGGGAGATCCTGCGCAATGCAGCGGAAAGCTTCAAGCGCGTGACGCTCGAACTGGGCGGAAAAGGGCCGCAGATCCTGCTCGATGACGCGGACCTCGACCGGGCGATCCCGCATGTTCTGGCATCGGCCTTCCGCAACAGCGGGCAGGCCTGCATCGCCGGAACCCGGCTTCTTGTTCCGAAGCGAAGACATACGGAGGTGATATCGCGCCTTGCGCACGCCGTTTCCGCGCTGCGACCCGGACCTTCGAGCGATCCGGCCTCCGACATCGGCCCGATGGTGAGCGCCCGGCAGTGGGAGCGTGTCCAGGCCTATATCCGCCTGGGGCAGGAAGAGGGTGCGACGCTTCTTGTCGGCGGCGAAGGCCGGCCGGAAGGGCTGCAACGGGGATGGTTCGTCCGCCCGACCGTCTTTTCCGGTGTGACCAACGACATGCGGATTGCGCGCGAGGAAGTCTTCGGCCCCGTGCTCAGCGTTCTTTCCTACGAAACGGAAGCGGAAGCGATCGCGATTGCCAACGACACGGAATACGGATTGCAGTCCTACGTTCTTGGCACCGACGCCGAACGTATGCGCAGCATCGCCCGACAATTGGAGGCGGGGCGCGTGGTGATCAACGAAACCCCGGCCGACGCTCAAGCGCCCTTCGGCGGGTTCAAGCAATCCGGCATCGGCCGCGAATTCGGTCCCTTCGGCCTCGACGCCTTCCTCGAACCGAAGGCGATCATCGGGTGATGCCTCGCCCGGACGGCTCGACCCGACGGGTCGTCCGGGCGAGGGTCAACCCCACGCTCGGCAAGGCCAAAAAGATCGCGGCGGCCCCCTTTCGAAGGCCGCCGCGTTTCTCGTCACGGTCGGATGAGCCCGGGCGTTATGCCGGCAGTTGCTCTTCCTTGGTCTTGACCAGGCTCCAGACAACACCCGAAGCGATGATCGCGAAGGTGACACCGAGCGACAGGGCCGCGGGGAACTTCTCTAGCCCCAGGAGATCGGCGACGAAGATCTTCGAACCGATGAAGATCAGGACGACGGCCAGCGCCGGCTTCAGGTAGCGGAAGCGATGGATCATGGCAGCGAGCGCGAAGTAGAGGGCGCGCAGGCCGAGGATAGCGAAGATGTTCGAGGTGTAGACGATGAACGGGTCCGTGGTGATCGCGAAGATCGCGGGAACCGAGTCGACGGCGAAGATCACGTCGGCCACCTCGACCATGACGAGCGCCATGAAAAGAGGCGTGATGAACCAGGTCATCTTGCCGGTCTTCGGGTTGACGAGCTTCACGAAGAAGCGCTCGCCGTGATGTTCCTCGGTGACGTTGAAACGGCTGCGCATGAAGCGCACGAGCGCGTTGTCCGAAACGTTGGGCTCGGCCTCCTTCATCACCAGCATCTTGATGCCGGTAAAGACCAGGAACGCAGCGAAAATATAGAGAACCCAGGAGAATTCGGCGACGAGCGTCGCGCCGACGCCGATCATGATCGCGCGCAGCACGATAACGCCAAGGATACCCCAGAAGAGAACGCGGTGCTGGTAGATGCGCGGGACGGCGAAGAAGGAGAAGATGAGGGCGATGACGAAGACGTTGTCGAGCGCCAGGGTCTTTTCGACGACGAAGCCGGTCATATAGGCAAGGCCGGACTCGGCACCGAGATACCACCAGACGAAGCCGCCGAAGCTCAGGCCGAGGGCGATATAGAAGGCGGAAAGCTTGACGCTTTCGGCAACGTTGATCTCCTTGTTCTCCTTATGGAGAATACCAAGGTCGAACGACAGGATAGCGATCACGAGGGCGAAAAAGCTCGCCCACAGCCACAGTGGCGTTCCCAGCCACACTACAGACATGAAGGAAAAGTCCACAGACGGGTCCCCAATCGGCACATGTTGTCGGAATAAGGTCCGACATCGCAAGAGTGCCGAAGCTCTCGCCAGAGGGGCCCGGACCAGCGGGTTAGGCGGCAGATAGGAGCTCGGTTTTCCGGTATCAAGGGAGGCCTATGATTTTTTTCAAGAACTCGGCCGCGCTTGCTGGCAGCCGAGCCCTGGTGGTCAAAATCGATCCCGGCAAACTCTGAGGTTGAACCGTGACGGTAGAGAATCCGACTGAAGTACCCGCGTTCGCCTGGCGCGGCGCATTTGAAAACAAGGAACTGAATACCCTGCACGCCGAATGCTTCGAGCACGCCTTGACCGATGACGACTGGTGGAGCCAGGTCAACCGCTTCAGCCTCGGCTGGGTCACCATGCGGATCTCGGGCGCACTGACAGGCTTCGTTAATGTCGCCTGGGACGGTGGCGTGCATGCTTTCCTGCTCGATACGATGGTGACGCTACCGTTGAGGCGTAAGGGTTACGCCACGCTGCTCGTCGAAGAGGCCGTAACGCACGCCAAGGCCTCGGGCTGCGAATGGCTGCATGTAGACTTCGACCCGCATCTGCGCGAATTCTACGTCGACCGGTGCGGTTTCGTGCCGACGGATGCCGGTCTCATCCAACTTCGATAAAAAAATTCTCCAGCGTCTGGCCTTTGAGCATGGTCGTCCTCGCAGCCAAGTCGATGTGGTGGCTTGATAAACTTCCTATATAAGCGAACACGACGTTCGAGGTTTCCGCCAAGACAAGGACAGATTTGATGACCGAAAAATCCCCCGCTGACAATTTCCCCGCCGGCTATGACGTTCCCAAGGTCTGGACCTGGGACAAGGGCAATGGCGGCGCGTTTGCCAGCATTAACCGTCCGACCGCCGGCGCGACGCGCGATCAGGATCTGCCCGTCGGCAAGCATCCGTTGCAGCTTTACTCGCTGGCGACGCCGAACGGCGTGAAAGTCACGATCATGCTCGAAGAGCTGCTGGCGGCCGGCCATAAGGACGCCGAATACGATGCCTGGCCGATCCGGATCGGAGACGGCGACCAGTTCGGTTCTGGCTTCGTCGACGTCAACCCGAACTCCAAGATCCCGGCGCTGATGGACCATGCGCCCAAGGGCGGCGGCGCGCCGGTGCGCGTGTTCGAATCGGCCTCGATCCTCACCTATCTCGCCGAGAAATTCGGCGCCTTCCTGCCGAGCGAGCTTCGCGCCCGCACAGAGACCTTGAACTGGCTGTTCTGGCAGATGGGCTCGGCACCGTTCCTCGGCGGCGGCTTCGGCCATTTCTATGCCTATGCGCCGATGAAGATCAAATACGCCATCGACCGCTACGCGATGGAGGTGAAGCGCCAGCTCGACGTGCTCGATCGCCATCTCGCGGAGAACCGCTTCCTCGCCGGCTCGGAATACACCATTGCCGACATGGCCACCTGGCCCTGGTATGGCAATCTGGCGCTCGGGCAGGTATATGGCGATGCCGGTACTTTCCTCGAGGTTCAGAGCTACGAGCACGTCCAGCGCTGGACGGCCGAGATCGCCGCCCGGCCGGCCGTCAAGCGTGGCCGCATGGTCAACCGCTTGAGCGGCAACCCGTCCGAACAATTGCATGAGCGTCACGACGCTTCCGACTTCGATACGAAGACTGAGGACAAGATCGTCGAGAAGCAGACCGCCTAAGGAGAATAGAATGGCCAAGCTGGCTGATATGACGAAACACCGGGGTTTTCCCTACGCCATGCCGGGCACGGGCATCCAGTTCGTCATCCGTCGGGCCAACCCCAAGGGAGCAACGCCGATCAAGGCGTTGCCCCGCCATGCCCGGCCCGGCTCCGGGGCGCACCGCATCGATGCGGCCTTCCTCCACGCCCTCTGGCATCATTTCGGCGCGGAACCATTCGAGCGCGGCAATCTCGATGCCGCCCGGCTGAACCTCCTGTTCGGACGCGAGGTGCTGCCGGTCGACAAGGATTTCGATCCCGTGTCCTACGAAGCATTGCTCGTCATCAACGAGAAGGTTGCCCGGCAAAGCTTCCCGGAATCGTTCGTCGACGTATTCGAGGTGTGATGTCGGCGGCGGCTGGCCGCTCCAACTGTTTGAGGTGGCGCACCGCCTGCCGGTGCGCCACCTCACTTTCTTAAATCACGCGCGGAGTGCGCCCGTCATCCGCAACACATCCTCGAGCGGGACGAGGCCCTTCATCGCACCGCTGCCGGTAACAGGCTCGCCATCCTCGATCGCCACTGCGAAGCGGAAGGCCGGATCGGCCTCGATGCGCTGGCGCAGCGCGTGGATGCGCGGATAGTTGCGCGCATAGTCCTTCGGATCGATCGCCTCATGGAAATCGACCCAGCGGGCCACGCCGGCAAAGACCGCATCGGCAAGCGTCGGGCGGTCGCCGATGAGGTAATCGCTGTCGCCCATCATCGCTTCGAGCTGCTTGTGACGCTTGGCGACGAATTCGCGGCCGAAGGCGCGCAAGGTTTCGCGGTATTCCTCCGTGGCGTCTTCGGATTCCAGCGCCACCCACATCGAGAAGAACGCGCCGGTAAAGCCGGTGTTGAGGAAGGCGATGAACTGGTGCATGCGGTCCGCCTCGAAAGTGCCCGGGGCGAAGCTGATGCGACGCTCCTGATCGCGCCCCTCCAGCCATAAGGCGATCGCCATGGTCTCGGTCAGCACGTCGCCCTTGTCGGTCACGAGAGCGGGCGTTTCGACCCGACCGTTGAAGCGCTCATAGGCGTCGGTGCGCATTTCCCCGAGCATGTCGACGCGGGTGAGGCGATAGGGCTGGCCGAGCCATTCGAAGGCGGTGACCAGGCCGGCGGAACTTCCGAGTGGAAAGCCTGAGGTGAAGATCGGTTCAGAGACACTGTGCATGATGTCGTTTTCCATTGTTGATGTCATGGATATATCGACGTGGACGGCGCCTCTGTAGTCCGCCTAAATTGGACTTATCGTCTGCATATGTGGACGATCGAGATTGAAGGATCTCGGCGAACGATGCCTGATTTTCGCCGAACGCCATTGGGGCGTTCGGCAATGTATCGGATCGGTCTCTGACAGGGCCCCGCCGCTAGGCGGAGCGAGCCGGAGACGGATAGAGGCCGCCTTCGTCGGCATCGACGGTGATCGACAAGGTTACATGCCGCGGCCGCGTCAGCGCGAACAGCACTGCCTCGGCGATGTCCCGGTTCGTCGCCGCCTCGCCCTTCCGTCGACTGCCGGCCGCCTCCCATGCGCCATCAAGCGGCGAGATGTCCTCAATGTATGGCGGGTGGACGACGATCGAACGGACGGGGGTACCTGCAAGCTTCTGGCGCAGGCCATCGGCCAGGGCGGCCTGCGCCCGCTTGGCAGCATAAAAGGGCACGGACACGGTCTGGAGTGCGGCATTAGGCAGGCCGCTGATCGAGCCGATCGTGACGATATCCGGCCGGGGCGAGTGAGCGAACAAAGGCAGCAGCCCCTGGGTGAACAGGAAGGTCCCGGTAACCGCCGCGTTGACGACGCCGAGCACCGCGTCATCAGGATGATCCTCGTCACTGTCCTCGAGCCACATGGCGCCGTTGTTCACGAGGATATCGATGCGTCCGTTCTCGGCCTTGATTCCCTCGACTGCCGCAGCCACGCTTTTCGCATCCGCAAGATCGAGCGCAACGGTTTGTACCCGTCGCCCGAAAGCACGGACAATCGGTTCGGCCACGTCCGTGAGCGCGCTCTGGCTGCGCCCGCACAACACGAGAGCGCAGCCCGCTTCGGCCAATGCATAGGCCAGGGCCGCTCCGAGGCCGCGACCAGCACCTGTTACCACCGCAACAGTTCCATTCAGTTGTATCATCCGCATCCCCTAGGAGCGCGCGAAGAGAAGCCTCGCGCGCGTATCGAGGCTGCACAATTAGGTATCAGCGGTTGAATTTCCAACGGGAAAGCGCCGGATGCGACGACCCGGCGCACATGCCTTCGACGCGCGTTCCGTCGGGCAAAGGCAAGTGCGGGAAGATTTCAGGGTGGAGAAACGGGGGCGCCGACCTATCTCGCAGAGCAGGTGGCGAAGGAAACGGCCCCTCCGGCTTCAAAACGAAAGGACGCGTCATGGCCAAGAACACGATCTGCCTCTGGTACGACAAGGAGGCCGAGACGGCCGCTCGCTTCTACGCCGAGATCTTTCCCGATAGCCGGGTCAGCGCCGTGCATCGCGCGCCCGGCGACTTTCCGTCCGGCAAGGCGGGAGACGTGCTGACGGTGGAGTTTACGGTCGCCGGAATTCCCTGCCTCGGCCTCAACGGCGGGCCGATGTTCAAGCACAACGAGGCCTTTTCGTTCCAGATCGCCACCGACGACCAGGAGGAGACCGACCGCTACTGGAACGCCATTGTCGGCAATGGCGGACAGGAGAGTGCCTGCGGCTGGTGCAAGGACAAGTGGGGCATTTCCTGGCAGATCACGCCAAGGGTCCTGACCGATGCCCTGGCGGCCGGCGGTGCCGAAGCAAAGCGCGCCTTCGAGGCGATGATGACCATGGGCAAGATCGACGTCGCTGCGATCGAGGCGGCGCGGCGCGGCTGAAGCCTCCGCTCCGACGGAACTTTCCGGCCCGACACGGCTTACCCAATGGTGTGCGGGCAGTGTCAACCGGACGCGACAGGGATGGTGAACATGGCGGTTTTTCCGGTTTCCCGCCATGGCCAACGCAATGGCAGTCGAGCGCCCCACCTGTCCGGTTCGCCTCACGCTGTCGGCGACGCATCGCCGGCAGCACGATCGGGACAGACTTGCCGAACCTTTCCAAGTGCCCGGCTACGCGGGATCAGGCACTCAGGATATCGCGAAGCGCCTCGCCGACCCCAGTCGCCGACTGCGGGTTCTGGCCGGTGATCAGCCTGCCATCGACAACCACCTTCGATGTCCAGTCCGCGGCCGGATGGTGCGTCGCACCGCGCTCGACAAGCGTGCTTGCGAGCAGGAACGGGACCGTCTTGTCGAGGCCGACGGCGCGCTCTTCGGAATCGGTGAAGGCGCTGACGTTGCGGCCAGCAACCAGATAGCGGCCGTCGGAAAGCTTGACGTTTACGAGGGCTGCCGGTCCGTGGCAGACCGCCGCGACAGCACCGCCGGCCTCGAACACCGAACGCGTCACCCGGTCGACGGCGCGGCTTTGTGGCAGGTCCCACATGGCGCCATGACCGCCGGCGAAGAAAATGGCCGCGTAGCGGTCGGGATCGATATCATCGAGCCGAACCGTCGTGCGGATTGCGGCACGGAACCCTTCGTCGTTCCAGTAGCGGACATTGGTCCCGTCATTGAGGTCGAGCCCGTCGACCGGCGGCTCGCCGCCCTTGATCGAAGCAAACTCGACGGCAATGCCGGCCGCCTCGAGCACGGCAAGCGGGTGGGTGACCTCTCCAAGATAGAAGCCGGTGGGTTGGCCGCCCTCCCCCTTGATGCCATGGCTGGTGAGCACAAAGAGCACAGGCTTTTTCGGAACGGATGTCGTCTCTGGCATCATTTTCTCCTGGTTGAAGCGAGCCTGACATTGCGGCTCTCAATTGATGCTGCTTATTTATTGCTTCCATCTGCGGCGATAAATGCGCCGCCCAGGAAATGATCTGGTCTTCAGAGGCAAAAATGCGTCGCTTCGATCACCTCGCCGATGTCGAGGCTTTCATCACCGTCATGGACAAGGGGTCGATGACCGCAGGAGCCGTCGCGCTGGCCACGACGCCTTCCGTGCTGAGCCGCGCCATCACCAGGCTCGAGACGAAGCTCGGCACGCAGCTGGTGCGGCGGACGACGCGGCGCATCAGCCTCACCGACGCCGGGCGGGTCTACCTCGATCAGGTGCGGGCGGCCTTCGAGACAATCGATCAGGCCGAACGCGCCATTCAAGGCGACGGCGTTGTTGCCGGACGCGTTCGGCTCAGTGCGCCCACGACCTATGGCCATTTCCAGCTGCCGGAAAAGCTGACCCGCTTCGCGACGAGGCATCCATCCGTCACCGTCGAGCTGTCGATTGCCAACCGCAATGTCGATCTGGTCGCCGAGGGCTACGACCTTGCCATACGCCTCGGCCAGCTCCCCGACAGCGGCATGATCGGCAGAAGGCTCGAAGACGCGCCGTTGAGGCTGGTCGCCTCGCCCGGTTACGTCGCGCGGCGTGGCATGCCGCGTTCTGTCGACGAGCTCGCAGCACATACCTGCCTGCCCTTCATCATGCCGAGCAGCGGGCGTCCGGCCCCATGGCTGTTGCGCGTCGCCGGAGCCGACCTCGACTGGATACCCCATGGCCCGATCCAGGTGGAGGACGACGTGCTCGGCACCGTCTCGTTGACGGAGGCAGGCCTCGGGATCTGCCAAACCTATGATTTCATCGCGCGCGACCGCCTGGCGCGCGGCAGCCTGGTCGAGCTTCTGCCGGAATTCGGTGGCCGGTCGCGCCCCTTCTCCCTCATTTATCCGCCGCACAGAAACCTACCGGCTGCGACCCGAGCATTGATCGACTGCCTCGTGGAGCAGGCCTGAGGGAAGCGCTCGTCAGTTCGCGCCGTGGCCGTGGTGCCACCGCGCGCAATCAGCGGATCCGCAGTATGACAATGAGCAGCGATTTTGCGCCCTATCTGCTTCGCTGGTCGCTTGTGCCCGATGGTGCGCCGATCGTCGCGCGGTTGAGCCGGCTTCTGCCGGTCCTTCGAAGAGGAGAAGCGGCCATGTTGAAGATCGCGAGCGAACCGGAAGAGAAATGGGAGGTCGCCGCCCGCTGCGGCTTTGCCGATGCCGATACGCTCCGGCGCGCCTTCATGCGACATGTCGGCGTCACGCCGGCCGAATATCGCAAGCGCTTTGCCAGCCCGGCTCTGTCCGCGGATTGAGCCGGGCTGGCGCTATTCCCTACTCCGCCGCCTGCATCCTGCCCTCGGGCTTGCCCAGATAGGGCAGCACGAAAAGGTAAATGCCGGTCGGTAGCAGCACCGCCAACGGCGGCAGGGGCAGGTAGTAGACCCATTCGGGGAGCGTCATTACTGGCATGCCGGCAAAGATGGCGGCAACGGCCAGGGAGAAGAGCAGCGACGTCCAGCGATGGATTTTCCGGATCAGGGCGGTCATTCTGGCACCTTGGGTTTGAGCAACGGTCGTGAAGGCTGCGATCAGTCGAGTTTCGCGACGACGTCTTCCAGCTGGGTGAAGAAGCGTGGCCATCCGACCGTCGCGCCCTGGAAATAGGCCTTTTGGTCGGCTCTGAAGCCGCGCTGTTCCATGCGCAGGCTCGTGCCGCCCCTGGCGGGCGCGAGCGTCCAGGTGACGACACTGGTCAAGTCCTTGGTGTCCCAGCGATAGGCGAGCGAGCGGTTCGCCTCGATCGTCTGAACCTCGCAATCGACCTGGCCCCAATCGGCGGAAAGGGTAAAGCGACGGCCGACTTCGGGAATGAAATCGTTGCGCATCAGCCATTCGGCAATCAGATGCGGCTGCGTCAGCGCGCGCCAGATCTTCTCCGGCGGATAGGGAAAGTCGCGTTCGACGACGACAGAGCGGGTGGTTTCCGTTGTTTCGATCATTGGTCCATTCTCTTCAGGAGATCATCGAGATCGTCGAAGCGGTCCTGCCAGAAGCCGGCCATCTCCGTCGTCCAGTCAACCAGCGTCGCGAGCGCTTCGCGCCGGGCGCTGTAATAGGTGTAGCGGCCCTCATGCCGGTCGTGCACGAGCCCTGCAGCCTTCAGGATCTTGAGATGCTTGGACACGACCGGCTGCGAAACCCCGGCATCGGCCAACAAGCCGACGACCGTGGTATCCCCCTGGCGGCAAAGGTGTTCGAAGAGCCCACGGCGTGTGGGATCGGCGAGCGCCCGAAAAACCGCGTCCTGTAACTCAGTCATGTCTCATACCCGATTGGCTATGAGATGATATATAGCCAATCGGGTATGCGTTTGTCAAACGCTTATGTTTCGTCGGCCCCCATCCCTTTCAAGTGCCTTGCAGCCGCTGCCGTACCGCCCCTCCGGCACCGCGAAAGCTTGCGCTTGTTGGCGAAATGCAGCGCCCCTATAGAAGAGGCATGATCGGTCAATGTCCGCCAATGGCGGTGAGGTAGTCTGATGGTTTCGCATATTCGTGCCGTTCCTCTCGAAAAGGCATACCGGCTGCTGAACCATGGCCCGACAGTCCTGGTTTCCGCCCGCCATGGCGGCGTTCAGGATGTGATGGCGGCAGCCTGGGCCTGCGCGCTCGATTACGATCCGCCCAAGCTGACGGTCGTGCTCGACAGCGCCACCCGTACCCGCAGCCTCGCGGAGGAAGCGGGCGTGTTCGTCATCCAGGTGCCGACCGCCGCCCAGGCGCTGCTGACCCATGCGGTGGGCACCACGAGCCTTCACGACGATCCCGACAAACTTCGCAACGCCGGCGTCAAACTGTTCGACATGCCGGACTATGATCTTCCGCTTGTTACCGGCTGCTCCGCCTGGCTCGCCTGCCGGCTGATCAGCGAGCCGTCGATCGAGAGCCGCTACGACCTGTTCATCGGCGAAGTCTTCGCGGCCTGGGCCGACGATCGCGTGTTTCGCGACGGGCATTGGATGTTCGAGGCGGCCGATCCGGCCTTGCGCAGCCTGCACTATGTGGCGGGCGGGCATTTCTACGCCATCGGCGATGCGATCGACGTGTCCTCCCGATAGGCCGAAAGCGCCCACCAACGGTGGCGCGTCCGGATGGCGACACTCGGTTCCCCCCATGGAGAAGACCCGGCCGCGCTCTTTCGCACGACCGGGCCCGCCCCGGGAGGCTACGCATCTTAAAAAAACCGGCCAAAAGCCTGGCGGTGAAGCGAAGGCCGTGACGTTGCCTCAGCTCTTTCCGGACAGGGCGATCACCCGGTCGAGTGCTGCAGCGAAGCCCTTGAGCGAGACAGCGAACGCCACGTCCTTTTGGCTGTCGCTGGCGAACGCGCCGATCTTCAATGCCGTGCCGCTACGAAGTAGCGCAACCGTCGCTTCGGTGAAGGTCAAAGGCACGATGCAGCCGAGCGGCAAGCAGGTGCGGAAGCGGGTCGGCTTACCGCCGGTCGCGTCGTCGACGCCAAGCGTCACGCCCTTGTCCAGATAAAGACCGAAGGGGAGCGCGAGGCTCCCCTCAAGCCCGGCTTCGGCCGCAGTGCGAAGCTCGATCGTCAGCACATGCTGACCGCTCTTGTGGAACTGGCGCTGCGAGAGGAGGCAATGTTTCTTTCCCTCGATCTCGGCGCAGGCGACGCTCCAGTCCTCGTAAGTCTCCGAAAGCTGGGAAGGCGCCGCGGGTTTGCCGGCGGCGTCTTCCCCATGAAGCGGCGTGATGGCGACGAAAGTCGCCATCAGCATTGTCGAGAGCCAGACGAACCTGCGCATCAGAAGCGCACGTCGAGCTTGGCGTCGACCGCGTTCTGCGTCGTGCCCGAACCGAACTGGCCGGTATAGGTGATGCCGAGGCTCGCAGTGCCGGTCAGCGCGAAGTCGACGCCGGCTTCGATGATCGCCGCATCCTCGGCGATCGGCGTACCGGCGACCGAGAAGGCGCTGCCCGTGCCGAACGCCATCGACGAGAACGGGGTCGTATCGCCGAAGGCATGCTGCCAGCCGAGCATGCCGCGCAGCTTCGCTTCGGTTGTGCCAAGGCTGAGCGGAGCTGAAGCGCGAAGACCGAGCGTCGTGAAGGTCGTATCCGTCGTGTTGCTCCGGGTCGACAGAGCCGCCGCACCACCGCGCTCGGTGAAGCCGTCGGTGTGCAGGCTGACATAGGCGAGGTTGGCGAACGGCTCGAGCGCGACACTCGGCAGGTCGATGCGGTAGCCGACTTCACCGAAGGCCTGGAAGGTGCCTGCGTCATAATCGGCCTTCAACTGATCGCTGAAGCCCGGGAAGGCGACATTGCGCGACGTGTTGATCGAATGCCAGGTATAGGCAAGGCCCGAGCGCAGTGCGACGTCGCCCCACCGGCTGCCGCTATAGACACCAAGGTGGTAATTGTCGCTGTTGCCACTCGCCGAGCGGCTGTCGACGTCGAAGTTGGTCCGGCTGTAGCCGGCCATGATACCGACGAGCGCATTGTCGGAGACCGCCGCGTCGAAACCGGTAACGAAACCGCCGGTCGACTGATCGAGCGCACCGGCGTTGCCGTTGCCGTCCGTGTTGGTCCAGGACCCGAACACCTGTCCCCAGCCGACCATTGCCGGCGGCGCGACGGGTACAGCGTTGACGGCGGCAACAGCACCCGTCGTGATCTTGTCCTCTGGACCGTAAGCGAGAACCGGAACGTTTGCCGCACCCACGTCGCCAAATGCATCGCGAATGCGGTTGTTGGCGGCGTTGCGCAAGAGACTGCTGTCGTTGATCAGCGCCGTCTGCGCCGAAGCGTGGACCTCGCCGGACAACAGGTCGAAGGCGCGGCGTGCTGCATCTCCATCCTGAAGGATCAGGGCGTTGTAGAGCCCGAGCGAGGGACCGCTCTGGGCGAGCGTGTTGAGGGCAAGCGCCGTCTGTCGCTGGTTGCCGGTGTTCGCCTCACCTTCAAAGACACCGGGTTCGGGCTCACCCGGCTTCGGCTCGCCTGGCTTCGGCTCCTCGCCCGGCTTGGGTTCTTCTCCCGGCTTCGTGCCGCCGTTCTTGACCTTGATCTTGAGATCGACCTGCTTTTCCTGCTGGTCGAGCGACACTTCGAGGAAGGCGGACTTGGAGATCGCCTCGGCGAACTTGCCTTCGATCGCACGATCGGCGGTCAGGATCGTGTAGGTCTGACCGGTCTTGTAGCTGGTGTTGGCGTCGAGTGCCGTCACCTGGACATTGGTACCGGTTCCGATCTTGGCGATACCGGTGTTGTCGTTGGTGCCTATGCTCTTGACAACGATCCGGTCGGAGCGGCCGTCGCCGGCGATATCGGCCTCATAGATCGAGCCAGAGGCCATATCCAGCCGGCCCATGATCGTCAGCGTTCCGGTCGAATTGTTGCCGGGCGAGATGATCGCATTCTTGTCGATAAACGTGTCGCCGACCGTGCCGGAGCCGCCGAGCCTGCCGAAAGCGGTCGAGTTCGGATTGCGAATGCGGTTCAACTCGCCGAGCACATTCACTTCATTGGTATAGAAACGATCGCCCTCAACACGTCCCGTTTCGCCATCGACGATCAGGGTGCCGCCGCTCACTTCGAAGCGGGTCTCGCTGAAGTCCACGGGACCGTTGTCCGGGTCGTTGTCGATCGTGTCTATATTGCCCTTCAGGACCAGCTTGCCGCCGGAGACATTCACCTTGCCGTAGAACTTCGACAGGTCGCCGCCAACGATGGTCTCGCCGGAGAAGTTGGTGATCGTGCCCTTGCCGACCATCGTGTTGGCGAACTCGTAGCCCGTGTTCGTATGGTTGAAGTTGACGTAGCCCTTGCGCGGTCCGAAATCGATCTTCGCCGAGGAATTGACCGTGCCTGCCGCCTGCGCCTGTTCGGCGATCGGTTCAGCGATGTTGTTGAGATTGACCTTGCCGCCAATCGTCAGGTTGCCCATGCCCTCGTTGTTGATGCCGCCGACGGCGGAGAGCACGATGTCACCGCCAACCGAGAGCTTGCCGCCGTTGGCGATCGAAAGGTTCGCCCGACCAGCCTCGCCGATCAGCAACCTGTCGGCGACCTTGAGTTCGCTGCCGGCGCCGTCGATAACGGCCTGGATGGTGTCGGTGCTCTCGTCCTCACGCAGGATCGCGGTGTTGGTGGAAACGACAGCGCCCTTCTCGACGGTAAAGCTGTCGCCGATCGTGAATTCACCGGTGTTGACCCAGCGCGTATTGTCGCCGGTGACGAGCACCGTGCCGTTTTCGAAGTAGGTCTTGTTGGTGTTGACGAGGCCGCCGTCCTCGATCCGAACTGTAGCGGTGTTGAGCGTCAGTGCACCGTAAGCGACCCCCAGGAACTCGGTGTTTAGCATGGAACCCGCGCCGCGCACCACGAGCGTTCCGTCGCCCTCCTGCAGGGCGCCGACATAGGTCTCCTTAGCCGAAACCTTGCCGCCGTTCTCGACGATCAGCGTGCCCTTGCCGCCAAAGATACCGCCTTCGAAGCCGCCAACAAAGAGCATGCGGTCGCCGTTGGGATTGGCATTGACGATGTCCCAGGTCGAGCCCGGCCCGGAGACGACGACCGTGCCGACGCTGCCGCGACTGTCTGCTATGTAACCATCGGTACTTTCAACCTTGGCGCCATTGTTGATCGTCAGTGTCGCGCCACCCGGCCCGCCGCGGATAACGAGATTGCCGTTGATCGTATGGTCGCTGGACCACGTTGTGTCGTTTGGAACCAACAATCCGGCCGCCTTTGCGGGCGACGGCACGAGTGGCACGGCGGCCAGAGCCAGCGAGAGCAGGCCGGCGCGACCGAGCGCCGTCGAACTCAGAAGGTTGATCCTCAAAACGTCCGCCTTCGCACAGGTATTCAATGTCTGCCCCTTTTCCTTTTCATTCGTGGGCGTACAAATCCCAGGCGAACGGATTCGCCGGGAAAGCACGGGTCATGGGGCGGCTATAGCAAGCCCGCAAAAAGCGAGAATTCGGCTTTCTGCAAACGGCAGATTGCGGCGTCGAAGGGCTGTGGCTTTCTGCAAACGGCTTGTTTTCGGCGACGAACGGCGGTCGACAACCATATGGACTTGAAGGATAAAACCTCGCATGGCGCGAGGACATGAGACGGTTTTGCCTGACGAGGCTGGATATGCCGCAAGCGTTCGGCGGGCGACGCTCTTCCTCGGGCTCCTCTACCAGTTCATGCAGTTCGTCATCAGCAGTACGCTCTGGGCTTTCCTTGGATATGACCCGATTGCGATCGCGCCGATCACCCTGATCCTGATGCTGAACGGGACACTCATGTCCTATGCGATGGCAGTGGCACTCTTTCGCTTCCGGGGCAGGTCCATCCTCTTCAAGCTTCTGCTCGGCTCCGCCCTGGCGCTCGTCGCCGCAGCGATCAATGCCAGCGTCGATCTCCTCAGTCACGGCCTGATCGAGCATGGCGATCCGGGCCCAATCAACTGGACCAATGTCGGCTACACCCTCATCTATTGCATGGCGCTGTTTCACGGATGGGCGTTTCTCTACATCGCCCTTCTCGCCAATTACGAACTGCGCGAGCGGGAACGCCGGCTTGCCGTGACACGGGAGGAAGCACTGACGGCGCAGATGCGGGCGCTGCGCTACCAGGTCAATCCGCACTTCCTGTTCAACACCTTGAACTCGATTGCCGGGCTGATCGAAGAGGGCGCATCGACGACCGCCCGCCGCATGGTGCTCTCGCTCTCTTCCTTCCTGCGCACGACACTCGAGCTGGATCCGATGCAGGACGTTTGCCTTGCCGACGAGCTGGCCTTGCAGCTCGGCTATCTCAACATCGAGGGCGAACGCTTCTCCGACCGCATGCGGGTCAAGCTCGAGATTGCACCGGGCCTGGAGCAGGCGCTGGTCCCGAGCCTCATCCTTCAGCCATTGATCGAAAATGCGGTCAAGCACGGCGTCGGCGGTTCGATCGGCGTGGTCGAGATCGTTATCCGGGCGGCAAGGCAAGGCGAGACGCTGGAGCTTTCCGTAGAAAACGACATGGCGAACGAGCCGCCGCGCCCGGCGAATAAACCTGCCGGGACCGGCACCGGACTGAGGAATGTCGCCGACCGCATCAAGGCCCGGTTCCCCGAGGTCGGAGCCTTCATATCCGGCCTCGTGGCACCGCACCGTTTTCGGGCAGCGATCACCATGCCGCTGCGGCTGGTCTGATCGCCGCTCTCCGGCCAACGACGGCCGGCAAAGGTCGAAAGTCCGGGCCTTTCTGCAAACCGCTCGATTTGGCCGACGAACGGCAATCGACATCGGCGGCCGGTTGAAGGATAAAAATGGCCATGAAACCTGAGGACGACGCAAGATCGGTGGACGAGAGCGCTTACATCGCCAGCGTGCGGCGCGCGACGCTCTGGCTCGGTTTTCTCTACTGGTTCGTGGAATTCCTCATCAGCAGCATTCTTTGGGCGATCCTCGGGATCGACCCGATCATGTCCGCGCCAGGCAAGCTCCTGTTGATGTCCTGCGGCATGGTCTTTTCCTATGGCATCGCCGCTGCGATGTTCGGCGTCCGCCATCAACACATCGCGCTGAAGATCGTCGTCGGCTTTACGACCGCTCTGATGGCTGCGATCGCCAATACCGGCGTCGACTTTCTTCTCTATCTTTTTATCGTGCGTCCCGACCCGATCACGCCCGATTGGACCAGCATCGGCTACACGCTGGTCTACAGCATGGCGACCTTCGTCGGCTGGTCCTTCTTCTTCGTGGCATTGCTCTACAGCTTCGAACTGCGCGAGCGCGAGCGACGCCTGGCGATCACGCGCGAGGAGGCACTCGCCGCACAGATGCGGGCGCTGCGCTACCAGGTCAACCCGCATTTCCTGTTCAACACACTGAACTCCATCACCGGCCTGATCGAGGAGGGGCAGCCCGTTGCCGCGACGCGCATGGTGATGTCGCTGTCCAACTTTCTGCGCACGACGCTGGAGCTTGATCCGCTGCACGACGTGCGGCTTGCCGACGAACTCGCGCTCCAGGCCGGTTACCTGCATATCGAGGGCGAGCGCTATTGCGACCGCATGCGGCTCCGAATGGACATCGACACCGGTCTCGAGGAGGCCTTGGTGCCAAGCCTCATCCTGCAGCCGCTGATCGAAAATGCCGTCAAGCACGGGGTCAGCCGCTCGCCGGATCAGGTGGAAATCGTCATCAGCGCCGCCAAAGTGGGCCATGCGCTGGAAATCTCCGTCGAAAACGACATTGCGGCAACTCCCGAAACCGAGCGGAGACCGGGCACGGGGATCGGCCTCAAGAATGTAGCCGATCGCGTCCAGGCCCGTTTTCCCGGCGTCGGCGCCTGCGTTTCGGGTCTCGTCACGCCCGGTCGTTTCAGAGCTGCAATCACAATGCCGCTGAGGCTTGCATGAATGAAATCCAGACTGTTCCGCTTTCAATCCTCGTCATCGAAGACGAGCCACTGGCGCGGCGGCGCCTGCTGCGCCTGCTCGGCGCCATGTCCGCCGTTGAGGTGGTGGGAACGGCCGGCAACGTGCAGCAAGCCTGCTCCATGGTTGCCGAACTTTCGCCGGATGCGATCCTGCTCGACATCCAGATGCCGGGCGGCACCGGCTTCGATGTCCTGGAACGGCTGGGCGACCACGCACCCGCAGTCGTTTTCGTGACCGCCTTCGACCACTATGCGCTGCGCGCCTTCGAAGCTGCTGCGGTCGACTATGTCACCAAGCCGATCGAATCCAGCCGGCTGCGCACGGCGATCGAGCGCGCCCGCATCGCAATCGCGGCGCGCACGAGCGCCGAGCGGGTGCTCGAACTCAACGAAACCGTGACGGCGCTGCGCCAGGCGCTGCGCAAGCACGAAACCCAGACCGGCGACCTTTGGATCAAGGCCCGGGGAGAATTCGTGCGGATCGCGCTCGACCGGGTCGTGCGCTTTCAGGCGGAACGCGACTATGTCCGCATTCACGTCGAGGGCCGGTCCTATCTGCACCACGAAAGCCTCGCCTCGCTCGAGCGTCGCCTCGATCCCGCAGAATTCCTCAGGCTGCATCGCAGCTCGATCGTGCGCCGGGACTGTATCGTGGGGCTGAAGCAGGCCCCCTTCGCCGCGCTCATCGCCCTTCTCTCCGACGGCAGCGAGATCCGCGTCGGCCGAACCTACGCCCGACACATCCGCCCGACGACCGGCGAACGCAGCCAGCCGGACTAGCCGCCGCCCACTATCGCAGGACCGCGCGCAGCCGCGGGGCGGCGAAGTCGACGAAGGCCCGGAGCTTCATCGGCACCAGCCCCTGCGGAAGATAGACGAGCTGGACCGGCAGCGCCGGGTGCTCAAAGTCTTCCAGCAGCGGCACGAGCAGGCCGTCCGCCACTTGGCGCGCCACCTGATAGGAAAGCACCCGCGTCAATCCAAGACCGGATATCGCCGCGTCGACGGCGGATTCCGCCGTATTGACGATAAGCCGCGACCGGATCGGCGCGGCCAGCTCGCGCCCGCCGTCGAGGAAACGCCAGACATGGGCGGCCGTGACGTTTTCGAAGGTGATGCAATCGTGATCGGCAAGTTCGCTCGGGTGCCGGAGCACGCCATGCCGCGCGACATAATCGGGGCTTGCATAGACCACCCGGCGCACCGTGCCGATCTTCGTCGCCACGAGATTGCTGTCGGGCAGGTTGCCGATCCTCAGCGCCACGTCGATGTGATCGTCGACGAGATTGGCGAACCGGTCGCCCAAGGCGAGCCGCATATCGACCTCGGGATGGGCCTTGAGGAAATCGACCACGACGGGAAGCACATGCAGGCGTCCGAAGACGATGGGCGCAGAGACCGTCAGATCGCCCTTGATCGTGCTGTATTCGCCGGCTGCCACCCGTTCCGCCTCTTCGACGCGGGCAAGGATCTCCTTGGCAGCCTCGACATAGACGCGGCCCGCCTCGGTCAACTGGATCCTGCGGTTGGTCCTGGTGATGAGTTGCGCGCCCAGATGCGTTTCAAGCTCGGAAACCTTCCGGCTGATCGTGGCCAACGGCACCTTGAGGTGCCGGGAGGCTGCCGACAGGCTGCCGTTTTCGATGACGGCGATCAGAACCCCCATGGCGTCGAGACGGTCCACTTTTATCCTTCCATAATTCGGAAATCAGACTATCGAAATCGCATTCTACTGCCGAAAATTGGAAAGTCATAGATTGATCTCGAAGGTGGTTCATTCCGAACCGCCGGAGGGCCGTGACGGTTCTCAAGCTCTTCGAGGACATCTCCCATGAAACTCTACCGCCATCCGCTCTCCGGCCACTCGCACAGGGCGCAGCTTTTCCTGTCGCTGCTCGGCGTGCCGCACGAGCTGATCGACGTCGACCTCAAGGCGCGGGCACACAAGGCGCCGGAATTCCTGGCGCTCAATCCCTTCGGTCAGGTTCCGGTGCTCGACGACGAAGGCACGGTCATCGCCGACAGCAACGCCATCCTCGTCTACCTCGCCAAGAAGCTCGGCCGCATCGACTGGCTGCCGGAAGATCCGGCCGCGGCGGCGAAAGTGCAGAAATGGCTCTCGGTTGCCGCCGGTGACATCGCCTTCGGTCCGGCAGCCGCGCGTCTCGTCACGGTCTTCGGCGCCAATCTGGATGCAGAAGGGGCGATCTCCAGGGCCCACCGGGTGCTTGCACAGATCGATGCGGAGCTTGCCGGCCACGACTTCCTCGTGGGCGCAAGGCCGACCATCGCCGACGTCGCCCTCTACAGCTACGTGTCGGCAGCACCGGAAGGCAATGTCGACCTTTCCGACTACGCCCATGTTCGTGCCTGGCTTTCGCGCATCGAGCGCCTGCCCGGCTTCGTCGGCTTTGAGAAGACCGCCGTCGGCCTCGCCGCCTGATCCAAGCTCCCCGGGGCGGCAGCGCTGCCCCGGCCCCCTTCCAACCGGGACACCCGACCATGCCGGACAACGCACAGCAGAAAAAGCCGGATTCGCCGTGGCACGAAGGCGAACTCGCCATCCAGCGCAGCCTCGGGGTCGCCGAGCGCATGGATGCGACCGGGCGCAATTTCGTGCGCAGCTTCATGCCGGAGCAGCACCAGCAATTCTTCCCGATGCTGCCCTTCGCCATGTTCGGGGCCGTCGACGCGAGCGGCGATGTCTGGGCGACGATGCGCGCGGCAGCCCCCGGCTTCATACAGGCGCCGGACGCCTGGAATCTCGATATACGGTTGCCGCGTGACAGGGATGATCCGGCCGATGCCGGCATGGAGGACGCGCACTCCATCGGCATGCTCGGCATCCAGCTCGAAACCCGGCGCAGGAACCGGTTGAACGGCGCGATCCGGCGCGATGCCGACGACGGCTTCACGCTCCGCGTCCGGCAGAGCTTCGGCAACTGCCCGCAATATATCCAGCTTCGCCAGTTCGCCTTCGTTCGCGACCCGCACCAGCCGGCCTCGGTGCGCCCGGTGCATGGTCGCGTGCTCGACGCCCGCGCCCGGGCCATCATCGCCAAGGCCGACACCTTCTTCGTCGCGTCCTACGTCGATCGCGACAGCGGCGAGCGCCAGGTCGACGTCTCGCATCGCGGCGGCAAGGCGGGTTTCGTACAGATCGGCGAGGACGGCGTGCTGACGATTCCGGACTTCTCCGGAAACCTGTTCTTCAACACGCTCGGCAATTTCATGGTCAACCCGCGCGCAGGACTGCTGTTCGTCGATTTTGCGGCCGGCGACATGCTGCAGATGACCGGCAGCGCCGAGGTGATCCTGTCTTCTCCGGAGGTCGCGGCATTTCAGGGCGCCGAACGCCTGTGGCGCTTCCGGCCGGAGAAGGTCATTTATCGCGAGGACGGCCTGCCGCTTCGTTGGGCCTTCGAGGAGGGCGGCTGGTCTCCCAGCCTCAATTCCACCGGCGACTGGGATCAGGCGAAGGTCCGGCTTGACGCCGCGGCCCTTGCCGATGCGTGGCGCCCGTTCCGGATTGCCCGCGTTGAGGACGAGAGCACGACGATCCGCTCGCTCTACCTCGCGCCGGACGATGGCGTCGGGCTCATGGCCCACCAGGCCGGCCAGCACCTGCCGATCCGCATCAACGTCGGAGACGGCGAAAGACCGCTCGTCAGGAGCTATACGCTGTCCTCGGCACCGACGGATGGTCTCTACCGCATCAGCGTCAAGAAGGACGGCGTGGCTTCCCGGCACTTGCACGGACTGAAGCCTGGAGACCGGATCGAGGCGCGGGCGCCTGCCGGCAGCTTCACGATCGATGGAACCGAGCGGCGGCCCGCCGTGCTGATCGGCGCCGGCGTCGGCATCACGCCGATCCTTGCCATGCTCAAGCACATTGTCGCCGAAAGCCGCCGCAAGCGGCGCACGCGCCCGACCTGGGTCTTTCAGGCGGCCCGCTCGCCGGAGGAGCGCGCCTTCGATCGGGAGATCGCCGACCTGGTCGCGGAAGGCGAGGGCAATATTCGTCTGGTGCGGGCGCTGAGCCAGCCGGCAACGGCCATCGAAAACCAGGACTATGACATTGCCGGTCGCATCGACCTCACCCATCTCAAGGCCACCCTGCCCTTCGACGACTACGATTTCTATCTCTGCGGCCCGGCCGCCTTCACCCAGTCGCTCTATGACGGCTTGCGGGCGCTCAACATCGCCGATGCCCGCATCCACGCGGAGGCCTTCGGGCTGTCGTCGCTGACCCGGAGGCCGGACGGCGGTTCTGCCCCGGTGATGGTACCGGCGGCGAACGCCCCGGTTCACGTCGTCTTTGCCAAGTCGAGCAAGGAGGCGCGCTGGCAGCCGGGCGAAGGCACGCTGCTTGATCTGGCGGAGGCGCGTGGCCTGAACCCGGAATACGGCTGCCGCAACGGCAGTTGCGGCACCTGTCGAACGCCGGTGCTGGAGGGCAGGGTGACCTACCCCTCGCAGCCCTCCTTCCCGGTCGGCGAAGGCGAAGCGCTGATCTGTTGCGCCGTGCCGGCGGAGAGCGAAACGGGCAAACTGCATCTTTCGCTCTGAGCCCTGGTTCGGCTATGGATGATGCACCACATCATCAGGCAGTCGACCTCGGCCGAGCGGGATGCGCCATGAACGACCAACAGCTACGCGATATCGTGCTCTGGCTTTCAGAACAGGGCCTGAAGGGACTGGACGAGCCGGAGCTGTTTGCCGGCTTCTGCGAGCAATGTCGGGCAGCCGGTCTCGACCTTGCCCGCGCGCTCGGATTGATCGACACGTTGCATCCCGAATTCGAGGGGCGCGCGTTCCAGTGGAACGACGAAAGCGAGATCACGCCGGAGGTCATCCAATACGGCTCGACGACCACGGGCGAGGCGCTGCTGAACTGGCAGAATTCGATCTTCTACCACATGCTTTGCGACCGAACCGCGGAGCGCCGCATCCGGCTTTCCTCCGACGAGGGCACCACCTACAACATATTGGACAAGCTGAAAGCCGAAGGCCACACCGACTGCGTCAGCATGATCCACCACTTCACCGACCAGGGCCGCGTCGGCGAGATGGACTGTTTCTATTCCTATTGGACGACGCGGAACGACGGTGGCTTCAGCGAGGATGACATCGCAGCACTCCGTATCCTGCTGCCAACGCTTGCGCTAGCGGTGAAGGCAGGCTCATGCGTGCGGATCATCAGCACGCTTGCGGACGTCTATCTCGGCGCCGATGCCGGCCAGCGCGTCGTCAAGGGCAGCATTGCCCGCGGTTCGGCCGAACGCATCGAAACGGTCATGTGGTTTTCCGACCTGCGCGGCTATACGCGCATCTCCGACACCGCAGCACCCGACGAGATCATCCCGCTTCTCAACGATTATTCAGGAACCGTGATCACCGCCATTCACGACCATGGCGGCAGCGTGCTGAAGCTGATCGGCGACGGTGTTCTGGCGATCTTCAATGCCGACGATCCGGGGACCGCCTGCGCCAATGCAATCGGCGCCGAACGGCAGCTGCGCCGCATGCTTGCGGAACTCGACACCCGCCGGCAGGCCGAAGGCAAGCCGACCACCGAGGTCTATCTCGGGCTCCATATCGGCGAAGTTTTCTATGGCAATATCGGCAGCCAGACCCGCCTCGATTTCACCGTGGTCGGCCCGGCGGTCAATGAGGTGAGCCGCATTTCCTCGATGTGCCGTTCCGTCGAGAGGCACATGATCATGTCGTCTGATTTCGTCGAAGCCTGCCCGCCGGATGAACGGGTCCACGCAGTCTCGCTCGGCCGCTTTGCGCTGCGCGGCATCGCGAGGGCCAAGGAGCTGTTTACCTGGGATCCGGAATTGCCGATGGCCTGAGACGCAGCGGCTACTGGCTCATCGCGCCTGCAGAAAGACGCGAGAGGTGGCGATGCTGCAGCTCGATCTGCACCTCGTCCTGAAAAACCAGAACCTGATGGCGCACTTCGTCTTCCGAACATCCGCAGGCAAAGAGCTCATCCGCTAGAGCGCGGCAGCGGCGGCGCCAGAATTGCAGCGCTTCGGCACCGTGCAGATCTTCAAGCTCGGCGGCAGCACTGCGAATGGCATGCAATCTCCTGACCACCGGAAACGGAACAATGGTGTTGGTTTCCGTGGCTTCCACTGATTGATTGCTTGCCATCGTCTCGTTTGCCCCCTGGACTTCGTGCGTTGACGCGAACGCACAAAGACGCCCTACGCGTAGTGATATCGAGCAATGGCTCCGCTTCCGGTGTCCCCAACCGAAGGCGATTTGCTCTGCTGATTCCATTTCTACGAAGCCTATGGTTAACGTTTCCTTCCCACCGGTGCCGAAGTGAACCGATTGCGTCTCGCAGGTGCACGAGACATCGGTCGCGTCACGTGGCCGACACGCTTTCACGCTTTTCTGGGTTGGTTTCGATCCAAAAACATGACATTAAAAATCATCTTTCTATCAGCGCCCATGGCGCCCCCGCCCCCAGTGAGTGCACGTGCATGCTGAAGCGTTTCTTCGCGTTCTACCGCCCCTATCGCGGCCTGTTCATTCTCGACTTTTCCTGCGCCGTACTATCAGGCCTGCTTGAACTCGGCTTCCCGATTGCGGTGAAGCTGTTCGTCGACCAGCTCTTGCCGAGCCAGGAATGGACACTGATCCTGCTGTCCTCCGTGGGGCTGCTGATCGTCTACCTGCTCAACACCGGCCTGATGGCAACCGTCACCTATTGGGGCCACATGCTCGGCATCAATATCGAGACGGACATGCGGCGCATGGCCTTCGATCATCTGCAGAAGCTCTCTTTCTCGTTCTTCGACAACCAGAAGACCGGCCATCTCGTCGGCCGCCTCACCAAGGATCTGGAAGAAATCGGCGAGGTCGCGCATCACGGTCCGGAGGATCTGTTCATTGCCGTCATGACCTTCATCGGTGCGCTGATCCTGATGCTGATGGTGCATTGGCAGCTGGCGCTGATTACCGCCGCCGTCGTGCCACTGACCGCCTGGGTAACCAGCCGCTACGGCGGGCGCATGACCCGGAATTTTCGCAATCTCTACGGCCGGATCGGAGACTTCAACGCCCGTATCGAGGAGAATGTCGGTGGCATGCGCGTGGTCCAGGCCTTCGCCAACGAGGCCCATGAGCGCAGCCTGTTCGAGACCGACAACCAGAACTATCGCCGCACCAAGCTTGAGGCCTACCGTATCATGGCGGCCAGCACGTCGCTGAGCTACATGAGCATGCGGCTGACGCAGCTGATCGTGATGATTACCGGCTGCTACTTCGTGTTGACGGGCGAGCTGACCAATGGCGGCTTCGTCAGCTTCCTGCTTCTGGTCGGCGTCTTCTTCCGGCCGGTCGAGAAGATTAATTCGGTGATCGAGACCTATCCGAAGGGCATCGCCGGCTTCAAGCGCTTCCTCGAACTGATGGAGACCGAGCCCGATATCGAGGATCGTCCCGGTGCGACCGACGTCGCTGATCTCAAGGGCGACATCACCTACAGCAACGTCTCCTTCGGCTACAGCGCCGAAAAGCCGATCATCCAGAATATCGACCTCACGATCCGCGCCGGCGAGACGATCGCCTTCGTCGGCCCGTCGGGCGCCGGCAAGACGACGATCTGCTCGCTTCTGCCGCGCTTCTACGAAGTGATGGAAGGCGCAATCACTGTCGACGGCACAGATATCCGCGACATCACCTTGTCGTCGCTGCGCGGCCAGATCGGCATCGTGCAGCAGGATGTCTTCCTCTTTGCCGGCACCATTCGCGACAACATCGCCTATGGCCGGCTCGGAGCAAACGAAGCCGACATCCTGGAAGCGGCGCGGCGCGCCCGGCTCGACGGCATGATCGCGGCCCTGCCCGACGGCATGGACACGGTGATCGGCGAACGCGGCGTCAAGCTTTCCGGCGGACAGAAACAGCGACTGGCGATCGCCCGCATGTTCCTGAAAAACCCGGCGATCCTCATTCTCGACGAGGCCACCTCGGCGCTCGACACGGAAACCGAGAGAGCAATCCAGCAGTCTCTTACCGAGCTTTCCAAGGGGCGCACGACGCTGATCATCGCGCACCGGCTGGCAACGATCCGCGATGCCGACCGCATCGTCGTGGTCGACGGTAGCGGCATTCGCGAACAGGGACCGCATGCAACGCTGCTGGCCGCCAAGGGCGCCTACAGCCGCCTCTATCACGCCCAGGCAGGCGCCGGCTGAGGAGAGCTGTCGGCGCGGCATTGCAAGTGCCGGGAGGGGACGGTACGAACGAAGGCAGACACCGCCCTGCCCTTCGTCGGACCGATTCTTCAGCGCCATGACCACTTCCGAACTTTCCGCTCTCGAACGCGCCCTAAAAGCCCTGCCCCAACACTATCCCGGTCCCGGCGGCGTCGCCGGTGTGGTCCGGGATGGTCAGGTGATCCTCAGCCACCGCTGGGGCTACGCCGACCTGACCGCCCGCAGGCCGATGACGGCGACAACCCGCGTACCGATCTGCTCGATCACCAAGCAGATGACCTGCGCCGTGCTTCTGGACGCCGTCGGCGAACCGGCAAAGCTCGACCGCGCGCTCGACGCCTACCTGCCTCTGCTCGAAGGCAAGCGCCCGACCGTGGCCCATCTCTGTCACAACCAGTCGGGGCTGCGCGACTACTGGGCGCTGACCGTGCTGCAAGGCGCCAGGCACGACGGCGCCTTCCGCCGCGAGGACGCACGGCCCCTGCTCTCCTCCGCGCGGTCGACCCATTTCGAGCCGGGCACGCGCTACTCCTATTCGAACGGCAATTTCCGCATTCTCGCCGACCTCATCGAAGCGCATACCGGGCGCTCGATGGCCGAGCTCTATCAGCGTTCCGTGTTCGGCCCGGCCGACATGCAGACCGCTGCCCTCACCGCCGATACGAGCCTGCCCCCCGACGGTATCGTCGGCTACGAGGGCAATGAGACGGCTGGCTATTTCGAGGCGGCCAACAACATCTACTGGGCCGGCGATGCCGGTGTTTCCGCTTCGCTCGACGATATGCTCGCCTGGGAATGCTTCATCGACCGGACGCGGAATGACGAAAACAGTCTCTATCGCCGCCTGTCCGTACCGCAGACCTATGCCGATGGCCGCCCGGCCCATTATGGGTTCGGCCTTGCGCATGAAAAGATCGGCGACGTCGCCATCACCGGCCATGGCGGCGCGCTGCGCGGCTTCCGCAGCCGCAGGCTCTACGCGCCCGCTGAGCGCCTTTCGGTCGTGGTGATGTTCAACCATGAAGCCGACGCCCATGCGGCGGCGACCGCATTGATGAAGGTCGCCCTTGGCCACAGCGATGCCGAGCCCGCGACAGGCACCTGGGATGCCGACGGCACCGGCAGCTATCTGGATCCGGAAACGGGCCTCGCACTCGTTACCAGGCCCGCCGGCAAATCCCGCGTCGCGCTGAACTTCGCCACGGGTGCCGAAACGCTTGCGGTCGGTCCGGATGGCAGCGCGCAGTCAGCGGCCGTTACCCTTCGCGTGGAAGGCGCCTCGCTACACATGGAGCGCCCGCGTGAGAACCTGACGGTTCACGCCGCGCGCATCTCCGGCGCCGCAAAGCCTGATATCGCCGGCCGCTACCATGCGGCAGAACTCGATGCCGATCTCGACATCGTCTCCACCAACGGCGTCTTCTATGGTGGTTTCGACGGATCGCTTGGCAGAGGCGCCATGCACGCCCTGCGGCCGCTCGCCGAAGATGTCTGGCTGCTGCGCTGCAAACGCTCGATGGACGCGCCGGCACCGGGAGACTGGACCGTAGTCGTTTCGCGTGACGCAGAAGGCAAGGTGACGGGGCTGACGATCGGCTGCTGGCTCGCCCGGCGGATCGACTATAGCAAGATCGGCTGATGTCGAGATCGCGTCGCCGGCGATGCTCGCAGGCGGGACCATGCGGCACAAGATGACCATAACCGGAAGACCAGAACGTGAAACAGAAGCGACCGACAGCCGCCCGAGATACCGGCCGCCGCCCCGCGGCCGATACGGGAAAACGCGTGACGGTCGCCCGCGCCCTTTCCAAGCTTGGTTACTGCTCGCGCACGCAGGCCGAGAAACTGGTGCTTGAAGGCCGCGTCAGCATCAACGGGCGCAAGGCAACTGACCTCACCGCATGGGTCGATGTCGACAAGGACCGTCTCGCCGTCGACGGTAAGGCCGTGCTTGCCGAAAAGAAGGTCTACCTGATGCTGAACAAGCCGCGCGGGCTGGTGACGACCAGGCATGACCCGGAGGGCCGGCCGACGGTCTTCGACTGCCTGAAGAACATCGACTCCACCCATCTGTCGCCGGTCGGACGCCTCGACAAGGCGAGCGAGGGCCTTCTGCTGTTCACCAACGACACGGTGCTTGCGCAGCGGCTGCTCGATCCGGAAACCCATGTCGGCAAGGTCTATCACGTGCAACTGACCGGGCAGATCGACGACGCGCAGCTTGCGCAAATGGTCGCCGGCATCGACGAAGGCGGCGAGATGTTGCGGGCCGCCAGGGCCGAACGCCTAAGGGTGGGCGGCCGCAACATGTGGATCGAGGTGGAACTCGAAGAGGGTCGAAACCGCGAGATTCGCCGCATGCTCGATGCGCTCGGCTTCGAAGTGCTGCGGCTGCTGCGGGTTTCGATCGGGACGATCGCTCTCGGTGATTTGCCGAAGGGTGCTGCGCGTAACCTCACCGCCGACGAAATCGCCGATTTGAAGCGGCGCACCGGCCTCTAGGCCCTTCCCGCGGCGCGCAGCCAATCGCGCGATGGGTGGAAATCCACCCACGCGAGCACCGCCATGTTTCCGAATCCACCCAAAGCCGATCCAGGCTCCTGACAAATGCGTCGGATCGTGCGGACAGCCCGTTGTCTGTGCTAAGATTGCGTCCGCAAATGGGGGCATCCAGCACCGGCGTGGGAGGAAACCTTGCCGGCTGGCCATATTTCATCCGGGAGGAAGAAGATGAAAACCCTCAAAGCATTGCTCGGCGCCGTTGCCGCCCTTTCCATTTTTGCCGTTTCCGCCAACGCACAGACCTACCCCGAACGTTCGATCACCATGGTCGTGCCCTTCTCCGCCGGTGGCCCGACGGACACGGTTGCGCGCCTGGTTGCTGAATCCATGTCGAAGGACCTCGGCCAGCAGATCATCGTCGAGAACGTCGGCGGCGCCGGCGGTACGCTTGGCGCTGGTCGCGTCGCCCAGGCCGATCCGGACGGCTACACCGTGCTGCTCCATCACATCGGCATGGCAACCAGCGCGACGCTCTACCGCAAACTCGCCTATGACACGCTGAACGCCTTCGAATATGTCGGCCTCGTCACCGAAGTGCCGATGACCATCGTCGCGCGCAAGGACCTCGAACCGACCGACCTCAAGGGTCTCGTCGAATATGTGAAGGCGAACAAGGACACGGTCACCGTCGCCAACGCCGGCATCGGCGCCGCCTCGCACCTCTGCGGCATGATGTTCATGAGCGCCATCGAAACGCCGCTGACCACCGTTCCCTACAAGGGCACCGGTCCGGCGATGACCGATCTCCTCGGCGGTCAGGTCGACATCATGTGCGACCAGACGACCAACACCACCAAGCAGATTCAGGGCGGCACGATCAAGGCTTACGCCGTCACCTCGCCCGAACGCCTGAAGGTCTTCCCGGACTTGCCGACGACCACCGAAGGCGGTCTGCCGAACCTGCAGGTTGGCATCTGGCACGGCGTCTACGCGCCGAAGGGTACGCCGGCTGAAGTGACCGAACGCCTGTCGAAGTCGCTGCAGGTGGCGCTCAAGGATCCGAACGTGGTTGCCCGCTTCGGCGAACTCGGCACCGAGCCGTCTTCGGACGCCGACGCCACCCCGGCCGCGCTGAAGACCAAGCTCGAAGGCGAGATCGCCCGCTGGAAGCCGGTGATCGAAGCGGCCGGCCAGTACGCCGACTAATCCACCGCTCATCGCGCCGCGCTCTCGAGCCATCTCGGGGCGCGGCGGTTCTGACATGGGCATGTTCCCGACGGTGTCCGGACAGGCGCCGTCAACAGCGGTTGACAGCTGTCAACGCGACGTTGCCCAATGTGCGAACCCGGCGCGAGCCGGCAATGCCAATGCGGGGGGCCGTCGACGCCTCGGCCCGGCTACCCCGCGAAAACAAATGGGGACACGATGAAATCACTCTCCTTCGATAGCACCAATGCGCTCTGCGGCGGGATCCTGACCGCGGTCGGCCTGTTCTTCGCCTGGCAGGCCTTCAACCTCGAGCTCGGCACAGCCTTCCGCATGGGGCCCGGCTATTTCCCCCTCGTGCTCGCGATCATCCTGACGCTCCTCGGCATCGTGATCCTCGTACAGTCCACCCGCGTCCAGGGGGAGCCGATCGGCGCGATTGCGCTGCGTGGCATGCTCTTCATTTTGCCGGCGCCGGTTTTCTTCGGCCTCACGGTCCGCGGTCTCGGCTTCGTCCCGGCACTGTTTTTCACGGCACTCATCGCCTGCTTTGCCTCCGGCCGCATGACGCCGCTTATGGCTTTGGCGCTCTCCGCAGCGCTGACGGCCTTCTCCGTCGCCGTGTTCAGCTATGGTCTCGGCCTGCCCTTCCAGCGCTTCGGCCCCTGGGTCCAATTCTAGGAGACGCGCAATGGAACTTTTCAACAATCTCGCGCTCGGCTTTGTAACCGCCGGTTCCCCCGCCAACCTGCTCTTCTGCCTCATCGGCGTGCTTCTCGGCACCCTGATCGGGGTCCTTCCGGGCATCGGCGCAACGGCGACCATCGCCATGCTCCTGCCGATCACCTTCCAACTTGAGCCGGTCTCCTCGCTGATCATGCTCGCCGGCATCTATTACGGCGCGCAGTATGGCGGCTCGACCACGGCGATCCTGATCAACATGCCGGGCGAATCGTCGTCAGCCGTCACCGCGATCGACGGATACCAGATGGCCCGTAAAGGTCGGGCCGGCGCCGCCCTGGCAATCGCTGCCCTCGGCTCATTCTTTGCCGGCACCGTCTCGACCTTCCTCGTCGCGGTCTTCGCGCCGCCCCTGACCGAAATCGCCCTGAAGTTCGGCGCTGCCGAGTACTTCTCGTTGATGATCGTCGGCCTCGTCTCCTCGATCGCACTCGCGCACGGGTCGATCGTCAAGGCGCTGGCCATGGTCGCCCTCGGCCTCCTGCTCGGCCTCGTCGGCACCGATATCTATTCCGGAACACCGCGCTTTACCCTCGGCATCCGGGAATATGCCGACGGCCTGAACTTCGTAGCGCTCGCCGTCGGTGTCTTCGGCATCGCCGAGATCCTGCGCAACCTTGAAAACGAACGCACCCGCGAGGTGCTGATGGCCAAAGTCACCGACCTGATGCCGACCAGGGACGACTTCAAGCGCATGTTCGCGCCGGTCGTGCGCGGCACCATCATCGGTTCGGCGCTCGGCATTCTGCCCGGTGGCGGCGCAATCCTTGCGGCCTTCGCTTCCTACACCGTGGAGAAGCGCGTCTCGGACCACCCCGAAGAGTTCGGCCACGGTGCGATTGCCGGCGTCGCCGGTCCGGAAAGCGCCAACAATGCGGGCGCGCAGACCTCGTTCATTCCGCTGCTCACCCTCGGCATTCCCGCCAATCCGGTGATGGCGCTGATGATCGGCGCGATGATCATCCAGGGCATCGTGCCCGGTCCGAACGTCGCAAGCGAACAGCCCGCCCTCTTCTGGGGCATCATCGCCTCGATGTGGATCGGCAATCTGATGCTCGTGGTCCTGAATCTGCCGTTGATCGGGCTCTGGGTGAAGCTGCTGAAGATCCCCTATTACGTGCTCTTCCCGATCATCATGGCGTTCTGCTCGATCGGGGTCTACAGCGTCAACTCCAATGTCTACGACCTCTATGCCGTCGCCTTCTTCGGCCTCGTCGGCTACCTGCTGTTGAAGCTGCGCTGCGAACCCGCTCCGCTGCTGCTCGGCTTCGTGCTCGGACCGCTGCTCGAAGAAAACCTCCGCCGCGCCATGATCCTGTCGCGCGGAGACCCGACGACATTCGTCACTCGACCGATCAGCGCCATCCTGCTTCTGATCGCAGCCCTGGTGCTCGTCGTCGTGTTCCTGCCGAGTGTGAAGGCCAAGCGCCACGAGGTTTTTGTCGAGGAGGATTGATCCCTGCCCGCCGATTTCGCAACAATAACAATATAATTCAATAGGTTAATCGCCGCGCCCCAATCGGAGGCGCGGCGTTCTTCTGGCTGCGGCATTCTGCCCCTGCGCGGTTTGCCACATTGAGCTTTATCAAGCCGGTCGCCAATCTCTGCCCCATCGAAACAGGAACGAGCCGGGGCGATGACACGTCGCGAGAAGATCAGATGGAACAATGCCGTGCGCATGCTTTGCGCCGCGGCGCTGTTCCTGCTTGGTTTTGCCCATCTCGGCCCTGCCCTGGCCACTCGCCTGCCGGCGGCCGAACTGGCGCTCTATGCCCTGCCCGACGGGTCCCTGCCCGATTTTTGCCAGACCGGTTTGGGTGAAGACGGCAAAGACCAGCCCGGCCATAAACATGTTTGCAGCGCCTGTCGGTTCTTCTGGGCGCTGCTGACGCCGCCGGACGGTTCTCTCAGCGAGCGCCTGGAGACAAACCGCACACCTGCGATCCGGGTTGCGGCAGTTCGACCGGTGCCACAAGTTCACGCACCCAATGCCCGTCCGCGAGGCCCGCCACAGGTCGTCATCCGGCTTTGACCTCCGTTGACAGCTGTCAACATCCTCCTTCGACGCCCGTCGGCATCGGGGCATCACGCCTCCTTGCGTCGGTCATGCGGACGTTTTTCATGCCAGAAACCCTGATCACCACTGCCGCGCCAGCGGCTCCCCCTCGCGCGTCCTCGATAAGGCCGCCTCGCCCGGCCTCGCGTAGTCGTGTCGTCGGCGAAAACCTGACCCTGCTCTATGAGGGCGGACGCAACCGCGCGCTCTACCGTGTCGTTGACGGCTGCGTCGTGCTTTCGCAACTTCTCAACGACGGTCGCCGCCAGATCACCGACGTGCTCGGACCGGGCCGGCTCTTCGGCTTCACTATCGACGGCCGCAACATCGCCACCGCCGAAACGCTGAGTATCGCGCGCATCGAGCCTCTGGGTGACGCGGATCTCAACGCCACCAATCCGGCCGTCGCCAGCGAGTTGAAGACGACGCTTCACCGCATGCAGATCCATGCCACGCTGCTTGGTCGCAAGACCGCCAGCGAGAAAGTCGCCAGTGCGCTGGTGGAACTATCGCGCCTGTTCAATCGGACCGGCCGTAACGGCGCCCCTGCCCGGTTGAGCTTTCATCTCCATCTCACCCGCGCCGACCTTGCGGATTGGCTTGGCCTTACCGTCGAAACGGTCAGCCGCTGTCTCAACCGTTTCAAGCGCGAGGGCCTGATCGACTTCAGCCACCCGAAGACAATGCGTGTCCTCGATCCCGAACGCCTCGAAGCGACCGCCGGCTTCACCCGACAACAGACCGGCGAGACGACACGCCCTTGAATAAAACCCGCGCCGCCTGTCCCCCCAATGCGGCCACCCACGCAAAGGAAAAACCATGATTGCGAGACTTGTCTACCACGTGCCGGTGTTCGGCTGGATGCTCAAGGAGGCCGTGCAAGGTTCACAGACGGCCAAGGTGCTGTTTCTGATCAACTGCGCGCTGCTCTGGCTGCTCGCCATCGTCGCCTTCGGCTACCCGGCGATCATCATTCCGGCATTGACGCTGGTGCCGGTGATCTTCGTTCTGTTGATCGTGATCACGATGGGCTGACGCCTATACGGTCCGGCGGCAAGCTTTCCGCGCTGCCGCCGGTTCAAAGCACGCCCCAGCCGCGGTAACGCCCGCGGCCGGTCATCTCGCGGATGCCAAGCTCTCGAACGAGGTTCAGCGCGCCGCGCGGCGTCACCCCGACATGCTTGGCGACCAAAGCCGCCGATACGATCGGCCGCGACAGAACCAGGTCGATCAAGGCCGGCAGACTGCTGTTGGAACGACGATCGCGAATGCGCATGTCCATCTGGGTCTTCGCAAGCGACAGACGGTCGAGTTCCTTGAGACCGAGATCCGCCGTCACCGTCATCGCCTCCAGAAAGGCGCTCCAACGGGTCAGTGCGTCCTGGGACCTCCGTCGCTCATAGCGGATGGTCTTTAGCCCGGTGTTGAACGACAGCAGGTGCGAGGTGACCTTGCCTCTGGAGCGCAGGTAAGCGCCGACCAACAATGACCCCAGCCAATGCTGACGGCGCAGAGGCTCCCTCCGCTCCCAGGCATCGAAGAGCAAGGCGGCTCCAAGACAGGGCGGCAGCTGATCAGCCGCTGCCACCATCTGGCGCCATTCGTCAAGACGCACTTCCTCATCCCACTCTTCGTCGAAGAGCAGGCCGAGCTGTCCCATCGGCTCGCGGGCTGTCGCTAACGCCGTCCGTTCCGCGACTTCCAGCGTGTCCTGGTCATGCGCATCGAGCAGGCGCTGCGAGCGAGCGATGGCGGCGTCGATGGCCGCGAATTCGGCCGCCATCGGATTGCTGTCGCCGTCGTCCTCCGGCTCGCCCCGCTCCGGCTCACGATCGACACCCGCCGCCTGACGTGTTTCGGCCGGCGCAAGTGAAGGGATATCGAGCTCCGGGACCGGGCTCTGTTCGCCGCTGAGTGCTGCAAGCCCCTGGGCAGAAAGGGCCCAACCAGGCTCGCCGAGCCAGATGCGGCGGCGGACTTTCAGGACCGAATGGGCGATGGTCAACTCGTGGGTCGGCGCTCGCGCGTCCATGTGTGCATCGTGCAGCACGAGATCCTCGACATGAACGAGTTCGCCGGCCACCCAAAGTGCTGCAGTCGCATCGAAGAAATGCCCGCGCTCGCGGTACCCGTCTTCGACGACATGACGGTTCGTGCGCTCATCGAGCCGCGCCAAGGCGTCTTCCGCCGAAATCATCAGCGGGATCAGCGTTGGATTGTAGGGATCGGGAGACTGGTATCGCATTTTGAAAATAAACGGTTCCTGCGGATGTGGAACGTAACATGAGAATCACTTCCCCCACAGGCAGGAGACGCTTTCTCCACCGCTTGAAGACCAGCAAGCTGCGCCGCCTGATTTCGCAAACGACGACGGGGCGAATATTTCTATTCAAACAGGACTTGCATGTGTCTCGGCGCACGCCAATGTGTTGACAGCTGTCAACCGTGTTGATGTCTCGTCTATCAACGCCAAACCCGGTCAGTGAGTTGAGTACCATACTCGCTGTTTCCCCCAGCCATACCGTGTTCGCAATCACGCGGCAGTGAGATCCAACTATGCTTGGTGCTTTGTCGCTTTAGTTTACCCTTTCGCGACCCAGCTTTTTGGGGGAGGGCGCTCGGCTTTAAACCAGCAACCTGTTGACAGCTGGCAACAGCCCGCGAGTTCGCCACCTGAACGGATTCAGCCGCTAGAACGGGCTCTAACAAGGGAGGACGCTCAATCATTCGGCTCGAGATCGAGAAATTCGAAGTCTTGTACGCTGAGTCCACGCAACGGAACTGAACCGCCCCTTCCTTTCCAAAAGAAGGAGAAACAGCAATGTTTTCTGATGGGTGGCCAGAGTCTGAAAACAATCTCAGACTTAAGAATAACGTAGAGATGTCAACGAATCCCTGCACTTACAGTGTCCCGCATTTCAACGTCACAGACAAGCCAAAGCGTTTCCGCGAGAGGCGACGCTCATGCCCCCTGTCGCTGTTCATCCGCTCACGGCGACCACTCCAGCCTGGGCTCGCAAGCGCGCCGACAGCATCGCCGACACGGTGAATGTCTGGTTTCTCGCGCGGCGCGTCAGGTCCCGCAGATAGCCCCCGGCCGAATGAATGTGCTCGGATCGTTCAAGAAGGCAGGCGAGTACCGTTGCCGTCGTTTCGGGACCAAGCACCGTGCACGCCTCGTCGTAGGCCTCCGGGCTGACGCCGAGCATCGTCCTGACAACGGTTGCGGCTAGGAACATGTCCCGCCAGTTGCCAATTCGCCCCGCCGGTCCATAGTCACGGATCTGCGGGCAGGCTTTCAGCACCACCGGCAGCGCGCCGATATGATCGTGAAGGCGAGAAAGGCCGGGCGATTTTGCACTGCCTGCAACGGTATCATCATCCGCGGTGCATGACGTCTTGGTGCCAGCCAGATCCGAAAATGCCGCTTCAGGTCTTTCACAAGCGTTTTCAGATTCAGATTGATAATCGGATTCTGAACTCTGTATGTGCCGCTCATACTGGCGTTCATTGGCAGCCGTATTCTGCGTTTTCAGCAAGTTTTCCAGGTAATTAGTCAGATTGTCGCGGAGCGCCGACAAAACGGCGAGGGCGCGCTCCACTTCGGTGATCAGCGGCTTGCGCGACAGTGCCGTGTAGACCGCCTGGCACTGCGTTTCCGCTTCTTCCGCTTGGAGGACATCGGACTGGCGCAGGAGCTCGACGAGCTTGACGACGTCGCGCCGGCAAAGGCTCAGACGTTCGCGCATCACCTGCAGGTAGCGACGATCCGCTTCCAGCCGTGCCGCTTCCGCTGCGAACTCGGACGCCCGTGCAAGCATCGGTGCGAGATCGAAGCCAAAGGCCTGGCCGATCGCGCCCTTGCGGTCACGCCGGGCGTAACGCTTGCCGTTGGGACTGTCGCGCCTGACGATGAGCCCAGCCTCGACAAGCGCCGTCAGATGCCGCCTCAGCGTCGTCTCGGCCATGCCGTGCGTACGGAGCGAAAGCTGCGCATTCGACGGAAACACGACGAGGCCGGCGGCCGGGTCGAGTTCGCTCTTTGGGTAAAAGGACAGCAGTGCGTTCAGCACCGCAAGCGAACGGTCGGAAACCCCAAGGCTTGTCTTGGCGGCACATACCGTTCGAAACAATTTCCACTTGTCGACGCTCCCGTCGTCGACGGGCGACGCGCTGGAAAGTTGGTGTGCCAACATCCCAAGCGTCATCGACCGCCGCCCGAAGGGCGTCGTGACAATCCCACGATCCATTCTTCTTCACCTTTTCCAAGGCAAAAGAAATCCGTTCGCCGAAACGACGTTGAAAACTCTTGACACCGATTCGCGGAAATGGGATTCTCTAGTTGCTACACGAGAGAAGGGTTTCCGCAGCGCTAGTCGTTCGGAAGCCTTTTTCTTTTGCTCAGTTAGTCTCCTGTTTCCTCTTGATATTCGAGGTACAGAGATTTGAGCCTCTGCCTCACGAAATCTGCAAAGCCTGGTGCCGTCTTGCTGTTGAAGGCAAGCGTCGTCTCGACGTCCGTTTCACGGATACGCACCGGGATTGTGTTGTCTGGCGCCAGCCATGGGATAGGCCGGGCACGCGCCCTAGAGGCGCTTAAGAAGGTGCACAAGGCGTCGAAACGCTGATCGCTGCCGGCCTTCTGGAATTCTCGGCCTTGCGTGAAGGCGGCTGCGGCCTCCGGCTTGCCATCTTGTGCGAGAAGCTCAGCGAGTTCAAACCAACGGCGCCGTCCGATCGATGGTGCCGGTCCGATGGCCTCGATCAGCGCAATCGGTAGCCGGCGAACAACAGAAATCATCTTCGACAGGGCGGCTTTGTCGACACCCAGCGCCGACATGATGATCTCACGCGAAAACCCGCGATCCTCAAGGCGGCCGCCAAAGAGCGAGCGCTCGATGAAGGAGAGGTCGGAACGGGTGTTGTTTTCCTGTCCCTGCGAGACGACCAATTGCTCGTCATTGAGATTGCGAACGACCGCACGAACACTGCTACCGATGTCGCGGGCAGCAGCCAGGCGGCGATGGCCGTAGGCGACCTGGTATCGCCCCTCGATGGTTGGATGCGGCCGGACCAGGATGGGCACCTGTTGTCCGTGCTCTCGCATCTGTTCAGCGAGGCTCAGTTGCGCGTCGGCCGCAATCCCGAGGCGATCGACGATGAAGGATGCGTCGATGAGCGCCGGATCGAGTTCGACGACCGCTTGCCCTTCGGCAAGTTGCCGCTCGAGCTCCTGGGCGCGTTCGACCTTCTGCGTGATGTTCGACAGCGACCGGGTGATGCCACCGACAGCAGTCGGGGGGCGGGCACCGGCCATCAGCCCGGCGATCGGGCGGTCGTTGCCCGGTGCGCCGTTGGCATCGTCGACGCGTTCCTCCGATATCCCGATCAGGTTCTTACGGGCCATGGATTACTTCCTCCCCCAGACCTTGCGGACCAGGTCCTCGATCTCGCCATTGACGAGGTTGAGAGAGTCCATTGCGCGGTCGTAGGTGCCGCGGACAAACTGCGAGCGCTCGACTTCATAAAGCGTTTGCTTCGTTACGCCGGCGTCGGAGATAGCTGTCGACTTCACCATGGCGTTCTGCAGCATGCGATTGCCGAAAATGGCGCGCATGAAACCGGTCATCTGGCTTTGAGGGCCGTCGTTCGGCTCAAACCGTGTTCCGAGATAGCGCATCCAGTCATAGCTGGTGCGGCCACCGGCTTTTTCGACGACGCTCATCAACTCACTCGTCATCGACAGGAACTGCGACATCGACATGACGTCGAGCATCTGCGGATGCACGGTGATCAGGACGGACGTTGCGGCACAGAGCGCCGACATGGTGAGGAAGCCGAGCTGCGGGGGGCAATCGATGACGACGATGTCGTAGAAGCTCTCGATATCGGCGAGCACATCGCCGATGCGGGCGAAGAAAAGGGTTTCTGCAGCCCCGCCCGTCATCATCGCCTTCGGCGTTTCGTGCTCGAATTCCATGAGTTCGAGATTGCCGGGAATGAGATGCAGATTGGCGGTGTAGGTCGACCGCACGATATCGGCGATCGACCGCGGGGCGTCATAGCGGATCGCGCCGTAAAGCGTCTCGCCTTCTCCGACATCCAACTCCGGTTGATGGCCGAAGAGGGCGGAAAGCGAAGCCTGCGGATCGAGATCGATCGCGAGCGTGCGGTAGCCGCGAAGTGCCAGATATTGGGCGAGGTGGGCTGAGGTCGTCGTCTTAGCCGACCCGCCCTTGAAGTTCATCACAGACAGGACCTGCAGCTTTTCATCGCCGCGCCGGTGCGGGACATATTTGCCCGACTTGCCGCCATCGTCGAGAACGCGGCGAATGCGTTCGATGTCGGAAACGGCATACATGCGCCGACCGTTTGACAAGGGCGCTGGGCCGTGGCCCTCTGAGGCCACCTGCCTCAGATAGCCTTCGCCGATTCCGATGAAGGCTGCCGCTTCGGCAGGGCTGAAGAGACGCATCTGCTTTTGCGCTTGCGGGGGAAAGATTTTCTTTTGGTGCTGCTGCAGCTGATGGGCAAGTTCCAAAGCGTCGGCAGCCAGAAGCGTCGGCAGATGCTCCTGTGCGTCCTGGCTTTGAATTTTTTGCTGCAACATTGATATCCCCGAAAACTGCGCAAAAATCGTCATATCCGGACAATATGCGCAGATGCACTATGCTCCGATTCGGCGCGGTTTTACAAATGCATAGCGTTTTGGCGGAGGTGCTGCCCTTGCGGTGGAAAGCGAGCTTGTGAAGCGGTCGAGTTGTCCGCGGACAACTTCCCTTCGGGCACGTTCGCGCATCTCCAATTAGAGCATAGATTTAATAGACTATTGACAGCAGGTCTGATTGTGTCAGGATTGTGTTAAGTTGGCGATTGGATGCATGGAGCTTCCTGATGTTCTATCTCGGTGGAATGACCCTTGGCTATCTTGAGCCGCCCCCGCCTTTGCCGAAGGCGATGAAGGCAAAGCGGCAGGCGGAAGTGGATGTCGCCTCGACGACGCTCGACAAGGCGGCGTGCGAAGAGTCCGATCGTAATCAGGAATGGGCGCGCTCGTTCCTGACGCCGTGGCACCTCCTTTACTGAGGAGTGAGGCGTGGCGCCGAACTGCGCCGCCCAAGCGTTGACAGCTGTCAACGGCGAGAGCCGTTTCAGCCGCCGTGGAAAAGCGCAAATCGGCGAGGGAAGGGCTGTTTCGCGGCGGCGAATTGATTAAGTTCGCTGTCATGGACACCAAGCAAGATCGATCCGTTTCAAGTGACCCGCCTGGCGATGCGGCCGACAATCAGGGGCAGGTGCTATCGCTGCACCAGCGCATCCTCGGTGACGTCGAAGGGCGCATTCTTTCCGGGGAGTGGCCACCCGGACACCGCATCCCGTTCGAGCACGAACTGACCGAGCAATACGACTGCTCGCGCATGACGGTGAACAAGGCCCTGACCGAACTCGTCAAACGCGGGCTGATCGAGCGGCGGCGCAAGTCGGGAAGCTACGTTACCTTTCCGCAGGTCCAGTCCGCCGTCATGGAGATCCACGACGTTAAACTCGAAGTCCAGTCGCTGGGGCTCGATTACAGCTTCCGCGTGGATGAGCGAAAAGTGCGCAAGGTCGAAGGCCGGGATCGTGAACGCCTGGATCTCCCGAGCTCGGGCAAGCTGCTGGATGTAACGTGCCGGCATTTTGCCGGCTCGCGTCCCTTTTGCTTCGAGGAGCGGTTGATCAGCCTTTCTGCGGTTCCGGAGGCCGAAGAGGAAACATTCGAGACCGCGGCGCCCGGTTCGTGGCTGCTCGGCAAGGTACCGTGGAGCACGGCCGAACACCGCATTCGCGCCGTTGCGGCCAGCAAATCGGCAGCGCAGGCGCTCGATATCGCCACCGGCACAGCCTGCCTCGTCATCGAGCGGCGGACCTGGAGCGGACGGGCGCCGGTCACGCATGTGCGGCTCACCTATCCCGGCGACCGCCACGAACTCGTTGCGCAGTTCGCGCCCAGCCCCATCGGCTAGTCGAAGGATCGGTTGTCCGCGGACAACCGATGAAGCAGGCCCTCGATCGGCGGTTCCGCGCCGATTATCCTGCGGCGAGGCGCAGCTTCGGTGCCGGTTCGTTGCCGGAAAAAGCGAAGACCTCGATGGGTTCACCGATGCCCCTGACCGGGTAGGCGCCGAGATGCTCCATGCTCGAGGCGCAGCCGGCCAGCTCGACGAAGGCGCGCGACAACAGCACCGGGCGTTTGGTTTCCTTGGTCAGGCTCTCAAGCCTTGAGGCGATGTTGACGGCGGGGCCGATTACGGTGAAGTCGAGCCGGCGGCGCGAGCCGATATTGCCATACATCACGTCGCCGACATGCACGCCGATGCCGTAGCCGAGCGGCTCGCGACCTTTCGAGAGGTTGTCCTGGTTCAGGACGGCGATGGCTGCCTCCGCCTCCCGGATCGCCTGGAGCAGATTCTCCGCGGCGTCGGGGTTGCTTAGCGGAAAGATCGCCAGCAGCCCGTCACCCATGAATTTGAGGATCTCGCCTCCATGGCGCTCGATCGGTTCCGACATGGCGTCGAAATAGGCGTTCAGCAGTTCGATCACGTCGTCGCGCGGCCAGAGATCGGAAAGCTTTGTGAAATTGCGCAGGTCGCAGATCAGGATGGCGGCACCGACGGTGACGCCGCTGCCCCGTGTGGTGGCGCCGGCAAGGATCTGTTCGCTCGCGTGCGGGCCGACATAGGTTTCGAGCAGCGTTCGGACGAAACGGTTCTTCAGCCTGATTTCACTAACCAGCGCCAGCGCCGGCACGATCTTCGCGAGAAAGGCCAGATGTTCGTCTTCGAAGCCGCCCTTCCGGTCGCTGGCAAAGGTGACGATGTGGCGTTTGCCGAGCGTGTGCTCAAGCGGCCAGGCGATGTATTCGGTCAGGCCCTCGGCCCTGAGGTCAACATAGAGCGAGCTCTGTTCCTGCTCTTCCGTCAAGTCCTCGAGGTTGGTTCGAACCTCGGTGCCACCGTTATTGATCACGTAGAGCGGGCTGTTGAGGTAGAGAGCGGTGTTCTGGGTGCCATAGTCGTAGAGATCGATTTCGCCCTCGGCCAGCCCCTTGCGCCACAGGATGCGAGCGCCGAGCCATTGCGGATGGTTGATGCGGAAGTGCAACGTGGCGCGCGCAACCGGAATACCGGCGGCCTGCAGCCGTTCGCCCAACTCGACAAGGATATTGTCGATGAAGCGCTCGTTGCGCGTTTCGATGATCAGCCAGTCGAGCACGCCTTGGCGTCGAGCCGGAAAGCTGCCATCCTCGGGTGAAGGCGAGGGGGCCTCAGATGGGGTCTGCATTGCTGTTCTCCATGGCGCTCAAGCGGGTGAAGCCGCGTAAGCCGAACGATGTATCGCAGCAAATGTGGAGCATCGGCACCGCCTTGATAAGGGGCAACCTGAAAAGCTTTTGAGAAATCTGGGGCGGCATGCCGCCGCTTCTGTCAGACGATCGGGCGTGCCGGCGCGGCCGCAGGCCGGCTTCCGTCGATCAGCGGCAAGTGCAGGCGCACCCGCGTGCCACGCCATGGACCGGTGAGAATGCCGATACGGCCGCCGTGGAGCCGGGCGATCTCGCGCGCGAGATTGAGCCCCAGCCCGGCGCCGGTGGAGCGCGGACGCAAGCGATAGAAAGGTTCGAAGACGCGATCGCGCTCCTCTACCGGAATGCCGGGGCCTTCGTCGTGGATTTCGAGCCCGCCGGCGGCATCGACCAGAACGGTGATCGTGCCGGCACCGCCGCCATGTTCGATGGCGTTGCGCAGAAGGTTGGCGACAGCCTGCTCGATCTGCCGCGGCCGCGCGCTGACCAGGGCGCCCAGCGCTTCGGCTTCGAAGGCCAGCTCGTAGCCGCCTTCGAACGCAAGCGGTGCGAAGTCCGCTGCCATGACCCTCCCGAGAGCAACGAGGTCGACCACCTCGAGCGGGCCGCCGGCATGTTCGAGGACTTGCCGGTCGAGAAGCTGCTGGGCGAGATGCGACAGGCGCTCGATATCGAGCCTCAGGCGGGTGGTTTCGGGGTCTTCCTGCAGAAGCTCGGCGCGGGTCCGCAGGATCGCGATCGGGGTGCGCAATTCATGGGCCGCATCGGTCAGGAAGCGGTTGCGCTGGTCGTATCCCTCTCCCAGTCGCGCCAGGGCCCGGTTGAAGGCCCGCACCAAAGGGGCGATTTCGGTCGGCACTTCCTCGGTTTCGAGCTGCACGGCGCGGTTGTCGATGTCGATGCGCCCCGCCTGGTCGGCGGTCGAGACGAGGCTCGCGAGCGAACGGCGCACGACGGCCGGCGTCGTCAGCAGAGTGGAGACGCCCATGACCAAGACGATCGGCAAAAGGAAGCAAAGGACAACAAGCACGAGCGTCGGCATGACCTCCATCCACGCCGTCCTGCCGTCGAGGTCGCGCGCCATATCGACATTGATGCTGATCTGCACGTCCAACGGCTCATTGTCGCGGCGGGAGGAAAGGGTCGCCGCGAGGATCTGGACCCGGCCGGCTTCGGTCTCGACATTGTGGAGGACAGCGTCCGGAAGCGTGCCGCCTTCTTCGAAAAGCAGTTTCGCCCCCTCCACCCGTTGCAGCAGGTCGCCACCGGCTTCTTCATAGGGGGCAGGGACGTTTCCGTAGCGCACGACCTGGCCGGCGGCGTCGCGGACGATGTACCAGAGATTGGGATAGGACTGGCGAAGCTCGCGCAGGTCCTCGGTCTCGTGCACGGCCAGCACGCCGTTCGCGTCGCGACCGACGGCGCGGTCGAGCACATCCAAGGCGGCTTCGTTGTCGACGAGCAACCGTGGCTGGGCGATGAACACGCCCAGGAAAAGCAGGCCGATGAAGACGAACAACGTGGCCGCCTGCAGGAGGATCAGCCGACGGACGAGGACCCATTGCAGCGAGCGCGGACGAACCTTGATCATGTCGTCGCGCGCAGGAGATAGCCGAGATTGCGGATCGCCCGGATTTCGACGCCGGCGCCGACGTCGTCGAGCTTGCGGCGCAGGCGCGAAAGATGGGAGTCGAGCGCGTTGGATTCGATCTCATCTTCCATGGCGTAGACCGATTCTTCCAGCGTCGCCCTGAGCACGGTTCGGCCGGGCCGCCGCATCAGCGCTTCGAGCGCAAGCCGTTCTCGGCGCAGGAGGTCGAGAGGCTTGTCGTCGACGGCGGCCTCCCGGTGGCGGAAGTCGTAGATGAGCCGCCCGACCTTGGTCTGCTCCGATTTGAGCGTGACCGGACGGCGGGCAAGCGCGCGCAGCCGCGCCATCAGTTCCTCGACGGCAAAAGGCTTGGAAAGATAATCGTCGGCACCGGCATCGAGCCCGCTGACCCGGTCGTTGATCGATCCCAATGCCGTCAGCATCAGGATCGGCGCCTCGACGCCAAGGCTTCTGAGCTTCGGGATAAGATCCAGCCCCTCGCCATCCGGCACCCGGCGGTCAAGCACGACCACGTCATAGGGCCAGAGTTCGGCAACGGCCTCGGCGTCGGCGAGCGTCGAGACATGATCGACGATCACCTGGCGCCGCGCCAGGGCAGCCTTGAGGGCCGAGGCCATCTCCGGCTCGTCTTCCAGCAGCAAGATGCGCATGCCACTTTCCCTTCTGTGCCCGCATCTATGCGGGTCGCTGATCCGTCACGTCGACTGCCCGAGGCGTCACTCGCATTCCAGCTTCGGCTGGCGGAAGTTGGTGATGTACCAGCGGCCGTGCTGCATCCGGGCGTAGAAGCTATAGAAGCACTCCTGTTCCTCGACATAGCCCGGCGTCGAATACTCCTCGTAGCGCATTCCGCGCCGGGTGTCCCTGATTTCGCCGCTGGATGTGCCGGAGACGACATTCGTTGAGATCTTGCGCCATTGATAGGCGCGCTCGTTCCAGCCGAGATCGAGAACATTGGTGGGCGGACCATAGTCGATGATGACGGATTCGACCGGCTGGCCGATATAGGTCTTCATCGTATCGGATGCACAGCCGGCCAGCAGGGCGGCGGTGGCGGCGAAGCAGGCGAGGGTGCAAAACCCCTTAATGGAGAGCATGACGGATCCCGGTTTTCCTGCAGCGCCATTCGTCCACGGGACGCGCGAAGCCAGCAGTTGTCGTTGACGTGCCGCCCGTCCGGAACGACTGCGATCCGGAGCGATGCGACGGCTGACCGGGAGCTAAAGGGCCAAGATTACAGGGGCATTGCAGGGCCGGCGCAAAGCTGGCGAAAGCTGCGCCGACGAAGCCGGTGGCGGGGGCAACGGATGTCGTTACTGCCGAAGAAGCGCTGCATACTTCCTAGGCAGCGCGGTCTGTGTCACGTGTTTGCGCTACCTTGGGATCAGCCGCGTAAACCAGGCCCGGCTTGACGATCCACTCGCCCGTGCGAAGTGCCAGTACATCAAAGCCGCCGCTCACCAGGCGCGGTGCCACGCCGACGAAACGATAGACAAGGCCCTCTCCGTCGCGCACGGATTCCCGTATCGGACAACTGCCCAGAGAGCCGATAACGTCGCCCTCGAACGCGACATCCACCAGCATGAAATATTCCGTCGGCAGACGGCGGCTGGCTCTGGAGGAGAGTTTGAACCCGTTTGTGAATTTCATAGTCTTGCTCGTCTGTGACGCCTTCGGAACCGGACATGCCGGTACTGGCAAGCGTCTGCGCTGTTCTGTTGCTTTCGCGTCCGAAGCCGGGTGGGTTGCCGCCAACGCAAATCCGGCCGATCACAGGAAAGGTGAATGCTGCGGCACCGGGTGTTGCGGCGCGGCACGTCTCAAGCCATTCAAAAGCGGCACCAGCATGGCAGCATGCCTGAGGCAAAACGACCTACAGGCACATTGCCGCCCGCTCCTTCTATCGCGCAGATCGGCATAGGATTTCGCCTGGGAAGATGGGATGGAAAGATCAGGAAAGCATAAGGGGAGGGAGTGCAGTGCGCTTGAATGATTGCGCGCGACGCTAGCAGAGCATCGCGGTTTGAGCTGGACGCAACTCGCCGCCAAATAGTGGGCTGAGGGTCGGTTCGGAGAGCAGGAACCCTTGCACGTGCGTTGCGCCGGCGCCTTGCGCGACCTCAAATTGTGCATAAGTTTCAACACCTTCGACCACAACGACGGGAGCGACGCAGGACGCCAGACCCACCATGTGCAGAAGGAACCGCTCCGCGTCGGGACGTCCGAGCCGCAGGAAGAAGCCGTCGATCTTCACGATGTCGACGGGCAGGGACAAAAGTGCCTCCGGCGTCGAAAATCCCGTTCCGAAGTCATCGACGGCGACCCGATATCCAAGCTCGCGTACGCTTCGAACGAAACACCCGGCCGTCGGGAGCGCTGAGATCGGCAGGCTTTCGGCGAGTTCGAGCACGAGGCGCGATGCCAGCCACCGATGGGTCGACAGCAGATCCAGGAGCAGCGTCCGGTTGCGCTCGTCGCAGATGCTCTCGACCGAGATGTTGCAGCCGAGGTCGCCGGTCGGATGATGCGCCAACCAGTCGAAGGCGAGCGTGAGCATGTGCCTGTCCAGCGCAGCAATGCGGCCGGCCGCCTCCAGATAGCGTATGAACTCGCTGGCGGTCATGACCTCGCCGTCGGGTCGGATGATCCTTCCCAGACACTCCGAATAGAGCACGGTGCCGACATCGGCGACGGCATTGACGTGTTGAAGTGAAAACCCGACGCGCCCTTCTTTTGCTGCGTGGTCGAAGATTTCCACAACACGGTCAAACATTTAAACTCCATTGGCTTGGACGCGGGTCCGGATGCAGCCACCGGCTCACCAAGTGAGCCGGTGGCCAGTTCCTCGTTATTGGGCGGTCTCCGGCTCCGGTTCGACAACAACCACCGTCTGCGGCGGCAGCGTGCCGCGGATTTCGTCGATCTTGCCAACGGCGGGGCCGACCCCGAGAATCCCCTTGGCTTCGTCGACCATGTCGTCGGTTACCACGCCATCCTTGGTGAAGCCCGCTAGCGCCTGGCGCAGCGCTTCGTCGCTCAGCGCAGGATCGGCTGGGATGGCGTCGACGCCATTTTCCGCCTCGAACTGCGCATAGGCGATTGCGTAAGCGGAAACGGCCGCCATCTTCGGATCGTTTGAATTGAGATAGGCGTGGTAGTTGCGGTTGAGCGAGTTGAACCCTCGCTTAGACCCGGGCGCCACAACGGGATCGACTACCGGATCGACCACCGGGTCCGATGCAACCACGACCGATTTGGCGGGTTTCTCGGCTTTTGCCGATTTGGCTGCCTTGGTCGCCTTGGTCTTGCTGCCGGAGGTCCCGGATTTGTGCTGCGATTTTCCACTGGACTTGCCAGTGCTCGTTTCCTTGCTTCCGCGGGAAGTGTCGGATTTGCTGTGGCCGGAACCGCCACCGTGGCTCCCGCCATTGCCACCACCGTTGCCCCCGCCGTTACCGCCGCCGCCACCATTGCCACCACCGCCGCCATTGCCGCCTTTGGCGTAGGCGGAATCGATCAGGCTCAGGGAACCGGCAGCCATTGGCGCGACTGCCAGCGTCAGCGCCATGATGCTCCGGGCGATCAGCTTCGTCACAGGCATAGATATCTCCTCATTTCCAACTGGTCGTTCTCATTTGCTTACGGATCGAGACACGACGTTCGATGTGAAGACGATATCTGCGCCTCCGAGACGGCGCCATCGGCCCCCGACCATTGCCTTTTCGCCTAGGACCTAGGTCCTATTCCGCAGCATCAAAGGTCCGAACAGTTCGGTCGCGATGGCTGCGCCATTGACCCTGTCATGAGAGTGGTTAGGTTGGCGCGGCCTTGCTACAATCGTCGCGCCGCACGAGCCGGCGGCCCGATCCGAGAGACCTGGTGCGCGTCCAACAGCTTATCACCCGCTGGAATTCTCAATCTCTAGCCACCCAGTTCCTGCTGATCGGAGGAGCGGTCGCCGCTTGTGCGATGGTTCTGGTCGGCGCCTTCGTATCGAACAGGATCGAAGACGCAGTCACCCGGAATTCCGCCGCAACGACGGCGCTTTACGTCGACAGCGTGATCGCGCCGTTGCTGCCCGATATGCAGACGAATGAAGTGCTCGATGAAACGGTTGCCCGTGCGCTGGACGAGACCCTTGGCCAGGGCGCGCTCGGCGAACGCCTCCTCTCGTTCCGCCTTTGGCGTGCGGATGGCACGCTTCTCTATTCGAGTGACCAGGCGGCCGTCGGCACCAAGGTGGAGCCAAGCGAGGAACTTCAGACGGCATTTTCAGGCAAAATGGTCGCCCGCTTCGACCAGGCCGGGGATGGGACGGCGGACAGGGCTACGGCCGAGCCGGCGCTTGCCATCTACAATCCGGTGCTCCAGCCCTGGTCCGGCCAGGTGGTGGCCGTGTCGGAATTTCATGAGGTGGCCAATGATTTCGAACAAAGCCTCAATCAGGCGCGCGCACACACCTGGTTGGCGGTCGCAGCCTTCACGCTTGCCTTCTTCGTCGTGCTGTCGGCGATCGTGCTTCGGGGCAGCAAGACGATCGAGAGCCAGCGGCATGCGCTCGCCCAGCGCGTCGACGAGCTTTCGGCATCGCTGGCGCAGAACGAAACGTTGCGCGGCCGGCTGCAGCGCGCATCGCAGCGCGCCACCGCGTTGAACGAAAGCTATCTGAGGCGCATCGGCGCGGACCTGCATGATGGCCCCGCCCAACTCGTCGCCTATGCTTCGCTAAGACTGGGCAGCGAGACCTTGAAGCGCGACGCGACGCCGGCGGCCACCCGTGCGCGCGAGATCGGCGCGATCAAGGCGAGCCTCGACGAGGCGATGCAGGAGATCCGCACAATCTGCGGCGGCCTGGTCCTGCCGCAGATCGAGACGGCCGGATTGGCAGAGATCCTGCAGCGTTGCGTGAAGGCCCATCAGCAGCGCACAGGGGCGGCGGTCGAGCTCGCCCTGGCCGATCCGCCGGACCGTCTGTCGCAGGCGGCAAAGATCTGCATCTACCGCTTCGTGCAGGAAACCCTCAACAACGGCTACCGGCATGCCGGCGGCGTGAGGCAGCAGGTATCGCAACGAACAGTCGGCGACCGTGTCACCATCGAGGTCGCCGATGGCGGACCCGGATTTGATCCGGACAAAGTTCCGCCCACAAGTCTTGGTCTTGCCGGCCTGCGCGAACGGATCGAAAGTCTCGGCGGAACGTTTGAGCTCATCATCGAGCCGACCGGCACCACCGTTCGCATGACGACCAGCGTCAAGGAGATCTGACAATCATGACGTCAAGGATACGCGTTGCCGTGGTCGACGACCACCCTCTGTTTCGCGAAGGCGTGACCCGGAGCCTGTCGGAGATCGAGGGGTTTGAGATCGTCGCCGAGGGCAGTTCGAAGGACGACGCGACCGGGATCGCGCAAAGCCTCGGACCGGATGTGATGCTCATGGATATCTCCATGCCGGGCGGCGGGCTGGAGGCGATACCGGCGATCCTGGAGGTCGCTCCGTCGCAGAAGATCATCATGCTCACGGTTTCCGAAGACGGAGATGACGTGACCACGGCGCTCGACCGGGGTGCCACCGGCTATGTGCTGAAGGGGGTCGGCGCCTCGGCGCTCGCCGAGGTCATTCGCACTGTCGCTTCGGGCGAGCGTTACGTGGCGCCGACCCTTTCGGCCAAGCTTTTGTCGACGAAGGGCCCGGCCCAGCCTGGAAAATCCGGTCTGGTCGCAACCCTGACGCCCCGCGAGAAAGAGGTTCTGCACCTGGTGGCCGCCGGCATGAGCAACAAGCATGTCGCCATCGAGCTGGACCTGCAGGAAAAGACCGTGAAGCATCACATGACGCAGATCATGACGAAGCTGGGGGTCGCAAACCGCACCGAAGCGGCAATGGTTCTGCGCGACGCGCGCGAGCTTTAGTCTCTAAGACCGACCGATACCGTCGCACCGCCGACGCCGATCGGCGGCGCGTGCTAATGCGCCAGGGTCTCCATGCGCTGCTTGTCGGCTGATGTCGCGCGGCGGTTGATGATCGTCCGTCCGCGGGCATCCTTCATGATGTAGCGCCCCTTCCTGACTTGCTCGGTTATGCCGCCCTTGTGACGGATACCGGTTTCGCCATCGTCGGTGGCGTCTTCATTGGCACGGGAGGCCTTGGAGTTTCCGCCGGAACGGGTTTCGTTGGAATTCCCGTTTCCATTGCCGTTGCCACCGCCATTGCCGCCACCGCCGTTCCCGTTCCCTCCGCCATTACCACCACCATTCCCACCGCCGTTGCCGCCGCCATTATTGCCGTTCTTGGCGAGGGCGACCGTCTCGGTCATCGACAGACCTGCGCGGGTCAGATCGAGCTTGTAGGGAAGGGTCGTCACCAACAGGATCGCGGGCCAGAAGAATGCAGCAAGAAAAATCCGGCGATTGGGCATTTCAGTCCTCTGGCGATGTCGCGGCACAGGGTGGGCACGCTCCGGCGGATACCGGCAAGTTCGACTTTGCTCATGGCCGGCATGGCCAGTCAACGCGCGTCTGCGCCGGTTACGCTTTCCCAGACCTTTCCCCGGCGACGGCCGGACAATCGTCGGATTCCCTTAGGACCAAAGTCGGGTTCCATGCGTCGTCGTTTGGCGGCTGTGGCCTGCGCTCTTGCCGAGCAGCGACCGTGGCGTGACGGGTAGTCAGGCGATGGCGCGATTGAAATTGTCATGCACGCCGTTGCATCGTTTCATTTGGCCATATTCTCGACATCGAGATCGTTGACGTCTCCGGCAGGCTGGGACCACCCGGCGCTCATCGAGCGCCCGCTCCTGCACCTCTTCGGAGGCCCGGGGACGGGCGTTTTGCGCCTTTTGAAAGATCAACACTTGTCACACGACAAATCGACCGGGCACGTCAAGAAACGCATCGTGCTGCATTTTCCGGGCTTCGAGCCGCTGGATGCCGTCAAGCATCAGGCGCGCTACAAGCGATCGGCGGTCAAGACGGCGAGACTTCAGGATTTCGATGTTCAGGTCGGGCAGGTGGAGAGCGAGGGACCCGGCCGCTATTTCGACGTGGATAGCCAGGGCGCCGACTGGCAGACGGCCAGCCGCGTCTACATCTTCGATCACGACGAGATCGTCCGACGCCTGAATGGCCGGGGCACGCTGCATCGAATGGTCGCGGGCTACCTGAGCGCCCTGCGCGTCGTCTGGGAAGGCGGCGCATTCGGCTACTTCCGGCATGCCTGGCGGTTCGGCCTGTTCTTTCTCTTTCCGTTCCTGCTGGTGGCAATTGGCGTCGCGGGGAGCGTGTTGATCGGCACCGCCCCCTACTGGCTTGCGCTTGAATCATCGCTTCTCGTCCTGAGCGCGATCGTCGCCTACCTGGTCTTTTTCAAGCTGTTTCTCCCCTGGTCGGAGCGGTGGCATACCCTGCATCTCTTTTCCGACTGGGAGCTGGCGGTTGCCGTTGCGCGTCTGGAAAAACCATATTTAAAGCAATGGGTTGAAGACAGCCTGGCATCCGCGCGGGCCGCGCTCAACGAACCGGCCGACGAGTACGTCATCAGCTCTCACAGCATGGGCTCCAGCATCGCCACCCAAGTGATCGGCGCCCTGGTGGAGCGGGAGCCAGGCCTCTTTGCCGGAAAACGCATCGTCTTCGTCACGCTCGGCGGCGCGATCCTGCAATGTGCGCTGCTGCGCTCAGCCGAAGTGTTGCGCGCGCGCGTCGGCGCCATCGCCCGGGTGAAGGATATCTTCTGGTTCGACGTCCAGTGCCTGACCGACGCGATCAATTTCTACAGATGCCAGGTGGTGGCGCTTGCCGGACACGGCGATGCGCCCCAGCCGCCCATCGTTTTCATCCGGCTCAAGCATATGCTGTCACCGGAGCGCTATGGCCGGATCAAGCGCGACTTCCTGCGTGTGCACCGCCAATACGTGCTCGATGCCGACGTTCGCGCGCCCTTCGATTTTACGATGATGACGGCCGGGCCGCTCCCGGCCGCCTCATTCGCCAACGCGGCCTGAAGGCAAACAGTCCTGTCGGGGCAGGGCTGTTGCTTGCCGCTCACGTACTCAGCACCGAGAGACCGCTCTCCCGGTCGAACAGGTGCAAGCCGTTTGGCTCGATTGTGAAGGATACGGCTTCCCCCGGCCTGGGGCAGCCGCTGGCCTTGACCAGTGCGCCAATTTCCTTGCCGGCAAACAGAAAGGTCACGAGCGCGTCGTTACCATGAAACTCGACCAGGTCGGCGATGCCCTCGATACGATTGAGCCCGCTTTCCGCCGGCGCCAGGTCGGCGGGACGTATGCCCAGCACTAGCGTCTGGCCATGGCGAAGCGTGAACCTGTCGTCCGAGATCGCGAAGCTGCCGCCCGCACTGCGCAACAGCCAGCCGCCTTCGGTCTTTTCGGCCGTCACGTCGATGAAATTCATGTTGGGTGTGCCGATAAAGCCGGCGACGAAGAGCGTGCGCGGGCGTTCGTATATCTCGGCGGGCGTTCCGACCTGCTCGATCGCGCCACCCTTCATCAGGACGATCCGGTCGGCAAGTGTCATCGCCTCCAACTGGTCGTGGGTCACATAGATCGTCGTGGTCTTTAGCTTCTGGTGCAGCCGGGCGATCTCGACCCGCATGTGATTGCGCAGCTTCGCGTCGAGATTGGAGAGCGGCTCGTCGAAGAGGAAGACCCGCGGCGTCTTGATCATCGCGCGGGCGATAGCGACGCGCTGTTGCTGCCCGCCGGACAGCTCGGTCGGCTTGCGGGCGAGATAGGGCTCGAGGCCGAGCGTTGCCGAAACAGCGCGAATCCGCGTATCGATCTCCGCCTTCGGCACCTTCATGCGCTTCAGTCCGAAAGCGATGTTGTCGTAGATCGTCATGTGTGGGTAGAGCGCATAGTTCTGGAAGACCATGGCGACGCCGCGGTCGCGAGGCGGCAGGTCGTTGACCGCCCGCCCGCCGATCGAGACGATGCCGCCGGATATGTCTTCGAGACCGGCAATCATGCGCAGCAGCGTGGACTTGCCGCAGCCGGATGGACCGAGAAACACGATGAATTCATGATCGGCGACATCGAGGTTGAAATCCTTGATGACATCAACGGCGCCGTATTGCTTGTCGACATTGGAGCAGACGATGTTCGCCATGGCTCAATCCTTCCCACTGTCCATGCGGATCTGTAGTTTGATATCAGTCGGTCGGGCGGATGCGGCCCGCTCGAATGCCCTGATGCTGTCTTCGAAGCGGAAGGTTTCAGTGATCAGCGGCTTCAGATCGACCTTGCCGGACGCGATCAATTGCAGGGCGCGGTCGAAGATGTTGGCGTAACGAAACACCGTTTCGATCCGGACTTCCTTGGAGATTGCGCCCGGAACGTCGAATTGTACCGGTTCGACCGGCAGGCCCACCAGAACCACGGCACCGCCCGGGCGGACCAGATCGAATATCCCGGAAAAGGCCTTGGCGCTGCCGCTCGCCTCGAAGACGAGATCGGCGCCCCAGCCGCCGGTTTCCGCGGCGATGACATCGGCAAAAGGCCGCTCGGCGATGTTGACCGGGATGATGCCCGGATACTGAGCGGCGATCGCCAGCTTCTCCGCGCTGAAATCGGAGATGAAGACACGGCTGCAGCCACCGGCAAGGCCTGCGAGCGCCACCATGATGCCGATCGGCCCGCAGCCGATCACCGCGGCGACATCGCCCGGTGCAATCCGCGCGCGGGCGGCTGCCTGCATGCCGATGGCGAACGGTTCGACCATCGCGCCTTCGGCAAAGGAGATGTTGTCGGGAAGCTTGTAGGTGAAGGCGGCGGGATGGACTGCGAAGGGAGCGAGCACGCCATGAACCGGCGGCGTTGCCCAGAACCGCACCTTGGGATCGACATTGTAGATGCCGAGTTTGGAAGCCCGGGAGGTCAGTTCTGGAACACCCGGCTCCATGCAGACCCGGTCGCCGACGTCGAGCGTTTCGACATTGCTTCCGACCGCGACGACGGTGCCGGCCGCCTCATGACCGAGCACCATCGGTTCGCGCACCACATAGGGGCCGATGGCGCCGTGGGTGTAGTAGTGCACGTCGCTGCCGCAGACGCCGACCGTGTCGATGGCGATCTTGACATCATCGGGACCAAGTTCCAGCGGGAGATCGATCTCCCGGATTGCGAGCTTGCCTTTTTGCTCGAGGACCAACGCTTGCATGAAGGATTTCCTTGTTTTTCCAGTCTTGGGATTCATTGGGTCTTGCGCTTGAAGGCGCTGTTGAGCATGCCACTTAGAACCCCGATGAAGAGCAGCGGCGGGATGGAGAGCAGCACGACGGAGGCGTTGAGGATGCCCCAGGGCACGTCGCGACCGAGTTGCGTCAGCTCCGAGGCGACGATCGGCAACGTCTTGGCGTCGGACGTCGTCAGCATCAGCGCAATCAGGAATTCGTTCCAGACGAGCACGAAGGCAAAGGCGACCGCTCCGATCAGCGACCGAAGGGCAATCGGCAGCGCGATAAGGAAGAAGATCGCATAAGGACCGTAGCCATCGACGCGGGCAGCCTCCTCGACTTCCTTCGGCACTCGCGCAAAGGCCGGGACGCTCAGCCAGATGATGGTCGCGAGCGTCAGCAGCGAATAGGTGACGATCATCGACAGGCGGGTGTCATAGAGGCCGAAATCGAGCCAGATCACCATCAGCGGAATGGCGATCGCGACCGGCGGCAGGAAGCGCAGCGACAGAACGAAGAACTGAATGTCGCGGGACCAGCGGTTGGGATAGCGCGCGATCGCATAGGCGGCGGGCAGGCCGAGAGTGGCACCGATCAGCACCGCAGCGCCCGATATCAGCAGCGAATTGACGAGGCCGGCAAAGACGCTTTCGCGGCCGAGCACATAGGCGAAGTTGTCGAGCGTCGGCTCGAAGAAGAAGAGCGGGGTCGGTGTCACGATGTCGACCCGGTTCTTGAAGGCATTGAGCGCGGTCCAGAACATTGGAAACACGGCAGAGAAGGCGGCGGCGGCAAGGATGAGCCGGCCAATGAAGCGGCCAAGGGCGTGGGCGGTCATCACTGAACCCTCTTCCAGATGAAGGTGAAGGCGATCGAGGTGGCGATCATCATCAGAACCGCCATGCTGGAGGCGTAGGAAATCCGGCCGGACTCGATGAAGCCTTGCGAGAAGGCGTACATGTCGAGCGTTTCGGTCGCGATGCCGGGGCCGCCGCGGGTCATGACGTAGATCAGGTCGAAGGCGCGCAGCGACTCGATCATCTTGACGAAGGCAAGCGAGATCAGCGGCGCCTTCAGCATCGGCAGCGCGATGAAGGCATAGATCTCCCATGTGCGGGCATGGTCGAGCTTTGCTGCCTCGAAGGGTTGCGGTGGCAGCGTTTCCAGGAGCTTCAGCACGATGACGGCGAAGAACAGGCCCCATTGCCAGACATCGACCAATGCGACTGTCGCAAGTGCAGTCGCCGGATTGGACAGGAGATCGAGTGGCTGACCGATGATTGCCTTGTAGGGATAGGTGGCGATGCCATAGAGCGGATGGAAGGCGAACTTCCAGACGAAGGCGGCCGAAACGCGTGGCAGGATCACCGGTACCAGAAACAGGAGCGCCAGCAGGTTGCGCGTTCGCGGCGAGACGCATTCGAACAGCAGAATGCCAAGGCCGACGGCGATGGCGAGCGTCATGCCGACGGTCACGGCTTCCCAGGTCAGGGAGACGCCGATCGCATTGATGAAGCGGCGGTCCGAGAAAAGGTCGATATAATTGGCGAAACCGACGAAGCTGCCGTCCGGACGGCTGAGTTCCCGGTTTTGGAACGATATGTAGATCGCATAGGCCGTCGGCACGAGGGCGAGAACGGCAAGGATGCCCATGGCCGGGGTGAGGAACACCGCCGGCAGGCTGTTTTTCTGCTTCATGTGATCAGTCCTACGGCTGGGCTTTGAACGCCCCCGATGGTGCGGGCCACCGGCGGCTTTGCCGGCCGATGGCCCTTGGGAGGAACCGGCTTACTGGCTGCGGGCAACCAGGTCTTTGGCGAAGCCGTCGAGTTCGTCGAGGCCTTCCTTGATGTCGGTGCGCGTTCCGGTGATCAGCTCCTCGAGGATGATGCCCCAGCGGTCGCCAAGATCAGGCCATTGCGGGTTCTGCCAGAAGTTGACGGCGGTGACCTTGCCGGTATCAGCAAGCGCCTGGCCGAGATCGGGGCCGTAGAGCTCGGCGAATTTCGGGCTGGTCATGATGCTGGTGCGATTGAGTTCGCTGAACTGTCCGGCTTCGAGCCGCCGGGCCTCGTTTTCCTTCGAGGTCGCCCAAGCTACGAACAGACCGGCGCAGGCCTTGGAGGCCTCATCCTTGTTGGCCTTCATGCCGATTGCCAGACCATGGCCGTAGCCGCCGCCCGTCAACGGTGCCGGAGGCGGCAGGTAGCCGACCTTGCCGGCCACCTTCGAGGACTTCGGATCGATCGCCATGCCGACGAGCGGGGTGGATTCGATCAGCATCGCCACCTGGCCGGAGGTAAAAGCACCAACCGCCTCGTCCCAGCCGCCGGTCTGGCTGCCCGGTGCCGAGTACTTGAAGAGTTCGAGATAGGTCTCGGTCGCCTTGACCGCCTGTTCGCCGTCAAAGACCGGCGTCTTGCCGTCGAACCAGTTGCCGCCGAAGCCCTTGAAGAATGGCATCCAGCGCCAGACATTGGCGCCCGAGCCGCGCTGGCCGCGAAGGGCTGTGCCGTAGATACCCTGGTCGGGCTGATTGAGCTTCTTCACTGCGGCAACATATTCGTCGAGCGTCTTCGGCGGCGTAATGCCGGCCGCCTCAAGCAGGTCCTTGCGGTAGACCATGAGGTCCCCGCCGCCAGTGACCGGCGCAAACCAGACCTTGCCGTCATAGGTCGCGACCTTCTCGCGGCCCGGATCGAAATCGGCGTAGTCGTAGTCGGCAGGATAATAGTCCATCAGCGGCGCGACCCAGCCGGCCGACGCAAATAGCGCCACATTTGCCTCGTCGATGTAATAGACGTTGTACTTGCCGATGGTCGAGGCGTCCGCCTTGGTCTTGGCGCGGCGGTCGTTTTCGTTGAGATAGTCGATCTCAAAGGATGCGCCGCCCGAGAGCTTCTCGAATTCGGACTTGTAGTCTTCGAGCAGCGTCAGGCCGTCGCGCGGCTGGGCGAGCACCTTGATCGTGCCGGAGCATTCGGCAGCGACCGCAACAGTCGTCAGGCCGGTGGAAAGAAGGCATGCGAAGGCGATGCTCGAAACGAGCGTTTTGGCTTTTTTCATTGTGAAAAGACCTCCCCAGGTCTGCGATGCGCGCCGGATACTCCTCAGATCCAGTGCGTTTTCCTCATAGCGAACCGTTTCGCTGGGTTCGATGATAGGCCTTACGCTCTGCCGAACTAGCGTGCGCGATGCGGCAATTCTGTACTTTCTTGCAGAAAATTGCCAGATGCCAGCCGTTTGCAGCGCAGCAAACGCAAGGATTCATTGCCTGGGTGGGTGAAACGCGCCTAAGAACGGGAAGTACGACGCTGGCCCGTCAGCCGCCTGTAGGCCGAAGGCGTCATCTTGTGCTGGCGCAGGAAGGTGCGATTGAAATTGGAGATGTTGAGGTAGCCGACCTCGAAGCAGATGTCGGTGATCGGCACGTCGGTTTCGGCAAGCAGCTTGCACGCCTGCCAGATGCGCAGCTTGTTGACGTGGTCGGTAAAGGTGTTGCCGGTATTCTTCTTGAAGAAACGGGAAAAGGCCGTTTCGCTCATGCCGGCCTGCCGGGCAAGATCGGCAAGATGAATGTCGGTGGCGATGTTCTCGTAGATGAAGGCCAGAGCGCCGCGCAGCACGTCAAGCGATTGTTGGTCGAGTTCTGGCGCGAATTCCGGCGAGGAGAGCAACTCGTATTCTTCGGTGTTGACCAGCAGATCGAGCAGCTGGATGAACAGCGAGAAGCGCGAGAGCCCTTTCAGGCTGCCCATACGTTCGATCAGATCGGCGCCCTTGGCGCGGGCTTCGCCATGAAACACCAGGCCGCGCTCGGCGCGGGCGAAGAAGGCCTCGAGCTCGGCAAATTCCGGTAGGGCGTCGGTGATCTCGCGCATGCGATCCGGGTGGAACTGCATGACGATGTCACGGCCTTCGATAATCTCATAGGGTTCGGTAACCGTTACCCAGTCATGCGGCAGGTTGCTGCCGATGACGGTGAGATAACCCGGACCGAACTGGCCGATATGATCACCGACGAAGGCAAGGCCCGAGGCCTTGCGGATGAGATGGATTTCGATCTCCGGATGGAAGTTCCAGACGTTCCGTTCCCAGGGATAGTTGTCGAGACGCCATAGGAACGTCTCGTTGACGCCGGTGACGATGTGCTCGAAGGTCGGCGGGTTGGTTGCGAGCGAAGCGGGCTTTGCCGGCGCGCGTTTTGAGCCTCGCGCCGTACTCATCGCCTGACCCTCCTTCGCGCCGTGTCGATCGGTCGTCTCCTTTGGAGAAGGAGCGGCTGCCTATTGCACCCAAGCCGCCCCGTTTTCCGGACTATGTCAGGCGCGTTCGGCCCAGATCTTGGCGAGCTCGACCAGCGTCTTTACGCTGCGCTCCATGTCCTGGCGGCTGACCCATTCGAGCGGCGAATGGAAGGCGTGGCCGCCGGCGAAGAGGTTGGCCGAAGGCAGACCCATGAAGGAGAGCCGCGAACCGTCGGTGCCGCCGCGGATGCTGCCGCGCACCGGCTGCATGCCGGCCCGGCGGATCGCCTCGATGGCGTTTTCGACGATCTCCGGATGGCGGTCGAGGATGGCCTTCATGTTGCGGTACTGCTGCTTGACCTCGAAACTGTAGGTGGAGCCCGGATAGGCCTTCATCACGTCCTTGACGATGCCTTCGAGCATGGCTTCCTTCGAGGCAAGGCCCGCCTCGTCGAAGTCGCGCACGATGAGGCCGAGCTGCGCCCTGTCCATCGAGCCGGTCACGCCGGTCGGATGCACGAAGCCGTCGCGGCCCTCGGTGCCCTCGGGCGAAACCTCCCGCGGCAGCCGGCTAATGATGTTGCCGGCGATCTTGATGGCGTTCTCCATCTTGTCCTTGGCAAAGCCCGGGTGGATGGCGACGCCCTGAATGACGATCTCGACGCCATCGGCGGAAAAGGTCTCGTCCTCGATATGGCCGGCGGTTTCGCCATCGACCGTATAGCAGAATTGGGCCCCAAGCTTCTTCAAGTCGACCTTGTCGACGCCGCGGCCGATCTCTTCGTCGGTGGTGAAGAGCAGCTTGATCGTGCCGTGCTTGATTTCGGGATTGTCGACGAGAACTTGAGCGGCCGCGACGATCTCGGCAAGCCCGGCCTTGTCGTCGGCGCCGAGCAGCGTCGTGCCGTCGGTCGTGACGATGTCATTGCCGATCTGGTCGTTGAGAACCGGGTGGTCGGCGACGCGGATTACCTGCTGCGGATCTCCCGTGAGCCTGATATCGCCGCCCTGGTAGTTGCTGACGATCTGCGGCTTGACGTTCGTGCCGGTGAAATCCGGCGCCGTGTCCATGTGCGAGCACCAGCAGATGACCGGCACCGGCTTGTCCACGTTCGAAGGAATGGTGGCATAGACGTAGCCGTTTTCATCGAGATGGGCGTCGGCAAGGCCGATCGTCAGCAGTTCCTCGACGAGCCCGCGACCGAGGTTCTTCTGCTTTTCCGTCGACGGCTGCGTCTTCGACCTCGCGTCGGACTGGGTGTCGATGACGACATAACGAAGGAAGCGGTCGAGAACGGTATCGGTCATGGCGGGAATCCAATGCTGGTGGGCGTCAGACCGCTATACCCCCAGACCGAGACGAGGGAAAGTCGTGACCGCCCAACGCATGCGGTTGGTCGTGGCCTGACTGGCTCCTCCGGTCGCGGCGCAGACGATGCCGATCAGTAGATTTTTCCAGCCGTCGTCTCGGTCTCGCCTCTGGTACCCTTGAACTCCGCTGCCAGCTTCGACGTGGCGCCGACCAGCAGGCCGACATCGTTGCCGACCGCCACAAAGGTCGCGCCGAGTTCTAGGTAGCGGCGGGTAAGGGCCTGATCGGAGGTCAGGATACCGGCCGCCTTGCCGTGCGACTGGATGCGAAAGAGCGCCGCCTCGACTGCTTGTTGTACCTCCGGCGCACCGGGCTTGCCGAGGAAGCCCATGTCGGCGGCAAGATCCGCCGGGCCGATGAAGACACCGTCGACGCCTTTGGTCGTGGCGATCTCGTCGAGCGCGGCAAGGCCGGCCCGGCTTTCGATCTGCACGAGCAGGCAGATCTCGTCATTGGCGGTCTGCAGATAGTCGGGAATACGGTTGAAGGCCGATGCCCGGGCAAGGGCGGCACCGACTCCACGCACGCCATGGGGCGGATAACGCACGGCGCGCACCAGGGCGCAGGCCTGTTCGGCGCTTTCGACCATCGGCACCAGCAGCGTCTGCGCGCCGATGTCGAGGATCTGCTTGATCATCCAGGTCTCGCCGATCGGCGGCCGGACGATGGCGTGGCTTGGCGATGCGGCGAGCGCCTGGAGCTGTGCCGCCAGAAGCGGCACGTCGTTCGGCGCATGCTCGGCGTCAAGCAGCAGCCAGTCGAACCCGGCGCCGCCGCAGATCTCGGCCGTATAGGGATTGGCGAGCGCCAGCCAGAGGCCGATCTGCGGACGCTTGTCAGTGAGGGCCTGTTTGAACGGATTGCGCGGAGCGGGCATGGGCGTTCCTATTCGAAGAAGCAGCTGACGGTGCCGGACGGGCCGAAGTCGGCGACGATGGTGTCGCCATGGCGGGCCTCGACCGGGCGGATGAAGGAGCCGGCAAGCACGATCTGGCCGGCCTCGATACGGTCGCCGTAGAGCGCCAGGCGATTGGCGAGCCAGGCGATGCCGCGGGCCGGGTGGTTGAGCACGCCGGCGCCCAGTCCTGTCTCTTCGACCTCGGCATTGCGCGAGACGATCGCGCCCATCCAGCGCATGTCGATCGCATCGGGCCGCATCTGTCTTCCGCCAAGCACGATGCCGGCATTGGCGGCGTTGTCGGAGATGGTATCGACGATCGTGCGCGCCTTCTTCGTTTCCGGATCGACGCGCAGGATCCGCGTATCGAGGATTTCGAGCGCCGGCGTCACGTAATCGGTGGCGTTCAACACGTCGAAGACGGTGACATTGGGGCCGGAAAGCGGCGCCTTCATCACGAAGGCGATCTCGGCCTCGATGCGCGGCTGAATGAAACGATTGCCCGGAATGCGCGCGCCGTCCTCAAACAGCATGTCATCGAAGAGCACGCCGGAATCGGGGATGTCGATGTTGAGCGCATATTGCATCGCCTTCGAGGTCAAGCCGATCTTCCAGCCGATCACCCGGCGTCCAGCGGCGATCTTCTTCTTCACCCAGGCGGCCTGCACCGCATAGGCGTCGTCCATGGTCATGTCGGGATGCTGGAGCGACAGCAGTCCGGTCTGGACGCGCTCGCGTTCGGCGATGTCGAGTGCCGTCGCGGCTGACTCGATCTGGTTCTTGTCGAGCATGGGTCAGGCCTCGTCGGCAACTGGGTTGATGAGCGTGCCGATGCCTTGGGCCTCGACCTCGACGATGTCGCCAGGCTTCAGCCAGATTGGCGGATCGAAACGGGCACCGGCGCCAGTCGGCGTGCCGGTGACGATGACGTCGCCGGGCACCAGCGTCGTGAAGGTAGAGACGTAATTGATGATCTTGCGGAAGGAGAAGATCATCCGGCTGGTGCGGTCTTGCTGGCGAACCTCGCCGTTCACGCGGGTTTCCAGCTTGATGTCGGCAAGCTGGGCCTCGTCGGTGAATGGCACCAGCCAAGGACCGATCGAGCCGGTGCGGTCGAAGTTCTTGCCCTGGGTGACGTTGAACTTGGCATGGCGCACCCAGTCGCGGATCGTGCCTTCGTTTGAGAGCGAAAGCGAGGCGACGTGGTCGAGCGCCGTCGCCTCGGGGATACGACGACCGCCCTTGCCGATGACGATGACGATCTCGCCTTCATAATCGAGTTGTGCGCTTTCCGGCGGGCGGATCAGCGGCTGCCCGTGTCCGGTGAAGGAGCGCGGGAAACGGATGAACAGCGACGGGTTGGAGGGTGCCACCTGCCCGTCCTTGTATTCCTCATTGCGGTCCGGAAAATTGACGCCGACGCAAATGATCTTTTCCGGTGCCGGTATAGGGATCTCGTAGCGGATATCGTCGAGCGAAATGTCCGCCGGCAGTCCGGCCGCTTCGTCGGCAAGCCGGGTAAGGGCACCGGCTTCGATCACCTCGCGCAGCGTCGGAAAGGTCGATCCATATCGTGTGCTAAGGTCGATCAATCCATTGCCGGAAACGAGGCCGTAGCCCCGCCTGTTTCCGGCCGAAAAGGTGACGAAACGGGGAGGTGTCATCGGGAAGCCTTCGTTTTTTCGTGTTGTCCGTCGAGCGCGGCGGCGACCTCGACAATGACCTCGAACGCCGTCTCGGCATCCTCTTGCGTCATGTCGAACTGGCCCGCCTGGAAACGGATCGCCACGCGACCATCGACGCGCGTCTGGGTCAGGTAGATGCGGCCGTCATCGTTGATCGCGTTGACCAAAGCGATGGTGTGGGCGTCCGGATCCCCTTCGCTCAGATGGCGGAACGAAAACAGCGACAGCATCGGTGCGGTCACGATCTCGAAATCCCGGTGCTCGGCCAGCCGCTCCGCCAGTTGCCGGGACCAGCGCACGTGGTTGCGGATCATCGTCTGCAGGCCTTCGAGACCATGGAAGCGCAGCAGGAACCAAAGTTTCAGAGCCCGGAAACGCCGGCCGAGCGGGATCGTCCATTCGGAATAGTTGATGATACCGTCGCGCCCGTGCGTCTTCAGATATTCCGGCTGGATCGCCAACGTCTTCACCAGATCATCGGGACTGCGGATGAAATGCGCCGAGCAGTCGAACTGCGCGCCCAGCCACTTGTGCGGATTGAAGACGACGGAGTCAGCGTTTTCGACGCCGGCCCAGAGTTCGCGAAACTCCTCGCAGATCATCGCGGCACCGGCCCAGGCGGCATCGACATGGACGTAGAGACCGTGCGCATGGGCGACCCGCACGACCTCGGCGATGTCGTCGCAGGCACCCGTGCTTGTGCCTCCGGTGCAGGCGATCACGCCCGCCGGCACGAGGCCTGCTGCCTTGTCGCGGAGGATCGCCGCTTCGAGCGCCTGGCAGTCCATCGCCCGCCGCGGCCCGTTCGCCGGGATACGCACGAGGTTCTCCTCGCCGATCCCCGAGACCCAGATCGCCCGGTCGATCGAGGTGTGAACCTGATCGGAGGAATAGATGCGAAGCTGCTGCTGGCTGGCGAGGCCCTTCTTGTTGCCGTTCCACCCGAGCGCCTTCTCGCGCATGACAAGCACGGCCGAGAGTGTCGCCGAGGACGCCGAATCCTGGATCACACCGGAGAAGCCCTCGGGCAGTCCGATCGCCTGGCGCAGCCAGTCGAGGACCTTGGTCTCGAGCTCGGTCGCCGCCGGCGAGGTCTGCCAGAGCATGCACTGCGCCGCCATGGCGGTGACGAGGTATTCGGCGACGACGGAGACGGGTGCCGCGTTCGCCGGGAAATAGGCGAAGAAACGCGGATGCTGCCAATGGGTCATGCCAGGCAGGATAATCTTTTCGAAGTCCTCGAAGATCGCCTGCATGTCCTCGCCGGTCCGCGGCGGCTGCGCCGGGATCTGGGCGGCAATTGCCCCCGGTGCCGTCTGCGCCCGCACGGGGCGGTCACGCAGCGAGGCGCGATAGTCCGCACCCCATTTCGCCGCCTTCAGCGACCATTCGGTGAAACTCTTCTCGTCCATTTTCTACTCCCGTTCGATGCGAGGCCCTTACCCGATCCACTCGCCAAACGTCACGGCGCGACGATCGGTTGGGCTTTCAGTATCGAGTCCCTCGCCTCGGCACCGGCAAAGGCGCTGCCTTCCTCGAACCAGGATTTCGGTGCCGGCGCGCCCCAGAGCGTCTGGCGCTGCGGGTCCTTCAGGTCCCACTTGATCGGTTCCAGATCCGGATCGACGGTCTGGTAGTCGGAGCAGTAGATCTCGATGCGGTGTCCATCAGGGTCGCGGACATAGAGGAAGAAGGCGTTGGAAATGCCGTGGCGGCCGGGGCCGCGTTCGATATTGGCGAGCCAACCGGAGGTCGACATCAGGTCGAGCAGGTCGATGATGTTGAGCGGCGTCGGTACCCAGAAGGCGGTGTGGTGCAGGCGCGGGCCGCGGCCGTTGGTAAAGGCGATGTCGTGCACGCCGCCCTTGCGATGGGTCCAGGCGGCCCAGAGACGTCCCGTCTCCTCGTCGGCCGTGTATTCCGTTACCCGGAAGCCGATCTCGTTGTAGAAGGCGACCGCTTCGTCGACATCGGGCGAGAAGCAGTTGAAGTGGTCGATGCGCAGCGGTTTGACGCCGCGGTAGAGCGTGTATTTCTGGTGGATTGGCGGCAGGCGGTCCATCTTCGAATAGAATTCGAGCGGGATGCCCTGCGGGTCACGGGTGCGAAAGGTGCGTGACTGGTAGGGGCGTTCGATCCACTCGACAGGCAATTCTTTCGCTTTGAAGAAATGCGCGGCCTTTTCGAGATCCTCGTCGCCAAAGACCTTGAAGCCGAGGTCGCGAGCCTCTGCGCTCGACGCCATCTTCAGAATGATGCAGTGGTGGCCGCGTTCCTCCATGGCCCTCAGATAGATCGTGTCCGCCGTCTCGTCGGTGACCTGCAGGCCCAGCACGTCGACATAGAAGGCGCGTGATTTGGCGAGATCGGTGACGGCGAGCTCCACATGGCTCAGCCGCACGATGTTGAAGGGCGGGTAGAGGTTGGGTTTCGGCAAGGGCATTGATGTCTCCTCCAGATTTTTTTGCCAGCGCGCTCAGCCGCCGAGCTTGGCGATCGCGTGCGCCGAGCTGGCAAAGGCGATGTTCTTGGTTTCCATGTAAAAATCGAACGACCAGTCGCCGCCGTCGCGGCCAATGCCCGAGCTCTTGACGCCGCCGAACGGCGTCGGCAGGTGGCGCACATTCTCCGAGTTCACCCAGATCATCCCGGCCTCCAGATGATCGGTGAAGCGGAACGCGCGGGTGACGTCGGAGGTCCAGAGATAGCCGGTCAGGCCGTATTGCGTGTCGTTGGCAAGCGCCAGCGCCTCCGCCTCGTCCTTGAACGGGATCGCCGTCAGCACCGGCCCGAAGATTTCTTCCTGGGCAATGCGCATGCCGTTATTGGCGCCGGTAAAGAGCGTCGGGGTCACATAGCAGCCACCGCCCGGACCGTCGAATTTCTCGCCGCCGGCAGCAATGGTTGCACCCTCCTCGCGGCCGATTCGGATATAGTCGAGCACCTTCTTCTCATGCACGGGGTGAATGAGCGGGCCGACGACGGTCTCGGGGTCAAGCGGATGACCGACCTTGATGCGTTTGGCCTTCTCGGCGACGAGCGCGGTGAACCGGTCATAGATGCTGTCTTCGACCAAAAGGCGCGAGGACGAGGTGCAGCGTTCGCCGTTCAGCGAATAGATCATGAAGACGGCGGCGTCGGCCGCGCGTTCGAGATCGGCATCGGCAAAGACGATCACCGGGTTCTTGCCGCCGAGTTCGAAATGGACGCGCTTCAGCGTCTCGGCACCCTGCTTCATGATCATCGAGCCGGTGCGGCTTTCACCGACGAAGCCGATCGCCTTGATATCGGGGTGCTCGGTCAGCGCCCGGCCGGCGTCTTCGCCGAAACCGTTGACCAGGTTCCAGACACCTTTCGGCAGCCCGGCCTCCTCGGCGATCTCCACCAGCAGCCGTGCGGTCAGCGGCGAGAACTCCGCCGGCTTGTGGACGACCGTGCAGCCGGCGGCGAGCGCCGGGGCGATCTTCCAGGTCGACAGCATGAAGGGCGTGTTCCAGGGCGTGATGATGCCGACTGGGCCGATCGGCACGCGCGTCGTCATGTTGATCTGGTTGCCGCCGCGCAGCATCTTGCCGTCGCGTGCCTCCGGCGCCCGGTCGGCAAAGAAGCGGAAGTTTTCCGCACCGCGCAGCGCCGCCTTGGCCATGAACTTCAGCGATTGTCCGGTATCCACGCACTCGACGAAGGCGATCTCCTCGGAGCGCGCGACGATCGCATCGGCAATTTTATGCAGGAGCTTCTTGCGCGCATCGCCGGGCATGGACGCCCATTCGGCGAAGGTTGCTTTCGCGGCCTTGGCGGCGCGGTCGATGTCTGCAGCCCTGCCGCGCGCGATCTTTGCCAGCGGTTTCAGGTCGATGGGCGAGATGGTCTCGAAAGTCTCGCCATCAAGCGAGGGAAGGGCTTCACCGTTGATGTGGTTGAGCACGCCTTCGCGTCTGAAGCGGGCAAGATAGCGTTCCGCCTTGGCGAGGTTTTCGGCGAGCTTGGACATGATGGTCTCCGATGCTGGCGCAGACTTCGCCGCGCACTGCTGTGTTTTTGTGGGTGGGCCGCGCTCAGCCGTTGGAGGCGCGCAGCCTGGGGTGAATGGCGTTCTTCTTCCAGCTCAGCTCCGGATCGATATCGCGGATCTCCAGGCTGAGGGCGAAATGCGGCGTCGAGAAGAGCGTCGAGAGTTCTTCGCTGACGGCCTTGAAAATCGCGTCGCCGGTCGCCTTCTTCTCCGCTTCCGTGCGGCCGCGGCCGATGCGGAAGGACAGGTCGATGAAGCCGTTTTCCGGCAGGAGGTCGGCGATCGCATAGTCGCGGCTCTGGATCGTGCGCACCCTGATGGCGCCAAGCTCGAAGAGGCCGGTGCCGAGGATGGTCGCGTGCACCGTGCGGCACAGCTTGGCAAAGTCGACGCGAGTGTCGAGGTTACCGGAATATTCGATTGTCAGATGCGGCATCTTTCCTCCCGATGCGCTCTCATATATTTAACACGTTAACGAAATTGCCGGCATTGTCAAGCAGCCCGTTTCCCGCAGCTGCGCCTGCCGATTGCAGAACGAAAGAAAATGTCCGATAGAACGCCTATGAGCCGCGAAAAGCCTCCCACCGACCTGGGCCACGACGCCCTTTTGCCGCACAACACGCGCCGTTCGCTGCCGATCGCGCTTCTGCGCGCACGCGAAGCCGTCATGGCGCATTTTCGACCGATGCTGGCGCGTCACGATATTACCGAGCAACAATGGCGGGTGATCCGCATTCTCGCCGAAGCCGGCCGGGTCGATGCGTCCGAGATGGCCGACAAGGCCTTCATCCTGGCGCCAAGCCTGACGCGCATCATCCGCTCGCTCGAGGAGCGCGGCCTGATCACCAAGCATAAGGACGCCGACGACGGCCGGCGCGTTCTGCTCGAGATCGCGCCCGAGGGCATGCGGGTGATCGCCGACGTCAGCCCGGAAAGCCGCGCGATCTACGAGGAGCTCGAAGCTCGCTACGGCCACGAGCGCGTCGAAGTCCTGCTCGATATGCTGGACGAACTCGCCAGTCTCAACGACTGAGTGCTTCGACGGCGCCCTGATCATCGAACCCCCAGTTCTTCCGCAAGCGCCACCGTCTCGTCGGCATATCGCAGGACGCGGTCGCGCGCCGCGGGCAACTCCGGCCGCGAGGCAAACCAGCCGATATAGGTGAGGCTGCGAAGCACGAGGAACAGCGGCAGGCAGGAAAACGCTTCGTCCGGCAGGGCGCGGCGGCTTCGATAGCCTGAGATCAGCACAGCCTCGATCGTCTCATATGCCGGCTCGCGCCGGTTTTTCAGGAGTGCGGTCGCGATGTCGAAGAGGCGAAAGCCGTAGCCGGCATCGTCGAAATCGATGACGGTCACGCCGTTCTCGGCAACGAGCACGTTCTCCCGAACGAGATCGGCATGGATCAGCCCAAAATCCTGCGCCGGAGTCGGCATCGTTGCCAGGCGCCGCCGGAGATCATGGCGCAACGCCGAAAGTGCTCTTGTCTGCGCCGAAGACAAGCCGTCGCAGTCCCAGAACCGTCCCCAGAGCGGCCGCTCGCCGAGCAGTCCTTCCGCATCCCAGGCGGGGCGCCAGAATCCCTCCGGCGACGTCCAGCGGTCGGCGAGATTGTGCATCTCGGCCATGGTGGCGCCGAGTGCCGAGAAGATCGCGCCGAGCTTTTCGGGTGTGTGGGACAGCGGCTTTCCGCTTTCGCCGAGCGTCTGTCCGTCCATCCAGCCGATGATATCGGCGTGCTGCGCGGCAAACGCTTCATCTTCCGGCAGGGCAACAAGCAGGCATCCGTCCGCCGTTGCGATCGGCCGCGGCACCGCGAGACCGGCATCGCCGAGTGCTGCCATCCATTGCAGTTCCGAGCGAAGGGCCGCTTCGCCGTGATAGCCGGCGCGGTGCAGCCGCAGCGCCGCCGACCGACCATCGGGGAGGCATACGCGAAACACCGCGTTTTCCCGGTATTTCAGGAGTTCCGGCCGTTGGTCGGCGACGCCCCAGTGCGAGAGCGCCTGGCAGGCCCGCCTGTCGAGCGCGGCGCGAAATTGCGGAGGCAGGTCGGCGATCATCGTCGGCTCACAGACCCGAGAGCACGTCGTCGAGCGTCGACAGCATGACGTCGGCATTCTCGCGGGTAAACGGCATCGGCGGCCGGATTTTCGTCGTGCATTGGTGGACGCCAAGCTTGCCCATCAGCACGCCTCGCCCTCGCATGCCGTTGATCACCTTTGTCGCGAGACCGCTCGCCGGTGTTTTCTCGCTGCGATCGGTGACGAGTTCCGCACCGAAGAACAGGCCGCTGCCCCTGATGTCGCCGATCACGTCATGTTTGTCCGCAAGCCGCGCGAGACCCGCCTTGGCGTAAGCGCCCACGGCAGCGGCGTTCTCGATGAGCTTCTCACTTTCGATCACATCGAGCACCGCCATGGCGGCAGCGCAGGATACGGGGTTGCCGCCGAAGGTGTTGAAGTAGCGAAACGCCTTGCGGAAGGCGTTGAGCGTGTCGGCGCCGGCAACCACGCCGCCGATCGGATGGCCATTGCCCATCGGTTTTCCGAGCGTGACGATATCGGGCACGATGCCGGCCTTCTGGTGTCCCCACATATGGCCGCCGGTACGGCCGAAGCCCGGCTGGACCTCGTCGGCAATGACGAGGCCGCCGGCTTTTCTGACCGCGGCGACAGCCCCGTCGAGAAATTCCCATGGCAACTCCGGAAAGCCCTCATTGGCGAAGAAGGGGTCGATGATCAGCGCCGAGAAGCCGTGCGGGCTCTGCTCAAGCGAGGCGATCGCTTCTTCGACCTTGGCGGTGAAGGCCGCAGCGAATGCGTCACCCGGCTCGCCGCCGAGCGGTCGGTAGCTGTCGGGTGCTGGCACGTGGCGCACGTGGCCGCCGAAGCCGCCGACTGGCGGCATTCGGGTCGAAAGCTGCGACACGGCCGCGGTGTTGCCGTGATAGGTGTGGTCGGTGGCAATCACCCCGGTTTTGCCGGTCACGGCTTGAGCCATGCGCAGCGCCACGTCATTCGCCTCGCTGCCGGTGCAGGTGAGGATCGCCGCGTCGAGGCTCTTGTCGAAGGTCGCGGTCAGCCGCTCGACATAGTCGAGAATGCCTTCGTGCAGATAGCGGGTGTGGGTGTTGAGGGTTGAGGCCTGCCGGGCGATCGCCTCGGTCACCCGCGGATGGCAATGGCCGACATGCGGCACGTTGTTGTAGCAGTCGAGATAGCGGCGGCCATCGGCGTCGAAGAGCCAGACGCCTTCGCCGCGCACCAGATGGACCGGCTCCTCGTAGAACAGCGACATGTTGCGCCCGAGCAGCCGCTCGCGGCGCGCGATCAGATCCGCGTTGCCTGTCATGGTTTATCCCCGTGCGGCGGTGAGGCCGGCGTCCAGCGCCGTCAGAATACGGGCGACATCGCCGGCGGTGATGACGAGTGGCGGCGAGAGGATGACATTGGCGCCCGAGGTTCGCACCATGACGCCGGCGTCATAGGTCACGTCCTGGACCTTCTGCACCACATCCTTCGCCGCAGCGGTCTTCTTCTCGCGGTCCGAGACCAGTTCGAGCGCGCACATCAGACCCTTGCCACGCACGTCGCCGATCAGTTCGTGCCGCTCCTTCAGCGCTTCGAGACCGGCGATGAGTTCCTCGCCGCGGGCACCGGCATTCGCCGCCACGTTCTGCTTGCGCGTCTCCTTCAGCGTTGCGAGTGCTGCCGCAGCACCGACCGGATGGCCGGAGTAGGTGTAACCATGGCCGATCGATCCGGCAGCCGTCTTGTTGCTTTCGAAAGCCTCGGCCACCTTGTCGGCGATCATCACTGCGCCGAAGGGATAGTAGCCATTGGTGATCGCCTTCGCGGTCGACATGAAGTCTGGCTTCACGCCCCAGAGACGTGAGCCGGTCCAGGCGCCGGCGCGGCCGAAGGCGGTGATCACCTCGTCGGCAATCAGCAGAATGCCGTGGCGGTCGCAGATCTCGCGCATCAGCGGCATGAAGGTCTCGTGCGGCACGATCACGCCGCCGGCGCCAAGCACCGGCTCCATGATCAGCGCCGCGATGGTGTCTGCGCCCTGAAAGGCGATCTCGTCCTCGAAGAGTCGCGCGATCGACTTGGCGATGACAGCGCCGTCGGTCGTGTCGAACGGGTTGCGATAGGTATAGGGCGCCGGCAGATGATAGACGCCGGGCAGCAGCGGCTCGTAGTTGCGACGGAAATTGGCATTGCCGTTGACCGAGGCGCCGCCGAAATGGGTGCCGTGATAGCCCTTCTTCAAGGCGACGAACTTGGTGCGCTCCGGCTGGCCGTTGAGCTTGTGGTATTGGCGGGCGAGACGCAGGCAGGTCTCGACCGAATCCGAGCCCCCCGAGGTGAAGAACGAGCGCGTCAGCCCGTCCTCGCGGAACCATTCAGCGAGCTCGTAGGACAGCTCGATCAGCGGCGAATTGGTGGTGCCGCGAAAGGTCGAATAATAGGGCAGGTCGTCGAGCTGGCGGCGGATCGCCTCCTTCACCGGTTCACAGGAATAGCCGAGATTGACGTTCCAGAGACCGCCGACCGCGTCGAGCACCTTCTTGCCGTGAATGTCGACGATCTCGACGCCCTCGCCGGCATTGATGATGCGCGGCGGCGTCGCCTGCATCTCGGCCGGATGCGCCATCGGATGCCAGAGGTGGCGGGCGTTGTTCTCGATGAGGAAGTTGGTTTCGCGCATGCTCATGCTCCTGTCAGTTCGAGGCCGAGCATCTGAAGCGCTCTGGCATAGCTTTCTGCGGGGCGGGTGACGTCGAAATGGACGTGAGGCAGGCCGACGGCCCGCGCACCCTCGATGTTCTTCAACTGGTCATCCACGAAGACGCAGGCTTCGCGCGACAAACTGAGCTGGCTCAGCACCAGTTCGTAAGCGCGCGGATCGGGCTTCAGGATGTTGGTGTAGGTGGCGTCGACGATAATCTCGAAGAGCTCGATCAGCGGGAAACGCTCGCGGAACGCGACGCCATAGAAGAGGTCGAGTTCGTTGGAGAGGATCGCGAGGCGGATGCCGGCCCTGTGAGCGGCAAGGATCGCGTCGCGTGCCTCGGGCCTGAGCACCAGCTCCGGTTCGGCCCCGCGCGCCCGCTGCACGAAGGTCTTCATGTCGCTCCAGTCTTCGTCGAGCAACTGTCCAATCTCGCGCGTGCGTGTCGTCCAGTAGTCCCGTTCGGTGATCTCGCGCCGCTGCATGGCGGCCCAGAGCGGGTCGGTCGCCGGATCGAAGGGGCCGCGCCACGTGAGCGTGCCCGGCGCAAGGCCAAGTGTGCGCTCGGTGACGTCGTGGGTCTCGAATAGCGTTCGGGTGACGACGCCGCCGAAGTCGAGGATCAATGCCTTGTCGGTCATGTTCTTCGTCATGGCCGACCCTCGGGCACGATGCCGCGCGACACCCAGTCGTCGAAGATCGCAAGTGCTGCTTTCGAGAATTCCGGGGCGTTGATGTGGCTGTCGACCTCAAGCAGCGCGACGCCTGACGGGATCGACCGGCGCATCTCGTCGATGAAGGCGTCGAGCGCCTCCGGTTCGAAGAGCGGCTCGTCGGGCTGATCCCACTCCTGAATCCCCTTGAGCGGCAGGATGAAGGCGACTTCGGCGCCGGTGCCGGCCAGTTTGCCGCCGATGACGCGAGCGATCTCGCGCCGCCCTTGGACTGACGTGGTGACCGAGCCGAGCAGCCGGTTGTGGGCGTGATAGGGGCGGTCGGCGAAGGCTTGCGGAACAGGCTGCCAGGCGGGCAGGTCGACCATGTCGACGGCGCCGGGCGCGACGATCTGGGGGATGCCGGCTCGCCCGGCATTTTCAAGCCGGTCCGGCCCTGAGGTGACGACCGTTCCGTGATGGTGGTTGCTGACCTCCTGGATGCAGAAGTCGAAGACGGCCGTGAAACCCTTCTCGGCCGCGATCGCCTCGAAAGCGCGCCCGCCCATGCCGGTCGAATGGAAGACGGCGACGTCGTAGCCGCGGCGCTCGAGTTCGGGTTTCAGGTATTTCATGTATTTGAGGCAGCTCGATCCCAGCGAGGTCATGCCGATCAGCGGCCGCGATCCATCCGGCTTTGTACCGAACCGCGCAGCACCGACGACCGCGCCGCAGGCCTGGGAGAGCACCGAGCGGCAGATGCCGTTGAGACCATAGAGCCCGCCAGCCCAGAGGATCATCATCAGATCAGGCGCGATGCGCTCGGGCGGCAAGAGGTGCGAATAGGCAATCGTCGAGACGATGAATTTCGGCACGCCGAGTGGTAGCGCCGCGGCGACGTCGAGCGCCAGATCGGTGCCCATGGAGCCGCCGAGAATGATGACGCCATCGGCCTGGCCGGCCTCGTAGAGCGAACGGGTAAGGGCGGCGGCACCTGTTGCCATCAGCGCCATGGCGCTGTGTTCGTCGCCGCTGGATGCGATGGCCGCGATCGAGACGCCGGCTGCTTCGGCAATGTCGTGGCGCGAGTAATCAGGCTGATAGGGCGGGTCGCCGAGAATGCTGACATCCATCATCACAGGCAGTCCGCCGGCTTCGCGGATGACGGACGCCATGAACTGGAGTTCGTCGCATTTGGTGTCTCCCGTACCCACGACCAGGATATTGGGGAGACGGTTCATTGCATTCATCAGCCGGCCCTCCTTGCCAGCGGATCGGCAGCAACCTGCTCCAACCCGAAAAGTCTTTCGGAAATGCGTCTTGCCGCAGCCATAGCGGCGCGCCCCATCTGTTCCACCGTCTCCTTGTCGGCACGCGTTGCAGGTGCGGCGATAGCGATGGCGCCGACCGGCGTTGTGCCGGGCGCACGGATCGGGGCGGCGACGCTGACGACGCCGGTCTCAAGCCCGTGATGGCAGATCGAGTAGCCACGCCGGAGCGTCTCGCCGAGCGTCTGGCGGAGTGCGGCCGGATCCGTCAGCGTGTGGTCGGTGAAGGCCTGGAGCGGCGCCGACAGGGCCGCGTCGATCTCCTTCTGCGGGCAGAAGGCGAGAAAGCCGAGGCCGGATGCGGTCGCGTGGAAGGGCAGGATGCTGCCGACGTCGACGATGACACGATGCGCCCGTTGCGAGTCCTCCACATGAATGGTCGAGAGGCGGCCGGCGGCGTATTCGGAGAGGTGGACGGTCTCGCCCGCAAGGCTTGCGAGTTCCCGCGCAAAAGGGGTCGCCACGCTCAGATAGGGAAAGCGCGCCTCGCGGATACGGGCGAGCCGCACCGGTGCACCGCCCAGCCGATAACGGCGCGTTTCCACGTCCTGCTCGACGAAGCCGTGTTTTTCCAGTTCGACGAGGAAGCGCCTGGCCGTCGCCTTGTCGAGCCCGCAGTGGCGGGCGATGTCGCTCAACCCCGCCTCTTTCTCAAGGCGCGAGATCGCGTCGAGCAAAGTCAGGGCCTTACCGATGGTGCTCATCCATTCCTCCGTTGTCGAGCGCCCCGTCAGTCCTCTTGCCTGTTCCCTCCTAAGGAGCGGTAGACCCGCTCTCCCGGTCGTTCTGGGTCGAGATACTTAACATGCGAAATAACTTGACAGGGCCAGATGCAATTTGCAAGTCTATATTTGAAGCTAAGGTTCAAATATTGAACCGAAAGACTTGCGCGGCAAAGACAAAAAGCAAGCCCCGCGCCTCAAGTCCGCTTCAGGGAGCAGCCGCCGGAGAGAAGGACCGGAGGCGAAAAGGCGTTCGCGCCAGCAAGGGGAGCCAAGACCATGACCAATTCGCCTGCGCCCGTGACCGGGGCGAACCAATTGCGCAAGAACGCCCTCGGCGTCGGCGCCGTCACCTTTCTCGTCGTTTCCGCCGCTGCACCGCTAACCGCGGTTGCCGGCGGCGTTCCATTGTCGATGATGCTCGGAAACGGTGCGGGCATTCCCGGCACCTTCCTGATCGTCACCGCGATCCTGCTTCTGTTCTCGGTCGGCTATGTCGCCATGGCGAGGCATATCCGCAATGCCGGCGCCTTCTATGCCTATACGGCACAGGGCCTCGGCGGGCTGATGGGCGGTGCCGCGGCGATGATCGCGATCCTTGCCTATAACGCGATGCAGATCGGCGTCTTCGGCCTCTTCGGCGCGGCAACGGCGGGGCTTTTCGCCGGCTTGGGGATCGATCTGCCCTGGTGGGTCTGGACCTTTATCGGCATCGCTGCAGTCGGCATTCTCGGCTATCGCCGCGTCGATCTCTCCGCCAAGGTGCTGACTGTCCTCGTCATCCTTGAATATCTGGTCGTGCTCGTCATCGACGTCGCGATCCTCGCCAAGGGCGGCGACGGTGGATTGACGACGGTTTCGTTCACGCCCTCGGCGATCCTCTCCGGTTCGCCGTCGATCGGCATTCTCTTCTGCTTCGCCGCCTTCATCGGTTTCGAAGCGACGACGATCTACAGCGAGGAAGCCCGCGATCCGGAGAAGACCGTGCCGCGTGCGACCTATATCTCGGTGCTGATCATCGGCATCTTCTACATGTTCACCTCGTGGCTGATGGTGAACGCCGCCGGCGCGGACAAGCTGGTGCCCGAACTGCAGGGCCTTGCCGATCCGACCACTTTTCTCTTCGGCCTCGCCGAACGCTATGCCGGCGGCTGGCTGCCGCCGTTGATGAACGTGCTCTTCGTCACGAGCCTCTTTGCCGGCGTGCTGGCGTTCCACAACGGTGTCGCCCGCTATCTCTACGTCGCCGGCCGCGAGCGCCTGCTGCCCGCCTCGATCGGCGTCACACATCCTGTCTACCACAGCCCGCATGTCGGCTCGCTGATCCAGACGGTTATTGCCGTGCTAATCGTCGCGCTCTTTGCGGCAACGGGCCAGGACCCGGTGCTGGCGCTGTTCTCCTGGCTGACCAACGTCGGCACGCTTGCGGTCATGACGCTGATGGCCTTTACCGCCTTTGCGATCGTCGCCTTCTTCAACCGCAATCCTGGGCTTGAAACGAACCCGCTGGTCACCAAGGTCATTCCCGTCGTCACCGGTCTGATCCTCGTTGCCGTCATCATCGCGATCGCGGCCAATTTCGGCGATCTCGCCGGCGCTACCGGCATGCTCGCGGTGTTCTTGCCGGGGCTCGTCGTGATCTTTGGGGTCATCGGGCTGTTCCTGGCGGCCTCGCTGAAATCGGGCAATCCGATTGAGTTCGCCCGCCTGGGTGCCGGCCAGGAGATCTGATCTCTCGGGAATATCGCTTTTGGGGATGGCGGCCCGCCGCCATCCCTGCAAACCAAACGGGACAGGACACGATGCAGGACAAGATCGATCAATTGCGCAACCTGCCCGTTGCGGCCCAAAAACTGTTCATCGGGGGGCGTTGGCAGGAGAGCCTCTCCGGTCAAAGCCTCGATGTCGTCTCGCCGATCGACGGCAGGCATCTGACGACGATCGCCGACGCGGCAGCCGGTGATGTCGATGCCGCGGTCCAGGCCGCCCGCGCCGCTTTCGAGAAGGGAAGCTGGTCGAAGGCTGCCCCGGCCCAGCGCAAAAAGGTTCTCACGCGCATTGCCGAGATCATCGAGGCGCAGGCACTCGAGCTGGCCGTTCTCGGCGTACGCGACAATGGCACGGAAATCTCTATGGCGCTGAAGGCCGAACCCGGCAGTGCCGCCGGCACCTTCCGCTACTATGCTGAGGCGCTCGACAAGGTCTATGGCGAGATCGCTCCGACGGCCGACAATATTCTCGGTCTCGTGCACCGCGAACCGATTGGCGTGGTCGCCGCGATCGTTCCCTGGAATTTTCCGCTGATGATCGGCGCCTGGAAGATCGCGCCGGCGCTTGCCGCCGGCAATTCCGTGGTGCTGAAACCGGCCGAGGGCGCCTCGCTCAGCCTGCTCAGGCTCGCTGAGATCTGCGCCGAGGCCGGTCTGCCAGAGGGTGTCTTGAATGTCGTCACTGGTCGCGGCGCGACCACGGGCGAGGCGATCGGCCTTCATGGCGATATCGATGTTCTCGCCTTTACCGGATCCGGCGGCGTCGGTCGTCGGCTGCTCGAATATTCCGCGCGCTCGAACCTGAAGCGCGTCTATCTCGAACTCGGCGGCAAGTCGCCGAACGTCGTCTTTGCCGACGCACCCGACCTCGACCAGGCCGCGCGCATTTCCGCCTATGGCATCTTCCGCAACTCCGGCCAGGTCTGCGTTGCCGGTTCGCGGCTGCTTGTCGAGCGCTCCATTCACGAAGCCTTCGCCGAGAAGGTGGCAGCGATCGCAGGATCCGTGAAGGTCGGCGACCCGCTGCTTCTTGCGACCGAGGCCGGCGCGATTTCGAGCGAGGTTCAACTCAAGAAGAACCTCGATTTCGTCAGAGAGGCCGAGGCTGAAGGTGCAAGGCTGCGCTCCGGCGGCAAGCGCATCCTCGAAGAAACCGGTGGCTCCTACATGCAGCCGACTGTCTTCGACGTTCAGCCGGATATGAAGCTGGCGAAGGAGGAGGTCTTCGGCCCCGTGCTTGCGGTCATACCGTTTGATGACGAGGTCGACGCACTCCGGATCGCCAACGCGACCGACTACGGTCTGGCGTCGGCCGTCTGGACTGCGAACCTGTCACGCGCGCACCGCATGGTGCGCGGCATCCGCGCCGGCGTGGTGCACGTCAATACCTATGGCGGCGCCGACAACACAGTGCCGCTCGGTGGCGTCAGGCAGTCCGGCAATGGTCACGACAAGTCGCTGCACGCGCTCGACAAATACATCGATCTGAAGACCGCCTGGATTCAGCTCTGACCCCCGGGACGACAAACCGTATCGGCGTTGGGCCGGGTAAGAAGGCTATTCCATCGTCGCCCGCAAGGCCCGGATGATCTCTTCGGCAAACATGGCGGCGGCCAGGCCGTGGCCGCGTCTTTCCCGCTGCACCAGCGAAAGCACGTTCTTTGCAAAAGTCCGGTCACGGATCTGCAGGTATGTCAGGACGCCGTTTCGCTGTTCCTCGGTAATGTCGAACTTGCTGAGGAAAGCGATGCCGTCGCCGGCCGCGGCCAGGAACTTCATCGCCTCGATGGAATTGGTGAGATAGCTCGGCTCGACTGTCAGCCCGGCCTCAGCGAAGGCGTCGGCGACGATGCCATGGATCTGCATCGACTTGTCGGCAAAGATCAGCGGGTAGGGCTGGCAATAGGCCAGCGGCAATGATTCCATGCCGGCGAGCGGGTGTTCAGGAGCAACGACCGCGCCGAGGCGGGTGTCCATCTTCCAGAGTGTCTCGATCTGCGGCGTCGGCGGGAGACTGAAGGCAAAGCCGAGGTCGGCCTCGCCACCGGCCACCGCCTGAACGATCTCGCGGGCGAACATTACCCGGATCGTGATCTTGAGGCGTGGATGGCGTGCGCCGAAGATCGCAGCCACCTTCGGCACGATGCCGCCGGCAAGGCCGTTCATTGTGGCGATGATCACCTCGCCGCTCTGCAGCGCCTTGATATCGCGAATTTCGGCTTCGACCTGGCTGTATTCCTTCATGGTCCGGCGCACATGCGCGACGAGGATTTCGCCGGCCGGCGTCAGCCTGAGGCCGCGCGGCAGCCGCTCGAACAGCGGCTCGCCGATATCCTCCTCAAGCTGCAACACATGCTTGTTGATGGCCGAGGCAGCGACGTTCAGCCGTTCGCTCGCCCCGCGGATCGAGCCTGAGCGCGCCACCTCGTCGATATAGCGCAGCACGCGTGAATGCAGCATGGTCTTCCCCAATTTAATCGTTCTCGAAAAGCGAACGGTACGAGCAGAAAATACTGCTTTTCGGAAGCGGTGCAATGACTTCTTATGGTTGGCGAGGGGCGCGCTGCCGGCACTGCACCCGCTGAATATGGCGGGTTATGGGCAGGCGCCGACGACTATGAAAGTGGAGGACTATTCGTGAACCAGACTGAAGCCGCGCATTACGAAAAGGTGCGCGCCATCTTCGATATCCTGAACGGCGAGCGGGAGGCGGATCTTCTTTTGAAGAACCTGAACATCCTCGATGTTCATGGAGAGACCGTCTACCAGGGGTCCATTCTCGTCTACGACAAGCGCATCGTTGCGCTCAACCCCGACGAGACCGTCTTGAAGGTCAAGCAAGTCTTCGACGGCAAGGGCCTCTATGCGATCCCCGGCCTGATCGACGCGCATATCCATTTCGAATCCCAGCTCGCGCACCCGACGGCGCTCGCCGAGGCGATGGTTCCCTGCGGCACGACGACGATCTATGCCGAGTGCCTGGATCTGCTCAGCGCCGCGGGCAAGGAAGGCATCGAAGCGGCCGAGAGCCTTTTCCGGGACTACGAGCAGCTGCCCTACCGGCTCTATGCCTTCGCACCGGGCAAGAAGACGGCGGCATCGGTGACGGAAGCCGTGCTCAAGATGGAACCGGTGATCGGCCTCGGGGAGTTCGAGCACTTCACCTACAGTTCCGGCAACGACGACGATTTCCGCAAGGCGGCCTGGGTCCGCGCCAAGGGCGGCTTTATGAACGGCCACTGGGGCGTCACGGCGCTCTCCGACATGATCCTCAACTATCTGCCGGCGATCGGCGTCTCCAACAATCACGACGTCTGGAACGAGAAGGATATCGAGAAGAGCATTCGCTACGGCTTCCCGACGCACATCAAGTTCGGGGTCGGCAGCAGCGAGGTGATCAAGGTGCTGTTGCGCGCGATCGTCGACCGCAAATGGCCGACCGACAATTTCATGCTCTGCACCGACAACATCTCGATCGAGCGACTGCTCACCATGGGCCACATGGACTGGATCATTTCGCTCTCAGCCGAAATGGGCATCAACCCGATCCACGCGATCAAGATGGCGACCTACAACACCGCGCGTTCTTTCCACATGGAAGACAAGATCGGTTCGCTGACGCCCGGCCGGTTCGCCGATATCGTCTTGACCGACAGCCTGTCGAAGATCAATCCGCTCTACGTGTTCAAGGATGGCGAACTGGTCGCAAAAGACCGCAAGCTGCTGAAGAATGCCGACATCGACTATTCCGGCATGTGCAAGGACGGCGTTTCCGGCCTCGCCGATCTCTCGCCGGAGCAACTGGACATCGTGCCCCTGGAAGTGTCGGAAGACGGCACGCAGGCCAAGGTCTATTTGTTCGATGTCTACGGCCGCGGCCACGCCAAATTCTACCAGGAAATCTGGGTTCCGCTGAAGGATGGCAAGGTCGTTGTCGAGCATGAGGGCAAGAAGATGAGCCGGCTGTCGGTCGTCCAGCGCTATGCCGACGGCAAACGCCATGTGGTGAACGGGCTTTTCAAGGGCGTTCATGTCGATCGTGGCGCAGTGGCGACCTTTTGGCCGGCGCCGAAGCCCTATTTCGTCGTCGTCGGTCAGGACAGCGCCGAGATGTGCCATTGCCTCAAGCGGGTCGATACCCATGCCGGCGCCTGCATCGTCACCGACGACAGGGTGGAAAAGGCCGTCATGCCGCTGGAGATCTACGGGGTCATGGCGAACATGAGCGTCGAGCAACTGACGGCCAGTGCCGCTGCGATCGATGCGGCGCTCGAAGCTCTTGGCAACCGCAACGAAGGCGAACCGGTGGTCAACAAGCTGCTCAGCCTGTTCATCTCGTTGCACCGGTTCCGCTTCATGGCCTAGAGCCATTCAGAAAAAGGAGACGGGCGTTTCGGCGTCCGTCTGCCTGGAAAGTGGCGTGCTTCCGCGACAATGGGCGGACATGCCGAAAGATTTAAAAGCGCATCGCTGAGGGGGCGATGGGCCGGCGGGGTAAGGAGCTCCGCCTCGTTTCGAGGGAGGAAACAATGGCACATAATGCGGCGGAAGCCGAAATCGTCGATACCGGCAGCCTGACGCGGCGCTGGATCATGTATGTCGTCGGCATCTATGTGCTGACCTTCGGTGTCAGCCTGGCGATCCGGGCCGGCATCGGCATTTCACCCCAGAGCAGCCTGACGCGGACCATGACGCTGGTCTATCCGCCCTTCAGCCAGGGCACCTACAACTTCATGCTCGAACTGATCATGCTGTTCCTGACCTATCTGGTCCTGCCCAAGGACTTCAAGCTCAAGAACTTCGCCTCGCTGATCCCGGCTTTCGTGCTGGCGGTTTTCCTGGACTTCAACCTGGGGATCACCGAGTTCATCAAGCTCGAGGCCTATCCGCTGCGGGTGGCGCTGCTGGTCTTTGCCGATGCGGCGCTCGCCTTCGGCCTGTTCCTGATGATCCGCGCCAATCTGGTGCTGATGCCGATCGACATGTTCGTCAACACCATCTTCAAGCGCACCGGCTGGAAGTGGGGCAACATCAAGACCGGCTTCGACTGCACGCTGCTGGTTCTGTCGGCCTGTATCGGTCTGCTCTTCCTCGCAGAGGTCAAGTTCATCCGCGAAGGCACGATCCTGAACGCCATTCTCGTCGGGCAGTACATCAAGCTCTACTTCTTCCTGTTCAGGAAGTTCCAGGGCAAGGCGACACCTTCGCCGAAGGGCCTGGAAGCGGCCGCGGAATAGCATCCCGCGCAAAGATGCGAGAAGGGGCGCCCAACCGGCGCCCCTTCATCATGTGTCGTGATCTCTGCTTACGGGCGAACAGGCTTATCCGAAAGCGAGTTCGAGGTTCTGCCGGTCCCGTGCCACCACCTGGCACTTGGTTTCGAAACCGTCGCCGGCGACCACCAGAACGAGTTCCGGTGGTATGCCGGCGGAATTCGAAACCGTAACCGCCGCGCCATCGGCGCCCAGCGACCGGATCGTGCAGTCGATCCGTGAATGCCTGTCGTCGAAGAGAATGGTTCCGGCCTTCAGCACGCGCTGGCGCGGACCGAGCGGATAGCCGGCTTCGAGACTGCTCCATTCGACGCAGCGGTTTCGTCCGCCGGCCTTGGCGAGATACATCGCCGCATCCGCCTGGGCGAGCAAGGTGGCGTTATCCCTGCTATTGGCCGAAAGGGCGGCGGTGCCGAAGCTCGCAGTCACCGCGAGCTGGCCGAATTCACCGTGGATCGTCTGAGCGGCGATCGCTGCCCGCAGTTTTTCCGCCGCCGTCAGCGCGCCTGTCGCGTCGACATGCGGCAGCATGACGGCAAATTCCTCTCCGCCGAGCCGCCCAAAGAGGTCGCTTGCTCGCAGATTGGACTGGCAGATGGAGGCAACGGCCTTCAAGACCTCGTCTCCCGCCGCATGCCCGTGTGTGTCGTTGACCCGCTTGAAATGGTCCACATCGAGGACGATGCAAGACAGGTCATGCTGGTGCCGCACCGCGAGCGAGATCAGCTTGTCCGCTTCCTCGCGGAAGGCGCGCCGCGTCAGCGTCCCGGTCAGTCCATCCGTCGCGGCCGAGCGGAGCAGATCGATCCGGTCCATCGCCACGCCCGCCAGCTCCATCAGGATCGCAAGATCCGTCTCAGTGAACTGACGTGGCGCGCGGTCGATCGCGCACACGGTCCCAACTGTATGCCCGTCCCACGTCTTCAGCGGGACGCCTGCGTAGAACCGGACATGTTCGGGGCCTGCCACGGCAGGGTGCTGCGAAAAGCGTGCATCCTTCGTGGCGTCGTGGACGACGAGAGGCTCCTCGGAGGCGACGACATATCGGCAGAAGGTCTCTTTACGCGGGACCTCGTCGGCCGAAAGGCCGGAGCAGGCCTTGTACCATTGGCGATGTGCATCGACCAAGGAGACGATGCCGATCTCTATGGAGAAGACCTGTTTGATCAGCCGTACGACCCGTTCAAGGCCTTCATCCCTTGGCGTGTCGAGGATATCGAGATGTCCAAGGGCGGCCAAGCGATCGAATTCCCTGCCTTTCGCGTCCGTCGTCGGACGTCCGGCTGGCCCAGCAACCACCATTCCGTTTTCCTTTCTCATTCCACGCCCGGCAATAGACGCGTTTTAGGGAAAAAACAAAAGGCGCTGAACAGCAACTGGATGTGGATTGCGCCGGCTCTGTGGCGAAAGATGCTGTGTTTGTACCGAACCAGCGACGCTGCGTCCGTGCTTAACCGCCGAAACTTCCGAGCTGCGTCGGCACGTGTACATAGTTGCGGTCGAAGTAGAGCAGCGCATTACCATCGCTGCGCGAGCGGATGCCGACGACCCGGCCGATGAGGATATGGTGCGTTCCCAAGAGCCGCGCCTCGGCCAGTTCGCAGTCGAGCGAAACGATCGCATCCTTGACGGCGAAGCTGCCCGATTGCATCTCGACCCAGTCGGTGGCGGCATAGCGTGCGGCCATGTCCTGCGTCGCGCCGGCGAAATGGCCGGCGAGATCCCGATGGTCGTGGCTGAGCACGTTGACGCAAAAGCGCATGTTGTCGATGAACAGCCCGCATTGGGTGGAGTTCCGGTTCATGCAGACAAGCAACGTCGGCGGCTCGTCGGTTACCGAGCACATGGCGGTGGCCGTGAACCCGCCGCGTCCGGCGGGTCCATTGGTGGTGATGACGTTGACCGGCGCGCAGACCCGCGCCATCGCATTGCGAAACTCGGTCTTTGAAACGAGCGGTTCCATGGCCGGCCTCACTCGGCTGCGCTGCGAAGGGTGGCCTTGTCGTCGAGCGGCGGCAGCCAGGTATTGCCGGTCCAGCCGTTCTCGTCGTAGTCGGACATGCACTGATCGACGAGCGCCTCCATCTCCTTCAGGCGCCCGCCGCGCTCGGCGCCCTTCAACACCTGCAGCCGCACCTCTTCAGGTGCACCGGCATAGTTGAGTTCGTAAAGCGCGTGCCGCCCGCCAAACTCGGTGCCGGTCGCGTCCCAGAGCAGCTTCATGATCTTGATGCGCTCGATATGGCCCATGTCGTTGGAGCCGCGCACATATTGCGCCAGGTAACGATCGATTTCGGGATTGCCGAAATCGCGCGCCGAGGAGGGCAGGTAGATCAGGCCGGAGGCGACGACCCTGCGGATCGTCTCGACGACGCGCGGATAGGCCTCCGACATGAAGGTGCGGTAAGAAAGCGCAGCTTCGAGATTGGGCAGCACCGCGCCGTCGGCCCAGGGAATGGGGTTGTGCGCCATGGCGTTGGAGAAGCTCCAGAACATGTGTCGAAGGGCAATGACCTCGCCGAGCGCCGCCTGGTTGCCGCGGAAGGCGTCGCCGCCAGTCGCCCTCAAAGCCTTGGCAAGCAGGCCGGCGAGGAAGTCGAGTTTCACCGCGAAGCGGGTGCAGCCCTGGAAGCAGTAGCCGTGCATGAAGCCGGAGGCCGGGTGGAAGGAGAGGATCTTGGCGGCGTCGCGCAGCACCAGAACATCCTCCCAGGGCACGAAGACATTGTCGAGCACCAGGATCGCGTCGTTCTCGTCGAAGCGCGACGACAGCGGATAGTCGAAGGGATGGCCGACCGTGTTGGCCGTCTGCTCGTAGGAGACCCGGCAGAACATCTTGATGCCCGGCGCGTTCATCGGAACGATGAACATGACGGAGAGCGAGGGATCCTCGGTCACCGTCGCCGAGCTCTGTGCGAGGAAATTGTAGTGCGTCAGCGCAGAGGAGGTTGCGACCACCTTGGCGCCGGAGACGTAGATGCCGGCATCCGTTTCCTTGGTGATGTGGACGAACACGTCCTTCACCGCATCCGCCGGCTTGTGGCGATCGATCGGCGGATTGACGATCGCATGGTTCATGAAGAGGGCGGCTTCCTGGGCGCGTCGGTGCCACGCGAGCGCATTGTCCTTGAACGGCCCGTACCAGTTGGCATTGGCGCCCAGCGTGTTCATCAGCGCCGCCTTGTAGTCGGCGGTGCGGCCCATCCAGCCATAGGACATGCGTGCCCACTCGGCGATCGCGCCTTGCTGTGCCGCAAGATCGGAGGAGGAGCGGGCGACGCGGAAGTATTTGTGGGTGTAGCCGCCCGAGCCCGTGTCGGTCGGTGACGTCAGGATATCCTTCTTCGCCGGGTCGTGCAGCGCGTCATAGAGCCTTGCGAGCGACCGGGCGGAATTGCGCATGGCCGGATGGCTGGTGACGTCGTGGACGCGCTCGCCATTGATATAGACTTCGCGGCCGTCGCGCAGGCTTTCCAGATATTCGGCGCCGGTGAAGGGCCGCGCCCTGTCGGCGCGGAAATCCTCTGCTCTCATTTTCTCCTCCTTGAGTTTCGTCAAGGCTAGGCGTTGAAATCGGCAGCGGCCATGGACAGAATGGCAAAATGACTTGGACTTTTTCGGGTGGAACATGAGCAGCAGCATTCCAAGTTTCTTCGTCTATGGCGAACCGGAGCAGAAGGTCGAGCCCGGGTTCTTCCATGTCGAGACGGTGATGGCGCGGCGGAACCTGCATCAGGGCCAGGTCAAGGCGCACAAGCACGACCAGATGGGACAGATCACCTACTGGCTGAGCGGCGGGGGAACTTACTTCATCGACGACAAGCCTTTGGACTTTTCCGCACCCGCCATCAGCTTCGTGCCGAGCGGCATCGTGCACGGGTTTTCGGTCGATCCAGAGACGAGCGACGCGATTGTCGTTTCGATTGCCGATGGTGCGCTGCTCTCTATCCGCGAGCAAACGACGCTGGCGCTCGATACGCCCATGATGATCCGTGGCGACGGTGAAGACCGGCATTGGCGCCGTCTTGCGGAACTGCTCGATATCGTCGCTGATGAGTACGCCGGCGGTGCCACGGGCACGCAGCGGATGCTGGCATCTCTGGTCGCCGCCGTGCTGACCCAGATCGCTCGCCTGGCAGCCGCAGCACCGCCCACCGCCCAGCCGACACAGGCGATGCTGGCCACGGAACTGCGCCGGCTCATCGATCTGCGTTTCCGCGAGAACTGGAGCGTCGGGCACTACACCGATGCGCTTGCCACGACGCCGCACCTGCTTGCCAAGGCGAGCAGGGATGCCTTCGGCATGCAGGTGAAGGAACTGATCAACGAGCGGCGATTGCTCGAGGCCAAGCGCCTACTGCTCTTTACGGTCCGGCCACTCGAAGACATTGCCTATGAGATCGGCTTTGCCGACGCCGCCTATTTCTCGCGCTTCTTCCGCCTGAGGGTCGGCGAAGCCCCGAGCGACTGGCGCCGTGCGCGGTTGAACTCGCCTGGAGCCGGCTAAGTCACCGGCTCCGAGAGGTATCGCCAAGTCCGTCGGTTATCGGCCATAGGCCCGCATAACCGCCATCAGAGGCTCATGCCGGATCGCCTGGATCTTGAAGCGATCATGGGCTGTACCGCCGGAATCTTCGGCCGCGATCATCGCGTTCACCACTGCTTCTTCGACGCTGTCGACGGTCGCGAGATAGACGGGGTCAAGCAGCTCGTCGTTGACGATTTCCAGCGACAGTCGCGGCGGCGCCCTGTGGGCCATCGGCTGGGTGTTGGCGGTGGAGAAGGCGAGGAAGATGTCGCCGGAATTGTTGCCGCCGGGCGTGCCGTTGCGGCCGATGCCGATCGCCGCCCGTCGCGCCAGGCGCTTGAGTTGATGCGGTGCCATCGGCAGGTCGGTCGCGATCACGACGATGATCGAGCCGCGCTCCTGCATCTGGCTTTGCGGCGTGCCGTCGCGCATGTGTTCGCCGACCGGAACGCCGCGGATCGTCAGCCAGTCGCGTTGCCCGTGATTGGCTTGGACCAGCGTGCCGATCGTGTAGTCGCGGCCGCCGAATTCAACGACGCGCGAGGCGGTGCCGGTGCCGCCCTTGAAGCCATAGGCGATCATGCCGGTGCCGCCACCACAATTGCCTTCCTGGACCGGGCCGGACGCGGCAGCGTCGAGTGCGGCGTGCACATCGGCTTCCGTGATCGGCTGGCCGTTGATGTCATTCAAAACGCCGTCATAGGTTTCGGCGACCACCGGCATCAGCCAGAGGAAATCATCGGTGTCGTAGGTCGTCCTGTAGCGCTCCAGCATCCATTGGATGGTGGCGTGGTGGGTCATGCCGACCGCATGGGTGTTGGTGATCATCACGGGTCCGAGGAAGAAGCCGCCATCCTCGATCCAGTGGGTGCCGGTCATTTCGCCGTTGCCGTTGAAGCGGTGCACCCGGGCATAAACCGGGACCGGTGTTTCCGATCCGGCATGCGGCAGGATGGCGGTGACGCCGGTGCGCACCGGGCGCTTTCGGCCGGGTCGCGGCGTTTGCTCCTCGATAGTGCGGAAGCCGACGGCAATGCCTTCGACATCCGTGATGGCGTTGAAGCGGCCGGTGCGGCCGGCAAAGGGCAGGCCGATATCGCGGGCGCGGGCGCTGGAGGGCGTAGAGGTTTTGTCGTTCATGATCATTTCTGCCGGGAGCGAAGGTAAAGGCCGAGCGAGGCGACGACGAAGGAGAAGGTCAGCATCATCACGGCGATGGCGTTGATCTCCGGTTTGATGCCGCGCCGAAGCATGGAGAAGATGAACATCGGCAGCGTCGTGACATCGACGCCGGCGATGAAATAGGTGATGACGAGATCGTCCATCGAGATGATGAAGGCGAGCAGCGCGCCGCCGACGATCGCCGGGAAAAGCTGCGGCAGCACCACCCGACGAAAGGTCATCCATTCGTTGGCGCCGAGGTCGGCCGACGCGTGTTCCAACGTGCGATCCATGCCGGCAAGGCGGGCCGAGACGACGATGAAGACGTAGGAGATCAGGAAGGTGCACTGGCCGATGATGATCGTCGTCAGGCCCAGCCGGATGCCGGAATTGACGAAGAAGATCAGGAGCGCGATGCCGAGCACGATATCCGGCATCAGCATCGGCATGAACATCACCACCCGGTAGAAGCGCTGGCCGACAAATTCGAAGCGGTAGAGCGCAATCGCGATCGCCGTGCCGAAGACGGTTGCAATGGCCGTTGTCGAGGCGGCGATGACCAGGCTGTTCCACACCGCCTGCAGCAGCTGCCCCGTCGATTCGATGTAGAGCGCGCTCTCGGAGACCTTGGTCTTGAAGCCGAGAACCTGAGCGTACCATTCGGTGGTGAACCCGGTCCAGGTCATCATGTTCACCGGATTGGCGTTGAACGAATAGACGGCGATGACCACGAGCGGGATGTAGATGAAGGCGAAGAACAAGCCGGTGTAGGCAAGCAGGCCACCGGTAAAAAGGGATCGAGCGATCTTCACGGGCGCCTCACCGTGCCAGTGCGGCGGCAGCGCCGCGCCGTCCGGAAAGGATGACATGGGCGATCATCATGATCAGCATGACGCTCATCACCATCATCGCCAGTGCTGCACCGAAGGGCCAGTTGCGGGCGGCGAGGAACTGCTGCTCGATGAGGTTGCCGAACATCATCACCTTGGCGCCACCAAGCACCGCCGGCACGACGAAGTTGCCGAGCGCCGGGATGAAGACGATGACGGCGCCGCCGGCAATGCCGGGTGCGGTTAAGGGCAGGATGATGCGCAAGAAGGTGCGCACGGGGCCGGCGCCGAGCGGCGAGGTCGCAATAGCGCAGCGCCCGCGCGACCAGCGCCTCCTTGGTCAACATCGGGCGCAGCTCGCCCCAGAGCGCGATGCCTTCCAGCAGCGTGCCGGAGACGTTCATGCGCGGCAGTCCGAGCGACAGCGTCGCGTCCATGTGGAAATGCGGGTCGCAGAAAGGCGGGCTGAGCAGGCGGCCGGTGGCGTCGATTTCTTCGCCCGCTGTCGCGGCAAGAGCCATCTCGATCGCTGCGATCTTGCCGCCCTTGACGCCGACATCGACGCCAAGCCGTCCGTCCGGAAGATTGGCATTGCGGATGATCAGGTCGAACATGCTGGTTTCTCCGGTGGCGGTAACGGCGCGGGCCTTGAGCGAGGCTTAGGAGCCGAAGCTCTTTCGATAAGCCGCCGGCGACGTGCCGAATCGACGAACGAAGGAACGACGGAAGGCGATATCGTCATGGAAGCCGATATCGGTCGCAATCTTTTTGAGCGGGATGCTTGTGTCTTCGGCCAATCTGCGCCCCGCCTCAAGCCGCATGCTCTCAACATAGTCAGCCGGCGTCATGCCCACCTCCTGCTTGAATTGCCTGGAGAAGTTTCGCTCGCTCATGCCGGTGCGCCTGGCGATCGCCCCGACACCGAGATCGGCAGAGAGGTTGTCGGCAATGTAGTCCTGCGCCGCGCGAATAGGGGTCTTCTGCGCAAGCTGGCCGGCAAGGAGCGTGCTGAACTGGGTCTGGCCGCCGGGTCGCTTGAGGAAGACAACAAGTTCACGCGCGACTTTCAAGGCGATGTGCAGGCCGAGATCCTTTTCGACGATGGCAAGTGCGAGGTCGATGCCGGCTGTCACGCCCGCCGAGGTCCAGACATTGCCGTCCTTGGTAAAGATGCGGTTGGGCTCGAGCTTCACCTCCGGAAAGCGCTTGCCGAATTCCGCCGCTTGCGACCAATGCGTCGTCGCCCGCCTGCCGTTCAACAGGCCCGCTTCGCCGAGCACGAAGGCGCCGGAGCATACCGATCCGAAGCGACTGGCACGGGCGGATGCGTCCTTCACCCAAGTCAGAAGCGATATCGGAAGCGGTCGTTCGTGAATGAGCGGGTCCCCGGCAACCAGCAGGGTATCGATGTCGGCAATGCCGTCATCCATCGCACGGTCGGGAAGGAGGGTCAGCCCGGAAGACCCACGCACCGGGGCGGTGGAGGCGCTGACGACCTCCACCGAATAATGGTCGGTGCCACTCTGACGGTTGGCCTCCGCGAACACGTCCGAAGGGCCGATAACGTCGAGGAGCTGGACGCCCTGCATTGCGACGATCGCGACTTTGTGAACGGCCATTAGCGAACCTCGAACAATCTGCCGGTGAGGATGATGCTGATCGTCCGATAGAAGACAACCGCAATCGCGCCAGCCAGAAACAGAAAGAACAGTCCAGCCAGCCCGGTGAGGACGGTGCTCTCGGCAGACGCAGCATACCGGAAGAAGGCGATCGAGAGCGCAGCAAGCGGAAAGCTGATCGCCCACCAGCCGACGCTGAAGGGGACATGGGAGCGGAATACCATCGGCGACAGGACGAGCATCAGAAACAGCGCGAAGTAGAACAGGACCGTGGCGAAGAGATCGACCGAACCCGTGACATTGGTATAGGCGAGGAAGCCGACGGCAAAGGGGGCGACCAGAACCATGAGAGACGGCCGAGCCAGCGCCGGAAGTGGATCTTCATGGCGCAACCGCGAGAAGATCAGCGCAATGAAGACTGCGGCGATGACGCTGCCGACCGAGAAGGCAAGCATGTTGACCTCATGTGCCCAGGCGAACGGCATGGCGTGGCCGGTAACGGCGATATCCAGAGTGGCGACACCGGGGATGAGCAGCGGCGGCAGCGTCGTATCGCGCGACTGTTGCCGGCCGAGGAAGCCCCTGGCGACGACATAGGCGAGGGCGAAGGTCAGCGCCGACGCAGCCGTCCAGACGACTTCTGACAGCAGCGGGCTATAGCGGTTCAGAAAAGCTGACTGCAGAAGCAAGCCGATTGCGACCGTTGCGAAGAAGTTGCTTTGAACCGGATGGGCGAATTCGGCGGCGACCGTGGCCGGATGGCGGTGCCACTTGAAAGCGTAGCCGAGCGCAAGGCTTAGAAAGATCGAAGTCCCGAGCCAGCCGACATATTCGCCGGGAAGGGCCGGCAGACCGATCGTCCTGGTGGCTTCGCGCCAGGCGAGGCTCAGGCCGGTTATGCCCATTACCGAGGCGAACAGGTTGATCGGAAGCTGCGAGATCGACCTGCGGGTCAACGGCGTGCTGTTCGAGAGGTCCATGGATTGAACGGTCATTGGATTATTCCTGTCCGAAAGAGTGCTGACAGGATTAAAACACGCCACGCCGTTGTCTTGAATGATCCAGATAGTACGATTCCGGACTCGCTGCGTATGTTTCCGGCCAAGGACCGATCAGTCGCGCCGTCATATGGATTGCGGACGGCGAAGCCGGTCACACGGCTCCGTAGCTGCGCCAGAGAACGTAAAGGCTGACGGAAAAGATGATCGCACGGAAAATCTTGGTCAGCGTATCGCGCTGGGTCGAAAGCTGCGTCGAAACGATCGTGCCGATCACGCCACCCGCGACGCCACCCAGGATGAAGTAGCCGGCGATGCGCCAATCCACCAATCCAGAGGCGGCATAGTTGATCGCGGTCGTCAGGCCGAAGGTGCCGACAGCAAGCAGCGACGTGCCCACAGCGTTGATGAGCGGCATGCCGGTCGCAAGCAGCAGTCCGGGAACGATGAGGAAACCGCCGCCGATGCCGAAGAAGCCGGAACAGGTGCCGGTCAGAAGCGCTGTCAAGCCGGTCTTGGCGTGTGTGCCGAGCGAAAGCGACTGCGGTGTCGCCGCCGTGTCGCACCTGACCTTCCGCATGGCGAAGCTGACGAACATCATCACGAGGCCGAAGAGGAACAGCAATCGCTGGCCATCGATCAGCTTGCCGAGGCTGGAGCCGAAAAAGGCGCCAAGCGAACCCGCGACCGTGAAGATCAGCGCGCAGCGCCACCAGAGATGACCGCGGAGCGCGTGGCTTATCAGGTTGAGATAGGCATTGGCGGAAACCGCAAGCGCTCCGGTGCCGAGCGCGGTGTGCACGTCGCGGATGCCGACGACATAGATCAGGAGCGGCGTCGCCAGGATCGAGCCGCCACCGCCGATCAGGCCGAGCGTGAAGCCGGTGAGCGAACCGGAGCCGATCGCAAGCAGCATCTGCTGGAAGGGGTCCGCCACGATGCCGCTACCCCCAGACCGAACCGGGCAGCGCGTCGAGCGGTATCTTCAGGTAGCGTCGGCCGTTGTCCTCGGCGACAGGGAGCTCGCCGCCACGCACGTTCACCTGCAGCGCGTACAGGATGAGCTTCGGCATCGGCAGGGTGCGGTCGCGCGCCTCGCGCAGGCCGACGAAATCGGCCTCGGACTTGCCGGCAACGTGCGGGTTCGTGGCCTTCTGTTCGGCGACCGTGCTTTCCCAGCGCGCCTCGCGGCCGCCGGGGCAATAGTCGTGGCCGGTGAAGAGCCGTGTTTCGTCCGGCAGTGCCAGAATGGCCTGGATCGAGCGCCAGAGGTCGGCAGCGCTTCCGCCCGGAAAGTCGGCGCGGGCCGAGCCGCTGTCGGGCATGAACAGCGTGTCGTGAATGAAGGCGGCGTCGCCGATCACGTAAGAGATCGAGGCGAGCGTATGTCCCGGCGAATGCATGACGTGGGCCTTGAGCTCACCGATCTGAAACGTCTCGCCGTCGGCAAACAGCCGGTCCCATTGCGAACCGTCGCAGGCGAAGTCCGGCCAGTTGTAGATCTCCTTCCAGATCCGCTGCACGCCCTTCACATGTTCGCCGATCGCCGTCGGCGCGCCGGTCTTTGCTTTGAGGTAGCGCGCCGCCGAGAAATGGTCGGCGTGCGGGTGGGTGTCGAGGATCCACTCGACCGTCAAACCCTTGGCGGCGATATGGTCGAGGATCGCATCGGCATTCCGCGTCGCGGTCGAGCCGGACTTTTCATCGAAGTCCAGCACCGGATCGATGATCGCGCATTTGCCCGTCGCCGGGTCGGCGACGACATATTGGATGCTGCCGGTGCGGGGATCGTAGAAGCCGGTCACATCGGGCTTATGCATAGGCGAGGGCCTCTTCAGCCGCGGCGCACGGGAAGAAGATCGCGCGGGCGGGGTCAAAATCGTAATCGGCTTCGAAACTCGGCGCGTCGGCGGCGAGCTGCGTGACGCAATCGAGAATGTACTTCACCTTGTCTTCCGAAAGCAGCACGCTGAAGTTCAGCCGGGTGAAGCCCGGCTTCTCGATTTCCTCGCCGGCAAGGATCGCCTGGCGGATCTGTTCGGAGTGCTCGGCATCGATCGACAGCAGCCGATGAACGTAAGGTCCGGCGCAGGCGCAGCCGCCGCGCGCCTGGATGCCGAAGCGGTCGCTCAGCATGCGGGTGACGAGCTGCTGGTGGACATAGCCGCCCTTGCCGTTCCTGATGCGGAACGAAAAGATCGGCAGCCGGTCCGGTTCCTGCAGGCCGAGCAGTTCCAGTTGCGGAATGGCCCTCCAGGCGGCAAACGCCTGCTCCGCCAGTTCGCGGTTGCGCCGCTCCATGCTCTCAAGCCCGATCGCGTGTTTGACGATGAAGGCAAGGGCTGCACGGATGTCACCGACGACGTTCGGCGTTCCGGCCTCTTCGCGGGCCTCGATGTTGGCGCTGTAGTCGTGTGTATCCGGCGAAACGAACTTCACCGTGCCGCCGCCCGGCCAGGTCGGCTTGTCGGTCGTGACACTGTCGCGGCGAACGATCAGGATGCCGGAAGCACCCGGGCCACCGATGAACTTGTGCGGCGAGACGACGATGGCGTCGATCTCGGCACCGGAAACGGGAGACATGGCGATTGGAACATAGGGGCCGGCGCCGGCATAGTCCCAGATCATCTTCGCACCGGCAGCCTTGACCATGCGGGTGATCGCGGCCACGTCGCTGGTGATGCCGGTGATGTTCGAGCCGGCCGAGAGGGTACAGACTGTCAGGTCGGACGAGCCAACGCTCAGCGCTTTGCGAAGTTCCGTGAGGTCCGGTCCACCCGCCGGGCATTCGGCGATCTCAACGATCTCAGCGCCGCTTTCGCGCCAGGGCAGGATGTTGGAGTGGTGCTCGTAGGGGCCGATGATGACGCGGACGGTTTGGCCGGCAGCAACCGCGTCGCTAACGCCGACGAGCTTGACCAGACGGTTGATGCCGGAGGTCGCACCGGAGCCGGTGAAGATCACGGCATGGTCGGCCGTGGCGCCGCAGAATTCCCCGATCAGCGCTCGCGCTTCCCGCCGCATCCGGGTCATGAAGCCCCCGCAATAGGAGGCTTCGGTGTGGCTGTTGGCGTAGTAAGGCAGGACCTCTTCGAGCACGAAATCTTCGATCACGCGCAGCGCGCGGCCGGAGGCGACGTAGTCGGCATAAACCAGTGCCTTCGTGCCGTAGGGACCGGCGATCCGCGCCTTCGCTCCGACCAGATCGTCGCGTAGCTCGGCGACGAGACCCGGCCGGTTGAGGGACTGGCGGAACCGGGCGAGCGGCGAGAGCGCCTCGCAGGGTTGGTGGACGGCGGGCACGATCATCGCGCTTACTCCTCGGAGCGGACATTGACAGCAATTGTAATCCCGTCCAGGGTCGAAAACCTCACCTATCTTCTGCGGTTTCATCGAGGAATTGTGTCAAATGATCGAATCGTCGTTTAAAATCGATGCTTTCGATCTGAACATTCTTACCGCATTGCAAAAAGATTCGTCGCTGTCGCAGCGGGATCTGGCCGAAAAGGTCGGCCTGTCGCAAAACGCCTGCTGGCGACGCCTCCAGCGCCTGCAGGCAATCGGCGTGATCCGGGGCTCGCATGCAGACATTGATCTCGACGCTTTGGGGCTGGATCTCACCGTGTTCGTGATGATCCGCACCCGCCATCACTCCAAGGAATGGAGCGACGGTTTTCGGCAGCATGTCGAGCGGTTGCCGGAGGTGATCGATTTCTATCGCATCGGCGGGGATTGGGATTATCTGATCAAGGTGGTGACCCGCGGCATGCGCGGCTATGACACCTTCTACCAGAAGCTCATCACCAATTTCGACCTCGCCACGGTCACCGGCTTCTTCTCGATGGAGGCGATCATCAACGGTCGCCCCGTGGATCTGAGCCGGTTGAGGTGAGGCGCCGTCTCCCGGCACCTCATCATTCTGTCGTTACATGACGCCGAAGCGTTCGAAGGCCTCGACGGTGCTCATGCCGGCCTCGATCGCCAGCCGCACCTTGTTTTCAGTCTCGGCCTTTTCCAGCGCCAGCGCGATCGCCTCGCGCTCCGCCAACTTCGGGATGACGAGCACGCCGTCGCGGTCGCCGAAGAGGATGTCGCCCGGCCGGATGCGGATGCCGCCGATCTCGATCGGGATGCCGTAGTCGACGACCTTGCCGCGTGGGCCCTGGTCCTGGGCGTAGGAGCCGTAGCAGAAGGTCGGGAAATCGAGCGCGAGAATGCCGGCGCTGTCGCGGCAATAGCCGTCGCAGATCGCACCGGCCGCCTTGAGTTTCATTGCTCGCGTCGACATCAGTTCGCCCCAGACCGCATAGCGCGGCGACGAGCCGGAACAGACGTAGATCTCGTTTTCCTTCAGGCTGTCGAGTGCATGGAACATCAGGCCGAAAGGCTTGGCGCTGAATTCCGAATGGCCGCCGGCCTCAGCGGTCGCGAAAAAATCCGCCTCCAGCACGGGCATCGCTCGGCCCACAGCGACCATGTCGTCGCGCAGCGCCTTGATCTGCGGCGGCAGGAACTGGTGCTGCAGGCCCATCGTGTCGAGAATGTCGCCGACCACGGCCGTGAACAGCCGGCTGCGCATGGCGGTAAAGAGTTCGGTATCGTCTTCAAAATGTTTCATGTCTTCCCTCAAGCCTTGTGCGCCATGGCCGTTGCAATGCCCTGCATGACGCCTCTGATTTCTGCGAGACCCTTCAAGCGCCCGATCAGCGAATAGCCGGGGTTGATCCGCTCCTTGCCGATATCGTCCGCGAGCAGATGGCCGTGATCGGGCCGAAGCGGGATCTGCCAGTCGGTGCGACCCTCGCGGACGCGGCGCTCCTGCTCCTGCATCAATGCCAATATCACCGCGGGCATGTCGCTCGATCCGCCAAGATGGTCGGCCTCGTAGAAGGATCCGTCTTCTTCGCGCTGGACGTTGCGCAGATGGGCGAAATGGATGCGCGGGCCGAATTCGCGCACCATGGCCGGCAAATCGTTGTCGGCGCGTGTGCCGTAAGAGCCGGTGCAGAAGGTGATGCCGTTGGCCGGACTGTCGACGGCAGCGAGAATGCGCCGGACGTCGGCCGGCGTCGAAACGATCCGCGGCAGGCCATAGAGAGAGAAGGCTGGGTCATCCGGATGGATGCAGAGCCGGATACCGACTTCTTCTGCGACCGGCACGATCTCCCTGAGGAAGCGCGCGAGGTTCTCATGCAAGATGTCGGCGGTGACGCCATTATATTCCGAGAGGGCTGCGAGGAAGCTCGCCCGGTTGAACTGGCGCTCGGTGGCCGGAAGACCGGCGATCAGATTGCGTTCGATCCGGTCGATTTTCGCCTGGTCCATCTCGTCGAAACGCTGGCGGGCGGCGGCGATCTGCTGCGTTGAGTAGCTGTCCTCCACATGCGGACGCTGCAGGACGAAGAGGTCGTAAGCGGCAAAATCGACAGCATCGAAGCGCAGCGCAAAGCCGCCATTGGCCAAAGGCTGCATCAGTTCCGTGCGCGTCCAGTCGACCACCGGCATGAAGTTGTAGCAGACGATGCTGATGCCCGAACGTGCCAGGGCGCGAAGCGTATCCTTGTACCAGCCGATATAGCGATCGCTATCTGGCGTCGCGAGCTTGATCGAATTGTGCACCGGAATGCTCTCGACGACGCTCCAGCGCAGGCCGGCCGCCTTGATCAGCGCCTTCTGCTTAAGGATAGCCTCATCGGACCACGGCGAGCCGTCGTAAATGTGATGCAGCGCCGAGACGATCCCTGTGGCGCCCGCCTGCCGGATGTGGCTGAGCGGCACCGGATCGTTGGGCCCGTACCAGCGAAAGCACTCTTCCATCAGTCTCATGCAGAACTCCTACCCGCTTCCGTGGCTATTGTTGGACCACAGCCAGCAATAATGTCCCATTGGTCCAACAATTCAAGTCTGAAAGCGGAGATTTCGCGTGAAAATCACCGATTAAGCTGAGGCCTTCAAATTTTCGCTTGACGGAAACTGCAATCTGGACCAACAAATAAGGCATCGCAGGGAGGAGAGCCGGTGAGCAGTTCGGTAAGGGAAGAGGTGTTGTCGGGCGTCGAGGCCGTGGAGCCGGGCAAGACCTCGGCCGTCGATCGGCTGGTCGAGCAGATCCGCGACATGATTTCTGAGCGTGGCCTTGGTGTCGGTGACGCGTTGCCGACCGAGCGTGATCTCGGCGAACAGTTCCAGGCCGGCCGCAACACCGTGCGCGAGGCGCTGCAGGTGCTGCGCGCCTATGGCATGGTCGAGACCCGGCCGAAGGTGGGCGCCGTGATCAGCGGTGGCCACGGCGAGGCGATCCGCCGGCTCTTTGCCTTTCACAACGGTATCTCACCGGACTCGTTTCATGACCTGCAGGGCTTCCGCCGCATCATCGAGACCGGTGTCGGCGAACACATCATCCTGACGGCCAGCGACGCCGATTTCGACCGGCTCGATGCGATCAATTCCAGGATCCTTGAGGCCGAGAGCGTCGAGGCAGCCGCACAGTGCGACTATGAGTTCCATTCGGCGATCGTCGAACTCTCGGGCAACCGCACGACGCTTGCCGCCTATCACATGCTGCGTTCGGTGATCGAGGAGGTCATGCGGCTCGGCAAGGCCGAACGTCCGGTGCACGCGGCGACCTTCGAGGCGCATGCCGAGATCATCCGGGCGCTGAGGGCGCGCGACCGCATCGCCTATGTCTACCTGATGAGCCGTCATCTGGAGTTCGGCATCCGCTTCGTCGATGCCGTGCCGGGCAGCTCGCAGCCACGATAAACATTTGGAGATTGGGTCCGAACCGCGCTTCACGCGGTGCGGGCAGCCATTTGCCGGATTTTCGCCCGTTGGTCCGGCGGCACGAACAGGGCACTTGGGAGGAGAACCAATATGAGCAACATGAAACGTCTGGCGCTTGCCGCACTTCTTGCCACCGTCAGCTTTGCGCCGGGCGCAGCCTTTGCTGGCGGCAAGGCGATCGCTGGCATCGTCTTCCAGCAGGACCAGTATTTCCGCGGCATCCAGATCGGCATGGAGAAGGCTGCGGAAGCCGCCGGCGACGAGCTTCTCGCCGGCAACAGCGACAGCAAGCTGGAGAAGGAAGCGCAGCTCATCGACACCTACATCGCTCGCGGCGTGAACTCGATCGTCGTGGCGCCGCTTTCGGCCGATGCCTCGGTGCCGGCGCTGAAGAAGGCGCGTGATGCTGGCATCACGGTCGTCACCTACGGCACTTCGGCCAATGGCGACGTCGCCCAGGCGACGGTGACGAGCTCGGACCGCGATATCGGCATCGGCACAGGCAACGCCGCAACCGACTTCCTGAAGACCCTCGGCAATGGTGGCAAGGTCAAGATCGGCACGCTCGCCTTCAAGGCACTGCTGCCTGAACAGTCGAACGCCCGCGTCGACGGGTTCTTAAGCGTCGTCAAGGACCAGGTCGATATCGTCGCCCAGCAGGATGCCTGGCTTGCCGAAAAGGCGCTCGCGGTCGCAAGCGACATGCTGACGGCCAATCCCGATATCCAGGTGATCTACGCTGCCAACGAGGGCGGCACGATCGGTGCGGTCCAGGCCGTGAAAAAGGCAGGCCTCGAAGGCAAGGTCTTCGTCTTCGGCACCGACGGTTCCGAGCAGCTCGCCAACATGTTGCTGAATTCCGACAACGTACTGCAGGCAACGACGGCGCAGCAGCCGCTCGAGGTCGGCAAGCAGGCGATCGAAGCGGCACAGAACCTGCTCGACGGCAAGAAGATCGAGACCAAGGTCAACGTGCCGGTGCTGCCTCTGACGCGCGCCGATACGCAGGCGGTCGCGGCCTACAAGGAAGGCCTGAAGGCGCTGAAGTGATTGGGTTTTGACGTCAGCCGAGCGGCGGGACATCGCGCCCGCCACTCCCTCGTCTTGCACAGCAGGAAATCCGCATGAGCTATCCGCAACCGAGTTCAGCCGCGTTGCAAGGGGTGCAGGGACGGCTGGACTTTCGGACCGTGACCAAGCGTTACGGTCCGACTGTCGCCCTCTCCGAATTCACCCACAGCTTCGCCCCCGGCCAGGTGCATGCCCTGATGGGCAAGAACGGCTCGGGCAAATCAACGCTCGTCAAGCTGCTTGCCGGCGTCACCGAGCCGACATCGGGCACGATCAGTGTCAATGGCGAGGATCGCCATTTCACCTCGCCGCATGATGCCTTTGCCGCCGGCATCGTCACCGTGCACCAGGAGCTCTCGCTGGTGCCGGAGCTTTCTGTCGGCGAGAACATCTTTCTCGGCCGGCTGCCGCATCGGCCTCGCGCCGGTTTCAGCGTCGTCGACTGGGCGGGCCTGCACAAGCGCGCCGGCGAATTGCTTGCCGACATGGGGCTTGCGATCGATTCCCGCCAGCCGGTTTCGGCGCTGAGCGTCGGCCAGCAGCAGGTGGTGGAAATCGTCAAGGCGATGTCCTTCAACCCGTCGATCCTGCTCTTGGACGAACCGACCTCGGCGCTGGCGTCGCGCGAGGTCAAGCAGCTCTTCGCACTGATCGAACGGCTGCGCGCCCGCGGCGTGACGATGATCTACATCACCCATCGGATGAGCGAGCTTTTCGAGATTGCCGATACCTGCACGGTGATCCGCGACGGCCATTACATCGGCGCGGTCGAGATGAAGGCGACGACGCCTTCGGCGATCGTCGGCATGATGTTCGGCGATGCCGCCCGCGCAACGCGGCCGCCGCGGCGCACGCTCGATCGCACCCGGCCGGTGCTCGAGGTGCGGGATCTCAGCCGCTCCGGGCATTTTCAGAATGTTTCTTTCGATCTCTATCCGGGCGAAATCCTCGGAATCGCCGGCCTGCTCGGCGCCGGGCGCACCGAACTGATGAGGGCGATCTTCGGCGCCGACCGGATCGACAGCGGTTCAGTGACGTTCAACAGTCGCGATATGACCGGTGCCAGCCCACGCGACATGCGCAAGGCGGGACTCGGCTACACGCCGGAAAATCGCAAGGAGGTCGGCCTCGTGCAGTCGCTTTCGACCGCCGACAATCTCTGCATGGCGAGCCTCGGCCCGATCTCCAACAGAGGCTTCATTTCGCGCCGCCGCGAACAGCCGCACGTGCGCCGCCAGATCGCCGATCTGCACATCAAGTGCGGCGATCCGGAACTGCCCGTGTCGTCGCTGTCGGGCGGCAACCAGCAGAAGGTGGTGATCGGCAAATGGTTGAACCGGCAGCCGTCGGTGATGTTCTTCGATGAGCCGAGCCGCGGCGTCGACGTCCAGGCCAAGCGCCAGATCTTCGACATCATCTGGCAACAGGCCGCCGATGGCCTTGCCAGCCTCTTTGTCTCGACCGAGCTCGAGGAGGTGCTGGAAGTCGCCGACCGCATCCTCGTCATGCATCACGGCGCCGTCGTCGCCGAAGTGGATCCGACGAAAACCGACCTGACCGAACTCTACGGCCTGTGCATGGAAGGGGCCAAGCAATGACACTCGTGAGCCAGACCACGGAAACAGGCGGACAGAACACGCCGCTCAAGTTTCTGAAAACCTACCCGATGGAGATCATTCTCGCCGCATTGGTGATTTTCCTGATCTTCGTCGCACCGGGCTTCGCCTCCACCAGCAATGTCTTGAACGTGCTGCGCACCGTCTCGATGCTCGGCATCATCGCCTTCGGCATGACGGCGGTTATCATCAGCGGGGAGATCGATCTCTCGGTCGGCGCCGGTGCCGCGCTCGCCGGCTGCATCGTTGCCTGGTTCGCCGACCGTTTCACCGACACGTTCGGTGACTGGGGCGCGGTCACCGTCGGTTTTGCGGTGGCACTTCTGCTCGGCTTCTCGCTCGGCTATCTCACCGGCCGTTTCCGGCAGTGGTTCAACGTGCCGACCTTCATCACCACCCTGGCGCTTTTCGCGGCACTCCGCGGTGTCGCCAATTTGATCACCGGCGGCTTCCCGATGTCGTCCTTCCCGCTCGGTTTCGATTTCCTCGGCGGCGGTTATCTCTTCGGCATTCCGTTCCCGGTCTATATCTTTGCGCTGACCTTCGCGGCGATGCACTTCCTGATGAAGTACACAAGCTTCGGCCGTGAGGTTTACGCGGTCGGCGGCAACATGGAGGCGGCACGTCTCTCCGGCATCGACATCTGGAAGGTGAAGGCGCTGACATTGGGCCTGACCGGCGCGCTAACCGCCGTCTCCGGCACGCTGATCGCCTCGCAGATCGGGGCCGGCACCGGGACGACGGCGACCGGCATGGAACTCGACGTGATCGCGGCCGTCATCATCGGCGGTACCTCGCTCTTCGGCGGCAAGGGCCGGATCTGGGGCACGCTGATCGGGGTGCTCTTCCTTGGATGCATCTCCAACGGCATGACGCTGATGAATGTCAGCGAATATTGGCAATACGTCGTGCGCGGCGGGATCATCCTCGGCGCCGTGCTCCTGAACCAGGTTCTGGAACGGGTGCGCTGAGACCGGCGCGGGGTGTCCGCATCCCGCTCCCCCTTATGACCAACGATCACGCTTATGATCTCGGGTCGACGCCGGCCCGGATCATCGCGATCCATCGCGGAGACAATCATGACTGAATTCAAGGGAAAGATCGCGCTGGTCACCGGCACGTCCGGGATCGGGCTTGCCTCGGCGATCCGGCTCGCCTCGTCAGGCGCCACCGTGCTTGCCTGTGGCAACGACGTCGCCACCAACGAGATCTTCGACCGCATAGCCAAAGAGCGCGACTTGCCGATGTCGACCCGACTGACGGACGTTGCCGTGGAAGCAGAGGTCGAAGCGGCCGTGCGCGAGGCGGTGCTGCGCCACGGCGGCCTCGACATCATCGTCAATGCCGCCGCCGTTCACCCCTATGGCACCGTGCTCGACACCAGCGCCGAGACCTTTGCGCGCTGCCTGTCGGTCAATGTCGGCTCGATATATCTCACCGGCCGCTTCGGCATTCCGGAAATGATGAAGCGCGGCGGCGGCGCGATCGTCAACATCTCCTCGGTGCAGGGTCATGCCTGCCAGCAGAACGTCGCCGCCTATGTCGCTTCCAAGGGCGCGATCCATGCGCTGACCCGCGCCATGGCGCTCGATCATGCGGCGGCGAAGGTCCGGGTCAATTCGGTCAGCCCAGGCTCGGTGCGCACGCCGCTGCTATCGCTTGCAGCCCGCACCTATGGCGGCGAGGGTGTCAGCGAGGCGGAAGCCTTTGCCCGCTTCGGCGCTGCACACCCGATCGGCCGCATCGGCGAGCCGGAGGAGGTGGCCGAGCTGGTCGCTTATCTCGCCTCGGATCGCGCCGCCTTCGTCACCGGCTCGGACTTCCGCATCGACGGCGGCCTCACCGCCGGCATCGGCGTCAAATAATCGGATAGGAAACGACAAGATGAAAATCGGCCTTGGGCTCTACCGGGAGCAACTCACCCCGGATAACTTTCAGTTTGCCTTGCAGGCGGGCGCGACCCACGTCGTCGCGCATCTCACCAACTATTTCGCCGGCAAGGATCCGAAGATCGACAGTGGCGACCAGGGCGGCTGGGGTGATTGCTCCGGTGACCGGCTCTGGACTTACGAAGAGCTGTCGGCGCTGGTGAAGGACGTGCGGGCCGGTGGGCTGGAAGTGGCGGCGATCGAGAACTTCTCGCCGCGCTTCTGGCATGACGTGTTGCTCGACGGGCCAGAGCGGGCGCAGCAGATCGAGGGGCTGAAGCAGCTCATTCGCGACGCCGGTCGCGCCGGCATTCCCTGCATCGGCTACAATTTCTCGCTTGCCGGCGTCTATGGCTGGACCCGCGGCCCCTATGCCCGCGGCGGTGCGGAATCCGTCGGCTTCGGCGTCGAAAACAGCATCGCGCCAAGCCCGGATGCGCCGATCCCAGACGGCATGGTCTGGAACATGCGCTATCGTCGTGGCGTCGCCGGCGCTGCCTCCGTTTCCGTCAGCTCGGCGGAGCTCTGGGACCGCCTCAGCCACTTCCTGAAGGAGGTCGTGCCGGTCGCCGAGGAGGCGGGCGTGGTGCTCGGCGCTCACCCGGACGATCCGCCAGCCGAGGAACTGCGTGGCACCGCGCGGCTCGTCAACCGTCCGGAGAAGTACGACCGGCTGATGGCGATCGTCGACTCGCCCTCGAACGGGCTCGAACTCTGCCTCGGCTCGCTGCAGGAAATGCCGGGAGGGGATATCTACGAGCACGTTCGTCGTTTCGCCCGCTCCGGCCGCATCGGCTACATCCACTTCCGCAACGTACGCGGAAAGATGCCGCGTTATGTCGAGACCTTCGTCGACGAGGGCGATATCGACATGGCCGAAATCATCCGCATCCTGCGCGACGAAAACTACCAGGGTGTGATGATCCCCGACCATACGCCGGCCATGACCTGCGGCGCCTCCTGGCATGCGGGCAAGGCCTTTGCGCTCGGCTACATGAAGGCGCTTGTGCAGAATGCCGAGGCGCTCGGCCCCGCGCGTTCGATCCCGACAAGCATCGCAGCGGAATAGGAGGCGGAGATGGCCCGTGAGCTCGTCTGTGTCGCGCCCGTCGGCGACCGCTGCGGCGAGGGCGCCGTCTGGTCGGCGGAAGAGGCGGCGCTCTACTGGACCGACATCAACCGCTTTCTGATCCACCGCTATGACGAGGCGACGTGCGCGGTCAGGACGTGGCTCTTCGACGAGCCGGTGGTGGCGATCTCGCTGACCCGTGAAGATGGGCGTCTGCTCATCGCTCTCGGCTCGAAGCTCATATGGTGGTGGCCCGAAACCGACCGGCGGCAGGATCACGGCTTCGTCCTGCCCGGTTCACCGCGTGTTCGGCTGAATGACGGTCGCGCCGATCCCCTCGGAAACTTCTGGGTCGGCTCGATGAAGAACAACGTGCTTCCGGATGGCCAGCTTGGCGACGTTGCCCCGGGCGAGGGCATCCTCTACCGGATCGCACCCGATGGCACCGTCACCGAATGGCGGCATGGCCTCGGCATTTCCAACACGCTCTGCTGGAGCCCGGATCGAAGCACCTTCTACTTCGGCGATACGCTGGCAAACGAGATTTACGCCTTCGACTATCATGCCGTGGACGGCTCGATTTCCGGCGAACGACCCTTCTTCACCGGTTTCGATCGCGGCGCGCCCGACGGCTCGGCGATCGACAGCGAGGGGTTCCTCTGGAACTGCCGTTATGGCGGTGGCTGCATCGCCCGTGTTGCGCCGGATGGCAGCCTTGCCGAGACGATCGATATGCCGGTCACCAACATCACCACCTGCACTTTCGGTGGCGCCGACCTGAAGACGCTTTACATCACCACGGCCGGTGCGGGGCCAGCCGAGCGTCTCGCCGGCAGCCTCTATGCCATGCGCGTCACGGTCGCCGGCATGCCGGAAAACCGGTTCGGGGCGGCTACAAAGTGAGCGCGGAGACCACACGGCGCGCGCTCGCCTGGGCGCATGGCTGCCTCTCGGTGCAGTCGCTCGGCGGCATGCTCGGCCCGGTGCTGTTCCTGCTTCCGGACGGGCGGCAAGTCAGCCCCTTGCAAGTTGCGCCTTGGGGCAACGATCCCGAGCGCGAGACGCTGCCGGAAATCCTGAAGGAATTGCGTGGCGAGTGGCCGTGTGTGCCTTTCGGCAGCGACGCCAGCCGCACGCTTCCTGCAGGCTGGTCCGTAGACGGTGAGAGTTTCGACGGCGCCGGCGTGCCGCATGGCCATAGCTCCAATGTCCATTGGGCGTGGGGTGCCTGCGACGACCGCCAGATAGCGATGGAATGCCATTATCCGGAGAACCATCCGATCCGACTGTTGCGGCGGCAGATCGTGCCGGATCCAAATGCGCCCTCCATCGACATCACCCTGGAAATCGAGGCCCGGCGTCCGTGCCGCCTGCCGATCGGCCTGCATCCGACGTTCCGACTGCCGAGCCGTCCCGGTTCGGTCACGATCGAACCCGGCGCCCATGATCGCGTCTGGAGTTTTCCCGGCGATGTCGAACCGGGCGCGGCTCTGTTCTCGCCCGATCGGCAATGGTTATCGCTCGGCAAGGTCGAGACGCGCAAAGGTGTCATGCTCGATGCGTCGCAGGTGCCGCTTGTCGAGGAGACCGAGGACCTGCTGCAGCTCTCGGGCATCGACGGCAGCCTCGCGCTCCACTATCGCGACGAGGGTTTTCGCGCGCGGCTCACTTGGCAGAACGAGCATTTCCCAAGCTTGCTGCTCTGGTACAGCAACCGCGGTCGCAAGGCCTACCCCTGGAATGGGCGGCACGTGGCGCTCGGCGTCGAGCCGATCGCATCCGCCTTCGATCTCGGACCGGCTGTCTCCACGGGCGACAGCCCCATCGCGGGATCCGGCGTTGCAACGGCGATTGCCTTCGAACCCGATCAGACCTTCACCACCCGCTATCGGCTTTCCGTCGAAGCCGCTCCGATCGGCTGAATGGTCGCTCGCTGAGACATATCCAACTGAAAGCCAAGAGAATGAAATTGTTGCGTCTCACCGTCGACGGCTCTGCCGTGCCCTGCATCCTCGATGGCGAGGGCAAGGCGCGGGACGTGTCTTCGCTCGTCCAGGACTTCACGGCGGAGACTTTGCCTAGTGTCTTGGCAGTGCTCTCCGGCGCCGATTTCGCGGCGCTCCCTGTGATGCCGGTGGTCGATGCGGACATCCTGCCGCCGGTCGCAAGGCCCGGTACAATCTGGTGCGTCGGCCTCAACTACTCCGACCATGCGGAAGAGGCGGGACTGCCAGTGCCGTCCGAACCGATCCTCTTCAACAAGGCGGCCGGCACCTATTGCGGCCCGAACGCACCGCTTCTCCACACCGAGAAAATGTCGAAGCTGGACTGGGAGGTCGAGCTCGGCATCGTCATCGGCAAGCAGGCGCTCAACGTATCGCGCGCCGAGGCTATGGACCATGTCCTCGGCTACACGATCGTCGACGATGTCTCCGAACGTGCCTGGCAGATGGAGCGTGGCGGGCAGTGGGTGAAGGGCAAGAGCTTCCCGAATTTCTGCCCGACGGGCCCCTGGCTTGTGACGAAAGACGAGGTTCCGGACCCGCAGGCCCTGTCGATGTGGCTCGACGTCAACGGCGAGCGCATGCAGGCGGGTACGACCGCGCGCATGATCTTCGACGTCGCGACCATCGTCTCCTACATGAGCGAGTTCTGCGTGCTGGAGCCCGGCGATCTCATCTGCACCGGCACGCCCCCCGGCGTCGGCATGGGCAAGAAGCCGCCGCGCTATCTTGGGCCCGGTGACGTGGTCGAACTCGGTATCGATGGACTCGGCCGCCAGCGTCAGGTCGTTCAATCCCTCTAGACATGCAGAAGGGTCTCACCATGAAGGAAAAGACGGGACGTTTGACCGGGGGCATTGCCGTGGTCACGGCTGCCGGCCAAGGCATCGGCCGCGCGGTCGCCGAACGACTGATGGCTGAAGGCGCCGAGGTCCACGCCAGCGACATCAATGCCGAGCTGCTCACCACCCTCGACGGCGCCGCGACGACGCGGCTCGATGCGACGGATCATGTGGCGGTCGGTGCCTATTTCGACGCCTTCGCCCGGGTCGATATCCTCGTGCACGCGGTCGGTTACGTGCATCAGGGCACGATCGAGGAATGCTCGCCCGCCGATTGGCGGCGCTCGGTGAACATTACGCTCGACAGCGCTTACAACGTCATTGCCGGCGCAATCCCGAAGATGAAGGCCAATGGCGGCAGCATCATCACCATCGGATCGGTTGCCTCCTCGATCAAGGGTTTCCCGCGGCGTGCCGCTTATGGCGCCGCCAAGGGTGGCGTCATAGGCCTGACCAAGGCGGTGGCAGCTGACTACGTTTCTCAGGGCATTCGCTGCAATTCGGTCTGCCCCGGCACTGTCGCGTCACCCTCCTTGGAAGAGCGCATCGGCGAACTTGGCGAAAAGCTTGGAAGCCGGGATGAGGCCTACCGGTCCTTCATCAGCCGCCAGCCGGCCGGCCGGTTCGGCACGGTCGAAGAAGTCGCCGCCATCTGCGCCTTCCTCGCCTCCGACGAGGCGGCCTTCATTACCGGCCAGGCAATCAACATAGACGGCGGCATCACGATCTGAGACGCCGCATTCTCGCAAGGCCGTGAAATGCAAAACACCTCCGGATGCGCTCCGGAGGTGTTGGTTTTCGTAGGCTTGTGGGCGTCGGCGTGACGCCGTTCAGGATGGGTTGTCGCTTACGCCGACAGCGCCTTGAACTCGGCAAGGATGGCGTCGCCCATCTCGGTGGTGCCGACCTTCTTTGCCCCTTCGGCCATGATGTCGCCGGTGCGGATGCCCTGGTCGAGCACGGTGGCGATCGCCTTCTCCAGATTGTCGGCTTCCTTCACCAGGTTGAAGGAATAGCGCAGGCACATGGCGAACGAGGCGATCATCGCGATCGGGTTGGCGATGCCCTTGCCGGCAATGTCGGGTGCCGAGCCGTGCACCGGCTCATAGAGCGCCTTGCGCTTGCCGCTGACACCATCCGGCGCGCCGAGCGAGGCCGAGGGCAGCATGCCGAGCGAGCCGGTGAGCATCGCCGCCACGTCCGACAGCATGTCGCCGAACAGGTTGTCGGTGACGATGACGTCGAACTGCTTGGGCTGGCGCACCAGCTGCATGCCGCCGGCGTCCGCCAGCATGTGCTCGAGCTGGACGTCGGAGTATTTCGCCTTGTGCGTCTCGGTCACCACCTGGTTCCACAACACGCCCGACTTCATGACGTTGCGCTTTTCCATCGAGCAGACGCGGTTGTTGCGGGTGCGGGCCAGCTCGAAGGCGACGCCGGCGATGCGCTCGATCTCGTAGGTGTCGTAGACCTGGGTGTCGATGCCGCGCTTCTGGCCGTTGCCGAGATCGATGATCTCCTTCGGTTCGCCGAAATAGACGCCACCGGTCAGCTCGCGCACGATCAGGATGTCGAGGCCTTCGACCAGTTCGGGCTTCAGCGACGAGGCGGCGGAAAGCGCCGGGTAGCAGATCGCCGGGCGCAGGTTGGCGAAGAGCTCGAGATCCTTGCGCAGGCGCAGCAGACCGGCTTCCGGGCGCACCTCGTAGGGCACCGCATCCCACTTCGGACCGCCGACGGCGCCGAACAGCACCGCATCGGCGGCAAGCGCCTTCTTCATGTCCTCTTCCGAGATCGCCTGACCGTGGGCGTCATAGGCCGAACCGCCGACCAAGCCCTCGTCCGTCACGAAGCCGGCACCAAGCTCGGCATTCATGTAGGCGATGATTTTGCGGACTTCCGCCATGGCTTCCGGGCCGATGCCGTCGCCGGGGAGGATGAAAAGTTTGCGGGCCATTGTCGGCACTCCTGTGGTTTTCAGTCGGTGTAAAGCGGCACGGCCGCGTTGATAATGATGCGGGCTAGACCGCTGCCTTCGCGCCTTCGATCTGTCCGATGCGCTCTCGCAGCGTGTTGGCGACAGCCTGCGAAGCCGGAGCGAGGGCGATTTCAAGATTGGCGTTGCCGCCGTCTACCTCGATCGCGAGTTTCGAGACGCTGACGCCGAGCCGGCGAACGATGTCGAGCAGGCGGGAAACGATGTTTTCGAGATCGCCGCTTTCGATGGTGTAACGCATGGTGTTGCTCATCATGCGACCTTTGGCCATGGGCGCTGCTGAGGGCGCATTGTCTCGAAGGCACGCGCGAGGCGCAGCACGCCGATGTCGTCGAACTGCTGGCCGATGATCTGCAGGCCGATCGGCAGGCCGCCCGAGGTGTAGCCGCAGTTGAGCGAGATTGCCGGCTGGCCGCCCATGTTGACGGCGACTGTGAAGGCGATGTGTTCGAACGGCTTCTGCGGGTCGTTGACCGGCGAGGCCCATTCGGCCGGATAGGAGGCCGTCGGGGCCGTCGGCGACAGGATGAAATCATAGCCGGAAAGTGCCGCATGCAGCGCGTTGCGCATGGCGTCGATCTGGGCGAAGCCGGTATAGACCTCGCGGCCGGAGAAATTCTCGGCCGTTTTGATCCAGTCGAAGATATAGGGCAGGATCTGCGCCTGTTTTTCCGGCGAGAGGCGCGACACGTCTTCCCAGCCGCGCGCCCGCCAGAAGCGGTCGAGACCGTCGATCATTTCGCGCGTCAGGAAGGGGCCGATCGGCTCGATGATCGCGCCGGCATCGGCAAAGAGCTGTGCCGCCTTCTTGACCGCCTGTTCCGTTTCTTGCGTGACCGACTGGCCGAAGCCGGCGTCGAGCCAGAGGCCGATCTTCAGACCCTTCAGATCACGATCAAGATCGAGCCAGGGAATGTCGGCATAGGGCAGGGACATGGTGTCCCGGGCGTCCGGCTGCGACAGCACCGACATGTAGAGTGCCGTGTCGGCGACCGTCCGGGTCATCGGGCCGGCAACGCGGCCGATAAAGGGCGGGTTGATCGGCACGCGGCCGGCCGAAGGCTTGAGCCCGACAATGCCGCACCAGCCGGCCGGCAGCCGGACCGAGCCGCCTATATCCGTACCGATGTGCAACGGTCCGTAGCCGGCTGCAGCGGCAGCACCGGCACCAGCGCTTGAACCGCCGGGATTGGCCGAAAGGTCCCACGGATTGCGGGCAAGCTTGTGGAAGCTGGAAAGGCCGGAAGACAGCATGCCGTAGTCCGGCATGGTGGTCTTGGCGAGAAGGATCCCGCCCGCCTCGCGGGTGCGGGCTGCCGGCGGCGCGTCGGCGGTTGCAGGCGTCAGCGACACGGCAGCACAGCCGAGCGGCACGGCGGTGCCCTTGGTTGCGATGTTTTCCTTGATCGTCACCGGCACGCCGTCGATTGCGCCCAGAGGTTCACCCTTTGCCCAGCGCTCTTCCGATGCCTTGGCGGCCTTGCGCGCCTCGGCCGGGTCATAGGCCCAAAGCGCGTTCAGCTTTGGCTCGGAAGCGTCGATGCGGGCAATCACCGCTTCGGTGACCTCGACGGGGGAAAGCTTCTTCGAGCGGTAGGCGTCGACGAGATCGACGGCGGAGAGATCGGCGAGTTCGGACATGGGGCACTTCCTAGGCAAAATGGCAGCGGGCGGACCAGGCCGGCGTCACCGGCTTGGCCTCAGGCGTTCGGGTCAGACAGATCTCCTGCCTGCGGGAACAGACGGCAGCATAGGCGCAGCCGGCTGCGGTCGTTGCGGTATGGACGGGCGTTTGCGGCGGCCCAGCGGAACGCACCCGCTTGCGCCGTCCGGAAAACGGTTTCGGCACGGCAGCGACCAGCGCCTGAGTATAGGGATGGCGCGGGTTGTCGAAGACCTCGGCCGTCGGTCCTTCCTCGACGATGCGGCCGAGATGCATGACGGCAACCCGGTCGGTGATGGCGCGCACGACGCCGAGATCGTGGCTGATGAACAGATAGGAAAGGCCGAGCCTTTCCTGCAGGTCCATCATCAGGTTCAAAACCTGCGCCTGGATCGAGACGTCGAGTGCAGACACTGGCTCGTCAGCGACGATCAGGGCCGGCCGGGTGATCAGCGCGCGGGCGATGGCGATGCGCTGGCGCTGGCCGCCGGAGAATTCGTGCGGATACTTGTCGGCCGACGCCAAGGGTAGGCCGACGGCTTCCAGCACCTCGGCGATGCGCCGGTTGCGCTCCGTGGTGCCCGTTCCACGCTCCAGCGAAACGATCGGCTCGGAGATGATCGTCCGAACCGTGTGGCGCGCATCGAGCGAGCCGTAGGGATCCTGGAAGATCGCCTGAAACCCCTTGCGCGCCTCTCGCAGTCCGGCGCGATCGAGCGCGTAGATGTCCTTGCCGGCTATCGATACCTGGCCCGATTGCGGCCGCTCCAGCCCCATCACGGCGCGGGCCAGGGTCGACTTGCCGGAGCCGCTTTCGCCGACGATGCCGAGGCTCTGGCCGGCGGCGAGTTCGACGCTGACACCATGGAGCACGCGCAGGCGGCTCTGCTTCGAGAAGATCGACGGGCGTGGCAGGTCGTATTCGCGCACCAGATCGGTGGTTTTGAGGATCACCTCGCTCACGGGGCCACCATCCTTTCGCGCGGATGAAAGCAGGCGGCGCGATGCTCCACGTTTCCATCGGTATTGATCAGGTCGAGTGCCGGGATCGCCTGACGGCAGTCGGCCTCGGCGAAGGAACAGCGGTCCGCAAAGGAGCAGTGGGATGGACGGCCAAAGGGATCCGGAACGATACCGGGGATGGCATTCAGCCGCGGGCGCCCATCGCCTTGATGGCGGGAGCCAAGGGCCGCGCCATGCGGCGACGCGGCGAAAAGGCCGCGGGCATAGGGATGCGCCATGCGCGCAAAGACATCGTCCGTGCGCCCGGTTTCGATGATGCGGCCGGCATACATGACCGCGATGCGGTCGGTCATCTCGGAGACGACGCCGAGATCGTGGGTGATCAGCATCAGTGCTGTGCCGGTGTCTTCGATCAGCTCGTCGAGCAGATCGAGGATCTGCGCCTGCACCGTAACGTCGAGCGCCGTCGTGGGCTCGTCCGCAATCAGCAGATCCGGTTCGCAGGCGATCGCCATGGCGATCATCACGCGCTGGCGCTGGCCGCCGGAGAGCTGGTGCGGGTAGAGATCGAGGTCGAAGCGCGGCGCCGGCAGGCCGACGCGGTCGAGCAGCGCACGCGCTTTCTTCTCCGCATCGGCCTTCGTTTCGCCGAGATGCAGCCGCCGTCCCTCGGCGATCTGCGCGCCGATCGATTTGACCGGATTGAGCGCCGTCATCGGCTCCTGGAAGATCATCGCCATGCGCCGGCCGCGATAGCCGCAATAGTCGGCTTCGTCCAAGCCCGCGAGATTGCGGCCGTCGAAGGAAAGTTCGCCGCGCACCCGCATGCGCTGCGGAAGCAGGCCCATGACGGCAAGGGCTGTCATCGACTTGCCGCTGCCGGACTCACCGACGATCCCAAGCCGTTCGCCGCGGTTGAGTTCGAGATCGATGTCGCAGACGATATCGACCGTGCTTTTGCCCGCGGTGAGTTCGACCGACATGCCGGCCATGTGAAGCAAGGGTTTGGTCATCGTTGCCGCCTCACGCGCGGGTCGAGAATGTCGCGCAGGCCATCGCCGAGCAGGTTGAGGCCGAGCACGGCGAAGGTGATCGCCAGGCCCGGGAAGATCGCGAGCCAGGGCGCCTGATAGATGAAGGTCTGGGCGTCGTTCAGCATCTTGCCCCAGCTCGGCATCGGCGGCTGCGTGCCGAGGCCGACATAGGAAAGGCCGGCTTCGGCAACGATCGCCAAGGCGAACTGGATCGTCACCTGAACGAGCAGCACGTGGTTGATGTTGGGCAGGATGTGCAGAAACGTGATCGCGACGTCGCCGCGGCCAGCGCAGCGCGCGGCCTGCACATATTCGCGTTTCCAGAGGCCCATTGAGGCACCGCGGGTGACGCGGGCAAAGACCGGAATGTTGAAGATGCCGATCGCGATCATCGCGTTGGTAGCGCCCGGACCGAAGATCGCGGTGATGATGACGGCGGTCAGAAGCGCCGGGAAGGCGAAGGCGAGGTCGCTCATGCGCATGACGAGACCATCGACAAAGCCGCCGCGAGCAGCCGCCCAAGCGCCAAGCGGCACGCCGATGCCGGCACCGACGAGAACCGCGACGATCGAGACGCTGATCGAGTTGCGGGCGCCGACCATGATCATCGACAGGATGTCGCGGCCGAAGTTGTCGGTGCCGAACCAATGGGCAAGGCTCGGTCCCTGCAGCTTGTCGCGGAAATTCATCGCCGTCGGCGAATAGGGCGTCCAGACATAGGAGACGAGCGCCATCGCCACGAGGATGACGGTGACGGTGGCCCCGATCGTCAGATTTCGGCTGCCGATAAGCTTGGAGATGAGGCTGGGTTGCGCGGCGGTTGCAGGAGCGGACATCAGTGGCCTCCCCTCGACAGGCGCGGATCGAGGTAACCGTAGACCAGATCGACGAGGAAATTGATGGTGATGACGGAGGCGGCAAGCAGGGTCACCAGCGTCTGCACCGTCACGAGATCGCGCTGCGCGATCGCCTGGAAGACGAGGCGGCCGATACCCGGCAGGTTGAAGACATTTTCGATGATGATCGTGCCGGCAAGCAGGAAGGAAAATTGCAGGCCGATAATGGTGACGACCGGAATGAGCGCATTGGGCACCGCATGCTTCCAGAGAGCGCCCGAACGGCTAAGCCCCTTGGCGCGCGCGGTGCGGATGAAATCCTCGCCGAGCGTCTCGATGACGGCCGAGCGCGTGACGCGTCCGAGAATGGCCGCAAGTGGCAGCCCGAGTGCGAGCGCCGGCAGGATGAGCGAATGCAGGCCGTTCCAGATGCCACCTTCCCAGCCGGCAAAGCCGGAGGCCGGGAACCAGGCGAGCTTCAGCGCGAAGAGCAGGATGAAGAGAAGCGCCAGCCAGAAGTTCGGGATGGCGACGCCCACCTGGGCGATGCCCATGACGACGGTGTCGCCGGCCTTGCCGCGGTTGGCGGCGGCATAGACGCCGATGGCGATGGCGACGGCGACCGAGATTGCCATGGAGAGCAGCGCCAGCGGCAGCGTCACCAGGATGCGCGGGCCAAGCAGCTCCCGGATCGGCACCGAATAGGTGAGGCTCATGCCGAAATCGCCGACGACGAAGCCGCCGATCCAGTGGAGGTAGCGGATCCAGATCGGCTGATCGAGGCCGAGCTGCCGGTGCAGCGCCGCGATCGCATCTGCGTCGGCATTCATGCCGAGCATCAGCACGGCGGGGTCGCCGGGCAGCACCTGCATCAGCAGAAAGACGATGACTGAGGCGACCAGCGTCGTCAGCAAGAGCGACACGAGGCGACCGCCAATGAAGGAAATCACATCAACCTCCCGGAAAGAGCGAGCGTTGACCGGCGCCGGGTGCGTCAATCAACGGCAGATCTGCGTCCGCCCCAACGAGGGGCAGATGCTGGAGCGGGGTGCGGATTTCCGTCCGCATCCCGCTCAATGAAAGTCGATCAGTTTTCCCAATAGGTCTGGGTCTGGTCGTCGGCCGGCACCGGCATGTTCTTCCAGAGACCCTTCACCTTCTTGTTCCAGACGCCGATCTTCGGCAGCGCGTAGAGGAAGACGTTCGGTTCGTCCGCTGCGAGCTTGCGCTGGAGCTGGCCGATCAGGTCCATCTGCTCGGCCTCGGTCGCAGCCAGCGTGTAGGACTTGTAGAGCGCCTTGTATTCCGGGTTCTGGTAGTTGAAGTAGTACTTGTCGCGCGCATAGATATCGAGGTCGCGGGCTTCCGCATGGGCGATGATCGTTGCGTCGAAGTTCGAGTTCTTGAAGACCTGATCCAGCCATTGTGCGAACTCGATCGGAACGAGGTTCACCTTGATGCCGACTTCGCTGAGCATGGCCGCGATGATCTCGCCGCCGCGGCGGGCATAGGCCGGCGGCGGCAGCATGATGGTGATTTCGAGGTTCTGAACGCCCGCTTCCTGCAGCAGTTGCTGCGCCTTGCCGGGGTCATAGGGGTAGGTCTCGTTCAGATCGACATAACCGGGTTCGACCGGCGAATAATGCGAGCCGATGGTCGTGCCGAAGCCCGAGTAAGTGCCTTCGACCAGCGCCTTGCGGTCGATCGCATGGGCAAGCGCCTGCCGCACGCGCACGTCGTCGAAGGGCTTCTTCGCATTGTTGAGCGCAAGCACCACCTTGCCCGAGGTGCTGCCGACCTCAACCTGCAGGTTCGGGTCGCTCTGGAACTGGCTGACCAGTTCTGCGGCCTGGAACATCGGGAAGGCATCGACGTTGCCGGCAAGAACGGCGGCCGCTGCAGCCGAGGGGTCACTGATGAACTTGAAGGTCACTTCGCTGAGCTTGGCCGGTTCGCCCCAATAGTCGGCGTTCTTTTCCAGCACCACCTTGTCGCCCTTCGCCCATTCCTTGAACTTGAACGGGCCGGTACCGACCGGCTTGGTCTTGTTGTCGGCGGCCGACGACGGCGCGATCATGACCGCGTCGCCCCAGGCCATGTTGAAGAGGAAGTTGGAGGCCGGGCGCTTCAGCGTCACGACCGCGGTGGCCGGATCCGGGCATTCGGTCTTTTCGATCGGCTCGAACAGGCCCTTCTGCGCATTGGTGGAATCGGCCAAGACGGCGCGCTCATAGGAGAATTTCACCACCGAGCAGTCGAAAGCCGTGCCGTCATGGAACTTGACGCCCTGGCGGAGCTTGAAGCTGTAGGTCTTCTGGTCGTCGGAGATCGTCCAGCTCTCGGCGAGCAGCGGCTTCACCGTGCCGTCTTCCACCACCCGGACGAGACCTTCGAAAAGGTTGCCGTAGGTGATGTAGCGGATGGGTGCGGCGGCGCCCGCGGTCGGGTCGAGGCCCGGCGGCTCGAGCACCTGGCCGACGGTGATCGTATCCTTGGCCATCGCCGGCGTCAGCGACGCGGCGATGAAGCACGAGGCAAGCGCCAGTTTCGTCAAATTCATCATGGTTCCCCCGCTTTGCGGTTTCGTTGTTTATGGTCCCGGAAATCAGGTCGAAATAATCAGATCGAGCGTCCGCCGTCGACGTCGAGCGCCACGCCGGTGATCATCGACGCCTGCGGCGAGGCGACGAAGAAGGCGGCCTCCGCAAGGTCTTCCGGCTTCAGCAGGCGTCCGAGCGGAATGGAATCGCGGAACTTCTTGCGGATTTCGTCGGAGTCCTCGCCCATGAAGGTGGTCAGCAGCGGCGTTTCGCCGGCAACCGGGTTGAGCGCGACAACGCGGATGTTGAAGGGCGCGAGTTCGATCGCGAGCGCCTTGGTGGCAGAAACGACCCAGCCCTTGGTCGCGTTGTACCAGGCAAGGTTCGGACGCGGCCGGTTGGCGCCGGTCGAAGCGATGTTGACGATAACGCCCGCCTTGTTTTCCTTCATGTGCGCCAGCAGCGCCCGCGTCATCAGGTAGACGCCGCGCACATTGACGCCGAGGATACGGTCGAATTCGTCGGGCTCGACCAGCTCGGCATTCTGCGGCTTGTGGCCGATGCCGGCATTGTTGATCAGGATATCGACGTGCCCGAACTGCTTGAGACCCGCCGCAACGGCCGCGTTAACGTCGGCTTCCTTGGCGATATCGGCAACCACGGCGATGGCATTGCTGCCGAGTTGCTTGGCGACGCGCTCTGCACCCGCAGCATCGCGATCGACGACGATGACCTTGGCGCCGCCTTCGACGAAGCGCTTGGCAATGCCTTCGCCGAAACCGGAGCCTGCGCCGGTGATGAGAGCGACTTTACCTTCCAGTGACACTTTGTTGTTCCTCCCAAGGAGACTTAGATCATGGGTTGGAGCGCGATGCGGGTGGAACGCCGCCTGCGGTTTTGCGCGCTCTAGCCGTGGTAGACAGAGATGGTTTTCATGCTGGCAAAGCCGTAGAGGGCCTCAAAACCCTTCTCGCGGCCATGGCCCGATTTCTTGACGCCGCCGAAGGGCAGCTCGACGCCGCCGCCGGCGCCGTAATTGTTGATGAAGACCTGGCCGGCGTGCACGGCGCGCGCCATGCGCAACTGCCGGCCGCCGTCATTGGTCCAGACGCCGCAGACGAGGCCATAGTCGGTGCCGTTGGCAAGTCGAATGGCTTCCTCCTCGCCGTCGAAGGGCATGATCACCTGAACCGGGCCGAAGATCTCTTCCTGCACCGTGCGGTGTTGGTGCGGCACGTCGCGCAGCAACGTCGGCGCGACATAGGCGCCCTCGGCCGGCGCGTCGGCGACGATCTCGCCCTGCGCTGCGACCTTCAGGCCATCCTTGGCGGCGTCGGCAAGGAAGCCCTCGACGATCGCCTTCTGCCGCTGCGAGACGACCGGGCCGACCGAGAGATCGCTGCCAGCAGGACCGACCTTCAAGGCGCGGTACCGTTCGCTCATCCGCGCGACCACTTCTTCATAGACGGCACGCTCAACCAGAATGCGCGACGAGGCCGAACAGGTCTGACCGGCATTCTGGATGCCGGCATTGACGAGGAAGGGGACCGCGCGGTCGAGATCCGCATCGGCAAAGACGATCTGCGCCGACTTGCCGCCGAGTTCCAGCGTCACCGGCACGGCGTTCTTCGCCGCCGCCGCCTGCACCATCTCGCCGGTGCGGACCGAGCCGGTAAAGGAGATGTGGTTGACATCGGGGTGTTCCGAAAGCGCTGCGCCCGCCTCCGAGCCGAAGCCGGTGACGATGTTGAGCGCGCCCGAGGGCAAGCCCTCTTCTTCGGCGATGCGGGCGAACTCCAAGATGGTGAGGCAGGCCTCTTCGGCCGGCTTGACGACGGCGGCGTTGCCCATGGCAAGGGCCGCGCCGAGGCTGCGGCCGAGGATCTGCATCGGGTAGTTCCAGGGGATGATATGGCCCGTGACGCCATGTGGCTCGTAGACGGTCAGTACGGTGAAGCCGTTCTGATAGGGGATGGTGTCGCCATGAACCTTGTCGGCGGCGCCGCCATAGAATTCGAGATAGCGCGCAAGCGCCACGACATCGGCGCGCGCCTGGGTCAGCGGCTTGCCGACATCGCGTGCTTCGAGCTCCGTCAGAAGGTCGATGTTGCGCAGCACACCGGCCGAAATCCGGGTCAGCACCCGGCCGCGCTCGGTCGGCGTCAGGCGTCCCCACTCACCTGAGAGTGCCGCGCGTGCCGAACGCACGGCGAGATCGATATCGTCCCGAGTGCCCCGGGCGATGCGCGCAAATTCCAGGCCGTTGGAAGGATCCCTGACGGCGATGAACTCGCCGCCCGTTGCGTCCTGCCACTTGTTCGCGATGAAATTGCCGTAGGTCTTCACAGTCATGCCTCTTTGTCAGTCCCGCGCTCTTCAAGCAGCGCCTTCAATCTCATGGCCGTCGCGTTGATGTGGGCGCGGGCCAGTTTCTCGGATTCATCAAGGTTCCGTGCGGCGATCGCCTCGACGATCAGCCCGTGTTCGGCGACCGCAGTGCTCGCCCGCTCGCTCGAAAGCGAAAAGGCTGGGGCAAAAACCTGCGAGGTCATGCGCAGAAGCGGCCCGAGCGGCGCCAGCGACGCATTGCGCGAGGCCGCAACGATCGCCTCGTGAAAGACGACGTTGGACTGTGTGTAGGCGCCTGGATCCCAGTTTTCGACGGTCTTGCGCTGGCGCTCCACCTGCTTTGCCAGATCCTTGATCTCGGCATTTGTCGCCCGCTCGGCGGCGTTGCGGGCCGCCACGCCATCCATCGCCTCACGCACCGCGTAGGCATCCAGCAGTTTCGGCAGGTCGGCGGTTGCGACCCGGACACCGCTGCCCGGCTTGTTGACAACCAGCCCGTCGCGCTCGAGCACGCGCAGCGCCTCGCGCAGCGGCGTGCGGCTGATGCCGAACTCGGCGGCGATCTTTTCCTGGCGCAGCGTCGCGCCCGGCGCATAGACGCCGGCATAAATACGTTCGCGAAGGGCCTGGGCCACTTCGTCGAGCAAGCGTGACTGGCTTCGCCATTCAAAGGATTGGTTCATCGATCCCTCCCAAGATCGAGGCAAATTGTATCCAGGATACAGGCCGAGTCAATCCGGTGATGACACATAAGTCCCAGGGATTGTCAGCAAGTACTGGCGACGCCGTCGGCTTCGGCAGTCCCGACTTGCGCCGCCGCGTTGACGCGCCGCTCGCCGCGGCTTCTATTAGGAACTGCTATGGTGGGAGGCTGGCCGTGCAGATGCTTGATTGGATTGCGATTATCCTGTTCCTCGTGACCTGGGTGGGACTGGAGCCGATGATGGCGCTTGGTTGGCCGCGCCGGACAGACAGCCTGATGCTAGACATGGTGCGTGTCCGGCAGGCCTGGATGCGCGAGGTGCTGACGCGGGATACCAACTTCATCGGTGACGCCGCCATTCTCGGTCACACGATCAATTCGGCCTCGTTCTTCGGCTCGGCCAATCTCATCGTCATCGTCGCCATGAGCAGTGCGCTTTTCATCCAGCCGACGATTGGCCTTCAGTCGGGCATCATCGCAATGTTCGCGCCGATCGAGCCGTTGTGGCTGTTTCAATGCAAGGTGCTGCTCGTCATGGCGACCTTGCTGCGCGGGCTGTCCGAATTCATCTGGGCGGTGCGGCAGATCAACTATTGCCTCGCAGCGATCGGAGCGAGCCCTTCGCGCGAAGAAGCCCGCGACATCGCCGCATGGGCCCACGCCCTGTCGCTGATGATCAATCCGGCCCTTCGATCCTTCAGCCAGGGTGTCCGCTCCTATTACTTCACCGTTGCCGCCGCGCTCTGGTTCCTGGGGCCGATCGCCTTTATTATCGCCATCGTCGGCTCGGTCGCGCTTCTCGTCTGGAGACACAGCTGGTCGGATACGGCCAAGGGCGTGATGGAGGTGCGCAAGCTGCTCGACGAGAGCCATCCGACGGCGGCCGCGGTAGAACCCTCAACAGCCGTCCGTTCTCCGGCGGCAAACAGCTGAGGGTTTTTGGCGTGACCGGTTGGAATTGGCCGGCGAGGTAACCACCTAGTATCCGTAACGTTCTGGAGGCGGTCGCCCATGTCAGACAAACCGATCAAGATTCCCGGCCCCGATCATCCGATCACCATCGAGCAAAACCCGGCGCGGGTCGTCGTCACGCTTGGCGGGCGCGTCGTTGCCGACACCCGCAATGCGCTCGCCTTGCGCGAGGCGTCCTATCCGCCGGTGCAGTACATCCCGCGTGAGGATGTCGACATGTCCTTGCTTGAGCGCACGGATCACGCGTCCCACTGCCCCTATAAGGGGGATGCGTCCTACTACAGCATCCCATCCGGCGGCGAGCGATCGCGAAACGCAGTCTGGAGCTATGAGAACCCGCATGAGGCGGTCGCCGACATCCGGGATCGGTTGGCATTCTATCCGGACCGGGTGGATTCGATCGAAGAGCTTCGGCCCTAGGCGCGAAAGCCCGGCCCTCCGCGCGTCGCCGCATGACGGTTGCTGGAAGCGGCGGCGGTGCGACGCTACTTGCTCCGAACCTGAAACGTCTCGCGCACCGCTTTCAGGAACTCCGCCACTTTCGGCAGGTCGCCCAGTTGCTGGTGGTAGAGGTAGTAGAGGTGCGTAGGCGGCCCGAACCATTCGGGAAGAACCGGCACAAGTCTTCCTGCTGCGACGCCGTCAGCGGCGAGCGCGTCGCTGAGCATGCCGATGCCGAGACCTTCGGAGATCAGGCGCTCACCGATCGCCGGATCGTCGACGACGATCGATGGCGGGCGCTCGAGCGTAAAGTGCCTGTTGCCGTCTGACAGCACCCAATGGGCAAGCTCCCGTCGCATGCGTGTCCGGTGTGCCACCAGGGCGACGTGCATGAGGTCCTCGGGCGAAGACAGCGCCAATCCTGCGCAATAGGCGGGCGCGGCATAGAGGCGCTGCTCGATCGTTCCGATCTTGCGGTAGATCATCTCGCTGTCGACGGGTTCGCCCATCCTTAAGGCCACGTCGACGCCTTCGCCGATCAGATCGACATTTTGGTGGGTGGTCTGCATGTCGACCTGGACTTCTGGGCAGAGTTCCGCATAGCGCTTCAGGATCGGTGGCAGGAAGGTACGGGCAAAGGCGACTGACGTCGCGACCCTTAGGCGCCCGCGCGCCGTACCGTCGGCCGGTTGGAAGCCGGCGATGCCGCGGTCGATGAGCTCGACGGCGCCCCCGACCGATTCCAGCAGATGCTTTCCGGCCTCGGTCAAGGAGACCCGGCGGGTGGAGCGCAGCAGCAGGGCGACGCCAAGCGCTGCCTCAAGCTCGCCCAGGCGCCGGCTGACCGTGCTCGGTGGCAGGTGCAGGCGAAGCGCAGCTGAGGAAAAGCTCTCTGAGCGGGCGACCTCGAGGAAAATCCTGAGGCTGTTGAGATCGGCAGATTGGGGGGATTTCATGCGTTTCCGGAACAATTACTTCCACGATCGCAGGATAATCGACCGACGGTTGAATTGATAGCGTCTCGGCATCCAATCGAAGGAGCCGATCATGACCACTCGCAGACAAGCTTTGGGCCTTCTTGCCGCCGCGGCCCTGTTGCCGCTCGCACCGCGGATCGCCTTTTCCGCCGCGCCATTATCGACCGTCGCCAATGCCGGTTACTATCGCTTCCGCTTCGGAAAGTTCGAAGTCACCGCCTTGTCGGACGGCACCTTGGCGTTGCCGATGACAAAGATCTATCAGAACGAACCGGAAGGCGAGCTGCAGCGCAGGCTGGACGAAAACTTCCTCGGCAAGGAGCCGCATCTGTCGATCAACGCCTATCTCGTCAACGACGGCGAACGGCTGGTGCTGATCGATGCCGGGTCGGGGAGCCTGCTCGGCATTGCCGCCGGCAAGCTCTTGAGGCATCTCACGGCCTCCGGCTATCGCGCCGACCAGGTCGACGCGGTGATCCTGACCCATGTGCACGCCGACCACTCGGGCGGCCTCACCATCGACGGCAAAGCACAATTCCCGAATGCCGAGATCCATCTCGCCGAGCGCGAATACCGCTACTGGATCGAGCGGGAGGGCGTGACGGCGCTGACCGAGGCGCAGAAGACCGACTTTCAGCGAGCGCACGATGCCCTGGCCCCCTATATCGCCGCCGGAAAAGTGAAGCGTTTCGCCGACGACGCGGACGTCTTGCCGAACCTCGGATCGACCCTGCGCGCCGGGCACACGCCCGGGCATTCCGCGATCGTGCTGAAAGCGGATGACGGCCAGCGCCTCGTATTCTGGGGGGACGTCATTCACGGCGACTACATCCAGTTCGACACGCCTGACGTCTTCGTCAGCTTCGACGTCGACGGCACCGCGGCGGCAGCGACGCGTGCCGTGGCGCTGGCGGATGCGGCCGATGGGCGATACCTCGTCGCCGGTGCGCATCTGCCGTTCCCCGGTGTTGGCCATGTGGCGCGCGACGAGACGCTCTATCGCTTCGTCCCCTGGAACTACGTCGAGTAGCGGGTGGCAGCTTAGGCCTTGTCTACGAGATGACGTTGCGGACGAAGGTCACGACGCCGTCGCCGTCATTGATGTAGGCATAGGCCTGCGCCGAGCTGTAGACGGTGCACCAACCTCGCCATTCTCTCGGACTGAGTGGGTGCTTAGCCGTTGATCGCCTGGATCAAGCCGCAGTCGGGCACGACGGCGCTTCTGAAATACGACCTGCCGATGACTTCAGAGGCATTCTGCCTGCAACTGCTACAGCGAACCGGCGTGATGTTCACGCCGGGCAGCGCCATGGACATGGGAGGCTATCTCAGGATCGGCTACGCCAACAACGAAGGCATTCTACGCGGAGGCTTGAGGCGCGTCTCCGCGTTCCTGCGGGAGCACCAGGCGGCGGCCGCCTGAGGGGAGTTTCCGTCAGGGCGCGATATCCAGTTCCGGGTAATTGCGGAAGATGCCGTCTTCATTGAAGGCCAGCCGTCGCGATGAGGCGAGATAGGCGGCGATGTTCGGCCGGGCTTTCACCGAGGCGTGCAGTTTCATGAGATTGGGGTAGTCCTCCTCATAGTGCCGCATCGCTTTGGCAAAGGCATAGCGTAGCCCCTCGATCACCTGGAACAGCGAAAGGTCGACATAGGTGACGGCGTTCCCGACTGCATGGCCGCTGCCATCAGGGTTTTGCGCGAGAATCCGCTCGAAATAACCGAGAAACTTCGGGATGCGGTTGGTGACGAATTCGAATGCGCGGTCCTTCGCCTCCGCCTTCTGCTCCTCATAATATTTCGAAGTCGCGATCGGATGGTGCGTGTCATGCACTTCGGCGATTAAGTCGGTGACGGTGAGCTGCAGGCCATTGGCGAACCACTGCAGCGCCTCACCGTCAGGCGCAAGGCTGAGCTTGGGGCCGAGGTAGAAGAGGATGTTGGCGACATGCGAGATGATCTGGTTGCCATCTTTCAGAAAGGGCGGCGCAAATGGCACGTGCGCCTCGGTGGCGCTCTCCATCAGCTTCAGCATCTCCCCGGTGCCGCGGCCCGGCGCGCGCGTCACATCGACATAAGCGGCGCCGGCGTCCTCGAGTGCCAGTCGGACAAATTCACCGCGCCCCTGGATGCCGTCCCAGTAGTACAATTCATAGGTCATGATGCCTCGATCCCATTCTCGATACCCGGTTGATATAGGCGCCGCGGCAGCGGCGGCGAGGGGAGGCCCTGACTTCGGACGCCTGCTCTGTCGAACAGGGGCGATCACATGCTAAGGCGCTATGAACACGTGTGGTGGGGAGTAGTCCAGGTGAGCAAGCCGAACTATCGCGACATTGCTGAACTGGCAGGCGTCGGTACCGCGACGGTCGAGCGGGTCTTGAACGGCCGCGGTGGTGTTCGCCCGGACCTCGTCGAAAAAGTCGTCGTTGCGGCGCGCGCGCTGAATTATCCGCGAACCCTTCCCGAGACCCATCGCGGGCTTTTGCGCATCGATGTGCTGATGGTGCGGCCGGAGACGACCTTCTATCGCCGCCTGTCGCAGGCCTTTCAGCGGATCGCCGAGACGCTGGATCCGCTCGTCGTCGTGCATCGCAGCTTTACCGAGGAAATGAAGCCGGAGGAGATCGCCAGGCGCATCCTTTCAGCCGAGGTTAGCCGCGCCGGATTGATCCTGGCCGTGCCCAATCATCCGCTGATCAGCGCCGCTGTCGAAGCCGTGATCGTGCGCGGCGTGCCGGTGGTCCATGTCGTGACAAGGGCCTCGCACGACTTGGGCGAATTCGTCGGCATCGACAATCACGCGGCCGGACGAACGGCGGCACTCTTCATCGCGCGCATGGCGCGCAAGGCGGGGCCCGTCGTCGCGCTCTGCCACCCGATCTATCAGGTCCATCGCGACCGCCTCAGTGGCTTCTCGGACTATTTTGAGGGGCATCCGGGCGACCGCCGATTCGAGTGGCTGGGTTTTACCCGCGACGAGGAGCACTATGGCGCCGAAGCGTTGCGATGGGCGCTCGACATGTATCCGGATATGGCCGGGCTCTATAATGCCGGCGGCGCGAATGCGGCCCTGATCGACGTGCTTCGCCGACATAAGCGTGGCACCGAAATCTTCTTCGTCGGCCATGAGCTGACCGACTACACCCGCAAGGCGCTTAGCGACGGCATCATGGACGTCGTGCTCGACCAGGCGCCGGAGGCACAGGCCCGTCGCTCGCTTGACCTGATGCTGCGGCGGATCGGGCTTTCCGAGATGGAGCCGGACACCGCCCCCATTCGCTTCATTACCATCACAGCCGAAAGCCTTTGATCTGATTTGATCAAACAAGCTTTCGCCGTTCCGACCGCCTCCTGCTAGATTTTTATCAAGAAGGAGGCGCTCCGACAGACCCGGAAAGCAACCTCCTTCGAAGGATTTAGGGCGGAGCGCATGCGGTCCGCCGGGAGGAGAGCGACATGGACGATCTGAAATATGGAACCCGCAACAAGCGCGGCGACTGGGCGCCGAACGAGCCGATCGAAACGGCGCCGCTGTTTGCCTTCCCGCCAAAACTGCTGGCGCTCGTCAAGTGGCTGCCGCATTACTTCTTTCCTTGGAATGCGATCTTCGCGGCGTCGGCCGTCGTCTATTGGGCCTGGGTGATCCCGCCGGTCGAGGCGATGCAGAGCTTGAGCGTCGGCTGGATCGCCTGGCTCTATGCGGTCAACGCGGTTTGCGTCTTCTTCTTCTACGGCGCTTTCGAGCTGCATCTCTATGTGCTGAAACGGCAGGAAAACCGGTTCAAGTACAACGGCAAGTTTCCGGCCGAGCAGAAGAGCAAAGCCTTCTGGTTCGAAAGCCAGAATCTCGACAACATCCTGCGCACGTTCCTCTCAGGCGTGACGATCTGGACCGCCGTCGAAGTCGCCATGCTCTGGGCCTACGCCAATGGCTATGCGCCGTGGCTGAGCTTCGCGGACAATCCCTGGACGCTCGCGCTCGTCGCATTGGTGGTGCCTGTTATCCACGAGTTCCATTTCTTCTGCATCCACCGGCTCATCCACACGCCGCTGCTCTACAAGTGGGTGCATTCGGTCCATCACAATTCGGTGAACCCGTCGCCCTGGTCGTCGCTGTCGATGCATCCGGTCGAGCACCTGCTCTACTTCGCCACCGCCTTCTATCACCTGATCCTGCCGTCCAACCCGATCCTGATGCTTTACCAGCTGCACTACGCGGGCTTCGGTGCCATTCCCGGCCATGTCGGCTTCGACAAGGTCGAGGTCGGTGAAGAGACGCTCGTCGATAGCCACGCCTATGCGCATTACCTGCACCACAAGTATTTCGAGGTGAATTACGGCGACGCCCTGATCCCGCTCGATCGCTGGTTCGGCACCTGGCACGACGGCTCCAAGGAGGGCGAGGCGCGGATGCAGGAGCGCTACCGCAAACGCAAGGAAAAACTCGCAGCCCGCAAGGCACGCAACACCATCGGGGAGGCAGCAGAATGAGCAACGTGATCACCTGGGTACCAGCCTGCAAGCTGGACGATATCGAACAGGAAGGGGCGATCCGCTTCGACCATGGCGGCCGAACCTACGCCGTCTACCGCGGTCCCGACGATAGCGTCTATTGCACCGCCGGGCTCTGCACCCACGAGGCCGTTCACCTCGCTGATGGCCTCGTCATGGACTACGAGGTGGAATGTCCCAAGCATTCCGGCGCCTTCGATTATCGCACCGGTGAAGCCATCAGGCTTCCGGCCTGCGAGAATCTCAAGACCTATCCCGCCGAAATCGTCGACGGCGAGGTTCGTGTGGCGCTCGGCTAAGGCCACCACGCAAGCATTGATCAGGCCCATCGGGCCTCCGGAATGCGATCGGGTGATCCGGCACCCTCGGGAGGAAATCATGAAATCCATGTACCTGGCGGCAGCACTTGCCGCCTTGATGGGAAGTGCTGCCTCGGCGGAGACGATCGGCGTCTCGATGCAGAGCTTCGACAACAACTTCCAGACGCTGCTGCGTGAGGGCATCAATGCCCGCGCTGCCGAAGTCAACGGCGCCACCGTTCAGATCGAAGACGCACAGACCGACATCTCCAAGCAGCTCAACCAGGTGAACAATTTCATCGCGGGCGGCGTCGACGCGATCATCATGACGCTGACGGATACCTCGGCCGCCCCCGGCATCAGCGAAGCCGCTGAGAAGGCCGGTATTCCGCTCGTCTATCTCAATCTAGAGCCGGATAACCTCGGCAAGCTGCCGGAAAAGCAGGCCTATGTCGGCTCGAAAGAAACGGACTCCGGCAGATTGGGTGCGGAAGCTGCCTGTTCGCTGCTGAAGGAAAAGGGCAAGGCCAGTGATGCGCAGGTCTATATCCTGATGGGAGACCTTGCTCACCAGGCCTCGCGCGACCGCACCTCGGCGTTCAAGGAAACGCTCGCTGCCGGCGACTGCAAGGGTGCGACGATTGCCGACGAGCAGTCGGCCGCCTGGACGCGCACCAATGCGATGGATCTCACCACCAACTGGATCACCGCCGGACAGCCGATCGACGTGGTCTTTGCCAACAATGACGAAATGGCGATCGGCGCCATCCAGGCGCTGAAGGCCGCCGGTGTATCGATGGACGACGTGATCGTCGTTGGCATCGACGCGACCCAGGACGGGCTTGCCGCCATGGCCGCCGGCGACCTCGACGCAACCGTATTCCAGAACGCCAAGGGGCAATCGGCTAGCGCCGTCGACACGGCCGTCTCGCTGGTGCGCGGTGAAAGCGTCAAAAAGAACGTCTGGGTTCCCTTCGAGCTCGTTACGCCGAAAAACATGGCCGATTACGCGGCGCGCAACTGATCCTCCTCCTGCATGTTTCCTTAATCGTCGCCGATTGAAGCACAGAAACATGCAGGAATTCAGAGTTTTACAGCGACCTTTGCGCGTCTGAACGGATGCGCGGCGCTGTGGGCCGGCGCACTTCTCCTGCCTGCGCCGGCCACCTTTTTGAACGGGCTGACAAATCTTGCGTGCGGTTTTGCGACCGCCCCGCACGTCAACGCATGATCTACGGAGCAAGCTATGGATCGCATCGTCATAATCGGCGCCGGGGAATCCGGCACGCGCGCGGCCTTTGCCCTGCGTGAAACTGGCTTTGCCGGCAGCGTCACGCTCATCGGCACGGAACCGCATCTGCCCTATGAGCGGCCACCGTTGTCGAAGCCGCTCAATGGCGCCGTACAGATGAAGCCGATCTGCGGCGCTGAGGCGCTGGAGGCCGCCGGTATCGACTACCGGCAAGGTGTTTCTGCATCCCGACTGGATGCCGGTGACCGCTCCGTCACCTTGAGCGATGGCCGGACGCTCACCTATGACAAGCTGTTGCTCGCCACCGGCGCCCGTCCGAGGCGCCTCGCTTGCATAGGGGCCGAGCGCGCACTGGATTTCCGCACCTACGCCAATGCGGCGGCGATCTTCGCCCGTGCCGAAGCCGGCAGACACGTTGCGATCATCGGCGGTGGACTGATCGGCATGGAGCTTGCGGCGGTGCTGCGCGGCAAGGGCATCATGGTTAGCGTTATCGAAATGGCGCCGAAGCCGCTCGGTCGCGCGGTGCCGCCGCGTTTTGCCGCGAAGCTTCATGCCCGGCATCAGGATGAGGGCGTCACCTTCCATCTGGGGCAGGGGATCGCCGAAATCACCGGTGATGCGGTTGTTCTTTCCGACGGCACTCCGGTGCCGGCCGATATCGCCGTCGCCGCCATCGGCGTCCAGCCGGATACAGCACTCGCGGAGGCGGCGGGGCTTGCCGTCGGCAACGGTATCCTGACGGATGGCTATCTGCGCAGCAGCGATCCGAACATCTATGCATCAGGCGATTGCGCCGCCGTGGCCCAGCCGGGTGGCGGGTATGTGCGCTTCGAAAGCTGGCGCAATGCACGCACCCAGGCCGAGGTCGCGGCCCTCAACATGGCCGGCGGCAAGGAGGCTTTTTCTGCCATCCCCTGGTTCTGGACCGATCAATACGATCTCGGCCTGCAGGTGGCGGGCCTGCCCCATCCGGACCATCAAAGCGTGACACGCCAGCTCGATGGTGGCGAACTCGAATTCTACCTCGATGGCGGGCGTCTCGTCGCCGCCGCTGGCCTCGGTTTCGGCAATGGTCTCGCCAAGGATATCAAGCTCTCGGAAATGCTGATTGCTGCCGGCGTCAGTCCCGATCCGGGAGCGCTCGCCGACGCCAGCGTGAACCTCAAGGCGCTGCTCAAAAGTGCCAGGGCCGCCTGATGCAGAAGCTGCTTGTCTTTCAATCGCTCTGGGCGATGGAGCGCCGGCATGCGGACGGCTTTGAGCGCAGTCTCGAAGAGAACATCGCAATGATCGTCGAGGCCGGGTTCGACGGCATCAGCGCGCATTATACCAATCGGCGCGATGTCGAGCACCTCAATGCCGTGATCCGCGGAACGGGCTTGAAGATCGAGGGCGTCTGTTTTCCTCGAAGCGTCGAGGATTTGCGCCTGACGCTGGAACTGGCCTCGGAGTTTCCGGTGAGCCACATCGATCTGCAGGCCGATGTTCGCCCGCGCCGGGTCGAGGATTGCCTGCCGCTGCTTGACGGCTGGGCCAGGCTTGCTGAGGAAATGGATGTTCCCGTCTATATCGAAACCCACCGTCACCGGATCACCAACGACCTCCTCTTCACGCTCGACCTGCTCGACCGGCGGCCCGATCTGCCGCTCTTGGCCGACCTCTCGCACTATCTCGTTGGCCGGGAATTCGCCTTTCCGGTGGAAGACGAAAGCCACGCCCAGATCCAACGCATTCTGCGCAACGCCGGCGCCTTCCACGGCCGTATCGGCTCCTGCCAGCAGATCCAGATCGAGCTTTCCTTTCCCCACCATCTGCCCTGGGTCGCTCTCTTCCGCGAGTGGTGGGACTACGGCTTCCGGCACTGGCGCTCCCACGCTGCCAACGATGCCGAGCTGGTCATGACCTGCGAACTCGGCCCAAGGCCCTATGCCATCACCGACAGGGACGGTAACGATACGACTGATCGCTGGGCCGAGGCGCTTTTGCTTCGCGAGATGGCCTGCGAGATCTGGGCGGAAAGTGCCAATTCCCCGACGGGTGAAGCACGGGATCTGAGGACGCCTGAACTCGTCATTTAACGAAGGACGGCCGGAACGGCAGATTGTGCTCGAGGCCGAGCCAGGGCGGGTTTTCCGCATACATTTCCACGATCAGCGCCTTGATCAGCTCGATGTAACGGGAATTGTCGCCGACCCGATGGTTGAGGATGACGGGTGAGGTCGCCCGCTCGCCCTCGATCATGCGATAGTGCAGATCGGAGCGGACCTGACGCGCAGAGGACGGGACGATACAAAGTCCGGCATCCGAGGCGACGAGGCCAAGCGCACTCTGGATCTCACGCACCTCATGCACCTCGGCCGGGCGCACATCCTGCGCGTGGAGCAGGCTCAACACGTGATCGGCATAGCTCGGGCGCGGTTCCTTCGGGTAGACGATCAGTTTTTGCCCGGCAACCGCACTCAACGGAAGCGGAGATGTGTCATCGGCAAACGGCGTGCCCTGCGGTATCGCCAAGGCGAGGCGCTCTTCCCGCATGAGGATGCCGGCGACATTGGGATCGTTGTGATGCAGCCGCCCGAAGCCGACATCGATCCGGCCTTCCTTCAGCGCCGCGATCTGCTGCACCGACACCATCTCCAACAGCCGGATATCGAGTTCCGGCGCGTTCTGCCTGAGCTTGCGCACCAGCGTCGGCAGCCCGCCATAGAGCGTGGACGCGACGAAGCCGATCGACAGCACGCGGTTCTGGTTGAGACCGACGCGGCGGGTCGCCTCTACCATCTGTTCCACCCGGCCGAGCACTTGCAGCGATTGTTCGTAAAACAATCGCCCCGCTTCCGTCAGCCGCACCGGCCGGCTCTTGCGGATGATCAGCGGCACGCCCAGTTCTTCCTCAAGAAGCTGGATCTGCCGGCTCAAGGGCGGCTGGGCGATGTGCAGCTGCTCGGCAGCGCGGGTGAAGTTGCGCTCGCGGGCGACGGCGACGAAGTAGCGAAGCTGGCGCAGATCCTTATGTTACAGCCCCCATTTTCCTACCGTTGCGGTATGTTGCAGTGCGGCAAGCGCATGAATGCGCGTAATCTTTGCCATACTATACCGTCAAGGTATCATAGGTAACCTATTTGGTGTTGGACGTCACCCGCTGCGTGGGCGCACATTCAGGTCATGAACACGACCCTTGCACCCATCGCCCCGACAGCAGCCCTCTTCCCCGTGATCGAACGGGTCGAGACCATGCTGGTCGACCTGCCGACCATCCGGCCGCACAAGCTGTCGGTCGCGACCATGACCGGCCAGACGCTGATGCTGGTGAAGGTCCATTGCAGCGACGGAACGGTCGGCATTGGCGAGGGTACGACGATCGGCGGGCTTGCCTATGGCGGCGAGAGCCCGGAAAGCATGAAGCTTGCGATCGATACCTATTTTGCGCCTGTCATGGTCGGTGAGGACGCGACCCACGTGAAGGCGCTGATGGCGCGCATCGGCAAGGCGATCAAGGAAAACCGTTTCGCCAAGAGCGCGGTGGAAACGGCGCTGCTCGACGCCCATGGAAAGCGCCTGGGTCTGCCGATCAGCGAACTGCTCGGCGGGGCACTGCGCAAGCGCCTGGCGGTCGCCTGGACGCTGGCGTCGGGTGACACGGCCAAGGATATCGCCGAGGCCGAGAAGATGCTCGAGCTACGCCGTCATCGGATCTTCAAGCTGAAGATCGGTGCCAGGCCGCTGAAGGACGATATCGCCCATGTGGCGGCGATCAAGAAGGCGCTCGGCGAGCGCGGCGCGGTGCGCGTCGACGTCAACATGGCCTGGAGCGAATTTGAGGCCGCCTACGGCATGGCAGCGCTCGCCGATGCCGGATGTGAACTGGTCGAGCAGCCGGTGGCTTCGACCGCAGCGCTCGGTCGCCTCGTCCGCCGTTTCCCGCTGGCGCTGATGGCCGACGAGTCCCTCACCGGACCCGAGAGCGCCTTCGAGATCGCCAAGACCAAGGGGGCCGACGTCTTCGCGGTCAAGATCGAACAGAGCGGAGGTCTGTTCAATGCGCAGCGCGTGGCGGTCATCGCCGATGCCGCGGGCATTGAACTCTATGGCGGCACGATGCTGGAAGGTGGTGTCGGCACAGTGGCGTCAGCCCACGTGTTTTCCACCTTCGCCAAGCTGCAATGGGGCACGGAGCTCTTCGGTCCGCTGCTTTTGACCGAGGAAATTCTGGCGACGCCGCTCGACTACAGCGACTTCGAGCTGACGGTGCCGGATGCTCCAGGGCTCGGGATCGAACTCGATGAAGATCGGCTGAAATTCTTCGCGCGCGACGGGCTGCGCAAGACGATCAGCGTTGCGAAGTAAGGACTGAACCATGCTGTTTCACGTCAGAATGGATGTTCGCATTCCCCACGATCTGCCTGCCGAGCAGGCGGCGGAGATCCTCGCCCGGGAAAAGGCCTATTCGCAACAGCTGCAGCAGAGCGGCAAGTGGCGGCATATCTGGCGGATCGCCGGGCAGTACGCGAACTACAGCGTCTTCGACGTGAAGGACAATGCCGAGCTGCACGAGATCCTCTCGGGGCTGCCGCTGTTCAAGTTCATGCAGATCGAGGTCACGCCGCTGCTTCGGCACCCATCCTCGATCCGCGAGGACGATAGCTGAGAATTTGTGCGTGCCGCGGCCGGGAGGTTTGGCAAGCGGCTTGAGCTTCAAGACAATCCAAGTGGAGGAATTGATATGAACGTGAAGATTTTCGACAAGCCGGAGACTCAAGCTTTCCTGAAGGTTCTCAGCGGCCTCGACAAGGACGGCGGCAACCCGCGTGTCAAAGAGATCGTGCACCGGCTGATGTCCGACCTGTTCAAGGCGATCGACGATCTCGACATCACCCCGGACGAATACTGGACCGGTATTGCCTGGCTGAACGAGATCGGCGCTGCCGGCCAGGCCGGCCTGATCTCGCCCGGCCTCGGCCTCGATCACTTCCTCGATGAACGTCTCGACGCGATCGACGAAGCGCTCGGCATCGAGAATCAGACGCCGCGCACCATCGAAGGTCCGCTCTATGTCGCCGGCGCACCGGCCTCGGAAGGCTTCGCCCGTCTCGACGATGGCCGCGACACCAATGGCCAGACGCTGATCATGCACGGCACCGTCTATGATGCCGACGGCCAGCCGCTGAAGGGCGCGACGGTCGAAGTCTGGCACTGTGACACCCGCGGTTTCTATTCGCACTTCGACCCGACCGGCCTGCAGGCGCCGTTCAACATGCGCCGCACGATCGTCACCGACGCCAAGGGCTGTTACAAGTTTCAAAGCATCGTGCCGCACGGCTACGGCGTGCCTCCGGGAAGCCCGACAGAGCAGCTGCTTTCCGCCCTTGGCCGTCACGGCCAGCGCCCGGCCCACATCCATTTCTTCATCAGCGCCGATGGGCACCGCAAGCTGACGACCCAGATCAACATCGCCGGCGACCCGCTGGTCAACGACGACTTCGCCTATGCGACGAGGGATGGCTTGGTGCCTGACGTCACCGAGCGGACCGACGAGGCGAGCATCAAGGCGAACAACCTCTCCGGCCCCTTCGCCGAGATCGAATTCGACATCCATCTCACCTCACTGGTGAACGGCGTCGACAACCAGATCAACGAGCAGCGTAAGCGCGCCGCCGCCTGATCACCTCTGCGGCGGCCGACTGAGCCGCCGCCCCCTGACATCAGACATTGTTGCAATCGCTAGAGCCGAGCACGGATCAGCCGTTTGCGGGAGAAGAACCATGTCCGCCGTTATCAACAAAGCCCAAGCCCTCGACGACCTGCTCGCCACCGCGGTCGAGGACGATCATGAGGCCGGCACGTTCCGCTGCCGCCGCGACATCTTCACCAACGAAGACCTCTTCGAGCTGGAGATGAAGCACATCTTCGAGAGCAACTGGGTCTATCTCGCCCACGAGAGCCAGATCCCCGAGAACAACGACTATTACACCACCTATATCGGCCGGCAGCCGGTTGTCGTCACCCGTGACAAGACGGGCGAACTGCACGCTGTCATCAATGCCTGTGCCCATCGCGGCGCTATGCTCTGCCGGCGCAAGCACGGCAACAAGGGCAGCTTCACCTGTCCCTTCCACGGCTGGACCTTCTCCAACACCGGCAAGCTCCTGAAGGTGAAGGACGAGAAGACGACGCAGTATCCGCCGCAGTTTGCCAAAGACGGTTCGCACGACCTGAAGCGCGTTGCCCGTTTCGAGAGCTATCGCGGCTTCCTGTTCGGCAGCCTCAATCGTGATGTCACCTCGCTCGAGGACTATCTCGGCGAAACGAAAGTCATCATCGACCAGATCGTCGACCAGGCGCCTGACGGTCTCGAGGTACTGCGCGGCAATTCCTCCTATATCTACGACGGAAACTGGAAGCTGCAGATGGAGAACGGCTGCGACGGCTATCACGTCAGCTCCGTTCACTGGAACTATGCCGCCACTATGGGCCGGCGCAACGAGGAGGGCACAAAGGCGGTCGATGCCTCGAGCTGGAGCCGCTCGATTGCCGGCGTCTACGGTTTCGACAACGGCCACATCCTGCTCTGGACCAACACCATGAACCCGGAGGTCCGGCCGATCTACAGCCACCGCGAGGAGATCAAGGCGCGCGTCGGCGAGGTGCAGGCGGATTTCATCGTCAACCAGACCCGCAATCTCTGCCTCTATCCGAACGTCTTCCTGATGGACCAGTTCAGCACGCAGATCCGCGTCACCCGTCCGATCAGCGTCGACAAGACCGAGATCAGCATCTTCTGCTTCGCGCCGAAGGGTGAAAATGCGGCCGATCGCACGCTGCGCATCCGCCAATACGAAGATTTCTTCAATGTCTCCGGCATGGGCACGGCCGACGATCTCGAGGAGTTCCGCGCCTGCCAGCAGGGTTACGCCGGCATCACCGCGCTCTGGAACGATCTCTCTCGCGGTGCGCCGCTCTGGATCGACGGTCCGGATGAGAACGCCAGGCGCATGGGCATCGCACCGCTGCTCTCGGGCGAGCGCAGCGAAGACGAAGGCCTCTTTGTCCGCCAGCACGAATATTGGGCGAAGGTGATGCGCACAGCACTTGCCTCCGAAAAGCAGGGAGCGGTCGCATGACGATCTCCTATGACACCGCCTGCGCCTTCCTCTATCGCGAAGCGCGCCTGCTCGACGACCGGCAATGGGACGAATGGCTGACCTGCTATGCGCCGGACGTCAGCTACTGGATGCCGGCCTGGGACGACGACGATCAGTTGACCGAAGATCCGCAGTCGCAGATCTCGCTGATCTATTACCCGAGCCGCGATGGCCTGGAAGATCGCGTCTTTCGCATCAAGACCGAACGCTCTGGAGCGTCCACGCCGGAGCCGCGCACAAGCCACAACGTCACCAATGTCGAGCTTGTGGCCGATCGCGGCGAGGAGGCGGACTTCCGCTACAACTTCCACACGCTCAACCACCGCTACAAGGTCACCGACCACTTCTTCGGGACCATGTTCGTCACGCTCCGCAAGAGCGGCAGTGAACTGCTGATCTCACGGAAGAAGATCGTGTTGAAGAACGACTACATCCGCCAGGTCATCGACGTCTACCACATCTGACGGCCGTCGCCTGACAGGAATGGGAGGAACAACCATGGCCAGCTACAGGATCGCTTTGAATTTCGAGGACGGCGTCACCCGCTTCGTCGAATGCAGGGACGATGAGAAGGTGCTCGACGCCGCCTTCCGCAACAAGATCAACCTGCCGATGGACTGTTCGGACGGGGTTTGCGGCACCTGCAAGTGCCGCGCCGAAAGCGGCGCCTACGACCTCGGCGACGACTTCATCGACGATGCGCTGACAGCGGACGAGGCGGCAAGCGGACTGGTGCTGACCTGCCAGATGAAGCCGTCGAGCGACTGCGTCATCGCGGTGCCGACGACAGCAGCGGCCTGTAAGACCGGACAGCAGAAGTTTACGGCGAGTGTGGCAAGCGTCGTCCCGCACAACGATGCGGCGATCGTGCTCGAACTGGATATCGAGGGCGCTGCAGCGCCGGCCTTTCTGCCGGGGCAGTACGTCAACATCGACGTGCCCGGCAGCGGCCAGAGCCGTTCCTATTCCTTCTCCTCGGCATCGGGCGAGACGCGCGTCGGCTTCCTGATCAAGAAGATCCCGGGCGGGCTGATGAGCACGTGGCTGGAACACGCCGAAGTCGGCACGAAACTGGAATTGACCGGGCCGCTCGGCAGTTTCTATCTGCGCGAGGTTCAGCGCCCCCTGCTCTTCCTCGCCGGTGGCACCGGTCTTGCGCCGTTCCTGTCGATGCTTGAGGTTCTGGCCCGCACCAACCCGGAGCAGAAAGTGCATCTGATCTACGGCGTCACCCGCGACCTCGATCTGGTGCTTGTCGACGAGATCGAAGCCTATACCAAGCGGCTTGCCAACTTCACCTTTGACACGGTGGTGGCGGATGTCGCCTCCAGCCATCCGCGCAAGGGCTGGGTGACCCAGCACATGCCCGAGGACGTGCTGAACGGCGGCCATGTCGACGTTTATCTCTGCGGCCCGCCGCCTATGGTGGACGCAGTGCGCAAGCATCTCGACGACACCGGCGTAAGGCCCAACAGTTTCCACTATGAGAAGTTCACGCCCAATGCGGTGGCGAAGGAGGCAGCATGACCTCCGCTCGTTTCGAAGGACGGTTTGCCGGCAAGGCAATCGTCGTCACCGGTGCCGCGCAAGGGATCGGCCGCGCCGTGGCGCTGCGTGCCGTGGCTGAAGGCGGCAAGGTTCTCTTTGTCGACCGTGCCGATTTCGTGTCCGAGGTGGCGGCGGAGGCCGGCAGTGAATGGGCGGCTGCCTTCGTAGCCGATCTTGAAACGCACGAGGGGGCAGCCGCAGCAATGCACTTTGCCGCGGAAAAATTCGGCGGCATCGACATCCTGATCAACAATGTCGGCGGCGCCATCCGCATGCGTCCCTTTGCCGAATTCGAACCGGTGCAGATCGATGCAGAGATCCGCCGCTCGCTGATGCCGACCCTCTACTGTTGCCATGCGGTGCTGCCGCATCTCTTTGCCCGCGGTGGCGGCACCATCGTCAACGTGTCGTCCAATGCCACGCGCGGCATTCACCGCGTGCCCTATTCGGCGGCCAAGGGCGGCGTCAATGCCATCACCCAGTCGCTGGCGATGGAGCTTGCCGACCGCAACATCCGCGTCGTTGCCACAGCACCGGGCGGAACCGAGGCGCCGCCGCGCCGCATCCCGCGCAATGCCGAAGGCGACAATGAGGCCGAGAAGGCCTGGATGGGCGACGTCGTCGCCCAGGTGAAGCAGTCGAGCTTCATGAAACGCTACGGCAGCATCGAAGAGCAAGCGGCGCCGATCCTGTTCCTGGCCTCCGACGAGGCCTCCTACATCACCGGCAGTGTTCTGCCGGTCGCCGGCGGCGATCTCGGCTGACGGACCTTTTTCAACGCGCTAACACCTGGGGAGGAGATGATGCGCACGATCGATGTGAATGAAGCAATTGACGGGAGCCCGCTTGGGAGCTTCCAGTGGATGGTGGTAGTGCTCTCGGCGCTGCTGTTGATCGTCGACGGTTACGACGTCTTCGTCGCCGGCACGGTGCTGCCGACGCTGATTGCCGAATGGGGCCTGAGCAAGCCGCAGGCCGGCGCGCTGCAGGCCTGGGCGCTGTTCGGCATGATGTTCGGGGCGCTGATCTTCGGCCCGCTCGCCGACCGGATCGGCCGCAAGAAGGGAATCGCCATCAGCTTCCTGCTGTTTACGCTCTCAACCCTTTTGACCGGCTTTGCCAATTCGCCGGAGCAATTCAAGATCTTCCGGTTCTTCGCCGGTCTCGGCTGCGGCGGCTTGATGCCGAATGCGGTGGCGCTGATGAACGAATATGCGCCGAAGCGTCTGCGCGGCACGCTGGTGGCGCTGATGTTCTCCGGCTATTCCGTCGGCGGCATGGTCGCTGCCGGCCTCGGTATCGGCCTCATCCCGTCCTATGGCTGGAAGCCGATGTTCTTCATCGCCGCCGTGCCGCTGCTCCTCTTGCCAGTGATCCTCTGGAAGCTGCCGGAATCGCTCGGCTTCCTTATCCGCCAGGGCAAGCAGGAAGAGGCCAAACGCATCTATGCCAAGATCGATCCGAACGCGCGTCTCGGTACCACCGACAGGCTGGTCTTCTCCGAGAGGAAGGGGGCCTCGGCATCGGTGCTGGAACTCTTCCGCCATCAGCGGACCCTGCGCACCGTGATGCTCTGGGTCGCATTCTTCTGCTGCCTACTGCTCGTCTATCTCTTGTCGTCCTGGCTGCCGAAGGTGCTGCAGGAAGCTGGCTATGCCGAGAAGGCGAGCCTGCTCAGCCTGTTCTCGCTGAATTTCGGCGGCATGGTCGGCGCCATTGCCGGCGGTTGGCTCGGTGACCGCTTCGGCCTGCCCAAGGTGGTGGTCGGTTTCTTCGTTGCCGCCGCCTTCTCGATCGCGCTGATCGGCTTCAATCCGCCGACGGGTGTCCTGTTTCTGATGGTCTTTGTTGCCGGCGCCACCACGATCGGCACGCAGATCCTGCTCTATGCCAGCGTGGCGCAGCTCTACAACCTGTCGGTTCGCTCCACCGGTTTGGGCTGGGCCTCCGGTGTCGGTCGCATCGGCGCGATCGTCGGCCCGACGCTCGGCGGCGTGCTCCTGGCGCAGGAGCTTCCGCTGCAGCAGAACTTCGCGATCTTCGCCGTACCGGCGGCGATCTCGGCTGTCGCCATGCTGGTCTTCGCGGTCAGCAACGCCCGCCGCGTGGAGATCGCGCGACTGGCGGCGGCATAGATCGAGGCGAGGCGGCCGGGCCGCGAAGGGATCGGTTGCCACCCTTGAGCACGCGCTGTCGATATCTACCTATTGCAGCGCCGCGTACCACCCGAGGCGCGATGTTGCGCCAAGAACGACAAAGCCGCCATTGCTGGCGGCTTTCCCGATTGGAGTTCCTGTTTCATGGCCTATCTCGACTTGTCCAGCCATCGCCTTCACTACCGCATCGAAGGCGACCAGAGCGGCAACGCGCCCTGGCTGCTCTTCTGCAATTCGCTCGGCACCGACCTCTCCATGTGGGATGCGCAGATCGCCGATCTGTCGCCCCATTTCCGCGTGCTGCGCTACGATCGCCGCGGTCATGGCCAGTCCTCGGCGCCGCCGCCGCCCTATGCGCTCTCCGACCTCGGCCAGGATGTGCTCGCGCTCATGGATGGCCTGGGGATCGAGCGGACACATTTCTGCGGCCTGTCGATCGGGGGCCTGACCGGACAATGGCTAGGTATCCATGCCGGCAAACGTTTCGACAAGATCGTGCTCTGTGCCACGGCGGCGCGGATCGGGACGCCCGAGAGCTGGGCCACCCGCATCGACAGCGTTCGGGCGGACGGTCTCGCAGGGCTCGCCGCGGCCACGGCAGAACGCTGGTTCACCCCGCAGTTTGCAGCCAGCCATGCAGAAGCCGTCGATCGCATTCTGGGCGCCTTCACCGCCACCTCGACCGACGGCTACATCGGTGGCTGCACCGCGCTCGCGGGCGCGGATCTGAGGGAGGAGATCGTAGCGATTGCCAACCCCGTGCTCGCCATCTCCGGCAACGGCGATCCGGTATGCCCGCCGGCGGACCTCGAATATATCGCCGCCCGGGTGCAGCGAGGCCGGCACCTGTCGCTGCCTGGTCGGCATATCGTCAATATCGAGTCGGCAAAGGCCTTCAATTCGGAGCTTCTCGACTTCCTTCGGCCATAGGTGCCGCGCAGATCCGTCACTTGATCGGAACGAGCGGCGACGGCTTCGCCGACGGTGCCAGTCGCAAGCTCAGACGTGGCTCCGAACAATCCTGAAAGCGGTCAATCATGAAGGCGGCGACCAACGTCCAGGCGGGCCGCGTCAGCCATCGAGCCAGGCGGCCAGACTGTCAAGCGTCTGCAGCCCGTACTCCACCGCGCCGAAGTCGATGACCGCTTGGCGGCGCTCGCGACTTGGGTGAAGCTGGCGCAGGGTCAGCACGGTCTTGCCGTCGGCCTGTTCATCGAAAGTAATCGTCATATAGAAGCGATCGGGGTCGTCGGGCTCAGCAGTGCCATAGTCCACTACGATCAATTCGTTGGGCACGATCTTCAGGAAGCGCATCAGACTGGGGAAGCGCTGCTGCCGACCATCAAACTCGCCCACCATGTCGAAGCGCCATACCCCGCCCTCACGGATGTCAGCCTCATGGTTCTCGATGCTGAAGCCAGCCGGGCCATACCATTGTGCCAGCGCTTGCGGGTCCATCCAGGCGGCGAAAACCTTTTGTCGCGGGTGCTTCAGCACCTTGACCAAAACGATTTCGCGGTCGGGCGACCAGGTCTCAAAAATCGGTTCCATTGCCGTTCCCTACGTCTTGTCCAGATAGGCTTCCAATCGGTCGAGCCGTTCGGCCCAACGTCGTCGCTCCGCTTCCATCCAGGTTGCCGCCTCTTCGAAGCGCCCCCGCTCCAGTCGACACCAGCGGCTGCGGCCACGTTTCTCGCTTGCGATAAGTCCGCAATCTTCAAGCACCTTGAGGTGCTGGGCGAAGGAGGGCAGTGCCATGTCGAAGGGCTCGGCAAGGACACTCACGGGCATCTCCCCGTCCGCAAGCCGTGAAACAACGGCGCGGCGCGTCGGGTCGCTGAGTGCATGGAAGGCAAGGTCAAGCGGGGTCGAATGATAGGGCATGCGCCACACTAAAGCGGACCGCGCACGCGCGTCAATGATAATAAGGTACTTGCCTTTGTATTCGGGTGAAATTAATAAGGCACCTACCTTACTATTAGGAGAGACCAATGGCAGTTCGTGTCGATCTCAACATTTCCCTGGACGGTTTCGCGACAACCACAGATCAGACCCCGGACAATCCGTTTGGCGCTGATTGGCCGCGTCTGGTTGCCGCCTATGCTGCGACCCGAACGATGCGGGAGCGCGTGTTCAAGGACACGTCCGGAGCGGGCACCACGGGCGTCGATGAGCAATATGCGCAGTCATACTTCTCAAACATCGGTGCTGAGATTATGGGTGCCGCCATGTTTGGATTTCACGCTCACCCAAACGATCCCGACTGGCGCGGCTGGTGGGGGGAAGGACCTCCGTTTCGCGTCCCGGTCTTCGTGCTCACGCACATGCCGCGGCCTCCGATCGAGATGGCCGGAGGCACCACATTTCATTTTCTGAACACGTCCCTTGCCGATGCACTCCGGCAGGCGACGAGCGCTGCGGACGGTAAGGATGTCCGTATTGGCGGCGGACCCACGGTCGTGCGCGCCTATCTCAAGGCAGGCCTTGTCGATAGCTTGCATGTGGCGATCGCACCCATCCTGCTCGGGCGGGGTATCCGTCTTTGGGACGATCTGCGCGGGTTGGAGGCCGGCTACACCGTCAAGGCAGAAACGGCCGAGAGTGGGACTGTCCACCTCACGTTTCAGCGCTAGCAGCGGACCAGAGCGATGGCAGCTTCTCGTCTCCTCGGACGATGCCATCTCTCCGGGCAAGACCGAAATCGAACAGACCGAGCACAGGGCGACGCGTGTCATCGCCCTGCGGCCAGTATGACGATGCTATCGATTCGCCAGTGTTTTCTGCAGGGCCTCGCGGGTCAGCTTGCTGATCTCGGCATGAATATCGGCGCGCGGCCGTTCCGTCGTGCCGCAAATCGGATCGACCTCGCCGAAGGATTCAAGCAGTTCGGCAGCGCCGTCCTTGCATATCGGCAGGAAGCTGAAGTGGTCTGCTCCGGCGACCGTGGCATAGGAGCCCTTCGGCGTCAGCGCCGCCAGCGGCTCGGAAGCGACCGCAAGCGGGATCGTCTCCTTGCTGCCGAGATTGATGAAATGCATCGGGATCGCGATCGCCTTGAGGCTGTCTTCCACATAGGCCTGGGCGAGGCCGGGGTCGACGAGTACGGCGCCTTTGATCCGAGGATCCCGGTTCGACTGCTCGAAACGCGCCTTGTCGACGGTGCGAAGATCGAGCTTGTCGACGTCGACCGGCGTGTCGTCGACATAGCCCCTGCCGCCGACGAACCAGGCGCAATCCCACTTGCCGTAGCTGTCGCAGTAGCCGGCATAGGCCTCGAGGCTCGCTCTTGCCCCTGAAATCTCCATGGCGGTCGAGCCGCCGAGAGAGAATCCGAGGACGGCGATCCGCCCGGGGTCGATTGCAGCGCTCCATTGCGGATCCCGGGTGAACGTGTCGATCAATGCCGAGAGGTCGGCCGTCCTTTCCCAAAGCTTCGGCGTGTTGGCAGGCGTCGAGTCGCCGCTGGTGGTGCCGGGATGGTTGGGGCCGGCGACGATGAAGCCGGCCGCCGCGAGCTCGGCCGCAAGCCAGCTCATCGCCTCGACGCGGCCGCCCGAACCATGGGACAGAACCACCAGCGGATACCGGCCCTCGCGCAAGGGGGCGTTCTTCGATGCGGGCGATCCCTCGAAGATGCGATTGTCGCCGACAAGCACCGGCTCACCGCCGGCTTTGGCGGGATACCAGACGGTGACGGCGAGTTGGCGTTCCCGCTTCGGTGCGGCAACGTCGATCTCGCGGACGCCGACGTCATCGGCTTGCGCCGAGGCGGCCAGGCTCAGAAGGAAGGCAGCGGCGGGAATGAACTGGAGGAGGGGCATTGGGCATCTCGCTGTGTTGGAAAAGACGGCCGACCGTCACCGACGCCCCGTTTGTCCGCGTCCTCGATCGCGATTGAGGTCGTCCCGAATCGCGATCTGGGCAATGATCCGCTCATCGAAATGCCTGCTTGCCGCTCGCCTGCCTGCCGTTTGTCTGTCCGCCTTTGTCTGTCCGCCTTTGTCTGAAGGACATGCCTTGATCTTTCTGCCGCTCCCGTTCGTCGTCGCCTTGCTGCTTTTTATCCTGCTTGCGTTCATGTTGCATGGCGACGAGCCAGGGCGGCGCAACCGGCCGTTCCTCGCTCTGGTGGCGCTCTGTGCGCTCCAGTCGGTGATCGTCGGGCTGCGTTGGGGCTATGACGTCACTGCGTTGAAGTTTGCGCTGCCGGTGCTTGCGAGCGGTGTGCCGCCGCTGGTGCTTGCGAGTTTCCACAGCCTGATCCGCAGAGACGAGCGCAGTGCTGCTGCGGCGGGGTGGGTCCATGCGGCGCCGACGATCGGTATGTTCGCGCTCGTGCTGTTCGCGCCGCGCTACATCGATTTCGCCTTGATCGTCGAATATGTCGGATACGCGCTGGCGCTCCTGAACCTGGCGCGCGTCGGTACGGATGCGCTGGAGGAAGCGCGCTTCGAAGGTGCGGCCGCGGCGCACCGCGCCTTGCTCATTGCCGCGTTCTCGCTCTGCCTTTCGGCGCTCTTCGATCTTGCGATCCTTCTGGATTTCGAATGGACGAGGGGCGCGAATATCGGCCTCATCGTCAGTAACGCGAACTTGCTGGGCCTGCTCTTCATCGGGCTGACAGCCATGGTCGCGGACCGTGCGCGTGCGCTTCCGGCCGCCGGCGCGGTCACCGACGAGGATCCTGTTGCAAAGCCGCAGGACCGCGAAATCCTCGACAGGATCGATCAACTGCTCGTCAGTCAGAAACTGGCCCGCGACGAAAACCTCACCTTGTCACGTCTGGCGCGGCGCGCGGGCCTGCCCGCCCGGCAGATATCGACCGCCGTCAATCGGCTGGCGGGCAAGAACGTCTCGCAATACATCAACGATATCCGGATTGCTGAGGCCTGCCGGCTGTTGCGCGAAACCGACATGTCGGTGACCGCGGCCATGCTGGAATCCGGCTTTCAGACGAAATCGAATTTTAATCGCGAGTTTCGCCGCGTCACCGACTTGAGCCCCGTCGCCTGGCGCGAGCAGAACCGGACCGGAGCGCTTGCCGCCTGACTGATGCCATGGCGATGCCCGGCCGCGGTGCGGCCGGGCTGGTTGGAGGCAAGGTGTGCGGTGACGTACTTGCGACGGTTACTGCTGGTCTGCGGCATTGTCGCCGATCGTGATCGCAACATCCTTCGTCTTGCCGGTCCGCCATAGGCTCAGGTTCTTCGAGGTGCCGGGCGAGAGGTCGGCGACCATGCGCGACAGGTCACGCGGCGACTTCACCGGGTTGCCGCCAAGCGCGATGATGATGTCGCCGGCCTTGATGCCGGCCTTGGCCGCGGGCGTTCCGCCACTGACGCCGGCAACGAGCGCGCCCTCAGGCTGGGCAAGGCCGATGGCGTCGGCGATATCAGCCGTGACCGGCTGTATCTGCACGCCGATGAAGCCGTGCTGGATCGAACCATCCTTCATCAACTCAGTGACGACCTTTTGCGCCTGGTCCGAGGGGATGGCGAAGCCGACGCCGACGCTACCGCCGTTCGGCGAATAGATCGCCGTGTTGATGCCGACCACCTGGCCCTTTGCGTCGACCAGCGGTCCGCCGGAATTGCCGTGGTTGATCGGGGCGTCGATCTGGATGAAATCGTCATAGGGACCGCTGTGCAGGTCGCGGCCGCGCGCCGAGACGATCCCCGACGTGACCGTCGTGCCGATGCCGAACGGGTTGCCGATCGCCAGCACCTGGTCGCCAACCCGCAAGGTGTCGGAATCGCCCCAGGCAACTGTTGCGAGCGGCTTCGGCGCCGTGATTTTCAGGACTGCGAGGTCGTTCTTCGGGTCGGCGCCGACAAGCTTGGCCGGCACTTGCGTGCCGTCGTCGAGCGTCACCATGATGCTCGATGCCTTGTCGATGACGTGGTTGTTGGTGACGACGTAGCCGTCCGCGGTCACGATGAAACCGGAGCCGAGCGCTTCGGCCCGTTCACGCTGACGCTGCTCAGGCGCCTGGTCCGGCAAGGGGATGCCCTGATCGTGGAAGAATTGGCGGAATTGTTCGTCGAAGGGCGAATTTCCGCCCGGTTGCGACGGTTCGCTCGCACCGGCGTTGTCGGCCTTGATCACGGTCGTCACGGTGACGACCGCCGGCTTGTCTGCCGACACGACCGGCGCGAAGGATCCGCCGGATGTGGCCGGGACTGCAACGGCCGGACTGGCCGCCGCAGCGGCCACGTCATGGCCTGTGAAGGCTGCTACAGACAAGGGCGCAATGATGACGGCTGCGCCAAGGAGGGCGGCAGCTCGATACCTCGTGAGAATGTTTGACATGATCCTGTTCCTTTCGCTGCCTGTTTGCCGGACGAACTTGGCCGGACGCAGCCCGAGGCAGGTCGGGTCTGCGGGCACCGTCGGCCGGCATTGGATTAAGGGGCGGTCTGGTTACCGAAGGACCAGGCCCTTGAGCAGGCCCGGCCCCATCGGTTACGGCTCACCCGAAGACGGGTGAGCCTCAACGTGTCGGTCAAGCCATTCGGGCGATGTCGCGGTCGAGATGGCGAACGTCACCCTGGAGCCGGGCGTAGGACTGGGCCGGCAGCATGCCGTGATGGGCGGCGGCGGTCTTGACGGCGTCGGCGCGCACAGCACCGTCTTCGCGTTCAAGCTTCCGGTAGTTTGCTGCCGTCAGCTTGCCCTGTTCGTGGTCGGCGTTGATGCGGTGGTTGTCGACCCGGAGTTCATGCAGGACGTGATCGAGCCGCGTCGATGCAATGTGGGTCGGTGTCCGGTAGACCGGCATGGCCGGGGTTGCCATGTCGTCCTGGGCGAAAATGCCCTGGTAGTAATCGCCGGTATAGGCACCCTTGTCGTTGTCGCGGCCGAAATCGTGGTGATCGGCAGCAAAGGCGGCGCCGCTTAAGAGAACGAGGGCGACGGTTGCGATGGTGGTGGTCTTGAAGGGCGAGCGCATGACTGCATCTCCTGAATTGAAGGAAGCGCCGCGCGCTTCCGTTCGAGGCTGTCTCCTATTGTCGCGTCACGGCCGAAGCGGTCGCCGGCAATATTCAGCCTCGAAAATGAAGGTATTACTTCCGTGCGCCGCCGTCATGTTAATAACGCGTAATATTTCGGTAAACATCTCCGGAAATCCGCTTCATTAACATTATTTAATAAAGGCCAATTCGCTCCAGATTGACGGATATTCTTTCCCCAGGCGCGTATTGTGGCCCTTTTGCGGCCGCCCGCCCGCGCCTTTTCTAGTCAATCGAGCTTAGGGCTGAGGGCGCGGAGGAGGAGCTACGATCCGGCATAGTGGGCGCGCGGCCGGATCAGATCGCCGCTGACGACCTGTTCCATTGCGTGCGCGAGCCAGCCGACGGTGCGTGCAAGGGCGAATATCACCATCGGCGCGTCATCGGGTAGATCATAGGCAGCAGCGAGCGCCGCCAGAGAGAAGTCGAGATTGGCCGGTTCTCCGAGCAGTTCCTCGCCGGCCTCGGCCAGCGCGGCATAGAGCGGCGGCACGTCGAAGCTCGACATGATGGCCTTCGCGCGCGGGTCGCCGTCCGGATAGAGCCGGTGGCCGAAAGCCCGGACCACGCCGTCCGAAGACAGCATGGTACGGATCGCCTCGCGCACCCCGCCCACGGCCGCCTGTTCGGCAAGCCGCGTGACGCTCAGCCAGGCGCCGCCGTGCCTGGGGCCGGTGAGGGTGGCAAGCCCCGAAAGTGTGGCGGCGGAAAGTGCGGCGCCGGACGACGCGGTGACCCGTGCTGCAAAGGCGGAAACGTTGAGCTCGTGTTCCGCCGTCAGCACCAGGCATCGGCGGATCGGCTCCGCCGCCTCCGGCCGCTCCCAGCCGTGCGCCAGGCGCTCGTGCAGCGGCACATTTTCCCGCGACGGCGCAAGTCCGGCGGCAACGGTCGCCAGCACCTCGGCGGCCTCGGCCTTCAGGATGGCGGGCCTGCGTCCGAGCGCCGGCAGGTCGGCTTCGATGCGCCCGGCGAGAAGCGTAAAGGTCGTTGCTAGCCGCGATTGGCTGCTGCCGGGATCGCGCGCTGGAACAACAACCGCCGCCGGTGTCAGCCAGAGCAGGGCGGCGACCTCCTCCAGGGTCGCTGTGGTGGCAAGTTCGATCGCGTTGCTGCCGCGGTAGGAGAGCTGCCCTCCGGCGATGCTGGAGATCGTCGTTGGCAGTACCGGCTCGCCCCAGCGGATCGTCTCGGCCGCCACGACCGCCGCCTGCCGCCTGCCGGCGTGGCGCTCGGCCAGCCGGTGCACGTCGTCGGCCTGGTAGAGGCTGCGGCGCGGGTCGGCGGGGTCGGGCTTGGCGCGAATGCGGCCGCGGCTGACATTGGCATAGAGCGTCTGCCGTTTGCTGCCGAGCTTGGCGAGCGCCTCTTCGGCGGTGATCCAGAGTGTATTCATGTTGATCAATAGCATCAAGATTGACGTCAATAGGTCTAGGTCGGATCATCCTCGGCGTAAAGGAGAAACTTGATGATGAAGAACGGACTTGAAGACGTCGTCGCCGCCGAAACGCAGCTCTCCCATGTTGACGGCGAGGCGGGTCAATTGATCATCCGCGGCGTCTCGCTCGATCACCTGGCCGGCCACGCAAGCTATGAGGATGTCGTGGCGCTGTTGTTCGAGGGGCTGCTGGGGCCGATGCCGGACCGGGTTGAACTCGCGAAGCGGCTGGGTGAGAAGCGAGCGGAAGTGTTCGCCCATGTTGGCGCCATCGACGATGCGTTGCTGGAACTGCCGCCGGTCGACATCATGCGCGCGCTCATCGCCCGGCTCCCGGATGGGGAGGACCTCGATACGGCCCTACGTCTGCTCGCCGCGCCGGCCGTCTTCCTGCCGGCGGCGTTGCGCATGAAGAGCGGTGAAGCTCCGGTCGCGCCGACGCCGGCGCTGTCGCACGCCGCCGATATCCTGGCGATGCTCTGTGCCAAGGTGCCGAGCAGACAAGAAGTGGCGGCGCTCGACGCCTATCTGGTGACGATCTCGGACCACGGCCTCAACGCCTCGACCTTCGCCTCACGCGTGGTCGCCTCCACCAAGGCCGGTCTCACCTCTTCGGTGCTTGCCGCCATCGGGGCGCTCAAGGGGCCGCTCCATGGCGGCGCGCCTGGTCCGGTGCTCGACATGCTGGACGCGATTGGAACGCCTGAGAATGCGGAGGCCTGGCTTTCCGACGCGCTCGACCACGGCGAACGGCTGATGGGCTTTGGCCACCGTGTCTATCGTGTCCGCGACCCCCGCGCCGATGCGCTGAAGGGCGCGCTGAAACGACTGATCGCTGCGCATCCGGCCAACCGCGATCGCATTCGACTGGCAGAAGAGGTCGAACAATCGGCGCTCGCCGTCCTGAAGGTGCGCAAGCCCGACCGCCCGCTCGACGTCAACGTCGAGTTCTACACGGCGCTGCTGCTCGATGCGCTGCGCTTCCCGCGCGACGCCTTCACCGGCGTGTTCGCGATCGGTCGCACCGTCGGCTGGATCGCCCATGCCCGCGAGCAGGCGCTGGAAGGCCGCCTTATCCGGCCGCGTTCGCTCTATGTCGGGCCGCTGCCGCAACAGGCCGCGTGAGTGTTCTATGCTGAGGCGGAGACCATCCGCGCATTTCGCAGGTGTTGTTGAAAGAACGCCTTCAGGTCGCGGAAGTCATCGAAACCAAGGACGGTCGCAAAACGGGCGACCGTCGTCGGCGAGACGGCGCAGACTGACCTCCCCCCCCCCCCCACATCGGCGCGCCGCTTCGCGCCCAGAACCAAGGAGTTTACCAATGGGATACAAGCCGTCTCCCCGTCCTGTCTTTGATCGTCCTAGCCACATCCCCTATGCCGGCGTCACGCGGCATCTCTGGGGCGAGGAAAATGCCGGTCTCGTTGACGGCTGGATCTACGCCTCGACGGAAAGCATTCACCAGATCGTCTTCATGCAGCCCGGCGGCTGCTTCAAGCATACGATGGCCTCCCGCGATCTTCGGGGCGTACGAGGTTCTCTACGTGCTGAGCGGTACACTTGGCCTTGCCAACCCCGAGACGGGTGAATTCTGCATCGCGAAGGAAGGCGAGGCGCTGTTCTTCCGCAAGGAAACTTGGCACCACGGTTTCAACCTTGGCAACGAGCAGGTCCGCGTGCTGGAATTCTTCGCGCCGCCGCCGGCCAAGGGCACGTCAGGCCCCTATGCGCGCACCAAGCCCTATATCGAGATCGAGCAATCGCGCTATGGCCAGAGCAGGTCCATCGGTCGCTGGCCGATGGACGCCGACGCCCAGCGGAAGGCCAGGACAATCCATTCGATGCGCGATGCCGATCTGCTCTTAAGCCTCGATCGGCAAACGCAGGGCGCCTATACCGGCCTCTATTGCGCGACCGATCAGCTCACCGTCGGCAAGACGACGCTGCTTTCGGGAAAACGCACCGGCATGGAGCGCCACAAGGGTGACGAATGCCTCTACTTGGTGTCGGGTATCGTGAACATCCATGTGCCCGATGCCGAAAGCCAGGTCTGGTTCGAGCTCAACCCGCGCGACGGCTTCCGGCGGGTTTCGATCACCAATATTTCAACATGACGGGCGACAAGGTGGAGTTCGTCTTCGGTGTCGCCCCGGAGTACTGATCTCAGACAAAAAATACGGCAGTACCCGCTGGATGCTGCCGTATCTGAAAACAGGAAGTCGGCCGAGAGGAACGTTGTTTCCCAAATAAGTTGGCGGCCCTTAGGCCGCCTTCTTTGCGTCGAAGGGGATCTCGATATCGACGGCGAGCGTTGAGACCTGGGGGCCGCGTTCCATCGTTACGCGGACCTTGTCGTCGTCGATCTGCATGTGTTTGGAGATCGCCTGGAGGATTTCGTCGCGCAGTTTGGTGACGAGATCGCTATCGCCGGCGGATGCGCGCTCATGGGCGAGCAGCACCTGCAGCCGTTCGCGGGCGGCCGGCGCTGACTGTGTGCGGGAGAAGAAACGGAAAAGGTTCATGCCGCTTTCCTTCCGAAGATCTTGCCGAGGAAGCTGCGCTTCTCGCCGGGGATGTTGATCGGCAGGGCCTCGCCCTTCAGTCGGCGAGCCGCCTCGAAATAGGCAAGCGCCGGGGCCGAGCGGGTGTCGGCCAGCGTGACCGGCGAACCGACGTTGGACGCGCGCAGCACGTCGGCGCTTTCCGGAATGATGCCCATCAGCGGGATTGACAGGATTTCGAGCACGTCGTCGACCTTCAGCATGTCGCCGCGCTCGGCGCGTACCGGGTCGTAGCGGGTAAGCAGCAGGTGCTTTTCCATGCGCTCGCCGTTTTCCGCCTTGAGCGTCTTGGAATCGAGCAGGCCGATGATGCGATCGGAATCGCGCACCGACGAGACTTCCGGATTGGTCACGACGATCGCGATGTCGGCGTGGCGCATGGCCAACGTGGCGCCACGCTCGATACCGGCGGGGCTGTCGCAGATGACCCAGTCGAAGGCGCTCTGAAGGGCGGCGATGACCTTCTCGACACCTTCCGGCGTCAGGTTGTCCTTGTCGCGGGTCTGGGAGGCCGGCAGCAGATAGAGCGTTTCCAAGCGCTTGTCGCGGATCAGCGCCTGCGACAGCTTGGCCTCGCCCTGGATCACGTTGACCAGGTCATAGACGACGCGGCGTTCCGCGCCCATGACGAGGTCGAGATTGCGCAGACCGACGTCAAAGTCCACGACGACGACTTTCTCGCCGTTCTGAGCGAGTGCGGCGCCCAGTGCGGCGCTGGACGTCGTCTTGCCGACGCCGCCCTTGCCCGATGTAACTACGACTACCTTGCCCATTCGTCTCTCCAAGTATCTAAGAATTCGCCTTCGCCTACGTCCTCGTGACCCCGGCCGGATCGACCTGAATCACCAGATGCGGATGGCAAGCATCCACACCTTTCCTTGCCTCGGCCTAACCGAGCGTTCCGGCCTTCAGCTGTTCGCCGTCGAGCCAGATCTGCACGGACTTGCCACGCAGGTTCTGCTCCATGTCGTCGGCCGTCTTGTAGAAGCCGTCGATCGCAATCAATTCCGCTTCGAGCTTGCGGCAGAAGATCCGCGCCGAAGCATTGCCCGTGGTGCCGGCCATCGCCCGGCCGCGCAGCGCGCCGTAAATGTGGATCGAGCCGCCGGCGACGACTTCGGCGCCCGAGGCGACCGAGCCGATGATCGTCACGTCCCCTTCGGGGAAGAACAGCGACTGGCCGGAGCGCACCGGCTGGGTGACGACGATCGACGGCGTCGCCTTGGTGGCAAGCGGTTCTGCCGTGATCACGGTTTCCGCGGCTGCTTCCGCTTCCGGCGTCTCGCTCTTTTCGGCCTGTTCCGCCATCTTGGCTTCGTAGTCCGCCGCCGGGCGACCGTCGGTCATCGCGGGAGGAAGGTCAGCGCCGAGCAGAGACTGGCGCGCGCCTTCGATGCCCATGATGCGCACATTGCGCTTGCCGAGCTGGTCGACGAGTTCGCGCAGTTGCGACCGGTCGATATCAAGGCCGTCGACATCAAGCACGACCGGGCGTCGCAGGAAGAAACCGGCGGAGCGGGAGGCGAGATGGTCGAGGCGGGTGAGCCAATCCTCGAGCGGAAGCTCGGGGGTCAGCGCTAGCGCAAGGAAGGATCGCCCCTTGAGGCGGATCGGCCGGGATTCGGTTAACACATCATTCATCTTGGTAAATTTTCCGTTGCTTCGGTGTATCGATCAAATGGTTAACAAATGGTTAATTCGGCAATGCGAAGGTTAATGAGGCGGCGCTGAGGACCGGTCGCCGGCCGCTGGAAAACAAGGAAAATCGGGTGGCCGAAAAAGCCGCTCTTTTGCCCATCGTCGCCTTGGCTTCGGCCGATCAGACCCTGCGCCCGGCGCCGAGCGACGCAGAAAGCCTCGATACGGCAAGAGCGATTCGTCCGGGCTCATGAGGGGAGTTGACATTGGAACGCTAAAATAAGAACATAACAAGAACAAAGCGGAGGTTCCCATGAGTCGGATGGAGACCATGACCCACACGGAAGAAGTGATCGAACGCGCCATGGCCGCCGTTGCGGCCGCCCGAAAGAAGCGGGAACGCGAGGCCGAATGGCGCAAGCGCACCTTCGGCCGCATCGACATGGCGCCGCCGTTGCCGCGGCTGAAGCGTGGCGGTGTCCAGCTTTCGCTTCGGCTCGACGGTTCCGCACGCTGACGAAGGAGCGGGCCGCTCAAGGCCCGGCAGCTGGATGACGGGCGAAGCGAGTCGAAGCTTCGAGAGGAATGAACATGAGGCATCGTCGAAGCATCGACCTGATGCCGCGCGAAGACGCCACCGTTGACGGGGCGACCTTGGAACTCTTGCCGGAATGGTACGTGCTCGTGGCGCAATGCGGGAAATGTCGACACCAGGGGCGGATCGATCGCCGGCTTGTTGCAAACAGGCGCGGATGGGGCGTCTCTCTCAATTCCATCGGCCCGGCGCTGAAATGCGTACGCTGCGGCAACAGGGAAGGGAACAAACTGCTTCTTGGCCGGTTGCCCCGTGACTGATGGGCGGTGCGGGCAGAAAGCGTGGCGGGGCAGATGGGTTTGCCTTGAGAGCGCACGAAGGCGTCTCAGTCACATAGAGGGTGATTCTCTGCTATTTGTACTATAGAATTGATAATGGTCGGTGCCTCTTTGAATTGTATGGCGTTGATGTCGATCATACATTGATTGTTAATGAAATTTATCAAGCGTGATGCGCTGAAATTAGCGTGGATTCGGAACAAATTATTATTCTTTTCGTTGATGTGGTGATCAAACGAAAGGATTAGATCATGAAGAAGCTTATAATCGCCGCGGCTGTTGTTTCTTTGATGGCAGGATCCGCATTTGCTGAGGATGCCAACCAGAAAGCCGGCACGGCCGCAGGCATCGTTGGCGGCGCAACCGCGGGTGCCGTCGTCGGCGGGCCGATCGGTGCCGGTGTGGGTGCCGTGGTCGGTGGCGCGCTCGGCGGAGCGCTGACGCCGCCGCCGCCGGAAGTCATCACCTATGTCGAACAGCAGCCCGCACCGCCTTCGGTCGTCGTGCAGGAGCAGGTCGTGATCGGTAAACCCATCCCGCAAGCCGTCGTCCTGACGCCCGTACCCGATAATCCGCGCTACGCCTATGCGGTCGTAAATGACCACCGCGTGATCGTCGAGCCGCAGTCGAGAACGGTGGTCCAAGTCATCAACTGACCGTAGGCGGTCTTCATACCGTAGTCTCTCAGGGAGGGGTGGCGTTCCGCGCCGCCCCTTCCTTTTGCCCAGCTATCGATAAGGCGAGGCATCAAATGCCCTTGAGCGCTCAGCGGGATCGGTCGTGTCGATTGGTTCAACCTGATAAACTGCTGGCCGGATTTCATCGGCGGGGAGCACGTCATGGGAGCTGTCGCGCATGAAGACTGGCCGATCGAGATGTGGCGCCCGGGGGTTGAGACCCGCATGCTCATCTCCGCGCTCAATGGCGCTTCCGGATTGTGCCTGTTCGAACAATGGATCGCGCCCGGCGCCGGCGCGCCCACCCATAGCCATCCCGTCGAAGAGGTGCTGACGGTGGTGGCGGGGCAGGCGGAAATGTGGATCGACGACGAACGTTTCATCCTCACCAGCAATCAATCGCTGATCGTGCCGAAATTGCGTCGGCACGGGTTTGCAAATGTCGGCGGCGAAACGCTCCACATTCGCGCTGTGCTCGCATCCGCAGCCTTCGAGGCAAGCTTTGACGATGCAGCGGAAGCGACCAGGCGCTGGGCAGCCGCGCCGGTGCAGGGATAGGTCGGCACCTCCCATAAGCCACCACCCGAACTTCGGGCAAAGCCGTCGTGTCCGGCAGCGACCGGCTATCGAGGCTCTTTCCCGAAAAGCTCGCACGCGTGTTTCTCACGCCGAGGGACGCACGGCGCCGAGGATGAAAATATACGCGCGAAACAACTAATATAAATCTCGAATTATATTGCCAGTATTTCGAGTATTTATTCGGTATTGCTTTACGAGTTTATATAAATACAGTCCGCATAGAAGTGTCGATATTTCCGTGGCAAAGTATTCTTGAAAATTGTTTGAAGGGGAGTGATCGCATGGCGAGGATCGTAGGTTCCTATGGGAACGACGTTTTGAAGGGTACCGCGGAAAGCGACCGCATCTGGGGGCTTTTCGGCGCCGACACGATCGACGGCGGCGCTGGCGATGATTTCGTCAGCGGCGGCGGCGGGCGCGATACCCTGATAAGCTCGAGCGGCTACGATCGGCTCGACGGCGGTGCCGACGACGACCAGATCGTGCTGAACGGGACCGGCGGTGCGGTCACCGGAGGGGCCGGCTATGATGGTCTCGTGGTCGATTTCTCACAAACCTCCGAGCGCATGGTGTTCAACGGCGGGTCCGGCCACGGTTATGTCGGAGATCCTGCGCTCGCCGGGCGCCACGTCTTCTTCCACGATATCGAGTGGTTGCGGGTGCTTGCCGGCAGCGGCGACGACCGGATCGCCGGCACCGCCTCAGGCGACAACATCTCGACGGGCGCCGGCAACGATGTCGTCTACGCCGGTGGCGGAAACGATCTCATAACCAACAGCGGCGGTCACGATCGTCTCAATGGCGGCGCCGGCAACGACCGCTTCGTTCTCATCGGTACCGGCAGCACCGTCTCCGGCGGCAGCGGCACCGATACGCTGGCTATCGATCTCGTCGCCGCCAAAGCCCCCGTCGTCTTCAACCTGCAAAACGGCCACGGCATCATCGGTCATCAGACATCGGGCGAGCGCCATATCTTCGTCACCTATGACGGCATCGAAAAGATCGAAGTGACGACGGGAAGCGGCAACGACCGGATCCTGGGGAGTACGCTTTCCGATGTCATCCAGACCGGCGGCGGCAACGACTTCGTCGACGCGGGTGTCGGCGACGATACGATCATCGACGGGCTCGGCGCCAATCGCCTATTTGGCGGTGACGGCCGCGATCAGATCACCTCGACGCTGTATTCGGCAGAAATCGACGGTGGGGCGGGCCAGGACTGGTTATGGATCAAGGAAACGCAGCGCACGAGCGACCTGACGGTCGACTTCTCCGCCGGAGGGGCCTCGACCGGCACCGTCATTAGCGGCATCGAGGAGGCGAGCCTCATGCTCGGCAGCGGCAACGATCGGGTGATCGCCGGCGATCTGACCTATCTCGTGGTCGAGGCCGGCGCTGGAAACGATCACCTCGAGGGCGGCGCCGGAGGGGATGCGCTCTATGGCGAAGACGGCAATGATTACATTCACGGGGGTGCCGGAAACGACTCGATCGTCACGGGCGCCGGTGACGATGTGGCCTATGGCGGCGACGGAATGGACACGCTAGCCAATACCGGCGGCAGCGACGTGCTCGATGGCGGCGCCGGAGACGACTGGCTGCAGGACACCTTCCCCGGCGGTGGCAGCCTCGGTGTTGCGTCGATCCTGCGCGGCGGCGCGGGCAACGACACGATCAATGCCCGCTACGTCGGCGAGGTCGATGGCGGTGAAGGCCGGGACCTCCTGAACCTCAACTATGGCGGCCTGCCGGAGGCGATGGACTTCGACGCGGCACGGGGTGTCACCCATACCGGCCTGACGTTCACCGGTATCGAATATTTCAACGTTTCGAGCGGGGGCTACGACGACGTACTGCGCGGCGGCGACGACAACGACACTTTTTACGCCTCGAGCGGCAACGATATCCTCGAGGGGCGCGGCGGGGATGACAAGCTGACGGGCGCGTCGGAAAACGACCAGCTCTTCGGCGGCGACGGGGCGGATTTCCTCGATGGAGGGTCCGAGAACGACCTATTGAGCGGCGGTAACGGCAGTGATGTGCTGACGGGTGGCCGCGGCGCGGACACCTTTTACTGGTCGTCGGAAACCTCCGGCGAGGTGGGCCTCGATCGCATTCTCGATTTCGATGGCCGGCAGGGTGACCGCATCGCCTTTTCCCACGAGGCCCAGGACACAACGGGTATTCACAGCTATGCGGATTTCCTTGCCGCAGCGCGCGACACGGCCGATGGCGTGTTCGTCTCCTTCAATGGCTCGGAAACCGAAGGCATTCTGATCGAGGATAGCTCGCTCTCGGTTCTCTCCGAAAGCGATCTCGTCTTCGGCTGAGGCCTCGTTCGTCAGGCCTCCGGAGCTGCGCCTTCGTCTTGGCGCGCGGCATTGATCGTCTCCGTGGTTAGGTGCCCATCGATGAGATGAAGGCGCCGGTCCATGCGCGCGGCCATATCCAGGTCATGAGTGACCGCGACCACGGTCTTGCCCTCTTCGCGCACCAGCGTTTCCAGGATCCTGAAGACCTGCTCGGAGCTCGTGCTGTCGAGACTGCCGGTCGGTTCGTCGGCGAGGATCAGCGGCGGGTCGTTGGCGAGTGCACGGGCGACCGCCACGCGCTGGCGCTGGCCGCCCGAGAGCTGATCGGGCCGCTTGTCGAGGTGATCGGCAAGCCCGAGTGCCGCAAGCAGCTCGCTTGCCTTCCCACGCATCTCGCTCCGGCCGAGGCGGCCGAGCTTGCGCATGGGAATTTCGACGTTCTCGCGGGCGGTAAATTCGGGCAACAGGAAGTGGAACTGGAAGACGAATCCGATATTGGCGAGCCGCGTGGCTGCCCGTTCGTTCTCGTCCATTCGCTCCGTGTCGCGACCGCGGATCATAAGCGTGCCACCCGTCGGCCGGTCGAGCAGGCCGAGCAGATAGAGGAGCGACGACTTGCCGGAACCGGAGGGGCCGGTGACAGCGACGAATTCCCGCTCGCCGATGGTGAGCGATATGTCCTTCACCAGCGTGACAGGTACGGTCTCCCTGAGGATCCGCGTCACATCCTTGGTTTCGATCAGCGTGCTCATGTCGCGCCCCGGATGATATCGACGGGATTTGCCCGGGCCGCGCGCCGCGCCGGCAGGTAGCCGGCAACCGCTGCCGATCCGAGCGCGAAAGCGGCGGCGATCAGATAGTGCAACATGCTCCAGGCGATCGGTAGCCGGGTCATCTCCTGGCCGGTGGCGGCGAGCTCGAAGCGGACGAGCGAAAGGCCATAGATCATTGCCAAGCCGAACGCCCAGCCGACAAGCGTGCCGACTGTCGCGATCGCCACGCCTTCGAGCACGAAGAGGATGCGCATGTCGGTCTCGGTGAAGCCGAGCGATTTCATGATGGCGATGTCGCGCGCCTTCTCGTGCGTGATCGTCGAGATGATGTTGAAGATACCGAAGCCGGCGACCAGCATGATCGCAGCGACGACCGTGTACATGATGACGTTGCGCACGACGAGCGCCTCGAGGATCGACTCGTTGGCCTCTTGCCAGGCGATCGCCTTGTAGCCGAGTTCCGCCTCGATACGCCGGGCGACGGTCGGGGCGGCGTTCGGATCGTCGAGCTTGATGTTGATCACGTTGATCGCGTTGGGCCGGGCTGAGAGGATTTGGGCGTTTTTCTGCAGCACATAGGCCTCGCCCTCGTCGCGCGCCGTCGTGCCGGTGTGGAAGAGGCCGACGATCTTGAAGCGGCGGCTGAGCCCTTCCGAAGAGACGGCGGTGATCGTGTCGCCGATCTTGGCACCGAGCCGGGAGGCCATGGTATCGCCGATCACCACATTGTTGCCGCCGGCGGCAAGGGCGGCGAAGCTGCCCGCCCTGAAATCTCCGATGATCGGCGAGACCCGCGGCTCCGCCTGCGGATCGATGCCGATGACGGCGGCGCCGACCTCCTGACCGGAATAGCGAAGGACGCCCTGCGCCCTGAGGGTGGCTGCAAAGCGGCCGGGGATCCAGCCGTCGAGCCAGGAGAGCGCTGCCGTTGGGTTGATGATGCCGCGGCGGTCGTCGCGTGGCCTGAGGCCGGAAATGGCCGCGGCACTAAACAGGTCTTCCGCCGGCTGGCGGCGCGCCGTGCGTTGCTCGTCGGTCACCTGCACATGGGGCATCGTGTCGACGAGCTGGCGAACGAAGTCGTCCTGGCCGCCCTGCATCAGCGCTGCCATGGCGATGGAGAAGCCGACGCCGACCGCCACGCCCAGCATCGCGACGATCGTCTGTCGGCCTCGGCCGGTGATGTGCGTCAGTGCGATGTCGAGGATGAGGCGCATGGCGGGCTCATTTCTCCGGCGAAGGGGTGGCCTTCACCCGCGTGCCATCGGCAAGACCGGTCGGGAAGGGCGAGACGACGCGCGCGTCGTCTTTGAGGCCGGAGAGGACTTCGACGCCGTCGGCGCCGCGGATGCCCGTTTTCAGTTCTCGGATCCGTGCGCGATTGCCGTCGATCACGGCGGCCTTCGCTCCTTCCAGCGCCACGGTCGGGATGATCAAGGCGCCATTGGCGACCCGCACGATGATGTTGACGTCGGTCGACATGCCGATCCGAAGCGGCGTGTCGTCGGGCAGCCGAAAGCGCACGCGATAGGTCTTCGTTACCGGATCACCCTTGGGCGTGATGCTGTCGACCGTCGCTTCCAGCTTGCGGTCGGGGAAGGCATCCGATCGGAGCAGCGCCTTCTGGCCGACTTCGACGCGCGGGATATCCTCTTCGTTGACGTCGGCGGTGACGATCAGCGGTTTCGGCTCTCCGACCCAGAAGAGCACCGTGCCGAGATCCGCGACCTCGCCGATCTCGCCGTCCTGCCTGAGTACCTGGCCGGCGCTCGGTGCGCGCAGCACATAGGTCGCGAGCCGCGCCTGGCGGCCGGCGACGAGCGCTTCGAGCTGGCCGAGTTCGCTGCGCGCCCGGTCGACTTCCTGTTCGCTGATCGTGCTGCGTTCGGCGAGCGCCAGCTTGCGCCGATATTCCTCCTGCGCCAGCGTCAGCCGCGCCTGTAGTTCGCCAAGCGCCGCCCGTGCCTCGGTGTCGTCGAGGCGGGCGAGCACGTCACCCTTGGCGACACGCTGTCCCTCGCAATTGCACTGCTCGACGATGCGCTCGGCGACCGTCGGGGTGACTTTCGCCCAGGTGCGCGGCTCCACCACGCCATCCGCATAGATGATCTCCGCCGCATCGCCGCGTTTCGGCGAAATGACGGAGACGGGAACCGGGCGAAGAAAATACCAGGCGCTTGCCGCACCGACGGCAACGACAACGGCCGCTCCGATTGCATAACGAGTGAGCCGCACGAGACGCTCCTTGAACGCTTCCAATCCGTTCTGTATAAATAGACCGACGGTCGGTTTGTTTCAAGGCTGCCGATTTCCTCGACCTTCAGGAGCGTCGTGGACCGCGCCGCAAACCCGTGCTAAGCCGCCGTCCTGGGAGCGCTCATGGTCAGAACGAAGAAATCGCCGGAAGTCCGATCGAACGAGTTGATCGATTGCGCCGAGCGCTTGTTCTTTCTGCACGGCTACGAGAATACGACGGTCAACGACGTCATCCGCGAGGCCAATCTATCCAAGGGCGCCTTCTACCACTATTTCGTCTCGAAGGAGGCCTTGCTGGAGGCGGTCGCGACCCGCCTGGCTGAGCGGAACCTGAAGGAATTGCAGCCGCTTTTCGAAGATCCGTCGCTCGATGCAGTCGGCCAGCTGAATGCGCTTTTCGCCGGCTCGCGGCGGCTGAAGCTCGACATGGCGCCGCAGCTGAAGAACAGCTTCAACGCCCTCTTCAAGCCCGAAAATGTCGCGCTCTATCATCGTATCGACGAGGCGCTGATGGCCGTCAGCCTGCCGCTGGTCGCCGAAATGCTGCGGCGTGGGCACGCGGACGGAACGCTCGATGCGCCCGATCCGGAAGCTTCCGCCCTGATGTTGCTGCAACTGCGGCTGAGTGTCGCCAAAGTGATGCACAAGGCCTTGCAGCGACAGGAGGCCGGCGACCTCGACGGCGCGGCTGCGATGCTCGACGGCTGGATGCGAACCTACGGCACCGCCATCGAGCGCTTTCTGAAGCTCCCGGATGGAACGATCGAAGTGACCGAACCGGGTTTCTCCCGCGCTTTCCTTGAAGCATAGCCGACGGTTCGGTTGCCGGCTCGCGCGTCATTGCCTGCCGCGGCGGCGGCAGGGATCAAAGCGCTCCGTCGATCGCGCCGCTGTTGCGCTCGCCTGTGTTCGTCGGAGACGGAAAGAGCTGGGAGCCAAAGGCGCCCTGGCTGCTGATCTCGGGGAAGCTGACGTCTGCGATTTCGAAATCGGGCATGAGCGCAAGCATCGGCAAGATCCGTTCGAAAACCGCGCCGCCCAGCGGTGCTGCATTCCAGCCGGAGGTGCGGAAGCCATAGGTCTCCTTCAGACCCTTGGGCTCGTCGAGCAAAGTGAGAAGCAGATAGCGCGGATTGTCGACGGGAACGACGCCCATGAAGGATGTGATGTTCAGCTCCTTCGAGTAGCGCCCGCTGACCACCTTTTCGGCGGTGCCGGTCTTGCCGCCTATGAAATAGCCTTTGACCTCCGCCTTCTTTGCCGAGCCGGTCTTGGCGTTGAGCCGCAGCAGATAGCGCAGCGCCTCGCCGGTCTCCGGCTTGATCAGATTGCGCGCGATGATGCGTTCGTCGAGCGCCGCACCCTTGATCAGAGTTGGCCTTATAAGGCGCCCACCGTTGACGAGCGCCGCCACCGCGATGCTCGCCTGCAGCGGCGTCACGGCGATGCCGTGGCCGTAGGAGGCGGTCGCCGTTTCGATCTCGCCCCAGCGTCGCGGCAATTGTGGATGGGCGCTTTCGGGCAGTTCCGTCGTCAGCCGCGACATCTGCCCGAAGCGCGTCAGGAATGCCTGCAGGTTCTCCGGGCCGACGGATATCGCCATTTTCGCCATCGAGATGTTCGACGAATAGATGAAGGCCTCCGGCACCGTCAGCGGTCGATGCTGGCCGCGGTAGTCGTTGATGCGGAAGCGGCCGAAGGCGAGCGGCTTGCTGGCGTCGATGACGGAGCGGAGCGTGAACTGGCCGGAATCGAGCGCCATGGCCGTCGTCAGTGCCTTGAAGGTCGAGCCCATCTCGAAGGTGGCGGCGGCGATGCGGTTGATACGGTCGGGCTTCAGCGCGTCCACGGGCAGGTTCGGGTCGAAATCCGGGTAAGAAACGAGCGCCAGGATCTCGCCATTGGTGACGTCGAGCACCAAGCCGGCCCCGGCCTTGGCGCTGAACTTGGCGATCGCCTTGCGCAACTCGACCTCGAGCGCATGCTGGATGCGGATATCGAGCGTCGTGCTCACCGGCTCGAGGTTGCGATGGGAGAGATCCATGCCGCTCTGGCGAAGCACCTCCAGCCCCTGGCCCTCGATCCAGCGCTCGATGCCGGCGATGCCAATATTGTCGATATCGACCGCGCCGAGCACGTGGGCGGCAAGCGTGCCGTTGGGATAGAAGCGCTGTTTCTCGCGCTGGAAGCCGATCGCTGGAAGGCCGGCGTTCCAGACGGCCTGCTCTTCGGCCGGCGTCACTTGCCGCTTGATCCAGGCAAACGCCGCACCGCTCTTCAGCCGACGATAGAGGTCGCGCCCGTCGAGATCAGGGAAGATCGCTGTCAGTTTCTCGACTGCTTCGTCCACATCGACGATCAGTCGAGGCTCGGCGTAAAGCCCGGAACTCGGCACGTCGATCGCCAGCAGATTGCCGTTGCGGTCAAGGATCGAGGGACGGCCGAGCGACGGCGGCGGCGGTATGTAGCCGGTGCGCTCGTAGTCGGCGGCGCCGAGCTGGACGAGACGCGCGAGCATGAGGCCGAAGACGAGCGCGAACGCGCCGATGACGAGGAGAAGGCGGCCGCGGGGATCCGGCCGGAGCTGAGCCTTGCGTGCCATCTCAATAAAGTCCGTTGCTGTTGGTAAGAAGCTTCGCCCGCTGTTCGGGCGTAAGGTCCGCATCGGCCGTGGCCGATGTGCTCGCCGTCTCGAAGCCGTCGATGACCGGGCAGCCGCCGGCGCAAGGGGCAGTGCCCGGCTTGAAGGATTCGAGAATGGCACCCGGCGTGCCCGCCGGGACCGGCTGGCCGCTCTTCCGGTCGATCGCCTCGACCATCATGCCTGTTGGCGCGTGGAAATCGGCCGCGGCCCGCCCCGCAAGAGCCACCTTCATGAAATCGATGAAAATGGGTGCGGCGAGGCCGCCGCCGGTTTCGCCGTAGCCCATGGGCTTCGGCGTGTCGTAGCCGAGGAAGACACCGGTGACGATATCGGGCGTGTAGCCGACGAACCAGACGTCCTTCTCGTCATTGGTGGTGCCGGTCTTGCCGGCGATCGGCACGCCGAGCGAGCCGACATTTCGAGCGGTGCCACGTTCGACAACGCCGCGCAGCATCGAAGTGACCTGATAGGCTGTCATCGGATCGAGCACGTAGTCGCGGTCGTCCACGGGCATGGGCTCTTCCTGGCCGGTCCAGTCGGAGGCGTTGCAAGCGTCGCACTTGCGCTGGTCGTGGCGAAAGATCGTGCGGCCGTAACGATCCTGGACGCGATCGACCATCGAAGGCGTGACGGCCCTGCCGCCATTGGCGATGACCGCATAGGCCGAGACCAGCCTGAGCAGCGTCGTTTCGCCGGCGCCGAGCGACATCGGCAGGTAAGGCTTCAGCTCGTCATAGATGCCGAAACGCTTGCCGTAGTCGGCGACCAGATCCATGCCGAGATGGCGGGCAAGGCGCACGGTCATCAGGTTGCGGCTGTTTTCGAGCCCGACGCGCAGCGTCGAGGGACCGCTGAAGCGACCGTCGTAGTTCTTCGGTTTCCACATTCGCCCGGCGCCGTCGGCAAGGGCGATCGGCGCATCCATCACCAGCGTCGTCGGCGCATAGCCGTTGTCGAGGGCCGCGGCATAGACGAAGGGCTTGAACGACGAGCCCGGCTGGCGATAGGCCTGGGTTGCGCGGTTGAATTCCGACTGGGCATAGGAAAAACCACCGGCGACCGCCAGCACCCGGCCGGTGTTCGGATCCATGGAAACGAGCGCGCCCTGCACGAGCGGCGGCTGCCGGAGCAAGTAGCCGTCGCCCGCCTTTTCCACATAGACGACGTCGCCGGGCGCCAGAGCCCCGTCGGGTCCCGCGGCGCAGCCCCGCTTTGCCTTGGCCGAGCGGCAGAGCGCCCAGGCCATGCCCGCCCGGCCAAGGCGGATCGTCTCGTTGGTGCCAAGAGCACCGCTTCGTTCCGCGACCGTCGGCCTTAGCCCGATCTCTGCTCCATCCTTGTCGGTCGCCAGCACCACGCCGAGCCGCCATTCCGACACGTCGGCGAGCGGCTGGAGCCTGGCAAGCGCCGGCGCCCAGTTTCCGGTCGAAGGGAGCCTGGCGACGGGGCCGCGGTAGCCCTTTGCCTGGTCATAGGCGACGAGGCCTTTGCGCAACGCCGTCATGGCGGCGACCTGCAATCGCGGATCGAGCGTCGTGCGCACGGAGAAGCCGGCCGTATAAAGGGCAGCATCGCCGTATCGGGCGTTGAGCTGGCGGCGGACGTCCTCGGTGAAATAGTCGGAACTGGCGACCGCGGGCGATTGTTGGCGTTGCCTGACGCCGAGCGAGGAAGCGGATGCCTTTGCGGCGGCGGCGGTGTCGATGACGCCGTTCTGCCGCATCTGGTCGATCACCCAGTTGCGGCGGCCGGTTGCCCGCTCCGCCTGGCGGTCCGGGTCGTAATTGTTGGGCGCCTTCGGCAGGGCTGCGAGGAAGGCTGCCTCCGCGACCGAGAGCTCGCTGACCGGCTTGTCGAAATAGGTGAGCGCTGCCTGCGCCACGCCATAGGCACCGCGCCCGAGATAGATGTCGTTGAGATAGAGTTCGAGGATGCGGTCCTTGGAATAGGTCTGGTCGATCCGCAGCGAAAGGATCGCCTCGCGCAGCTTGCGCTCCACAGTCCGGTCCGACGTCAGCAGGAAATTCTTGGCGATCTGCTGCGTGATCGTCGAGCCGCCGATCATGCGGCGACCGGAGCCGTAGTTGGCGAGATTGGCAAAGAGCGCCGTGCCGATGCTCGCAACGTCGATGCCGGGATGGGTGTAGAAGTTCTTGTCCTCGGCGGAGAGGAACGCCTGGCGCACGCGTGCGGGGATGGTGGCGATGGGCAGGAACAGCCGGCGTTCCCGCGCGAGCTCCGCGACCATCGTGCCGTCGGCGGCATAGAGGCGGCTGGTCACCGCCGGCTCCCAGTTGGCGAGCGTGCGGTGATCGGGCAGGTGTCGCGTCAGGGCTGCGACGAGCGAGGCGGCGGCCAGCGCGACGACGACAGTAAGATTGAGGCATGTGCCGAGCAGATTTACGAGGAGCTTCATAACGGGCAGAGCGGACCTTCATGGCAGCAGGCAGCGTCGCCGACACAGGTGTTCGTGTGGCGGGCAGCGCATGCGGAGCGGAGTATTGGGATGCGCCTACGTCCGCGGACGTTGGCTCGGTGACGGTGCCTGCGCCGCTAGGGCCAGATGAAACGGCGCATGGATCAGGTCTCCGAAAGCGGTGCGGCTGACCGCGCCTTTCCTGAGTTGGCGACTTCCGGGCAACGGCACGCACCGCCGATAAAGTTCACCGTAGAGGGATTGTGCTTACGCAACAAACCACGTTTATTTGCGAGACCCATTAGGTGAGTTAGGGCATTCATGGTCAGGCCATATCTTCCGCTCAATGCGCTGCGCGCTTTCGAAGCCTCAGCGCGGCATCTGAGCTTTACGCGCGCGGCAATCGAGCTCTGCGTTACGCAAGCCGCGGTCAGCCATCAGGTCAAGCTTCTCGAAAACCGCCTGAACGTGACCCTGTTCAAGCGGCTGCCGCGCGGACTGATGATCACGGCGGAGGGCGAGGCGTTGCTGCCGGTTCTGCGCGATAGCTTCGACCGGATGGCGGACATGCTCGACCGCTTCGAGGCGGGGCATATTCGCGAAGTGCTGATGATCGGCGCCGTCGGCACGTTTGCGGTCGGTTGGCTGCTGCCGCGGCTCGCGGATTTCCAGGCGAAATATCCCTTTGTCGACGTTCGCCTCTCCACCAACAACAACCGCGTCGACATGGCGGCCGAGGGGCTGGATTTCGCTATCCGCTTCGGCGGCGGCTCCTGGCACAATATCGAGGCGACGCGGCTCTTCGAGGCGCCGCTATCCGTGCTTTGCATCCCCGAGATCGCCGAGCGGCTGAAGACGCCGGCCGATCTGCTCGACGAAACGCTGCTCCGGTCCTATCGGGCCGACGAGTGGGTGACCTGGTTCGATGCAGCCGGCATCGCCTATCCGGCGCCCCTGCTCAAGGGCATCGTCTTCGATAGTTCGCTGGCGATGATGGAGGCAGCGGCCCAGGGGATCGGCGTGGCGCTGGCGCCACCACTGATGTTCTCGCGGCTGCTGTCGAACGGCACGATGCGCCAGCCCTTCGACGTTCACACCTCGATGGGAAGCTACTGGCTGACGCGGCTGAAATCGCGTCCCGTCACGCCGGCGATGACCGCCTTCCACGATTGGCTCGCTGCGGCGGCCGAGCAGGAGGCAGCGGCCTTGCCGGCCACGCCCGACGTTATCGCAGGCTGAACGTCCGCCACAGGGCCGTGCAGCGCAAGCTGCGCCTCAACCGGGTCCCGCGGCGGCGCGTCTTGATAACCAAATAATTCTAATGCCTGCCACCAATTCTAATGATGGCCACGACCCACGGCTTTTATCCGTTCACTCGGACGATTTTGCCGTCGAGCACTCGTACACCGTGCGCCCGCTTTGGGCATCGACGCCGGCGAGGCTCACCTCATAGCCCCAGAGATGGCGGATATGGCGCATCGTCGCGTCGCGGCTGCCCTCGTCGAGTAGGATACCGTGCTTGACATTGTGCTGTAGCCGCAATTGCCGGTCACCGAGCAGATCGACGTCCATCACCTGGATGTCCGGCTGGTTGGCAGCAACGTCGTAGCTGTTGGCGAGCGCCGAACGGACCGCGGAATAGCCGCGCTCGTTGTGGATCGAGGCAACTTCGACGAAACGATCCGACGAGCGATCGGAGAGCTGGAACAGCCGGAACTTGCGCATCACCGCCGGGCTCAGATACTGCAGGATGAAGGACTCGTCGCGATGGTTCGCCCAGGCGTCACGCAGCGTTTCCATCCAGTCGCCGTTGCCGGCGAAAGACGGGAACCAGTCGCGGTCTTCCTCCGTCGGTTCGGTGGCAATCCGCTGGATATCCTGCATCATCGCAAAGCCGAGCGCGTAGGGGTTGATGCCCGGGTAGCGCCGGTCGTTGAAATCCGGCTGGAACACGACGTTGGAATGGCTCTGCAACAGTTCCAGCATGTGACCTTCGCCAATCCTGCCCTGGTCGTAGAGGCGGTTGATGATGGTGTAATGCACGAAGGTGGCGCAGCCCTCATTCATGACCTTCGTCTGGCGCTGCGGTGAAAAATATTGCGCGATGACACGCACGATCCTGAGCAGCTCGCGCTGCCAGGGCTCCAGGATCAGGCTGTGTTTTTCGAGGAAATAGAGCAGGTTTTCCTCCGGCAGGTTGAGCACCTTCTTGCGCTCCGAAGCGTCGCGCTCGGCCTCGGCCGGATCACGGCTCTCGGCGACCTGCGGCAGGGTCCGCCAGAGGTCGCTATAGGTTTGCTCCTCATATTCCAGCCGCTCGCGCGCCCTTTCGCGCACCTTTTCAGAGGAGAGGCGTGGCGGGCGGCGGTAGCGGAAGACGCCCTGGTCCATCAGCGCATGGGCGGAATCGAGAATGGCTTCAACGGCGGCAGTGCCGTGCCGCTCCTCGCATTTGGTCACGTATTTCTTGGCGAAATCCATATAGCTCAGGATCGCGCCGGCATCGGTCCACTGGCGAAAGAGATAGTTGTTCTTGAAGAAGTGGTTATGGCCGAAAGCGGCATGCGCGGTCACCAGCGCCTGCATCGCCATGGTGTTTTCTTCCATGAGATAGGTGATGCAGGGATTGGAATTGATCACCAGCTCATAGGCAAGACCGCGGTGGCCCTTACGGTAGTGATGCTCCTCATAGGCAAAGCGCTTGCCGAAGGACCAGTGCTGGTACATGAGCGGCATGCCGACCGAGGAATAGGCGTCGAGCATCTGTTCGGAGGTGATGATCTCCAACTGGTTCGGGTAGACGCTGAGGCCCATTTCTTCGAGCGCGACCTGCTCGATCGCGTCGTAAGCACGCGACAGCGTCGCAAAATTCCAGTCGGACCCCTGGAACAGGAGACCTGAGGTCGTGCGTCGTGCCATCCGGTCTCCCCCTCACTTCCGGGTGCGTGCGGCCGGCTGCCGGGCAAAAAGCCTGCGGAAGACCGGGTAGATGTCGGCGGGCTTGGCGATCCGGGTCATCTGGAAATTCGACTTCTCGCCGTCCACCGTGCGATAGGCGCGCCAGAGCGCGGTGCCGTTGTCTGTCGAGCCGAAGATTTCCGTCTCGCGCTCGTCGATGATCTCGACATAGGCATAGTACTGGCAGAGCTTCGTGAGTTTTTCCCGCAGCAGTGCCGCACAATGTTCGCTGTCGCCGATGATGTTGTCGCCGTCGGAGGCCTGGGCCGCATAGATGTTCCAGATCTGCGAGGGGTAGCGGTCCTCGACGATCCTGATCATCTCTTCGAGCGCGGTCGATACGATCGTGCCGCCGCTCTGGGTGCTGTAGAAGAAGGTCTCCTCGTCGACTTCGCGCGCCTCGTCCGTATGGCGGATGAAGACGATGTCGATGCGTTCGTAGCGCCGTTTCAAAAACAGGTGCAGAAGCACGAAGAAGCGTTTGGCGAGGTCCTTCTCGCGCTCGCCCATCGAGGCCGAGACGTCCATCAGGCAGAACATCACGGCGTTGGCGTTCGGCAGCGGCTGCTGCTCAAAGCGGTTGAAGCGGATGTCGACCGGATCGACGTAAGGGATGCGCCGCCGCTTCTTCTCGATCCTTTCCAGCTCGACCCGCAGTTCCTTGAGCCTCTGTCGGCTCTTCGCCGTCGGCTCCGGTTCCACTTCCAGTTGCGCGATCTCGTCGGTGACCGCGGTCAGTTCCTTCTCCTTCGGCCGGTGCAGCGCCAGGCGCCGGCCAAAACTGTTGCGCATCGTGCGCCCGACATTGATGTTCGTCGGCGTTCCCGCCGTGGCGAAGCCGGCGCGGCGGGGCTTGAAGGTGACCGTTTCCTTGAGGCTGAGCTTGACCATGTCGGGGAGCTCCAGATCCTCGAAAAAGAGGTCCAGTACTTCCTCGCGCGACAGGATGAACTGGAAATCATCGTCGCTTTCGCCGGTTCCGGGCTTGCCCTTGCCGCCGCCGCCACCGCCGCCCGCTTCCGGTTTCGGCAGGCGGTCGCCTGCCGAAAACTCCTTGTTGCCGGGCAGCACGTAGTTGCGTTCGCCGGAGCCGCGGGACGGCTGGAACGTGGGCTCGCTGGCGCCATCAGTCGGCATCGGCACGCCATGCGCGGCGTCGACGTCGATGATCCTGTCCGACTTGACCTGATCCTTGATGACCCGCTTGAGCTCTTCGCGGGCCCGCTTCAGAAAGCGTTGTCGATTGCCGAGGCTCTTATCCTTCGGATTGAGCCGCCGGTCGATGAAATTCGGCATATACCAATCCCCTGCTTCGGCATCGTCAGCCCGCCTTGTTGACCCGCATATACCAATCGACCAGCCGCCGGACCTGACGCTCCGTATAGCCGCGTTCCGTCATGCGTTGGACGAACTCGGCGTGTTGCTTCTCGGATGCGCTGTCCTTCTTCGAGCCGAAGCTGATGACCGGAAGCAGGTCTTCGACCTGGCCGAACATGCGCTTCTCGATCACGTCGCGAAGCTTTTCGTAGCTCGTCCAGGAGGGGTTGCGCCCATGGTTCTTGGCGCGGGCGCGCAGGGTGAACTTGACGACCTCGTTGCGGAAGTCCTTGGGATTGGCGATGCCGGCCGGCTTTTCGATCTGCGACAGTTCGCTGTCGAGGATCTCCCGGTTGAGGATTTGTCCGGTATCCGGGTCCTTGAAGTCCTGATCTTCGAGCCAGGCGTCGGCATAGGCGATGTAACGGTCGAACAGGTTCTGGCCGTATTCGCTGTAGGATTCGAGATAGGCCTTCTGGATTTCGTGGCCGATGAATTCGGCATAGCGCGATGCCAGCTCGGACTTGATGAAGTCGAGGTAGCTCGCTTCCGTCTCCTTCGGGAACTGTTCGCGGCGGATCGCCTGTTCCAGAATGTACATGAGGTGCACGGGATCGGCCGCGACCTCCTTGGTGTCGTAGTTGAAGGTTTCCGACAGAACCTTGAAGGCAAAGCGGGTGCTGATGCCAGTCATACCCTCGTCGACGCCGGCCGCGTCGCGATATTCCTGAACGGACTTCGCCTTGGGATCGGTGTCCTTCAGGTTTTCGCCGTCATAGACCCGCATCTTGGTGTAGAGCGGCGAGTTCTCGTGACGGGCAAGGCGGGTGGAGACGGTGAAGCGGCTGAGGCTTTCCAGCACTTCCGGCGCGCAGGGGCTCTTGGTCAGTTCGCTTTCGCGCAGCAGCTTCTCGTAGATCTGCCGCTCTTCGGTGACGCGCAGGCAGTAAGGCACCTTCACCACGAGGATGCGGTCGAGGAAGGCCTCGTTGTTCTTGTTGTTCTTGAACTGCAGCCATTCGGACTCGTTCGAGTGCGCAACAACGATGCCCTGATAGGGGAAGCCCCCGAAGCTTTCGGTGCCGTTGTAGTTGCCTTCCTGGGTTGCGGTCAAAAGCGGATGCAGCACCTTGATCGGCGCCTTGAACATCTCGACGAATTCGAGCAAGCCTTGCGTCGTGCGGTTGAGGCCGCCGCTATAGGAATAGGCATCGGGATCGGCCTGGCTGTAGTTTTCGAGCTGGCGGATGTCGACCTTGCCGACCAGCGAGGAAACGTCCTGATTGTTCTCGTCTCCGGGCTCGGTCTTGGCGATAGCCACCTGGCGCAGGCGCGACGGCATCAGCTTGACGACGCTGAATTTGGAGATGTCACCATCGACTTCGTCGAGGCGCTTCGTCGCCCAGGGTGAGATCAAGCCGGTCAGCCGGCGTCGGCCGATGCCGTATTTGTCTTCGAGCAGGTCGGCCATGCGGTCGGGATGGAAGAGGCCAAGCGGTGATTCAAAGACGGGACTGACCTTGCCGCCGACCGCCAGCGTGTAGATCGGCTGAAGTTCCATCAATTTTTTCAGCCGCTCGGCGAGCGACGACTTGCCGCCGCCGACCGGGCCGAGCAGGTAGAGGATCTGCTTGCGCTCCTCCAGCCCCTGCGCGGCATAGCGGAAGTAGCCGACGATGCGCTCGATCGTATCTTCCATGCCGTAGAAGTCGGCGAAGGATGGATAGATCTTGACGGTCCGGTTTGAGAAGATGCGGCCGAGACGTTCGTCCGCGCTGGTATCGATGAGGGTTGGATTACCTATGGCTGTAACCATCCGCTCCTGTGCGGTGGCATACATGCTTTTGTCGTCGCGACATGCCAGAAGGTATTCCTGAAGACTGATTTCTTCTTGCGCTGCACTTGTATAGATCTCCGAGAAGAGATCAAAGACGTCGCATTCGCTCTTTTGCATCATGCTCTCCCGCGGCCGCTGGCTGAGACGGGGATCGCTGCTTATCGGCTCGCTCATTCGAATAAACGGCGTCCCATGCGCAATGTTCCTTCAGAGTACTCGCTTTCTCGTGATTCTCGAAGGGGTTGTTTCAATGAATGAAAAATCGTGACTGTGGCATCACGAAAACCTGATCGAAGCGGTGGTTATAAGGCGTTGAACGCAGGGCGTGCGCGATTGGCGCCGCATGCGCCCAGGCGTTTTCTGTGCGAGCGCCATGTTCGGTTGCGTCAGCCGCCGCCGGGTGCGCCGAGGTGGTGGAAAAGAAGGGCCAGAACCGCGTCTCGCATGGTCGCTGTCTCGACATGGCCGATGCCCGGCGCTGCAACCAAAGATAAGTCGTCTTCGACGGCGGCCGCCCGATAGGCAGCCTGCGTCTCGTCACAGGTGCGCTCCACCGCTTGAGGCGGCGTCAGGGAATCATCGAGCCCCACGCAGATCAGTTGGGGTCGGGAGGCGACGAGCTCGGCGCCTCGACAGCGCCGCCACGCGGCGACGCCGGAGAGAAGGAACGAGCCTTTAGGCGAGCCAGGCTGGCAGGCGCACCGAAACGCGGCCGGTGAGCGCCGCCTCGACGCAGTCGGCGAGGTTGCTGAAGCGCACGGCGCGGCCGGAAAGACCGGGACCGTAATGGGCGTATTTACCGGAATTGGTCATCAGCGCCCGGGTCTTGGTCGGAAAGACCGGTTCGGAGATCGAGCACCAGCAAATATCCGGCAGGACCTGGATGCCGCTCTCTTCAAGGCGGGCAAGCAGACCTTCGTCCCGTGCTGCGGCTATCGCGTCTCGCCCGGCGGTGACGATCACGGCGACGTTGCTATCGCGCTTGCGGCCGTCGAAGGCTGTGGCCAGCGCGCGGCACTCCTCGAGCGACGCATGCGGGCTGCCGATGGCGACAAGCTCGACCTCCGCCGGACCGTCGTTCAGGAGCGACCAGGCCGCGGCCATGTCGGCGCGCGTGATCGTCGTGTGGTCGGCATCCTTGGCGGCGGCACCTTCCGCTTCCGGGGTCACGCCCTCCACATGCAGCATCGGGGATGCGGACGTGGTGCCGAAGGCGGCGCAAAGCGCCTTGAGGTCGTCGCGCGAGGGCTTTGCCGATGCAAGACCACGCAAAAGCGGGATGCGGTCGGGTGCTGCCTTGCCGGCGAGATAACCGATCAGCGGCCAGAAGGCATCGTCGATATTCTCAGGCAGTTCCACGTCGATGACGCGCGTCGCCTTGCGCGGCGCGTCGAGATAGACGCCCGAGAGCGGTGCACGACCGGTGAGCGCAATGCAGAGATCGAGAAAGTCGGGGTGTTTGGCCGTGCGCGCGCCGAGCACCGTGTTGGCGAATATGACGGCGTTCGATTCCGCCCAGGCGATGGCTTCGCCGGATTTCGGCGCGCTGTCGAGCAGATAGGGCGAGCAGGTGAAGGTCGGGCGGCAGCCCATGCGCACATAGGCGTCGGCAAGCCTTGCTGCCGGATCGCCGAAGCTCTCCGGCACGCCCTGCGCCTGCCAGTTGGCACGGTCGACCGAGATCGCGTTCATGGTCGTCGGTACGCGAACCTTGGCCCCCATGTCCGCCATCTTCTCGGCGAAGGTGAGGTTTGCCGGGCTCGCATAGATGCAGCCGTCGATATGGCCCTGGACCACGTCGATGAGCTTTTCCGCACCCTGCTGCGCCGCCATCGCCGCGATGATGCGCATCGCCTGTTGCACGGCGATGCCGTCACGACCGTCGAGCATGGCGCGATCGTCGTCGGTGAGATCAAGCGCCGTCATTGCCGGCGGAGCGACCGGAATTGTCAGGCCATCGGCTTCGATTGCCGTATCGCTGATGCGCGCGGTCTTTGCTTGCGCCAGCGCCTTGAAGGCGTCGCGCGAAAGCCGAAGCACCGGCAGGGATTTTCCGAACATTTCGGCCGCGATCAGCGCGCCGAGCGTCAGCACGTCTTCCGCTTCCGAGAAGACCAGGGCCGCCGGCGCACGGCCGGTCAGCGCCATGTCGAGCAGCACGCCCGAACCGGTGCAGGAGCCGCGGCTCGACGGCATCATCAGGATGCCGTCGGTCAGACAGAGGCCGTGCAGCGGATGGTGCACGTCGATCACCCGACCCGTTGCCGGATCGACCCCGCCCCAGAAGCTCAGCGCCTCCTCCGTGGCGATGATGGGGCCATCGGCGGAGCCGGAAAGAATGCTGCGGGCGGAGATCGATTGGGTCATTTTACGACAAATCCATGAGCAAAGGGGTCGCGGTCATCGATGAAGATAGTGTTGATGCCGGTCATGCGGGCCCAGCCGGCAATCGACGGGATGATGGCGTCGCGGTCGGCGACCTTGGTCGCCGCCTCGACACGGCCCTTGAACAGCGAACCGATGATCGATTCATGCACGAACTCGTCACCGACCTTGAGCTTGCCCTTGGCGGCAAGCTGGGCCATGCGCGCCGACGTGCCGGTGCCGCAGGGCGAGCGGTCGATCGCCTTTTCGCCGTAAAAGACGGCGTTGCGCGCATGCGCTTCTGCCTGTGTTGGCTTGCCGGTCCACTGGATGTGGCTGAGGCCCTTGATTTCCGGGTGCTCCGGATGCACGAACTCGTATTTGGCGTTGAGCGCCGCGCGGAGCTTCGGGCTCCAGCCGACAAGTTCTCCGGCCGTATGGTCGGCCATGTCGCGAAAATTCTTCTGCGGTTCGACGATGGCGTAGAAGTTGCCGCCATAGGCGACGTCGACGACGATCTCGCCAAGACCCTCGACTTCAGCCGTCAGCCCCTCGGCGTAGAGGAAGCCCGGAACGTTGGTGAGGCGCACTTCCTCGACGAAGCGGCCTTCCTGGCGATAGGTGATGTCGACCTTGCCGGCCGGCGCGTCGATTGAAAGCTTGCCCGGTTCGCGCGGCGTGATCAGGCCGTTTTCGATCGCCATGGTGATGGTGCCGATCGTGCCGTGGCCGCACATTGGCAGGCAGCCCGACGTTTCGATGAAGAGCACGGCGACATCGCAGTCGGCCCGGGTCGGCGGATAGAGGATAGAGCCCGACATCATGTCGTGGCCGCGCGGCTCGAACATCAGGCCAGTGCGGATCCAGTCGAACTCGCGCAGGAAATGGGCCCGCTTCTCCAGCATGTTGGCGCCTTCGAGTCGTGGCCCGCCGCCGGAAACGAGGCGGACCGGATTGCCGCAGGTGTGGCCGTCGATGCAGGAGAAGGTGTGGTTGGCCATGGTCTAAACTCTGTCAGAAACGTTGGGGCGAGAAGCAACTGATATCGATCGCCGGCCGCCGGCCGGTGAGCAGGTCGGCAACGAGCCGTGCGGTGCCGGCCGATTGCGTGAGACCGAGATGGCCGTGGCCGAAGGCGTAGACGACGCGGCCGGTGGCGCGGGCGCGGCCGATCGCCGGAAGGCTGTCGGGCAGCGACGGGCGGAAGCCCATCCATTGCACGCCGCCCTCGCTCTTGAAGCCCGGCAGGAAGGCTTGCGCCTTCTTCAGCATGGCTTCCGAGCGGCGGAAGTTCGGCGGCAGCTTCAGCCCGCCGAGTTCGACGGCGCCGCCGACGCGGATACCGGTCGAAAGCCTGGTGACGACGAAGCCGTGTCCGCCGAAGGTGATCTGGGTGCGCAGATCGAAGGCATCCTGCGGCAGCGTGGTGTTGTAGCCGCGCTCGGTTTCGAGCGGGATACGCTCGCCGAGCGTACGGGCGACCTGGTGCGAGAACGCGCCGGCTGAAAGCACGACCTGTTCTGCCCGCCGCGTCTTGCCGTCGGCCGTCAGTTCGACGCCACCTTCGATCGGCTTCAGTGCCGTAACTTCGGCACGCTCGATCACACCTCCCTTGGCGCGGAAATGGTCTGCCAGCGCCAGCGTGTAGAGCTTGGGATCGGCGATGGAATACCAGCCGGGGGTAAAGGTGCCATGGGTGAAGCGCGATGCGAGACCAGGCTGGATCTCGGCCATCTCGGCCGCGCCCATGTGCCGGAACTCGATGCCGTGTTCGGCTCGCGCGGTCCAGCCGGGAAGAGAGGCCTTCAGCTCGGCTTCGCTTTCATAGACCTGCAGATTGCCTTCCTTGCGCAGCATCGGCAGGGTGCCGGTCTCGGCGAGGAAAGGTTCGAGCTCGGCCTTGGAGAGGTCCATCATCGCCGTCTGGGCGGTCGTCGAATGGGCCACGCGGCTTGCCGAGCAGGCGCGCCAGAAGCGGAACATCCACGGCGCGATCTGTGCCGCATAGGCCGGTGGCACGCTCAAGGGCCCAAGCGGGTCGAGCAGCCACTTCGGCGCCTTCTTCAGGATGCCGGGTGACGCGAGCGGCAGGATGTCGGTGAAGGCGAAGGCCCCGGCGTTGCCCGCCGAGGCACCTGCTGCCGGGCCTTCCCGGTCGAGCACGGTGACGGAAAGTCCCCGTGCCTGGGCGGCGATCGCCGCAGAAAGGCCGACAACGCCGGCGCCGATGACGATGACGTCAGGCTGAACTGCATCCTTCATGATCGGCTCAGTGCGTCGCTGCGAGGAACTTTTGGAGTTCCGGATCCTTCGGCGCGCCGAAGAGCGCTTCCGGTGCGGCGATTTCCGCCATCACGCCCTTGTGGAAGAAGGCGACGCGGTCGGAAACTTCGCGGGCAAACTTCATTTCATGGGTGACGCAGATCATCGTCATGCCCTCGGAGGCCAGCATGCGCAGCGTGTCGAGCACTTCGCCGACGAGCTGCGGATCGAGCGCCGAGGTCACTTCGTCAAACAGCATGTATTCCGGCGACATTGCGAGTGCGCGGGCGATCGCCATGCGCTGCTGCTGGCCCCCCGACATGCGGGTTGGATAGACGCCGAGCTTCTCGCCGAGGCCGACGTGCGTGAGCTGCTTGACGGCGTTCTCCTCGGCCTTTTCCTTGGAGAGGCCGAGCACCTTGCGCGGCGCCAGCATGACGTTTTCAAGCACGGTCAGGTGCGGGAAAGCATTGAACTGCTGGAAGACGATGCCGAGCTTGCTGCGCAGCTTGTTGAGGTTTGTTGATTTCGCGTGGACCTCGGTGCCGTCGACGAGGATGCGGCCGGCATCGATCGGCTCGAGACCGTTGATGCAGGTCAGCAGCGTCGACTTGCCGGAACCGGAGCCGCCAATGATGGTCAGCACCTCGCCCTTGTTGACGGTGAGGTCGATGCCTTTGAGAACCTCCAGCGAGCCGAAGGATTTGCGAACGTTCTGGATCTCAATCATTGGACCACCGTTCTTCAAGGTAACCGCCGAGCCGGGCGATCGGGAAGCTGATAAGGAAGTAGATGGCGCCGCAGATCAGAAGGATCAGCAGCGGTTCCTGCAGGCGGGTGACGAGCACCTGCGAGGCGCGCAAGAGTTCGATCAGGCCGAGCCAGAGGACGAGTGCGGAGTCCTTCATGACGCCGAGCGTCAGGCCGATCCAGGACGGCAGCGAAACGCGGGTCGCAAGCGGCGCCACGATGTAGCGCATGTCCTGCCACCAGGTCATGCCGAGCGAGCGGGCGGCGCGGCGCGTCGTCGGTGGCACGGAAGAGATGCCGCCACGAACGATCTCGGTGCAATAGGCGGCGGTATAGAGCGACAGCACCACGCAGGAGGTCGTGAACGGTGCCCAGCCGAGCTTGGCGATCGCCTGGAAGGCATTGGCAAGAACCAGCTGGATCAGCAGCGGCACCGAACGGAAGATGTCGAGCACGAAGGTGAGCGGGGCGGCCCAATAGGGGCCGACCTGGTTGCGCACGACGCCGAAGATGATGCCGAGCACGGTGCCGGCGGTAACCGAGACGGCGGTGACCGCGAGCGTCATCAAGGCGCCCTGCAGCAGGAAGCCGAGATCAGCGAGGGTGAGGGCGGTATTGAACATCTCTCACCTCTCCTTAGTAGCGGAACATGCGCGCGGCGAGCAGGCGCGCGCCCAGCGTCACGGCCTTGGCGATCAGGTAGTAGATGACCGCCGCGATCGCGAAGAATTCGAAGGTGCGGAACGAACGGGCGTTCAGTTCCTGGGTGATGCCGGCAAGGTCGGTGTTCATGCCGACGGTAACGCCAAGCGAGGTCATCAGGATCGCCCAGACCATCTGGTTGGTGACGGGCAGGAAGGCGATGCGCAGCATCTGCGGCAGCACGATGTAGCGGAAGGCCTGCACCGGGGTCATGCCGAGCGAGCGGCCGGCCCGCGCCTGGGTATCGGGAATGGCCTTGAGGGCGCCGCGGAAGTTTTCCGCGAGATAACCGGCATTGTTGAAGGCGATCCCCGCGAGCAGCGCCGTATAGGGGCTCAGGTGGATACCGAAATTGCCGAGGCCGAAATGGGCCATGTAGATCTGGAACAGCGCCGGCGTGTTGCGGGCGATCTCGACCCAGGCGGTTGCAAAACCACCGAGGATGCGATTGCCCGACAGGCGGCAAGCCGTCAGCGCGAGCGCCAGTGCCAGGCCGATGACCATCGAGAGCAGAGCCACCTGCAGGGTGACCAGCGCTCCGTCGAGCATCTGTGGCAGGGCTTTCAGCGCCTGGTTCCAATGAAAGGTATAGCTGAACATGTTTCGTCTCACCTCTTCGGAAACGAATAGCGGCGCGAAGCTAAACTTCGCGCCGCCAGATAAACGGCATATTAGCGGTAAACGCCCTTAGCCGTAAGGTCCGGAAGTTCGCCGCCGACCCACTTTTCGTAAAGTTCAGCGTAGCGGCCGGTGCGGACCTGCTGGTTGATGAAGAGGTTGAGGAAGTTGATGAAGCCGTATTCTTCGCGGTTGGTGAAGAGCGCGACGTAGTCGGTGTCGAACGGAGCCTTGCCGACGACGGAGATGCCGGCGAACTTGCCGCCCTTCACGTTGGCCTGGGCGACGGTCGAGGTCGAAACCGTAGCGTCGATCTGGCCCTGGCTGAGCGCGAGGAAGACGTCTGCCTGGGTCTGGTACGGACGGAACTCACCGGCGCCCCATTCCTTGACCTGCTTTTCGAGAGCGATCGCTTCGAACGTGCCGGCGGTAGCGCCGACAACCTTGCCCTTCATGTCTTCGAAGGACTTGACGCCCGACTTCTCGTTGGCAGTGACAGCCATTTCGAAGGCGAAGTAGGGGATCGTCATGCCGACGGTCTTGGCGCGCTCAAGCGTGTCCGAGGTCGAGGCAACGCCGACGTCGACGCGGCCCGACATCAGAGCGGGAATGCGCTCCGGGAACGGGGTCTCGACGATTTCGGCGGTGACGCCGAGTGCCTTGGCAAGGTCGTTGCAGTAGTCGACGTCGAAACCGATCGGGTTGTTGTTCTCGTCGCGAGAACCCATCGGCGGGAAGTCGAGCACGACTGCGCAACGCAGCGTACCCGAGCCGATGACGTCATCCAGCTTGTCGGCATGGGCCTGGCTGGTCAGAGCAGCGGCCGCAACGAGGCCGAGCGCGAGCACCGAAGTCTTCATTTTCTCTCTCCCTGAAATGAGTGCCGTTTGACGGCTGAGGCACTATTCCGTTTTAGACAGCACAAATCAATAGAAAAATACAATTAGTATACAAAAAGTATAAGTTCGTAACGCAGAACGCGCGCAGGCATCCCATTTGTTTCGTCAAATGGGATGCCTGCGCAGCGATCTGTCGTGTCTTGCAGCTGCGGGCGGCAGGCGCCCGCAGCGGCGAGTGCCTTAGCCCTGGAAGTCCTCGGGCAGCAGGCCTTCCGGCATGTTCTGGTAGGCGACCGGGCGCAGGAAACGGCGGATCGACAGGGTACCGACGCTGGTTGCGCCGAAGTTGGTCGAGGCCGGATAGGGTCCGCCATGCACCATCGAATCCACCACCTCGACGCCGGTCGGGAAGCCGTTGACGAGCACCCGGCCTGCCTTGCGCTCAAGGATCGGGCGCAGACGACGGGCGGTCTCGAGATCGGTCGCATCCATGTGGATGGTGGTGGTCAGCTGTCCCTCGAAGCCGCGGGCAAGCTGTTCCATTTCAGAGGTCGAACCGACGCGAACGACGAGGCCGAGCGGACCGAACACCTCTTCGCCGAGCGCATGGTCGGCCAGGAACTGGTCGCCGGTCGTTTCGAACAGGTTCGGCGAGACCGAGCGGCCGGACGATTCGGTCGTCAGCAGCGGCTTCACCGTGTTGCGGCTTTCAAAGCGCGCCTGGCCGTCGTGATAGGCCTTGGCAATGCCGTCCGTCAGCATCGTCTGCGGCGCGACCTTGCCGAGCGCTTCGACGGCGGCCGTGGTGAAGCGATCAGCGTCAGCACCTTCGACAACAACGGCGATGCCGGGGTTGGTGCAGAACTGGCCGGCACCCATGGTCAGCGAACCGGCCCAGCCCTGGCCGAGTGTCTCGGCGCGTGCCTTCAGTGCTTCCGGCAGCAGGAACATCGGGTTGACCGAGCCGAGCTCGCCGAAGAACGGGATCGGCTCCGGACGTGCGGCGCAGAGATTGAAGAGCGCGCGGCCACCGGCGAGCGAACCGGTGAAGCCGACGGCCTTGATCAGCGGATGCTGGACAAGCGCTTCGCCGACCTGGCGGTTGCCGCCCTGGATCAGCGAGAAGACGCCCGGGTGAACGCCGGTCTTGCGGATCGCGGCCTCGACGGCCTGCGCAACGATCTCACCGGTGCCCGGATGGGCCGAGTGGCCCTTGACGACCACGGGGCAGCCGGCAGCAAGGGCGGCAGCCGTGTCGCCGCCGGCGGTCGAGAAGGCCAGCGGGAAGTTCGAGGCGCCGAAGACGGCGACCGGGCCGATCGGGCGCTGGATAAGGCGGATTTCCGGGCGCGGCGCCGGCTGACGCTCGGGCAGGGCCGCATCGAAACGGCGGTCGAGATATTCACCCTTTTCGATGTGGTCGGCAAAGAGACGGAGCTGGCCGGTGGTGCGGCCGCGTTCGCCCTGCAGGCGCGCTTCCGGCAGGCCGGTTTCCTGGGTGCCAATTTCGGTGATCGCTTCGGCGCGTGCCTCGATCTCGTCGGCGATGGCGCGCAGGAAGGCGGCGCGCTCGGTCCGGGTCGAATAGCCATAGCTCAGGAAGGCTTCTTCGGCGGCGTCAGCCGCGCGGTTGACCAGTTCCACGGTGCCTGTGGCGAACTGATGGACCGGACCGTGGGCGGGTGCCGATGCGAAGGTGCCCGCGCCGTCGAGCCATTCGCCGGCGACAAGGTGTTTTCCTTTGGGGGTGAAGGCCATCTGCCGATCCTTTCGTTCGATCCCGGATTGCCTTTTCTGGCAGAGGGGATCATGGCTGAATTGCACTTGTCGGATCTTTGTATACTATATGTATGCAGAACATCAATCGCCTGACTGGCCCTTCCGGATCAGGCGCAGCATTTGAGAGGGAGAGAGATGAGCGAAACCAACACCCTGACGATCGCAGCACTTTTCGAGCGCGTCGAGGCGATCTTCCTGAAGGCGGGGCTCAACGCCATTCAGGCCGGTGCACTGGCCCGCGTGATCGTCGCCGGCGAGCGGGATGCCTGCAAGTCGCATGGCATCTACCGCATCGAAGGAGCGCTTCGCACCGTCAAGGCGGGCAAGGTGAAGCCGGATGCAACACCGGAGCTCGAAGCGGGCGAAGGTTCCGCTATCGTCAAGGTCAACGCCAAGGGCGGTTTTGCCAATCCCGCCTTCGAGCTCGGCCTGCCGCTTCTCGCCGAACGCGCTCGCTCGCTGGGCATCGCCGCGCTCGTCATCAATGATTGCACCCATTTTTCGGCGCTCTGGCCTGAGGTCGAAGGCCTGACCGGCGAGGGACTTGCCGGCCTCGTGATGTGCCCGAGCTATGCGACCGTTGCGCCGACCGGCGGCAACAAACCGCTGCTCGGCACCAACCCCTTCGCCTTCGGCTGGCCGCGCGAAAACAAGCCGCCTTACGTCTTCGACTTCGCCACCTCGGTTGCCGCCCGCGGTGAGATCGAACTGCACCGCCGTGCCGGCAAGCCCTTGCCGGAGGGCTGGGCGATCGATGCCGAAGGCAATCCGACGACCGATCCGGAAGCAGCGCTTGCCGGCGCCATGCTGCCCTTCGGCGGCCACAAGGGTTCGGCGATCGGCACCATGGTCGAGCTTCTTGCCGGCATCATGATCGGCGACCTGACGAGCCCGGAAGTGCTCGACTATCTCGGCACCACGACGCTTGCACCGTTCCACGGCGAACTGATCGTCGCCTTCTCGCCGGAGAAATTTGCAGCCGGACGCCCGGGCAATCCCTTCGCCCGTGCGGAAGTGCTGTTCGAGGCGATCGTCGGCCAGGGCGCCCGCCTGCCGTCGCAGCGTCGCTTCGTGGCGCGCGCCAAGTCGGAAGCCGAAGGTGTCGTTCTCAACACGGCTGAAATCGAGCAGCTCGAGCGGCTGCTTGCTCTTGGACTGGACGCCGTCGCGTAAGCGACGGCTAACCTTTTCGTCGGTCATCGACCCGTCGAGACTGCCAAACGAAAAAGGCCCTCCAACCGGAGGGCCTTTTCTATTTGAGTGCCGATCGAGCGATCAGGCCTTGTACTTCTGCACCGCGCCCGGGAGCTTGCTCCACTCGGCGTACCAGCTGTTGAACAGCTTGAACTGGGCTTCGACATAGCCGCGCTGGCTGTCGGAGAGAACGTCGCTCTCGTTGAAGTGCAGCGTGTATTCCTTGTCGCCCTTCAGCACCATCATATGCTTGAAGTAGAGAACGAGGTCCGGACCTTCGTCGAAGGACGAGAGAACGGCGAGCGCCTGTTCCAGTTCCAGTGCGCGCAGACGTGCGTCGACGTCGCCTTCGGCGGCGGCACGCGACAGGTTGCACATGTGGATGACTTCCTTCGGCAGAACGCAGCCGATGCCGGTGATCGCGCCGGTTGCGCCGCAGTTGACGAAGCCGTGGAAAACGGCCGTGTCGACACCGATCATCAGCGAGACGCCATCGTCACGGCTGGTGATGTTCTCGGCCGCATAGCGCATGTCGGCAGCGCCGCCGAATTCCTTGAAGCCGACGAGGTTCGGATGTTCGGCGCGCAGCGCGAAGAACAGGTCGGCGCGGGTGGCGAAGCCGTAGTACGGGCTGTTGTAGATGACAGCCGGCAGGCTCGGGGCGGCCGAGAGAATGGCCTTGAAGTGGTTCTTCTGGGCAGCGACAACCGAGCCGCGCGAAAGCACGCGCGGGATGACCATCAGGCCCTGGGCGCCGACCTTCTCGGCATGTGCCGCGTGAGCGACGGCCGAAGCAGTGTTGACGGCGCCGGTGCCGACGATAACCGGAATGCCGGCCTTGACGAGGCGCTCGACGCCTTCCATGCGCTGTTCGTCGGTCAGGAGCGGCCAGTCACCCATCGAGCCGCAGTAGACGACGGCGGACATGCCTTGAGCGATCAGCTCCTTGCCCTTGCGCACCAGCGCGTCGAAATCGGGGGTGCGGTCTTCCTTGCAGGGGGTCATCAGCGCCGGGATGACGCCGGTGAAAATCTGAGCCTTCATCTGAAACTCCTCTCGGCTTTGTCTTCAGGGCAGCGGCGCACCTGCGCCCTTGCCTTTGATCCAGACAATAGCTGTTTGTATTTTATTTGTCGACAAGAAAAATACAAAGGTCGCTACAAAGCGATATCGAGCTTGTTGTTGCGGGCAAAAAGCTTCTGCACCTGCTCGACGATCTGCTCAGCATGCGCCTTGCCCAGCCGATCCGCAGCCTCGACGTCGCGCGCGGCGATCGCGGCGATCATGGCCGCATGCTCGTCGACGAAGCGCTGGGGGAACTGCTCGTCATAGGACTGATAATAGAGACGGAGAATGCGCCGCCCTTCGTCCAGCAGCCGGCGGAACAGGCTGGTGAAATAGGGGTTGCGTCCGCTTTCCGCGATTGCCGCATGGAAGGCGGCGTTGGTGGCGATCATCGTGAGCGGGTCGCGCGTCTGCACGGCTGCCGCATAGTCTTCGTGGAAGCCGCGAATGATCGCCAGGTCTTCTGGGCGGTGGTTCTGCGCCGCAAGCCGCGTGGTGACGCGGTACATCAGCACCAGAGCGTCGAAGAACGGATTGAGATTGAGGAAGTCGATGTTCGCGACCATCGTCGAGCGGTTCGGCAGCGTGTCGATCAGCCCTTCGCCGGCAAGACGCACCAGCGCCTCGCGGATCGGCGTGCGCGACATCTTCAGCCGCTCGGCAAGCTGCACTTCGTCGATCGGGCTGCCCGGCGGCAGCACCAGGTCGAGGATCTCGTCGCGCAAGAGGTCATAGACCATCTTTACGCCGGAGCCGCGCTTGCGCTCGGGGATGGGGCTGTTGTCGGTGTCGATATCGGTCATGTCAGATTCCTTTGTCGACAAAAGAAATACTTGTCTCTGTCGCCGGGATCAACAGTTTCCGCTGCCGTCATTGCGCGAAGCTGTTATCCGCACCTGCGTGCACAGGTTGTTGTGGCGACCCATGCGTTTCCCACATGGGAGCGCTGAGTTTTGAGCGCTGCAACTCACGGAAAGCCTGAGCTATAAGGTGTTCATCGAAGCGAAACGAGGCGCCACGGACTGGCAGCCAGGCTTCGAAAGCCCATTGAAAGGGGGATCAAATGAACATCGCACGCTCCATCAACAACTGGCGCAAGTACCGTCAGACGGTCACCGAACTGGGCCGCATGTCGAACCGCGAACTTCGCGACCTCGGCATCGAACGCGCCGACATCGACCGCGTCGCACGTACGGCCTTCGCCCGCTAAGGCGATCTTAAAGACTGAATAATTGCCAAGCGCCTGCATCTCCTGCGGGCGCTTTTGCTTTTTGGCGCCTTCATTGCGCCATTGTCGTCCCACACATCGCTGGCACTGCGATTTGATTAATCGACTACTCCATTAATCGCGCCGCTTGCCGCCGACAGGCGCGGTGTTCGTTCAAGAGACTGAGTGCCATGCCGCCGTTTTCCTCTGAGATTACCGATTTCTGGAACGCGTCCTTTGCGGGCGATGTTCGCGCAAGCGCGGATCGGTTTACCGTCGTGGTCAATCCCGACCTCGACGAGGACAGCCCGGCCATGGTGCTGCACACTGCTGAAAACGGCGTGATCGTGGCCCTGTCCCCGGCGCTCGGCGCCGCGCTGTCGTCAGCGGCGGGTCAGGTGCTCACCGAAGCGACCCTTCGCCAAGGGCTGCGCGATGCCGGCATCGTCCTGAACGGTGCTGACAACCTCTTCTACTTCACCGAAGCGGATAAGGCTGTGCTGTTGCGGGAGAATTCAGGCGCCCATGTGCGCGCGCTCACGGCGAAGGATGCGGCCGCGTTCGCCCTGTTCCAGGGCTCCGCCTCGGAAGAGGATCTCGATGCAGCCTATGTCGAACTGGATCACTGGTTGGTCTACGGAGCCTTCGATGGTGACAGGCTGGTCTGTGCCGCGAGCATATATCCCTGGCAGGAGCGGCAGATCGCCGATCTCGGTGTGCTGACGCTTGTGTCCGATAGGGGTAAGGGCCACGCCCGCAAGGTCGTGCGCGCAATCAGCAGGGCCGCCCTCGAAAAGGGCTACCAACCGCAATATCGCTGCCAACTCGACAACCACGCGTCGGTGGCGCTTGCGGGAGCCGTAGGCGTGACGCTTTTCGGCCAATGGGAAGCGCCCTCCGAAGACGGCTGAGACGCGGCTCGACGGTATGCCGGGCCGTCAAAACGATGCTGACAGAATCTGGCAGGGGTCGCGCGTAAAGTGGTCCCAGGATAAGAGATCGAGGGATTGCAGATGTCGGCGCAGGATATGTTTCAGATGGGTGCAGCAAACAGGTCAGGCGAGCGCAATTTCTGGATCGGCGCTGTTTCCGGCGATGACCTGCAGCATGCCGCCGAAGACGGCTTCTCTCGCTTTGGCTACGGCTACGGCAATGTCCAGGCGATGACGCGCATGAAGGCGGGTGATGGCTTCATCGGTTATGCGCCCAACGCCGCCTTTAACGGCAGGGCGGGGCTTGCATGTTTTGCCGCCATCGGTGTCGTCAAGGAGCGCCCGCCCTACTTCTTTGCCATGGGCGGTGTCGCCCCGCATCGCGGCGACATCGACTGGGCCGACAGCATGGAGGCGCCGGTTCGGCCGTGGCTCGACAGCCTTGAATTTGCCGAAGGCAACCGTAACTGGGACCAGAAGCTTCGTCTTGGTCATCTTGCCATCAGCGAGCGTGACTTCCGTGTGATCGCGCGGGCCATGCATGCAGACCTCGGCATGGTTTTCCCGAGGGTGCCGGCCTTTCGGCAGCAACTCGCCGGCTGATCGTTCGCGTCTTCAACCCGGCAGCAGCACCGTTGCGTCCTCCGCCGTGTCGACCGCTTGCTCCACCGAGCCGGCGGCGATGCTGGCATACATGCCGGTGGTTCTGAATTCCGTCGGGCTCAGACCGAAGGAGCGGCGGAACACCTTGGCGAAATAGTTGGGGTCTTCGAAGCCCGAGAGAATGGCCACTTCCTTGACCGGAAGGCTTGCGGTTTTCGTCAGCAGTTTTACCGCACGCTGCAGTCGCTTCTGCAGCACATATTCGGCCGGCGCCATGCCTTCGCTGGCGGCGAAGACGCGCGAGAAATGCGCCCGGCTCAAGCCCGACACGCGTGCCAGTTCCTCCACCGGAAGCGGGTTCTGCAAGTTGTTCATGATGTGGTCGACGACCCGGTGCATCGTCCTGTGTTCATGGCTGAACACCGGGTGCGAGCCGAAGACGTCGTCGTAGAGCGCCATCGCCGCCTCGTAGGCAATCGCCGAGGCTCTGCCTGGCGTCTCGCCGCCGCGGATCAGCCGCATGCTGCAGTCGGCCAGATGCTCGATCGTTTCCGGTTGCAGCTTCAATACCGGACCGGTGACGGCGAGCAGGGCGCGGTGGATGCGCAGCGCCTCGTCGCCGTTCATCGAGATCCAGAAGAACTCCCAGCGCCCGCCGTCTTCCAGCCAGTAGCGATGATTGTGCGGCACGAGCAGGAGCAGCGTCTCGCCCTCGCGCACCCGATAGCTGCGGTTTTCGTATCGCAGGTTTCCGGCACCCGCGATCGTATGCTGGAGCACGGTAAAGGGCGTGTTTCCGCGCTTTCTGCCGTCCCAGTCATAGGTCGCATTGTTGCGGATTTCATAGCCGGTGCTGGTCGGCATCGCGTGCAGGCTCTGGCGTCCCCGCGGCAGCGAAACGGTGCGCATAACCGGGCCGTTGTCGATCAATTCTTGCAGCATAAAATTACCCATGAAAGCACAATACCGCTCTGGCGGGGTCGGCGATTATACACATAATGACCACCAACAGCGCAACAGGCGGTGCTTTTGGCCCGTAAGAAATGAGGGGATGCATCGAAGTTGCGCGCAGAGACGGTGAAAAACCGTGAATTGATTTTACCCTTTGTCAGAGATGCATGCAGTTCATGAGGAGTGAGGGCATGGCAACATTCAAGATCGCCATCATCGGCGCCGGCAGCATAGGCTTCACCAAGAAGCTCTTCACCGACATTCTCGCCGTGCCGGAATTGCGCGAAATCGAGGTTGCGCTGACAGATCTCAGCGCCCGCAATCTGGAGATGATCAAGGCGATCCTCGACCGGATTGTCGAAGTCAACCGCCTGCCGACGAAGGTCACGGCAACCACCGACCGGCTGAAAGCGCTCGAAGGCGCCCGCTACATCATCAGCTGCGTCCGTGTCGGCGGGCTCGAAGCCTATGCCGACGACATCCGCATCCCCCTTAAATATGGCGTCGACCAATGCGTCGGCGATACGATCTGCGCCGGCGGCATCCTCTACGGCCAGCGCAACATCCCCGTCATCCTCGACTTCTGCCGGGATATCCGCGCGGTCGCCGAACCGGGTGCCAAGTTCCTGAACTATGCCAACCCGATGGCGATGAACACCTGGGCAGCGATCGAATACGGCAAGGTCGATACGGTCGGGCTCTGCCACGGTGTTCAGCACGGCGGCGAGCAGATCGCCGAAATCTTGGGAGCCGGCGAGGGCGAACTCGACTACATCTGCTCGGGTATCAACCATCAGACCTGGTTCGTCGACGTGAGGCTGAAGGGCCGCAGGATCGGCAAGGACGAGTTGGTTGCGGCCTTCGAGGCGCACCCGGTGTTCTCCAAGCAGGAGAAGCTCCGCATCGACGTGCTGAAGCGGTTCGGCGTCTATTCGACCGAGAGCAACGGCCATCTCTCCGAATATCTTCCCTGGTATCGCAAGCGCCCGGAGGAAATTACCCACTGGATCGATATGTCCGACTGGATCCACGGCGAGACCGGCGGCTATCTCAGGCATTCGACCGAGACGCGCAACTGGTTCGAAACCGAGTTTCCGCAGTTCCTCGAAGCAGCCGGCCGGCCGCTCGACCATCAGAAGCGCTCGAACGAACATGCGAGCCATATTCTCGAGGCCCTGGAAACGGGCCGGGTCTATCGCGGCCATTTCAATGTCAAGAACAATGGCGTGATCACCAACCTGCCTGCCGACGCCATCATCGAATCCCCCGGCTTCGTCGATCGCTTCGGCATCAACATGGTCTCGGGCCTCACCCTTCCCGAGGCCTGTGCCGCCACCTGCCTTTCCTCGATCAACGTCCAGCGCATGTCGGTCCATGCGGCCGTGACCGGCGATCTCGATCTTCTAAAGCTGGCGATGCTGCATGATCCGCTGGTCGGTGCCATCTGCACGCCGGAGGAGGTTTGGCAGATGGTCGACGAGATGGTGGTCGCTCAAAGCCAGTGGCTGCCGCAATACGCCCATGCCATCGACGGCGCGAAGGAGCGGCTTGGCCGCGCAACCGTCAAGACGCGCGAATGGAAGGGTGCTGCGCGGCGTGAGGTGCGTTCGCTCGACGAGTTGCGCGCCGAGCGTCAGGTCCGCGCCGCCGGCTGATCGATTGCAACGCTGCTTCCGTGAGGAGACGTGGGCAGCGCTGCCTGAAGTGCAGACTTTTCAAGGAGGAGACCGCGTCCCGGCGCGGCAAAGAGGGAGAATCTAAGCCAATGACCAGCCACAGACTGATGAAAATGGCGAGCCTGCTGCTTGTCGGCATCTCGACCTTTGCCTTGGAGGCGACCGCTTCCGAGCCGACCGTCGTGCCCCAGCAGCCGGCCTTTCCCGCCGAGGGCAAGATCACCTATGTGCCGCGCGACTCGATCGCCGAGTTCAAGGCGCTGCCGGAATACAAGGAACCGACCTGGGTTACCGAGAAATACGTCAAGACCGGCAAGCTGCCGCCGGTCGCCGAACGGCTGCCGAAGGAGCCGATGGTCTTCAAGACCGGCAACATGCCTGATGGCGTCGGTGTCTACGGCGACACGCTACGCCACGTCATCGGCGGTCGTCCCGAGGGTTGGAACTACTCAGCCGGCCAGAGCCAGGGTTGGGGGGGCATCGATATCGGCATGTCCGAATGCCTGACGCGTACGGCGCCGCTCTTCCAGGTGGAAGCGAAGGACGTCGAGCCTCTGCCGAACCTTGCCAAGAGCTGGGACTGGTCTTCTGACGGCCACAAGCTGACGATGCATCTGGTCGAGGGCGCCAAGTGGTCGGATGGCGACCTCTTCGATGCCGACGACGTAATGTTCTACTGGGAAGACAACGTGCTCGACCCGAGTGTGACGCCGCTGAACGGCGCGACGCCGGAGACCTTCGGCGCCGGCACGACACTGAAGAAGATCGACCAGTATACGGTCGAGTGGACCTTCAAGGAGGCCTTCCCGCGCCAGCACCTCTATGCCATGGCCTATGGCACCTTCTGCCCCGGCCCGTCGCATATTCTCAAGGCCAAGCATCCGAAATACGCCGGTACCACCTACGACCAGTACAAGAATGCCTTCCCGCCCGAGTACATGAACATCCCGGTCATGGGTGCCTGGGTCCCTGTCGCCTATCGCCCCGACGATATCATCGTGCTGCGCCGGAACCCGTACTATTGGAAGGTCGATGAGGCCGGCAACCAGCTGCCCTACATCAACGAGCTGCACTACAAGCTCTCGACCTGGGCCGACCGCGACGTACAGGCGATTGCCGGTTCCGCCGATCTCTCGAACCTCGAGCAGCCGGAAAACTTCGTGGAGTCGCTGAAGCGCGCCGCCCAGGATACGGCCCCCGCCCGGCTTGCCTTCGGCCCGCGCCTCATCGGCTACAATCTGCACATGAACTTCTCGGCCAATGGCTGGGGGGAGCCGGACGAACGCGCCCAGGCCGTGCGTGAACTCAACCGCAACGAGGATTTCCGCAAGGCGGTGACCATGGCGGTCGACCGCAAGAAGCTCGGCGAGGCGCTCGTAAAGGGCCCCTTCACCGCGATCTATCCCGGCGGGCTTTCCTCCGGCACCAGCTTCTACGACCGGGAATCGACCGTCTACTATCCCTTCGACCTCGATGGCGCCAAGGCTCTGCTCGAAAAGGCGGGGCTGAAGGACACCGACGGCAACGGCTTCGTCAACTTCGCGGACGGCAAGGCCGGCGGTAAGGACGTGGAGATCGTGCTTCTGATCGACAACAGCTATGCGACCGACCGCAACCTGGCCGAGGGTCTTATCGGCCAGATGGAAAAGCTCGGCCTCCGGGTGGTTCTGAACTCGCTGGACGGCAAGCAGCGGGACGCGACCAATTACGCCGGCAAGTTCGACTGGATGGTTCACCGCAACGCCGCCGAATATGCCTCCGTCGTGCAGAACACGCCGCAGCTGGCGGCCGCCGGTCCGCGCACCAGCTGGCACCACCGTGCACCGGAAGGCGGTCAGCTTGACCTGATGCCCTTCGAACAGGAACTCGTCGACATCATCAACAAGTTCATCGCCACCAACGACAATGCCGAGCGCGCGAACTTGATGAAGCAGTACCAGAAGGTCGCGACGACGAACCTCGATACAGTCGGCCTTACCGAATATCCGGGCGCGTTGATCATCAACAAGCGCTTCGCCAACGTGCCGACAGGAGCGCCGATCTTCATGTTCAACTGGGCCGAGGACACGATCATGCGCGAGCGTCTCTTTGTCCCCGCCGACAAGCAGGGTGACTTCGAGCTCTTCGCCGAGCAGCTCCCGGGCAAGCCCGGCGAGAAGAGCCTGAGCAACTGATCGAAGGCCGCCCCTCCGGCCCCAAGCCGGAGGGGCGGCGCCTCATCTTAACCGACAGAAGGAAACGGCATGTTCAGGTTTCTGCTTGTCCGCATCGCCTCTGCCATTCCGGTGCTGCTTGTCTTGAGCGTGGCGACCTTCGCCATCATCCAGGCGCCGCCCGGAGACTACAGCGATTACATCCGCTCGCAGCTGATCAACCAGGGTGGCGCATCCTATGAGGAAGCCGAAGCCCAGGCGCAGGCCTATCGCAAGGAGCATGGCCTCGATAAGCCGCTGCCGGTTCAATACGTCAACTGGATGACCGGCATCCTGACGCGCGGCGATTTCGGCCACAGCCTCTATTACAACAAGCCTGTTGCCGATGTCGTCGGCGAACGCCTGCCGCGCACGCTGGCATTGGCGCTCGTCTGCCACATCCTGGCGTCCATCATCGGCATATCCTTCGGTATCATCGCCGCGACACGGCAGTATTCCTGGATCGACAGCCTGCTTTCGACGGTGGCCTTCCTCGGCATGACGGTGCCCCGCTTCCTGATGGCGCTGATCATCGTCTACATCCTCGTCTTCCATTTCAATGTGAGCGAAATCAACAGCTTCCACTCGGCCCGTTATGGCGGTGCGCCCTGGTCCTGGGACAAATTCGTCGACCTCGTCAAACATGTCTGGCCGGTCGTGGCGATCGCCACTTTCGGCGGCCTCGCCTACAATATGCGGGTGATGCGCGGCAATCTGCTCGACACGCTGAACGCGCAATATGTCGAAACCGCCCGGGCGAAGGGCCTGAGCGAAGGCGCGGTGGTCATGCGCCATGCGGTGCCGAATGCCCTGCATCCGCTGATCATGTACCAGGGCGTTGTGCTGCCCTACATGCTGACCGGCGAGATCGAGACGGCGATCATCTTCGCGCTGCCGACCGTCGGACCGGCCATCGTCGGCTCCATGTGGGTGGGCGACGTCTATGTCACCGCCACCTTCATGCTGGTTCTGTCGGCGACCCTTATCCTCGGCAACATCATCGCCGACATGCTGTTGGCCGCACTCGATCCGCGCGTGCGTCTCGGAGGAGCCCCAGCATGACCGTCGAGATGCAAACAACCCTTCCGCTCGTCGTCGAACCCAAGAACGAGCAGCACAACGAAAGCTATCCTGCGCTCGTCTGGCGCCGGCTGAAGCGCTCCTGGACCGGCATGCTCGGCCTCGTGCTCGTTGGCCTGTTGCTCTTCATGGCGGTCTTTGCCGACTTCCTGTCGCCGGTCGATCCGAAGGCCACGGGCGTCGCCTTTGCGCCGCCGCAGGCGATCAGCTTTACCGATAAGGACGGCAACCTCGTTTTCTCGCCGCGCAGCTATCCGCTCAGCGAAGGTACGGAACTCGACCCGATCACCTTTCAGCCGATCATCGGCCCCGACTACGACAATCCGCAGATCCTTGGCTTCTTCGTCAAGGGCGCGCCCTACAGTCTCTTCGGCCTGATCCCGGCCGAGCGCCATTTCTTTGGCGCGGTCGATGGCTCGCCGGTGCATCTGCTCGGTACCGACAAGTTTGGCCGCGACGTGCTGTCACGCATTCTCGTCGGCTCGCGCATCTCGTTGATGATCGCCCTCATCGTCGTCTCGATCGTCACCGTCGTCGGCACGACCGTCGGAATGGCGTCGGGCTATTTCGGCGGGCGCTTCGACGTCTGGACACAGCGCTTCGTCGAACTGGTGCTCGCCTTCCCGCAATTGCCGCTCTATCTGGCGCTGACCTCGCTGATCCCGGTGACGGCACCCACCAATGTCTTCCTCGCCTTCGTCATCATCGTCATGTCGGCGCTCGGCTGGGCGCAGATGTCGCGCGAGGTGCGCGGCAAGACGCTGGCGCTTGCCCGCATCGACTATGTGCGGGCGGCGATCGCCGTCGGCGCCAGCGACCGGCGCATCATCTTCCAGCACATCCTGCCGAACGTGATGAGCCATGTGATCGTCGCCGTCACGCTGTCGATCCCGCAGGTGGTGCTGCTCGAATCCTTCCTCGGGTTCCTCGGCTTTGCGGTCAAGCCGCCGCTCATTTCCTGGGGGCTGATGCTGCAGGATACCTCCACCTATTCCGTCATCGGGTCCTACCCCTGGATCCTGTCGCCCGTCGCCTTCGTGCTTGTTACGGTCTTCGCCTTCAATGCGCTTGGAGACGGTCTGCGCGACGCCATCGATCCCTATTGAGGAGGACGCATCATGACAGAGACAATCGACGTCCTCACCGCTGCTCCGCCCGAGCGCAAGGACCTTGCGAACCGGGACGGCCGGCCGGTCATCGACGCGCGCAATGTCGCGGTTCGATTCAAGGTCGAACACGGCACGGTGGAGGCGGTGAAGGATGTTTCCTTCCAGCTCTACCGCGGCGAGACCATCGCCATCGTCGGCGAGTCCGGCTCGGGCAAGTCGGTTACCGCGCGCTGCGTCATGGGGCTGCTCTCCAAGCGCGCCACGATCGCCCCCCAATCGCGCATCGACTATGACGGCAAGGACGTGCTGAAATTCTCGCCGCGTGAGCGGCGCGGTTTGCGTGGCAATCGCCTTGCGATGATCTTCCAGGAGCCGATGAGTTCGCTCAATCCGGTCTACACGGTCGGCACGCAGATCATCGAGGCGATCCGGGCGCATCGCAGGATAAGCCGACGCGCCGCGACCGAGCGGGCGCTGGAGCTCCTGCGCCACGTGCGGATCCCGGACCCGGAGCTTCGGATCAATCAGTATCCACACCAGCTCTCCGGCGGCCAGCGCCAGCGGGTGATGATCGCGATGGCACTCGCCAACGATCCGGATGTGCTGATCGCCGACGAGCCGACGACGGCGCTCGACGTCACCGTCCAGGCGCAGATCCTCAACCTCATCCGAGACCTGCAGCGCGAGCTCGGCATGGCGGTGATCCTGATCACCCACGACCTGACGGTGGTTCGGCAGTTCTCGGACTACGTCTACGTCATGCAGTACGGCGAGGTGAAGGAGCACAACACCACGGCCGCGCTCTTCGCCAACCCGTTGCATGCCTATACCAAACGGCTGCTCTCGTCGGAGCCGTCGGGTGCGGCTAAACCGCTACCGGACAACGCCCCGATCATGCTCGACGGGCGGGACGTGAAGGTCTCCTTCATGCTGAAGAAGGGCGGTCTTTTCCGCTCGCAGTTTTCTGAGTTGGTCGCGGTCGACAAGCTCAGCCTTAATCTGCGCAAGCACGAAACGCTGGGGCTCGTCGGCGAATCCGGATCGGGCAAGACGACCTTCGGCCAGGCGCTGATCCGCCTGCTCAACCCCGATGGCGGCGAGATCTACTTCGACGACATCCCGATCCACGACAAGGACCGGACCCAGATGCGGCCTCTGCGCTCGCGCATCCAGATCGTCTTTCAGGACCCCTTCGCCTCGCTCAACCCGCGCATGTCGATCGGCCAGATCATCGAGGAGGGGCTGGTCGTCAACGGCATCGGTGAGAACCGGAAGGACCGGCTCGACCGGGTGGTGGATGCGCTTAACGCCGCAGGCATGCCGGGCAACATCCTGTCGCGCTTTCCGCATGAGTTCTCCGGCGGCCAGCGCCAGCGCATTGCGATCGCCCGGGCCATCGCGCTTGAGCCTGAATTCATCCTGCTCGACGAGCCGACTTCGGCGCTCGATCTCTCGGTCCAGGCCCAGATCATCGAACTGCTGCGCAAGCTGCAGGACGAGCGGGGCCTGAGCTACCTCTTCATCTCCCATGACCTCAAGGTCGTGCGCGCGCTCTGCCATCGGGTGGTGGTGATGCAGCACGGCAGAATAGTCGAGGAGGGGCCGGTGAGCGAAATTCTGTCCAATCCCAAGACCGCCTACACCGAAAGGCTCGTGAGAGCCGCCTTCGATGTGGCAGCATGACCGCTAGAAAGCAGAGGCAATCCATGACCAGACAACCCAAGATCACCTTCATCGGCGCCGGCTCCACCGTCTTCATGAAGAACATCATCGGCGACGTACTGCAGCGTCCGGCGCTGTCGGCCGCGACGATCGCGCTGATGGACGTGAACCCCGAGCGCCTCGGCGAAAGCGAGGTCGTCGCCGGCAAGCTGGTGCGCACGCTCGGCGTCAAGGCTGATATCGAGACCCATTCCAACCAGAGAAAGGCGCTGGAGGGTGCGGACTTCGTCGTCGTCGCCTTCCAGATCGGCGGCTTTGAGCCCTGCACGGTCACGGATTTCGAGGTGCCGAAGAAGTACGGCCTGCGCCAGACCATTGCCGATACGCTCGGCGTCGGCGGCATCATGCGCGGCCTTCGCACCGTGCCGCATCTCTGGAAGATCTGCGAGGACATGCTGCAGGTCTGCCCGAACGCGATCCTGCTGCAATACGTCAACCCGATGGCGATCAACACCTGGGCGATCTCCGAGAAGTATCCGACGATCCGTCAGGTCGGCCTTTGCCATTCTGTCCAGGGCACGGCCTACGAGCTTTCACGCGATCTCGACATCCCGGTTTCGGAGATCCGCTACCGCGCCGCCGGCATCAACCACATGGCCTTCTTCCTCAAGTTCGAACACAAACAGGCCGACGGCAGCTTCCGCGATCTCTATCCGGATCTGGTGCGCGGCTACCGCGAAGGCCGCTTCCCCAAGCCCAGCCACTGGAACCCGCGCTGCCCCAACAAGGTGCGCTACGAGATGCTGACGCGGCTCGGCTATTTCGTCACCGAAAGCTCCGAGCATTTCGCCGAGTACACGCCCTATTTCATCAAGGACGGCCGTCCCGACCTGATCGAGAAGTTCGGCATCCCGCTCGACGAGTACCCGAAGCGCTGCGTCGAGCAGATCGAACGCTGGAAGGGGCAGGCGGCTGCCTTCAAGGAAGCCGAGACGATCGAAGTGGCCGAGAGCCACGAATACGCGTCTTCGATCATGAACTCGGTCTGGACCGGCGAACCCTCCGTCATCTACGGCAACCTCAGGAACAACGGCTGCATCACCTCGCTGCCGGAAAATTGCGCCGCTGAAGTTCCCTGCCTCGTCGATGCCTCGGGTATCCAGCCGACCTTCATCGGCGATCTGCCGCCGCAGCTGACGGCGCTGATCCGCACCAACATCAACGTGCAGGAGCTGACGGTTCAGGCGCTCATGACCGAGAACCGCGAGCATCTCTACCACGCCGCAATGATGGATCCGCACACGGCGGCCGAACTCGATCTCGACCAGATCTGGTCGCTCGTCGACGACCTGCTCGTCGCGCATCGCGACTGGATCCCGGAATGGGCGCGCGTTTCGAAAAAGGTCCAGGCAGCCTGACTTTTTCTCCCGGTCAGGCCGCGTCGAACCCCGGAACCGCATGTCGTCTTCCCCCATGTCCTAGCCGATTTACGGGGCAAGACCGACAGCGCCGGTTCCGGGGCTTGTTCTTCTCAAGCTGTTACGGCTGCCGCCAGCGGCAACACGATCCGCATGCAGGCGCCGCCGGACGCCGAGCGGGAGACGTCGACGTAGCCGCCATGCAGGTGCACGATCTTCTGCACGAGGTTGAGGCCGAGGCCCGCGCCCTTGCCGTCCTTGCGAAGCCGCTGAAACGGCTCGAAGATCCGGTCGGTTTCGCTGCGCGGAATGCCGTCGCCGTCGTCGCAGACAACGATCACGCCCTGAGGATCGACCTTGACCGTGATTGTGCCGCGCCTTCCGCCGTGGTCGATGGCGTTCTGCACGAGATTGGTGAGCGCTCGCTCCAGCGACGCCTCGTCTCCCGCCACCATGACAGGGTGTTGATCGGCCTCGAATGTCATCTCGTAACCTGCCCCGAAGCCAAGTGGCGCGAGCGCGACGATCACCCGCTCGGCAAGCGCTGCGAGATCGATGGGCCTGAAATCATCCCTCTGGGCGTCGAGCCGTTCGAGATCGAGAAGCTGACCCGCCAGAATGGAAAGGCGCGTCACGTCCTCGTTGAGGCGGGTCTTGTCCGGTCCCGGCGGCAGCGAGGCGATGCGAGCGCCGAGAATGGCGACCGGCGTGCGCAACTCATGCGCCGCCTGGGCCAGGAAGCGCTTGTGTATCGTATAGCCGTCATCGAGCCTTGTCAGCGCATCGTTGACGGCCGTCACCAGCGGCAGAAACTCATTGGGAACACCCGTCACCGGCATCTGGATGCCTCGCTGGTCATATTCGATGTGGGCGGCATGCGAGGCCGCGTGCGACAGGCCCGAGAGCATCCTTCGAACGACGATCGGGGTGACGACCACGGTCGCAAAGGCGAGCAGTAGCAGCATCGGCACGAAGATGCTGAGGAAGGCGCCGGTGGTGCTGAGCAGCAGGCGGCCGAGCGTCAATTGTCCCTCCGTGCCGCTGAAGATCTGGACCATGCCGGCCGGCGACTCGAGCCATTTGACGACCGCTTCCGGACGGGCATTCTTGTCGGGCGAAAGCCGGAAGCGGGCGTCGTTCATGCGCTCGAGCCCGGCGACCGCAAAGGCGAATTCTTCCGGCACCGTGCCGTCCGAGAGGCTGTGCCCTTGTCTGTCGCGAACGATGAACCAGATCTTTCCCGCCTGTTGGCGCAGCCGCTGCAGCTCCGGCGTTTCCTGAAGTTCGAGCCCGCCATCGGCTTTGCGGGTGATCGCGTCCTTCAAGACGTCAACATTGCCGTTCTCGTAGCCGTCGATGAGATAGCCGGTCACCCAGAGCAGGCCGACCGCAATGGCGATGACGACAAGGGTCGCTACCGTTTCGAACAGCACGAGCCAGCCGACGAGCCGCCATTTGAAGGAATGGGAAGCGCGGCCGCTCATTGGTCTTCTCTGAGAAGATAGCCGACGCCGCGGATGCCGTTGATGGTCACGCCCGCGTCTGCGTCCGTCAGCTTGCGGCGCACGCGCGAGATATGGGTGTCGAGCGCATTGGACTGGATCTCGTCGTCGAGCCCGAACACGGCCTCCATCAGGGCGGCACGCAGCACCATGCGTCCCATGCGACGGGTCAGCGTTTCAAGCACCAGAAGCTCGCGCCGCGGCATCTTCAGCGGCGTGCCGGCCACGCTCGCCTCGCAATGGGCGAGATCGAAGGAGAGCCGACCGACGGTGACGACATCGGATTGCACCGGAACCGGGCGACGGGCAAGCGCGCGCAGCCGCGCCAGCAGTTCCTCGAAGGCGAAGAGCTTGCCAATATAGTCGTCGGCGCCGCCATCGAGCCCCGCCACCCGGTCGGCGAGGTCGTCGAGCGCCGTCAGCATCAACACCGGCACGGTGTTGCCGCGCGCCCGTATCACTGGGATGAGCGAGAGCCCGTCGCCATCGGGCAGCTTGCGATCGAGCACGACCACGTCATAGACGGCGTCGTTGAGGATCAGCGCGGCCTCAGCGAGATCGCGCGCATGATCGGCGATCATCCGGTGATGGCTCAACGCGGCCTTCAGCGCCCCCGCGAGCTCCTTCTCATCTTCGACCAGCAAGACCCGCATGAATGCGCTTTACCCCGTGCAACTTGCCTACGCGCGCGATCCTAGTGCCGCTTCATTGAGGGAACCTGTCATCCCGCCGCAAGGTAATCCCGATCTTTGTCGCCGCACAATCATTCGTTGCGGGCGCCCTGCATGACATGCTGTCTCAATCTTGATCCTTAGGCTGTGCAGCAGTGAAACCTCAAGAACGGGGTTCGCGGGCAAAGCCAACCCGGATCACGGCGCATGACATTCAGCAAACGGACGTCGCCTACACTCAGACAACGCAGGGAAAGGCCGGCTGGCTGGCGTGCAGCGCATCCGGTTGCACTTGCGCGCGCAGGTCGTTTCCTGCGTCACGGTACCTTGGCGCTCGCTTTTGCCACCGCCGGCTGCGCCGGCCCGGACGTGATGCCCACCAACAGACGACTTGAACTGACGACGGGTGCCGTGCCGCTTGCGCAGTCGACGTTTGATGTGAGCGACACCGGCATCATCCTTGCCTTTTCCGGTGGCGGCGCCCGCTCTGCTGCCTTCGGCTACGGCGTCCTGTCGGCGTTGGCCGAGGCGCCGTCCCCGGGCGGGCGAGGGCGCCGGCTTGCCGACGATGTCGGGGTTGTTGCCGGCGTCTCCGGAGGTGCTGTGCTCGCCTCCTATTTTGCCTTGAACGGCCGCGCGGGCCTTGAGGATTTCCGCAAGCGGTTTCTCGGACGCGATGTCGAGGCCTCGCTCAGGACGTCGTTTTCACCACCCAATATCCTGCGCGGCTATCGCGGCGGGGTGAACGATCTCTCCGGTTTTCCGGCCTGGCTCGACGCCAACCTGTTTAACGGCGCAACGCTCGGCAACATCTCGCGCTCCGGCCATCCGCGCCTGGTGATCCACGCGACCGATCTCTATAACCGCTCACCGTTCATCTTCGACCGTGCCTCGTTCACCGCCATCTGCAGCAGCTACGACGACTATCCGCTCGCCTATGCGGTTGCGGCCTCGGCCGCCGTCCCGGTCGTTTTCGCGCCGCTGACCTTGCAGAACTTCCGAAGCGGTTGCGAGGCGTTGCCGGAAGCGAAAACACAGAAGACAGGGGTTCGCGCGCCGGGCTCGCTCGTTGCGCGCGAATACGCTGGCTCCCTCAGGCGCTATGAAACGGCAAGGGATCTCAACTATCTGAAACTCTACGATGGCGGCCTGGTCGATGGCATCGGAACGCAAAGCCTGCTGCACCTGATGGGCCGGGGTGCTCCGGAACCCATCCCAGCGGAGCGCGCCTTCCGTCTCAGGCATTTGGTTGTCATCGTCGTCGATGCCTCCACGCGGATCGGCGGGGACATCTCGAAGACAGTCGACAACCCCAAGGCTCCCGATGCGATCGTCGCCGCCATCGACGCGATGATCAATATTCCCAATCTTCAGAGCTTCGATGCGCTGCGCGATCATCTGCCGGCCTGGCGGGAAAGCTTCGTGACTTGGCGGTGCGGCAGCAGCGGCGCCAAGCGGGGCTGCGGCGATCTCGATGTCGATATCATCCGGCTGGCGCTGTCGGATGTATCCGACCCGGTGCTGGCGCGGCGGATCCTCGGGCTGCACAATCGGCTGAGCCTCAACGAAAAGGACGTCGATTTTCTTGCGGATCTCGGCCGGCGCCTGTTGCGCGACAATGCCGGCTATCGGCGGTTCCTCGACCGCGTCAACCATGGCGGGCCGAAGCTGGCCCGCGCGGATTGAGAGGTTGCAGACTGAGAAGGCAGGTTAGCGAGAGCCTGCCGGCTCAGTTCGCCCGTGTCTCCAGCCAGTCGTGCCACTGGTCCTCGCTGCCGTGGAAGACGTTGAGGTCGATCTTGCCATCGACGCCTTGAGAAAGGCCAGAACCGGAATACTGCCAGAACAGCCACTTGCGGTTCGGGTAGACGATCGACGGGTGCTGGGCGACGGCACGCAGCCAGAACGGATAGTTCTTGAAAGCGCCCTGCAGGTTGTCGGCGTAGAAGTCCGGCGCCGTGTAGATGATAGGACGCTGGCCGTAATGGGCCTCGAGCTTGTCCATGAACACCTGCATCTTTTCGCGCACGCGCTCGGGCGACAGGCGACGCTTGCAGCTCGATTCGCCGTTATATTCGACGTCGATGACAGGCGGCAGCGCGCCCGGTTCACGCGGAACGTTGCGGATGAACCAGTCGGCCTGTTCGCCGGCCGTGCGGCACCAGTAGAAGAAGTGATAGGCGCCGCGGCGGATGCCGGCCGCCTTGGCAGCGCGCCAGTTCTTCTTGAACATCGGGTCGAGGTGGTCGCCGCCATCGGTCGCCTTGATGAAGGCGAAGTTCGCCCCTTGTGTACGCAGCCGAGCCCAGTCGATGTCAGCCTGCCAGCGCGAGACGTCGACGCCATGCACGGCCATCTTGCGCGGATTTTTGGCGCGGCCGAAGTTGATCGGCTTGGCGTCACGGAAACGATGACCGTAGATCCGCGAGCGGCCCTGTGGCATCGCCTGGGTCACCGGATTTTCCGGCGCGACGAAAGCGACCGGCCGCGCGTCCGGAACAGGCGCGGCGAGCGTCGTCGTGGTGTTTGCCGCGGGTGCAAAGGCTTCCGGCTCCGGGACCGGTCCGGCCCAGGCGAGCATTTCTTGGGGCGGTGCCGATTGAACGTTCTGCGGCGGCGTCATCTGCGCGACCCGCGCGCCGACATTGGCGGCGGGCACCGGTGCGGCCGACATCGCGACCGAACTCGTCGTTTCGCGCGAGGGCGGCGCGATGGTGTCCAGGCTCGAACTGGAGGAGCAGCCCGAAATGAGGCCGGCAAAAAGGATTGCGGTCGCAGCTGAAAGACGCATGGGCACCCGTACGCAAAACAAGGTCGACGGCGATCGCCGGCCGACAGGTGTGAAATAGCTAACGGAAGCTTACCCAAAAAGTTTGAATCCAATCTTACCAAGCGAACCCAATTTCACGCACTGGAGGTTGCATCGGGCCGGGCACTTTGACGCAGGCGTGGTGGCGCTGTCAGCTGGACGAATGTTCGATGCCGGTGCCTGTCCGTTGCCGGCGGCTGGTGCGGAATTCGAGGTTGCGGGCGATGGTGTCGTCGAGCGCGCCGGACGCGTCGGTGATCATCGTCGGCGCAAAATGCGAACGGAAACCCTCGCCGACCCGGAAGGCTGGTGTGTAGAGCGGGCCGAGCGGCTGTGTCGTCGTCACATAGGTGAGATTTTCGTCGCTTCCCGAGCGCGTCGGCAGGCCGTGGCGATGCAGGACCGAAGGAAGCGCGAGGCGCAGGCTGTTGGCCAGCAGGTGGATCATCTGCCGCCCGGAAAGCGAGTGGCGGTAGTTGCGGTAGAACCCCAGGCAATGGCGCAGGATACGGGCGCGGTTGCCGTCGAGGCGCGACAACTTGCGGGCAAAGAGGGCCACGTCCTCAAGACCATCGAGCGGACGGGTCATCAGGGTGAAGCCATCCATGTCGCGCAGCTTGGCCGAGGGCAGGAAGCGTTCGTCGGCGACGCACTCGTCGAAGAGTGGCGTGCCGAGCAGCGGGATCGTCAGGCTTAGGAACGCCGGCAGAGGCATCGTGGTTTCGCCGGTGATGAAGGCGAGCTCCTCCTGCATAGCCTCGATCGTCTGCGACGACGGATCGAACATCAAGCCATACTGGAAGGCGACGCCGGCGTTGAGGCAGGTCTGGATCGCCTCCAGTTGCGGCACCACCAGGTTCTGCTTTTTCTGGTAGCGTTTCAGTTGCGCTTCGTTCAGCGTTTCGACGCCGCTGAAAAGGCCGAGACAGCCGGCCGCCCGCACGGCTTCCAGATTGGCGGGATCGCGGAAGAAGTCGCCGGTGACGAGCGCAATCCAGCCCTGAAACAGCCCCTCCCGCCACAGCGATCGGATCACTTCGAGCTTGTCATAGAAGACGTCCTTGCTGTTGCCGTAGAAGTTGTTGTCGATGAACAGCACGTATTTCTTCGGCGGGGCGTTGCGCAGCTGCGCCTCGATATAGGCGGGGTCGTAGCTGTGATAGCGTCTGCCTTCGGCGGTTAGCGCACAGAAGCTGCACTTGAAATTGCAGTAGCGGCTCGTCTCGATGTAGCTGACCGGACCGCGCCAATTGGCAAGGTCGAAGCGCGGCAGGATCGTCTCGGAGACGGCCCATTCGCCAAACACCTCCCTGATGACCGCCTGCATCTCCTCGACGTCACCGTCGCAGGCGTAGTCGAAGGTTTCGGCGCTCGAAACCGGTAGATTGCGCACGACCGGCCCGCCCGCGACGACGACGCAACCGGGTGACTTGGTGCGGGCATAGGCCGTCAGGTGCTGCATCCGGTCGAAGGCTGCGGTCACGCCCGTCAACACCAGCATGTCGAGGTCGGCAAAGGCTGCCTCGTCGACGAGCGGTCCGTCATGGAATTCGCTGTAGGCGCGAAGGTCCACGCGGTCGCGGGCAAAGGCGCCCGCCAGGAACAGGTGGCCGGTTCCCTGGGGGATGAAGTCGGGGCGGCCCCTGGGGTTCCGGGTTTCGTCGAAATGGGCTAGCACGATCAGGATGCGGGGAGGACTGGGACGGTTCATGCGCGGCTCCCCTGAGATCTGGCAAACTGGACATGCGGCGTCTGGTCGGTTTGGCCAAGCGGAAGAACCTCGCACCACGTGGCCCGGCGCAGCGAAAACATCGTCTCGAACGCCTGGCGCGCTTCGGCGTCTCTCGGTCCGGCGGCATGCTGCAGGGCGGCAAGCGCGACGGCCGGCATCTCCAGCCGGATCGCCTCCGCGAGGGCATACTGGGTGACGCGCTCGGCGCGGCGTTGTTGGCCGCGGCGCAGATGCAGGGTCGCTTCGCCGAGCGCTGCCACCGGTCGGCCGATCGGGTAAACCCGCGCAAAGCGCTCGAGTTTTCTAAGGACGAGCTGTGCGGCCAGCAGGTCGCCTCCGTCAGGGTCGCTGGCGACATCGAAGAGACGGGCGAGCGCCGGTAGCGTTCGCGTCTTCATCGCCGGGTTGAGCGTCTCGCACCAGGAAAGCGCGCGCTCGAGCCAGCTTGCGGCCTCCGTGCTGTTGCCCCGGCGCCGGGCGGCCTCGCTCAGAAGCGATGCGCCTTCGATTGAATGGACGAGTTCCAGCCCGTCACCCTTTTCGCGAAGGATCTGTTCGAGTTCGTCGAGGTCGGTGTCGATCGCGTTCCAGCGGCCAAGTGCTGCGTGGCCCCTGAGACGGCCGAGCAGGCCGCAGCCGAGCACCTGCATGTCCCCGCGCCGGCGCCCTTCCTCGCAGATCCGCTGCACGAGGATCTCCCAGGGCGCGATGCCCTCGAAGGCGGAGGTCAAAAGCCAAGGGCCGGAAATCGTCTCCAGCCCGACCGCCACTTCGCACCAGCGCCTCAGGTCGCCGACCGTCGCCGCATTGTTCAGGCCGGCCTCGAACGCCCGCTTGCCCGCGTGCCAATGACCGATGCCGATCTGGTACATGCCCGACAGTAAGTCGACCCGCACGCGCGTTCCCAACTGGTCGACGCGTTCGGAAAGTGCTGCCGCCAGCCGACTGTAGTGTTCGGCCTGGCTGTGCAGCGGGATCACGCCGCATATGGCGCCGAGGCTGGCATAATTGGCGGCGGTCGTCGGGGAGACGTATTTGTTTCTTTCGGCAAGGTTCGTCGCCCTCAGCGTCGCATGGATCAGCCGCAGCTTCTCGCTGGTGAAGTAATAGATCCGCGTCAGGTCCTCATGCGCCTTCGCCGCAAGCAGGAAGGGATCGGACGGCGATCGCGAGATTTCGCGCTTCAGGATCCAGTCCGCGTCGCGGTGGATGGTGCGCCGCCACACCTGTTCGGCGAGATCGAGTACGAGATGCAGCGCGAGGCCGGCAGAGGTGCGCGGCAGCGGTAGGCCGGAAAGCCGCAGTCCTTCCTCATAGGCATGGCGGGCCGCTTCGGCGCGGCCAAGATTGAGGCTGGCTTCGCCGAGCAGGAAGCAGGCGGCCGCCCGTCTTGCCGGTAGAATGGTGATCGAAAGGTCGCGCGCTGTCTTGAAGAAGCGCTCGATCAGATCGACGACGGCGGCGTTGTCGAACTGGCGCAGCCGCAGTTCGGCAACGCGGTCCAGATAGTTGAAGGCCTGCGCGGCGTCGCCTGCGCGCTCCCAGTGGCTGAGTACGCGCGGCAGGTTTTCCGCATTGTCCGGCTGCCCGCCTTCCTCCATCGCCTTGGCGATCGCGCGATGCGCTTCATGGCGCTGTTCCGACAGCAGGCTTTCGTAGATCGCCTGGCGGATGACGGCATGGCTGAACATGAACCGGCCCGGGCGGTCGTCGGCGGGCTTGATCAGATGCGCCGTCTGCAGCCGCTCGATGCTCGCCTCGATGTCCAGTGACGTCTTCCTGATCGGCGGCAGCGCGCCAAGCTCGGCAAGCGAGAAGGTCGCGCCCATGGCGCTTGCGATCTTCAGGAGAACCTGCAGCTCTGCCGGAAGCTGGTCGGTCCGGGCAATCACGGTAACCTTGGCGGTGTTGAGCAGGGTCGCATCGTTCGAGCGGGGCTCGGAGAGCAGCGAGACGGCTGCGGCAGGCTCGGCCGCCTTGGGCAGCCGGCGCTCGCCGATCATCCGGCAGATTTCGCAAATCAGCAGCGGGTTTCCGGCCGACTGCGCATAGACCGCCTCGCCGAAGCCGTCGGCGGGCGAGTTGCTGCCGATTGATGCGCGAACGAGCGCGATCGTACCCTCGAAGTCGAGCGGCAAAAGATCGAGCGTCTGGGCGCCGTTGTGGTGCAGGCCGGTCCACCGGGTCAGGTCTTCCTGTGTGCGGGTCGTCCGGGTCGATACGACCACCGGCACGGGTGCCGCCCCTGAAACCAGCCGCCCGAGCAGCTGGCCGGACGCCTCGTCGAGCCAGTGCACATCTTCGAGCACGACGAAGCCCTGTCCCCCGGCGAGACTGTCGGCCATGAGCTCGCTCAGCAGCTCGCGCAGCCGATGGGAGCGCCCGTCGCCGGACATGGCCCGGGTCTCCGGCGTATCCGGCAAAGTGAGGTTGATGGCATCGTTGAGCAGCGGCGCGAGGGAAGCAAGCTCCGGTCTTTCCGCAAAGAAGAGCGCCACCTGGTCCGTGGCCTCGGCGCCGCGCAGATCGCCGATACCGAGCAGGTCGCGGATAACCCCGCGCCAGGCGAAATAGGGGACGTCGCTTTCGATGTCGTCGGCATTGCCGACGAGCACGCGGTTGCCGCGGTCGCGACAGCGCTCGACGAAGGCGCGCAGAAGGGCCGACTTCCCGACGCCGGAATCGCCCTTGACGATCATGATGCCGGACTGCCCCCTGCGCGCGCTTTCGAGATAGGCGGAAAGGGCCGTCATTTCGGCCGCACGGTTGAGGAGTGCCGGTGACTTGGTGTCGATCGTTGCGACCGTCTCGGCAATCGGCGCGAAGGCAGACACGCCGCCGCGCACGCCCGGTATGGCCAGCGACCACGGTCCGGAGAAGGCGATCTGGCTGGCCGTCTCCTTTGCCGTCGCCTGGTCGACAAGGATGCGCCCGGCGGCAACGCTTGCCAGGCGCGCGGCCATGTTCACGGCGGCGCCGACCACCGTGTAGTCCGCGCGGTGGCTGGCGCCGAGCGCGCCGCAGAAGCTTTCGCCGGTGGAGATGCCGGCCGAAAGGCCGACATCGGGATCGTCGAGCTCGCCTGAAAGACGCAACGCCGCAACGATCGCGCGGCGCGCATTGTCGGCATGTTTGGGGCCGGGCAGACCGAAGACCGCGAAGATCTCGAGACTGTTTGCGTGAAGGGCTGTGTGGAGGATTTCCCCGCCGGTGCGGCCGACAACGGCGATCGACCGTGCAACGAGCTGGTTCAGCCGATCGAGATCTTTCTCGAGGTCCGGGCCAACGATATGCACGAACAGGGCCGTAATGGTTCTCAGGTCCGCCAGCCACTCCGAAAGCGGCGAGAGAAGCCGACCGCGCAGCGAAAGCGGCAGGTAGGCTTCAAGCCGCTTGCTGGCGAAGCCCGAAAGGGGGTGGGGCTGCCCGGTTGCGGTCGAATAGGGATCGATGCGTTCGAGGCGGGCGGTGCCCTCCCGGCCGGGCCGGCCGGTTGCCCGCTTGCCGATCAGCTGCCACACGGTGTCGGAGACGAGAATTTCGCCGGCATCGCTCAAAAGGCCGCAATGGTCCGCCTGCGCTAGGCAGTCGCCGCCGACGATCAGCCAGCGCTGGTCGATGCGGGGAACGAGGTGCAGCAGGGTGATGGTGCCGACGCCGACGGCGATGCGCAGCTGCAGCGCGTCCTCCGGCCCGCCCGGGCCGCCGATCTCTTCACGGATGCGGCCGGCACAATAGCAGCTGCGCCAGGCGGCCTGCTCCAGCTCGCTGTCGGAGGCAGCCTGCCAGCCGGCAAGCAGGCTGTCCCCGGCAAAGCTCAACACGGTGCCACCATGTTCCTCGATATGCCGGACGAGCGGCCCCATGTAGCCGTTGAGCAGCCGGCTCACCCGTTCGGCGCCGGCGGCGCGGTCGCTTTCGGACCATTTGGCGGTCAGGCGGGTAAAACCGGAGATGTCGGCGAACAGCAAGGCGCCGGGAAAGTCCTCGCGCGTCGGGCCAGCCGAATCCGTCGCCGCCGGGGCAGACCATCGAACCAGGGCTCCCGACAGGTAACGTTGGAATTCATTCTTGCCGGCGCCACCTACCACGCAAAATTCTCCCCAAGATTTTAGAGTAACATGCCTCCTTTCGCACTTAAAGGCCGCCCGTGTTGACCTATGGGTTTCCAGTAACGGCAAGTAAATATCTGTTCCACGCCGCTTGCGAACGGAGTAATGTTTGCCCGATTGTTCGAGGGGGTCTCGCAACAGGAGGGGATGATGGGGGTCGACTGGGCTGGTCCGGTCGCCGCCGTGACACGCCGCAATGTCTTGCGGCTGTTCTCGGCAGGCGTGATGGCGAATGTGCTTTCCGGGTGTCGACACGACTGGCCACCGGCCGCGGCCTGCGAGCTTCCCTACCCGATCGTCGACGTTCACTGCCATTTCTTCAACGCGGCCGATGTGCCCGTGGAAGGGCTGGTGCGCTATGTGGCGCTGCGGGAGAAACTGCCGGAAGCAAAGCTCTCCGCCGATCCGCTGCAGTCGAAGCGCCTGGAAAATGCCCTGGTGGTCTTCCTCGTGACGGCCCTTGGCGACGTCGCGCCCAAGGCTAAGGCCGAGGACGCTATTCTCAAGAAGCGGGTGCCGCGCCCCTCCGACGCCGAGTTCGAGCGGCGGAAGGACGAGCAGTTGCGCATCGCCGTCAAGCAACTGGTCGCGCTAGCCGGCGAGCAGCGCGCATCGTTGACCGCACGAAGCGGCGCCGAAACGCCGGATTATCAAGGCCTGCTGGAACAGATCGGCGGCACCCCCGGCCTGCCCCAGGGCTTGCAGCGGCGCTCCGGCAGCGTGGAGGAGACGGATGTCGATGCCCTGGCGTCGGCCGCCAAGGCCCACGACCAGATCGGCAACTACCTTTCCTTCGTGCGCCTCATGCAGGACTACCGAGAAAACCTGGCGGAAACCTATGCCCGGATCTTCGCGTCGAAATGCCGGTTTTCCATGATCACGCCGAGCATCCTCGATTTCGAGAAGTCGATCGGCGGCAGGGCATCGCCGCAGCACGACCAGATCGACGTGATGGACGAGATCCAGCAGCTGGTGATCAAGCGGCACGGCATCCATATGCACAGCTTCGTCGGCTTCGATCCGCACCGGGAGGCGCAGAAGCGTGGCTCGTCGCTGGAAAACGTCCGCTACGCGATCATGGAAAAGGGCTTCATCGGCGTGAAGATCTACCCGCCGATGGGCTTCAAGGCATGGGGCAATGCGGATCCGGCGATCGATGCGGCGCTGAAGCGGCTCTACGACTGGTGCCGCGACAACAGCGTGCCGATCATGGCGCATGCGGAAAACAGCATCGGCGCCGGCTGCGGCTATGGCAATATGGCGAGCCCCGTCTACTGGAAGAAGCTGCTCGACACCAACCGTTACAATGACTTGCGGATCAATCTGGCGCATTTCGGCGCTTTCGATGAAGTCATTCGCCCGGGCGCGCCGACGGGGGTCATGGTGTCCTGCGCCCAGGACAAATTCTCCGGTCCGCCGACCTGGGAGGACATCATCGGCAAGACGATCGACCACGGGCGCCGACCGAACCTGTTTGCCGACCTGAGCTATCTGAGCGAGCTCGTCACCGACAACACGCCCGGGCTGCACGAAAAAATCCGCGCGCTGCTCGACAAATGGCTGCGGGACTACGATCCCGATGCGCGCCATCTGATGTTCGGCACCGACTGGTCGATGATGGCGCTGGAGAAGGACTACAACGCCTACGTCCCGCGGATCGCCCAGCAACTGAAGGAGGCCAATGTCAGCGAGGAGGACCAGCAGAACATCTTCTGGAAGAACGCCTCCCGTTACCTCGGCCTCGACCGGCCGGGGCCGACCCGCCAGCGGCTCGCCACCTATTGTCGCAAGCGTGGCCTGGACGCCTCCTGGCTCTCGCAGCTGGAGATCGCCTGACCGCGGAGACTGCTACCCGCGGTCCGGCACGTGCCTATCGCCACGGTGCGGTTCTGGCGATCCATTCGCGCGTCCGGCCTTCCGGGTCGGCGTTGCGGGTGATGTCGGTAACGACGGCGGCGATGTCGGCGCCGTGCTCGAAGACGCCGGCGATCCGCTCGACGTTGAGGCCGCCGATGGCGACCAGCGGCAGCAACCCGACACGGTTCCGCCAGGCGGCAAGGCGCGGCAGTCCCTGCGGCGCCCACTTCATAGCCTTGAGAATGGTCGGGTAAACCGGTCCGAGCGCGACATAGTCGGGCTTGGCAGCAAGTGCTGTCTCCAGTTCCGTCTCGTCATGGGTGCTGAGTCCGAGCTTCAGGCCGGCGGCGCGGATTGCAGTAAGGTCGGCCTCCGCCAGGTCCTCCTGGCCGAGATGGACGAAGTCGCAGCCTTCCGCGATCGCCAGTTGCCAGTAGTCGTTGACGATGAGCTGGCAGCCCTGCTCGTCGCAAACGGCCTTGGCCGCGCGGATCTCGCGGCGGATCTCCGCTTCCGTACGATCCTTGACGCGTAGCTGCACCAGCTTGACGCCGAGCGGCACCAGCCGCTCGATCCAATCCGCGCTGTCGACGATGAGATAGAAGGGGTCAAGTTTCACGCAAACACCGCCTTTCCGATGACGGGGGTGGAAGGGACGGCAAAATCGCGCGGTTCGAGCATGCCCGCCTCGAAGGCCTGCCGGCCGGCATCGATCGCGCCCGCGAACGCAGCGGCCATCAGCGCGGGCTTGGCGGCGCCGGCTACAGCGGTGTTGAGCAGGACGGCATCGAAGCCGAACTCCATCACCGTCGTTGCGTGCGAGGGCCGGCCGATGCCGGCATCGACGATCAGCGGCACATCGGGAAAGTTGGCCCGCATTGCCCTGAGCGCCTGGATGTTCTGCGGCCCCATGGCGCTGCCGATCGGCGCGCACCAGGGCATCAGCACCTTGCAGCCGGCTTCCAGGAGCCGTTCGGCAACCACGAGATCATCCGTGGTGTAGGGAAAGACTTCGAACCCTTCGGCCGAGAGGATGCGCGCCGCCTCGACCAGCCCGAAGACATCGGGCTGCAGCGTATCGTGGTGGCCGATCACTTCGAGTTTCAGCCAGTTGGTGCCGAAGACCTCGCGCGCCATCTTGGCCGTCAGCACCGCCTCTGACACCGAGTGGCAGCCGGCGGTGTTCGGCAGCACGTGCACGCCGAGCGCCCGGATCAGTTCGAAGAAGGCGCCGCCCTGGCGGCCTCCGGCGGTTTCGCGCCGGAGCGAGACCGTGACGATCTCAGTGCCTGACGATCGCACCGCATCTTCCAGAACGGCGGGGGAGGGGTAGCGGGCGGTGCCGAGCAGCAACCGTGAGCGCAGGTCCTGTCCATAAAGCGTCAGCATGTCTCAGCCTCCTTTCATCGGCGAGAGAATTTCGATCCGGTCCCTGTCGCTGAGCGCATGACCCGAACGGTCGGCCCGGTGCACCAGTTCGCCGTTGACGGCGGTGGCGAGCCAGTCGCCTTCGAAATCAAGGGCGGCCAGAAGCTCGGCGAGGGTGGTGACGGCGAGGTCGTGATCCTCGCCATTGACGGTCAGTCTCATGCGGCATCTCCCTTCAGGTCCTGCGCAAGCGCGAGGTCGGCTGCTTCCGCCGCCAGGGCCGGCGAAAGCAGGAAGCCATGGCGGTAAAGCCCGTTGATCGTGATGGTCTGCCCGGTGCGCAGGGCGCGCGGCAGGTTGTTGGCGAAGGCGGGGCGGACGCCGGCGCCGGTTTCGACGAGGCGCGCTTCGCCGAAGGCCGGATGCAGCGCATAGGCGGCGTTCAGCAGTTCCATGAGGGAGCGGGCGGTGATCGGTCCGCCGTCATCCGTCTCGATCATCGTCGCCCCGCACATGAAGAGGCCGCCGCCGCGCGGCACGATGTAGAGCGGGATGCGGGGATGAATGAGCCTGACCGGCCGCGACAGCTCCACGTCGCTTGTCTGCAGGTAGAGCATTTCACCGCGCACGCCCCGCAGGCCCGGCGTTTCGCCGATGCGTGCCGCGCCGGCGCAGTCGGCGACGAGATCGTGGTGGCCATCGTCGCTCGTCTCATCGAGGAAGGTGACGCCGTGATCGACAAGCTTCTGCCGCAACCGGCTCAGCGCCCGGCGCGGGTCGAGATGCGCCTCACCGGGAAAAAACAGCGCCTCGCGGAAACGTCCGGCAAGCGCCGGTTCCAGCCGTTCGATCGCGGCGGCGTCGAGCCATTCGAAGCCGGAGGTGCGTGAGGCAAAGCGCTTGAGTTCGCCCGCATCCCGTGGCGGGGCGACGACAAGCGTGCCGTTTCGGGAAACCTCGCCTGGCAGGGCGTCGTCCCACCAGTCAATGGCGCCGATGCCCTTCGTCAGCACCACCTCTTCGGCGCTTTCGCGTTCGCACCAGGGTGCCAGCATGCCGCCGGCAAACCAGGAGGCCGCGCCGGCAAAGCCTGGTTTTTGCTCGACAACCGTCACCGCGACACCGCGGGCGCTAAGTTCATGCGCCAGACAGAGCCCTGCGACGCCGGCACCTTTGACGAGGATCCGCATGGCTCAGTGTTCCCGCGAGGCGTGGGCGGGCCGTCGTGAGGGAAGCGGGATGGTGTTGGCGGTGTGCATGCCGAGGCTCCGATTGTGGAGACCCAGTTCACGAGCGAAGGAAGGGCAAGGACGCCTTGCCGTTGAATGGTCGCGTGAAGGCGACGTTTGCGGCAGCGATGTCTGCACCGTCCCTACGCCAGTATGAACTGGATCAGGTTCAACGGGTCACTGCGCCGCGCAAATCGCATAGCAGAATCTCAGCCCCTTAGCGGGACACCCCTGGTGAATGCTCCAAGCTGACCGTTCGGGGCGGTTTTTGTCAAGAGCCAGCATTCGTGTGCGATGTGATCTCATCTGCCGAAAAAATTATCTATAATTTTTCGACGAGAAAGCGGAAGCGTTGGCGGCGTGCTGAAGGGAGGAGTGTCAGGCGGGCAGAGCGGGTCGAAAAATACCGGAGAAGCCCGGGCTCGTCCTCGTTTCTCGGGTGCGTTACGCCCGATTTCGGAAATGGGAGATGCGACCGATTGATTGGTGATTGTTGCCCCGTCTCGGCGGTTTCCAGATTCACTCACGGTCAAAATACAACCAGAAGGGTATTTGCTAACACAAACTCTCCACCTGGGTGCTTGCGAACTTTGCTCGTCGACAAAATTATAGATAATATCAGATTCTATCTATTTCGCGTTTGCGATGACCTGGAGGACGAGCCGAAATGCTGGACGGAACCCTATCAACTGGCGCTAATTTTACCCCGGGCGACGCGGGCGAATCCCGCTGGACCCAAGCGGAAGCTGAAAAAATCTATAATTTGCCGTTCAACGATTTGCTCTACCGCGCACACACGGTCCATCGTGCGCAGTTCGATCCCAACGCCATCCAGATGAGCCGGCTGCTCTCGATCAAGACCGGAGGCTGCGCCGAGGATTGCGGCTATTGCAGCCAGTCCGCCCACTATCCGACCGGGCTCAAGGCATCGAAGCTGATGGAGGTCGAGCGTGTGCTTGCCGAGGCGCGACAGGCGCGCGACGGCGGTGCGACGCGCTATTGCATGGGGGCCGCCTGGCGCAGCCCGAAGGACCGCGACATGGACGCGATCGTCGCCATGATCGGCGGTGTGCGGGCGCTTGGCATGGAAACCTGCATGACGCTCGGGATGCTGACGCCGGCCCAGTCCGTGCGGCTCGCCGAGGCCGGGCTCGACTACTACAACCACAATGTCGATACCTCCGAACGATTCTACGGCGAGATCATCACCACCCGCAGCTTTGCCGACCGGCTGGAGACGCTCGCGAATGTCCGCGACGCCGGCATCAAGGTCTGCGCCGGTGGCATTCTCGGCATGGGCGAAACCGCCGACGACCGGATCTCCATGCTGGTGACGCTCGCCAATCTGCCGGTGCCGCCCGAAAGCGTGCCGATCAACATGCTGATCCCGATCCCGGGCTCGAAGCTGGCCGATGCAGTGCCCGTCGATCCGATCGATTTCGTCCGCACCATCGCGCTTGCCCGCATCCTGATGCCGCTATCGCATGTCCGGCTCTCGGCCGGCCGGACCGACATGAGCGACGAGACGCAGGCGCTCTGTTTCTTCGCCGGCGCCAATTCGATCTTTGTCGGCGAAACCCTGCTGACCGCCGACAATCCCGGCGAGGACCATGATGCGGCGCTCTTCCGACGCCTGGGGTTGAAGCTGATGGCTCCGGCGGCAAGGCAGGATGCGGCCGAATGACCCTGGGTCTGTTTGCGCGCTATGAGAAGACGCTGGAGGGCCTTGATCGCAAGGGCCGCCGGCGCGCACTTGCCCCCGCTGGCGGCCTGGATTTTACCTCGAACGACTACCTGGCGCTCGCCGCTTCGACGCGGCTGAAGGCGGCGATAACGGGTGCCATCGCGCGCGGCGTGCCGGTCGGCTCCGGCGGCTCACGGCTGTTGCGCGGCAATCACGAAGAACACGAGGCACTTGAGGCGGAAGCGGCCACCTTCTTCGGCGCGGAACGAATGCTCTTCTTCGGCAGCGGCTATGCCGCCAATGCTGCCCTGTTTTCGACGCTGCCGCAGCGCGACGACCTCATCGTCCACGATGCCCTGATCCATGCGAGCGCCCATGAAGGCATCGCTGCGAGCAAGGCCGATTCGGTTGCGGCAGCGCACAACGATATCGACGCCTTTGCCGATGCGATCGGCCAATGGCGCCGCGCCGGCGGCACAGGGCGCCCGTGGATTGCCGTCGAAAGCCTCTATTCGATGGATGGCGATCGGGCGCCGCTCGCCGACCTCTTAGCGCTTGCCGCGCAGCATGACGGCTTTCTCGTCATCGACGAGGCGCACGCGACCGGCGTCTTCGGGCCGGAAGGTCGTGGTCTCGCGGCTGAGCTGGAGGACCGGGAGAACGTCGTCATGCTGCATACTTGTGGCAAGGCGCTCGGTGTTTCCGGCGCACTGGTCGGAGCAAGCGCCGTGCTTTGCGATTATATCGTCAACCGCGCCCGCAATTTCATCTATTCGACCGCGCCCTCGCCACTCATCGCGGCCGCGGTGCGTGAAGCACTCGCCGCCCTCGTCGACGAGCCGGAACGCCGCGCCGCATTCGACGGCCTCAGGTCCTTCGCCAACCGGGCGCTCACCGAGGTGCTCGGCATCGAAGGCAGCGGCTCGCAGATCCTGCCCATCCCGATCGGTGATAACGGCCGAGCGGTCCGCATCGCCGCCCGCATGCGGGCCGAGGGTTACGATGTCAGGGCAATTCGCCCGCCGACGGTGCCGGAAGGCACCGCGCGTCTTCGGATCGCCATCACCCTCAATGTCGACCGGGCCGCAATCGTGCAGATGCTGCAGCAGTTGAAGATCACGATCGCGAAGGAGCGGCCATGAAAACCCGTATCGTAGTCACCGGTACCGATACCGGCATCGGCAAGACCATCTTTTCCGCGGCGCTTACCGATGCGCTCGACGGTTGCTACTGGAAGCCTGTGCAGTCAGGGCTCGACGAAGAAACCGACAGCGAGACCGTCGCCCGGCTCGGTCGGCTGTCGTGTGACCGCGTCCTGCCCGAAGCCTACAGGCTCGCAACACCGGCGTCGCCGCACCTGTCAGCACGGATCGACGGCGTCACCATCGACCCGGAGCATCTTTCCCCGCAGGCGGTGGAACGACCGCTGGTGATCGAAGGCGCAGGCGGGCTTTTGGTGCCGCTGACGGAGCACACGGTCTTTGCGGATGTCTTTGCGCGCTGGCTGATCCCGGTGGTTGTCTGCGCTTGCACCGGGCTCGGCACGATCAACCACACCCTCTTGTCGCTCGAAGCGCTGCGCCGCCGCGCAATTCCCGTTCTCGGCGTCGCCTTCATTGGCGACGCGCAGGAGGACAGCGAAGCGATCATCACGCGCCTTGGCGGGGTGCGCCGGCTCGGGCGGCTGCCGCGGCTCGACCCGCTGACGCCCGACCGCCTGCGCCACGCCTTCGCCGAGAATTTCAACATCGCCGATTTTCGAGGGATGCCGGCATGAAGAGCTCCGCCGTCTGGTATCCCTTCACCCAGCATGCCCTCGAACCGGCGATGCGCCGCATCGTCGGCACCGAAGGAGCGTATCTCGTCGACGAAGATGGCGCGTCGATCCTCGATGCGATTTCGTCTTGGTGGGTTATCACCCACGGCCACCGTCACCCCACGATCATGGAGGCGATCCGCAGGGCTACGGAGACCTACGACCAGATCATCTTCGCCGAATATACTCACGCACCGGCGGAAGACCTGGCGCGCGGGCTGATCGAGATCGCACCGCCCGGGCTCGCCCATGTGTTTTATTCCGATAGCGGTTCGACTGCGGTCGAGGTCGCGCTGAAGATGGCGCTCGGGTTCTTCCACAACAGCGGCCAGCCGCGGAGCCGGATCTGTGTGCTGGAGCATGGCTATCACGGCGACACGATCGGCACGATGTCGGCCGGCGAAAGAGGCGTCTTCAATGCCGCCTACGCGCCGCTGCTCTTCGCCGTCGATCGCCTGCCCTTTCCGGAGCCGGGCCGGGAGCAGGCAACGCTCGACGCCTTCGAACAGGCTTGCGCTTCCGGCAAGGTTGCCGCCCTGTTGATCGAGCCCCTGCTGCTTGGCGCCGGTGGCATGAAGACCTATCCGGCTTCCGTGCTGTCCGAGCTGAAACGCATTGCCGAACGGCATGGCAGCCTGCTGATCGCCGACGAGGTGATGACCGGTTGGGGGCGGACGGGCTGCCTGTTTGCCTGCGAGCAGGCCGGGATCGCGCCCGATATTCTCTGCACCTCGAAGGGGCTGACTGGAGGCGCGCTTCCTCTGGCCGCGACGCTTTGCACCTCGGAGATCTTCGAGGCGCATCTTTCGGTCGACCGACGCAAGACCTTCTTCCATTCGAGTTCCTACACGGCCAACCCGATCGCCTGTGCCGCGGCACTTGCCAATCTCGCCGTCTGGAGACAGGAGCCGGTGGGCGCGCGTATCGAAACCTTGGTCGCGCGCCAGCGTCGACATCTGGCGCGCTTCGCCGATGATCCTCGCTTCGTCGACGTTCGCCAAATCGGCACCATTACAGCCCTCGACCTCACGGTGCCGTCCGGCGGCTATCTCGCCGAGGTCGGCCCGCAGCTCAGGGCGTTTTTCCGCAAGCGTGGTTTGCTGATCCGTCCGCTCGGCAACGTCATCTACCTGATGCCGCCCTATTGCGTCACCGATGCCGATCTCGGGCGGGCCTATGACGGGATCGACCAGGCGGCGTCGCTCTTCGGGGCAGGGCAGCTATGAGGCTTGTTCGCTCATCCCGGATCGTCGGTTTCGGCCATGCGCTGCCGGAGCGGCGTGTCGCCAACGGCGAAATCGAGACGACGCTCGGGCTTGAGCCCGGCTGGATCGAGCGCCGCACCGGCATTCGCGAGCGGCGCTGGGCCGCGTCTGAAGACACGCTGTCGGGTCTTGCGGAAAAGGCGGGCGCAATGGCGCTCGAGGATGCCCGCACCCCGGCCGGCAATATCGCCCTGGTCCTGCTTGCGACCTCGACGCCCGATCACCTGCTGCCGCCTTCAGCACCCCTGCTCGCCCATCGCCTCGGCCTTTCCAACGCTGGTGCGATCGACCTTGCCGGCGCCTGCTCGGGTTTCCTCTACGCCCTGACGCTTGCCGACGGTTTCGCGCGGGCTCAGGGAAAGCCGGTGCTGGTGGTGGCGGCCAACATCTTGAGCCGCAGGATCAATCCGGCCGAGCGGGCGAGCGCCGTGCTCTTTGCCGATGCGGCCGGCGCCGTCGTCGTCGCGCCGTCCGATGACCCGCAAACCGGCCTCGTCGGCGTTGACCTTGCCGCCGACGGCAGTCGCTACGATCTGATCTCGATTGCCGCCGGCGGCAGCAACAGGCCGTTTTCCGCCGACACCAGGCCCGAGGATCTGCTGATGACAATGCGTGACGGGCGCGAGATGTTCGCGCGGGCGGTGGAGATGATGACGGCCTGTGCCGTGAACGCCATGGGCGCCGCCGGCTGCGTGGCCCCGGACATCAGCCGCTTCGTGCCGCATCAGGCCAATGCCCGCATTTTCGACGCCGTCTGCGATCGTCTCGGCATCGCGCCGTCGAAAACGGTGCGCACGATCTCGGACTACGGCAATTCGTCGGCCGCGACCATCCCGCTGTCGCTATCGCTGGCGCACCGAGAAAAACCCTTCGTCTCCGGCGAAAAGCTGTTGCTGACGGCGGCCGGCGCGGGGCTTGCGGGAGGGGCGGCAGTGCTCGCGATCTGATGACGCGTCGACGGCAGCCACGCCGCGTAACCTGGGGCGCGCGCCGTGATGTCAGGGTGTTGAGGGCGCGGCGCAAGAGCCGCGTTTCATCAGCATTGGCTGCAGCTTGTATTCCTCCTGCAGCGCATGGCTGCCGAGCACCCCTTCGAGTGCCAGCCGGGCGATCTCGTCGATCGGCTGGCGAATGGTGGTGAGCCGCGGCAGCACCAGCGAAGCCAGAGGAATGTCGTCGAAGCCGACGATCGAAAGGTCGTTCGGGACCCGAAGCCCCATGTCGTCGGCGGCGCGCAGCAAGCCGATTGCCTGCTGGTCGCTGGCGGTGGCGATCGCCGTCGGGCGACTTGCTACGTGTTGCGTCAGCAGCTGCTTACCAAGTTCTTCGCCTGAGCGGTAGTCGAAGTGCCCCTCGACGATCTGCGGCGGAACGTAGTCGCCTGGGTGGCTTTTCCGGAATTCCTCGAGCCGTTGAACGAAACCGCCGCGGCGCTCGCCGGAGACTTCGGTCGTGCCCGGACCGCTGATATAGCCAAGCCGACGATGGCCGAGCGAAAGCAGGTGGTCCGCGGCGAGATAACCGCCCTGACGATTGTCGACGGACACGAGCGCATGGCCGCTCAAGGGCCGGTCGACGGTCACCGTGCGCGTGCGCGACGCCAATCCATCGGCGAGGCTGTTGCTGACGGGAACGAGGATCAGCCCGGCCGGCAACCGTCCGAGCAGGGTTTCAATCTGCTGCTTCTCGGCGTCCGGGTCGTCATGGGTGTTGGCAAGCAGCACCGAGTAGCCCTCGGCGGAAGCCAACATCTCCACCTGTTTGGCAAGCTCGGCAAAGAAGGGGTTGGTGATGTCAGGCACGACGAGGCCGATAATGTCGGTCTTGGCGAGCCGGAGGCTGCGACCGAGAATGTTCGGTCGGTAGCCGATCGCGTCGATCGTTGCTTCGACCTTCGCCCTGATGTCCTCGCTCACCGTCTTGTTCTTGGCAAGCACACGCGAAACCGTGCCGACGGACACCCCGGCGCGCTGGGCAACATCCTTGATCGTCGGGTTCAAACGGTCGGCTCCCTATCACGTTCGCTGCATCGATCAGGAGGGAAAAATCATGCAACGGATCAAAGTCTTACGCCAGCGACCGCGGATCCGCCCGACGGCAGCTGGCCTTCCTCTTAGATCAGAGAATGCCGCGAACCGGTAGCGGCTTCCAGCACAAATTTCTCAGCGATGAAACGTTTCATATTGACAGCGATACCGCCTTTCTGTCTTCTAAAGGTCGAAGCGGGCCACGCATGTTCATGTGATGAAACGTTTCATTGATGGTTGGAGGACCATCTTTTCACCGGAGGAGAACCCATGAAATTTTCCCTGTATGCGTCTATCGTCGCACTTACCGTTGCCACCGCATTGCCGACACTTGCCATGGCTGCCGATAAACCCGTCGTCGGCCTCGTCATGAAGTCGCTTGCAAACGACTTCTTCAAGAACATGCTGGAAGGCGCCGAAGCACATGCGCAGAAGCGTGGCGACTACGAGCTTAAAGCCATCGGCATGCAGAACGAGACCGATTTCGAGAGCCAGCTGAATGGCGTCGAGAACTTCATTACCCAGGGCGTCGATGCGATCGTGATTGCGCCGGCCGACTCCCGCGCCATGGTCGCGCCGCTGAAGAAGGCGATGGATGCGGGCATTGTCGTCATCAATTTCGACGTTTCGCTCGACGAGCAGGCAAAGAAGGATGCCGGCGTCGATCTGGCCTTCGTCGGCCCTGACAATCGAGGCGGCGCCAAGATGGTCGGTGATGCGCTCGCCAAGGATCTCGGCGCCGGCGGTAAGGTCGTGATCCTCGAGGGCAATCCGGGCGCCGACAATGCAGCGCAGCGCAAGCTCGGCTTCGAGGATGCGATCGCGGCGGGCAAGCTCGATCTTCTCGATTCTCGGACGGCGCATTGGGAAACGGAAGAGGCCAATTCCGTCTTCTCGACCATGCTGACGGCGCATCCCGATATCCAGGGTGTGCTCGCCGCCAACGATTCCATGGCGATCGGTGTCGTCAAGGCGCTCGACGCGGCTGGCCGAAACGACATCAAGGTCGTCGGCTTCGACAATGTGCCGGCGGTAGCCCCCATGCTGAAGGACGGCAAGCTTTTGGCGACAGTCGACCAGTTCGGTTCGCAGATGGCGGCGAACGCAATCGACAAGGCGCTCGAAGTCGTGGCCGGCGGGCCCAAACTCGAAGGTTGGGTGAAGACCGACATCGAGCTCGTGACCAAGGACAACGTGAAATAGCTCTGAGACCGCGCGTGCGCACCGGGCGCTGCCCGGTGCGCGTCGGCAAGGACAGCATCCGCCGCAGGCCAATGGTTTGCTTGCGCAATTGCTGCGTTTCAAAAGGGCTAGGTCATGATGAACACGCAAACCGTGCAGGCGGAAGCGGCTGGCGTCTCGATGCCGCCGGTTCTGGAACTGCACGATGTTAAGAAGGCCTTCGGGGGTACCAAGGCACTGAACGGCGTCAGCCTCTCCATTCAGCCGGGCGAAGTGCACGGCCTCATCGGCGAGAACGGGGCCGGCAAATCGACTTTGATCAAGGTTCTCTGCGGTATCGTCCGTCCGGACGAGGGCGCAATCAATCTTGCAGGCCGGGCCTATGCGCCGGCCACGCCCCGCGAGGCCAAGGCCAATGGTCTCCAGGTGGTGCACCAGGAATTCAACCTTCTGCCCCATCTGTCGGTGGCGGAGAACATCTTCATCGAGCATCTGCCGCGCAATGCGTTCGGCGTCGTCAGACGGCAGCAGATGCATGCCGGCGCACGGGCCGCACTCGACGCCATCGGCCTCAGCGACGTCGACGTGCGCTGGCCGGTCGCGCGCCTCGGCATCGCCCACCGACAGTTGGTCGAGGTGGCGCGCGCGCTGATGACGGAAAGCCGTATTCTCATCCTCGACGAGCCGACGGCGACGCTGACGTCGCGCGAAACCGAGCGGCTGTTCAAGATCGTCAGCGACCTTCGCCGTCGCGGCGTCTCGATCGTTTTCGTGTCGCATCATCTCGACGAGGTCTTCCGCATCTGCGATCGGGTGACGGTGCTGCGCAACGGCGAGACGGTGTTCTCGCGGCCGATCGTCGAGACCAATCAGGACGAACTTGTGCGCGCCATGGTGGGCCGCAAGCTGCAGCAGCAGATGGCGAGCGAAGTGGTCTCGTTTGCTCGGCCGGCACAGGCGTTGTCGCTTGCCCGGTTTCGCCCACCGCAATCGCCGCATGCCGAGGGCATTTCACTGCACCTGCACAAGGGCGAAATCCTGGGGATCGCCGGGCTTGTCGGCTCCGGCCGCACCGAGCTTCTGCGGGCGATCGCGGCCGCTCAACGGCCGCTCTCCGGTGAGCTCTTCCTTGAGGGGAAGCGCGCCTCCTTCCGCTCGCCGCGCGAGGCGATCAATGCCGGTATCGGCTTCGTGACCGAGGACCGGAAGGAGGAAGGCCTGATCCTCAACATGCCGATTTCGGCCAATGTCACGCTCGCGTCCCTCTCGGATGTCTCGCGTGCCGGCATCCTTGACAGGAAGGCGGAAATCGAAGTGACGGAACGGCTCGGCGCCGAGCTCAAGCTGAAATATGGCGGACCCGGCAAGAATGCCGCGACGCTCTCGGGCGGCAACCAGCAGAAGGTGGTGCTCGCCAAATGGCTGGCGCGCAATCCGAAGGTACTGCTGCTCGACGAGCCGACACGCGGCGTCGACGTCGGCGCCAAGGCCGAGATTTATGCCCTGATCCGCCAGTTCGCCGAACGTGGCTTGGCGCTGTTGATCGTCTCGTCGGAGCTGCCGGAACTGATGACCCTGTCGGACCGTATCCTCGTGATGTCGCAGCACCGTGTCGTCGGCGAGCTGTCGCGGCCGGAATTCTCCGAAGAACGTATTCTGCAATTCGCCTACCAGGGCGAGCAGCAACAGGCGAGGCAGTAAGATGCAAGCACTCGAAAAGACACAAGCCGGCGAAACCGTCCATGCCCGCCAGCTGCCGGGCTGGTCGCCAAAGGTGCTCCTGCGCGATGCCGGCATCGGCCTGGCACTCCTGCTTTTGATCCTCTTCTTCTCGGTCTCGACCGAGCACTTCCTGACGGCCAACAACATCTCCAACATCCTGACGCAGATCACCATCAACCTGATCCTCGCCGTCGGCATGACCTTCGTCATCCTGATCGGCGGCATTGATCTTTCCGTCGGCTCGATGCTGGCCTTCTGCGCCGTCGTCGGCGGCACGGTGTTGACGATTCCCGATCTCTCGGTGTTCCAGGCCGTGGCGCTGGCAACGCTCGCCGCTGTCGGCACCGGCGTCGTCTGTGGCTTCCTGAATGGCTGGATCAGCGCCTTCTGGGGGCTGCCCTCCTTCATCGTCACGCTTGGCATGCTGAACATCGCCCGCGGTGCCGCGCTGCAGGTGACGGACGCACGCACGATCTATTCGTTTCCGCCGAGCTTCAACGCCTTCGGCTCGCAGATGATCTTCGGCATCCCCGTCGTCTTCCTGATCGCGCTGCTGCTCGTCGCGATCGCCTGGTTCGTACTGTCAAAGACGGTGTTCGGCCGGCTGCTCTATGGCATCGGCAACAACGAGGAGGCCGTGCGTCTCGCCGGCCATTCGCTGATGTTCTACAAAGTGGCGGCCTTCACGATTGCCGGTGCGCTCGTCGGCATCGCCGCCATGGTCTACATGGCCCGCCTCAACATCGCGAGCCCGATCATCGGCATCGGCTTCGAGCTGAACGCGATCGCCGCCGTCATCATCGGTGGCACCAGCCTCAACGGCGGCCGCGGCACGGTGATCGGCACCCTGCTCGGTGCCTGCATCACCGGGGTGCTTGCCAACGGCCTCATCCTGTTCGGGCTCAGCGATTTCATGCGGCAGATGATCACCGGTGTCGTCATCATCCTCGCGGTGATCATCGACAAGTATCGCGAGCGGCTGACCGGCATCTAAGACCGGGAGCCACGTGCGGACGGATCGCAGCCCGCCGCAATCGACGAAACGCGGTGAAGGACAAGGTGGTCGGGTCGATAGACCCGCCCGCGGGGATCTCTGCGGCCTGGTTTTCACGCAGAAGCAAATGGGGAAGGTTAGGCTGATGCTCAAGAACATCGATCCGGCGCTAAACGCCGACGTGCTGCATGCACTACGCTCAATGGGACATGGAGACCGGATCGCGATCGTTGACGCGAATTTTCCCGCCGACACGATCGCCCGCCACACCCGGCTCGGCCTACCGCTGCACATTGCGAATGTCTCGGCCGCGCGTGCGGTGCGCGCCATTCTTTCCGTCATGCCGCTCGACACGCCGCTGCAGCCCTCGGCGGCGCGGCTGACGCCGGACGGAGAGGCGGGCGAACTGCCGGACGTCCAGCGCGAGGTGCAGGCCGAGCTCGTGCGTGCGGATGGTATTCTTTCGAAGATGTATGCGATCGAGCGTTTCGCCTTCCACGAGGAAGCGAAGCGCGCCTATTGTATCATCGTGACGGGCGAGGCGCGCCGCTTCGGCAGCTTCCTCTTCACCAAGGGCGTGGTGCCGCCGGCCAGCCACTGGCACGAGGCCGTCGCCGGGTGAGAGCCACCTTGGCCGCCATCAAAGGGTCGCAAGCTCCCGATTGGAAAGCACGCCATCATTGGCCCGCCTTATCTCGACCTTCCGTTCGAGCTCGGCGACGATGTCTTCGCTGAAATCGATCGAGGTCAGCTCGGCGATCTCGGGCAGGGCGCCGGGCGTGAAGACATTGACCTCCACCAGCTTGTCGCCGACGACGTCGAGGCCGACCAGGAACATGCCGTCGCGCACCAGTTTGGGGCGCATCTCTTCGGCGACGGCAAGCATCGCCGGGGTGACGACGGCCGCGGCGGGCCGGCCGTTGACATGCATGTTGGAGCGCAACTCGCCTTCCGCCGGAACGCGCCGCACGGCGGCATAGGTGTCGCCACGCTTGAGCGGCCGGCCGTTCATCAGGAACAGGCGGACGTCGCCCTCCGTCGCCGCCGGCAGGTATTCCTGCGCGATCACATAGCCCATCTCGCTGACGGCCTCGAAGATCTGGTTGAGGTTCGTCTCATGGCTGGAGCCGACCTTGAAGACGTTCTTGCCGCCGGAGCCCTGCAGCGGCTTCAGGATGACGCCTTCGGGATGGGCGTCGAGGAAGGACCGGACCTCCTCCATGTGTTTCGTGATCAGCGTGGTTGGACGGACGACCTCGGGAAAACCCTGCAGATAGAGCTTGTTCTGTGCTGCCGCCAATCCGTCCGGGTCGTTGACGACGATCGCACCGCGCTCGGCGGCGAGCCGCCCGAAGATGATGCCGACCTGGGTCGCCCAGGGACGCGTTGCGGCATCCTCCGAGGGGTCGTTGCGCAGAAAGAGGATCTGGATATCCGTAATGTCCAGGACCTCGCGCCGCGTCGCATCACCCCGCAGTGCCGCAATGAAGGTTTCAGCCTTGCGCGGCTTTGCAGTTCCGAGAGAAAGCGCATGGACGATCAGGCGGCCGTCGGGTGTCAGAACGAAATCGCCTGGCGTGAGGTAGACGATCTCATGGCCGCGGGCGAGGGCGGCGAGTGCCAGCGACGTCGTCGCATAGAACGTCTCTTCGCCCTCGATGGAGTTGACGAGAAAGGCAATGCGCATTCGGTTTCCTACTCTGAGATCAAGTCGAGCGGGGACAGTCCCCTTTGGGCTCGCTGAAGTCGGTCGCGCGCTTTGACCTCATCGAGAAAGATAGGGCGGAGCGCCGCGGTACCAAGGAGGCCGCGCAGGCTGAGTTCCTGGATCGCGCCGAAATGCGAGGCGGCGATCTTGCCCATCCAGAACGGTTCGAGAGTGCCGCCGCCGGCGAGGTGATCGAGAAGCTGCAAGAGGCCGCGCAGGTAGATCGCGTCCTTGACCAGCCCGCCGCCGCGATAGATGCGCAGCGTGATGTTGAAGGCCTCGGTGGCCGCAAAGCCATGACCGTCGACGAGCAGCCGGTAGGTCTGCGGAAAGGGTGCGCCGTCGAGCATGGCGGCGCAGCCGACGACCCGTGCCGCCAGCACGCGCAGCCGGTCTATCGTCATGCCGGCGCTCAGATATTCGGCAAAGACCGCGAGCCCCTCCTGCATGCCTTCGTAACCGGCCAGTCCGGAGCGAAGGATACGCAGCCCCTGGGCCGAACCGTTGAAATAGGTCAGCAGATGCACACCAATCTCGTGGTTGAGCAGCGCCTCGACGCGATCGGCGTCGAGCGCGGAACTCCTGGCGATCAAAAGCTGGCCGCGCGAAACGAGCAAGCCAGCCGGCAGGTCGTCGCGAATGTCGACGGAGGCGGAAAAATCGGCCGACTGGCGCCGATAGGCCGATATCATCGCCTGGGCGCGCTCCCTTATGTACTCGCAATCGCGCCTGTCTGCGGCCGAAGACCGTGCATCGCGGTCGGGTGCAGTGCGCGCCAGGATTTCGGAGGCGGCGTCATGAAGCGTGGCTTCCACCGGGCCATAGAGGGCGCGACCGAACTCGACGAAGGTGCGCGTCTCCCGCGCCGAGATCATCGACAACTGCAGATCGACCTCCTGCTGCTTTTCCCGGTAGAGGGCGTAGAGCAGCGGATCTTCGAGATGTTCGAAGTTGAGGGAAAAGAGCTTCCGCTTGGCCGTCTCGATCTGCAGCGTCAGCGGCCGGTAGTAGAGGCGCGGACTCTTGGAGAAGCCGCCCGAAGCGAACTCCGTCCAAGCGGCTTCGGCGTTGATTGGCGTCACCGCCAGAAGGAAGTCGAAGCTGGAGGCAATCTCGTCGATGCCGCGGTCGGCGCGCACGACGGCATCGACGAAGGCTTTTCGGCCGAAGGCGCGGTGCGTCGGCAGCCGAAAACTGTCCGATTTTGCGCGGGCGAAAGCAGCAACGGCTCTTAGCCCCGCGTCGAAGATGCTCGCGACCAGCCGCTCGCGCAGTTGCGGATAGATGCGGCGCGTTCCCGGCTCGCAGTAGATCGGCGCGAAGCGCACCGTCAGGTGTGGGGTGTCGAGCGCAAGCGCCTTTCGGCCTGTCGCTGTCGCCGCTGGGCGCTCGACGAGCGTCACATGCGGCGTGCGGAATTTTCCTTCGATCGTTGCCGCCGTCTCGATCAAGGCCTTGGCGGCGACCTGCTCGGCGGCACGCGCGCCGGCGACCACCTCGATCAAGAAGGGCGGCAGGAAGGGCGCGTCCTTGGCCGGCGGTTCATCGCTTTCGAGCTCACCGAATTCGAGCACGATGAAAAGGCCGAGTCGCTGTTCGATTACGCGCCCGACACGTTCGATGATTGCGGCGGCGGTATCGATGTCGGGCGCCAGTAGATAGGCGGCGTTCGCCTGGGCGATGTCGCGCGCCACCGGCTGTTGGTGCTCGGCGGCGATGTGCACACAGAGGAAGGGAACGAGGCGGTCGATGTGCAGCCGTCCGCCCTCGCCGAAATCGCGCCGCACGGCGCGGCCATCCGTCAGCCGGCCGATCGCTTCGTCGAGCCAGGCCGGGGCCAGACTTACGGGCGTCGCTTTCTCCTCCGTCATCGCTGCCTCACCAACGTTTCTGTCAGGATCGGGACGAGGGAAGAGACCAGTGCCCGCAGAGAACGAAGCGCCCGGATATCCGGCTTGCCGGTCCATTCGTCCATGAAGGTCTTCTTGAACTCGATCGCGATCGCGCAGCCGGTCTCGGGAAAATGCTCGTGGATGAAGCGCGTCTGCTCTCCGCGTCCTTGGAAGGCGACGTTCTCGCGTACATCCACCGGCCGGCCGTCGATAGAGGCGGTGCCGAGCGCCGACATCAGCGTATCGATGACGCCGGCCCATCTGGGCCGATCCATCGAGGAGGTCCCGATGTTGATTTCCGGGGCTTCGTCGGGAGCCGCAGGCGCGGCGTCCGGTCCCTGTCGCCGGTGGTTGTAGCTGTGCATGTCGAGCACGATGAAGCGACCGTGGCGGCGCTCGATCGCCGTCAGCATCGAATGCAGCATGGCATAATACTCGTCATGGACGGCGAGGGACGCCTCGATCATCTCGACGGGCGGATGTTCCCGCCAGACGGAAAGGCCCCAGGCTTGAGCCGGCTGAAGATAGACCGCGCCCGTGCGGGCACGGTTGAGGTCGACCTCGAAGCGGGACCTGTGGACGACGATGCGGTTGGCAAGATCGCGGATGACGAACTCGGTAAACGGATCCTCCTCGCGCAGCCGTTCCTCGTCCGTCAGGGCGGTGAGCGCGCGGGCGTCGCTGCGCATCGCGTGCCCGTTGTGGATCGCCGTGCCGACGATCGGCCCATCGCCGCGGTGTGCGGTCCACCAGGTGGTTTCGCTGGCTGAGCGGAACTGTTCCGTCGGCTCGCTTTGCATCTTCGCTCCCGCACTCCCTCGCTCTGGTCGCTACGGGGGTGCAACTCCCCGGTGGCCCGAAGGGTTCCAGTACGGGAGAAATTTCCGGGGCGGTCGAGACGCAAGGCCACCCCGCTTCGACAGCCGCCCTCAACGTTTTTGTTGGCCGATCTCGCCGAGAATCCACTGGCGGAAGGCGCTGATTTTCGGGGCGTTTCGCCGGCTTTCCGGATAGACCATCCAAAAGGCCTGGCTCTCGTCGCAGAGCAGATCGAAGGGCTGGATCAGACGCCCGTCGGCGAGTTCCGCGGCAAAGAAGGCCGGCGTCAGGATCGCCACGCCCTGTCCGGCCGCGGCCGCATTTCCCTCATAGACTTGGGCGCCCATGCTGGAGCCGGGCCGGCTCGCAAGCCCTTCCACCGGCACGTTGGCGGCGGCAAACCACTGCGCCCACCAGGGATCACCGGGGTCGAGAAGCGGCAGGCGCAGGAGGTCGGCCGGTTCCTTCACGCCACCGATGCTGGCCGCAAGGCCTGGGCTCAACATCGGCGAAAAATCGGCGTTGATCAGACGGTGGGCGGCAAGTCCCGGCCACTCGCCGCGGCCTGAGCGAATGCCGATATCGACCTCCTCGCGACTGAAGTCGACGAGATGCGGCTCGGTTTGAAGTCGCACGGCAAGCGAGGGGTGAGTGATCTGAAACGAGCCGAGGCGCCGCGCCAGCCAGTTGGAGGCAAAGGTCGCGATCGTACTGATGACCAGTGTTCCCTGGGCGCCGCCGCGCGCGCTCACATAGGCTTCGCTGAGCTGCTCGAAGACCTGCGTCACCACGGGTGCAAGCCGCTGGCCGACCTCGGTGAGCGCGATCTGGCGTGGGCGGCGGAGGAACAGGGGTGCGCCGATCCGATCTTCCAGCACCTTGATCTGATAGCTCACCGCAGCTTGCGTCATGCCGAGTTCGCTTGCGGCATTGGTGAAACTTCCATGGCGCGCGACCGCCTCAAAGACCCGTATCGCCGTCAATGGGGGAAGCGGAAGTGTCTTATGCATCAAATGGCCTTATGCATGGTGACCGATATTCGATTGGAAGTTGATGCCGTCCACAACCATTTTCAAGGTCCGTCCATTAGACGGATTGATGAAGAGGATGACGGCTATGACAACTATTCAAGTACGTAGTTTTTCGTCGACAAACGATTTTTCCGTCGGTTCCTGGCTGGCGCTCCTGTTCGCGAGGAAGAGCCGGACGACCGATGTCGTCGACGTCAGGGATCTGTCGGATCACCTGAAGCGGGATATGGGCTTTCTCGACGGCAACCGCCCCGACGGGCACGACCTCCCGACCGCATGATTTCGCCCAACCGCATGATTTCAAAAGACCCGGGCGGACCTCCCACCGCCCGGGTCTTTTCTTGCCCGCGACGCAGCGTCGTCGCCCGGGCGGAGCAGTTTTCCACGTCCCGCCCGCTCTTTGGGTCAGAATTCCTTTAATCTACTGTTTAAGTGGATAATCTCAGTGGTGTCGGCCGGCGCGAGTTTGCGGCGGCCGCCTGAGATGAGGTCCATGATGAGCATGTTGCGGCAATACGAGCGTTTGAGTGCAATCCGCGAGGTCCTGCAGGGCCGGCTGGAACTGCACGAGTCACGCGATTGTTTTGGTTTCGACGATATCGAGGATGGCACGGTCCATGAGCTTAAGGATCGCATTGCCGAACTTTCCGATGAGATCTCGACCTTGAAAAGCCGCTGCGGACGCTATCAAAGCTTCGGCCGTCAGTGACCAAATCCGCCAACAATTACCTGAAGTGACGGCGGCACGCCGTCGATGAATGGAACATCCCCATGACGTTGCATGTAAATTCCCGTGTCGCAGATTATGCGATCAACCCGCTTTTTCTCGAGCGCTGGTCTCCGCGCGCCTATTCGGGTGCCGAGATTTCCGAGCCCGAGCTGTTCGAGATTCTTGAGGCTGCTCGCTGGGCGCCGTCCGCCTACAATGCCCAGCCTTGGCATTTCGTCTATGCGCGCCGCGGCAGTGAAGGCTGGGAGAGGCTGCTCGGCCTCCTGAACGAGTTCAACCGGAGTTGGGCGGCGGAGGCATCGGCGCTGATCTTCGTGCTGTCGAAGACTTCACTGTTGCCGCCCGGCGGTAGCGAAGAGGTGGCGTCCTACACCCATTCCTTCGATGCCGGTGCCGCCTGGGGTGCGCTTGCGCTGCAGGCAGCGCATTCCGGCTGGCAGGCGCACGGTATGGCCGGTCTCGACTATGAGCGCGCGCGAACGGAGCTCGGCGTGCCCGAGAACTACCGGATCGAAGCGGCCGTTGCGATCGGGCGTCTCGGCGACAAGGCGCTGCTTCCGCAAGCGCTGCAGCAGCGCGAGCAGCCAAGCCCGCGCAAGGCGCTGTCGGAGATCGTATCCGAGGGCCGGTTCGTGGCCGGCTGACCCGTCAAACGAGGGGGCGGGCAAGGCTTGCCGGCTTGCCCCCTCAGTGGTCGTCGGTCTCATCCCGGCTAGTCTCATTCAGCGCCTGCACGGTGACCGCAGCGACGAGACCGGTCAGTACGATGCCGGAAAAACCGATCACCAGCGCCAGCACCCGAGCGCTCAGATGCTTCGGCGTGATGTCGCCGTAGCCGATGGTCAGGCCCGTGACGAAGGTGAAATAGAACGCTTCGTCGAGCCGCCAGTCTTCGATGCGGCCGATGACGACGCCGGTTCCTGCCATTACGATCAGGATTGCTGAGAAGATCGGCCAGAGCAGCTGAAGCTGCTGGTAGAGATTGGAGAAGAACCGGCGTCGCATTCTCTTCGTCTGCCGCCGGCGTTGAGATTCCGCCACGCAATCCTCCCTCTCGCGGATAGGCCCGGAAGGCGAACCAGCCACGCCCCCAGGACGGTCGGCCCAAGGCTCGCTTGCCGCCGTCGAAATCCCTTCGCGAACGCACCGCCGCCGCTCTGAAGATAGCCCTGAGTCGGGTCGGCTTCCAGCGCCTGTTTTCCGGCCGGCAAACGGGATGCGATGCAGTCAGTTGCATTTCTTGCAACCGCTTTGGCCGAGTGCTATCGCTTTAGAATAATCTCATGAAAGCTCCTGCCAAAGGACAACCCGGATGGCATCGCATGAGCATTCACTTGCCGGCGACGGCCGCTCTCTCTCCGCGGGCCTGCGGCTCGACGTGATCGCAGGTCTTACGGCCGCCGCCGTGGTCCTGCCCAAGGCGATGGCCTATGCCACGGTCGCCGGCCTGCCCGTCAGTGTCGGCCTCTACACCGCCTTCGTGCCGATGATCATCTACGCGCTTCTCGGCACGTCGCGCGTTCTCAGCGTCTCGTCGACCACCACGCTTGCGATCCTCGCCGGCACGCAGCTCGGCCTTGCCGTCCCGGATGGCGATCCGGCCAAGCTGCTGACGGCGACCGCGACGCTGACGGCGCTCACCGGCGCGCTACTGTTCCTGGCATCGCTGCTGCGTTTCGGCTTTGTCGCCAATTTCATATCGTCGCCGGTGCTGATCGGCTTCAAGGCCGGCATCGGCCTTGTCATCGTGCTCGACCAGGTGCCGAAGCTGCTCGGCATTCACATCACCAAGGAAGGCTTCTTCCGCGATATCCTCAGCATCGCCGGGCACCTGTCCGAGACCTCGATGCTCACGCTCGCGATTGCGGCCGCGGCTCTGGTGGCTTTGCTTGCGATGGAGCGCCTCTGGCCGCATTCGCCGGCGCCGCTTCTGGCGGTGGCCGCGGGCATCGCGCTTTCCTGGTTCGCGGGTCTCGCCGCGCTCGGCGTTTCCACCGTCGGCTTCATCCCGCAATCGCTGCCTTCGCTGACACTTCCGAGCTTGGGTCTTGTTCAGGAACTCTTGCCGGGCGCGCTCGGCATCGCGTTGATGAGCTTCACCGAGACCATTGCCGCCGGCCGGGCCTTTGCCGCTCCGTCCGACCCGCCGATCCGGGCGAACCGCGAGTTGCTGGCGACGGGTGCCGCGAATTTCGGGGGCGCCTTTTTCGGTGCCATGAGTGCCGGCGGCGGCACGTCGCAAACCGCCGTGGTGCGAGCGGTCGGCGGCCACAGCCAGATGGCGTCTCTGGTCACCGCGGCGGCTGCGGCTGCGACCATGCTGGTCCTGGCGCCGCTGCTCGGCCTGCTGCCGCAGGCCGTGCTTGCGGCGATCGTCATCGTCTACTCGGTCGGGCTCATCAAGCCCGCGGATTTCCTCTCCGTCCGCAAGGTCCGGCTGATGGAGTTTCACTGGGCGTTGGCCGCCTTTCTCGGCGTGCTGTTTTTCGGCACGCTGCAGGGCATCATCGTTGCAATCGTGCTGTCGTTCATCGGGCTCGCGCGCCAGGCGGCCTCGGCGAAGGTCTATGTCGTCGGCCGCAAGCGCGGCACCGATCGGCTGCGGCCGCTCTCGTCCGCACACCCCGATGACGAGACCTTCGAGGGACTTTTGATCCTACGCCCGGAGGGTCGGCTCTTTTTTGGCAATGCCCAGCAGGTGGCCGACCAGGCGCAGATGCTGGTCGCAAAGCAGAAGCCCAGAGTTGTCGTGCTCGACATGAGCCGGGTTTTCGACATCGAATATTCGGCGCTGCAGATGATGATGGAGGGCGAGCGCCGCATCAGTGAACACGGCGTCACCGTCTGGCTGGCCGAGCTGAACCCGGACGTGCTTGCCTATGTGCGCGCATCCGGCTTTGCCGATCAGCTCGGCCCTGACCGCCTGTTCGTCAATACCCGCACGGCGCTCCAGCACTATCTGGCCGGCGCCGCGCAGGCGTAAAGCAATTCCAGGAAAAGCGCACAGCGGTTTTCCGTCCGGAATTGTGCTCAGAAAATGAGCTATTCCGCCATCATCTCGCCCGTTCCGCCGAAGGCCGGCGGGAAGTCCCGATACTTCGGCAGGCCGTCCTTCATCGGCAGCACCGTCTCCTGATAGTTGACATGAAGCATCGGCTTGAAGGCAAGCGACGGGATTGCCGCTGCAAAGACGTCGGTGACACCCCAGAGCGGATGTTCGGTCATGAGATGCCCGCCGCAGGCCTTGCACCATTTGCGCACGCTCGTTGCCGTCTTCTGGTAGCCAACCAGATTGTCCGCACCCTTGACGATCTTGACCTTCTCCGGTGGCCAGAGCGTGAAGGCGTTGACCGGGCCTGCCGACCAGCTTCGGCAGGAACTGCAATGGCAATAACCCATGGCGGCCGGATCGCCGCTCACTTCGATCTCGACTGCGCCGCAGAAGCACTTTCCGTTGAGGCTGCCGTTCGCTGCCATGACTTTCTCCAATGAAAGAACGCAAGGGGCAGAACGCCTTGAGTTGGCGGCTTTCCTTGGGTTCGGTTTTGTTCTGACCGGCCTTTTTGCCGATCGGCTCAATGGTCTTCGTTCCGCTGGACAGGGCCG
>NZ_JACVBE010000011.1:0-259177 GCF_014852185.1 Ensifer sp. ENS07 | reverse complement strand
CCCATCGGGATTTACGCTTGGCGCGGGGTGGAGCAGCCCGGTAGCTCGTCAGGCTCATAACCTGAAGGCCGCAGGTTCAAATCCTGCCCCCGCAACCAAATCAAAAAAAGCCCGCATGGAGAAATCCGGCGGGCTTTTTGACGTTTGAACGGCGCACACAGGGGCGACCCTCATCGGGTGGAGAGAGGCGGCGGCGGTGGCGGCGTCGTCGAGCCCGGACCCAGAGAGCGCTGGACCATGACGCTATCGGCCCAGCGTCCGTAACGATAAGCGACACCGGGAAGCAGGCCGACGCGTACGAAGTTGAAGCGTTCGTGCAAAGTGAGGGAGGCGACATTGTCGGCGTCGATGTAGCCGATCATCTGGCGAAAGCCGGCTGCGGCGCATGCGTCGATCAGGCCCCGCATGAGCAGACGTCCGACGCCTTGACCGAGATGCTCGTGGTGAACATAGATCGAGTGCTTGACCGTGTAACGGTAGGCGGGGCGCTTGCGAAACAGCACGACATAGGCGTATCCGACCACCACGCCCTCCTTGACCGCGACGAGATGGGGCAAGCGGCGGCTTTTCAGGTTCTTCCGCCGCTCGCGAAGGTCGTCGGGCTGTGGTGCGTCGCCCTCTTCGACACCCTCTTCTATGCCGCGTCGGATGTGCCGGCGATAGATGGCCAGCATGGCATCAACGTCGCTCTCCCGCGACGGGCGAATGATGATTGTTTCATCCTGCGGCATGAGGGGTCACGAAACTCCAAAATTCTATTCAGCGACGACGTAGGTATGAAGTCGTATGCGGCCCGACGCGTCGGTTTGGCGGTAAAGGCCCTGGATCTCGACGTCGAAGCCGGGGAAAGTGTTGAAGCAGGTTTCGAACATCTTGAGATAGTCGATCATCGGCTGTGCGCGCTCGGTCAGTCGCTCGCCCGGCACGATTGTGGCGATCCCCGGCGGATAGACGACAAAAGGTGTCGTTGCGATCCGCCCGGCAATGGCGTCGATCGGCAGAAAGTCGACGTCGTTGCGCACAAGGCAGCGCGCCGCGTCGTGCGGTGAAAGGGCGATATCCGGCAGATGCTCTTCGGAAAACTGCTTGGCTTGCAGCGCGCTGACATTGGCGTCGCGGAAGAATCGATGCATCTCGCCGCACAGATCACGCAATCGCACCCCCGCGTAGCGGCCGGGGCGGCGGCGATAGAACTCCGGAATGACCTCTTCCAGAGGTGCGTTGTCGTCATGAAGCCGTTTGAATGCGACGAGGCCGCTGATCAGTGTGCCCGCCTTGCTTGCCTCGACGCCGGGCGTGAGCAGAAACAGCAAGGAGTTGAGATCGTTTTTCTCTGCGACGATCCGATTCTCGCGCAAGTACTGCGCAACGATCGGGGCGGGAATGCCGTGCTCTGAATATGCGCCGGTTGCCCTGTCAAAACCTGGCGTCAGCAGCGTGAGCTTGTTGGGATCGGTCATCGCGAAGCCCGGCGCCATATCGGAAAAGCCGTGCCATGCAGCCCCCGGGGTGAGGTGCCAGAAGGCCGGATTGGTGGCGAGCTGATCGGTGGCGACGCTCTCCCATGGCACGTCGTGTACCGCTCCGGGGCTTGCCACATCCGGCATGGCCACGCGGTCCGGCACGAAGGGCTCGAAGAACCAGCGGCGCTCGGGCCGACGCTCCTTTTCCTCGAACTCCCTACGCACCGCCCGGATTTTCTTGCGAAGCTCGATGCCGAGCCGGATCGTATCGTCCCACAGCACTTCGCCGGAACGACCCTTCATCATCTGCGCGCCGACATCGAGGGATGCGAAGAGCGGATAAAAAGGCGACGTCGAAGCGTGCTGCATGAAGCTCTCATTGAAGCGTCGGTGCTCGACCCGGCGCTTCTGGCCGGTAATGTGCCGATCCTTCATGTGGATCTGCGATGCCTGCGAAAAGCTCGCAAGCTGCTTGTGCGTGGATTGCGTTGCGATGATGCCCGGTGCCTCGGGTCCGAGTTCGGCAAGGCCCATGGCAAAACGACCGGCATAGAGCGGGTGAAATTTCATGAAGCCCGCCCAGGCCTCGTCGAACAGGATGTAATCGCACAGATGGCCGATGGCTTTCAGGATCATCTCGGCATTGTGGATCGTGCCGTCATAGGTGCACTGTTCCACCACCGCCACCCGAAACGGGCGCGGTTTCTGCCAGGCATCCGGGTCCTTGACCAGCGGGTGGGCGCGGATGCGTTCGCGCAGCGCCTCCTCATTCAGCGCGCCTAAATCCATGGGGCCAATGAGCCCATGGGCATTTCTGGCGGTCGGCACATAGACCGGGATGCCGCCGGAGATCATCAGCGCGCCGTGATGGGCCGCCTTGTGATTGTTGCGGTCGAACAGCACCAGGTCGCCATCGGTGACCAGAGCGGAAAGCGCAACTTTGTTGGAAGTCGAGGTGCCGTTAAGGACGAAGTAGGTCTTCTCCGCCCCAAAAATCTTGGCGGCTTCCTTCTGGGCGGCGAGCGCCGGCCCTTCATGGGTCAGGAGATCGCCGAGATCGAGCACGGAATTGTCAAGATCATCGCGAAAGACCGCTTCGCCCAGATGCTCCATGAACACGCGGCCGACCGGGCTGCGGCTGTAGAACACGCCGCCGTTGTGTCCGGGGCAGGTCCAAAGCTGGTTGCCTTCCTCAGCGTAATCCACCAGCGCGCCAAAGAAAGGCGTCTTCATCGTCTCGGCATATTGCTTGAGGCGGCTGATGAGGTTTTTCGCGATGAAGGCAGGCGTCTCTTCGGATAGAAAGACATAGCCGTCGATGAAGTCGAGCACTTCGACCGGTACGTCCTCAAAGCGCTTGCGCCGGATCAGAAGGATGATCGGGAATTCGAGACCGCGTCGGCGCATCAGATTGATGAGGGAGGCGGTCTTGCCTTCCATGCCTTTCTTGCCCCAGTCGACCATCATGCAGCCGATGGCCGCGTCCGTCTGGACGGCGATTTCCGCGTCCTCAAGGCTCCGTGCGCGGACCACCTCGAAACCCGACCGCTCGATCTCCTCGACAATCTGCTTGTACCTGGCCCCCTCGAGATCCTCGTTGTCGAAGGCGGGTGTCGCGAACAAAAAGGTGAAGCGTCTGAAGTAATCCATCTGTGCCTCCGCCATTTACACGAAGCGAGTTGTTCGTGCGTTTCGTGACGATGTTGTGACGGCGGCTCTGGTTAGACGCGATCTGTGAGCCGCAGGAGGTTGCGGAACGCCCGATGCGCTCTTGAAGTTCCACTGCGGCAAGGCGCGCGCGTACCGACGACGGGTCGGTCGTCCCTTCAATGCCCGATCCAGGCGAGCGGATCGCCGCTGCTAGCAGCAAGGGCTCCTATGAGGCATGCAAGTCGCGCGATATCGGAGCGCCCAGGCAAAATCGTTCGAACTGCGCGGTAAAACCTTCGCGCTCAGGAGAGCAGGCCATGACACCGATCCGTGCGTCTTCACCGGAGAATGGACATAACCGCGCCATCTGCCACGGACCATCGCCAAGGTGAAACCCCTGAGCGCTGCCTCGTGCCGCGTCAGCCGGATATGCACTTCGGCGTTCGGCTGCGCTTGCGCAAGCGGGATTACGGACCAGTCCGACGTTCCGTTCGTGACGACAACTGAGAAATGCATCAAGCCGTCGGTGAACTCTATGCCGGTCTTGAGCCAGTGAGTTTCGTCGATAATCAGCATCAGCCCGGCTTGATCGTAGAGCTCGCGATAATCACCGCGCACGACCACCGATGCGGTAAAATCTCCGCTCACCGCCTGCAGTCTGGCATGACCGGAATGGCGCCTGAAGCCATAGAAGGTTGTCTGCCAGAAGTCGGTATTCGCCTCCGTTTTGAGGGTTAGCACGCCATTTTCGACGTTCCAGTTTCGAGGCTCATTCAACCAGGTAAAATCCGTCAAAACTCCCTCCAGCCTTACGATCGGCACGCAGGACGCACCCACCATTGCAGCACATCTATGGCCGAAGCAGGCGTCCGTAAAGGTTTCTGCGCGAAAGGTCGCCACGCCTTTGTGGCGACTTGTCGGCCGGAGGCGCAACCTTCACCTGCATTCGTAGCGCCGGCCGTCACGCCCAATGAATGTTCCGCTGCGCGGGTCATAGGAGCGGTAGCGCGCAAGGCACCGCGCATCGCGATCGTTGCGCCGATAAGCTTCCGCCTCGCGCTTCCGCTCGGCTTCCTGTGCCGCACCGATAATGATGGCACCGAGGGCCAAACCGATCGCGCCGGCGGCCAAACCAGCCTTCATATCCTTCTTGTCCTGTTTTTCCTGGCGCTCGCGCCACCGATCGCGCCGCGCCTCCTCACAACGCCACCGGTCTCTTCCGTGAAGGTCCCGACAATGGCGCCAACCTCCATCGTAATCGTCAGCAAGGACGGTTGGAGCTGCAGGCACAGTCGCGCCCAAAGCTGCGGTCAGCGCGAGAACCTTACCGAAGACCGACGCACGCATGGGACATACTCCTTCAAATATCGAATCGACTGTTCAGGAGTCTTGGGGCCACGCGTTGCGAGAACATTGCGGCGAAGCACAGGGTTAAGCCGTCGCGGCCAAGCGATTGCTGGAGCTCGATCTTGGCCACGGATGCGGATCAGAGCGGCGCGTCGGGATCGGTGTATTGGGTCACCCATGCCGGAGGCTCTTCCTCCTTGCTTCCATCCACCTTGAGGTCCCGTTCCCTTGCCCAGCGATACCCCCACATTGGTCCGAACTTGGTGGCAAATCGAGGCGGCTGCCTGTACGCCGGGTGGGCTTGCGCCTCCTCCAGGGAGACGAAGCGGTAGCCCGTACTTCTGAAAAGCCCGAGTATTCGATCGATGGTGGCCGCATTGATGCGATTGGCATGAAGCAGGAGAATGCCGGGCGGTTCGCACCCGAGGACCTTGCGGTTCAGATCCGCATAATACGCAATCTCGACGCGGCTATAGTCTATGTAAGCGTCTTCGATCCTTCGGACCATCGCCGTATCGGATCGCGCCAATGCCCGTTCATATGCAGCATCAAACACATAATCCGACGTATCGATGGTGGATGCCGCGAGATGATAACCGCGTTCGCCAAGTACCCGTTCGAACGCCTCGCGACGTTGATCCGTGTCTCCGAGGTGATTGTAGGGAAACCGGAAGAACCGAAGGGTTCGGCCGGCCTTTTCCACCATCGGCCGAATGGTCGCCTCTCCGTCAATCACTTCGCGACGAAACGCATCGACGTCCAAGGTATTGCTATCGGGGTGGTTCGCACTGTGATTGCCAAGCTCGAATTGGCCAGTGTTCCACGGTTCCAACAGTGCCTGACCGATCTCACCCAGCGCCTGCACACGCCGTTCGACGACAAACCCGATAGCGGGAACGTTACGAACGGCGAGACCGGCCAGGATGGCTTCGTTCGTGGCCCTCGCGAGCGCAGCGAGTTCCTGCCCTCCCGCATCGCCTGCGCGGGTATAAGGGAGATCGTCGAACGTGATGGCAACCGTTCTGTCGTGCGGAGAAGGGCAAACGGGTTCGATCGCCTGCGACCGGGCCGGATCTGCCGGTGTCAGCAGCAGCACGAGACCCGCCATCACCAGTCTCGTGCGCATTCCATTTCCTCGCTTGGTTTCTCTTTCTGCGCGCGGAGTGCCGTTTTGCGTCGTGTCGCTGTCACAAATGCTCAAGGCCGTTTCGCTCCCTGTTTGAAGTGCGCGGCTTCATGCCGAGCACCGGCCTTCGCCAATCTTCCATTGATTGGCGAGATCACAGCGCCCGGATTGCCTCAACATTGCGTATGATCCGGCAAGCCCAACGACGGTCGCGATCAAACGCGGTAGCTCGCCGTCGTCCACGGCCATTCCACCGCGTGAAAATGCTACCCCTTCAGGCACGGTAGCGAGCGCCGGCCAAGTCTGCCCATCGTTCGACCAGGTCTGACGACGTCGTCCAGACGGTTGCTGTCGGGTCGCATAGAGCTTGATTGCGATCGCCTCGGAGTGGATAAACGCCGGCAAGCCATAGGGAGATTCCTTGCCATGAGAGCACTTGTCCAGCGCGTTTCATCTGCGCGTGTCACGGTAGACGGCGCGGTCACGGGAGAAATCGCCAGCGGCCTGTTGGTGCTCGTGTGTGCGATGAAGGGCGACACCGAGAAGGAAAGCGAATGGCTGGCGCGCAAGATCGTCAACCTGCGCATCTTCAGGGACGATCAGGATCGCATGAACCGTTCCCTGGTCGACGTGGGCGGCTCAGCGCTCGTCGTCAGCCAGTTTACCCTGGCCGCAGAGACGAAAGGCAACCGGCCAGGCTTTTCTACGGCCGCGCCGCCGCAGGAGGGTAAACGCCTCTATGAGCATTTCTCTGCACAAGTCTCGACCCTTGGCGTTGCTGTTGCGAATGGCGTCTTCGGCGCGGACATGCGGGTGGAGCTGGCCAATGATGGTCCTGTAACGATCTGGTTAGATACGGCTGCCGGTTGATCGGTTTGGAGTGCGCGAGGACGCGCATCAAAGAAAAGTGTCCGACCGAGGTCTCCATGACCAGGGGGGGAGCCCATCGCGCGAGCGTCAGGATGGCTGCGCGATGGCCTCGTTCATTTGGGCCTGCTGACCGTAGAACACGCGAATGGCAAGAACGACACCAGCGATGAGCACAGCGACGCCGGCTGCCTCCATCATCGTCGGCCAGCGTGCATGGACAACAAGTCCGCCAATTACGCCGAAGGCCGTTTCGGACACGATCAGCTGTGCCGCGAGCGCAACAGGAAGCGTCCTCGACGCGACATTCCAAGCCCACACCCCGCACACGGTCGCCATCAGTGCCAGCGACGTTCCCCATAGATAGAGGGAGCCGGCGGCTTCCCAACCGAAACCGAGCTTCGGAAGCTGGAAAAGGTCCATTGCCGCACCGACCGGGTAGAAAACCAGCATCTGGAGACCACCGCCGATCAGGATCAATGCGGACCATATGCCCGACGGCATCGCCGGGCGGATTGCGAGCGCTGCCTGATTGGCGATCGCGAACCATACCCATAGACCGACCGCCGCCAGGGCAAGCGGAATACCAATCCAAAGCGAGCGAACGGAACCGAGACTATCTGCGGTGAACGCCGTGCCGTTGACCAGCACGAGACCGATCGCCACCAGTGCAAGCGGTGTCATCAAGAAGCGCCATGGCAGTGACGCCTGACCCCGGTTTCCAATGACGGCAAGCACAATCGGAACCAGGCCAAGGAAGGCAGGCGCAATGACCGGGCCGGCGTAGATTGCCGCTCCCGTTACCGTCAGGAAGTAGCCGACATAGCCGATGAAGGCCAATCCCGTGGCAGCCATGGCGTTTTGGAACGTCAGGTGGCGCAATGCCGTCTCGCGTTCTGAAAACAGAATGAAGACCCCAACCGTCGCCGAGACCACATGCCGGATAAGAGCAAAGTCGAACGTGGAGAAGTCGCCGATTATGAACGGCACGACGAAATTGAGGGAGAAGGCAAAGGCTGCAAAGAGCGCCGCAAATACGCCGACCGAAAACTGCCTGTTCATCATGAGCATAGCCTCAGAGTTCTGATCGAGCTTTGCCGATTTTTCGTTGCCAAGCTCCGTTTCCACGATCCTTAAAGGGATAATCCTTCCCTTCACGCGCTTCGACGCATAAGTTCGCAAGAGGGTTTTCGAAAAATAGAAACATGAACTGGAACGATGTCCGCTACTTCCTTGCAGTGACACGCCAGGGCGGCCTCACCGGCGCTGCGCGTGAAGTGAAAGCGAGCGCTTCGACGGTGGCGCGACGGATAGAGACCCTGGAATATGCACTGAAGACGCGCCTGTTCGAGCGCCGGCCGGACGGCTACGAGCTCACTGACGCAGGACGGGCGATGGTCGAGAAAGCAACGGCGATTGAAACCGCCATGCGCGAACTGGAAGGCAGCTTTTGCGGCCAGGACGGTCGCGTCTCGGGGGCGGTTAGGATTATCACAGTCGACACGCTCGCACATCACCTGCTGATGCCAAACCTGCCTGCTTTGCAGGAAGCCTATCCCGATCTTTCGTTGGGCGTTTCGGTCAACGCCACGTCCTTCGCCCAGATTCCACAGCGAGAGACGGATATCGGCCTTCGGCTCTGCCGCCCTGAACAGGGCAACTATGTGGTGCGCCGGATCGGCACGATCGCGTTCGGCCTCTACGCGTCGAAAGCCTATCTTGAGAGCCACCCCGTCCGGGAAAATCATTTGCCGATCACCGGCCATAGGCTGATTACCTGGGGCGATCCCCTGTCGTTCCTTGTCGTGCCCAAGACCCTGCGCTCGTGGGTCGAAAGCGGCATCGCCAACCTGACGGTCGATACGATGCAGGCGCAGGTGCTCGCGATGAAGGCGGGCAACGGCCTCGGCGTATTGCCGTGTATCCTTGCCGACACGGAGGACGAGCTTGTCCGGGTCAAACCAGACCTTTGCAGGCAGGAGGAAGCCATTTGGCTTGTCGTTCATGAAGGGGTTCGCGACACCAAACGCATTCGTGTTGTTGGCGATTTCCTCGAGACGATCGTGAAGCAAGGGCAGCGCGCGCTTTCCGGTCGAATTTCGGAACAATTGCAAGTGAAGTGACGCATGAGTGTCTTGTCTTTTGGCAGGGCGAAAGGGGCGTCACGGCGCGAAACAATCAGCGGTCACGTTGGCGGGGGTATCATGGATCGCCTCGAAGCAATGAAAATGCTGCTCGCAGTCGTTGATGCCGGCAGCATCTCCGCAGGAAGCAGGAAATTGAATGCTCCGCTGCCAAGCGTCAGTCGCAAGGTTGCCGAACTCGAACGGTACCTGGGGGCGAGCCTCATCGTGCGCACCAGCCGCAACCTTCAACTCACCGATGCGGGCCGGGAATATGTCGAGGCGGCCCGAAAGATCATGGGCGATCTGGAGGAGGCGGAGCGGCGAGCGTCGGGCGAATACCAGACACCGCGCGGCACGCTGACGATCACCATGCCGGTCGAGTTCGGCGCCCGCTATATCATGCCGATCGCCCTTGGTTACATGGAGAGGCACCCGGAGGTGTCGCTCAACCTCATTTCGCTCGACAGAACGGTCAATCTTGTCGAAGAGCAGGTCGATATCGCCATTCGTCTCGGCGACCTCGCGGACAGTTCGCTCTATGCGGTCAAGGCCGGAGAGTTTCGCCTGCTGACCTGCGCCAGCTCGGCATATCTTGAGCGCCGGGGTGTGCCGGCGCATCCGAGCGATCTTGAAGGCCATGACGGAATATTCTTCAACAAGCGGACGTTCTTCTGGACGTTCGATGTCGACGGCCGCCCGATAGAGGCCGTTCCCCGCAATCGTCTTGAGGTGAATACCGCGGCCAATTGCGTGACCGCGGCGGTCGGCGGAGCCGGCATCGCCCGCTTGTTCGATTACCAGATCCCGGACGAGTTGGCGTCAGGCGCCCTCGTGCCGGTTCTGGAGGGTTTCGACGGCGCGTCGAGACCGATCCACATCGTCTATTCCGGTCAGGGCATGCTCACGTTGAAGGTGCGCTCCTTCATTGACTGGGCCCTGCCTCGCCTTCGCACTGTCTTCGGGCGGAGTGAGGCCTTGAAGGCCTAGTCGGCGAAGGCGCGGCGAACTTCGTCGACTGTTCGTGCCGGATCCTGAAGGTGGGGGAAGTGGCCAACACCCTTTAGAACGGCGAATTTCGAACCGGTTCGATCGGCGAACTCCTTGCCCATCTCCGGTTTGATGTAGATGTCCTTTTCGCCCCAGATCACCTTGATCGGGGTCTTGAGCCTAGACAGATTGGCCTCAAGATAATCTTCATCCCGCGTGAAGTGGGCGTAATAGAATGCGAAGGCGTCGGCTGTCGTCACACCGTCGCGCATCCAGGATTTCTTCATGTCCGATTGCAATTCGGACGGCAAGTCGAACTGGTTTTCCGGTGCAAGGCCACGCCGATGTACGTTCTCCAAGATCTCGTCGCTTGTCTTGTTCATATAGGCGCGCGTTGGTGTTGCCGTCGGTTCGGCCTTCAGATTTTGAAGGCTCTCGTACATCCAATGCGGCCTGTTGAACGGCGCAAAGTCGCCGACGATGATCTTCTTCGCGACCGTCGGTTCGTCCAGTGCAAGAAGCAGAGCGGGAAGGCTGCCGATGTCCGAGGCGTAGATCACCAAATTCGATCGGTCGATGCCCGATCTGTCGATATAGGCTTTGAGAACCTTGGCGTAGTCTCTTGGTGAATAGGAGAACCGCTCCGGGGAAGGGCGCGACGACTGGCCATAGCCAGGCCAATCGAACGCATGCACTTCGTACTGTGCGCCCATAGTTTCCGTGATCTTCGCCCAGACGCCCAGCGTCTCGGGAAAGCCGTGCAGGAAGAGAACCGTGCCGTTCGGATTGCCCTGACGGGAAACCATTCGTCGGAGCGTTATGTTCTCGTCGATCGTGATGAAGTCGATTTTCAGGGCCGTTGCGGAGTCGATTGGGCCCGCGTGTCCTGGTGCGGTCGATGCCATGATCGCAGAAGCTGTTGCGACGACGGTCTTGAGCGATGCCATGTCTTTAAGTCCTTCCGGTCTCTGAATGGTGAGTGTGACCAGAGCATCGGGCATCGAGCAGTCCGTCGGCAGATGCAGTTTTTGAGAGGCACCCTCTTGAACTCGGGCAAATTCGCTCTCGAGTGGACGCCAGTGCATTCAAGCGAGAGGATGGCTCTCAGATTTGCTCAGTACCGGGCAGCAGGTGCGATCCGTAGATTCCCGTCATTCATGGATCGCCGGGTTTAGCGACGATCCCGAACGAAGCAGCGAGACGAGACCGTCACTCGCGACGAAAGGACTGAGGAAAATGAACGACATCACGGCCTCCCCGCACAAGGAGATCGCGGAAAAGACAAGAGCGCTCGCCGGCCACTCTACCGTCGGCACGAACGACCTCGATGCCGCAGCGGCTTATTATGACAAGCTCCTTGCCGTCTTCGGCATCGGCCGCGTGCTCGTCCAGCCCGGACGTGCTGTCTATTACGGCCACCGTACCCTCGAATTCGGTGTGACGAAGCCCTTTAACGGAGAGACAGCGGTTGCCGGCAATGGCACCATGGTCGCCTTTGAAGCGCGCTCTCGAGCCCAGGTCGATCAGGCTCATGCCACCGCATTGGAAGCAGGAGGTTCCGACGAGGGTGCTCCCGGTCCGAGAGGACCGGACGGCGGTGACCCCTATTGTGCCTATTTCCGAGATCCCGAAGGCAACAAGTTTCTCGTCTACCGCAAAGGCCCCGACGAGGTTTGATGATCAATGGAGTGCGGGGGCCGTCGCGCGGGGCGAGCCCCCGCTCGACCTGTTTCCGCGCATCTTTTGAACAAGAGCTCTGCGCGGATCTCTCCAATGCGCCTTCTGGATTAGCGGACAGGAGTTTTTTGAAATGAACCTGGAAAACAAGGCTGGCGACGGGCCGCTCACGCGACGCTCGTTTCTGTTTCGGAGCGCCGCGATCGGTGTAGCCGCCGCCGTGCTGCCCGGAACCGGCATCGCAGCCGTGAAAGCGACGGCGACGGGCGATGCCATCCAACCATTCAACGTCGACATTCCTGAAAATGCCCTCATTGACCTCAGAAGGCGCCTGGTCGCAACCCGTTGGCCGGACAGCGCGACCGTCTCGGATCGGTCCCAGGGCGTCCAGCAGCGCAAGCTTCGTGAACTCGCGCAGTATTGGCAGTCCTCCTATGATTGGCGCCGGGCAGAGCGCAAGCTGAACGCGTTTCCCCAATTCCTGACGAAGATCGACGGGCTCGACATCCATTTCATCCACGTACGCTCCCGCCATGAGAACGCTCTTCCGCTGATTATGACCCACGGGTGGCCGGGTTCGATCTTTGAACTGCTTGACGTCATTGATCCGCTGACGGATCCGACTGCACATGGCGGCAAGGCCGAAGACGCCTTCCATCTCGTCATCCCTTCAATCCCAGGCTTCGGCTTTTCGCAAAAACCAGACACGACCGGTTGGGAGGCGCAACGGATCGCACGTGCCTGGGACGCCCTCATGAAGCGGCTCGGCTATAACAGCTATGTCTCGCAAGGCGGTGATTGGGGCGCGATCATCAGCGATGCCCTGGCGCGTCAGGCGCCAGCCGGACTGCTTGGCATCCACGTCAACAGGGTGGAGCGTTCGACGACGCTTCCAGCGGACGCTGCCAAGGCGTTGAAGAATGGCGGGCCGGCTCCCGAGACCATGTCTGCCGATGAAAAGAAGGTTTTCGACGAGGCTCGCGACTTCCTGAACAATGGTTTCGGCTACGCCTCGATCCTCAGTACGCGCCCGGAAACGATCGGCTACGGCCTTGCCGATTCACCGGTGGGACTTGCAGCCTGGCTCTTGGACAAGATCGCCGACTGGGTGTTCACGCGTGGCGATGCGGAACAGGCGCTCGGCAAGGACGCCATCCTCGACAACATCACCTTGTATTGGCTGACCAACTCAGGGCCCTCAAGCGGACGTATCTATTGGGAGAACGTCAAGGCAGGCGCGAAGCTCACGCCAGCCAGGGTTCCTGTGGCCGTCACCGTCTTTCCGGGCGAGGTCTATCGGCCACCGAGACAATGGCTGTCAAAGGCTTATCCAAAGCTCGTCTACTACAACCGCGCCTTAAAGGGTGGGCACTTCGCCGCCTGGGAGGAGCCCGAAATCTTCGTCGAGGAGATCAGAGCAGGTTTCAAGTCTATGCGCTTTTAGACGACGGATCGCCATTCCAAGAGACCAAGCAAGCTCCGCGCGGAGCCGGCATCGGTATCGGCTTTGCGGCAGAATACTTAAGTCGAGTAGTCAGTAGCCGACGTGCTTGATCCGATGCGATACCGGGATGTCGATGATGGCGAGGAATTTGACGGCCGCGTCGAAAGCTTGCGTTAGCGCAACGAGGCCTGACGCCAAACATCTAGCAAGGAGCAGCCGGGTTTCGCGGATCGAGCACATTGGAGGGCTCAAATCATGGTCGAGATGGAACAGAGGGATCCAACGTTATGCGATTGCACGATTGAGGTTGCTGAACTGTTTGCCAGCATCCCGGCTGCTGGCATTGACGACGGCTTTTTGCTCGATCTTCTTACCGTTCGCCTTGACGCATCGCGGGACCGTCTCAAGGGGCCTCGTCCGCGAGCGAGGGACGACACATCATGGAAAAGAAAAGCTCTATGCTGACACTGACAAACCGGCGAATCTTGCGCGTCGAGCGCGACGCCAGTGGCGATTTCTCCCTGCCGGCGGCGACCATGTCGTCGGCACTGCGTCTGCCCCCGACCGAGCTCAGAAATCGCGTCGGCCGGGGAGAAGTCAAGAGCCAGGTTGAGATCGGTCAAGGGGAGCACCTGGGCACATTCCGGTTGACGCTTCGGTGCGGCGGGCGTCTCTGGACTGCAACCGTATCTTCCGATGGCACCGTGATCGATGAAGTCTTCACGATCGATCGCGAGCGCCTGGCGAACTGGCGCCGTCGCCACGGCACCAGCGGCAAGGGCCCTTAACGGTCATTCAGATCTTCAACGATTGCGATCCTTCCGGAATAAAGTTGCGTTTCGACAAAGAACGATTGGAAAAACTGCCCCAGCTTCTCCCTTGAACAACGATCATGGATCGCCCCGCTTTGAAATCGATTGCGGATCATGACCTTTTAGGCGCCAAGGAGAGCACATTGACCGAATACACATTGGACACAGCCGTCGGAGTGATTGCGTGCGAGCTTCCCGGTGCCGCGGAACTCTTCAGACAGCACGGTATCGGATTTTGCTGTGGTGGCGATGTACCGCTTGCGCAAGCGGCCGCGGATGCCGGCATAGAGGCCGCTGATCTGCTCGCTCGGCTTCAGGCGTTGGAGCTTGCCGCAAGACGCGAGGCTCCGGATGCCACAGGTGAGCTTATCGCTCATATTCTGGAGCGTTATCACCAGACCCACCGCACCGATCTGGAATGGTTGATCCCGCTTGCCCAAAAGGTGGAGCACGTCCACGGTGCTCATCGCTCCGCGCCACTTGGTCTTGCCGACGCGCTGGCCGAGCTCAAGGACCACCTTCTTCCCCACATGGCGCGGGAAGAGCTTGCGCTCTTTCCGATGATGCGCCATGAGCCCGATCCGGACATCCGACATCTGATTGCCGGCATGCGGGACGATCATGCATGCGAGAGCCGGAGCCTCGCCGTGATCGAGCATTTGACGCATGGTTTTACGCTTCCGGACGGGGCCTGCAGGTCCTGGACGGCGCTCTATGTCGGGGTTCAAAAATTCTGCGACGATCTCGTTACACATATGCATCTGGAAAACAGCGTTCTGTTTCCGCGGTTCGCCGGCATTGATGCATTTGAGGGTTCCGCTCTCTCGCCAGCAGCGCGTTCCGCGGGGTGAGGCCCTGACAGGTCTTTCCGGCATCGCTTTGCCCAACGGGAGGAGGCGGAGCTTCACACATCTCTTTGCACGCAATCCGACCCGGCGCTTAGCGCCGGGCACACTTTCACTGTTTTGAGCTGGTGCCGACGTGCCCCCACGAGGCACGGCGGCGATCAATCTGCTCTTCGCGAGCCGAGCTCACAGGGCGGAATTTATTCGCACGACCCGCAGTAGTTGTGGGTGACGGGCTGCCTGCCGTCCCCTGGCAGATATTGCGGGGAGGGCAGACCATGGGCCGGGCGATCCGACTTCAAAGGTATTGTTCTTGCGCCGGTCAGCCGCCAGCTTGACGCAAAGTCCTTTCCCCAGCTCCACCTGAGCATCAATCCGTGCACGACAGCGGCAATCAAGGATTGCAATCAACGAAGCTGTCTTTGTTTGAGCTAGATCAAAGAATGTCCCGCGCCAAAGTTTCAATGCTCCGGCAACGATTTGCGGGAAAACACCCTGGAATGAAACTCTTCCGTCTTGTCCTTCTTCTCTGCCTCAGCCTGTGGGGCGCTGTATCCGCCAGCGCAGCATCGGTGCTTCAGGAGTTTTTGCCGACCACCACAGCCTCCGATCTTGTGCCAGGAGCGGACGGTTTTGGCGCTGTGCGTGATGATGTGGCGGCGGCCCCGGTGCTGAAGGGCGGCCAGACGGTGGCGTGGGTTTTCGTGACCTCGGATTTCGTCGGAACGACCGGCTATTCCGGCAAACCCATCCATACGCTCGTGGCGGTGGACAAGGATGCGAAGATCGTCGGCGTCCGGCTGGTGAAACATTCGGAACCCATCGTCCTCATCGGCATTCCCGACGCCAAGGTAAAGGCGCTTGTTGCCGGCTACGCAGGCCTTGATCTCGTCGCCGAGGCGAAATCCGGCGGCACGACCCACGAAGTCGATATCATCTCGGGCGCGACGGTGACCGTCATGGTCATCGACGATTCGATCGTCCGGTCCGGGCTAAAGGTTGCGCGCGCGCTCGGGCTTGGCGGATTGACACCGGAAGCGGACAATGCCGGCCCGCGCTTCGAAATCGATCCCGCGGCTACCGCGCCGGCCGACTGGGTCGAGGCAGAAGGTGACGGCACGCTGCGCCGCCTGTCGCTCGACGTTGCGCAGGTCAATGCTGCTTTCGCCGCCCATCCCGATGAGCGCGCCCGCGAGCGCGCGATTGCGCAAGCGCCGGAAACGACATTCATCGAGATGCAGGCGGCACTGGTCTCGGTCCCTTCCATCGGCAAGGCCTTTCTCGGGGCAGCCGAAGAGAAAAACCTTCAGGCTTGGCTTGGCGAAGGCGAACACGCGATCGCCGTGGTCGGACGCGGGCTCTATTCCTTCAAGGGATCAGGCTATGTGCGCGGCGGCATCTTTGATCGCATCGTGCTGATCCAGGACGATGTTTCCGTTCGCTTTCGTGATCGCGACCACCGTCGCCTGGGCGCAATCTCGCTTGCCGGTGCGCCGGAATACAACGAGATGGACCTGTTCCGCATTAAAGCAGGCCTCGGCTTCGACCCGACAAAACCTTTCCGCATACAGCTCCTGGCCCAACGTGAGGTTGGACCGGTCGAAAAAGTCTTTCATACCTTCGATCTGGGTTACCAGCTTCCGCAGAAGTATCTGCGTGCTGTCGCGCCACCACCGGTGAAGGACGTTGCAGCCGTTGCTGATCGTGACGAGGGGACTGCACAGTCCGACCTGTGGAAACGCATCTGGGACGACTCGAAGCTGAAGATTGTCGTGCTCGGCGCCATGTTGGTCGTGCTGACGGGCGTGTTCTTCTTCCAGACCTATGCGGTCAGGAACGCGCGAGCGTTCTACATCTTTCGCATCATCTTCCTGACGGTAACGCTGGTCTTTCTTGGCTGGTATGCCAACGCGCAGCTTTCTGTCGTCAATCTGATGGCGCTCTTCGGCAGTCTCGTCAACGGGTTCAGCTGGCAGGCTTTCCTGCTCGATCCGCTCACCTTCATCCTGTGGTTTGCCGTTGCCGCGGCACTCCTGTTCTGGGGACGAGGAGCCTATTGCGGCTGGCTCTGCCCCTTCGGCGCACTGCAGGAGCTGACCAACCAGATAGCACGCAAGCTGCGTATCCCGCAATGGACATTGCCATGGGGCCTGCACGAGCGGCTCTGGCCGATCAAATACATGATCTTCCTCGGCCTTTTCGGGGTCTCCCTGATGAGCGTCGAGCAGGCAGAGCATCTGGCCGAGATCGAGCCATTCAAGACAGCGATCATCCTGAAGTTCATCCGCGCCTGGCCATTCGTGGCCTATGCAGTCGCACTTCTCGTCGCCGGGCTCTTCGTCGAGAGGTTCTATTGCCGCTACCTCTGCCCGCTCGGTGCGGCGCTTGCGATCCCTGCGCGCATACGCATGTTCGACTGGCTCAAGCGCTACCATGAATGCGGCAACCCCTGCCAGACCTGCGCCCACCAATGTCCGGTGCAGGCGATCCACCGGACCGGCGAGATCAATCCGAACGAGTGCATCAACTGCCTGCACTGCCAGGTGCTCTACCAGTCCGAAACCGTCTGCCCCGTCGTGATCAAGAAGATGAAGTCGCGGGCGAAGCTTGCGGCAAGCCCGGGCGGCGTGCCGACCCATCAACCCGCAGCCAAAGTTTAATCGAAGCCAAGGTTCAAGCAAAAAGGAACCAGATCATGGAATCAAAGGAACACAAGGGACTAAGCCGGCGAGCACTTTTCAGCGCGACTGCAGGCAGCGCCATTCTGGCGGGCACTGTAGGGCCGGCCGCACTCAGCCTCGGCGCTGCAGGATTGGCGACACCGGCCCGTGCGGCCACGGGCGCCGACGGCTCGGTCGCACCGGGCAAGCTCGACGATTACTACGGCTTCTGGTCCTCCGGTCAGACCGGCGAGATGCGCATTCTCGGCATTCCCTCGATGCGCGAACTGATGCGCGTGCCGGTGTTCAACCGTTGCTCGGCCACCGGTTGGGGGCAGACCAATGAATCGATCCGGATCCATCAGCGCACGATGACGGAAAAGACGAAGAAGCAGCTTGCCGCCAACGGCAAGAAAATCCACGACAACGGCGACCTGCATCACGTCCATATGTCCTTCACCGACGGTAAATATGACGGTCGCTACCTGTTCATGAACGACAAGGCCAATACGCGCGTGGCGCGCGTGCGCTGCGACGTGATGAAGACCGACGCCATCCTGGAGATCCCCAACGCCAAGGGCATCCACGGCATGCGTCCGCAGAAATGGCCGCGTTCAAACTATGTGTTCTGCAACGGCGAGGACGAGGCCCCGCTCGTCAACGACGGCTCGACGATGACGGACGTGGCGACCTACGTGAACATCTTCACCGCCGTCGATGCCGACAAGTGGGAAGTGGCCTGGCAGGTGAAGGTCTCGGGCAACCTCGACAATTGCGATGCCGACTACGAGGGCAAGTGGGCGTTCTCCACCAGCTACAACTCCGAAATGGGCATGACGCTGGAGGAGATGACCAAGTCCGAGATGGACCATATCGTCGTCTTCAACATCGCCGAAATCGAGAAGGCCATTAAGGCCGGCCAATATGAGGAGATCAACGGCGTCAAGGTGGTGGACGGGCGCAAGGAGGCCAAGTCGCTCTTCACGCGCTACATCCCGATCGCCAACAACCCGCACGGCTGCAACATGGCGCCGGACAGGAAGCATCTGTGCGTTGCCGGCAAGCTTTCGCCAACCGTCACCGTGCTGGACGTGACGAAGTTCGATGCCCTGTTCTACGACAATGCCGAGCCGCGCAGCGCGGTGGTTGCGGAACCGGAACTGGGCCTTGGCCCATTGCACACCGCCTTCGACGGGCGCGGCAACGCCTATACCTCGCTGTTCCTCGACAGCCAGGTGGTAAAGTGGAACATCGATGAGGCCATCCGCGCCTACGCCGGTGAGAAGATCAATCCGATCAAGGACAAGCTCGACGTTCAGTATCAACCCGGCCACTTGAAGACGGTGATGGGCGAAACGCTCGATGCCGCCAACGACTGGCTCGTTTGCCTGTGCAAATTCTCCAAGGACCGGTTCCTGAATGTCGGCCCGCTGAAGCCGGAAAACGATCAGTTGATCGACATTTCCGGTGACAAGATGGTGCTGGTCCATGACGGCCCGACCTTCGCCGAGCCGCATGACGCCATCGCCGTCTCCCCCTCGATCCTGCCGAACATCCGCTCGGTCTGGGATCGCAAGGATCCGCTGTGGGCCGAAACCCGCAAGCAGGCCGAGGCCGATGAGGTCGACATCGACGAATGGACCGAGGCCGTGATCCGCGACGGCAACAAGGTTCGCGTCTACATGACCTCGGTCGCACCCAGCTTCAGCCAGCCGAGCTTTACGGTGAAGGAGGGCGACGAAGTCACGGTCATCGTCACCAATCTCGATGAGATCGATGACCTTACCCATGGCTTCACCATGGGCAATCACGGCGTGGCGATGGAGGTCGGCCCACAACAGACGAGCTCCGTTACCTTCGTTGCGGCCAATCCTGGCGTCTACTGGTACTATTGCCAATGGTTCTGCCATGCCCTGCACATGGAAATGCGCGGCCGCATGTTCGTGGAACCGAAGGGCGCCTGATCGATGCGGCTGTCCGTTCTCCTGATCGGCTTTCTTCTCGCCTCTCCGCTCTTAGCGGCGGAGCGCGCAGTCGTGCCGGGTGCGGGCAGTCTTGCCGCAGCCATCGCCGGGGCTGAACCCGGCGATGTGCTGGTGTTGACCGACGGGGCCTATGACGGCCCCGTCACCATCGACCGACCACTGACCATCACCGGTCCGCGTGGAGCGGTGGTGAATGGGCTTAAGCAGGGTAGCGTGGTGACGATTGCCGCGTCGGACGTCACCTTGACGGGGTTCACCGTCACCGGTTCGGGTCGCATCAACCAGGATCTCGACGCCGGGGTCAAAATCGTTCAAGGCGCCGATCGCGCCCGTGTCGAAAAGCTGCTCGTCACCGACAACATGCACGGCATCGACGTCCATGGCGGCCGCGACACGATTGTCTCCGGAAACGAGATCACCGGCACGCGCAGCGCCCGCATGAACGAGCGCGGTAACGGCATCTATGTCTGGAACAGCCCCGGTACGCTGCTTCAAGACAACATTATCCGCTACGGTCGCGACGGCATCTTTTCGAACGCCAGCGCCGACAGCATCTATCGCCGCAACATCATGCGCGACCTGCGCTTTGCCGTGCACTTCATGTACACCCGCAACACCGAGGTTTCCGACAACATCTCGATCGGAAACCATCTGGGCTTTGCGATCATGTTCTCCAACCGCGCGAAGATCCTGAACAATCTCAGCCTCGGCGACCGCGAGCATGGGCTGATGCTGAACTATGCCAACAATGCCGACGTGTCAGGCAATCTGGTGCGCGGGGGCACGAAGAAATGCCTGTTCATCTACAACGCCCACAAGAACCTGGTCTGGGGAAATCGCTTCGAGAGCTGCGGCATTGGCATACATTTCACCGCCGGTTCGGAAAAGAATGTGCTGACAGGCAACGCCTTCATCGCCAACCGCGAGCAGGTCAAATACGTCGGCACCCGCAATATGGAATGGAGCCATGAAGGCCGGGGCAATTTCTGGTCCGATCATCCGGCCTTCGACCTCAACGGCGACGGCGTTGCCGACAGTTTCTACCGCCCCAACGACCTGATGGACCAGATCCTCTGGTCGCAGCCCGCGGCAAGCCTGCTCACCGGCTCGCCGGCCGTGCAGATCGTTCGCTGGAGCCAACGGGATTTTCCCGCCACGCTGCCTGGAGGCGTGCGCGACAGCGCGCCGCTGATGCGCCCCCTGACCATCCCTGTCCCGCTCGAAATCCTTGCCTATGAGGCCGAGGCCGCAGGGCGCTGGACTGAAGGAAATTACGATGACACCGACGCTGACAATCTCCAGGCTCACTAAGCGCTTCCAATCGGTGGAAGCGCTCAAGTCCGTTTCCCTTGCGCTGGAGCCGGGACGGCGCGCGGCACTGCTCGGCCATAACGGTGCGGGCAAGTCGACGATGATGAAGATCGTGCTTGGCCTCATCCCCTTCGACAGCGGCGAGGTTTCTGTTTGCGGCTCGGCGCCCGGTTCGCCCGCCGCGCGGACCCAGGTGGCGTATCTGCCGGAAAATGTCGCCTTTCACCCGGCTTTGACGGGAGAAGAACAGCTTCGCCACTATCTCGCACTGCGTGGCGAAAACCCGAAGCAGGCCACAGAGCTTCTTGCGAGGGTCGGACTTGGCCACGCGGCGCGGCGTCGGATCGGTACCTATTCCAAGGGCATGCGCCAGCGGGTGGGTCTGGCCCAGACGCTGATCGGCCGCCCCCGTCTCCTGGTGCTGGACGAACCGACCTCTGGCCTGGACCCGGTGTCGCGACGGGACTTCTATGACCTGCTCGACGGGTTGGCCGCAGAAGGAACCGCCATCCTGCTCTCCTCCCACGTGTTGACCGAGGTGGAGGCCCGCACCGACAGCATCCTCATCCTTTCCGGTGGGGAACTGGTGGCAGAAGGTACGCTTGCCGATCTTCGGACCCGCGCGGCACTTCCGGTCGCCTTTTCCGTTCGCCCCGCACCTGGTCATGCGTCGGCGCTGGCAGCGACCTTTCCCGAGGGTGTGGAAGGGGAGGACGGTCTCTTGCGCCTTCGCGGTTCGCAGTCGGAAAAACTGGCGCTCCTTGCCCGCATTGCGGCGCTTGGGAGCGCCATTGCCGATCTCGATGTCATCCCGCCCAGCCTCGAGGACATCTACAGCCACTTCAGCCGGAGGGACGGGCAATGAGCCGCATCCTTGCCACCGCCGTCAGCGAATTCCGTATCGCTTTGCGCAATCGTTGGGTCTCTATCGCCACCGGCATGATGGTGCTGTTCGCCCTGGTGCTGGCCGCCGCCGGCTCTGCCCCGACGGGCGATGTCGGCGTCGACCGGCTCTCCGTAACGGTCGCCTCGCTCACTTCGCTTGCGGTCTATCTGGTTCCGCTTTTGGCATTGCTGATGAGTTTCGATGCGGTGGCTGGCGAAGTGGAACGCGGCACGCTGCCACTGCTTCTCACCTATCCCGTCTCGCGCCTGCAGATTCTGCTCGGCAAACTTCTGGCGCATCTCGCAATCCTCGGTCTTGCCGTGACGCTTGGCTACGGCGCGGCGGCGCTCGCAGCCGTCTGGTTCGATCCTGGAGCAACCGCGGGGCTTGGCGCCCTATGGCGGCTGATCTGGTCCTCGGTGCTGCTGGGTGCGACCTTTCTTGGCACCGGCTATGCGCTTTCGGCTTTGGCGCGACGGCCGTCGGGGGCGGCGGGCTTGGCCATCGCGCTCTGGTTGGTGGCGGTGGTGATCTACGACCTCGCCCTGTTGGCGTTAATCGTGACGGATGGAGGCGGTGCCTTCACCACACACGCATTGCCCGTTGCGCTGCTTGCCAACCCTGCCGACGCCTTTCGCGTCTTTAACCTCTCGGCCGCACAGGCCGTTTCTGCCGCAGGCGGACTGGGTGGCGCCGCCGGCACGATCCCGCTCTGGCAATCGGCAGCCTCCCTTCTCGCCTGGCCACTCGCCGCCATAGCCCTTGCCGCCGCAGCCTTCCGAAAGGTGACCCCATGAGGACCCGACTTCGCTTCGTGCTCGTCGCGGCCGCTCTGGCGCTGCTTTCCGCCTGCAAGGAGGACGTAGCCCAAAGCATCGTGCCGCAGGACATGACGCCCGAGACCCTCGGTCATTACTGCCAGATGAACCTTCTGGAGCACCCCGGCCCGAAGGCCCAGATCTTTCTGGAAGGAAGCCCGGCGCCGCTCTTCTTCAGTCAGGTGCGCGATGCGATCGCCTATGCGCGTGGGCCGGAGCAGATTGCGCCGATCCTCGTCATCTATGTCAATGACATGGGGGCTACGGGGGCAACGTGGGACCAGCCCGGTGACGGCAACTGGATCGCCGCCGACAAGGCGTTCTACGTGGTCGGCTCTGCCCGGCGAGGCGGCATGGGTGCGCCCGAAGCCGTGCCGTTTTCAAGCCGCGACGAGGCTGCGGCCTTCGTTCTTGCCGAGGGCGGCCAGGTGCTTGCGCTCGCCGATATTACCGATGCCATGGTTTTGACGCCGGTGGAGACCGGCTCGGAACCGCGAGCGGACGACGAAGACTATCTCGGCCGTCTGCGCGCATTGCCCCATCCAGCCGGAGGTTGACCCCATGCTGCTGACCCGACGCCGCTTGATTGCAATTTCTGCAGTTCTCGCAACGGCGCCCGCCATCGCCCACGCCAACGCGGCAACCCGCTTCTGGACAGGTCAGGCTCTTGGCGCGCGTGCCTCGATCCGGATTGCGCACCCCGAGGCCGGGACGATCGTCTCCAGGGTCATGGCGGAGATCGACCGTCTGGAAAACATCCTTAGCCTCTACCGTGCCAACAGCGCGCTTTGCCGGCTGAACCGCGACGGTCATCTTCAAGACCCGCCATTCGAGCTTTTGGAATGTCTGTCACTGGCCAACGCAGTCCACCTGGCAAGCGGCGGGCGCTTCGATCCGACGGTACAGCCGCTCTGGACGCTCTGGGCTCAATCGGCTGCAAACGGCACGCGACCCGGCCCGGCGGACGTTGATCGCGTGCGTGGCAACGTCGGCTGGGGCAAGGTCAAGCTCGATGCAGCAGCGATCACGTTGCATCCGGGCATGGCGCTAACGTTGAACGGCATCGGCCAGGGGTACGTCGCCGACCGCGTAGCAGCAATGCTTGAAGCTGAGGGACTGACGGACATTCTGATCGATACCGGCGAGTTCCGTGCGCTCGGGGGACAACCGGGCGGCGGTGGATGGCCAGTCCGACTGGAATCAGGCGAGCGCCTGCCGCTGCGCCAGCGAGCGGTCGCCACCTCCGCCCCTCTCGGCACGACCTTCGATCAAGCAGCCAGAGACGGACATATTCTCGATCCCCTGACCGGAATGCCCGCGCCCGCAAACTGGCGCTCTGTCTCGGTGTCGGCACCATCCGCTGCCATCGCCGACGCGCTGGCGACGGCCGCATGCCTGATGCCGGATGCAGGATCGATCGTTGCGATGAACGCGCGTTTTGACGGCGTCCGCCTGGAAGCCGCCTCCGTTTAAGGTGGGCGACCAAGGGTCATCGGGGGCTTGAGAAGGGTCGGATCCGTCTCGACCCCGATCGGCGAAAGGTAGGCGGCTGCGACCGCAGCGACGATCGCCTGTGACGGTGTTGGTGTTCTTCCTGAGCGCGCCGAACGGGGCAGTGCTTGCGGACTACCTCGCCTCCACTGGTCCTGTTCCGCGCCCATCGAGAAGCCAGGCGATGTTGACCTGCAGGATGCCGGCCATCATGTCGAGGCGGTTGGCCCTCGGTTCTGCGCGGTCATTTTCCCAGCTGATCCAGGTCTCTTCGGTAACACCCGCGATTGCGGATATCTCTTCGATCGAAAGCTTGATGGCATCGCGGGCAAGCGAAATGCGGCCACCGATCGTGTCGTCGGTGGCGTCGGCCGTGGCGCGGGGTGCAAGCATGTCGTTCATGATGTCGATGATCCTTCTGTCGGGAGGAACGCCCGCAACGAGATCGCGGGCGTCGGTTGTGGACGCGAGTGGCAGAGCTTAGCCACCGTCCTTGGCGAGCCAGGCTTTGATCTGGTCGGGATGATCCGCGATGTACTGGTCGACAGCCTTTTCGTAGGAGGTCTGCTGGGCGTTAAACATCGCGGCTTCGAGATCGCCGATCGGCAGCTTCATGCGCGACAGCAGGCCTGAGACTTCCGGATTGTCCTTTTCGATGTCCTTGCGTGCCAGCACGTCCACACGTTCGGCCTTGCCGAGCGCGTTCTTCGGATCCGCTATATAGCGAAGCTCGTACTTGCCGAACATCCAATGCGGGCTCCAGGCCGTGGCGACAAACCAATCCTTCTTGCGCATCGCCCGGTCAATGGTCGTCAGCATGCCGGCCTCACTGGAGATCTGCAGCTTGTATCCGTCGAGCGCGTAGTTCTTGACTGTCTGCTCGGACAGACGCGTAAGGCCCGCGCCGGGATCGATGCCCTCGATCCTGCCCTTGAGCTTCTCCTTCACATCGTCCTTCTTGAGGTCGTCGATCGAGGCGATGGCGTCTTCGGGAATGTATTTCGGAACCACCCAGCCGAGCCTGGCGCCGTCGTAAACGGTCCCGAGGGTCGTTACCTTGCCCTTCACCTTGGCGAAGTAGTCGGCGTGGGTTTCCGGCAGCCAAGCCATCATCATGGCATCGAGGTCGCCGCGGCTGACACCCTGGTAAAGCGGAGCGATGTCCGTTTGGACCAGTTCGACCTCCTGGCCGAGCTCGTCCTTGATCAGTTTTGCGGCGAGCTTGGTGACGAACTCGGCGTCCGACCAGGCGGCCCAGCCGATCCTGACGGGTGGCTTTTCCTCTGCGGCAGCCGCGCCAAACGTACCGGCGGCAATGCTGGCCGCAAGGCTGATGGTCGCAAGGGTCTTGAACATGGATGTTCCTTTCTTGAACGATTGCAAGCGGCAGCACGAACGCTGCCAGATGGATGGGAAAGTCCGCAGCGTCAGGCAGTGACGGGGGAGGTCCGGGGTTGTTCCTGTCGCCGGCGGAACAGGACGCGCCACGGGCTGGCGCGCTCCTTGCCGAAGCTCTGGGTGATCCGGTCGAGAATGACGGCGAGAATGACGACGGCGAGACCGCCTTCGAAACCGGTTCCGACGTCGAGACGCTGGATGCCGGTCAGGACCGTGTTGCCGATGCCGCCCGCACCGATCATCGAGGCGATCACCACCATGGAGAGAGAAAGCATGATCGTCTGGTTGATGCCGGCCATGATCGAAGGCATGGCGTTCGGCAGTTGCACCTTCACGAGCAGCTGCCAGGCGGTGCAGCCGAAGGCGTTGCCGGCCTCGATGAACTCCACATGCACCTGACGGATGCCGAGATTGGTGAGCCGCACGACCGGCGGCATCGAGAAGATCACCGTAGCGATCGTCCCGGGCACGGCGCCAAGGCCGAAGAACATCGCCGCCGGGATGAGGTAGACGAAGGCCGGCATGGTTTGCATGAGGTCCAGCATGGGCCGCACGGATGCCGCGCCGCGATCGCTGCGCGCCATGGCGATGCCAAGCGGCAGGCCGATGAGCATGGCAACGAGCGTCGATGCGATGACGAGCGACAGGGTTTCCATCATCGCCGACCAAAGGCCCATGTGTTCGACCAGCATCAGTGAAAGGGCGGTAAAGACCGCAAAGCCGAAGCCGACGCGCCATAGCGACAAAAGCACGAAGATCGCGAGCCCTAGGGCCAAGGGGGCGGCGAGAAGTGCCGCCTGGATGCTGTTGGTCACGGTGCCGATGGCGGCAGCGATCAGATCGAGCAGCGGTGCGAAATTGTCGAGGATGTAGTTGACGGCGCTGTCGACGCCGTCACCGATATCGAAAGTCATGGATTGTCTCCGAAGGGCTGGATCAGGCGGTGCGATCGAGCGTTTCGAGTAGCGCGGATTTGCTGATCGAGCCGAGGTAGCGGTTGGCTTCGTCGATGACAGGCATTGGGAACGCGCTTGCAGCCACCTTCCCAAGCACGTTGGACAAGCTTTCCGACGCCGGGATCGGCTCGATATCCGGCAGGAAGGCGCGCCGATAGGGATCGGCGGCGCCGTCGCGGGCGGTTGCGATCAACGAAGACCGGCTGATCATGCCGTGATAGGTCTTGTCGCGGCCGAGAATGATGGCGACCTCGCGATCGTAATGTTCCATGCGCTCGAGTGCAGCTGCGGCCGAAACACCCTGTCGCTCGATGATCGTCACCTGCGTCTTGCGGGCGACGTCGCCGGCGCGGAAGACCTGAGAGACATCGACATTACGGAAGAACGACCGCACATAGTCGTTGGCGGGCATCAATACGATTTCGTCCGGGGTGCCCAACTGCACGACCTCACCATTTTGCATGATGCAGATGCGGTCGCCGATCCGCATGGCTTCGTCGAGATCATGGCTGACGAAGACGATGGTCCGACTGTGTTCGGCCTGAAGGCGGACAAGTTCGTCCTGCATCTCGGTGCGGATCAGCGGGTCAAGAGCAGAGAAGGCTTCGTCCATTAGGAGCACGGAGGGCTCGGCGGCGAGCGCTCGCGCAAGGCCGACGCGCTGCTTCATGCCACCGGAGAGCTGGTCGGGGCGGCTGTCGTCGTATCCTTCCAGCCCGACAGCGTGCAGAGCCGTTCGGGCGCGGGCCTTGCGCTCGGCCTCGCCGACGCCAGCGACCTCGAGGCCGAAGGCCGCGTTGTCGATAACGCTGCGGTTCGGCAGCAGCGCGAAGGACTGAAAGACCATGCTTATGTCGCGGCGGCGCAAGGCGATCAGTTCGCTGCGCGGCAAGCGTGCTACGTCTTTGCCATCGATCTCGATGGAACCGGAGGTCGGTTCGATCAGGCGGTTGAGGAGGCGCAGCATCGTCGACTTGCCGGAACCCGAAAGCCCCATGATCACGAAGATCTCGCCGGCCCGAATGTCGAAGGTCGCGTTGTTGACGCCGATGGTGCAACCCGTCTCGGCGTGGATCTGCGCCTTCGTGCTGCCGGCTTTAAGAAGGCTCAGCGCCTCGTCCGGCCGCTCGCCAAAAACCTTGAAAACGTTCTTGATACTGATCTTGACCGGTTGCTCGTCGGCCGAGCGGTCGCTCTCAGTTTGAAATGCCATATGTTCTGGGCCCGGCTCCGGAAGCGGGGCACTCTCCTTTGTGTTTGAAAGGCTGATGAAACGATCAGCGAAACGGAGAAGCGCACGACCAGAAAGGCCTGCGCAAATACGACATCATGTCGCAATCCGATTGTCTTTTGGCACACTCGTGCAGAAATGTCCACATTGTGAGAATAGAAAACTAAGTCATGGCGGTATTTGTCGCAGAAAATGGAATGCTTTCGCGCATTCTGAATGCGGTTATTCGGTGGCGGATGTGCAGGCGCCCGAAGACGAAAACGCGTTCGCCGGAGAAGCGAACGCGCGCGGCAGGGCCGGTCACTATTTCTTCAGCTTGCCGTAATCGAATTTTGGTGCCTTGGAGAGGTCATCCTTGTTGGTGTCGACATAGGCCTTCCAAGTGCCGTTGTCGTTGGCAAGTGCAATTGACGCCGGGTCGATGACGACATAGCTCGCGCCCACGCCGAGGAAACCGCCGACGCTTGCGACGATGCCGATGACGGACTTGCCGTCGCCGATGACGACGTCGGAAATCTCGCCGATCGTCTCGTTCTGCTTGTTGTAGATATCGACGCCGATGAGCTGTGAATTGACGATATCGGTGTCTTTGATTTCCACATATTTCAGCGGCATCGTTGCGGTGGTGCCCATCGTGATGCCAGGGCCGACCAGCATCGCATCTGCGCCGTTTGCTGCGGGTTCTTGCGCGAAGGCAGCGCTGGAAACGAGGGCAAGGGAAAGCGCGGCGGCGGTCACATAATTCATGCATATCTCCTGTTCAGTCTCGCCACCGACCGGGGCGGTCGTGGCGGCTTCTAAACGGAGCCTGCTCAAAAAAGTTCCACGGAATCATTGGTATAAGCAATCTTGCGAAGTCTTTGATCTTTTCGCCTTCGTCCCCAATGCCTGCACAATCTCTACCGGAGACCCGCGACCGGGCGGTCGATCGCAGCTATCCCGTGTGGCGCGCTGGCACCGGCTGTTCGCACAGGCGCGAGGACCCCGCGGTAGCAACCAAAAGTTTTCACTTAAAGCAATTTCACCCAGGGTTACTTGTAAACGATTGCTGGATGCGAAACCGCTCTTTGCGAACTGTTACCCGCTCGCCAGTTCCTCGACGCTGAGCGCGATCGTTCCGGTCACAGTCTGGAGAGGCTGCAGGCGGACGAGGCCGCCGTCGCGTTGATCGCGGTGCGCGTTCGGCCGATGGCTCATCGGCTCGAAGCAAAAGAAGCTGCTTGTCGCCGACGGCGAGTAGAGAACGAAGAACCGAAAATGCCCATCGGCTTCCAGCGAAGCGGCAAGCCCCGTTTCCGGCCATTCGATGCGGGCTCGTCCATCCCAGCCGTCGAAGGCATTGTTCAGCCAGTTCGGGGGCAAGGGGGAACCGAATGCAAAGTTCATGTTCTGAGGGATGGGGCCGGGGCGGTCTGGCAGATGACCTTCCCGTTCGCTCCAGTATCGGTCGGCACGGGCGATGAGGCGCGTTTCAGGCGTGCGCGGAAAGAATGGATGGAAGCCCAGTCCGTATGGCAGGGCCTGGTCGGCGCGGTTGGTGATGGAGAGCGAGAGGATCAGGCGCGGTCCGTCGATGGCGATCGTCTCTATCGCTTCATAGGCAAAGGGTGTGGCAACGCTTGCCTCCTGGTCCAAGCGAAGGGTGAGCGATTGCCGATCGCGCTGCAGCATCGACCAGCGTCCAAGCCAGCCGTCTCCGTGCAAAACGAGCGGATCGATCGTGTTTGCTTCCAGCCTGTAGTCGCGACCGTCGAATTGGAAGCCATTGGCCTCAATGCGGTTGCCAAAGGGCACCAGCGGAAAGCAGGCCTCGGCGCCGAACACTTGCGAGGCAAGCCCCGGTGCCGACGTCGGCGCCAGTAAAGGAGTACCGCGCCAGCGGGCCGACAGGATCGCGCCGCCAAGCGGGCTCACCTCGACAGTGAGCCCTTCTTCGTTTTCGAGGAGGACGATGTCTTCCGTCATGCCCTAACTGCGACGACCGGCGGCGGCCGAGCGCAGATTGTCGAGCAGCACCGCGAGCAGAAGGATCAGACCGCGCACGACATACTGGTAGAAGGCCTGGATGTTGAGCAGGTTCATGACGTTTTCGGCAATGCCCATGATGAGAACACCGACGATCACGCCGGTCATCGCCGCCCGGCCGCCGGCAAGCGAGACGCCGCCGAGCACGCAGGCCGAAATGACCGAAAGTTCGAGACCTGTTGCCGCATTCGGCTGGCCTGACGTGATGCGCGAGGCGAGCAGCACGCCGGCAACAGCGCAGACGAGGCCCTGCAGTGCGAAGATCCATATGCGCATGTTGGAGACATTGACGCCGGCGAGGCGTGAGGCTTCCGGGTTGCCGCCGATCGCGAGCGTGTTCTTGCCGAAGACAGTGCGGTTCAGCACGAAACCGAAGACGAGGAAGAAGCAACCCATCACCCAGATTGGCGTCGGGATGCCCAGGAACTTCGACAGTGCCAACTGATAGAAGCTCGGGTCGTTGATGCCGACGGCGCGACCGTCAGACGCAATCAGCGCGAAACCGCGCACGATCTGCATGGTAGCAAGCGTCGTGATCAGCGCGTTGATGCGGAAATGCGCAATCACCACGCCGTTGACGAGGCCGACGAAGCCGCCGCACAGGAGTGCCGCAATCAGGCCGACGAGGATCGAACCCGAGGCGTTCGATGCCATGACGGCGGCCATGCCCGAGAAGGCAACGGTGGAGCCGACCGACAGGTCGAAGTCACGCGAGGCCAGGCAGAACATCATCGTGCAGGCGACGATGCCGATGGTGACGACCGACTGCAGCAGGCCGAGCATGTTGCGCTCGGTCAAGAAGTTCGGAACCGTCAGCGCCACGATGGCGAAGGCGACGGCGAAGATGACGACCAGACCCTGTTCGCCGAGAAGAAGTTTTTTCAAGGAAGTCATGACGGCTGAACCTGCTCGGTTGGAACATCGGGAAGGGCGGCGGCGAGGATGCGTCTTTCGTCGAAATCGGTGCGCGCGAAATCGGCGGCGATCCGGCCCTGGCACATGACGAGGATTCGGTCGGTAATGCCCATCACCTCGGGCAATTCGCTGGAGATGACGACGATCGCCATGCCCTGACCAGCGAGTTCGTAGAGGATTTCATAGATCTCCGACTTGGCGCCGACATCGATGCCGCGCGTCGGCTCATCGATGATCAGCACCTTCACGCCCTGTTCGGAGAGCCAGCGGCCAAGGATGACCTTCTGCTGGTTGCCGCCGGACAGATTGATGATGTCCTGCTTGCGGGACGGCGTGCGCACCCGAAGTTTGGCGATGAAGCGGTCCGCCAGTTCCGCTTCCTTCTTGCGGTTCAGGATGCCGAAGGGCGAAAAGTGCCGGCGCGACGAAATCGCCATGTTTTCTTCGATGCTGCGCCCCTGAACGATGCCGTCGAACTTGCGGTCCTCTGGGCACAGGACCATGCCGGCGCGGATCGATTGTGGCGGGTTGTCGGCCGGCACGATCGCGCCGTCGATCGTCACGGTTCCCTGGTGGCGTCTGTCTGCGCCATAGACCAGCCGGGTCATCTCGCTGCGGCCAGCGCCGATCAGGCCGAAAAAGCCAAGGATCTCGCCGCGCCGGACCGAGAAGCTCAAGGGTGTCTTCAGCTTCGGACCGCAGATCGCGTCGACGCGCAGACGTTCCGCGCCGAGATCGCGGCCCCGCCAGCCCCAGATGTTTGAGATCTCGCGTCCGACCATCTCGGCGATGATCTGGTCGCGCGTGACCTTGGAAATGTCAGGATGATGGGCGGCGAGCTTGCCGTCGCGCAGCACAGTCAGGCTGTCGCAAAGCCGGAAGATCTCGTCGAGCCGGTGGGAGACATAGAGGATCACGGTGCCATTCGAGCGCAGGCGTTCGATCAGGGCAAAGAGGATTTCGCTTTCGCGGGACGACAGCGACGAGGTCGGCTCGTCGAGCGCGATGACGCGCGCATCAAGCATGACGGCCTTGGCGATCTCGACCATCTGGCGCTCGCCGATCGAGAGCGAGGCGATCTTGGCGGACGGATCGACGTCAATGCCGATGTCCGCAAGCTTCTCGCCGACGACGCGAAGCAACTGGCGCCGATCGATGACCCCGCCCTTGCCGGGGAAGTGGCCGAGCCAGAGGTTTTCGGCGACCGTCAGTTCCGGAACGAGCTGCAGTTCCTGGTGGATGACGATAACACCGGCGCGAAACGCATCGCGCACGGAGCGATAGCCTTGTGCTTCGCCTTCAATACGGATCTCTCCGTTATCGGCAGACTGGTCGCCCGAGAGCAGGCGGATAAGCGTCGACTTGCCCGCGCCGTTCTCGCCCATGAGGCCATGGACGGCGCCCTTGCGCACAGAAAACGAGACGTCCGACAGCGCCTGGACGCCGGGATAGCCCTTGGAGATCGATTGGAATTCGAGGAAGTCTTGCATATGCGGCTCCGATACGGAACGCCAGGCAGCCGAGCCGCCGGGCCGATAGAGCGGGATGAGGAAAGTGTGCGCGGTTTTCCGCCCGCATCCCGCTCTAAACTACCAGAATCGATCACGTTGATTGTTTGGGTCGGTCCGACCCAAACAATCGTGATCTCGTGTCGCAAGCAGCGATTACTCGATGCCGAGATCCTTGCGTACGGCCTCGTAGTTGTCGCGCAGCGCAAGCTGGCCGGCGGTCAGGGTCAGCTTTTCCGGTTCCTTGCCGTTGGCGATCCACTCATACATGTTGAGTGCGGTCTCATAGCCGTGGCGCTTCGGCGAGATGATGACGGTGCCGAAGAAGCCGGTCGCCGCAGGCTTCTTGAACTCGTTGATCGCCGAGTCCGCGCCGCCAATGCCGACGCCGATCATGCTGTCGGGAGCAATGCCGACCGTCTCGGTTGCGCGCACGGCGCCGAGTACCGCTTCGTCATTGAGGCCGATCGCAACCCACTTCTTGATGCCGGCGTTCTTATTGAGCACGATCGTCGAGGCGTTAAGTGCTGCCTCCGTATCGGTCTTGGCCTGCGGCGCGTCGAAGATGTTGGCTTCCGGGAAGCCGTTGGCCTTGAGAACTGAAAGTGCGCCCTCAACGCGGTCGACCGCCGTCGGGAGCTGGTCGTAGGAAACGCGGATCGCGCCGACGTCCTTCATGTCCCAGCCACGCTTCTTGATTTCGTCGACCAGGGCTTGACCAACGGCTTCGCCGATTTTCGTCGCCGAAATGCCCATGTGGGGCACGTCTTCGATCGGGCTGCCGTCGGCGTTGACCAAACGGTCGTCGACCGTCATCAGCTTGAGGTCGTTGGCAGCCGCTTTCGCGACGATGCCGGGGCCGAGCTTGACGTCAGGGGTGCAGACGATGAAGCCCTGCGCGCCCTGGGCGCCGAGATTGTCGATTGCCGACTGAACCTTCTCGCCGTCTTCCGCACCGATCTTGACCAGCGTGAAGCCCTTTTCCTTAGCGGCGACGTCGGCGAACTTCCATTCGTCCTGGAACCACGGCTCTTCCGGCTGCTTGACGATGAAGCCGATTTTGACGTCGGCAGCGAACGCCGAGGTTGCCGCAAACACGGCGACGGTACCAGCCAGAATGGCTGCCTTGATAAAGCGCATGATGTCTCTCCCTGGTGAACTGCCTCCTGCAGTGAGCATTTGTGTATGATGAATCATCATATTCGTCAATTGCCTTTGTATGATGAATGAGATAGTGATGTATAACGATAATGTGCTTCGCTGCGTTGTCGCCTCCAAGCGTCTGCGCTATGGAGCGACAGGGAGACGGGAGCGGGAGGAAAATGGCGGTGGAAGAGCAGGACTACAGCAACGGCGCGCAGGAGCGCGGCCAGCGTCGCCCTCGCGTTCAAAAGAATGTGACGCGCGCCATCGCCTCGGACATCTGCGCCGACGTCTTTCCGGTCGGCTCCTTCCTGCCGCGCGAAAACGACCTTTGCGAACGTTATGGCGTCAGCCGGACCGTCATCCGCGAAACCTTGAAGGTGCTGGAATCGAAGGGCATGGTCCGCGGCCGTTCGCGGGTGGGCACGATCGTCTGCAACAAGGACGAGTGGAACATCCTCGATTCCCAGGTGCTCGAATGGATCGGCGAGCGCATCTTTGAATTCGATCTTTTGAACTGCGTTTTAGAGGCGCGCCGCGCGATCGAGCCGGCGGCCGCTGAGTTTGCGGCCGAACGCGCGACCGTCCAGGAAATTGCCGACCTCGAGCGCGCCTGGCAGGCGATGCGTGACGGCGAGCGCGATGTCGTCGGCTTCACCGATGCCGACGTCGCCTTTCATACCTGCCTGCTCAAGGCCAGCCATAACCAGGTCTTCCTGCAACTCGTCGGCATCATCCAGGCGGCGCTGAAGTTCTCGCTGTATGCCTCCAATGAAGTTGCCGAACGTCGTGACGAAGCAATCGATATCCATGGCGAACTGGTCGAGGCACTGCGTCTGCGCGACAAGGCGAGGGCGCGCGACTGTTCCACGCGCATGCTGGATCTTGCCGCCCGCGACCTCAAGCTTGCCGTAGAACGTCACCGGCCCGCCCCGTCGGCGCGCTGAAACCCCTTCCCGGCGGCCGACGTCGTCGCCTTGTTTGACCCAGCGGATATCGCACCATGAAGATCACCAAGCTCACCACCTACATCGTTCCGCCGCGCTGGCTGTTTCTGAAGATCGAGACCGACGAGGGCATCGTCGGCTGGGGTGAGCCGGTTGTCGAAGGCCGCGCCCTGACCGTGGAAGCCGCCGTCAACGAGCTTGCGGACTATCTGATCGGCAAGGATCCGCTGCTGATTGAGGACCATTGGCAGGTGATGTATCGCGGCGGCTTCTACCGCGGCGGTGCGGTCCACATGTCGGCGATCGCTGGCATCGACCAGGCGCTCTGGGACATCAAGGGCAAGGCCTATGGCCAACCGGTGCATGCGCTGCTTGGCGGCCAGGTGCGCGACCGCATCAAGGTCTATTCCTGGATCGGCGGTGACCGTCCGTCCGATGTCGCCAAAAATGCCCGCGACGTCGTCGCTCGCGGCTTCAAGGCCATCAAGCTCAATGGCTGCGAGGAGATGCAGATCGTCGACACCTGGGAGAAGGTGGAAAAGGCGGTCGAAACCATTGCGACGATCCGCGAGGCGATCGGCCCGCATATCGGCATCGGCGTCGATTTCCACGGTCGCGTGCACCGGCCGATGGCGAAGGTCCTGGCGAAGGAGCTTCAGCCCTTCAACCTGATGTTTATCGAAGAACCGGTGCTTTCGGAAAACCGCGAGGCGCTGAAGGAAATTGCCAACCATTGCTCGACGCCGATCGCGCTCGGTGAGCGGCTCTATTCGCGTTGGGACTTCAAGTCGGTGCTGGCCGACGGCTATGTCGATATCCTGCAGCCGGACCTGTCGCATGCCGGCGGCATCACCGAATGCCGCAAGATTGCTGCGATGGCGGAGGCCTACGACGTGGCGCTGGCACCGCATTGCCCGCTGGGACCGATTGCGCTTGCCGCCTGCCTTCAGGTCGATGCCGTCAGCTACAACGCCTTCATCCAGGAACAGAGCCTCGGCATCCACTACAACGAGGCCAACGACATTCTCGACTACATCTCCAACAAGGAGGTGTTCCACTACGCGGACGGCTTCGTGTCTATCCCGCAAGGCCCTGGCCTCGGCATCGAGGTGGATGAGCAATATGTCATCGAGCGCGCAAAGGAAGGCCATCGCTGGCGCAACCCGATCTGGCGCCACGCCGATGGCAGCGTAGCCGAGTGGTAGGGAGCGCGGATATGGCGGGTCGTCTTGAGGGAAAACGCGTCGTTGTCACCGGCGCAGCGCAAGGCATCGGCCTCGCCATCGCTGAAGCCTTCCTTGGCGAGGGGGCGGGCCTCTTCCTCATCGACCGTGATGGCGACCTCTTGGCGAGCGAAGCCGAGCGCCTGCGTATGTCGGGCGGGAAGGTGGGCTACGCCACGGCCGATATCACCGATGCCGATGCCATCGAGCAGGTCGTCGTTGCCGCCGCCCGTCAGATCGGTCAGCCGAATGCGCTCGTCAACAATGCCGGCGTCAACGTCTTCTTCGAGCCGTTGAAACTCTCGGATGCCGATTGGCAGCGCTGCTTCGACATCAATCTCAAGGGTGCGTGGAATTGCAGCAAGGCTGTGCTGCCGGGCATGATCGAGGCGGGCGGCGGCGTCATCCTCAATATTGCCTCGACCCACGCCTTCACCATCATCCCGCACACCTTCCCCTATCCGGTCGCCAAACATGCGCTTCTCGGCATGACCAAGGCGCTGGGGCTCGAATATGCCGGGCAGGGCGTGCGCGTGAATGCGCTGGCGCCGGGTTATGTCCGCACGCAGAAGGCCGTGGAATACTGGAACAGTTTCCCCGATCCGGTCGCCGCCGAGGCCGATACTATGAAGCTCCATCCCGGTGGCCGCATCGCAACACCGGAGGAAATCGCCAAGGCTGCACTCTTCATGATCTCGGACGAATGCCCGTTCATGAACGCCACCTGCCTGACGGTCGATGGCGGTATGAGCGTGCTGCACCATCCCTGAAGGGCCACTTCGACAGCTCCCCTCCACTTTTTTCGACCTCCGGCCTCACCAGCCGGAGGTTTTTCTTTGCCTTCACGTCACGCCGGTCATCGCTTGACCTGCAATAACTCCGATTATATGAGAAATGAAAAGAGCGCGAGCGCTCGAGGTAATCGGGAGGACACATGTCCAGGAAATTAAGATCGCAGCATTGGTTTGGCGGACTGGACAAGGACGCCTTCATTCATCGCAGCTGGATGAAGAACAACGGGTTGCCCGACGACGTCTTCGACGGGCGGCCGGTGATCGGCATCTGCAACACTTTCTCGGAGCTGACGCCCTGCAATGCGCATTTCCGCGCGCTGGTCGAACACATCAAGGCAGGCGTGCTCGAGGCCGGTGGCCTGCCGCTGGAGTTCCCGGTGTTTTCCTGCGGCGAGTCCAATCTGCGGCCGACCGCCATGCTTTTCCGCAACCTCGCCTCGATGGACGTAGAGGAGGCGATCCGCGGCAACCCTATCGACGGCGTCGTGCTCATGGCGGGCTGCGACAAGACCACGCCGTCGCTGGTGATGGGGGCCGCCTCTTGCGATCTTCCTTCGATTGTCATCTCCGGCGGGCCGATGTTGAACGGCCGCTTCAAGGGTCGCACGATCGGCTCAGGCACCGATGTCTGGAAGTTTTCCGAAGACGTGCGTGCCGGTGTCATGTCGCAACAGGATTTCATGGCGGCCGAAAGCGCCATGTCGCGCTCGCCAGGCCATTGCATGACGATGGGCACCGCCTCGACCATGGCGTCCATGGTTGAAGCGCTCGGGCTTGCGCTGCCCGGCAATGCCGCCTGTCCGGCGGTTGATGCGGGCCGCGCCCGGCTGGCGCGGCTGACCGGGCGGCGGATCGTCGAAATGGTTGCCGAGGACCTGCGCCTGTCGAAGATCCTGACCCGTGACGCCTTCGCCAATGCCATCCGCGTCAACGGTGCGATCGGCGGCTCCACCAACGCCGTTGTGCATCTCCTGGCAATCGCCGGGCGGATTGGCACGAAGCTCTCTCTCGACGACTGGGACCGGCTCGGCCGCGATATTCCGACCATCCTCAACCTCATGCCTTCGGGGCGCTATCTGATGGAGGATTTCCACTATGCCGGCGGGCTGCCCGCCGTCATGAAGGAGATTGCTGCGCTTCTGGAACTCAGCGCCCTGACGGTGACCGGCCAAAGCGTCGGCGCCAACATCGAGTCTGTCGAGAACTACAACGACGACGTCATCCTGCCGCTCGATCGGGCCCTGACGTCGAGTGGCGGCATCGCCGTGTTGCGCGGCAACCTTGCGCCTGACGGCGCGATCATCAAGCCTTCCGCGGCGACCCCGGCGCTGATGCAACACCGCGGCCGCGCTGTCGTGTTCGAAACCATCGACCACTACAAGGCGCGGATCGATGACCCGGATCTTAACATCGACGAGACCTCGATCATGGTGCTGAAGAACTGCGGCCCGAAGGGCTATCCGGGCATGGCCGAGGTCGGCAACATGGCTCTCCCGCAGAAGCTCCTGAAAAAGGGCGTGCGCGACATGGTGAGGATCTCGGATGCCCGCATGTCGGGGACGGCCTTTGGCACCGTCGTCCTGCACACGGCACCCGAAGCTGCGGTTGGCGGCCCGCTGGCCCTGGTAAGGGATGGCGACTGGATTGAGCTCGACGTTGCCGGCCGCCGCCTCCACCTCGACGTGAGCGTCGAGGAACTGGCGCGCCGAAAAACCGCCTGGACCGCGCCACCCCCGGAAATGGTCGGTGGTTATCAGGGCCTCTATGTCGAGCGCGTGATGCAGGCCGACACCGGCGCGGATCTCGATTTTCTTGTCGGCGGCCGCGGCCACGCAGTTCCGCGCGAAAGCCATTGAGGAGGCGACGGTGGACGACTTCCGCATCGAAAACCTTCATGGCATCCACGCCATCCTCTACGCGCTCTTCGACAATGAAGAGCGGCTCGATCGTGCCGCCATGCGACGGCAGACGGAAATCTGCCTGGCAAGCGGCGTGCACGGCATGGCAGGGCTCGGCCTTGCAACCGAAGCCTCAAAGCTCGACGAGGCCGAGCGCATGGCAATCATGGAGTGGCTGGTCGAGGATACGGCCGGGCAGGTGCCGGTCGCCCTGACGATCTTTGGCGCGTCGGTCGAGGAACAGGTGCGCCAGGCGCGCCATGCGGCACGGGCCGGCGCCGACTGGCTGATCCTCCAGCCGCCGATGGTCGGCCAGTTCTCGGCCGCCGAGTACATCCGCTTCTTCGGCCGCGTCGCCGATCAGACCGAGCTGCCGCTTGCCATTCAGAACGCCCCGGCCCTGATGGGACGAGGGCTGACGGCCGCCGATATTCGCGAGCTGGTGCGCCAGCACCCGAACATCCGGCTGGTGAAGGGCGAGGGGCCTGTCGTCGACATCGCCCATCTCATCGAGGTTACCGAGGGCCGGCTGCCGGTATTTAATGGTCGTGCGGGCCTCGAGCTGCTCGAGAACCTGCGCATCGGTTGCCACGGCCTGATCCTTGCGCCAGATTCGATCGACTATGCCGTGCGCGCCTACGAGTTCTTTTCAGACGGTTGGGACGAGCACGCGCAAGAGGCTTATCGGCAGATGCTGCCCGGCGTGGTCTTCACCATGCAGGGCATCGAGACGCTGCTTTGTTACGGGAAGCGCCTTTTCGGCGAACGGGCGGGCATAACCATCCACGACCGTGCGCCGGCCATGCGACCGACCGCGATTGGCATCGAGATGACCCGCCGCTACGCGGCCGCGATGGGTGGCTTTTCCTGATCGGGGCGACCGGCTATGAACGGGGCGGTGATGCAATGGAGAGAGTGGGCATGAAGGCAATCGCTCGGGAGGATCGCGGCCTGCCTGCTCGCATCGCAGGCGATATTGGCCGCCGCATCACGCTCGGCGAGCTGAAGGTTGGCGATACCCTGCCGAAGGAAGCCGACATGCTGGCGACGCTCGGCGTCAGCCGCACGACGTTGCGCGAAGCGCTGAAGATCCTGTCGACCAAGGGCTTCATTGAGGCAAAGCCCCGGCTCGGGACACGCGTGCGGGCGGCCGAACACTGGAACACCCTCGATCCCGTCGTGCTTTCGTGGCAAAGTGACGCGGAGGATCAGGCAACGCTTGCCGAAGAACTGTTCGAGCTCCGCCTGTCGATCGAACCGCTTGCTGCACGCCTTGCCGCCAGACGCGGATCTGCGGCCGAGCATGGAGAGATTCGTGCCGCTTTCGCACGAATGGCGGAAGGCGGCGCTCGTGTCGAAGACGCGATCGAGGCTGATATCGCCTTTCACCTCAACATCTTTCAATCCGCCCACAACCGCTTCCTCCTGCCGGTTGCTTCCGTCATTCGGGCAGCGCTCTCCATCAGCATCCCGAAGACGATGGCGGCTACAGGCGGTTTCGGCCAATCCCTGGCCCAGCATGAGGCGATCCTCGTCGCGATCGAAGAACGCGACGAGGACAAGGCATTCGAACGCGCTGCAGCGTTGATCGCGTCGACCTACAAGCGCAATTTCACCTCCTAGCCAGTTGTTCCGGAGATACCGCCCGCAACTTCGAGATCGTCACCGCGCCTCAGGCGGAGACCTGATCCAGGAAAATCAGGCGTAGCGGTTCTTCAAGGAGAGCATCGATTTCGGCCGCGAAGGCTTGAAAATGGGGTGTCGCGAAATGTGCGTCGAGCGCAAGCTGGTCGGCGAAAGCTTCGCGCATGTAGAAGGTACCGGGCTCATCCCGCAGCTCGAACAAGACATAGTCGAGGTTGCCGGGTTCTGCCCGCGTTGGAGCGATGAGACCAAGCAGGCCTTGCCGGAGCGCCTCGCGTTGGTACGGTTTGGCCTTCAAAATCGCGATGGAGATTACCTTTTCTGTGGTCATGACGGTTCCTTGCGTCGGGCGCTGGTGCGAACGATCTCGGGGTGGTTCTGCGGGTTGGTGGAGTGTGAACGGGTTTGAAATGCCGTGGACCGATCGAGGTACATCCAGGGAGCCCTGATCGACCAAGTGACGATAGTGCGGTGCAGCCCGGTCCGATAATCCGTCACGGACAGAAATGTTATTTCGGAGTTGGCGAATAATCTGTGCTCGCGTTGCCGGATCGTCGGCCTCGGTTCCGGCGGCAGGCCGCTGCTTAGAGCAAATCCCCTAGCGTTCGACCGCCGACGTCACCCGCGTTTTCTATGATCGGATGGCGTCGAGGACGGTCTGTATCAGTCGGCCAGACGGTGCGTTGCGTGGCCTGAGCAGGCCGATCTCACGGCTCGGCGCGTTCGGCAGCGGTAGCCGGGCGACGCGCAGGTTGTCGAAGAGCGGCGAGCGCCAGTCGGGCATCAGCGACACGCCAAGTCCAGCCTCAACCATCATCGATATGGCTTCAAGTGAATCAAGCTCCAGCCACTCTCGAGGGAGAATTCGCTGGGTTTGAAGGTAGGTATCGGCCAGTCGGCCACCCCAGTTGCTTCTGTCGTATCGAATGAACGGTTGCTCGCGAAGCAGGCGGTCGACGGGGGTCTCTGAAAGGTCCGGGGGGGCCAGGAGTACGAACCGTTCCGACCGGATGAGGTCCCAGTTGAGCGTCTTTGGAATGGGGAAGGGCGGTTTGACAAGGATTGCCGCGTCGATCTTCTCTTCAGCGACACTGTTATAGAGTTCGGCCGACGTGCCCGGCAGCAGGAAGATGTCGATGCCCGGCGTCCTGTCGAAAACCCGCCGCAAGGCGTTCGGAAGCAGGCCGGTCAGAACCGTCGAGATGGCGCCCAGACGGAGTTCTCCGAATGCCTGGTCGTCGCGCGCCACGCCTTTCAACTGCCTGACTTCGGCCAGAACGCGCCGGCTCTTTTCCAGGATTGCGAGGCCCGCTTCGGTTGGCTTCACCCGCCGGCCTGATCGCGCAAGAAGAGGCAGTCCGATCTCGTCTTCCAACGCCTGGATCCGTTGCGCGACCGCCGCTGGCGTGACGCCCATGCGGCGTGATGCCTCGGCGAGCGAGCCATGCTGAACCACCGCCAGAAAGGTTTCGAGAAAGCGCGTTTCCATCGTTATTTTTACTATCGTCTGAAGGGATAAAAAGGAAGGTTTTTCTTCCGTTTCCGCCTTGGCATAGTGCCGTCAAACAACAGGAGGAAGAGTTGGATCTTCAGTTGAACAGCAAGACGGCGCTCGTATTCGGCGCCGGTGGTGGGCTTGGCGGCGCGATCGCCAGGTCGCTCGCGGCCGAAGGCGTTTCCGTCGTTGTCGCCGACATCCACGAGGAAAGCGCCACGGCGACGGCAGAGGCAATCAGCGGCGCAGGCGGCAAGGCCATTCCGCTCGTTTGGGACATCGGCGACCTTTCCCTGATCGGTCAGAAGCTCGATGCCATAAAAGCTGCGTTCGGACCGGTCGACATCCTTGTGAACAACACCGGGGGGCCGCCGCCAACGCCCGCCGCCGGACAGTCGCCCGACGATTGGTCGAAATATTTCGACCTCATGGTTCGCTCGGTGATCGCGGTCACCGATGCGGTGCTTCCGGGTATGCGCGAGCGCAAATGGGGACGTATCATTACCTCGACGTCCTCCGGAGTCGTCGCGCCGATTGCAAATCTCGGGATATCGAACAGCCTGCGCCTGGCCTTGGTCGGCTGGTCGAAGACCCTGGCGCGTGAGGTTGGTCGCGACGGTATCACCGCAAACATCGTACTGCCGGGGCGTATTGCCACCGGGCGGATCGTCTTTCTGGACGAACAGAAGGCCAAGCGCGAGAACCGCCCCGTCGCCGATGTCACGGCTGAAAGCACCGGGTCGATCCCGGTCGGCCGCTATGGCGATCCGAAGGAATATGGCGACACCGTCAGCTTCCTTGCGAGCCCCCGCGCATCCTATATCACCGGCTCAGTCATCCGTGTCGATGGCGGGCTGATCAACAGCATCTGATGTGCGAGGTTTCTAATGACACTTGAGCCTCACGTCGTTGAAACTCTGAAGAGCGTCTCCACCGCGACGCTCACCACGGTTCTCCTGAAAAAAGGGCTTCGCAACATCTGGCTGCGCGGCACGAAACCACTGAAGCCCGGCCAGGGACGGGTTGTCGGCAAGGCCTTTACGCTGCGCTTCATTCCTGCCCGGGAAGACCTCGCCACGCCTGCGAGCTGGGCGTCGCCAATCTCCACGCGGGCGGCGATCGAAGCGATGCCAGAGGGCTGCATCGCCGTCGCCGATGCAGTGGGCGTCAGTGATGCCGGCATCTTCGGCGACATTCTGTGTGCCCGCATGGCGAAACGCAAAGTTGTCGGCCTCGTTACCGACGGCGTGATGCGCGACGCCGAGGGGGTGCTGGCGAGCGGCATGAAGGTGTGGTGCAATGGTGTTGCGGCACCGCCTTCAGTCGCAGGCTTGACCTTCGTTGGATGGCAGGAGCCGATCAATTGCGGCGGCGTTGCTGTTCTGCCTGATGATATTGTCGTCGTCGACGACGACGGCGCAGTCCTTATCCCGGCCGCGCTTCTCGAAGAGGTGCTCGCTGAGGCACCCGAGCAGGAGCTTATGGAAGCCTGGATCATGACTGAAGTGGATCGGGGCGTGCCGCTTCCCGGTCTTTACCCGATGAACGCTGAAACGAAGGCCCGGTACGAGGCCTGGAAGGAAAGCCAGAAATGACGTTCAGCACGCAATCCAAGGGCGTCTACGCCATCGCGACGACACCGTTCTTCGAGGACGGCTCGATCGATTTCAATTCGATCGACAAGTTGACAGACTTTTATGAGGAGAGCGGTTGCACCGGCGTCACGATCCTTGGAATCATGGGCGAGGCCCCGAAGCTCGAACCGGAGGAAAGCAGAGCCATCGTCAAGCGGGTGGTCTCCCGGTCGAAGATTCCTGTCATCGTCGGGGTATCCGCTCCAGGTTTTGCCAGCATGCGCTCGCTGGCGCGTGACTCGATGGAGATGGGTGCCGCCGGCGTCATGATCGCTCCGCCACCTGCGCTGCGCACGGATGATCAGATCGTCAACTATTTCGCAGGTGCGGTGGAAGCGGTCGGCGAAGATGTGCCGTGGGTTTTGCAGGACTATCCGCTGACCCTCACGGTTGTCATGGCGCCTGGCGTCATCGCGAAGATCATCACCAACCATTCGTCCTGCCTGATGCTGAAGCACGAGGACTGGCCCGGTCTTGAGAAAATATCAAAGTTGCGCGCCATGCAGAAGGCGGGCGAACTTCGCGAATTTTCCATCCTGTGCGGCAATGGCGGCCTCTTCCTCGACTTTGAGCCGGAGCGCGGCGCCGATGGTGCCATGACCGGCTACGGCTTTCCGGACATGCTTACCGAACTGATGAAGCTTTCTGCGGCCGGGAAAAGGGATGAAGCGCACGATCTATTCGACGCGCACCTGCCGTTGATCCGTTACGAGCAGCAGCTCGGGATTGGCCTTGCCATTCGCAAGCACGTTCTGAAGCGTCGCGGCGTTATCGCCACCGACGCGCAACGCAAACCAGCCCAGATGCTGACCCCGACAGCGCGGGCGGAAGTGGACTATCTGCTTGCCCGTCTCGCGAGATACGACAGGCGAGCTGCTTTCTAGGCCGCTTCTTCTCCCCGGGGCCCCTGTCCGTCTCTGATCTGAAGCGGCGGACGGGTTTTTAAAGGTCGTTCCCGTTCTGCGACTTGTCATTGCGGTCTGTGCTCGCGCTCGCGCGCCTGATACTCTGACCTTGCCGATTGTCGATACACCTGTTTCAGAACGAGGTTTGACGATGCAGGGCCAGGAAACTTTCCTTGAAAGAACGTTGCGTATCGGTGTGATCGTTGTGGTCGCGATCCTGCTTGCGGCGATCCAGTACGTGGTGTCTTCGCGAGGCCTCTATCCGGTTCTCTGAGAGAAAATCGCGACCTCCTGAGCTGGCGGCCTCGGAAATTATCCTTGCGGCCTCATCTGTATATCGAAACAGCCCCGCCGCCCAACACCGAGATGGATGTTGGGCGCCGGGGCTTGCCTCACATTCAAGCGAGCGTGTAGGCCGTCTTGACGGTTGTGTAGAACTCGGCGGCGTAACGCCCCTGCTCGCGCGAGCCGTGGGACGAGCCCTTGCGGCCGCCGAAGGGCACGTGGAAGTCGACGCCCGCGGTCGGCAGGTTGACCATCACCATGCCGGCTTCGGCATTGCGCTTGAAATGGGTCGCGTGCTTCAGGCTGGTGGTGGCAATGCCCGAGGACAGACCGAAGGGCGTGTCGTTGGCGACCGTGAGCGCCTCATCGTAGTCCTTGACGCGGATGACGGATGCGACCGGCCCGAAGATCTCTTCCCGGCTGATGCGCATGGCGTTCGTCGCTTCGGTAAACAGCGCCGGCTGCAGGTAGAAGCCGGGCGTGTCGCGCTTCAGAAGCTCGCCGCCGAAGGCAAGCTTTGCGCCTTCCTGGCGGCCGATGGCGATATAGTCGGTGTCCTGGTTGAGCTGGCTCTCATCGACCACTGGGCCGATCTGGGTGCCGGCCTTCAAGGCGTCGTCGACAACAAGCCCCTTCATCCGTTCGCCCATGGCCGCCACGAACCGATCGTGAATACCCTCGGTGACGATGAGGCGCGAAGATGCGGTGCAACGCTGGCCGGTCGAGAAGAAGGCGGAGTTGACCGCGGCTTCCACTGCAACCGCAAGATCGGCGTCGTCAAGTACGACGAACGGGTTCTTGCCGCCCATTTCCAGCTGGTATTTGCGATTGTGTTCGACGGAGGCGAGCGCCACGCGTTTGCCCGTGCCGGTCGAGCCGGTGAAGGTGATGGCGTGAATGTCGGGACTGTCGAGCATCGCCTGGCCGACGACCGAGCCCTTGCCCATGACGAGGTTCAAGACGCCCTTCGGCAGGCCGGCGCGGTTAAGAATGTCGACGATGGCCCAGGAACTGCCGGGCACCAGTTCGGCCGGCTTGAAGACGACGGTGTTGCCGTAGCAAAGCGCCGGCGCGATCTTCCAGGCGGGAATGGCGATCGGGAAGTTCCAGGGCGTGATGATGCCGACGACACCGACCGGCTCGCGGGTGATCTCGACGCCGATATTGGGTCTTGCCGACGGCAGCACCTCGCCCGCCAACCGCAGGCACTCGCCGGCGAAGAAGTCGAAGATCTGGCCGGCGCGCACCGTCTCGCCGATGCCTTCGGCCAACGTCTTGCCTTCCTCACGCGACAAGAGCTTCCCGAGTTCGTCCTTACGCGCAAGGATCTCGTCGGCGGTCTTCCTCAGGATCGCGTGGCGCTCGAGAATACCCGAGCGCGACCAGGTCGGAAACGCCGCCTTGGCGGCAGCGATCGCTGCGCGCGCATCGTCCGCCGACGCGCGGGCGTATTCGCCGACCACGTCGTTGGTATCGGACGGGTTGATGTTGCGGAACGCTTCGCTACCGGCGATCCATTCCCCATCGATCAGGTTTTTCTGCACCATATCTATCCTCCGCGGCGCTCACACTTTGATCATGTCTCTGCTTATCGGATGCGATGGATCGGGCAGAAAGAACAATCTTTCGACCCCGCCATTGCCAAAACGGCAAACCTAAATTCCGACCCGAGCGTTGCCGTATCGGCAATACCAACCGCTAAAAATTGTGCTTTATGAGATGCCAAATTCCATCATCATCGCTCCCATAACAAGCAAGGGGAACGATATGTCTCGTTTTATGATGAACCGCCGAGGTTTCCTTTCGAATGCGGCCGCAATGGGCGCGATTGCCGCAACTCATAGCCTCATCAATGTTTCACCAGGCCTTGCGGCCGATTCCGCGACGATACGCATGCAGCTCGGTTGGCTGCCATCGAACGGGCTTCTCGGAGAGCTTGTGGCCCGCAAGAAGGGTTACTACGCCGAGAAGAGCATAGAGCTCGAAATCGTGCCCGGCGGACCGAATGTCGATGGTGTTGCGGGTGTTGCCGTTGGCCAGTCGACCATCGGTCAGATTTCCTCCAGCCCGTCAGTCATGCTGGCTCGTTCGGCCGGCGCACCGATCAAGGCATTCGCCGCCGGCTACCAAAAACATCCTTTCGCCTATTTCTCTCGCAAGGCAAATCCGATCGCCAAGCCTCAGGACATGATTGGCAAGACGATCGCCGCGATCCCGACCTCGGTCATTCTTCTGCGCGCGCTTCTCGCCAAGAACGGCATATCGGAAGACCAGGTCAAGATCGTCAACATGGGCTCGGACATGAACCAGCTCGTGACCGGCCAGGCCGATGCGGTCTGTGGCTGGCTGACGAACGTCAACGCCCTGAAGGTGCTCGGGGATGACCGGGTCGATCTGACGCTCTGGGATGGCGGTATCCGGCTTTATGCCAACGTCTACTATACCACCGACGATCAGCTGCAAAATCACGCGGACCAGCTCGCAGCCTTCGTATCCGGTTCGGCGCGCGGGTGGGGTTATGCCCGCGACCATCAGGAAGAGGCCGTCGACATCCTGCTTGAATCCTACCCCAACCTCGACAAGGCGAGCGAGCTGGAGGCCATCGGACCGCTGATGAAGTTCGTGTTCAACGAAACCACCGCGAGCGAGGGTTGGGGAGGCATGGACCAGGCAAACTGGGCGGAGCAGATCAAGACCTATGCGGACCTCGGCCAGTTCACAGGTCCGGTTCCCAATGTCGATGACGTCTACACAATGGCAATCCTGGATGCGACAGCCGATGTCCGCAAGAGCGTAGGATAAGGCGATGTTGGAAACGCTTATCAGACCCGGCAAGGCTTCGCTCGGCAACGCCGCGGTGTCGGTGAAGAACCTTCACATTCGCTTTGGCGCGGATGATTCAGGCTTCACCGCACTCTCCGATGTCTCGGTCGAGATACCGGCCGGCTCGCTCGTGACCATGCTCGGCCCATCCGGTTGCGGCAAGTCGACTTTGCTGCGTACGGTGGCGGATCTCGTGCACATCACCGACGGTTCGGTGTCCGTCCATGGCCAGACGCCGCGCAAGGCGCGCGAGGGACGCGATTTCGCCTTCGTCTTCCAGGAAGCGACGCTGCTGCCGTGGCGCAACGTGATCGACAATGTGCGTCTCCCGCTGCTGGTGGGGAAACGCGAACCGGGCGCGACCTATGCCGATCCGGAAGAGCTTCTCGCCCTCGTGGGCTTGAAGGGGCGCGAGAAGGCGATGCCGCACGAATTGTCGGGCGGCCAGCGCCAGCGCGTGGCGATCGCCCGGGCACTGGTGACCCGCCCGCGCATTCTCTTGATGGACGAGCCTTTCGGCGCGCTCGACGAGATCACGCGCGACAAGCTGAACGAAGAACTGCTGCGCCTCTGGCAGGAAACCGGCACGACGATCCTCTTCGTCACCCATTCGATCCCCGAGGCCGTCTTCCTCGGTCAACATGTGCTGATGCTCGCCGCCCATCCCGGCCGCGTCAAAGAGTTCATGAAAGTCGACTTGCCCTATCCGCGAACTCTCGCGATGCGCGACACGGTCGAGTTCATCCAGGTGACCGCCCACCTGCGCAAACTTTTGGGAGAATGCTGATGGCGAATGCCCTTCCTTCACAGGCGGAAGGCCGCGCTTTGACCGACGGCAACCGGTTCCGGATACTCGATGGTCTTGCCGCTGCGACCCTGCGGCATCTTCCGGCGACACTCGCGATCCTTGGCTGCATCCTTTTGTGGCAACTCGTCGTCTGGGGTTTTTCGGTGCCGACCTTCATGGCGCCCGGACCGGTCGACGTCATCAAGGCCTTCGGCGAAAACGCCGGCGTGCTCTGGACGAACTTCTGGCCGACGCTCATGGAGGCCGTTCTCGGTTTCATCTTCGGCAATGTCATCGCCGTCCTTCTGGCGGTCTGGTTCGTCTATAGCCCGCTCGCGGAACGCGCCTTCTATCCGATCGCCGTCATCATCAAGTCGATCCCGATCATCGCGCTTGCCCCGATCCTGGTGCTGCTTGTCGGCAACGGCATCGCGCCGAAGATCATCATCGCCGGCCTGATCTGCTTCTTCCCGACGCTGGTCAACATGGTGCAGGGACTGAAGTCGGCGAGCCCCGCAATGCTCGACCTGATGCGCATCCTGTCTGCCAGCAATTCCGAAATCTTTTGGAAGGTTCGCCTGCCGGGCTCGCTGCCCTTTCTGTTCGCCGCGCTGAAGATTGCGGCAACCAGCAGCGTGATGGGCGCGATCGTCGCCGAATGGATCGGCTCCAGCTACGGTCTCGGTGCGCTGATCATCGAGGCGACCTACAATTTCCGCTCGCCGCTGCTTTACGCGACGGTGGTGATTGCGGCCTCGCTTGCCGTGGTCCTCTTCTTTGCCGTCTCCTACGCGGAATCGAAGATCGTCCGCTGGAAACCGACGACGGACCACTGACCCCCAAACTCTTTGCTACCGGACCTGGATAACCGGGTCCGGTCCACCGACGAAGTCACTGGCTGTGAGCTCCTCACATTTCGCCGGACACTTCCCCTATGGAGGAAACAACTATGGAAACAATCAGAGAACCCCTGCGCAATGCCCGGATCGTCGACCGCTCGGACGTCGTCGTCGTCGGCGGTGGACCGGCTGGGATCTCCGCCGCGGTTTCGGCGGCACGCACCGGAGCCAGCGTCACGCTTATCGAACGCTATCCCTATGTCGGTGGCCTTGCCGCAGGCGGTATGGTTCTGGTGCTCGATGACATGGTCAACGGCGTCGAAATCACCGTGCGTGGCATCTGCATGGAAATGATCGAACGGATGAAGACGCTCGGCCTTTGCGTCACGCCGACGGATGGCGACCGCCAGCTCGATATTCGCGATACGCCGGAGGCCTGGCAAAGATGGGCGCGCTGGGGCCTGTTCGACTTCCACACGCCGTCTGCGCCGCACCCGATCTGCTATGCGGCCGCCTTCGATCCGGACGCCTTCAAGCGCGTCTCCTATGACATCCTGCGCGAATCCGGCGTGAAGCTCAGGACCCATAGCTGGTTCTCCTCGGCGATCGTCGAGAACGGCACGATCAAGGGTGTGGTTTGCCAGACGAAATCCGGCCGCGAGGCCATCATGGGCGACGTCGTCATCGACGCCTCGGGCGACCTCGACGTTGCGGCCGATGCCGGCGCCCAGCATACGGACGGCAATTTCATCCTGACGACGGTTTCCCGCTGGGGGGGCATCGACACTGAAGCCGCCGAGCGCTTCGAGTTCGAGGAACCCGAAAAGTTCAAGGCAATCGACCACGAGGCCAAGCGTCTGATTGGCGGTTGCTGGTCGTTCTGGTGGTTGAAGACCCCGCTGCCGGGCGTCATCTGGCTCAACTGCCCGCACATGCCGAAGCTCTCTGGCCTCCGTGTCGAAGACTTAACCTATGCGGAACTCGAGGGCCGTGGCCGCATTGCCCGCCTGCTCGACTTCGCCCGCGCCAACCTGCCGGGCTTCGAAAATGCCCATGTGATCGACTTTGCGCCGCAGACGGGCGTGCGCCAGTCGCGACTGCTCCAGGGCGAATATGTCGTCACCAAGGACGACGTGATGAACCGCCAGCACTTCACCGACACAGTGTGCCGTGGCCGCGACTACTACACGCCCTATAGGGCCATGCTGCCCAAGGAGGTCGATCAGTTGATCGTCGCAGGCCGGCATTATTCCGCGACCATTCAGGCGCAAAAATCGAGCCGCGAGATCCCGCCCTGCATGGCGATGGGCGAGGCGGCCGGTGTTGCCGCCACCGTCGCGCTCAATGCCGGCGTCAAGGTGCGAGACGCCGACGTCAAGGCGATCCAGAAGCAGCTGCGGGCGCAGGGTGCCGATCCCGGCGACGTACCATCCGAAAATGCAACCTATCTGGAGGCCGCAGAATGACGTCTCTTCCCCTCGACGGTATCCGCGTCGTCGACTTTACCCAGGTCATGCTTGGCCCGTGCTGCACGCAGATGCTGGCCGATTACGGCGCCGAGGTCATCAAGGTCGAAAAGGCCAAGATCGGCGACCTCTCGCGCTGGTCGCTGGGCTCCGACCCGGATGGCCTCAACAATCCGGTTTTCTCCTCGCTCAACCGCAACAAGAAGAGCCTTGCACTCGACCTCAAGCAGGACGAGGCGCGGGCAGCCGTCCGCGCGCTGATCGACACTGCCGACGTGGTCGTCAACAATTTCCGTCCTGACGTCATGGAGCGCATGGGTTTCGGCTATGAAGAGCTGAAGCGGACAAACCCACGGCTGATCTACGCCGTCGGCACGGGCTTCGGCCTTGAAGGCCCCTACCGGCACAAGGGCGGGCAGGACATCTTGGCGCAGGCGCTTTCGGGCGTCATGCGGCGCAAGTCCGACGCGAGCCATCCGCTGTCGATCTACGCGACGCCGCTTGCCGACTACTCGGCCGGCATGCACCTGGTGCAGGGCATTCTGCTTGCCTTGCTGCATCGCGAAAAGACCGGGCACGGCCAGCAAGTGGCGGTCAGCCTCTACAGTTCGATGCTCGCCATGCAGATGCAGGAAGGCACCACGCACATGATGCGGGAAAAGGACCTGAACTGGGGCGCCTTCCCGCTGACGGGCGTGTTCGAGACGACCGACGGCGCCATCGTCATGGTCGGTGCCTTCAAGCAGAATCCGCTGCGCGACATCTGCAATGCCCTTGAGATCGAGGACCTGTCCCTCCAGCCGCAATTTGTCGATTTCGACGCGCAGATGCAGCGCCGTCCGGATTTGCAGCAAATCTTCCGCGAGGCGTTCGCAAAAAACAGCAGCGCCCATTGGCTCGGCCGCTTGGAACAGGTGGACATTCTCTGCGCACCGGTACGCTCGCTTCCCGAAGCCCTTAACGACGAGCAGACGACGATCAACGGCATGATCCTGGACGCGGGAGAGACGAAGGCCGGTCCGATCCGGCTGGTTGGTTCGCCGATCGACATGTCGGCGGCGACCGTGACGGTTCGCATCGCGCCGCCGACGCTCGGCGAGCACAATGACGAGATCCTTTCGGGGCTTTCGGTTCGTCAGGGAGATGCGGCATGAGCGTCACTTTCGTGGTAGAGGATCGCGTCGCAAGCGTCACTCTCAACCGTCCCGAGCGGATGAACGCGGTGGATGCCGCAACCGAGCGCGAACTGGATGCGATCTGGGAGGAGATCGAAGCACGCGACGACATCAGCTGCGTCGTCTTGACGGGCGCCGGCGAACGGGCGTTCTGCGCCGGGGCGGATCTGAAGGGGGCTGAAAAGACCGGCCTTGATTACTGGACCGAAAGCCGGCCGAACGGCTTTGGAGGACTGGCCTTTCGCCGGTCTCTGGATGTTCCCGTCATCGCGAGGGTCAATGGCTATGCGCTCGGTGGTGGATTCGAGATGGTTCTCGGCTGCGATATCGTCATAGCTTCGACGGAGGCGGCCTTCGGCTTGCCCGAGGCTCGCGTCGGGCGCCTGCCGCTCGATGGCGGCATGGTTCTTCTTCAGCGCAGGATCCCGCACAACCTTGCCATGGGTGTGCTGTTGACCGGTCGGCGGTTCTCGGCCGCCGAGATGCACGCCTTTGGTATCGTCAACGAACTTGCCGAACCGGGCGAGCTCGACGCGGCCGTCTCCCGCTGGGTGAAGGAAATCGTCGCCTGTGCGCCGCTCTCGCTGCGCGCCATCAAGCAGACGGGCAATCGCACCGCACACCTGTCTCCGGCGGAAGCCCAGGGATTACGCACGCCCGCGCTTGTGAAGGCGCTGAACAGCGAGGATGCGCTGGAAGGTGTGCGCGCTTTTCAGGAGAAGCGCGCGCCCGTTTGGAGGGGACGGTGAGCGTGTTATAGGTCGGGGCCCAGGGGAGGAGGGGTCCAATCGAATGCACGCCAGCATCCTGAAATACTTCGTCTCGGTCGCTCGGTCCGGGTCCATTCGCAAGGCCTCCGAGGAGCTTCATGTCGCATCCTCGGCGGTCAGCCGGCAGATCAAGAAACTGGAGGACGAGCTTGGGATCGCGCTCTTCGAGCGGCTCTCGAATGGTCTGAGGCTGACTGTTGCCGGGGAAAACGTGCTGCGCCACGCCCGGGTGACGCTGGAAAATTTCGAACTGCTGCGCAGCGACCTCGGCGCCCTGCAGGGGAAAAAGACTGGTCGGGTGCAGATGTCCTGCCTCGATAGCCTGGCGATCCAATTCCTGCCGGACATGGTCAACGCGTTCCACAGTATCCATCCCGGCGTGAGCTTTCACATCCACACCGCCGGCCACGGCAATATCAGCAGCCTGGTCGCCGAGGGCGATGTCGATATGGGCCTGACCTTCGATCTGGCCCGGCCTGACGATACCGAGATGCTCTTTCGCGTGCCGATGCCGCTGATGGCCTTCGTCGGACGGGAACATCCGCTGGCCAAACAGCGGCAGGTTTCGCTTGCCGAATGCGCCCAGTACGACCTTCTCCTGCAACTCGACACGCAACCGATCCGCTCGCTCATCGAAATCGAACTCTCGGTCTTCGAGCGGACCGGGCGGCCTTTTGTTCTCTCGAACAGCCAGATGATGCTCAAACCTTTCATCCTGTCCGGTCAGGGCGTGGCTTTCTTCACGCCAATCGGTTTCCTCGCCGAGATCAGGTCGGGCGATCTCGTCGCCATACCGCTTTCCGGCTCGCGCCTTCAGAACCTGCATGTCGGGATTCTGGTGCAGCGACGCCGACAGCGCACGCATGCGGCGGAAGCCGTCATCGAATTCGTTGGCGCGGAACTGCAGAGGTTCAGCGACCAGATCATGGAGGCGATCCATCCGTGAATACAGCATCCGTTCCCGGGCGACTTCTCTTGCGACCGGGCCACGAGGCCGCAGGGCGCACGCAAAATCTGTTGGATCATTTGCCTGACGGCGCCTCATGGACGACGATCCCGGCTGGTGCTCTGCTCATGCCGCCCCCCGTCAACGCCCATGACCATGGTTATGGCATCCGCACGCTCGATTTTGGCAACGCGGACGATGCCCTGGAAGTGTGGATCCCGGGACTTCGGCTTCGACCGCGAACCGAGCCCTATCTGGAAGCGCTGGTGGCCTTCTCAAGGTTGGCCCAAACGGGCGTCGGCGCGACCATGCATTGCCATAATTCTTTGAACATCGACCGTCTCGTCGACGAGGCAGGCGCGGTCATGCGCGCGGCGTGCGACGCAGGCATAAGGCTTGCGCTTTCCTGCCCGCTTCTCGACTACGATCCGTGGGCCTATGACGGCGGGCCTCAGCGATTGCGGCCATATCTTGATCCGGCAGACTGGGACGATCTCAGCGGCTCGATCCCGAGCTATGCGTCGCCATCGGTGCAGATCTCGGCAGCCGACGCGGTCGCTGCGGCCAACACAAGTCCGTTGATCGATGTGCAGTATGGTCCGATCGGGCCGCAATGGTGTTCCAATGCACTGCTCGAAGCGATCGCCGAGGCCTCTCACGCAACCGGCCGGCGCATTCACATGCACCTCCTTGAAAGCCCGAGGCAGAGGCAATGGCTGGATCGGCGCTTTCCGCAAGGGGTTGTCCGATACCTCGACGAGATCGGCTTCCTGTCGCCCCACCTCGCCGTCGCCCACGGCGTCCAGCTGCGACCGGACGAGTTGGAGCTGCTGGCTGCGCGCGGCGTGCAGCTCGTTTCGAACCCGTCGGCGAATTTGCGCCTGCGTTCAGGCGTGGCGCCGGTCGCCACCATTCCGCCAAGCGGCCCCGCTTTCGCGTTCGGCCTCGACGGAACGGGCTTTGACGATGACCAGGATCTCTGGCGCGAATTGCGCCTTGCCCATCTGCTGCATGGCGGCCGCGACCTGACGCGAACCTTTACGGCGGGACGTGTCTTCGATGCCGCGATCCATGTCGGCGCCAAGGTGGTGAACGCCCCGGCGAACGAAGACCGGGTGCTCGTGGACTATGCTGCGCTGATTGCCGACAGCCTGATGGACGACCTGGATGAAGCGGAGGTGCTGCTTACCCGGATGACCGCCGCGCATGCAAAGGCGCTCTATGTCGGCGGACAGGAGATCCTGTGCGATGGACGGTTGACCCGGGTCGATTTCGAGGCTGCCCGGGCCGAACTCCTGCAGCAGGCGCGCGCTGACCTTCCGCGGCTGACCGCCGAGCGCGGACGCGTGACCAAACTGGCCGCGGCAACAAGGGCCTATTACGCCAGCTGGTGAGCGCGGCGACAAGGTGGTAGGCGTCACCCTCTGGTCTCCTATAGGGGGCGGACTTGCTAAGCGATCGCGGCTGCCTTCTCGAAGGCGGCAACGAAAGGATGGTCCTGCGTCGTGGAGCACTCCTTGCTCCAGCCGCCGGGCGACCCGATCCCCGTGACATCGGACCCGAAGAACTCCTTGTTCACAGCGATGAAGTGGCGCTGGTTGTTTGGTATCTCCTGATCCCAGACAATGGCATCGACGGGGCAGATCGAAAGACAGAGCCCGCAATTTATGCATTCGTCGGGGTGGATGTAGAAGGTGCGGCCACCCTCGTAAATGCAGTCCACAGGGCAGGCGGCGGTGCAGTCGCCATCCTTCACGTCGATGCAGGGTTCGGTAATGACATAGGCCATCTTGCGGATCTCTGAAGAGTTGCTTGCACGGCCAATTATTCAGAGTTTCCCTTGCCGAAGAAGCACAGATATTCGCAAGGTCGATTGCCAAAAAGGCAACGTCCGGGGCCCGTTCTTTCGTGCTTGGGCCTGTCGCCATGGCGAAGTGCTGCACAAGCGCGAGCCGTGGAACGCGCGTGATCGCCCGAACGTAGAGAGAGCCGGCAATCCCGAATGCGAGCTCGGTTGAGAGGCGTCGGTGATCGCTGCGGCAGTTGTCGCGATCCGATCTCGTGGTGGCAACGGGACGAGAAGACAGTAGGCCAACGATTCCCGGGCGCGTTGATTGCGGCTATCAAAACCGAGAGAAAAAACGGACGACCTACTTTGGATTGGCCGATTTTTGTCAATTTTCAATTGACATTTGCAGCTTTCATTAAAGTAGGAGTGGCGATAACTTTACAGACGCGCTACGATGTCAAACATGAGTGGACAAAGCGAGACAAAGCTAAAGCAGCTTCTCCAAGCCGTCCCACCTGGATTCCTGGTGGACACTGCGTGGATGGCTCGTCACGCCATCTCGCGACAATCGGTTTCGGGCTACGTCAAACGCGGTTGGTTGGAACCAGCATTGACGGGCCTCTATCGACGTCCATTTTCGCCAGACACGAACCCGGATGCCGTTACGGGATGGAAGATCCCTTTGCTTTCGGCCGTATGGCTGATGCGGCACAAATTCCACGTTGGCGGGGCAAGTGCTCTCTCCCTGCGGGGCCACAGTCACTATCTCTCGCTCAGCGGCGAGTTCGTTCTTTGCCTCTACGGCTCCGACATTCCGTTGTGGCTGTCGAAACTGCATACCGATGCGCGGATCCTGACCAGAAGCGCCAATTTGTTTGGAGACGCGGCCCTCGGCGTTGAACATTCTGATTTCAATCTATCGGACGATGCCGACGGCGAGCTCGCCCTGAGCCCGTGGCGCTGGCCGATCCCGATGTCGTCTCCTGAACGCGCGATCATCGAAATGCTCGATGAGCTGCCAAAGAGCGAAAGCTTCCACACCGTCGACATGGCGTTCGAGAGCCTGGCCAATCTGCGCCCGAAGCTGCTGACAAGACTTCTGGCGGAGTGCCGAAGTGTAAAGACCAAGCGCCTCTTCTTCGTTTATGCAGACAAGCACGGGCACGCCTGGCGCAGGCACATCGACATGTCGGCGATCGATCTCGGCACGGGCGACCGAGCACTCACCCCAGGTGGTCGGCTTCACCCGGATTACCGAATCACCATTCCAGACGAGCTGATGCCAAAGGAGACGCCCCGTGGCGCGTGAGCAATATATGCGGCAAGTGGAACTCCTGGTGAGGACCCTTCCTTTCATTGCACGTCAGGAAACCTTCGCCCTTAAAGGTGGCACGGCGATCAACCTCTTCTACCGCGACATGCCGCGACTATCAGTCGATATTGATCTGACCTATCTCCCGATCGAGGATCGCGAGACGACGCTGAAAGGTATCGACACCACACTCGAGCAAATCCGCGACGACCTACTGCGAAACCTCCGGGGTGTCACGGTGCAGAGGATAGCCGGCGGAGGCAACAACGACACGCGCGTCCTCGTCCGGCAAGGAGGCGCCGAAATCAAGATCGAGACCTCGCCGGTCGCCAGAGGGACGGTCCACCCGCCTGAACTACGACGCGTGAGCGAAGCGGTCGAAGACGAATTCGGCTTTGCGGAAATGCAGGTCGTTTCGTTCGAGGACCTTTTCGGCGGCAAGCTGCATGCAGCTGTCGACCGCCAGCATCCACGTGACTTGTTCGACGTGAAGCTGCTGTACGAGAACGAAGGTCTGACAGATGCGTTGTTTCACACGTTCCTCGTTTATGTCGCAAGCTCCGGCCGACCGCCGCACGAATTGGTGCGTCCCTCGCTCGTGAAGCTCGACGAGGCTTTCGTAAAAGAGTTCGAGGGCATGACATCGGAAGCAGTCAGCCTTAACGAGTTGGAAGGGGTGAGGAACCGATTGACCGGCGATATTCTCGCAAGGCTGGATGAAAAGGCCATGCGGTTCCTTCTAACGCTCCATGACGGCGAGCCCGATTTCGACGCGATCGGCCTTCCACAGGCAGCGGAGCTTCCGGCTGTCCGCTGGAAGGTCCTCAACCTCGTAAAGCTGAAGGAACAGAACCCCGCGAAACACCTCGAACAGCGCCGTGAAATACAGGGCATTCTTTCTTAAATCTGGCTCAGCGGTTCTGGGTACCTTACATCGCCGACATGCCTCACATGCCCAAGCCCAGTCCCTTCTTCAGCCCGCACGTGAGTTCATAGGCCCGGCTCAACTCCGCCCGGTGTGTCCTATTGACAAGGCTGGCGACGTCCTTGATGCGGTCGACTACGGCCGGATCTTTCACCCCCAGACGATCGAGCTCCTTCTTGAAACTTCGCGGATCCGAACTGCCAAGACGTCGCTCAAGAGCGCGGGCCGGGGCCGTGGCCTCTTCCAGCACCTGGCGGCCTTCCGGCGTGCCGGAGAGCTCCGCGAGCAATGGTGGCGGCGGAGCGAGTTTTTTGCCGACACCACTTCATCCAGGATCAACAGGACGGACGTCTGCTCCGCCGATGGGGCTATCGAACCCCAGCATGCCCAATGCCGCCTCGCGCCTCTACTGAACGGCAATCCGGATCGGCTTGCGTCGCGGCTGGCGGCCGCTCAAGTGGATCGCCACGACCGACAGCCATCTTTGTGATCACGGCTGCTCGTACACCCGGCCGATACTCCCCATTTTTGCCTTTCCGTTTCCCGGGACCGGCCGCCCGACCCTGCAGCTAGCAGTTTCGCAATAGGGTCTGCTGGGCGGAACCGTTCGCTCGCTGCTGCGTTGGGACTAGCCTTTGACGGCCACAAAAGTCGGAGGCTCGGGTGATGGCCCCGCTTGTGCCGCGTCGTAAGGCGCGCCGTTCGTACAGCGCCAACGGGCGCTCGGGTCTCCCAGTAACAGGAGTGAAAATCATGTCGATGCCTTCCAAACTTTTCGCAACGGTGGCCCTTCCAGTCTTCGCCGCATCATTCGTGATACAGCCGGCGCTGGCCGAGAGCCTGAGGGTGCCGTTCCAGGTCGCTCAGGAAGGCGTCGACCAGCAGTCGCCCGAGGATTTGCTGCTGCTCAAGAAGCGCAAGAAGCAGCAGGACGCGGGGGAAGGGCAGGTAGAACAGCAGCAACCGCAGGCCGAGGAGCCGCAGCGCCAGGCAGAAGAGCCGTCTCGCAAGAAGCGCAAGCAACAGGCTGAAGAACAGCAGCCCGGTACCGAGGAAAGCGCGCCACGGAAGGCTGAAGAACAACAGGCGCCCGAACGCAAGAAGCGCAAGCAGCAGGCAGAAGAACAGCAACCCGCCATAGAGGAAGGGGCTCCGCGGCAGGCTGAAGAGCAACAGGCGCCCGAGCGCAAGAAGCGCAAGCAGCAGGCGGAAGAACGGCAACCCGCCATAGAAGAAGGCGCGCCGCGACAGGCTGAAGAGCAACAGGCGCCTCAGCGCAAGAAGCGCAAGCAGCAGGCGGAAGAACAGCAACCCGCCATAGAGGAAGGCGCTCCGCGGCAGGCTGAGGAACAACAAGCACCTGAACGCAAGAAGCGCAAAGAGCAGGCAGAAGGACAGCAACCCGCTATAGATGAGAGCACTCCGCAGAACGCTGGGGAAGCGCAGGTACCGGTGCCCAAGAAGCGCAAGCAGCAAGCTGAACGTCAGCAGCCGGAAGAGCAAAAGCCGGCGCCACAGACCGGTGAGAGTGAGCCGCAGCCCGTTCCAGGGTCTGAACAGCCCGCGACGGCCGAGCAGCGCCAGAGTGAGGAGCCTCAGGCCAAGCCTGCACCTGTTGTCGTCGACAAGCGCACGAAGGCAGACAAGCGAAAGATCGCCCAGGATCCGGCGGCGAGCGACGAAACCGTTGTGCTTCCGGTCGATAACGGCGCAGCTGTGCTCGATAGTGACAAGGACGCCGACAAGTCCGGCGGCGACCAGGGGCGCGAGGCTCGGCGCAAGCAGCGCGAAGAATTGCGCGTCCAGGAAAAGAACGTAGCGCCGCCGACAGATGACGCCGCGGCCCAGGCCGAAATCCCGGCCGACGTGCGGCAGGCGGCCCCGCAGAGGATCGAGGCCGGGATGAAGGAGGAAGGTCGACGCGTTGACGCGGCGCCAGCCTTCGCGGTTCCGGACACGACGAACATCGTCAACAAGACCGTCATCAACAATACGGTGATCAACAACAGGACTGTCAACAACACCACGAACAATGAGGTGACTGAGGTGCACGTGGTCGAGAGGCTCGACGATCGCGTCGTCCTTGGCGTCGGCGACCAGATCTTCGTGCGTGGTGATGATCGTCCGCGCCTGCGCCACGACGCGCGGGAGGCGTACTACGACGAGCTTCCGCGCGGCCGCGTGCGTGAAACGATCGTGCGCCCGGGCGGCTACCGGATCGTCACCGTCTATGACCGTTACGGTGACGTCTTGCAGCGCTCGCGCGTCGACAGCGACGGCAACGAATATGTGTTGATGTACGCGCCGGACTATCAGGACGAAAGGCGCCCGGCGATCGTCGACGTCGGCTATGACCTGCCGCCGATGCGCCTGACGATCCCGGTCGATGACTACATCGTCGACTATTCGCAGGAGCCGGATCGAGACTACTACGCGTTTCTGTCCGAACCGCCGGTCGAGCGCGTGGAGCGTGTCTATTCCATCGATGAAGTCCGCAATTCCGCCCGTCTCCGTGACAAGGTCCGGCGCATCGATCTCGACACGATCCATTTCGAAACCGGCAGCGCCGAAGTGTCGATGTCACAGGCAAAGACGCTGCGAACGGTCGCCGACGCCATGCAGAAGGTGCTCGGCAAGGATCCCGGTGAAACCTTCTTCATCGAGGGGCACACGGACGCTGTCGGTTCCGACCGGTCGAACCTCGTCCTCTCCGACGAGCGTGCCGAGTCCGTCGCGGTCCTCCTGACGGAAGTCTACGGCATCCCCGCGGAGAACCTGGTGACGCAAGGTTACGGCGAGCGTTTCCTCAAGATCAGTACGCCCGAGCCGGAGGAAGAGAACCGCCGCGTGACCATCCGACGCGTGACGCCACTGGTACGCCCAGTCGCACAGCGATAACGCTCGCGACGTCCAGCCACCATGCGTTCGCGACGGCGCCCGGGAAGCTCAGTGTTGTTCGGTCAGATGACGTGGCGCCCTTAGACGAGAGCGGCGAAAACCGTCGCAGTCCTCGTGATCGAGGCTTATGGCATCGCGCCGGGAAACCTGCCGTTGCCAGGCTATGGCGAGCGCTTCCTGAAAATAGGCACACGGAAGCTCAAGGACGAGAACCGATGCCTAACATCGGTCGCGGCCGAGTGCGCCTAATTTGTAATTTCCTTTCAAAAAATATTGACATTTCAATATAAAATGGACAATTAAAGATAACAACAAATCGTCTGGATTTTGAGATGCTCGTCATTGTCGCTGATGATCTGACCGGCGCTCTGGATGCTGCGGCGCCCTTTGCCGCGAGGGGCTTTTATGTCGAAGTCGCTTTGGCGCCCGAAGCGATCGATGATGTCCTGAAAACGGGGCCGGACGTGGTTTCGGTCAATCTCGGATCGCGAGAACACAGCCCCGCATCCGCCCGGCAACGAACAGTTGCCACGCTCGCTGCGCTGCCTTCGGGTTCGCGCATATTCAAGAAGGTCGACTCCCGTCTTAAGGGCAACATCGTTGCCGAACTCGACGCAATGTCTTTCGGATCGGCGCTCGTGGCGCCCGCCATCCCGGCCTTCGGTCGGGTTGTCATGTCCGGCAGCGTGCAAGGCTTTGGGGTAGATGCGCCCATCTCCGTTGCCGAGAAGCTCGGCCGGCATGCGGCCAAGGCCATCATCCCGGACGTATCCACTGAAGCCGAGATGCGCGCCTTGCTTGAGAATGCGGAAAGAAGTGGTACGGATCTGCTGATTGGGGCGCGCGGTCTGGCCGAGGCGCTTGCCGAACGGATGAGTGGCGGTCAACAACCGCGGGCTGCCCAGGTGGCTGCCGGTAGGGCTTTGTTCGTCGTTGGGTCCCGAGACCCGATTACCCTTGCCCAGATCGACACGCTTCGCAACGACCTTGCCTTATCCTATTTGCCCGCGCCCAACGGGCGGCTTTCGGCCGCAGACGACACCGGCGACGCAATCACGCTCGTTCAGGCGGTGCCTGGTGAAGGGGAGGTGACGCCGGAGGCCGTTTCCGAGGCGCTTGCCGAGAGCGTCTGTCCGGGCCTTGTCGAACGGGCAGGGACACTGCTTCTGTCTGGAGGCGCAACTGCAGAGGCAGTTTTGAGGAAAATGGGCATCCAGCGTTTTCGCCTGCTGGGCGAGTGCCTGCCCGGCCTGGGCTTGGCTGAGGTCGATGGACGTTGCATCATTGCCAAGTCCGGCGGATTCGGCGCGCCGGATACGCTTAAGGAAATCGCGGAGGCTGTCCTTCGCAAGATGGGATGACGGATGGGACTGGAGAACGGAACAGCACGCAAGAGCCTCGGCGATCTCGTCTTTGAGCGCATGCACCGTGCGATCAAGTCCGGCGCCTACAAGCCGGACGAGCGCTTGCCGACCGAGCACGAACTGGCAAGTGAATTCGAGGTTTCCCGTCCGATCATTCGCGAGGCGTTGCGCCGGCTGCGCGAGCAGGGTTTCATCTATTCACGCCGCGGCGCCGGCAGTTTCGTTCGTGCTGTCGGCATGCGTGAGCCGCTGGGCTTCGGACAACTGGAAAATGTCGCCGATCTTCTGAACTGCTACGAGTTCCGATTGACGGTCGAGCCGGCTGCCGCGCAGGCTGCTGCCGAGCGGCATGACGCGGCCAGCTTGTCCGCCATCCGCCAGGCGTTGGAACTGATGCGGGACGCCACCAACCGGCAATCGCACCGGGAGGATGCGGACTTCCAGTTTCATCTTGCGATCGCACGTGCGGCCCAGAACAGCTATTTTTTCACGGCAATGGAAGCGCTCAAGGATCACATCGCGGTCGGGATGCGGTTTCATGGCGCCTCGGTCAAACGGGAGACGACCGGGCTGACGCGCGTTTTCGGGGAGCACGAAGCGATCGCGGAAGCGATTGCCGCGCGTGAAGGCGTAAAGGCGAGACAACTCATGCATGACCACCTTTCCGGATCCCGCGAACGTCTGTTCCAAGCGACCAAGTAATCGACAAAGCAAAAACCCCGGCAGACGCCGGGGTTTTGTTTCTTGCATGGTCTATGGATCAAAAAGCTGCCTTGTAGACGGCAAGCACGTCCTCCACACTCATGTCGCTCGGGTTGTTGTCCATGAGCCTTCGGTTGGCATGGGCCTCGCTTGCATAGAGCGGCAAGTCGTCGGCACTTGCGCCGTGAGCGGCAAGCGACATCTCGATGCCGAGATCACGGCAGAAGCCACGGGCAGCGCCCAGGAGTTCCCGGGAGGAGAGATTTTCGCCGAGACCAAGCGCCTTTGCGACTTCTGCCGTCTTGCCCGCGGCAACCGGTTGGTTGAAGGCGAGCACATGCGGAAAGATGATGGCGTTTGCCAATCCGTGGGGCAGGCGAAGCCTCGTGCCGAGCGGATAGGCGATGGCATGGCCAGCCGCGGTATTGACCGGCCCAAGGCAGATGCCGCCGTAGTAGGAAGCAAGCATCATCCCTTCTCGCGCCTCGGTATCGGCTCCATCCCTGACTGCGCGGGCGAGATGTTTGCCCACGAGCTTGAAGCCCATTCGGGCAAAGCCGTCGATCATCGGATGGGCGCGGCGATTGGTGAAGGCTTCCACGCAATGGGCCATGGCGTCGACGCCGGTGGCGGCGGTTACCGCCGGCGGCACGGAATAGGTGAGTTCCGGATCGAGAACAGCCAGGTCGGCAATCATGTGCGGGCTTTCGACCGCGATCTTGTTTCCCTTGACCGGGTCGGTGATGAGCGAGCGGATCCCGGCTTCCGAGCCGGTGCCGGCGGTCGTTGCGACCTGAGCCAGGCGCGTGTTGCGGCCGAGTACGCGGTTTGGTCCGGCGACATCGGCAAGCGTCTGCTCGGAGTCCCAAAGCACGGCGACAAGCTTGGCGACGTCGAGCACCGATCCGCCCCCAAGGCCGACGATGAGGTCCGGGCTGTTTTGGCGCGCGAAGTCGAGTGCGGCATCGAGCGTGTCGACATCGGGTTCGCCCGGGATGGCGTCGAACACCGCAACGCGGCCGGAAAGCTTCAGGCGGTCGACGAAGCCTGCGGTGATCGGCGTGGCGATGACGAGCACAGAACGGGCATCGGCCGCCCAGGCGCCGACCTCTGCGATTGTGCCGGCGCCGACGGCGAGGCGGCGCGGCTGATAAAGGGTGATGGGAGCGATGGTCATGGTGTCATCCTCGCTTGGCGTCGCCTGCCACCAACTTGCGGGCATAGGCGATGGCGGAGTTCATGTTGCCGTGGTTGGCGATCCCCTTGCCGGCGATGTCGAAGGCCGTGCCGTGATCGACCGAGGTTCGGTCGATCGGCAGGTCCACCGAGACGTTCACGGCGGTGTCGAAGGCGACGAGCTTCACGGGGATGTGCCCTTGGTCGTGATACTGCGCGACCACGAGGTCGAAGGCGCCCGAATAGGCGCGATGGAACACCGTATCTGCTGAAATCGGGCCATAGGCATCGATGCCTTCCGCGCGTGCTTGCGCAACGGCCGGCACGATCTGGTCGTCATCCTCGGTGCCGAACAAGCCATTTTCGCCACAGTGGGGATTGATACCGGCGACCGCGATTTTGGGCGCTACGTAGCCGATACGCTTCAAATGAGCGTCGCCGGCGCGGATCGTGGCGAGCACCCGTTCGGTCGTCGAGCGTCGGATCGCCTCCTGCAGCGCCACGTGGGTGGAAACGTGGATGACCTTGAGGCGCTCGGAGGCAAGCAGCATGTAGGCGGCCTTGGAGCCCGTGAGGCTGCGCAGCATTCCGGTGTGGCCGTCATAGTGGTGACCAGCAAGGTTCAGCGCTTCCTTATTGATGGGCGCCGTGACGATGCAACCGATCACACCGGCTTCTGCGTCGCGCACTGCCTTTTCGATGAAGCGAAAGGCCGCGTCGCCGGCGACAGGGCTCAGCTGTCCCCAGGCAAGCGGCGCACCTTCAATCGGCAGATCGACGACATGTCCGGTGAGATCAACCTCAAGGCCGAGAGCGGCGCGGGCCGCTTCGAGCGTCGCGAGATTGCCGTAGATCCGGACCGTATCGCGTTCTTGCGGCGACATGTCGGCCAGCGCGCGCACCGAAATCTCGGGGCCGACGCCGCACGGATCGCCCATGGTTATGCCGATGATATTGCTCATGAAGGTCTCCGTTGGTCAGCGTGGTCCCAGCCAGGGGCCAGGCGGACATATTTGATGGCGCGCCGGTGGTAGGTGTAGGCAAGGTGCATGGCGCCGTCCGGCCCCTCCAGCAGCCAGGGATAGGACATCTCCTTGTTGCGGCCGTCGGTCGAGTCATTGGAAAGGCATGTCCCGGGGCCGTCCTCGATCAGCAGGCGCACGGGAAATGTCTTGCCGCCATCTTGAGAGAGGCAAAGAGAGACTGGCGCGCGCCGGACACCCCAGATCGGAACGCAACCGCCCGTGGGGTCGGCGTCCGGGCGGTTGTCGTCCTCGCCGAGCTCGTCATAAAGCGACGTGCGTCGTTCGGCGGTGTCGGCCGCGCTGACGGGGTTGCAGATCATCGCGATCCGGCCGTCTTTCAGACTGAGAGCGGCGATAGAGGAATTGTTGTTCGGGATGTCACTGGCCTCGGGCCTGGACCAGGAGCGGCCCTCATCGAGGCTCTCGGTCCTGTAGACCCAGTCGGCCTGCCGCCGGCGGAAAAAGGCTGCAAGACGGCCTTCGCCAAGCGACACCGGCGACATGTGCACGCAGCCAATGGACTGATCCAGTTCTTCCAGTTGCCAGGTCTCGCCCTGATTAAGCGAAATGCCGACGGCTGCCGTATCATGGCTGCCGTTCCACTTCTGCCCGGGGCGCTGAACGCAGCGAAAGATCGGCAGCAGCCACGCGCCGTCACCGCGCACCACGAGCGGCGCGCGGATGAAGCAGCCACGGGGAAGGTCCAGATAGCGGCCTTCGCTTGTCGTTAGTACCAGCGGATCGGAAGCATCGCGGCGGACCTCAGCCATCCGGATCCGGCACTCGTCCTGATTGCCTGAGGGTTGGGAGGTGTGAAAGAGCCACAGCCTGCCATCGGGCGCAGTGAAGAGCACCGGGTTTTGCTCCGAATGCGCGGCATCGAAGCTCAGGCGCTGCGGCGGTCCCCATTGCGTCGCCTCCTTGGGCAGCACCGAAGCAAAGATGGAAATGTCCGATTTTCCCTCGAGCGTGCCGCCGAACCAGGCACAGGCGAGCGCGCCGTCTGAAAGCAGATGCAGGAAGGCTGCATGGTTCTGGATCATCGGCGACGGCAACAGCGCTTCCATACGCTCGGGCGACACGGTTTGAAGCAGGCCATTCATGCTGCGGGCGATTTCTTCAGGGTCCATGAGTTCCTCCTGTGTGCTTCGAAAATCACCCAATTTTCAAAGTTGTCAAGTTTGATAAAGTTACAAATAGACGCATGCTCGTTTACTATGACACATAACACACTGATTTTACTGAAATATTTATTGTGATTATTTCCATACAAAATTTACATCGCGAATTAATTTGACAAACTTTGGTGAAAGGTGGATGGTCTGAACAAGCCGGCAAGAGGATGCCGGGAGGAGGTCTGATGCTGGAAGCCAGCCCGAAGGGGGCTAAGATGGCGGTCATGTTCGCGGTTGGTGCAGCGATCCTTGCTGCCGCCGACGCGGTGATCGTGCGGGCGCTGAACGGCGCCGTGCATCCTTTCGTCATCGGCTTCTTCCGCGCTTTCTTCGGCGCGCTCATCCTTCTGCCCTTTGTTGCCCTGCGCCCATCGGTGCTCAAGTCGAGCCACCCCTTGCGTCAGCATGCGGTCCGTGCCGGCTTCAAGCTGCTCGCCATGGTCGCCTTCTTCGCTGCCTTCAGCTGGGGGCCGCTTGCTGACGTGACGGCCATCGCTTTCATGTCGCCGATCTTCCTTTTGCTCGGTGCCGCACTGGCGCTGGGCGAAAGGCCTGGCCCGGCTATGATCGGTGCGGTGGTGCTCGGTTTTGGCGGCGCGATGCTGATCATCGGCCCCGCGGGAACCGGCTTCAGTCTCGCCATCCTTCTCGCCCTCACTGGCGCGATGCTCCAGTCGACCATTCAGTTGATCCTGAAGTCCATGTCGAAGGGCGATAAGACCTCAACGCTGGTCGTCTGGAATCTCCTTTTGACCGTTCCGATCGCGCTTCTTTTCGCCTTGCCGTTCTGGACCATGCCTGGGGCGAGGGAGATGACGCTTCTGGCGCTGCAGGGTGTCGTGGGAACTGCCTGCATGGGTATGATGACCCATGCTTTTTCACTCGCGCCCGCCACGATCGTCGCGCCGGTCGATTTTTTGCGCTTGCCGCTCGTGGCGCTCGGCGGCTTCGCGCTTTTTGGCGAACAGATCGCCCTCACCACCCTTTGCGGCGGCGGGCTCATCGGTTGCGCGGCGCTAATTGCCGCGCGATCCGGAAAAGCAACATCCAGCTGAACGAATTTCACTAGGGAGGAAATGCCGTGAAGAAATTATTTGTCTTGAGTGCACTCATGTTGAGTTCGGCCCTGTCGCCCGCATTCGCCGGGTCTGGCCCCATTAAGATCGTGCTGGCCGAGGAGGCCGACCTGCTGGAGCCCTGCATGGCCACGCGCTCGAACATCGGCCGCGTCATCATGCAGAACGTCAGCGAAACGCTGACCGAACTCGACGTTCGCAGTGACAAGGGCGTCATGCCGCGCCTGGCCGAAAAATGGGAGCAAAACGAAGACAGCAGCTGGCGCTTTCACCTGCGCAAGGGCGTCAAGTTCTCCGACGGCACGACCTTTGACGCCAAGGACGTCAAGCACAGCTTCGATCGCATCATGAGCGACAAGAACACCTGTGAATCGCGCCGCTACTTCGGCGGCATCACGGTGACCCCGACGGTCGTCGACGACTACACCATCGATTTCAAGGCCGATCCGGTTCAGCCGATCCTGCCGCTGCTGATGTCTCTCGTCACGATCGTGCCGGAGGAAACGCCGCTTGAGTTCGTGCGCGAACCGGTCGGCACCGGTCCGTACAAGCTGACCAACTGGACGCCGGGCCAGCAGATCGTGCTGACCAGCCGTGACGACTATTGGGGCGCAAAGCCCGAAGTGACGGAAGCCACCTATCTGTTCCGCGCCGACCCGTCGGTGCGCGCAGCCATGGTGCAGACCGGCGAAGCCGACCTTTCGCCGTCGATCTCGCAGCTCGATGCCACGAACCCGGCAACGGACTTTTCCTACCTCGACAGCGAAACCGTCTACCTGCGCATCGATCACAACATCGAACCGCTGAACGACGTTCGTGTCCGCCGCGCGCTCAACGTCGCCATCGACCGCCAGGCCTTCCTCGGTACCCTGGTTCCCGAAAGTGCATTGCTCGCCACCGCGATCGTGCCGCCACCGACGCTTGGCTGGAACCCCGACGTAAAGGTCTTCCCCTACGATCCGGAAGGGGCAAAGAAGCTGCTTGAGGAAGCCAAGGCCGATGGCGTCAAAGTCGACACGCCCATCACCATCATCGCCCGTTCTGCAAACTTTCCGAACGTGACCGAGATCATGGAGGCCATTCAGGCGCAGCTTGAGGAAGTCGGCTTCAAGGTCGAGCTGAAATTCGTCGAGGTCGCCGAGCACGAGCAGTACTATTCCAAGCCCTTCAAGGAAGGTCGCGGCCCGCAGATCGTTGCCGCCATGCACGACAATTCCAAGGGCGATCCGTCGTTCTCGATGTTCTTCAAATACGCAACCGAAGGCACCCAGTCCGGCTTCTCCGATCCGAAGGTCGACGACCTGATCAAGCGCGCGTCGGCTGCCGTCGGCGACGAGCGTGCCAAGCTCTGGTCGGAACTGATCGCCTATGTGCATGACGATGTCGTTGCCGACGTCCTGCTCTTCCACATGGTAGGCTTCTCCCGCGTTTCCGAGCGGCTCGAATTCAAGCCGACGATGGCGACCAACGGGACGCTGCAGCTCTCGGAGATCAAGATCAAGTAATCTGCCCTGGCGAACGACAGGTTCGCCAGTCACAACAGCAATCAAGGCGGTGGGATGATCCCGCCGCCGGATTTCTTCGAGGGCGCCATGCTGAAATTCGTTCGAAAACGCGCCGTGGCCAGTCTGATCTCGCTCGTCGGGCTGCTCGTCATGGTCTTCTTCCTGTCGCGGTTGACAGGTGATCCGGCCGCCTTGTTCCTGCCGGTCGAAGCCTCCGCAGAGATGAAGGCGCAATTCCGCGAGCTGCATGGTTTGAACGATCCAATGCTGGTGCAGTTCGGACGCTATGTCGGCGACGTCGTCACCGGCGATTTTGGCGAATCCCTGCGCAAGGCGCGTCCTGCTCTGGACGTGGTGCTTGAGGCCTTCACCTGGACGCTCTGGCTCGCAGTCATCACCATGACGCTGGTCGCTGGTGCTGCGATCGTCGTCGGTTCGCTTGCCGCCTTCCGCGCTGGAGGCTTCTTCGATCGGCTCTCCTCGCTGATCTCGCTGGTCGGCGCTTCCGTTCCCGATTTCTGGATCGCCATCGTCGCGATCGTCCTCTTTTCGGTAAACCTCGCCTGGCTACCGACTTCGGGCACGGGGTCGCTGCTTCATTGGATCCTGCCGATCTCGGTTCTGTTCATCCGGCCTTTCGGCATCATCGTCCAGGTGGTGCGCGGCTCGATGATCGGGGCGCTTTCTTCGGCCTATGTGAAGACGGCGCGCGCCAAGGGTGTCAAATCCGGGCCGATCATCTTCGTGCATGCGCTGCGCAACGCCATGCTGCCGGTCATCACCGTCATTGGCGACCAGGCCGCGAGCCTTTTGAACGGCGCGGTAATCGTCGAGACGATCTTCGGGTTTCCGGGCGTCGGCAAGCTGATGATCGATTCCATCTTGCAGCGCGATTTCAACGTCGTGCTCGCCGCCATCCTCGTCACGGCGCTGGCGATCTTCCTCATGAACCTGCTGATCGATCTGGCCTACGCGCTGCTCGATCCGCGCATCCGGCACTGAGGAGGGGACCATGACCCTGCAGACCGCCGATACCGTTGTTACCGAAGAACCGCGCTTTGCGACCCGCATGTTCCGCATGCTGCTTGCCGACAAATTCGCGCTTTGCGCCGCGATCTTCCTGCTTTTCGTTCTCATCATCGCAATCATCGGGCCGACCTGGCTCGGCGATCTCGCGACCAAGCAGAACCTTAGAGGCCGCAACGCCGTGCCTTTCGACTGGGAGCGCGGCTGGGTCTGGTGGATGGGGGCTGATGCCCTCGGGCGGCCGCTGCTTGCCCGCATCATCGTTGCCACCCAGAACACGCTGATGGTGGCCGCCGGTGCCGTCGCGCTTTCAGCAACCGTCGGCACCTTCCTCGGCCTTGTCGCCGGCTTTTCCTCGCCGCGCGTCAATCAGATCATCATGCGGCTTGCGGACGTGATCATGTCCTTTCCGTCGCTGCTGATCGCGGTCATCGTTCTATATATTCTCGGCTCGTCGATCCTGAACCTCATGCTGGTGCTGGCGATCACACGCATCCCGGTTTACCTGCGAACCACACGCGCCGAAGTGCTGGAAATCCGTGAACGCATGTTCGTGCAGGCCGCGCGCGTGATGGGCGCATCAAGCAAGCGCATCCTGTTCCGCCACATTCTGCCTGTCGTGCTGCCGACGCTGACGACGCTTGCGACGCTCGACTTCGCCTATGTGATGCTGGCCGAAAGCGCGCTTTCGTTCCTCGGTATCGGCATCCAGCCGCCGGAAATCACCTGGGGCCTGATGATCTCGCAGGGACGCCAGTACCTCACCAACGCATGGTGGCTTTCGTTCTGGCCCGGCCTTGCGATCATCCTTACCACCATGTCGCTGAACCTCCTGTCGAACTGGCTGCGCATCGCGCTCGACCCAGTGCAGCGCTGGCGTCTCGAAATGAAAGGTCGCAAGAATGGCTGACCATCTCCTGGAAGTTCGCGACCTGTCGGTCGAATTCCACACCGCAGTCGGCGTCGTGAAAGCGGTCCGCAATATCTCCTACCATCTCGACCGTGGCGAGACGCTCGCAATCCTTGGCGAGAGCGGATCCGGCAAGTCGGTCTCCTCCTCGGCGATCATGAACCTGATCGACATGCCGCCGGGACGCATCAGCTCGGGTGAGATCCTGCTCGACGGCGTCGACCTGCTGACAATGCCGGCGCAGGAAAGGCGCAAGGTCAACGGGCGCCGTATCGCCATGATCTTCCAGGACCCGCTGAGCCATCTCAACCCGGTCTATACCGTGGGCTGGCAGATCCGCGAGGCGCTCACCACCCACGGGACCGACGCCGCGAAAGCCGCTTCCGAGGCGTTGCGGCTGTTGACCCGGGTCGGCATCCCCGACCCTGAGCGCTCGCTCGACAAATATCCGCACGAATTCTCCGGCGGCCAGCGCCAGCGCGTCATGATTGCGATGGCATTGGCACTCAGGCCAGATCTCCTGATCGCCGATGAGCCGACGACGGCGCTCGACGTCACCGTGCAGGCCGAAGTGCTCGCGCTGCTTGAGGAATTGCAGCGAGAGACCGGCATGGCGGTCCTCATCATCACCCACGACCTCGGCGTGGTCGCGGAGATCGCCGATCGCGTGGTGGTGATGGAAAAAGGCGTCCTGGTCGAAGCCGGCACGGTGCGCGAGGTCTACAAGAACCCGCAGCATCCCTATACCAAAAAGCTGATTGCCGCCGCTCCAGGCAAGGGCGAGATGCATGTGCCAGCCGCTCGCGCCGAACCCGTTCTTTCAGTTCGCGACGTGCGCAAACGCTATGGCTCCTTCGAGGCGCTGAAGGGCCTGTCCTTCGACCTCATGCCCGGCGAGACCATGGCCGTCGTCGGCGAGAGCGGGTCAGGCAAGTCGACGCTGGCGCGCATCCTGCTTCGCCTCGACGAACCGGATAGTGGCAGCGCCTTGTGGAAGGGCCGCGACCTCTTCACCATGTCGCCGGCCGAACTCTACAAGCTGCGCCGCGACCTGCAGATGGTCTTCCAGGACCCGACGCAGTCGCTCAATCCGCGTATGACCGTTTACCAGCTCATTTCCGAGGCCTGGGTCATTCATCCGGATATCTTGCCCAAGGCGAAATGGCGCGAGCGGGTGGCTGATCTTCTTGTGCAGGTCGGTCTCGGCCCGGAGCACATGGGCCGCTACCCACATCAGTTTTCCGGCGGCCAGCGCCAACGCATCGCAATTGCCCGCGCACTCGCACTCGAGCCGCAGCTGATCATCTGCGACGAGGCGGTCTCGGCGCTTGACGTTTCGGTGCAGGCACAGGTGATCGCGCTGCTCGACCGGCTGCGCAAGGAAATGGGCATCGCCTTTATCTTCATCGCCCACGATCTGCCGGTGGTGCGCGACTTTGCCGACCACGTCATGGTCATGCAGAAGGGCAACATCGTAGAGCTTGGCACGGTGCGCGAGGTGTTCGACGCGCCGCAGCAAGACTATACGCGTGCGCTGCTTGCAGCCGGCCTCGACCCCGATCCCGACGTCCAGGCCGCTCATCGCGCCGCTCGTCTTCAGCGCGCGTCCTGAGGCGCCGTCCATTGAGAGGAAAATCCGCATGACCAAGCAAGCCTTCGTCGCCCTCGTGACCTGCTTCAACGAGGACGAGACCATTAACTACCAGGCGACGCGCGCCCAGGTCCGCCGACAGGTCGCAGCCGGCAACAACATCATGTGCGCCGGAACCAACGGTGACTTCACCGCGCTGACATACGAGGAAAAGGTGCGCCTGACGGAGGAGGTGGTCGACGAGGTCGGCGGCCGCGTCAAGGTGATCGTCAATGCCGGCATGCCGGCCACCTTCGAGACGGTAAAGCTCGCCCGAGAATTCGACCGGATCGGCGTCGACGGGATCGCAGTGATCACGCCGTTCTTCATTGCCTGCACCCAGGATGGCCTTGTCCGTCATTTCTCGACCGTCGCCGATGCCGTAAAGACGCCAGTCTACCTCTATGACATACCCGCCCGCACGCAGAACCATATCGAGCCCGACACGGCGCGCGCCCTTGCCGGCCACGGCAACATTGCCGGCATCAAGGATTCCGGCGGTGCGAAAGAAACGCTGGAAGCCTATCTGCAGGTTGCCAACGAGGTCGATGGTTTCGAAGTCTACTCCGGCCCCGATCATCTCGTGCTCTGGGCACTGCAGAATGGTGCGGCTGGCTGCATCTCGGGCCTCGGCAACGCCATGCCGGATGTACTTGCAGGTATCTTGAAGGCCTTCAATGCCGGCGACGTTGTCGAAGCGCAGAAGCAGCAGGCAACCTTTGCTGCCTTTCGGACCGACCTCTATGCACTCGGCTTTGCCCCGGCGATGGTCAAGCGCGCCCTCTACCTGCAGGATGCATCTGTCGGCGCAAGCCGACAGCCAGCACTTCTGCCAAACAAGGCACAGGATGAACAGATCGCTGAAATTCTTGAACGCTACCGCCTTCTCTAGCGGCTCTAAGACACGCAGGCGAATTTGGCCGGCACCGATCACTCAGGTCGCCAGCCCGATCAAGGCCGCCACTTGGCGATATCGGGCGATGACGTCGGGTGTGAAGTGGAAGGCGTCGAGGAAATTGTCCGTACGGTAATCCGGGTTCTGCAGGCGGATGCGGGCCGCGTAGCTGCGAGCCTCGCTGAGGCGTCCGGCGAGCGCAAGACAATGGGCTGCGATCGCGAGGATGTGCACATGCGCGTTCGGACGGGCTGCCGCCTTGATCGCCCAGTCTGCAGCCTCCTCGAAGGCGCCGAGCCGGATGAGGGCAATCGCGCGGGTGCCGAGCATGCCGAACAGCAGCGGGTCGTAGGGGCTCAAAAGCCGCGAGTAATCGGATGCGGTGATCGCCGCTGCGGGGTCGCCGGACTGCGCGTGCACGAAGGAGAGCGCGTAGTGGCCGAGGGCGAAGTTGGGGCTGAGATGGACCGAGTGCTCCAGTTCGCGCACCGCCTGGTCGTGGTCTCCGGTCAGCCAGAGGGCACGCCCCATCGACCAGTGCGCGGCGGGGTTCTGATCGTCGACCAACAGGCTCTGCCCGGCGGCCTTGAGCGCGTCCCGGGTCTCGCCGTCGCGGTCGCCCCAGCGCTGGAAGGCCCTTTGCCAGTGCGTGAAGGACAGCCCTGCATGGGCGCGTGAGAAGGTTGGATCGAGGCGTGTCGAAAGGCGGAAGAACTCGGCGGCGCGCTCGTTTTCCTCGGCGGTGAAGCGAAACATGTGCCAGAGGCCGCGATGATAGGCCTCCCAGGCGTCGAGCGAATCCGGAGGCTTCAGGATCGCGCGGTTGCGCTCTTCGTTCTCTATTTCCGCCGCGATCGACGACACGATGCTGTTGCTGATCTCGTCGACGACGGCAAAGTGCTCGGCCGCACGCGCCTCGAACCGCTCAGTCCAGACGATATGCGCGGTGGCCGCCTCTGCGACCTCCACGGTTACGCCGATCCCGAGTTCGTGCTGTTCCAGGAAGCCGGTGGCGACATAGTCGACGCCGAGCCGTCGGCCGATTTCCGGCAGTTCGAGCCCTTCGCCAGCGATGGAAAAAACGGAGCCTCGGGCAATTACGAAGAGACTGCGCAGGCGCGCCAGCTTGCTGATGACGTCATGCGCGACCGCGCTGCCGAGATCGTTGCGGCCCGCCCGGCCCGCGACAAGTTCGCGGAACGGCATGACGGCAATCGAGGCGCGGCGCGAGACCGTCACGTGGATGGGCTCGGAAGGTCTGCCAACACCGTCAGAAACGATGACGACCGCCGGTTGCTGGTGCAGGGCCCCGAGGCGTTCCCATGCCTCCCGGATCGGCGCGAAGTCCTCGCCCTCATCGGCAAAGAGGCGCGCTGCCGCATCGAGATGGCGGTTGCAGGCGTCGCCCATCCGCCTGTGGGACAGTTCCGCCAGGAAGCGGATATTTGCGTCTGCGTCGAGCGGCGCGAGCTCGAGCCATTGCCGGGCTGCCGGCAAGCCGTCCTCACCGCCGACGGGTGTTTTCTTGCTGATTTCTGCCGCGATCTCCAGCGCGTACAGGCGAAACTCGCTCCTCACCGATGTCAGCCAGTGCTCGAAGGCAGGGCTGTTGTCGATCTCGACGCCTTCGAGCAGATCGCCTCCGTATCGTCCCGCAATCGGCCGCAATGCCTCCAGATCGAGGTTTCGGATACCCCGCCGCCTTGCTTCCTGGATGTGGCGTGCGTCGATGTCACAGCCTTCGAGATCGAGAGAAATCCGGTCGTTAGCCGTGATCACGCGCTTGCGGCCATCCGTGTCCATGAGCGAGCGGATTTTGCTCAGGCTCCAGCGCAATTCACCGCGCGGATCGCTCGGCACTTGCCAGAGCAGATCGCAGAGCCGTTCCCGAGGAACCGAACCTGGCGTCAGGGCCAGATAAGCGAGCAGCGCGCGCACCTTGCGCGACGGCGGTAACGGCACGGCCACCCCGCGGCGCGTGAGTTTCATCGGCCCGAGGAGCCGCAGTTCCAGCTCCTTTGCCGAAAAAACCACGTCCGGGCCATCCGTTTCCATGCGCACTCCCACGCCGGCTCCCACGCCAGCACTTTAGCATCCCTCGCCGAACCTAGCATCCGGAAGAGTGAGAGGACCCATGCCAAACAATTCTGGACTGAGAACCACGAGCGGCCGCGGGCGGCTTTTCGACAGCGTGCTGGAGACGATCGGCGACACGCCGGCGATCCGCGTCAACAATCTCGGCGTCAGCAACGCGACCATCTATGTCAAGGCGGAGTTCTTCAATCCGGCTTCGTCGGTGAAGGACAGGCTGGCGATTGCGATCATCGAGGAGGCCGAGCGCACAGGCAAGCTGAAGCCCGGACAGACCGTGGTCGAGGCCACCAGCGGTAACACCGGCATCGGACTGGCGATGGTCTGTGCGCAAAAAGGCTATCCGCTGGTTGTCACCATGGCCGATAGTTTCTCCGTCGAGCGCCGTCGGCTGATGCGCATGCTGGGCGCCAAGGTCGTTCTGACGCCGCGCGCCGAGAAGGGCCTGGGCATGTATCGCAAGGCGATCGAACTCGCCGAGAAGAACGGATGGTTCCTCGCCCGGCAGTTCGAGACCACAGCCAACGCCGCGATCCACGAGGCGACGACCGGCCGGGAAATCGTCAACGACTTCGCCGGCTCCCGTCTTGATTATTTCGTCACAGGCTACGGCACCGGTGGCACAGTGGTTGGCGTGTCCCGGGTGCTGCGGCGTGAACGTCCGGAGACGAAGATCGTGCTTGCCGAGCCCGCCAACGCGCAGTTGCTCGGCAGCGGTCATGCGCAACAGCGCGGAACGGGCGGTGCGCCGGCCGCCAGCCATCCCGCCTTCGAGCCGCATCCAATCCAGGGATGGACACCGGACTTCATACCCGACGTCCTGCAGGAGGCGGTCGACAACCGCTACTATGACGAACTCGTCCCGATTGCTGGTCTAAAAGCGATGGAATGGGCCAAGGCGCTCGCACAGAAAGAGGGCCTCTTCACTGGCGTTTCGGGTGGCGCGACCTTCGGTGTTGCGCGCCAGATCGCGGAGCACGCGCCGGCCGGCTCGGTGATCCTGTGCATGCTGCCTGACACAGGGGAGCGCTACCTGTCGACGCCGCTGTTCGAAACGATCCCGGCGGACATGGATGACGAGGAGATGGAGCTGTCGCGATCCACGCCTGGCTTCCAGCTCGCCGCCGAATAGGGAGAGGAACGATGGGAGCGCGATCACCGAGGCAAAGCGCGGGAGCCTTCACCCAACCGGAACTCCTGGCTACGGTCGAGACCCTCGACCCACCCGATTGGGCGTCCGTCTCGGCGCTCGCCCACCGGATCGTCGACGATGCCGTCGGCCATCTCTGCCGCGTGCGCGAGCGTCCGGTCTGGCAACCGCTGCCGGAGGAGATCGAAGCGCTGTACCAGGCGCCGGTCCCGGATCGGCCGACGCCCCTCGAGGACGTGTACCGACAGGTCAAGGACACGGTGCTCGCCTATCCAATGGGCAACATCCATCCACGGTTCTGGTCCTGGTACATGGGCTCCGGCAACTTCACCGGAGCGCTCGGTGATTTCCTTGCAGCGATCCAGGGTTCCAATCTCGGGGGCGGACGCCATGCCGCTGCCCTCGTCGACCAGCAGGTCGTCGGATGGCTGCGAGATATGATCGGCTTTCCCAAGGCAGCGAGCGGCACGCTGGTCAGTGGCGGTTCGGTGGCCAACCTCGTCGGGCTGACGGTTGCCCGCAACGCCATGGCGGGCATCGATCTGCGCGAAGAGGGCGTTGCGGCCCTCAAGGAACCCATGCGCTTCTACGCCTCGGATCAGGTGCATTCCTGCCATCGCAAGGCGGTCGAGACGCTCGGCCTCGGCAACAAGGCACTCAGACGGATCCCGACCGATACCCGTTACCGCATCGACCTTGAGGCGCTTCGCGCGGCGATCGCCGAGGATCGCGCGCGGGGCTTCCGGCCTGCCTGCGTCATCGGTACTGCCGGTACGGTCAATTCCGGCGCAGTAGACGATCTCACCGCCTTGGCCGGGATCGCCGCGGAGGAGAACCTGTGGTTCCACGTGGACGGGTGTATCGGAGCGCTGCTTTCGATCGCGCCCGAGAACGCCTGGCGCGTCAAGGGCATCGAGCGGGCGGATTCCGTCGCACTCGACCCGCACAAATGGCTGCATGCCCCGTTCGAAGTCGGTTGCGCGCTTGTGCGGGATCGGACGAGGCACCGGGAAACCTTTGCGGTGTCGCCCGAATACCTCCAAGGCATGTCACGTGGCATCGCTTCCGGCCAATGGCTTCACGAATTCGGCTTTCAGACCAGTCGCGGCTTTGCGGCGCTGAAGGTCTGGATGGCGCTGATGGAGCACGGCATCGCCAAGTTCGGCCGGCTGATCGACCAGAACGTCGCGCAGGCCGCCTTCCTCGCCGATCTCGTCCGTTGGAATCCGCCGCTGGAACTCATCGTTGAACCGGAGATCAACATCGTCTGCTTCCGCTATGCGCCCGAAGGTCTAAATGAGGAGCGACTGAAGGAGACCAACCTCGAGATCATGCTGCGCCTGCAGGAAACCGGCGTGGCGGCGCTTTCCGACACGACGATCCGGGGCAAGCATTGCCTGCGCGCGGCGATCTGCAATCATCGCACCCGCCCGGACGACCTGAACCTTTTAATCTCGGAGGTCCTGCGGATTGGCAGGGAGATTGCGCAGTCGTGAGCCTGGTCGTTTTTGCGCAGGAACGCAGTCACTGACTGCGTAGGGTTTGCCTCGACCCTAAGGTTTCGTCGCGCGAATGGCGTAGCGATGCTGCGACTGTCGCGCCAAGCCCTTGAAAAGGTTCCAATTTGCGGCCTGGGTGCGATGGATTTCGCGAAGGTCCCTGTCGATCGTAATCTCGGTAAAGCCGGCTTCGCACAACAGCGCGACGACGGCCTCGGCGCGGGCGCCTTGTGCGAAATGCACGCGGGAGAGGATACTGCGGTGCGTCGCCATCATCTGCGGCGAACCGGTTGGCGTCTCAGCCTTGAACAGGCCGAGGCGCTGCCCCCATGTGCTGAGCTTGGAGAACAGCCGCTCGAGCGCGGTTGTATTGACGAAGTCGCCATCGACGATCAGCAACATGCCGCCGGGCTTCAGGACCCGTAGCCATTCGCCAAAGGCTGCGGCCGGGTCCACGAGCGTCCAGACCAGATGCCGGTTGACGATTACATCGTAGTGGTTGTCGGGCTCCATGGTATTTTCGGCGTCGCCGAGGGCGAAGCGGATCGCTCGCCCGCGCTTGCGCGCCTTATCCCTGGCGCGTTCGAGCATCGGCTCGGCCCAGTCGAGGCCCTGCACCTTGAAGTCGAGTTCATCGAGAAGATGCGAGATGACGCCGGTGCCGCTCGCAAGATCGAGCGCAGCACGCCCTGCGCCCGGCCCAAGGTGACGGAGAAACAGTTGATGCCAGGCCGCGCGTTCTTCCTCCGAGAAGATCTCGTGGCCCGGTGACAGATCGAAGGTTGCCGCGCGGTCCGACCAATAGGCCTTGATTTCATCGCGCAGGTTGTAGTTCTGCCGCTCCGTCACATCGCTCATGTCGATACCGCTCGTTCCTGTTTGGAGGCGTTCTAAAAGATAAATGTTGACTAATAAAGTCATGAAACATTAGATCGCCTGAATTTTCCAGCGGAGCTAAAACAATGCGGTTTTTCAACAGGGTGGCTGCGGCCGCCGCAAGCCTTTGCGTGCTTTTTTCTACGGCAGCCTTCGCTGATGTCGTGACGTTGAAGGATGTCACGGGCCGAGACGTCGAGGTCAACGTACCCGTCGAGCACGTGATTCTCGGCGAAGGGCGCCAGATCTACTTCCTCGGCGCGCTCGACCGCGACGAGCCGTTCAAGCGCGTCGTCGGCTGGCGCGACGATCTGGCAAAGGCAGACCCTGAAAGCTATGCCGCCTATCTCGCGAAGTACCCTGACATTGCCAAGTTGCCGACCTTTGGCGGCATGAAGGATGGTACCTTCGACATCGAGCAGGCGGTTGCCTTGAAACCCGATGTCGTTCTGATGAACGTCGACGCCAAGACGGCGACGGAGGAGGCTGGCTACATCGAGAAGCTCGCCAAGGTCGGTATCCCGCTCGTCTACGTCGATTTCCGCGAAAAGCCGATGGAAAACACCGAGCCGAGCATGCGCGTGATGGGCAAGCTTTTGGGAAAGGAAGAGAAGGCCGAAGAGTTCATCAAGTTTCGCGCCGAGAGCATCGCCAAGGTGACAAACGTTTTGGCGAAGGCCAATCCGAAGAAGCCGCTCGTTTTTGTCGAACGCGCCGGTGGTTACTCCGACGATTGCTGCATGTCTTTCGGTAACGAGAACTTCGGCAAGATGGTCGAGTTCGCCGGCGGCGTAAACATGGCAAAGGACATCATTCCCGGTACCTTCGGCGTGGTCAATCCGGAGCAGATCATCGCTGCCAATCCCGACCAGATCATCATCACCGGCGGCAACTGGCAGGGTTATGTGCCGGGTGGTGCCTGGGTTGGCGTCGGCTATGGCGCCGATGAGAAGGAAGCGGCCCGCAAGCTCGAAAACCTGACCAAGCGCCCGGCTTTCACCGGCGTTGAAGCCGTGAAAGACGGCCAGGTTCACGCCATCTGGCACCAGTTCTACAACAATCCCTACCAGTTCGTGGCCATCCAGCAGATCGCCAAGTGGCTGCACCCGGATCTCTTCGCGGACCTCGACCCGGAGGCGACGTTCAAGGAGTTGCATGAGCGCTTCCTGCCGCTTCCCTACAAGAGCGGCTACTTCGTCTCGCTGACGTCAGCCAAGTAAGCGGATCGACAGCTGGAGGAGGGGAGGACTCCGGCGTCGCAACTAAAAAGGAATGAGAATGTCGATCTTCGGGACAATCGCGTCGGCGATGGTCGCAGCCCTGGTATTGGCGGCTTTGCCCGCCAGTGCGGCTGAAATTGTCGACGTCACCGGCCGTCGGGTCGAAATTGCGCTTCCGGCCAAGCGCGTCCTGGTGGGCGAGGCGCGGCAGATCCACGTGGCCGCAGCGCTGAAAGGCGAGCATGTCTTCGACACGATCGTCGGTTGGCGCGATGATCTTTTGAAGAAGGATCCGGACTCCTACGCTGCCTATGTGGAGCGCTTCCCCGAAATCGAGAAACTGCCGCGGTTCGGCTATATCCCTTCGGGCGATTTCAGCCTCGAGGCAGCGATTGCGCTCAAGCCTGACGTTCTGACGCTCAATCTCGAAGCGCAGCAGGCGGTCGAAGAATCGGGCTTCATCGAAAAGGCCGCTGCCGCCGGCATTGCCGTCGTCTATCTCGATTTCCGCGTGGATCCTGCCGCCAATAGCGAAAAATCGGTCGAAATCCTCGGCCAGCTCTTCGGTGCCGAAGCGAAGGCCCGCGAATTCATCGACTATCGCAATGCTCAAATCGCGCTGGTGACGGACCGCCTCAAGAAGGCGGGGGAAATTGCGCGGCCGAAAGTCTTCATCGAGCGCTCTCCCGGCATCACCGGCGACGTTGTCTGCTGCCGCACCTTCGGTCCGGCCAACTTCGGCAAAATGGTGGAAGAGGCCGGCGGCCACAATATCGGTTCTGACGTCATCAAGGGGACCTTCGGCGATCTCAATCCTGAGCAGCTGATCGTCAGCGATCCGGATCATGTCATTATCACCGGCAGTAACTGGTCGGCGGAATCCGATCTCAACCAGTTCGTTAGCGTCGGACGCGGCGCCGATGCGGCGGCGGCAGAAGATCGCCTGCGCGGCCTTATGCAGCGCCCGGGCTTTCCCGGCCTGAAGGCGGTGAAGGAGGGCAATGTGCATGCCGTCTGGCATCAGTTCTACGGCGCCCCTTACGAGTTCATTCCGATCCAGCAGTTTGCCAAGTGGTTCCATCCGGAGCTCTTTGCCGACATAGACCCTGACCGGACTTTCCGCGAGTTCCATGAGAAGTTTCTGCCGGTGACCTACCGCGCGGGTTACTTCGCCTCGCTTCCAAAGAGTGGTGAATGATGGTTGCCATGACCGAACAAGTATCCGGCGTTGAAGGGCGAGGGCGCTACCGCTCTCTCGTTTTGCGCCGCTTGGTGTTGATCTTCTGCCTCATCGTCGCGCTCTTTGCGTCGGTTGCAGTCGACATGGCTCTCGGGCCTGCGAACTATCCGCTCGCGGATGTGCTGACCGCGCTCTTTCGACCGGAAACTGTAAGCGACCAGCTCCGGGTGGTGATCTGGGACATTCGCATGCCGATCGCCCTGATGGCCGTGACGGTGGGTGCCTCATTGTCGGTCGCAGGCGCGCAGATGCAGACGATCCTTGCCAATCCACTGGCAAGTCCATTCACGCTCGGCATTTCCGCCGCTGCCGGCTTCGGTGCGGCCCTCGGTCTCGTTGCCGGCGTGGCGGTTTTTCCCGTCGCCGTCCAATACATGGTGCCAATCAACGCCTTCCTTATGGCGATGTTGGCGGCGCTCTTCATCCATTTCGCCTCCACCATGCGCGGCGTTACGGTCGAAACAATCGTTCTGCTCGGCATTGCGCTCGTCTTCACCTTCAATGCCGCGCTGTCTTTGCTCGAATATCTCGCCTCCGAACAGGCGCTGGCCGCCGTCGTCTTCTGGACGATGGGCAGTCTCACCAAGGCAACCTGGCCAAAGGTCTGGATCACCGGCGCCGTGCTGCTGTTCGCCTTGCCGCTGTTTGCACGGCACGCCTGGGCGCTGACCGCGCTTCGGCTTGGTGACGATAAGGCTGCGAGCTTCGGTATCAATGTTCGAAGGCTCCGGCTCGAAGCAATGATGACGGTCAGCCTGCTTGCGGCGATCCCGGTCTCTTTCGTTGGCACGATCGGCTTTGTTGGTCTCGTCGCTCCGCACATCGCACGCATGCTGGTCGGCGAGGATCAGCGCTTCTTCCTGCCAGCTTCTGTGCTGTGCGGCGCGCTCCTTCTTTCGGTCACTTCGGTCGTCAGCAAGATGATTATTCCGGGTGCCGTCCTGCCGATTGGAGTCATCACCGCGCTCGTTGGCGTGCCCTTCTTCTTCGTGCTGATTTTCACCAACAGGAGGCGCGCATGGTAAGCCTGTCGCTGGAAAAGGTCGGCGCGAATTATGGCCGGCGCACGGTGCTCTTAGATGTCAACACCGGTGTCTTGCGCGGCGGTGGCCTGACGGCGGTGATTGGTCCTAATGCGGCCGGCAAGTCGACGCTGTTCAAGCGCATAGCAAACCTGACCTCCGGTCCCGGCACTGTCCACCTGTCCGATACGGTCAAGGGATCCGAAGGCATCTGCTACATGCCGCAGGATACCGGCGCCAATGCCGTGCTGACTGTCTACGAGTCGGTGCTGCTGTCGGCCAAGCAAGGCTCAGGGTGGAAGGTGAAGGACGCCGAACTCGCCGAGATCGACCGAGTGCTGGGCGAACTCCGGATCGCCGATCTCGCCTTTCGTGGCCTTGGTGAGCTCTCAGGCGGCCAGCGCCAGCTCGTCTCCATCGCGCAAGCTCTCGTGCGTAAGCCCGAAGTGCTGTTGATGGACGAACCGACCTCGGCGCTCGATCTCTTTCGCCAGATCGAGGTCCTTGGCTTCATGAAGCGTTTGTCGGCGCAGTCGGGTATGGCGGTGTTGATCGCGCTGCACGACCTGAACCATGCGCTGCGCTATTGCGACGACACGATCGTCATCAGTGGCGGGTCGGTGCTGGCGAGCGGCCCCACCCACGACGTCATCACCGCGGATATGCTGCGCTCGGTTTATCGCGTCGAGGCGCGGGTGGAGGCCTGCTCCCTGGGGCGACCGGTCGTCATTGTCGACGAATCCCTTTGAGGACGTGGACGCGCGGGTCGCTCACGTTCGAGCTCGTCACCCCTTTAAATCTGAGCAGCTACGAAAGCCGCAACTAGAACGTCCTCCCAAGGGGCCGCACGGCGCGGCACGCGGCGAGACCGCGTCGCCGTGCCGTGCCGAGGGCATTGAAATAAGAACTCCTGAAGGAGGGCTTGCAGCAGCAGCCCCGTGGCGCGTCGACGCCAGGCGCCGGATTGTCAGTCGCGGCTCGGCATGATCGTTTCATGAAACGCGCGCAGGTTCGGGACCTCTCTCTGGTGAAGCGTCGCTTCACATACGCAATCGGCGGCCCCCTGGAGCCGATGCAGCACCCTCTTCGTGGGGGCGTCGCCGTCCCCTTTTTGTTGGCCATTGGTGCCCGAGCGGCCCGTCGGCTGGAGTGCTTGGCCGATAAAAACGATTAGTGAAAACTAAAAAGCGACAAGAATGGACGGATTCGCGGCAAAGCGTACTGGACAGTACTCTCAAGGTTTGCTTGTTCTGCTGTCGCATTGTTGAGGGACAAGGCATTGCCTAGTCGGCAGGAGAGGACAGACAAGCATGGCGATTAAAATTGGCGCGCCGCGGGAGGTAACCGCAAGCGAGGCGCGCGTGGCGCTGACACCTGACAGCGCGGTGCAACTTGCGAAACTTGGCTATAGCAGCATCATTGAGACGGGCGCGGGCGTTGCGGCCGGTTTCTCCGATGATGCCTATCGGGCCGTGGGCGTCGAGGTGGCCCCGTCGGCAGAGGCGCTGTGGGCTTCGGCAGATGTGGTCGCCAAGGTACGGCCGCCCGAGCCGAGCGAGGTCGCTTATCTGTCTGCGGACAAGACGCTGATCTCGTTCTTCTATCCGGGCCAGAATGCCGAACTTCTGGAGCTCGCCAGGGAAAAGGGCGCCAACGTCATCGCCATGGACATGGTGCCGCGCATTTCGCGCGCCCAGAAGATGGATGCGCTGTCGTCGATGGCCAATATCGCCGGCTATCGCGCGGTGATCGAGGCCGGCAACAATTTCGGTCGCTTCTTCACCGGCCAGGTGACGGCCGCCGGCAAGGTGCCGCCGGCCAAGGTCCTGGTGATCGGTGCGGGCGTCGCCGGTCTTGCGGCGATCGGGGTCGCCACTTCGCTTGGTGCTCAGACCTATGCCTTTGACGTGCGTCCCGAGGTCGCCGAACAGATCGAGAGCATGGGAGCCGAGTTCGTCTATCTCGATTTTGCCGATGGTGAGGGGGGCGCTCAACAGGATGGCGCTGCCACCGGCGGTTATGCGGCTCCCTCTTCGCCGGAGTTCCGCGAGAAGCAGCTTGCCAAGTTCCGCGAGCTTGCGCCCCAGATCGATATCGTCATCACCACGGCGCTGATCCCCGGCCGTGATGCACCGAAACTCTGGCTTGCCGACATGGTCGCCGCGATGAAGCCGGGATCGGTGGTGGTCGATCTTGCGGCCGAGCGTGGCGGCAACTGCGACCTGACCGTTGCCGATCAGCGGATCGTCTCCGACAACGGCGTCGTCATCATCGGCTATACCGATTTCCCGAGCCGCATGGCCGCGCAGGCGTCCACGCTCTATGCCACCAATATCCGCCATATGCTGACCGACCTGACGCCGGGCAAGGATGGCAAACTCGTCCACAACATGGAGGACGACGTCATCCGTGGCGCGACCGTCACCTTCCAGGGTGCGATCACCTATCCGCCGCCACCGCCGAAGATCGCCGCGATCGCGGCGCAGAAACCAAAGGAGAAGGTGAAGGAGCCGACGCCGGAGGAAAAGCGTGCGACCGAGACCGCAGCCTTCAAGGCCCAGACGAAGAGCCAGCTGACGCTTCTCGCCGTCGGCACGGCGCTGCTGCTTTTGGTCGGCGCCTTTGCTCCGCCTGCCTTCATGAGCCACTTCGTCGTCTTCGTGCTCGCCTGCTTCGTCGGCTTCCAGGTCATCTGGAACGTCTCGCATTCGCTCCACACCCCGCTGATGGCCGTCACCAATGCGGTCTCCGGCATCGTCATTCTCGGCGCTCTGCTGCAGATCGGCTCGGGCAACTGGCTGGTGGTGCTGCTGGCGGCGCTGTCGGTGCTGATCGCCACGATCAACATCGTCGGCGGCTTCCTCGTCACACGGCGCATGCTCGCCATGTTCCAGAAATCCTGATCGGGCAGGGGTATTCACTATGATGATCGGTATCGTATCGGCCGCCTATATTGCGGCAGCCGTTCTCTTCATCCTCTCGCTCGGCGGACTTTCGGGCCAGGAAAGCGCCAAGCGCGCCGTCTGGTACGGCATGACGGGCATGGCGCTTGCCATTGTCGCCACGGTCTTCGGACCTGATGTCGGCAACTGGTTCATCATCGCGCTGATGATCGCGGGCGGCGCCGTGCTCGGCCACTTCGTCGCCTCCCGCGTCCAGATGACCGAGATGCCGCAACTCGTTGCAGCACTCCATTCCTTCGTCGGTCTTGCCGCAGTCTTCATCGGCTTCAACGCCCATATCGAGGCGGCTGATGTCGCCGGCCTCGATGCGGCGGCCCGCTCTGCATTGACCGGCTTTGCCGCGATCCTTGCCCACAAGGAACCGGTGGAACTGTCGATCATGAAGGTCGAGGTCTTCCTCGGCGTCTTCATCGGTGCTGTCACCTTCACCGGCTCCGTCATCGCCTTCGGCAAGCTTGCCGGCAAGGTCGACGGCAAGGCCAAGAAGCTGCCGGGCGGTCACCTGCTCAATGCCGGTGCTGCCCTTCTCTCGCTCGTGCTGCTGGTGCTCTACGTCAATGGTGCCGGCACCTGGACGCTGCTTGTCATGACGCTCGCCGCCTTCTTCATCGGCTATCACCTGATCATGGGCATCGGCGGCGCCGACATGCCGGTGGTGGTGTCGATGCTGAACAGCTATTCCGGCTGGGCGGCCGCGGCTATCGGCTTCACGCTCGGCAACGACCTGTTGATCGTCACTGGCGCGCTGGTCGGCTCCTCGGGCGCGATCCTCTCCTACATCATGTGCAAGGCGATGAACCGCTCGTTCCTGTCGGTCATCCTCGGCGGCTTCGGGGCAACCACGGGGCCGGCCATGGAAATCACCGGCGAGCAGATCGCCATTGATGCCGATGGCGTGGCCGCAGCCCTTAACGACGCCGACAGCGTCATCATCGTGCCGGGCTACGGCATGGCGGTGGCGCAGGCGCAGCAATCGGTCTCCGAGCTCACCCGCAAGCTGCGGGCGGCCGGCAAGAACGTGCGCTTTGCCATTCATCCGGTCGCCGGCCGTTTGCCGGGCCACATGAACGTGCTTTTGGCCGAAGCGAAGGTTCCCTACGACATCGTGCTCGAGATGGACGAGATCAACGAAGACTTCCACGAAACCGATGTCGTCATCGTCATCGGCTCGAACGACATCGTCAATCCGGCCGCCCAGGAGGATCCGAACTCACCGATCGCCGGCATGCCGGTGCTCGAAGTCTGGAAGGCCAAACAGGTGTTCGTCTCCAAGCGTGGCCAGGGAACCGGTTACTCCGGCATCGAGAACCCCCTGTTCTACAAGGACAACACCCGCATGTTCTACGGCGACGCCAAGAAGAGCATCGACCAGCTGCTGCCCGCGCTGGCGTGATGACGCCCTGAAAAGACAACTCATCGCTCCGCATATAGGGGCGGTGAGTTCAACTCCGTTGATGAGCGACCGATGCGTCCGATGGCGTCGCCCTAGGCGCCGAGTAGGTCGGGTTTGACGACCATCAGCGCTATTATCACAGCAAAAAGCGAGATTGATGCCAGGCGGCCGCCCAAAGCGCGCTTGTTTCTAAGAAGCGTTCGGACTTCCATTTTGTCGATCGTGCCTTCAAGGGCTGGATGCACCTGTGCCTCCCATGGCCGCACGACCCTGCTTTCGACAATCATCAAGGCGGCGATCAGGGTGAATGACATCAGTAGCCAGGGTGTCGATAGCGGCCACCCACCCAAAACGATGAGGCCAATGCCTCCGGCAATCCCTATGCCGGTGAGCAGACCTGCAATCCTGTTTGCGGTCAGGGCCAACTTTGCAGCCCCGATTTGCCCTCGCCGGGCAGAAATGAAAAGGAGCTCCCTTGCTGCAAACAGCAGAAATGCCGTGCCCATGGCCGCGGCATGAATCATCACGACGTGTGCGTACATCTCTTGTTACCTTGGTATGGAGCTTCGAGAAGCGGTCGCTCGACCGCTCGTGCTGCATTTGATTTCGACACGAGGTTGGCTGTCGGATTGGCCGCGTGCAACCCTAATTGTGAGCGATCACTCGCAAAAATCTACTCGCGTTCGAGAAGCTGTCTCTGCGAGCGCTCCCGGTTCATATTCCCCCGGTAGTTCGCGCAGTTGGACGCCGGCGTTCACGGAGCGACATCAAGTCGCCAAGACCCAGCTCGCATCTTGGATGTCTGCTACCCGAAGGACGTTACTTCAGGTAGCGCGTGATCAGCGTCGTCACTTCGTTGATGAAGGCGTCGACGTTCCCATCGTTTAGCTTCTCTGGACTGTCGACCACCGCGCCGTGCGTCAGCGCCTCCGTGCAGCTGACGCAAATGTAAGCGGCCAGATCCAGATCCATCGGCCGCAGTTCTTCCTTGTGCAATTCGAGATAAGCCCTGATCAACCCGTAGAACTCTCTGTCAAAACCGTCGATCGTACCGATCCGCCCTGCACGTGGCGTTTCCTCGACCAACACCCGATGAAGGTCCGGGTTCACACGATGAGCATCGATCATCGTCTTGACCAGTTCGCGCACGGCACTGTCGAGCGGCAGCGTCGCCACTTTGGCCAGCGTACCCCGCAAGACATCCACCATCTCGCTCTTGTGGCGTTCGATGACGGCAACGACGAGCGCTTCCTTGCCCGGAAAATACTGATAGAGAGAGCCGATGCTGACGCCGGCCTCTTCGGCAATCCGGTTTGTGTTGGCGCGTTCAAATCCTTCTTTGATCAATGCACGCGCAGTCGCTTCGACCAAGGCCTCGATCATCGCTCGCGAGCGTTGCTGCGAAGCGACCTTTCGTGGCGTCAGGAGAGCTTTCTTGTCCATTCGGCTTTGATCCGGTCGCGGCGGCCCACTTTCAGTTGGCGATCGATAGCGACTGACGCGGCGTTTCCATTGGCGAAAACCCGAAGCGCTTCTTGTAACAGGTGGCAAAGTATTGGCTCGATGAGAAGCCGCAATCAAAGGCGATGTTGGTGACCGATTGCGCGCCGCTTTCAAGCAGCAGCCGTGCGGCGTTGAGTCGGAGCGTCTGGAGGTAGCGGACAGGCGTCATGTTGGTCAGCACCTGGCAATGCTGCGAAAATTGCGTGCGGGAAAGATTGCACTCCGCCGCCATGTTCTCGAGCGTCCAGTCCTCGTCGAGCGCATGACGCAGCCGCTTCAGGAAGATCTCGACCGTGCGCTTCGAGCTTGCAAGAGCAAGATCGAGAACCGGTGCCTGGCTTTCCAGCATCTGGCGGAATTGCAGCAGCATCATCGAAATCAAGAGGCGCAGGTGCGCCTCTCCACCGTCGATATCGCCGCCTGCCACCACCTCGTGGATGTCGAGGAAGGTGCGGGTAACTTCGCGGGAGGCGTTGTAGGAAATCTGTTCGTTCTTCGACAGAAGTTCGCTCAGGCGCTTTCGGTCGCGCTCGGGCCAGCCGATCCAGTCGGGCCACAGCCAGGTTTCGTGTGGTCGGCGCACGCCCATATCCATGAGCACCCAGATTATGTGGCTGGCACCGACATTGGGATCGCCGAGCGCGTGCAACTGCCAGGGCCGCACGACGAACATCTGGCCTTCATTGATCGTCGTCCTGCGGCCATCCATGGTGATCGTCAATGAGCCGCGCGCCAGATAGGCGATCTTGACCCCCTCGTTGCAATGTTCGCGCAGGCCCCAGTCCTGCGGGGTCGTCGCATCCCATCCGCCGACGGAACAGACCTGCGGCAGCGCCGCGCCGAGGTCGATGCCGGGATAGCCGCGTCGCGTCCAGGCGTTGAGCGACACCTGGCCGGCAAGCGAGGCCTTCATCAGGTCCTGGCAATTGCCGGCATAGAGCAGGGCGCCCGGCTCGCGGAAGACAGCGGGCCGATTGACGGCCCGTTCGTTGCTGCTCTTCGTCATTCCGCTCCCCCGCTGATGTTTAAAATTTACCAGTCGTCTATTTCGAACGCAGGCAGCGATTTATTGCGCAATGCTTGGACATCATCAAGCTCCATTTTGGAGACGCTGATGATTTGCCATTGAAACTCAATGGCATGGGGGAAATTGGGAGGATTTTGCCGGTGCGGATAGGCTTCCACACGGACGCGTTCAACTCGGCCTACTGGTCGTTTGAAAAATGCCTGGAATGGGCAAGCGACAACGATTTGCACTTCATCGAGTGTGGTCTGATCGACGGCGTGAGCTGGATCCACGGACTGGGCTATCAACCGCATGTCGCGCTCTACGAGGACCCGGTCCTGTTGCGTCGCAAGATGGAGCGTTACGGCGTGCGCTTTTCCCAGGTCGATGCGGCCTATCCGCTGTCTGGCGAGGACGGACCGCTCAGAGGTGTGCCCTATGTGCTGAAGTCGATTGCCTGGGCCGCGCAGGCCGGCAGTCCCTGCGTCGACACGACCGACGGGCTCCACATGCCGCCCGGACTTACCGAAGAAGGCTCGATGGCGCTGATGAAGCGCAGCTACGAAAAGATCGTCGAAGTCGCCGAAGCGCACGAGATCGTCGTCAACATCGAGCCTCATGGTCATTTCACGACGCGTCCGGAATTCATGGAGCGCATGCTCGCCTTCGCAGACAGCAAGTGGCTGCGCATGAACATGGACACCGGCAACACCTTCATCGCCGGCCAGGAACCGCCGCAGTTTCTGTCGCGGTTCATCGACAGGGTGTCTCATGTCCATCTTAAGGACGTGTCACCGTCGCTGGCAGCGGCTGCCCGTGGCGGACAGACCGGGATCGCGGTCAGCCATTGTGCGCTCGGCGATGGCGTCAATGCCGAGAATATCAAGACCTGTCTCGCCATGCTTCGCGACCACGGCTACGACGGCGTACTCAGCCTCGAATGCGAAGGCGCCGCCGGCCCGATGATCGAAACGTCACTGGCCTGGATCCGCGCGACGTGTCGCGATCTCGGCATTTCGCTGAAGTGAGCGCGTCATGAAGCTTGGTATCAATCTCCTTTGCCTGACCGATTTCGTCGAGGAGAGGCATCTCGACAATATCGGCCGGTTGCGCGATCTCGGCTATGATGGCGTCGAAGTGCCGGTTCTGTCGGGCAAGGTCAGTCACTACGAACGCCTGGGCCGCGAACTGGACGGACTTTGCCTTGGCCGGTCCACCACATCGATCGTCCCGACGCCTGAGGCAAACCCCGTCAGTTGCGATGCCGAAGTGCGGGCGCGCGGGCTTTCCCATCTCGACTGGGCGTTGGATTGCGCAATAGCGCTGGGTGCTGAAAGCATGGGTGGGCCGTTTCATGCCCCGATCGGCTTCTTTACCGGCAGGGGCGCCAGCGAAGACGAGTTGAAGTATGGGGCAGACGCCCATCATGCGCTCGCAGAGCGGGCGGCGGCCAACGGCATGCATTTGAGCCTCGAGCCGCTCAATCGCTTCGAGACTTATTTTCTCAACACGATGGAGCAGGCGCGTGCCTATGTGGATCGCGTGGCGCATCCTGCCTTCAAGATCATGTACGACACGTTCCATGCCAATGTGGAGGAGCGTCGGCCGGAGGCGGCGATCCGCCTGATTGGCCAGGATATCGGGGTCTTCCATGTCTCCGAGAACGATCGTGGCATCCCCGGGCGGGGGCATATCGACTTTGGCGCGATGTTCACGGTGTTGAAGGAGATCGGCTATGACGGTTGGCTGACGCTTGAGGCATTCGGCGCCGGGCTGCCGGCGATCGCGACGGCGACCCGCGTCTGGCGGCCGCTGTTTCCCGACTTCGATACGCTCTTTTCCGAGAGCGCGACATTCATCCGCAAGACATGGGCTGCTGCATGAACACGAAACACCCCGCTATCGAGATGCGCGGCATCACCAAGAGTTTCCCCGGTGTCAAAGCGTTGAAAAACGTCAGCTTCTCCGCGCATTGCGGTGAGGTGCATGCGCTGGCGGGAGAAAACGGTGCCGGCAAGTCGACGCTGATGAAGATCCTCTCCGGCATCTATCGGCCGGACGCAGGTGCGGTTGTCGTAAACGGTGAGGAACGGCATTTCACGCATCCGCTTGCGGCGATCCGCGCGGGCATTGCCGTCATCTATCAGGAATTCTCCCTGCTGCCCGAGCGAACCGTCGCACAGAACATCTTCCTCGGCCGCGAGCCGACGCGGCGCGGTCTAATCGACCACAGGGCGATGAACGACGAAGCGCGGCGCGTGCTTGCGCTCTTCGGCTCGGCGCACCGGATCGAGCCGAGCACCGTTGTCGCTGACCTCGACGTCGCCAGCCAGCAACTGGTGGAGATCGCCAAGGCGGTGTCGCTAGAGGCAAAGGTGATCGTGATGGACGAGCCGACGGCAGCGCTGAACGAGGCCGAATGCGAGGTGCTCTACGGTCTCGTCGACACCTTGAAGAAAAGCGGTGTGGCTATCGTCTACATCACCCACCGCATGCCCGAAATCACGCGGCTGGCCAATCGTGTTACCGTGCTCAAGGATGGCGAGGTGGCGGTTCGCTTCGACCATGTGCCTGAGCCCGAGGCGATCGTACGAGCCATGGTGGGCCGCGACCTTGGCGATTTCTATGCGGAACCGGCAGCACCGCAGGAGATCGGCGACGTCGTGCTCTCAGTCCGCAACGCCGGCAACGAACGGCTGAAAAATGTGTCCTTCGAACTGCGCGCAGGCGAGATCGTCGGTTTTTCGGGCTTGCAAGGGGCAGGGCGCGTCGCGCTCGCGCAGGCGATATTCGGCCTTTCTCCCTTCACCAAGGGTGAGATCACCCTTTCCGGCAAGCCGGCGCGGTTCACCAGTCCGCGCGAGGCGATCCGCGCTGGGGTCGGGTTGCTGCCGGGCGATCGCAAGGCCGAAGCGCTGGTGTTGATGCAATCGGTCGTCGACAACGGCATGCTTACGTCTCGCGCACTCTCCGGCCTTTCCGGCAATGCCAATGCGACGCCTTTTGTTTCGGCGGAAGCGATGGAAAAGCTGCTGCGCGAACTCGACGTGCGCGCCGGCAGCTTTGCCCAGGACATCAAGGCGCTGTCGGGCGGCAACCAGCAGAAAGCCATCGTTGCGCGCTGGCTGGCGCTGGCGCCTCGGCTGTTGATCTTCATCGAGCCGACACGCGGCATCGACGTCAATGCCAAGGCCGGGATCTACCACCTGATGCGCGATCTCGCGCGCAAGGGCACGGCCATCATGATGGTTTCGTCCGATCTCCCGGAGGTTCTCGGCGCATCCGACCGCGTCCTTGTGATGCGGAACGGCGAACTCGTCGCGGCGTTTTCGCGCGGGGCCTCTGAAGCCGATGTGATGTTGGCGGCAACTGGCGAGGAGGCGGTGGCAGCATGAACAAGGCAACTCTCACTCGGCGTCCCGCCTGGCGCATGGAACACTACGCGCCGGCGCTTCTGCTCGGTCTGGCCGTCCTGATCTATGCGGCGATTGCGCTCAGCCTCGGCCTGACACGCTTCCTGACACCGGAGGCGACCGTCTCCATCCTTAACCGATCCATCGCGCTCGGCATCACCGCCGTTGGACAGACTTTCACCATCCTCGTCGGCTCGATCGACCTGTCGGTGGCCCATCTCATCTCGGCCTCGGCCGTGGTGTCCTCTGCGATCATGAACGGCGACCCGGCGATGATGGTGCCGGCCGTTGCTGCGGTGCTTGTCATGGGGACGGTGGTCGGAACGCTCAACGGGCTCCTGATCACCCGCCTCGATGTCAACCCGCTTATCGCGACGCTCGGCATGGCGCTGATCATTCAGGGCTGTCTTGCCTCCTTTCATGGCCGGTTCGGCGGCTCGGTACCGGATGCGTTCCAGTATTTCGCCTATGGCGAGGTGCTCGGGCTGCCGGTCAGCCTGGTCGTTCTGGCGCTGCTGGTCCTTGGCGCATGGATCGTCCTGCGCTTCACGCGCTTTGGCTCCAACATCTACTCGGTTGGAGGCAACCGCGACACGGCGCGCGCGGCCGGCATCAACACGACGCGGGTCGTCATGGCGAGCCATATCATCTGCAGCCTTTGCGCGGCGCTCGCCGGCCTCTATTTGGCCAGCCGCCTGAAATCCGGTTCGCCCTGGATCGGCACGGAGGGCGCCTATGATCTGGAATCGATCGCCGTCGTCGTCATCGGCGGCACAATCCTCTCCGGCGGCAAGGGTGGGATCTGGGGCACTGTTGCCGGCGTGATCATTTTCTCGCTGATCGATTCCATCTTCAATCTCGCCGGCATTGACGCCTTCGCCAAGCAGGTAATGCGCGGCATCATCATCGTCGCCGCCGTCGCCTTTTACGCAGTCCGTTCAAAGAGGATAGTGGCATGATCCAGGAAACCGTCGGCTCCGCAAAGACGCGCGGCGTGGCAAGCATTGGGCGGCTGCCGAAGATCAATCCCGTCTTCTTCGTGCTGGCAGCCCTTCTCGTTGCCATCACGTTTTCGAACCCGAACTTCATCGAGCCCACCGGCTACATGAATTTCCTGAAGCGAGCCGCTCCTCTTGCAATCCTTGCGGCCGGCCAAATCTACGTCATCGTCTCCGGCGGCTTTGACCTTTCGGCTGGCTCGCTCATCACGCTGACGGTCGTCGGCTCGTCGATGCTGCTCGACAACAGTGCCGATGCGACCTGGTGGGTGATTGCGGTCATGTATGCGGTGGGGCTCGCCGTCGGCGTGGTGAACGGCCTGGTCGTTTCCTACCTCCGGGTGCCGTCATTGATCGCCACGCTTGGCATGATGATCACGCTCAATGGTGCTGCCTTCATGTGGTCGAGCGGTTCACCGCGCGGCTACCTGCCGGAGACGTTCCGCTTCTTCGGGCGCGCCAGCCTTCAGGGCATTCCATTGATCCAGTTCCTGCCGGTGGCATTGCTGGTGCTGTTGGTCGTCGGCTTCATCTTGTTCTGGCTCATGCATCGCACCAATCTCGGGCGCATGCTGCATGCGCTCGGCGACAATCCGCGCGCGGCGCAAATGTCGGGTGTGCCGATCGAGAGGGTGCGCATCATCGCCTTTGTCGCCTCGTCGCTGAGCGCGGTGACGGCCGGCATCCTGCTCGGTGGATTTGCGGGCGTATCAACCGATGTCGGCGTCGGCTACGAGCTGCAGGCGATCACCGCCTGCGTGATCGGCGGAGCGCAGCTTCTCGGCGGCCGCGGCTCCGTGCCCGCCTCGATTGCAGGCGCGCTGACGCTGACCGCCATCTTCACGCTGCTCAACTTCATCGGATTGCCGAAGCCGACGCGCGATGTCGTCCAGGGCTTGATCCTGATCGCCGCAGTCGTGCTTGCAACCTACCGGCGCAACCGCGCCGGCGGGACCTGATTTCGAGGGTCAGAGCGGGTTGCGGGCGCCTTCCGCATTCCGCTCCAGGCCATCGGGAGGAACTGAAAAATCATGATCAATGGGAGTGAGACATGAAAAAATTGCTGACCGCCGCACTTTCGGCTGCGCTCGTCGCCGGCACGGCGCATAGCCAACAGCTGAACTTCGACGACACTGCCGAGTTCGACAGACAGCGGACGCTGCTGACGGCCAAGGCCAATGGTCCGGAAGGGGAGCCTTGGGAGCAGTACTACGGCGACCAGATGGCCGACACCGCAAAGTACAAGAAGCCAGGTCCCTACACGATCTGCTTTTCGAACGCCGGCGTGAACAATGCCTGGCGGGTAACCGGCTGGACGAACATGCAGGCCGAAGTAAAGCTCCATCCGGAAATCAAGGAGCTCATTCACGTCGATGCCGAAGGGTCCGACGACAAGCAGATCGCTGACATCGACGACCTCATCAACGGCGGCAAATGTTCGGCCCTGATTGTCTCGCCGAATACGACGGCAGCCTTGACGCCTGCAGTCGAGAAGGCTTGTGCGAAGCTTCCGGTGATCGTCTTTGACCGCGGCGTCAACACCAAATGCCCGGTCACCTTCATCCATCCGGTGGGTGGTTACGGCTTCGGTATCCAGGCAGGCGAGTTCGTGGCGGCCACGGCACCCGCGGGCGCCGACGTCCTGATGCTGCGCATCGTACCGGGTGTCGATGTGCTCGAGACCCGCGCGTCCGCGGCCAAGCGCATTTTCAAGGAGACAGGGCTGAACGTCATCGGCGAGGAATTCACCGAGGGCGACAATGCCAAGACCAAGTCGATCGTCGAAGACTACCTGCAACGCGGCAAAATCGACGCGATCTGGATGGACGCTGGTGCCACAGCAGTTGCAGCCCTCGAAGCCTTCGAGGATGCGGGCCTGCCGCCCCCGATCATCACCGGCGAGGACCAGCAGGACTTCCTGGTCAAGTGGAAGTCGGAAGGCTTTAAGGCGATAGCCCCGACCTATCCGACCTACCAATGGCGCACGCCAATCATCGCGGCAGTGAAGGTGCTGCAGGGCGAGGCAGTGCCGGGTCCGGAATGGGTAATGCCGCAGCCGGCGATCACGGCAGAAACGCTCGATCAATATGTCGACGCCAAGATGCCCCCGCTGCATCACGCCATGTGCGGCTGCGAGAAGCTGCCGGACTATCCCGCCGCCTGGGGTGGAAAATAAGCTTGAAGACCGAGCCGCTTGCGGCTCGGTCTCAGTCCCATGAGCTGAGTAGCAAGCCCAGCTTTCTCATTGTCTTGAGCGGCCTTCGGCTGACGGCACGAAGCGTGCAGCCGCTACGGCCGTGTCAACAGCATCGAGATGCCCTGTCCGACGCCGATGCACATGGTGGCGATCGCACGCTTGGCACCCTGCGCTTCGAGCTCCAACGCGGCGGTCAACGCCAGGCGTGCACCGGACATGCCGAGCGGATGGCCGAGCGCGATGGCGCCGCCGTTCGGATTGACACGGGGCGCATCGTCGGCAAGCCCCAGTTGCCGCATGCAGGCGAGCGCCTGCGCTGCAAAGGCCTCGTTCAACTCGACGACATCGATGTCGCCGATGCCGAGACCAAAACGTTCCAGGAGCTTGTGCGTGGAAAAGACCGGTCCGATGCCCATAATGCGTGGGGCAACACCGGCCGTTGCCATGCCGTCGACGCGGGCCAAGGGCTGAAGTCCGTAGCGCTCGACCGCGCCGGCTGAGGCGAGAATGAGCGCGGCCGCGCCGTCGTTGACGCCCGATGCGTTGCCCGCGGTTACCGTGCCATTGGCGCGGAAGGGCGTCGGCAGGCTCGCAAGCTTTTCGAGCGTCGTCTCGCGCGGATGTTCGTCGTGTTCGACGTGGGTCGTCTCGCCCTTGCGTCCCTTGATCGCGTAGGCGGCGATCTCGCGGGCGAGACGCCCGCTCTTTTGCGCAACTGCCGCGCGCGCCTGGCTTCGCAGTGCAAAGGCGTCCTGATCTTTGCGGGAGATGGAAAATTCGGCGGCGACGTTTTCGGCGGTCTCCGGCATCGAGTCGATGCCGTATCGGTCTTTCATGGCCGTGTTGATGAAGCGCCAGCCGATCGTCGTGTCGTGGAACTCGGTGCTGCGCTGGAACGGGCCTTCGGCCTTCGGCATGACGAAGGGCGCACGCGACATGCTTTCGACGCCGCCGGCGACCACGATTTCGGCCTCCCCCAGCCGGATCGCGCGAGCGGCATAACCGACTGCATCGAGCCCGGAACCGCACAGCCGGTTGATCGTCGTTCCGGCGACCGTCTCCGGTAGCCCGGCGAGCAAGGCGGCCATGCGGGCGACGTTGCGATTGTCCTCACCCGCCTGGTTGGCGCAGCCAAGTACGACCTCGTCGATCGCTTCGGCCGGAATGGACGAAACACGCGCCAGCGCCTCGCGGATCACATGGGCCGCAAGATCGTCCGGGCGGGCGCTCGAGAGTGCCCCGCCGTAGCGGCCGATGGGGGTGCGCACGCCGCCGACGATGTAGGCTTCAGCCATGAGATTTATCCTTTGCTTTGCCCGGCTGCAAACATCGGCCCTCCCTTGTGCGCGGGAAATCCGTAGCCGTTGATCATCACGAGATCGATGTCGCCGGGACGTGCCGCGATGCCTTCGGCGAGCAGCGCCTTGCCTTCGTCGCACATGGCGTTCAGAAGCCGGTTCATGATCTCATCGGATTTAAAGGCGCGCGGCGTGATGCGCTTGGCTGCGCGCGCGGCCTCGATCACCGCCGTGACGTCGGGATCAACGGTGCGCTCACCATCGGGATAGGCGTACCAGCCGCGGCCACTCTTGCGGCCGAGACGGCCGGCCTCGCAGAGCCTGTCGGCGATTTCGACATAGCGTGCGGCAGGATCGCGTGTTGCCGCCTGTCGCTTGCGTCGTGCCCAGGCAATCTCCAGTCCGGCCATGTCGTTGACGGCGAAGATGCCCATCGGAAAGCCATAGGCCTCGAGCGCGGCGTCGATCTCCTGCGGGAGTGCCCCATCTTCCAGCATGAACTCCGCCTCGCGGCGATAGGCCGAGAAAATGCGGTTGCCGATGAAGCCTTCGGTGACCCCGGTTACGACCGGCAGCTTGCCGAGGCGTTTGACGAAGGCAAGCGCCGTCGCCAGGACGTCCGGCGCGGTCTTGGCGCAATCAACGACTTCGACGAGCCGCATCACGTTGGCGGGCGAAAAGAAATGCAGGCCCACCACCCGTGATGGATCGACCGTCGCCGCCGCGATCGCATCGGGGTCGAGATAACTGGTGTTGGTCGCGAGGATGGCGCCCGGTGCGACGATGCCGTCAAACTTCTGAAACAACTCCGTCTTGACCTGGAGGTCGTCGAACACCGCTTCGATGACGAGGTCAGCTTTCGCGAGCTCAACGGCTTCTGCGGTGGTCTGCAGCCGTGCAAGGCATTCGTCGCGTTCATCAGCAGTCAATCGTCCAGCCCGCACGGTCTTGCCGAGCGTCTCGGCAATGCGTGCCCGTCCGCCGGTTGCGGCTTCTTCCGTCTGCTCCAAGGCGACCACGCGGTAGCCGGAGGTCAAGGCGGAGACCGCGATGCCGGACCCCATCAGCCCGGTGCCGACGACACCGACGATCGCGATCGGCCGAGGCGAAACCTTGTCGAGCCCTTCGACCTTGCCGGCGGCGCGCTCCGCAAAAAACACATGCCTGAGGGCCGCTGACTCGACCGAATCCCGCAGACGCCGGAAAGTCGCGCGTTCCTCAGCCAGTCCTTGCTTCAGGTCGAGTTCACCGGCTGCCTTAACGAGGCGGATTGCCTCGGCGGGGGCAGCCTGGCCGCGGGCCTTTGCCAGAACCTTCGCTTCCACCGCGCCGACGGCTTTGGCGTGCGCAGGCGGGACGGCGATCATGCCGGTCCGACGGAGCGGCTTGCCAGCTTGCTCTTGAACGAAAGCCAGAGCGACAGCGACAGGATCGGCGGCAATGCTGTCGGCAAGCCCAAGCGCCACAGCTTCGGCGGCCTTCACGGCACGACCGGTTCCGATGAGATCGATCGCCATGACCGTGCCGATCAGGCGTGGCAAGCGCTGCGTACCGCCAGCACCCGGGACGAGCCCGAGCTTTACCTCGGGCAGGCCGAACGACACCTTCTCGCCGGCAATCCGGCCGTGGCAGGCAAGCGCCACCTCGCAGCCGCCGCCAAGGGCGGCGCCGTTGACGGCTGCGGCAACCGGCTTGTCGAAGGTCTCGATGCGCTCGATCACTTCGGGAAGCAGCGGGTCGACCGGCGGCTTGCCAAACTCCCTGATATCCGCGCCGCCGATGAAGGTATTGCCGGCGCCGGTGATGACGAGACCCGCAATCGTCGACCGTTCGGCAACATGGTCAAGCGACGCCATCAGGCCGGAACGGACATGCGCGGAGAGCGCGTTGACGGGCGCGTTGTCGATGGTAACGAGGAGAACGCCACCTTCAAGTCGGGCGGAAACGCTTTCGGAAAATCGGATCTCGGCCATGCTGCCAAACCTCAATCGGGGACGACGGCCGTTGCCTGGATCTCGATCTTGGCGCGGTCTTCGACGAGCGAGACGACCTGCATCGCAGCCATGGCCGGGAAATGCCGGCCGATGATGTCGCGATAGGCCTGACCGATGCCGCGCAGATTGCCGACATATTCCTGCTTGTCAGTGAAGTACCAGGTCATGGTGGTGATGTGCTGCGGCTCGGCGCCGCCGGCCGCAAGCACTGCGACCACGTTCTTCAGCGTCTGGCGCACCTGCTCGACGAAATCGTCGGTCTCGAACTCGGACTGCGCGTTCCAGCCGATTTGGCCGCCGATGAAGACGGTGCGGCCTTTGGCCGAGACGCCGTTGGCATAGCCGATGGGCTTAGCCCAGCCTTCAGGTTGCAGGATGGTGTGCATCGGTCGTCTCCAGATGTTGTGTCAGCGCGGCGCGGATATCGTCCGGCCAGGCACAAGAAGCGTGATTGTCGAGCGAGGTGGCAACGACCCGCTGTTTTGCTGTCCAGAGCACGGTGCCTCTCGCCGAGACCGTGTGCTCCATGTCGAGCGACGAGCGGCCAATGCCGCGCACCGCCAGCGCGAAATCCAGATCGTCGCCCTGGAAGCCCGGTCGAGAGAAGGTGAGATCGAGGCGCACCGTCGGCACGCCGATCCGCCGCTCGTCGTTCATGGCTTTCCAGGGAAAGCCGAGCGAGGCGAAGAAGTCCTCCGTCACCCCGACAAGAATATTGAGATAGGACGGGAAGTAGGCGATCCCCGAGGGGTCGCAGTCTCCGAACCGCAGTGGTCTCGTGGTCCTGAACATCGATGCCGACCTCAGTTCGCAAAGGCGGCAATGCCGGTGATGGCACGGCCGAGGATCAGCGCATGGATGTCGTGGGTACCCTCATAGGTGTTGACCACTTCCAGATTGACGAGGTGGCGGGCCACCGGAAATTCGTCCGAAATGCCGTTGCCGCCGAGCATGTCGCGCGCAGTTCTGGCGATTTCCAACGCTTTGCCGCAGGAGTTGCGCTTGAGGATCGAGGTCAGTTCGACCGGCGGATTGCCTTCATCCTTCATGCGCCCGAGGCGCAGGCAGCCCTGCAGGCCAAGGGCGATTTCGGTTGCCATGTCCGCGAGCTTCTTCTGGATGAGCTGGTTGGCGGCAAGCGGCCGGCCGAACTGCTTGCGGTCGATCACGTATTGCCGCGCCGTGTCATAGCAGGACTCGGCTGCACCGAGGGCGCCCCAGGCGATGCCGAAGCGCGCGGAGTTGAGGCAGGTGAAGGGGCCTTTCAGTCCTGTCACCTCGGGCAGCATGTTTTCGTCCGGCACGAAGACCTCGTCCATGACGATCTGGCCGGTGATCGATGCCCTTAAGCCCACCTTGCCGTGGATCGCCGGCGCGCTGAGACCCTTCCACCCCTTTTCGAGGATGAAGCCGCGGATGGCGCCATCTGATGTCTTTGCCCAGACGACGAACACGTCGGCGATCGGCGCATTGGAGATCCATGTCTTTGAACCGGACAGCAGATAGCCGCCATCGACCTTGGCGGCCTTGGTGATCATCGATCCGGGATCAGAACCGTGGTCTGGCTCGGTCAGGCCAAAGCAGCCGATCTTGGTGCCGGCAATCAGTCCTGGCAGGTATTTGCGCTTCTGCGCTTCACTGCCGAAGGTATAGATCGGCACGATGACGAGCGAAGACTGCACGCTCATCATCGAGCGGTAGCCGCTGTCGATGCGTTCGACCTCACGGGCGATCAGGCCGTAGGAAACGTAGTTGAGGCCGGCGCCCCCGTATTCCTCCGACACCATCGGACCGAGCAGGCCGAGTTCGCCCATCTCGGCAAAGATCGACGGATCGGTTTTCTCGTGGCGGAATGCCTCCTGGACGCGCGGAGCCAGACGGTCTTCGGCATAGCGCGCAGCGGTCTGGCGCACCATGCGTTCTTCTTCGCTCAACTGCTGATCCAGGTTGAACGGGTCCTGCCAGTCGAATGACGCCTTCGAACCATGCATGTTCGACACCCCTTGTTATCGTCCCGTGCCCTTCATCAGCTCGCGGCCGATGATGAGCTTTTGAACCTCGGTCGCGCCCTCGTAGATTCTGAGCGCGCGGATCTCGCGATAGAGCCGCTCGGTGATCTCGCCGACGCGCACGCCGCGGCCGCCAAAGAGCTGCAGCGCCTGGTCGATGACCCATTGCGCGTTCTCGGTCGCGGTCATCTTGGCCATCGCCGCTTCGCGCGTCGTTGGTCGTTTCTGCACGTCGCGTTGCCACGCCGTGCGGCCGGTCAGAAGGGCTGCCGCGTCGATAGCGGTCGCCATCTCGCCAAGCGTGCTTTGCGCCGTCGGCAGATCGCCAAGGGTCGCGCCGAACATCCTGCGCCTCTTCGCGTGGGCCACCGCCTCGTCAAGCGCGCGCCGGGCAAATCCGATCGCGGCGGCTGCCACGGACGGGCGGAAAATGTCGAGGGTGCGCATGGCGATCTTGAAGCCTTCGCCAGACGCGCCCAGAAGTTGCGACGCCGGGATGCGGCAATTGTCGAAACGAAGGCGAGCGAGCGGATGCGGCGCAATCGTCTCGATGCGCTCGGGGATGGTAAAGCCCGGTGTATCGGCGAAGACCACGAAGGCGGAAATGCCGCGCGTACCCGGCGCCTCGCCTGTGCGGGCAAAGACGGTATAGACGTCGGCGATGCCGCCGTTCGAGATCCAGGTCTTTTCGCCGTCGAGTACGAAATGATCGCCATCCCGGTGCGCAGCGCACGCCATCGCCGCGACATCCGAGCCGGCCTCGGGTTCGGAAAGCGCAAAGGCGGAGATCCATTCGCCGCGGGCGACTTTGGACAGGACGGCGTGTTTCAACGCCTCTGAGCCGGACAGGCTGATCGCACCCGTCCCGAGGCCCTGCATGGCGAAGGCAAAGTCGGCAAGCCCGTCTGTGTAGGCGAGCGTTTCGCGGATGAGGCAGAGCGACCGGCTGTCGATCTCGTCGCTAACACCGCCGAACGCCTTTGGCACGCAATGGCGAAGCACGCCTGCAGTACCGAGTGCCGCGACCAGCTGCTTGCAGGCGGCATCGACATCAGCGTGATCGATCTCGCCGAGGCCGCCACGAGCCACGAAGGCGTCGAGTTCCGCAGCGAGCGCACGGTGACTGTCATCGTAGAACGGCCAGTCGAGATGATCGCGGGAAGGTGGGCGCAAGGTCGTGCCATGGGGACTCATGCTCAGTTCCCCTTGAATTCAGGCTTCGCCTTGGCGGCAAAGGCCTCGAAGGCGCGGCGGAAGTCGCCGGTCGCCATGCAGATCGCTTGCGCCTGGGCTTCCGATTCGATCAGTTGGTCGATACCCATCGCCCATTCCTGGTCGAGCATCTTCTTGGTCATCGCATGGGCAAACCAGGGGCCGTCGGCGATACTGCGTGCGAATTTCTGGGCTTCGGCAAGCAGCGATGGACGCTCGTGCAGAGCATTGTAGAAGCCCCAGGCGTGGCCTTCCGTCGCGGTCATGACGCGGCCGGTGAAGAGCAGTTCGGCGGCGCGGCCCTGGCCGATGATGCGGGGAAGAATGCCGCAGGCGCCCATGTCGGCGCCGGCCAGCCCGACGCGGGTAAAGAGAAAGGCCGTCTTCGCCTCGGGCGTTGCCACACGGAAGTCCGAGGCCATGGCCAAAATGGCACCGGCGCCGGCGCAGATGCCGTCGACGGCTGCTATGACCGGCTGCGGGCAGGCGCGGATCTGGCGGACCAGTTCGCCGGTCATGCGGGTAAAATCCAGCAGATCGGGCATCGGCATACGCGTCAGCGGCTCGATGATCTCGAACACGTCGCCACCGGATGAAAAGTTGTCACCGGCGCCGGCCAGCACGACCGCGCGCACGTCGCTGGCGCGGGCAAGCGAGCGGAAAAGATCGCAAAGTTCCTCGTAACTTTCGAAGGTCAGCGGGTTCTTCTTTTCCGGGCGGTTGAGGGTGATCGTGGCGACGCGTCCGTCGGCATCCGTTTCGAACAGGAAGTGCTTGGCCTTGTGGTCTTTGAAGGCGCGCTTCTTGGCCTGCATCGGGTTTGTCATCTCTATCCTCCGAGAACTTCGCCGCCGGCGACAGCGATCGCCTGACCAGTGATTGCCGTCGCCTTTTCCGACACGAGCCACGAGGCCGTGTGGGCGACTTCTTCCGGCGTCACCAGGCGTCCCTGCGGGTTGGAGCGAGCAAGGCTGGCGCGCGCTTCCTCGCGCGAACGGCCGGTCTTTTCGCTGATCGTATCGAGCGCGCCGTCGATCAGCGGCGTGTCGGTGAAGCCGGGGCAGACGGCATTGACGGTGACGTCGGTGCGCGCAAGCTCAAGCGCCAGTGCCCTCGTCAGGCCGATGACGCCGTGCTTCGACGCGCAATAGGCCGAAACATAAGCATAGCCGGTCAGGCCCGCGGTGCTCGCAACGTTGACGATCCGGCCGTTGCCGGCCCGCCGCACGGAGGCAAGCGCTGCCTGCGTCACCAGATAGACGCCGGTGAGGTTGATGGAAAGCACCCGCTGCCAAAGCGCGAAGTCGGTCTTTTCGAACGGCGCCGAGGGCGCTTCGCCGGCGCAGTTGACGAGAACGGCAATCTCTCCGGCTTCAGCGATCGCAGCCGTGATACCTTGCTCGACGGCCTGCGGGTTGGTCACATCGAAGCCGTCACGGACAAAGGCCTGTCCGCCGGCAGCAAGGATGTCGCCCCGTACCGCTTCAAGCGGTGCTGCGCGCCGACCGGCGAGGCTGACGATGTGGCCGTCGGCGGCGAGCCTAAGGGCAATCGCCTTGCCGATACCGCTGCCGGCGCCTGTGACGAGGGCGTGCCTTGTCATGGCTTGCCTGCCGTCGTTGCGGCGCGCGCCAGGTTGTTCACGTACTGGGCCCGAGCCGAATGGTACTGTTTCGGCCAGGGCTCGCCGTCATAGCCAATCTTTGCCGCCTCGTGCATCACGAAGGACGGATCGGCCAGATGCGGGCGGGCAATCGCGCAGAGATCGGCTCGACCGGCTGCGATGATCGAATTGGCGTGGTCGGCCTCGGAAATCGCCCCGACCGCAATGGTCGGAACCTGGATCTCGTTGCGGATCTTATCGGAAAATGGCGTCTGGAACAGGCGACCATAGACCGGTTTTTCTTCTTTCACCACCTGGCCGGACGAGCAGTCGATCATGTCGGCGCCCGCCTCCTTGAACAGGCGGGCGAAAATTGCCGCGTCCTCGGGCGTGTTGCCGCCCTCGTGCCAGTCATGGGTCGAGAGGCGAACCGACATCGGCCGGTCCTCGGGCCAGACTTTACGCACTGCGTGGAACACTTCGAGCGGGAAGCGGGCGCGGGCGGCGTGATCGCCGCCATAGTCGTCGGTGCGCAGATTGGTAAGCGGCGACAGGAAGCTCGACAGCAGGTAGCCGTGCGCGACGTGCAGTTCGAGGATATCGAAACCGAGGTCACGGGCCCGTTCGGTGGCCCGCACGAAATCGGTGACGACCCGGTCCATATCCTCCCGCGTCATTTCGCGCGGCATGTCCGAATGCTTGAGGTAGGGCAGGGCGGACGCGGAAATGAGTGGCCAGCCGCCTTCGGCCAAGGGCTGATCGATCCCCTCCCAGGCGACCTTTGTCGCGCCCTTGCGGCCGGCATGGCCGAGCTGGATGCCGATCTTGGCGGGGGTCTGCTGGTGTACGAAGTCGACGATGCGCTTGAAGGCCTGGGCCTGCTCGTCGCTCCAGAGCCCCAGACATCCGGGCGTGATGCGGGCATCGGCCGACACACAGGTCATTTCCGGGAAGACGAGCGCCGCACCGCCCATGGCGCGCGCGCCGAGATGAACGAGATGAAAATCGTTCGGCACGCCGTCGGCTGCCGAATACATCGCCATCGGCGAAACCACGATGCGGTTCTTCAGCGTCAGGCCGCGGAGCTTGAACGGCGTAAACATCGGCGGCGGAACCGCCCCGTTCGCCGCCGGCGCCACACCGGCGCGTTCGGCAAACCAGCGCTCGAAGCCTTCGAGCCAGTCCTTGTCGCGCAGGCGAAGGTTCTCGTGGCTGATGCGCTGCGAGCGGGTCAGCATCGAATACATGAACTGTTCGGGCTCCAGCGTGTCGGCATAGCGCGTGCCGACCACTTCGAACCATTCCATCGCATTGCGGGCCGCATTCTGGATGCGGGCGACATCGACGCGGCGCACCTCTTCGTAAGCCGACAGCACGGCGGGAATGGTTGCCTTGTCGTGGCCCAGAATATCGAACTGGCGGGTGAGTTCGATCGCGTCATCGATCGCAAGCTTGGTGCCCGAGCCGATGGCGAAATGGGCCGTGTGGGCACTGTCGCCCATCAACACGACATGGCTGTGGCCGTTGAAATGGCTCCACTTTTCGCAGATCAGCCGGCCGAAGTTCAGCCAGGCGGAGCCGCGCAAGTGCCGCGCATTGGTCATCAGCTTGTGGCCGTCGAGCGTGCCTTCAAAGAGCTTTTCGCAGAACGCGATCGACTGGTCCTGGTCCATCTGGTCGAGGCCATGGGCGCGGAAGACGTCGTCGGTGGTCTCAACGATGAAGGTCGAGGTGTTCTCGTCGAAGCGGTAGATATGCGCCTGGAACCAGCCATGCTCGGTGCGCTGGAAGTCGAAGGTGAAGGCGTCGAACTTCTTGTCCGTGCCGAGCCAGACATAGCGGTTCGGCCGGATCACCATGTCCGGCTTGAAGATGTCGGCGTATTTGTTGCGGATCCTTGAGTTGACGCCGTCGGAGGCGATGATCAGATCGGCGTCGGCGAACTGCTCGTCGCTTTCCACGTCCTGCTCGAACAGCAGTTCGACGCCGAGTTCGAGGCAGCGTTCCTGGAGGATGTTGAGCATCTTCTTGCGGCCGATGCCAACGAAGCCGTGGCCGGTCGTGCGGATCTTGCGGCCCTTGAAGACCAGCTCGATGTCGTCCCAATGGTTGAAGGAAACCTCGATCGCCTCGGCGGTCTCCGGGTCCCATTGCCGCATCGACTGCATGGTCGCGTCCGAAAAGACGACGCCCCAGCCGAATGTGTCGAAGGGGCGGTTCCGTTCGACGACGGTGACGTGATGCTCCGGATGCTGCCGCTTCATCAGCAGCGCAAAATAAAGGCCGGCAGGCCCGCCACCGATACAGACGATCCGCATGTCGTTCTCCTCCCGAGTTCCGGCTGCGCGTCACCGTCGAGCTGGCACAAGTGGCCATGCTGGACTGTTGCAAGCAGGGTGGACTCGTTCAGGAGAAATTTCAAGCTTAAAATTGTTTTGGGCAGATGGGAAGCCGACGCCGGGCGCTCGCAGCGCCGCCGAGCGGCGTCGCATCGCTTCGAGGCCGGTGCGGCAGAAAGTAAGGCAGTTGTAGGCAGAAGCGCCGTGAACTCAGGAATTTCGCGCGAGCGAGGCGATGATCGACCGCTTGAGTGTGGCAAGCTCATCCATCAGCACGCCGCCTTCCTTGGCCGGAAGGCCGGCAAACAGATCCGAGATCCAGTCGGCATGGCTTGCTGCCATCTTCTCGAATTCGGCGCGGCCGAAGGGGGTAAGCGCGATGATCTGGACACGCCGATCGGTCGGAAGCGTCGTGCGGCTGATGTGGCCGCTCTCGGTCAGCCGTTCCACCAGCACCGTGATGTTGCCGGGGGAGACCATCATGCGCTTGGAGACTTCGCCAAGCACCATGCCGTCAGGCGCACGCTCGAGCTGGGCCATCAGGTCGAAACGCGGCAAGGTCGAATCGAATTCTTCCCGCAACCGCCGACGGATTTCGCTTTCGACAAGTGTCGAACAGGTCAAGAGACGCAGCCATAGCCTGAGCTCTGCACGGTGATCGCCCGGAGCCTCGAGCGCCTTGGTCTCGCCATCGACCCATTCCGGCGAGGTGTCGAACTTGTCTTCACCCATCATTCCCAACGTCCGCTTCCAACCCTTGGCCGCAAATCAGCGGCTCTTTCGTTTTTCTGCTTTTAGAGAGGTAAGCAGGTCTTGGACAGGTTGTCACGGGCCGTCATTTGGACGCAAGCCCAGGTACCGACTGGGCGAGCAGCGGCGACGCGCGACCGCCATCCTCGGACTGGACATAGACGTTGACGGTAAAGCCGATGTGCTCGGCCATCAGGGTGCGGGCACGCTCGATATCGCGATCGAGTGCTGCCTCCATCAGCTCGGTATGGTGCTCGATCGCCATCGCGTCCTCAAGCGCCGAAACGGCCTCCTCGTAGCCTGCGCTCATACCGGCGGCGGCCCTAATCGTCGGCGCCAGACTTAGGAAGCGGTGGTGACGGCGAAGCTGGTCGGAGATCGTCGCCTGAAAGCGCGTGAGCCAGCGCGACCTCGCAGCGCTGATCAAAGCCGTATGAAACCCGGCATGCTTCTCGTCCCACTCGTCGACTTCGCTCTCGGAGAAACGCTCGACGGAAACCTTGCAGCGCGACAGCCGGTAGTGTGCCGTGACGACGGCGGATTCCCAGGCGCTGTCGCCGTTCTCGATCGACTCGATGAGCAGCGGCATTTCGACGGCAAGGCGGGCGCGGGTGAGGTCGTCGAGTTCCTCGCGTGACACCGGAGCAACAGCAAAGCCGCGATTACTGATGGCGGTCACCAGCCCTTCCGCCTCCAACCGCGACAGAGCCTCGCGTAGCGGCGTCCAGCCGATCCCGTAGCTTTCGCGCAGCGTGCTCAGCTTCATCGGCGCGCCCGGCTTCAGCCGCGTCGAAAGAATGTCGCGGCGCAGCAACCGGTATGCCGATTCCGTTTTGGTCGACTGTTCGTGGTCTTGCATCAGGTTCCCTTAGCGCCCACACCGGGTCGATACAAATATATATAGTTCTGCGCCTCATGTGAAAATATATATATTAATTTGACAAGAGGCCGGAGCGGTTCCATGATCCGCGCAAGCCGCCGAGGAGGGCGGTAACGCTCGTCAAATTCTGGGAGGGATGTATGAGCAGGCTTAAGAGCACGTGGCTTTCGGGATTGGTTGTCGCCGGTGCAATGGCATGGGGACTGGGAGCAGCGGCCGCTGATCCGATCCGCATCGGCATCGCCAATTTTGGCGAGCATCCGCAATTGAACGCATCGATCGCCGGCTTCAAGAAGGCGCTGGCCGAAAACGGCTTCGTCGAAGGCAAGGACGTCGTCTACACCGAGAGCCACACCAATTTCGACGCCTCGCTGGTGCCGCAGATGATCGCCAAGCTGCAGGCCGAACAGCCGAAACTGGTCTACACGATCACCACGCCCGTCTCGCAGATCGCCAAGAAGGCGCTCGCCGGCTCCGGCATTCCGGTCGTCTTCTCCGCCGTTACCGATCCGGTGGCCGCCAAGCTCGTTCCGTCTTGGGAGGCCGGTGACGACGGCATGACCGGTGCGACCGACCTTCAGGACGTGGCCGCCGTCATGGCCTTCACCCACAAGCTGCTGCCGAACGCGAAGCGCTTTGGCGTGCCCTATAATCCGGGTGAGGCGAACGACCAGGCCCTGCTCGACAAGATCAAGGAAGCAGCGCCTGACGCAGGCTTCGAGGTCGTGGAGGTCGGCGTCGACAATGTCAACGACATCCAGCAGCGCATCGCCTCCTTCGCCGGCAAGGCCGACGTGATCTATACGCCCGCATCGAACCTGCTGCAGCCGGCGATCGGTGCTGTGTCGGCAGCCGCGCGCCAGGCGCAGATCCCGATCGTAAACTCCGACGACGGTGCAGTGCGTGACGGCGTCGTACCGGCAAGCTTTGCGGTCAACTATGAGCAGGTCGGCGTCAATGCCGGCAAGATCGCTGCTCAGATCCTCAAAGGTGCAGACCCGAAGACGATCGCGCCGTCGCGCCCGGCCTATGAGGATCACGCGCCGCTGATCTCGAAGAAGGCTGCCGCTGCCTTCGGCATCGAAGTGCCGGCAGCGCTCGCGACCGAATGCAACTGCGTGGTCGATTGATCTCCGTCTTGTCTCTTCAGTGACGGCGCCCCGAGCGCCGTCATCTCATAAGTTAAAGGGGAGCCAATGCTGGAAATCAGATCGGCCCGCAAAGTTTTCTACAAGGGGCAGGCGGACGAAAAAGTCGCGCTCGACGGCCTCAATCTCAGCCTTGCCACGGGCGAATTTGGCGTCGTCATCGGTTCCAACGGCGCCGGCAAGAGCAGCATGCTCAACGCCATTTCGGGTGCATTGGTGCTCGATAGCGGCCAGATCGTCATCAATGGCGACGACGTGACCGCAACGCCCGTACACAAGCGCGCGATGCGGCTTGCCCGCGTGTTCCAGGACCCGATGCGCGGCACCGCTGCCTCGATGACGGTGGCCGAAAACATGCTGCTTGCCGAATTGCGCAGCAACAAACGCACCCTGCGGCGCGGCCTAAACGCGACGCGGCTCGCCACCTACAGGGAACGCTTGTCGCTGCTCGGGCTCGGCCTTGAAAACCGCCTCGACACACGGGTGGAGCTGCTTTCCGGCGGCCAGCGGCAATCGCTGTCCTTGATCATGGCGGTCGGCGGCGAGCCGGAACTGCTGCTGCTCGACGAACACACCGCAGCGCTTGATCCGCGCACCGCCGATATCGTCATGCAGGCGACGATCCGCGCGGTCGAAGCCCTGAAGCTGACAACGCTGATGGTGACGCACAACATGCAGCACGCGGTGGATTTCGGTCACAAGGTCATCATGCTCGACGCCGGGCGCGTCCGTCTCGAAATCGACGGCAAGGAAAAGGCGCAGACGACCGTGCCGGATCTGATCGGCCACTTCTCCGTCAAAACCGACCGCATGTTCCTGGCGAGCTGACGATCATGGATATTCTTCAAAATACCTTCGCGAGCTTCGTCTCGCTCGTTCCCGTCACGCTCGCGCAGAGCCTGATCCTCGCCTTCGTCGTGCTCGGGATCATGATCCCGTTCCGCATGCTGAGCTTCCCGGATCTGACCAGCGAGGGTGCGTTTCCGCTCGGCGGCTGCGTCTGCGGCGTGCTGATGGCGGCGGGCATGTCGCCGCTCGCCGCGATCGCCATCGCACTTCTCGCCGGATTCGTTGCCGGCTGCTGCACGGCCTTCATCCATCTGCGGTTCCGGATCCACACGCTGCTCGCCGGCATCCTGATGATGACGATGCTTTATTCGATCAACCTCAGGATCATGGGTCGCTCGAACCTCTCGGTCTTCGGTGCGCCAACGGTGTTCGACTGGGCGCCGGGGCTGCAGCCGGGTTTCCCCGCAAGCAAGATCGTCGTCGCGGGCCTGATCGCACTCATCGTCTTCGTCCTGCTCTACCACTTCTTCCGCACGGAGAAAGGCACGGCCGTTCGCGCCGTCGGCGCCAATCCCGATATGGCTGAAGCTCAAGGGATCAATGTCTGGATGGCGACGATCGGTGGCGTTGGGCTTGCGGGTGCGTTTTCGGCGGCAGGCGGCGCGCTGATGGTGCAGTCACAGGGCTTTGCTGACGTCAACATGGGCCTCGGCATCCTGATCAACGGCCTTGCGGCGCTGATGATCGGCGAGGCGATCGTCGGCAAGCAGAGCGTGGCGCGCCAGCTCGCTGCGCCGTTCGTAGGTGCGATCGTCTACTACCAGCTCGTCTCCTTCTGCCTGGCCGCCGGCATGCCACCGCCGGACCTGAAACTTGCGACCGGCCTCTTCGTTCTGGCCATGCTGGCTCTTCCGAGCCTCAAGCGAAGCCGCGGCCCTGCGCCCGCCCGCGAAACCGTTCGCGAATAAATGAGGACCACCTTCATGAATGCAGTTCCTGATCTTGCCGCGATAAAGGCCATGGATGTGGCCGATGTGCTCAGCCCGATGCGCGAGCGTTTCATCCTGCCGCCGGGTCTCATCTATCTCGACGGCAACTCGCTCGGCGTTGCCTCGACCGCCGCCTTCGACGAGCTTCGCAAGGCCGCGACCGAAGAATGGGGGCAGGACCTCATCCGCAGCTGGAATACGGCCGGCTGGTTCGAGATGCCGCTGACGCTCGGCGACCGGGTCGGGCGGCTGATCGGGGCGGCCGCCGGCCAGACCGTCGTCTGCGACACCACGTCGATCAACATCTACAAGGCCCTCCATGCGGCCATGGCCTTGCGGTCCGATCGGTCGGTGATCGTCAGCGAAGGCGGCAGTTTCCCGACCGATCTCTACATGGCCGAAGGCGTGGTCTCGACGCGTCCGGGCGCCTCGCTCAGGCTCGAAGGGGTCGATGCGCCCGAGATCGAGGATCTGATCGATGGCAGCGTCGCCGTCGTTCTGGTCAACCACGTCAACTACAAGTCCGGCGAGCTGCGCGATATGGCGGCCCTGACCCGCAAGGCGCACGAACATGGCGCACTGGTCATCTGGGACCTCTGCCATACGGCCGGCGCGTTGCCAGTCGATCTTGACGGCGCCAATGTCGATTTCGCGGTCGGCTGCACCTACAAGTACCTGAACGGTGGCCCCGGAGCCCCCGCCTTCATCTATGCAGCCACCCGTCACCACGGCGATATCCGCCAGCCGCTCACCGGCTGGTGGGGACACGCCCGTCCCTTCGCCTTCGAGAAGCACTATGCTGCCGGCGAGGGCATCCGCCGTTTCCTCTGCGGAACACAGCCGATCCTGTCGCTGCGGGCGCTAAAGGGCGCGCTCGACGTCTGGGACGAGGTCGACATGAAAGCGCTGCGCGAAAAGAGCATCCAGCTCACGGATCTCTTCATCGCGCTCGTTGAGGCGAAATGCGGTGCCCACGGTCTGGCGCTCGAAAGCCCGCGCGACGGAACCAAGCGCGGAAGCCAGGTGTCGTTCAAACACCCGCACGCTTACGAAATCATGCAGGCGCTGATTGCCCGTGGCGTTATCGGTGATTTCCGCGCGCCGACGACGATGCGCTTCGGCTTCACGCCGCTCTATGTGAGCTACGCCGACGTCTGGCAGGCCGTCGAAATCCTGGAGGACATCCTCAAGACCGGTGCATGGCAGGATGCGCGCTTCGCGGTCCGTGCGGCCGTAACCTGATTGATGGCACCGAAGAGCAGCGGGCGGTATTTCGCCCGTTGCCTCTTGTTCAGACACATACCGAGGCTGCCGCCCCGCAGCGGATTCGTTCAGAGCCATTGTGCCTGGAGGCGAGAGGACGGCTAACGGGGGATTTAAGCAATGATCGCGCCACACCGCCCGACCCCGGAGGAAATCGCCGATGCCCGTAAACGCATCGCGCCGCATTTCGCGCGCACACCGCTCGTCAGGCTCGATCTTGGGTTTCCGGACCGTCAGATATTCCTGAAACTGGAGACGCTGTCGCCAATTGGCGCGTTCAAGCTCCGTCCCGCCTTGAACGCTGTGTTGTCGCGCGATCCGGCCGAACTCGAAAGCGGCGTCGCAGTCACCAGTTCCGGCAATATGGCCTATGGCATGGCCTGGGCGGCACGCCTCATCGGTGTGCCGATGGTTGCCTACATGTATCGCGGCGCACCACAGACCAAGATCGACGGTGTGCGTGCGCTCGGCGGAGAAGTACGGTTCGTCAGTGCCGAGACCTGGTGGGACTACATCACTGGCGCCGATCATCCGGATGCGCCGGAACTGCTGATCAATCCGGTGACCGATCAGGCGGTGCTGGCCGGGAACGGCTCCATCGGTGTGGAGATCATCGAGGATCTGCCCGATGTCGACGTCGTGCTTACCCCGTATGGCGGCGGCAGCATGACCACCGGGGTGGCCAGCGCTATCAAGGCCGCTTCCGACCGCTGCCGTGTCTTTGCGGTTGAAGATGACAGCGCCGCCCCTGTTTCGGCGGCCCTGGCCGCTGGCCAAATCGTGACGATCGAAACCCGCCCCTCCTTTATCAAGAGCATCGGCGCACCGTCGCTGGTGCCACAGATCTGGCCGGTGGTCGGTGACCTGATCGATGGGGCGATTGCGGTCAGCCCGGGGCAGGTGACCGAAGCGATGCGGATTCTCTTCAAGAAGGCGAAGATCGTTGCCGAAGGCGCGGGTGCTGCCTCGCTTGCCGCCGCAATCGCGCGACCGGATCTCAAGGGAAACATCGTCTGCGTGGTCTCGGGCGGAAACATCGACGCGGCTGCCTATTCCACAGTGCTCGGCGGTGGCATTCCCTCGGCCTGAGCGACCGATCAAACGCCGAGATAGCGATCCTGGAGTTCTGGCGTCAGCGCAAGCGGCGCTCCCTCGAACACGGTCGCGCCCTTTTCCAGGACGAAGCAGCGGTCGGCAACGGGCAGGAGTTCCGAAAGCGTCTTGTCGACGACGAGGATCGACTGCCCTGCCGCCTTCAGAGTGCGGATCGCCGACCAGATATCCTGGCGAATGACCGGCGCCAGCCCTTCCGTTGCCTCGTCGAGAATGAGCAGGCTGGGATTGGTCATCAAGGCCCGGCCGATCGCAAGCATCTGCTGCTCCCCGCCCGAAAGCGTGTTGGCATACTGATCGCGCCGCTCGCCGAGGCGAGGGAAGAGCGCGGTCACTTTCTCGAAGGTCCATTCGTTGCCGCGAGCCGTGGCGACGAGGTTCTCCATGACGGTGAGATTGGGAAAGCAGCGCCGTCCTTCAGGAACGAGACCGAGACCGAGCCTTGCAATCCTGTGCGTGCGCAGGCCGGAGATGGTCTTGCCGGCAAAGGAGATGGCGCCTGAACGCGGGCGCACGAGCCCGAGGATCGAGTTGATCGTCGTCGTCTTGCCCATGCCGTTGCGGCCCATGAGCGCGACGACCTCGCCCTCGCGCACATCGAGGTTGACGCCGAAGAGCGCTTGGGATGCGCCGTAGAAGGTTTCGAGACCTTTGAGTTCGAGCAGGCTCACGCGGCTTCTCCCAGATAGGCCCGGCGCACATCCGGATCGCTGCGGATTTCATCGACCGTGCCTGACGCGATGATGCGACCGTAGACCAGCACGGAGATGCGATCCGCCAGCGTAAAGACCGCATCCATGTCGTGCTCCACCAAGAGCATCGGCGCTTCGTGACGCAACCCATCAAGGAACGAAGTCAGCCGCTTGGAGCCCTCCGGTCCCATGCCGGCCATGGGCTCGTCGAACAGAAAGGCTTTCGGCGACAGCGCCAGGGCGATGGCGATTTCGAGTTGCCGGCGTTCGCCGTGCGAGAGTTCGGCCGCCGGCACGTGGGCACGCGCAGCAAGATCGACGCGCTCCAGCATCGCCATCGCCGGTTCGGTCAGTTGCTTGTCGTTGCTGACCTGGCGAAAGAAGTGGAAGCTGCTGCCGTGGCGCGCCTGCACCGCCAGCATGACGTTGCGAAGGGCCGAGAATTCCTGCGCCAGCGAGGAGATCTGGAAGCTACGGGCAAGGCCGAGCCTTGCGCGGGCGGCCATATCGAGGCCGCCGATATCCTGGCCGAGAAAACGGATCGTGCCGCTGTCGGCCTTGAGCGATCCGGCAATCTGGTGGATCAGCGTGCTCTTGCCGGCGCCGTTCGGGCCGATCAGCGCATGGATCTGCCCCGGGTGAAGCTCGAGGCTGACGCCATCCGTCGCCTTGAGGGCGCCGAAGGATTTTCTGAGGTCGCGGATTTCGAGAACGGGCTCAGACATGGCGCGGCTTTCCGGAGAGGAGACCCAGCAGACCGCCGCGGGCAAACAGCACGATGCCGAGCAGGATGAGGCCGAGGAAGAACTGCCAGCGCTCGGTGATGCCGCCGAGCACATATTCGAAGAAGACGAAGATCATCGCGCCGGCAACCGGGCCGAACAGTCGGCCTTTGCCGCCGAGGATGATCAGCACGATCAGTTCACCCGACATGTGCCAGGAGAGCATAGAGGGACCGACGAAGCGATTGAGGTCGGCATAGAGCGCGCCGGCAAACCCGGTGATCATCGCCGAGACGGCGAAGGCGACGAGGCGGATGTTGAAAGGTGCGATGCCGACTGCGGCAAGCCGGGTACCGTTCTGTCTCGCCGCCTGCAGGGCGCTGCCGAAGCGTGAACCCTCGACCACGCGAAACAGAAGCAGCGCCGCCATCAGTGCCGCGTAGCAGATCAGGAAATAGGGCAAGGGCTTGGCCGTGTTGACGCCGGGAAAGGCGTTGCGCATCGACAGCGACAGGCCGTCCTCGCCGCCATAGGCCGGCCAGGAGATCGCGAAGTAGTAGATCATCTGCGCGAAGGCGAGCGTGATCATGATGAAATAGACGCCTGAGGTGCGCAGGCTGATCGCACCGATCGGCAACGCGATGAGCCCGGCGACCGCGACGGCGACGACCCAGATCAGCGGCATGGATGTCGTCGCCGGAATGCCGGCAAAGAGCGGCTCGGCATTGAAGGCGTGCGTGGCGAGGATGCCGGCGACATAACCGCCGAGGCCGAAAAAGGCCGCATGCCCGAAAGAGAGCAGCCCACCAAGCCCGAGCGCCATATTGAGGCCGACGGCGGCAAGCGCCAGCACGGCGATGCGGGTTGCGAGCGTCACATAGAAGGGTTCGCCCAAGCTTGCAGCCAGTATCGGCGCACCGAGAAGCAGCAGGGCGAGCAGCAGGTTGATTGTGGTTTCGCGGGTCATCTTGGCCTCACGACTGTGCCGAAAACAGGCCACTCGGCCTGAAGGCGAGGATAAGGGCCATGACGACGTAGATCAGCATCGAGGCGAGCGCCGCCCCGATCGTGGTCGCCTGCGATGCGGGCATGGTGAGTGCCAGAAGCGATGGGAGCAGGAAACGGCCCATCGTGTCGACGACACCGACGATGACAGCGCCGACCAGTGCCCCCTTGATCGAGCCGATACCGCCAATGACGATGACGACGAAGGCGAGGATGAGGACCGGTTCGCCCATGCCGACCTGCACCGATTGCAATGCGCCCACCAACGCGCCGGCAAGCCCGGCAAGCGCTGCACCGAGTGCGAAGACGACCGTATAGAGCGTGCCGATGTCGACACCGAGCGCTCCGATCATCTCTCGATCGGACTCGCCCGCCCGGATGCGCATGCCGAGCCGGGTTCTGGAGATCAACAGATAGAGGCCGATCGCAACGGCAATGCCGACGCCGATGATCGCCAGGCGGTAGAGCTGGTACTGGCCGCCGCCCGGCAGCGGTACGGCACCCTGGAGCAAGGGGGGAATGTCGAGATAGAGCGGGAAGGAGCCGAAGAGCCAGCGGGCGCCTTCCGACAGGATCAGGATCAGCGCGAAGGTCGCAAGGACCTGATCGAGATGATCGCGGTCGTAGAGCCTGCGGATGACGGCGACCTCGATGATCGCGCCGACACCAGCTGCAGCTGCAAGGCTGGCGATGAGGCCGATCCAGAAGGAGCCGGTGGCGGCTGCGACCGTGGCGCAGGCAAACGCGCCGATCATATACAGTGAGCCGTGCGCCAGGTTGATGAGGCCCATGACCCCGAAAATCAGGGTCAGGCCGGCGGCCATCAGAAACAGCATCACACCGAGCTGGAGCCCGTTGAGCAGTTGTTCGATCAGAAGTGCGGTGAACAAGAGACCGGTCCAAGCTTGATGTCAGGAGGACATGGATCATCGACCGGATGGCGGCATCAAGGCCGCGCACCCGGGCAAACGACAGGTGTAGGGCACTACATGCTGCACTTCTCGGCGTAGGCGTCCTTGTGGTCTTCGAAGGCGGTGGCGATAATCTTGTTGGTGAGCACGCCGTCGGCTTCCTTCACCACCTCGCGGACGTAGATGTTCTGGATCGGGTGGTTGTTGTTGTTGAAGACGAATTTGCCGCGCACCGACTGGAAGTCTGCTGCCTTAAGTGCTGCGCGGAAGGCGTCCTTGTCTTTGACGCTTGCCTTGGACAGCGCGGCGAGGATCAGGTTTGCGGTATCCCAGCTCTGCGCCGCGTAGATCGAGGGCAGGCGCTTGTACTCGGCCTTGAAGGCTTCGACGAACTTCTTGTTGGCCTCGTTGTCGAGGTCCTTCGACCAGGTCGCCGAGTTCTTGACGCCAAGCGCCGCGTCGCCGATCGCCGGCAGGACGTCCTGGCTAAAGGAGAAGCCCGGGCCCATGACGGGGATGTTCACGCCCGACTGGGCATATTGCTTCATGAAGGCGATGCCCATGCCGCCGGGCAGGAAGAAGTAGACGGTGTCGGCACCCGAGGCGCGGATCTGGGCGATTTCGGCAGCGTAGTCCGTCTGCCCGACCTGCGTGTAGATCTCGCCGGCAAGCGCGCCCTTGTAATAGCGCTTGAAGCCGGTCAGCGCGTCCTTGCCGGCGGGGTAGTTGGGGGCGAGGATGAAGGCGTTCTTATAGTCCTTGTTGGCGTATTGCCCCATCGCCTCATGGAAATTGTCGTTCTGGTAGGCGACGTTGAAATAGTTCGCATTGCAGTTCGCACCGGCAAGTGCCGAGGGACCGGCGTTCGGCGACAGATAGATCACGTCCTGTGCCACCGTGTTCGGCACGACGGCCATCGCAAGGTTCGACCAGATGATCCCCGTCATCAGGTCGACCTTGTCGCCCTGGATCATCTTCTCGGCGATCTGCACCGCAAGTTCCGGCTTCTGGGCATCGTCCTCGATCACCAGCTCGACGTCCTTGTTGCCCGACTGCTTGATCGCCAGCGTGAAGGCGTCGCGCATATCGATGCCGAGGCCGGCGCCGCCGCCCGACAGTGTGGTGATGACGCCGATCTTCACCGGCTCGGCATGGGCAAGGCTTGACGTTGCAAGTGAAAGGCCAAGAAGGCCTGCTGCCAGAATGCGGTTCATGCTGTTCTCCTCTTTGTTGGTTCCCTTTTGGGTTGTGTTCTATCAGAGACCCGTGCGCACGTGCCAGAGCTCGGGGAAAAGTTCCACTTCGAGCATCTTTTTCAGATAGGACGCGCCGGATGTGCCCCCGGTTCCGCGTTTCATGCCGATGATGCGCTCGACGGTCGTGACGTGGTTGAAGCGCCAGCGACGGAAGTAGTCCTCGAAATCGACCAGTTTCTCGGCGAGCTCGTAGAGCATCCAATAGCGCTCGGGATCGCGGTAGACGATCTGCCAGGCGGCGAAGACCTTTTCGCTTTCCGTGCGCGTCTCGCGGAAATCGCTCTTGTCCGCCTCCGCGCCGACATCGAAACCGTTGCGCGAAAGAAGCCGGATCGCCTCGTCGTAGAGCGACGGCGCTGCCAGGATCGCTTCCAGCTTTTCCATGATGTCGGGGCGGTGCGCATGCGGCCCGAGCATCGCGACATTGCGGTTGCCGGCGAGGAACTCGATCGCCCGGTACTGCCAGGACTGGAAGCCGGAGGATTGGCCGAGCGATTCACGGAACGTGGTGTATTCGCTGGGGGTCATCGTTCGCAGCACATCCCAGGCGCTGTTCAGCTGCTCGAAGATGCGGGCGACGCGCGTCAGCATCTTGAATGCGGGCTCCAGCCGGTCGTCGCGGATCGAGCGGACCGCCGCGTTGATCTCGTGCAGCGCGAGCTTCATCCAGAGCTCGGACGTCTGATGCTGGATTATGAACAGCATCTCGTCATGGGCTTTGGAAAGCGGCTCCTGCGCATCCAGTACCTTTTCCAGCATCAGGTAGTCGCTATAGGACATGCGTCCCTCGAACGACATCTGGGCGCCTTCTTTCGAAGGGTCGTATGATTTGCTCATGTTTTCAGTTCTCCGACCGCAATCGGAACCGCTGGATCTTGCCCGTGGCTGTTTTCGGCAGGTTGTCCAGGAACTTTACCGATCGCGGATATTTGTAAGGCGCGATCGTCGCCTTCACATGATCCTGCAGACGCTTGATCGTTGCGTCGTCTGCCGACACGCCAGATATCAGAACGACATAGGCTTCGACAATCTGGCCGCGTTCCTGATCGGGCGCACCGACGACGGCGCATTCTGCGACCTCCGGGTGGGAAATCAGGGCGGCTTCGACCTCGGGGCCGGCGATGTTGTAGCCGGCGGTGATGATCATGTCGTCCGAACGGGCGGCGAAATGGAAGAAGCCGTCCTCGTCCTGATAGAAGGCGTCGCCGGTCAGGTTCCAGCCGTCGCGCACATAGTCGCGCTGTCGGCTGTCGGCCATGTAGCGGCAGCCGGTCGGGCCACGCACCGCAAGCCTGCCGATCGTGCCGCGGGGGACTTCCTGCATGTCGTCATTGACGATCCGCGCTTCGTAGCCGCCGACCGGCTTTCCGGTCGAGGCGGGCTTGCGGTCCTCGAAGCGGTTGGAAATGAAGATATGCAGCATCTCGGTCGCGCCGATCCCGTCGAGGATCGGCTTGCCGGTCTTGGCCGTCCATTCCTCGAAGACCGGACCGGGCAGGGTCTCGCCCGCCGAGATCGCGACGCGCAGTGATGAAAGATCGGCGCCGTTATCCATCGCCTTCATCATTGCCCGATAGGCGGTGGGGGCGGTAAACGAGATCGTCGCTTTGTACTTCTCGATGATCTCCACCATGTTGGCCGGCGTCGCATGCTCGAGCAGTGTCGCTGCGGCTCCAAAGCGCAAGGGGAAGATCGCAAGGCCGCCAAGGCCAAAGGTGAATGCGAGCGGCGGCGAGCCGACGAAGATATCGTCGGGCGTGACCCCGAGCACTTCGCGGGCATAGCCGTCGGCGATCGCCAGGAGATCGCGGTGAAAGTGCATGGTCGCCTTCGGAATCCCCGTCGTGCCAGAGGTGAAACCGAGCAACGCCACATCGTCGCGACCGGTATGCACCGCCTCGAAGACCACTGATTTGTCGAGCGCAATGCGGTCGAGTTCGGCGTCGTGGTTCGCGGTCCCGTCGAAACTCACGACCTGCTTCAGGAAGCGGCTGTCCTTGGCGCAGACGATCATTTCTTCCATCAGTCGCGTGTCGCAAAGTGCCAGGCTGACTTCGGCCTTGTCGACGATCTTGGCGAGTTCCCCGGCCCGGAGCATCGGCATGGTGTTGACGACGACGGCGCCGGCCTTGGTGGCTGCCAGCCAGCAGGCGACCATGGCCGGATTGTTGGCGGAGCGGATGAGCACGCGGTGCCCGGGCTTCACACCGTAATTCTCAACCAGCGCGTGGGCGAGACGGTTGGTCCAGTCGGACAGTTCCTTGTAAGTCCGGCGGCGGCCATTGCCGATCAACGCGGTATGATCGCCGAAACCCTTGGCAACCATGGCGTCCGTCAATTCGACGGCGGCGTTGAGGTGATCCGGGTAGTCAAAACCTTCGAGAAGAAACTCCGGCCATTCTTCCTGTGGCGGAAGATGGTCACGGGTGAACGTATCGACGTGCGAAGTCGGTCCAAGCATGTGGCGGCTGTTCCCTAATTTCGTTCGTGCCTGTTGCCCAGGCATTGTTCAAAGCCGGCGGAAAGTCTTGCGGTGGTTCAAAGCCCTGGTCTGCGGACAAGCGGCAAGCGTCGCGGCACTATTCAAAGTGACACGGGCCGTCGCCGGCGCGACTCCAGTTATGGCGATAGGCACAGCGAGACCTCCACTTCTCGGCTGAACATGGGGCAGCATCGCACCAGTCCAAAATTATTTCAAGCCTAAAGTTTTTTTCGATTGCCGGCATTGCCTTTCCCGGTGGGGCAGGCGATTGCTATCTGTGAGGAGACATCAAAGGGAGGATGAAATCGATGCTGGAACACCGCATTTCCGACTGGGACGACGCCTATGCGAACGGCTCGAACATCGCGCGCGGCGATCGCTGGCCGGAAGCCTGGGTCAAACCGGCCGAGGCGTTCCGCAACGCCCTCTTGAGCGCCGGACGCGCCAAACTCGACCTTGCCTATGGCGATCGGCCGAGGAACCGCATGGATCTCTTTCTTCCCGACGGTTCGCCCAAGGGCCTGGTGGTCTTCGTCCACGGCGGGTACTGGCTACAGCTCGACAAGAGCTTCTGGTCGCACCTGGCGGCCGGAGCAGTGGAGCGCGGCTATGCCGTCGCGATGCCGTCCTACACCCTCTGCCCAAAGATTCGCATTGCCGGGATCGTCGAAGAGGTCGCCGCCGCTATCAGCGAGGCATCGAAACGCGTCGAGGGTCCCTTGATGCTGACCGGCCATTCGGCCGGCGGCCACCTCGTCAGCCGAATGATCACGACGACCGCGCCGCTTTCGCCTGATGTCCAGGGCCGGATCCGCAACGTCGTCTCGATCTCCGGCGTGCATGACCTGCGCCCGATCATGTCGACGGCCATGAACGAGAAGCTCGCGATCGACGAGGCCGAGGCACTTTCACAGAGCCCGGCACTGCTGCGGCCGATGCCAGACGCCCGCATCACCTGCTGGGTCGGAGGCGGCGAGCGTGCGGAGTTCCTGCGTCAGAACGCGCTTCTTGCCAATATCTGGACCGGATTGGGTGCAACGACGGCTGCTGTCGCGGAGCCGGACCGGCACCACTTCAACGTCGTCGACGGCCTTGCCCACGCCAAGCATCCCCTGGTGCGGACGTTGCTGTTGGGCGTGTGAACGTCGGGCTGGGTCGCTCCCGTATTCCCTTGATAAGGGTATGAAGCGCATCTATCTGCGCCAAATCTCGGTGTTTGTATCGCTATTATATCCGTCAAAACTGACTAGAGTGCTCCTCCCGGTCTCGCCGGAAGCGAGCGACGCAAAATGAAGGCAAGCATGGAGACGCCGTCGACCGTCATCGATCTCGCTTCGATCGTCCAAACCTCGCTGGCGCCCGTCTTTCTTCTCGCCGGCACTGCCGGCTTCGTCAGTGTCTATGCCTCCCGGCTTGGCAGGGTGTCCGATCGCGTCAACGAGATCGGGGAGAAATACGAGCAGAACGACGCGCGGCGGATGCAGCTTGACTATCTGCGCCGGCGGACGCTGGCGCTGGAGATTGCCGTTGCGCTGGGGACTTTCGCGGCGATCTGCACGGGCTGCGCCATTCTCAATCTGCTCGCCGGCGCGCTTGCCTTCGGGTTTCGCGAGGAGAACCTTTTCTGGTTTTTCGGCGGCGCGATCGTCTCGCTCATCGGGTCGCTGTTGGCCTTCCTGTTCGAGATGCTGATCGCCGGGCGGAACATGCTGCGCCAGATGCGCATGGATCAGGCAGCGTCGGGCGGCGACTGATGCCGGTGCCGCCGTCAGCTTTCAGGCGAATTCAACCGTCGCCTGCGCCTCGTTGACCACCCACTCGATAAACACTTTGGCGAGCGGCGAGCTGTCCCGGTTCTTCTGCGTGACGATGTAGTAGCCCTTTGTTGCCGATTTGATGAAACCCTTGAGCGGCCGCACGAGCGCCCCTTGGGCTAGCTCTTCGGCTGCGGTGATGTTGTCGCCCATCGCGATGCCAATCCCGCAGCGCGCCGCGGCCAGATTCTGGTTGAAGTCTTCGAAACTCAGCCGGCGAACCGTTGCGGGAATTTCCTGGCCGTGATGCTTGAACCAGTCGTTCCAATGGGTGGAACCGACGCCGTCGAGGAGCACATGCCGGGTCAGGTCCTTGGTGCGCTTGATGTCGCCATCGCGGTTGATCAGGATCGGGCTGCAGACCGGAAAAAACTCCATCTGCTTGAGCGGTGTCGCTTCGCCCTTTGCGACAGCCGGATCCCCGAACATGATGGCAAGATCGGCCTGGCCGTCAGGGAACGGTTCGCCCCATTCCGGCATCGAGAGGATTTGCAATTCGACGCGTTCGTGGCGGTCGTAGAACTTGCCGAGCCGTGGCACCAGCCATCGCGTTGCAAAGGCCGGCATGCACCTTACGGCAAGCCGCCCGGCGATCGGATTGCGCTGAAGGCCGAGCACCGCATCGTTGAGGGTCTCGAAGGATTGGGCGAGCTTGGAGAAGAGCTCCTGGCCCTCAGGCGTCAGGACGAAGCTGTCACGTGATTTGACCGCAAGCGCAAAGCCGAAATGCTCCTCCAGCTGCCGGAACTGTTTGCTGACCGCTCCCGGCGTAACGTGCAGCTCATTCGCGGCCTTGGTCAGGCTTTTGTTTCGGGCGCTCGCCTCGAAGGCGCGCAAGGCATTGAGTGGCGGCAGTCTTGTCACGGATCTCGCTCCCCGATCTCGTCAATGCTTGAGAAAACCTCAATTGAAGGCGGAAATCAATTCGTTATGAGGGAGGAAAACGATCCGTTAGCATCTGCTTTAACGAAACGGCGGGCTGATATGACAGCCGGCCAACACCAAGGGAACTACACATGAACGCCGTGCCGCCGAAGAAAAAGGATCTCTACTCCGCGACGATCAAGTATTTCGGCTCTGTCGCCGAGCCCGCTTTCGAGGCGCCCGAGCGGCTGGAAAATCTCTGGGGTCGAAACTGGGGGTGCAACAACGACGTCGGGCAGCTCCGCACCGTCCTGATGCATCGCCCCGGCGAGGAGTTTTCCGTCATCGACCGCACCAAGCGCATCGAGGAAATCGGCACCTATGGCGACCTCGAGACAGGCTGGTACTGGCAGAGCGACAGCATCCCGACGCTTGAGGAACTGCAGGCCCAGCATGACGGCCTGACCGATTTGCTGCGGGCCGAAGGCGTCGAAGTCGTTTATGTCGAGGGCGTTGATCGCGGTCGGTTCAAGTCGGTCTACACCCGAGACTCGTGCATCGCCGTCAAGGGTGGCGCGATCATCCCCCGGCTGGCACCGCGCATGCGTCATGGCGAGGAACTCGCCGTGACCCGGACGCTGGCAAAACAGGGAATGCCGGTGCTTCGCACCCTGCACGGAACGGCCATGGCCGAAGGCGGAAGCTTTGCCTGGCTCAACAGCCGCACCGCCGTCATCGGCCGTGGCATCCGCATCAACGACGACGGCATCAGCCAGATCGCCGAGGTGCTTCGCTACCAGGGTGTCGAACTTCTGGTCGTCGACCTCTGCGGCTACGACATCCATATCGACGGCCATTTCCTGATGATTGACGTCGATCTCGCGCTGATCTGGCCGCGCGGTCTCTCCTTCGTCTTCCTCGAGAAACTCCGCCAGCTCGGCATCCGCACGATCGAGATGAACGAGGATGACAATCCTTGGATCGTCAACGGTCTGGCGATCGCGCCCGGTCGCGTGATCATGCCGCGCGGGCTTTCCGATCGCACGCGCGAGGCGCTTTCCCGCAGCAATGTCACCGTGCTCGAGATCGATTACGACAAGGTGCAACTTAACGGCGGCGGTATCCATTGCTCGACGAGTCCGCTAATCCGCGACAGCGTCGATTGATCGGAGGCAGCCATGCCAGCCCATATTTCCATTCGCGAAGCCTGCAAGTCCTTCGATAGCTTCGAGGCTCTGAGAAACGTGTCGCTCGACATTGAGAAGGGGGAGTTCCTCACCTTTCTCGGCCCGTCCGGATCGGGCAAGTCGACACTTTTGAACGCGATCGCCGGCTTCGAGCCGTTGTCGTCAGGCGCTGTTTTGAAGAATGGCGAGGACATCGGTGACACGCCTGCCGACAGGCGCAATTTCGGCATGGTGTTTCAGGGCTACGCATTGTTCCCGCATTTGACCGTTGCGGAGAACATCGCCTTTTCGCTGCGCGTACGGAAGGTTATGCGCGCCGAGGTCGAGCAGCGGGTGGCGCGGATGGTCGACCTTGTCGGCCTCAGGGGACATGAGCACAAACGCCCCTCGGCGCTGTCGGGCGGTCAGCAGCAGCGCGTGGCGCTTGCGCGTGCGCTGGTGTTCGAGCCGGAGCTTCTGCTTTTGGACGAACCGCTCTCGGCACTCGACAAGAACCTGCGCGAACAATTGCAGGACGAACTGGTCGATATCCATCGCAAGACGGGAACGACCTTTCTTTTCGTCACGCACGACCAGATGGAAGCGATGGCGATGTCGGATCGGATCGCGATCTTTGATCGCGGCCGCATCGTCCAGCTCGACCGGCCGAACGTGCTCTACGATGAACCCAACACCCGGTTTGTCGCCGAGTTTCTCGGCACGATGAACACGTTGCCGGTCTCGCGGCAGCGCGCCGTTTCCGGCGAGTTTCATGCGCATGTCGGGGAATTCGGTGTACGGGCGGCGCTCCCCGATGCCGAACAGTTGGCGGGCGCACCGGCCGTGCTCGCCATTCGACCGGAGAAGCTGACGCTTTGCCGCCAGCGACCAAAGACCGACCACAATCTGCTGCCGATGACCGTCAATGGCGTCGTCTTCCAGGGTGGTACGACCATCGTCAAAGGCAGCGCGCCGGAGGGAACGGGCCTGACGGTAACGGCGACGCGAGACGCGCTCGGCGTGCCCCCGGCGCGCGGCGAGCAGCTCTGGGTGCACTGGGGCCATATGGACGGGCGGGTGCTCGCCGGCTGACACGCTTCAAATGCATGCGAACCAAACAACAACAAGGGGAAATGCAATGAGTAACGATCTGAAAGCGGAATGCCTTGAACTCCTGAAGGACGGTCATCTTTCGGGTCGCATTGACCGGCGGACGTTTCTGACCGGCCTCGTTTTGCTGGGCGTCGCACCGCATCTTGGCAGCCGATCGGCGAGGGCGGCCGACGGGCAACTGGTCGTCACCAATTGGGGCGGGGACGCCGTCGGCGCTTTCGAGACAGCGCTGACAGGCAACTATGCCGAACAACAGGGCATCGCGGTGAAGATCGACGGCTCTGGGCCGACCAAGGGCGCGATGAAGGCGCAGTTCGAAAGCGGCGCGGTCTCTTGGGACGTCTGCGATGCCGACCCGGGCGCGACGAAATCGCTCGGCCAAGCAGGCATGATCGAGCCGATCGACTACAAGGTGGTCGATCGCGAGAAGGTGCAATCGGGCTTTGCCTATGAATACAGCGTCGCCAACTATTTCCTGAGCTATGTCATCGCCTATGATGCCAAGAAATTCGGCGACAACCCACCGAAGTCCTGGGCGGATTTCTGGAACGTCGAAAAATATCCGGGCAAGCGCTCGCTCTACAAGTGGATGTCGGGCTGCATGGAGGCAGCACTCCTTGCCGACGGCGTGCCGATGGACAAGCTCTATCCGCTCGACGAAGAACGCGCCATCCGCAAGCTCAATGAGATCAAGCCGCATATCGTCAGCTTCTGGGATTCCGGTGCCGAGAGCCAGCAGCTGATGCGCGACGGCGAGGCGTCGATGGCGCTGATATGGCACACCCGCGCCAACCTGGTGGAGAAAGACACAGGCGGCGATGTCAGCTGGACCTATGCCGAAGGTATCCTTGCGCCGTCGGGCTGGGCTGTGATCAAGGGCAATCCGGCGGGGTCCGCCCGGGCGATGGATTTCATCCGCTACTGCCAGGATCCGGCGCGCCAGGTCGAGTTGCTGAAAGCACTTGGCTGCGGCCCTTCCAATCCGCTTGCCCATGATCTCGTGCCGGCGGAGCTCAAGCGGCTGGACTGCAGCTCGGCTGAGAACATGGCACAACAGGTGCTGATGGACATGGACTGGTATTCGGCCCGCGGCGATGCGGCGCTCGAAAAATACCTGGCGATGACCGCGTCATGATCGAGAGGCGTTTCCTGTTGCTTAGGCCTCCCGGCGCGAGCGGATCGCTTTTAATGCTCTGGGCATTGCCGGTGATCCTCTTGCTTGCCTATGTGCTGCCCTTTGCCGGCGTGACGCTCTGGAGCGTCACACGGCCTGAGCTCGGCGTCGGCAACTATCTTCGTATCTTCTCCGGTGCGGACTTCCAGGCGATCTTTCTGAGAACCTTCTGGGTGTGCCTCTTGAGCACCGCGATCACTATTCCGATCGCCTATCTGCTCGCCTACTACTGGGTGATGGGCAGTGCGCGCCGCAGCCGGCTAATCGAGATCTGCATCTTCATTCCGTTCTGGATCTCGGTGCTGGTGCGCGCCTTCGGCTGGGTGGTCATCCTGCGCAACAACGGGCTTGCCAGCGACGTCGCGGCGGCCTTCGGTCTGAGTGGACTTTCGACCGGCCGAAACGTCTGGTCGGTGATAACTGGCATGGTGCACTTCATGGTGCCGTTCGCGATCCTGCCGATGGCCTCCGTCATGCGCAAGATCGACAGGCGCGTGCTTCTGGCCGCGCTCGGCCTCGGTTGCCGGCCGCTTGGCGTGTTCTGGCGGATCTATCTGCCAATGTCTCTGCCGGGTGTGTTTTCGGCACTGGCGATGACCTTCATCTTCTCGCTCGGTTTCTTCGTCACCCCGATGATCCTCGGCGGCGGTCGGGTGGTGATGACGGCGGAATCGGTGTTCGTACAGATGTTCCAGACGGCCAACTGGGGGCTCGGTGCCGCTCTCGGCGTCGTGCTGCTCGTCGTCGTCTTTGCCATCCTCTGGCTGTCGCAGCGCGTCATGCGCATCGAACAACTCATGTCGCGGTAGGTGGATTATGTTTGGCACATCACGTCTTGGCGGCTTTCTTGCCGGTGTGGCCGGGCTCTTCCTGCTCCTGCCTCTTGCCGCCGTCATCCCGTTTTCCTTCACGGCCAAGCGCTTCCTGTCGATGCCGGACGGGGAGTATTCGTTCAGGCACTACCTGGCGATTTTCGATACCGATACCTGGCTTTCGAGCATCGGCACGAGCACGCTCGTCGCTCTTCTTTCGAGCGTCATCGCAACGGCGCTTGCTGCAGCCTTCGGCATCGGTGTCTGGCTGCGCCGGCCGGCGAGCGGACGCTTCCTGATCGGCCTCGTTCTGTTGCCGATCATCGTCCCGCCCGTCACCTCCGCGGTCGCGCTTTATTTCCTGCTGGCGCAGATAGGCCTGCTCGACACGATCCCCGGACTGGTGCTCTCGCATGTGGTGATGATTGTACCGTTTGCTGTCATCGCCATCCTCGGCGCGCTCAGTCGGCTGGACCGGAACCTCGAGCTTGCCGCCCGAAACCTCGGGGCAAGCCAGCTGCAGTCGATTTTCCGGGTGATCCTGCCGAACATTCGCTTCGGGCTGTTCGCCGCCTGGTTCGTCAGCCTCGTCATGTCCTGGGAGGAGAGTTCCGTCACCCTGTTCGTCAGCGGCGTCAACGTCATCACACTGCCCAAGCGCATATGGGACAACCTGCGTCTGGATCTCGATCCGGCCGTGGCCGCCATCTCGGTGATCATGATCGTCGCAACCGCCTTGGTCATCCTTTTCCGCAACTCGCAAGCGGGAAGCTGAAAGGAACGCGACCGTCGTTCATGGGGTGAAATGCGATCGTAGACTTAAGCGACAGTGCTCATTGACGCGGTTTTCTAAAAGGCGGCTTGTGGCCGCCTTTTTCGCGTTTCCAGGCATCTGGAGACGCGGGCATCGGTGGTACCCCCTCTGGGGGACTAACGCCCCACGTCTGCGCCACGCATAGTTTCTCCATGCCGAGCGGTATGTCGCTCCCCTCGGCTCAAGTGGAGGAGAACCATGCAGCGCGCCATCAAACACCCCGATCCAAGGCCGCGGGCCGAAAGCAACATCGTGCCGATGGCTGGTTGCGATCCGGTGCAGCTTCCAAACAGCGTCGCCGCCGAGGTTCGAAGCCTGCGCAAGACCTATAATGCCGGCACGCCGCAGGCCCATGAGGCACTGAAGGACGTCAGTCTTTCCATCCGCGCCAACGAGTTCTTCACCCTGCTTGGCCCCTCCGGCTGCGGCAAGACCACCTTGCTGCGCATCCTCGGCGGTTTCGAAATGCTGACGTCAGGCTCCTGCCGCATCTTCGGAGAAGACGTCAGCCGCCTCCCGCCGGAAGCGCGGCCGGTCAACACCGTGTTCCAGCAATATGCGCTGTTCCCGCATATGACCGTTCGCCGCAACATTGCCTTCGGCCTTGAAATGCTCGGCAAGCCGAGGGCCGAAGTCGATCGCACCGTCGAGCGCATGCTCGATCTTGTTCACATGCGCGAATATGCCGATCGCCGCCCGGACACGATGTCGGGCGGGCAGCGCCAGCGCGTCGCACTTGCCCGCGCGCTCGCACCGCAGCCCAAGCTCCTGCTGCTCGACGAGCCGCTGTCGGCGCTCGACCTGAAGCTCCGGCAGAAGATGCGGTTGGAACTGAAATCCCTCCAGCGCGAAACCGGCATTACCTTCATTTTCGTCACCCATGACCAGGAAGAGGCCCTTGCGATGAGCGACCGGGTCGCCGTCATCAGCAACGGTCTCCTGCAGCAGGTCGGCACGCCTGAGGAGATTTATGAACAGCCACAAAGCCGCTTCGTTGCCGATTTCATCGGCGAGTCGAACCTGATCGAGGCGAAGGTTACAGGGACCGCTGGCAGTGAGGCAGCTCTCGACATCGAGGGTTTTGGCCAGGTGCATGCGCCGATCGCTGAGCATGTCGAGGACGGGCAAGAGGTCTGGCTCTCGATCCGCCCCGAGCGGCTGGTTCTGGGCGTCGGCCAATGCGGCGGACAAGCGTCGGCAACGGTTGCCGATCGCACTTATCTCGGCAATGCGGTTGAATATCACCTGCGCGCCGGCGGGCACGCGCTGACGGCGCGGTCTCCCCGCGGTGGTCTGCGCGGCCGCCAGGATTTCGCGCCGGGCGATGTCGTCAGCCTCGGTTTTGAGCCCGGCTCCATCAAGGTGCTCCTGTCATGAGCGCCCGGCCTCTTGCTCTTTCCTCGCGCATCCCGCCGGGGCTTGCCCATGCCAGCCTTCTGTGGCCATCGCTCGGCATCATCCTGGTGTTCATGGTCGCGCCGATTGCGATCATGCTCACCTATTCGCTTCTCGTGCCGGGCGCTTATGGCGGCGTCGAGTGGTCCTTTACCGCCGCCGCCTACGAGCAGATCCTGTTCGAGCGGGATTTCCTCGACGACAGCCTGACCTTTACACCCGACTATCTGATCATCGTCGCCCGCTCGCTCATGCAGGCGACCGTCGCGACGCTTCTCTGCCTCGTGATCAGCGTGCCCACCGCCTACTACATCGCCACCCGCTCCAACCGGGTGAAGAACATCTGGCTGTTCCTGATCACCATTCCTTACTGGGTAAACCTCCTGATCCGCACCATCGCTTTGCTTTTCGTGTTGCGTGACGATGGCCCAATCAACAGCGCTTTGATCGACGTTGGGTTCATCGGCCAGCCCCTGGCACTGAGCTACAACGGCTTTGCCATCTCGCTCGGGCTGATCTACTCGTTCCTGCCCTTCATGGTGCTGCCGCTCTATTCGGCCTTCGAACGGTTCGATTTCCGCCTGCTGGAGGCGGCCTACGATCTCTATGCGAGCCGCAGGGTTGCGTTCTTCCGCATCGTGCTGCCGGTCATGCGACCGGGGCTGATCGCCGGCAGCCTGCTCGTCTTCATTCCCTCGGTCGGCTCCTATCTGGCCCCGGATATTCTCGGCGGCGGCAAGACGCTGATGATCGGTAACCTGATCGGTACGCAATTCCAGGCGGCGCGCAACTGGCCGTTTGGTGCCGCGCTGTCGATGATCCTGCTCACCATCACCCTCATCGTCCTTCTCTGGCTGGCGCGGCGCGCCGCCCAGCAGCAACAGCAGAACTAAGGGGAGGTCCGCCATGTCCACCGCCCGCTTGCGCGACCTTCGTGTCTTTCCCGGTTTCGGTCTTCTCTCCGTCGGCTGCGTCGTCTTCCTCTATGCGCCGATCGTCGTTCTGGCGATCTACTCCTTCAACGACGGCCGGTCCGTCACCCGTTGGGCAGGTTTCTCCTTCCGTTGGTATCAAACGGTCTTTGCCAATCAGAACATCCAGACAGCCGCCATCAATTCGGTGGTGATCGCCATCATCGCCGCGACCGTCGCCACGGTCTTTGCGCTCGGTGCCGCCATTGCCACGGTCAACCGCAAGAAGGGCGGCGGAGAGGGCGCCTATGTCGTTCTCACCTTCCCATTGATGGTGCCGGAAATCGTCACCGCTGTCGCCTCGCTCGTCTTCTTCGTGTCCGTCGGCATCAGCCTCGGCTTTGCCACCATCCTGATTGCCCACATCGTCTTCTGCATCCCTTTCTCCTATCTGCCGATCAAGGCACGGCTCGAAAGCATGGACGCGACGCTGCCGTCGGCGGCGGCCGATCTCTATGCTTCGCCGGCCAAGGCCTTCCTGCGCATCACGCTGCCTCTGCTGCTGCCCGGCCTCGTCTCCGGCTGGCTGCTCGCCTTCATCATCTCGCTCGATGATTTCATCATCACCGCCCTTGTTGCCGGTCCCGGCGCCACCACCCTGCCGCTGCACATCTACGGCATGCTCAGGCTCGGCATGACGCCCGAGGTCAACGCCATCTCAACGCTGATGCTCGTCGCCTCGACCGTGCTGGTCTTGATTTCGGGATTGCTGGGGCAGGCGGGCCGCAAGCACTGACTTCGCGAAAATCAACGAAAATCAAAACAATGAAGGGAACATCTAATGAAAAAGGCCGCCGTCTTTACTGCCCTGCTTACCTCGACCCTGCCAGCCCAGGCCTTCGCGGCGGGCGACCTCTTCATCTACACCTGGGGCGAATACACGCCGCCCGAGATGGTCGAGAAATTCGAGAAAACCTACGGGGTCAAGGTCCATATCGACACCTACGATTCCATGGAGACCATGCTTGCCAAGCTGAAATCGGGGGCCGGCGGCTACGACATCATCGTACCCGGCCACGATACCATGACGATCCTGATCGGCGAGAAGCTGCTCGAGCCGATCAATGTCGCGGCGATGCCGAACTACCAGCATGTCGACGAGATGTGGCGGGACGTCTTCTGGGACAAGGGACGCCTCTATTCGGCACCCTGGGCCTGGGGCTCGACCGGTCTTGCTGTCGACCGCGATATCGTCAAGGGCGATGACACCTCGCTGAAGATCCTGTTCGAACCGGATGACGCGGCAAAGGGCAAGATCAACATGCTGCGTGACGTCAACGACGTCATCAACATGGCGTTGCGCTACCTCGGCAAGCCGCGCTGCAACGACAACCCCGAGGACCTGAAGGCGGTACTCGACCTGCTGTCGACGCAGAAGCAATTCGTCAAGAGCTACAACTCCGAGACCAAGGAATTGCTGGTTTCCGGCGAAGCGGCCGTTTCCATGAGCTGGAACGGCTACGCCATGCGTGCCCGCGACGAACGACCGTCGATCGAATACATCTACCCGAAGGAAGGCTACACCGGCTGGATGGATAATGTCGCTGTGCCGAAGGGCGCACCGGACATCGAGAACGCCAAGCTCTGGATCAATTTCATTATGGATCCCGAAAACGCGGCGATGATCACCAACTATGCCCGCTACGCCAACGGCATCAAAGGCGCCGAAGCCTTCGTCGACAAGGCACTTGCCGGTGCCCCTGAACTCAGCCCGCCCGAAAGCGCGCCGGCGCCGGAATTCCTGACCGCCTGCACGCCCGCCGTCACCAAACTTTACGACCGTGTCTGGACCAAGCTTCTGCGGTGACGCCGATCCCGCAGACCACGCCTCATGCCATTCTGGAGAAGAAAATGACCATCGTTCAATCCGTTGCAGCCGTCGGCTCCGATCGGCCGAACAACCGCTCGGCCTTCGAGAAGGACCGGGATCACGTCCTGCATCCCTATACCGATTTTTCGACCTTTGCTGCGACAGGCAGCCAGATCATCGAGAAGGCCGAGGGCGCCTATGTCGTTGACAACACCGGGCGACGGCTGCTCGACGGGATTGCCGGCCTTTGGTGCGTCAACATCGGCCACGGCCGGCGCGAGATGGCCGATGCAATTGCCGCCCAGGTGCTCGACATGGACTACTACAATCCCTTCGGGGCATCGGGCAACGTGCCCGCAGCCGAGCTTGGCGCGCGGCTCGCGGAGCTTTCGCCCGGCAGCCTCAACCATGTCTACTACACCTGCGGCGGCTCGACGGCGAACGACGCGGCGATCCGCATCGTGCATTACTACTTCGCAATGCGCGGCAAGCCCGGCAAGCGCAAGATCATCTCGCGCAACAACGGCTATCATGGTGCAACCTACGTGGCGGCCGCGCTGACCGGCATTCACGGCACCAAATACGGCTTTGCTCAGGTCGGTGAGGATTTCATCCACCACATCTCAGCTGCCGACTGCTACGCCCGCCCGGAAGGCATGTCCGAGGAGGCCTATTGCGACCTCCTGGTGCGGGAATTCGAGATGCGGATCGAGCAGCTCGGACCGCAGAACGTCGCAGCCTTCATCGCCGAGCCGATCATGGGGGCGGGGGGCGTTCTGGTGGCGCCGAAGGGCTACCACGGCCGCATGCAGGCGGTCTGCCGCCGCAACGATATCCTCTACATCGCCGACGAGGTGGTGACCGGCTTCGGCCGTCTCGGGGAATGGTTCGCGTCCGACGCCATCTATCAGACGCAGCCGGACATCCTGGTTTCGGCCAAGGGCATCACCTCAGGTTACATCCCGCTCGGCGCGACGCTGATTTCCGACGAAATCTACGACGTCATCAGCCGTCCGCAGTGCGAAGGCGGCGTCTTTTCGATGGGGCTCACCTACTTCGGCCACCCGGTCGCCTGTGCCGCAGCGCTCGCCAATATTGACATCATGGAGCGGGAGCGCCTGCTGCCGCACGCGGCAAAGACCGGCGCCTACCTGCAGCGTCAGGCAAAGGCGCTGCTTGCCCACGACATCGTTGGGGACGTGCGCGGCGCCGGGCTGATGCTCGGCATCGATCTTGTGGCCGACAAGGCGACGAAGGCGCCGCTGCCTGCCCACGAAAAAGCGAGCGAAACGATCTTCCAGGGCTGCGTTTCCCGCGGCGTCATCGTTCGTCCGGTCGGCAATCGGCTCATCGTGTCGCCACCTTTGATCGTCACCGAAGCCGAATGCGACGCGATCGTTTCCGCGCTTTCAGAATCGATCGCCGCTTTCATGGCATCTCGCCGCGGCGCCGCTTGAGGAGCATTCGACATGAGCGAAGTCACGGTCGCAGCGACGCAGATGGCCTGCAGCTGGAACATCGACGAGAATATCGAAAAGGCCGAGGAACTGGTGCGGCTTGCCCATGAGGATGGTGCTCAGATCATCCTTTTGCAGGAGCTGTTCCAGACACCCTATTTCTGCCTGGAGCAGACGATCCACCACCTCGATCTGGCGGCTAGCCTCGGCGAGGACCGTGCGGTCAGGCATTTCCGGACAATTGCGAAGGAGCTCGGCGTGGTTCTGCCGATCTCCTACTATGAGAAGGCGGGACCGGCGCAGTACAACTCGCTCGCGATCATCGATGCCGATGGCGAGATCCTCTGGAACTACCGCAAGTCCCATATCCCGCAGGCGCCGGGCTATGAGGAGAAGTTCTATTTCAGCCCCGGCGATACCGGCTTTCGGGCTGTCGATACGAAATACGCACGGATCGGCTGCGGCATCTGCTGGGACCAGTGGTTTCCCGAGACCGCCCGTGCGCTCGCCTTGCAAGGGGCGGAACTTCTGTTCTTCCCGACGGCGATCGGCAGCGAACAGAACGTCGAGATCGACAGTTCCGGCCACTGGCGTCGCACGATGCAGGGCCATGCCGCCGCCAACATGATCCCGGTGATCGCCTCCAACCGGGTCGGAAGCGAGGCGGCCGGCGGCAACGAGGCGCTGTTTTACGGTACGTCCTTCATTGCCGACCAGACCGGGGCGATCGTTGCCGAGGCGAGCCGCACCGACGAGACCTATCTGACGGCGCGCTTCGATCTTGATGCGGTCCGCTCCTTCCGGCGCAGCTGGGGCATCTACCGCGACCGCCGGCCGGATCTCTACGGCGCAATCCGCACGCTCGATGGCCAGACGACGATCGGCTGACTTTATTTTCGCAAACAATCAACGATGTAAAAGCCGAATCCTGGCGCTGCCGCTGTCGCAGGCATCGGGACCGGTTAGGAAGGGTATGAAATCATGAAGAACCAGACACCTCGCGAAGCCGGGTTTCGCATGCCGGCCGAATGGGAGCCGCATCGCCGCACTTGGATGATGTGGCCGTGCCGCCATGAGGTCTGGGACGATATCGTCGCGACCCGCCGCGACTATGCGGCGGTCGCCCACGCGATCCGCGAATTCGAGCCGGTGACGATGGCTGCGCGGCCGGAGGATATGGCCGAGGCGCGCGCCATCCTCGACCCGTCGATCGATCTCGTCGAGGCAGACATCGATGACAGCTGGGCGCGCGATGCCGGTCCCTGCTTCCTGACGGCTAAGGACGGCCGGCGCGCCGGAGCGCGCTTCACTTTCAACGCCTGGGGCGGCAAGTATCATCCGTTCAAGGGCGATGCCGCCTTTTCCGGGGTCGTGCTGGAGAAGGCTGGCGTTGCCGGTTTCGTGTCGAACCTGATCGCCGAAGGTGGCGGTGTCAGCGTCGACGGCGAGGGGACGATCATCACCACCGAAACCTGCTTCCCGAACCGCAATCGCAATCCCGGCTGGAGCCGCGACGACATCGAGCGTGAGCTTCTCGACATGCTCGGCGGTGAAAAGGTGATCTGGCTGCCTGGCAATCCGATCGAGGACGAGACCGATGGTCATGTGGATGGCATTGCCGTCTTCGTCGCGCCGGGCGTGGTCTTGATGGAAAGTCCTGGTGAAGGGGGTAGCGAGGAGGAGGAAGAGTGGAACCACTACATCCGCCTGAACCTGGAAGCGATGCAGGGCCAGACAGACGCCAAGGGGCGGCCGATCCGCATCGTTACCATTCCGGAAGCCGTCGATGCGCCGTCGGATCACCCGAAATTCTGCCGCTCCTACGTCAATTCCTACCTCGTCAACGGCGGGGTGATCATGCCGTGTTACGGGATCGAATCCGATACGGTCGTAAGGCAGATGTTCCGTTCGTTGTTTCCGGACAGGCGCGTGCGCGAGGTTCGCATTGATGCCATTGCCATCGGTGGCGGCGGCATCCATTGCATTACTCAGCAGGAACCGCTTTGATCGTCGAAGGGAACTTGACGACAAGGCGGGGAATGGCGGGATTTCCGTTCGAACAGATGACACTGATAGGCGAGGCCGTGGCTGCAATCGGCAGCCCGGCCTTTCCCGATGCGCTCAGGCAACTCTGCCTCGACGTCTATGGGTTCGACAGCCTGTTCGTTTCGGTCTTTTCCGCCGACCAGCCGCCGCTGCAGCTCTATAGCGATCTCGATCCCGAGGCGACCCGCCGCACCGTCGGCCCCTATCTCAGCTTCGCCTATCTGCTGGATCCGTTCTACGGCGTCTATCGAAGCGATCCCGGCGACCGGGTGGTGAGCCTCGACGACTGTGCCCCGGACGATTTTCGCGAGAGCGAATACTACCGCATGTTCTATGCCGAAACCGGGCTCTACGACGAAATCGTCATGCTGGTCGCAAGCACCGAAGGCACCGCGATCGCGCTTTCGCTCGGCCAGCGGACGGAGGACTGCCGTCCCGGGCCGCAGGCCCGCGCCCATCTTGACGGCCTGTTGCCGGTCGTCTCGGAGCTTTGCCGCAAGCACTGGCCGCAACCGGTGTCAGGATCGGCTGCAAGCGAGCCCGCGGCCGATATGGTCTTTGCCACACTGTCGCAGTTGAAGGTGAGCACGCGCGAGGGAGAGATCATCCGGCTCATGCTGAAGGGGCATTCGACCAAGAGCATTGCGCGTATTCTGGGCAACAGCCCGGAGACGGTGAAGGTTCACCGCAAGCGCATCTATTCCAAGCTCAAGATCTCCTCGCAGGGCGAACTGTTCTCGCTCCTGCTCGGAGGTGCCGGCGGGTAAGGACGCCGCGTTCACGCAGGACTCGCGCAAGGCGGGGCCCAGCAATTATGGTCATAGCGCCGTGCGCTCACTTGAACGCACGGCGTTTTTCGCGATCAGTTGCCGGAGAAGAGGCCTTCCGCGTCATAGACAGGCTCACCCTGCAAAAGCGTCGCTTCGACGGCGGCCTTGCCGATTTCCTTGACTGGGATCTCGAAGATATTCTTGTCGATAACGACGAGGTCCGCAAACTTTCCGGGCTCGATCGTGCCTGTCTTGTCGTCCTGGTTGAGCAGCTTCGCCGGGTTGATCGTCATCCATTTGACCGCCGTTTCGACATCCGGTGCGCCGTCCTTCTTGCGCTGAAGGGCGGTCTGGATCTTTACGAGCGGCGAAAGCTCGTCGGCATCGAAATCGCTGCTCATGACAACCGTGGCGCCCGTCTTCTCGATGCTTCCGGCCGGCATCATATGGTCGGCTCGATCGCCGATGAACTTACGGATGAAGGCGTCATATTCCTGGCTGAGCGAGCTCGGCGCGAGCTGGAAATCGGCAACGACGCCCTCATCCTTGAAGCGGCCGTAATCGGCTTTGTCCAGCAGGTAGATATGCGTGAGCCGATGCGGGCCTGGCTCCGGGTCGGACTGCGCGATGGCGTCGAGCGCCAGGCGCGCACCGCGGTCGCCGGTCACGTGATAGTGCAGCTTGAAGCCCTTTTCAGAAAGCACCTTGGAGTAGCGGTCGAGCGTCTCTTCGTCGAAATAGAGGAAGCCACTGTCGAAGCCGTGATCGATACCCGGTCCCTTGTTATAGGGTGCAAGCAGGGCGCCGGTGCGCTGCTCGAGTATGCCGTCCACATAGATCTTCACCTGATTGAATTTCAAAAGTCGGTTCGGATCGTTGCTGTAGTAGCTGGCTAGCTTTTCCACCTGCGCGTCGAACGGCAGGTCGGGATAGACGTAGAGCGCGTTGGCGGCTCTCAGCGTCAGCGTGTCGTTCTTCTCTGCCATCTCCCAGGCCTTCAGGTGCCCCTGAGGCCAGAAACCGCCGGCGTCGCTGACGGTGGTGATGCCGTTCTCGGCCATCGTCTTCAGCGTCGGGAGCATGCTTTCATAGGCAAACTTGACGTTCTCAGGCGTATCCGGAAAGGCGAGGTTGCGCAGCTTCTGCTGGGCGTTTTCAAGCACGATCCCGTTCGGAGCGCCAGTCTTCTGGTCACGCAGGATGATACCGCCCGGCGGGTTGCCGTTGATCTTGTCGTAACCGGCAGCCTCAAGCGCAACGCTGTTTGCCCAGGCGCCGTGGCCGATGTCGTCAAGGATCAGGATCGGCCTGTCCATCGAAATCTCGTCCAGCACGCCGACGGGGTCGTCGGTTTCGTCGAGCAGGTTGGTCATGCTGACGCCCGAGCCGACAACCCATTCGTTGTCGCTCTGCTTGATGCAATCGCGAACGGTGTCCTTGGTCTCCTCAAGAGAGGCGAAGGCTTCAAACTCGCAGAGGCTGGCGTTGACCCCGGCCTCGATCAAATGCACGTGGGCATCCTGGAAGCCGGGCAGGAGCATCCGGCCGCCGAGCTTGACGACGTGGGCGTCCGCTCCGGCTTTCTCAAGCACACGCGCCTCGTCGCCGACGGCAAGGATCACCCCGTCGTCGTCGATTGCCACTGCCTCGGCCAATGGGGCGGCGGGGTTCATGGTGCGGACCTTGGCGTCGGTGATGACGAGCGTCTCGGCGGCGGCGCCGACAGCGCCGCTGCAAAGTGCCGAAGCTGCGAGAAGCAGGCCGGTCAGCGACTGCAGCGTTCTCCTGGTGTTTGGGGCCATGGGGTTCGTACCTTTCCTGTCGAATGTTCTAAATATCACGCCCCTCACATCAATGCAGATGAACTCTCCGGTAATCGATGCTGAGGGCGTTTGGTGCCGACAGCCACGTGTCGTGTGCCGTCGGCTGTCGCCGGCGCTCAGTCGAGCGTCACCCAGACGGATTTGGACTGGGTGTTGTCGAGGAGCGCCTGCAGACATTTGTCGCGGCCGTGGCCGGAGAGTTTCCAACCGCCCCAGGGCTGGCTCATGTCGCCGTTCATGTAACCGTTGATCCAGACCATGCCGCATTCGAGGTCGCGGGCGATGCGATGGGCCTTGCCGAGGCTGGACGTCCAGACGCCGGCAGCCAGGCCATAGGGGCTGTCGTTGGCGATCCTGACGGCGTCCTCTGCTCCGTTGTGGGCAATGATCGCGCCGACCGGCCCGAAGATTTCTTCCCGCGCTATCGTCATGCGGCTGTCGACGCCGGCAAAGAGGGTCGGCGCGACGAAACATGTAGCGTCCGGGCAGCAATCGCTGGGGTCACCACCAATGACCGGCATCGCGCCTTCCTTGCGCGCGCCGTCGATGTAGTCGAGCACGCGGCCCTGATGGGCCTTGTTGACGAGCGGCCCCATCGTTGTCGTCGGGTCGAGAGGATCGCCTGGCCGATACTTCCGGGAAGCATGTGCTGCGAGGAGCTCACAGAATTCGTCGTGAATGCCGCGCTCCACCAGGATGCGGGAGCCGGCCGAGCAGACTTCTCCCTGATTGCCGAACAGGCCGTCGGCGACCTTCGCGGCAACAGTCGACAGGTCCTCGACATCGGCAAGCACGATTTGCGGCGACTTGCCGCCGAGCTCGGCCGAAACCGCCTTGAGGTTCGTATCCGCGGCGTAACGATACATCTGCCGGCCGATCGCCGTCGAACCGGTGAAGGCGATCTTTTCCACCTGCATGGAGCGCGCCAGTGCCTGGCCGGCGACTGCGCCGCGTCCCGGCACGACGTTGAGAACGCCGCCTGGGCCACCCGCCTCCAGAAACAGGCGACCGAGCAGGAGCGCGCTCAAGGATGTGTCTTCGGCCGGCTTCAAGACCACGCAGTTGCCGGCGGCAAGCGCCGGGGCGATCTTCCAGACGGCCATCATCAGCGGATAGTTCCACGGCGTGATGCAGCCGACGACGCCGAGCGGTTGGCGCAGGATGTAGTGCAGCGCGTCCGGATTGGTGACCGGTGCGGAGCCTGCGATCTTGTCGATGCTCTCGGCCATGTAGCGCATGGTCAGCACCGCGCCGGGCACGTCGATCGCACACATTTCGGCGATCGGCTTGCCCATCTCCATCGTGTCGAGCACCGCCAGGATGTCACGGTTCTCGGCGATCAGTTCGGAAAGCCGGATGAGGATGTCTGTCCGACGCCGGAGCGGCATGCGCGACCAGACACCCTGTCGAAACCGCTTGGCCGCGATATCGCAGGCTGCCTCGATGTCGGCGGCGTTGCCGCAGGCGACATTGGCGACGAGAGCGCCGGTTGCGGGGTTGATCGACGCCAGCGTTTCATCGCCTGCGGCGGCGCGAAACTGCCCGTCGATCAAAAGTCGCGTCTCGGGGCGCAGTGCGTCCGCAATGCGGTGCCATCGTCTGTCCGGTGTCGTGTCCATGACCTGCCTCCACGGTTGACCTTGGCATGCGTTGTAGCGAGCGGGGGAGAACTGGGCACAGTCCCCCTCATGGGTGACTGGCGCTCCCTCCAATAGCCACGGACCTTGGTGAGCGACGAATACATGCGTGCGGAGGACAAGATGAGAAGCAGGATCGACGGGGATCGTTTGTGGGCTCGATTGATGGCGATGGCCGAAGTCGGCGCAACGGCGGAAGGGGGCTCGTGCCGGCAGGCGCTCTTGGATGCGGATGAAGCCGGCCGCGCCCTGTTTCTTGGCTGGTGTGGGGCGCGTGGATACGGCATCCGCAAAGACCGGATCGGCAATCTCTTCATTCGCCGTCCCGGTCTCAATCCCGAAGCGTTACCGGTCCTGATCGGCAGTCATCTCGACACCCAGCCGACCGGCGGACGCTTCGACGGCGTGCTTGGGGTGCTTGCCGGGCTTGAAGTTTTGGAGGCGCTGGACGATGCGGCGGCGGAAACCGTCAGGCCGATCGATCTCTGTGTCTGGACCAATGAGGAAGGCTGCCGCTTCCAGCCGGCGATGATGGGTTCGGGCGTTGCCTGCGGCGTGCTGGACCTGGAAAAGGCCCTGTCGGCGCGTGATGGCGCCGGGATCGCGGTGGCCGACGAGATCGCCCGGCATGGCTACGATTGCGAGGTTGTACCCGGCCTACCTGAGGCGGATTGTTACATCGAGCTTCATATCGAGCAGGGCCCGATCCTGGAAGCGGAGGCAAAGACCATCGGCGTCGTCACCGGCGGCCAGGGTATCCGCTGGTACGAGATATCGGTTCGCGGCGAGGAAACCCATGCCGGCCCGGTGCCGATGGCGCTGCGCAAAGACCCGGTACCGGTGCTCATGCATGTGATCGAGCTCGTGCAGGCGATCGGCGGGGTCGACGAGAATGCGCGCTGCACGATCGGCCGGATCGATCTGTCCCCCGGTACGATCAACGTCGTTCCCGGGCATGCAGACATGACGGTCGATCTGCGGCATCCCGACGAAGCCGTGCTCGACAGGATGCACCAACGGCTGATGGACGGGCTGGAGACACTTCGCCAGCGCCATGGCGCGATCGATGTTCAGGGGCGTCTGACCTGGCACTCACCGGTGATCGTTTTCGATCGCGACTTGATCGCGGCCGTCAGAGCAAGCGCAAGAGAGCGCCAACTCTCCCATCGCGACATCGTTTCCGGCGCCGGCCACGACGCGTTCAATCTGGCGCGCCGGGTCCCGACCACGATGATCTTCGTGCCCTGCCGCGACGGGATTAGTCACAATCCGCGCGAATACGCGTCACCCGGCGATGTCACCGCCGGCGCGAACGTACTCCTCGACGTCACTCTGGATCGTGCGTCGGCGTGATGGGTAGGGAAAAAGTAGTCGGCCCAGGACCGGGAGAGAGTGCCGTTCTTGATAGGACCGGACCCGTCGGGTGAGCCGTAAAGCTGCCGTGGAATGGTCAGCAAATGGCCCCGATACGGCCGCATCGAGCCCATTCCAGCGTTCCATCGTCGCGGCGCATTCGGTATCCGGCCGACCTTAGGGGCGATTGAAAGTCAGTATCGCTCCTGATCACGTCATGCGCATCAGAGAGGAATGAATATGATCACCGGTTACAAACCCGTCGCGTCGCTCGCGGCGGCAGTCTTTAGCTTCATGGTCGTCAGTCCCGCATCCGCCCTTGAGATCGCTCAGGCCGAAACGACCCAGCCGACGCAGGGCCAAACTGGCAGCAAGGGTCCCGACGCTGCGATCAGCGACCAGAAAATCGAGGCCTTCGCGGTTGCCTATCTTCAGGTCGACAAGGTCAGGCAGGAATATTCCGCCAAGATAGAAGCAACGTCGGATGCAACGGCGAAGAAGGACCTGGAGACCGAAGCCAGCAAGAAAATGGTCGAGGCCGTCCAAGCCTCACCGGCCATTTCGATCGAAGAGTATTCGGCAATCCTTACAGCTGCACAGAGCGATCCGGCAGTCGCCAAGAAGGTTCAGGCAAAACTCCAAGACACCGCTCCGGCACAGCAATAGCCGGGCTCGGACGCAACCAGTTGGACAGCGACAAATGGGTAGCCCGCACCAGGTGCGGGCTACCCGCTACGAAATGGACCTTCACCGATCTGCCGGGCCACTTCAATATCGCCTGGTTAGCCTCTTCCGCTTTCCTGTTGTCCTTTGACGACCACCTAAGCCCCAGTTCGCGATCTCTCGCGCTGAAACCCGCAATCCGGCAATGAGCGCGTCAGTTCGGTCGCCTGGCAAGAAGTCCGGCGAGTGCTGTAATCTCGCGCTCGAGCACTTCGGGCGTTATTCCGATGAACCGTCCTTCCAGGCTGAGAGAGATTACCCCATGAACGGCCGCGAAGAACGTGCGGGCACGAACTGCCACGTCCTCCTGAGCAGCCTCCGGAAACTGCTGCGCAAGCGGTGCTGCGATGAGACCGATCAGAAAGCCGTGTTCGGCAAGATGCCACTCGGGGACCGGGGCACCCTCGGGCATTCTGTGTTCAAATAGCGCCGACCATAGATTTCGCTCTGCGAGCGCAAAACGGAGATAGGCGAGCGACAGGCTCAGGAAGGCCTCCTGAACATCTGCCGCCGGTTGGACCGCAGCGTTGAGGGCGGCTTCCAGGCGCTTCAATGTACCCGAGTTGATATGCAGGATCAGTCCGTCGAGATCATCGAAGACGGTGTAGAGCCCGCCGAGTGCTGCACCTGCACGCTCGGCTATATCGCGGGCGCGCAGGTTCTTTAATCCTTGCTCCCGGATCAGCTCCGTGCCGGCGGCAATAAGCCTCGATCTCAGATCTTCCTTCTTCGCTTCACGCTTTCCGGCCACTGGCCACCTCATTTTGTTGAACGATGTTCATTTTCAATATTGAACAACGTTCATTTTTGTGAGAGAACATTATTGAACATTGTTCATACATGGAGGTGAGGAGATGTTCAAACAAATCGTAACGCTCTTGCGCGGTCGCGCTCATATGGCGGAGGAGGCCTTCGCCGATCGGCATGCGCTGCCCATTCTTGCTCAGCAGATACGCGACGCTGCCCGCGGTGTCGAAAGCGCGCGACGGGCCGTCGCTTTGGCCATAGCGCAAAATCGCCTGGAAAAGGAAAACGCCGAGAGGCTTTCCGCTCACATCGAGGAGCTCGAAATCCGCGCCATTGCAGCCCTTGAAAAGGGGCGAGAGGATCTGGCCGCGGAAGCCGCAGCCTCGATCGCGCGGCTGGAAACCGAACTGCAGAATGCGCGCCAGGTTCAGGCGGAATTTGCAGACGGAATAGATCGGCTGAGGCAAGCGGTGCGGCAGAGCGAAACGCGCCTGGAGGCGCTGCGCCGCGGCGAACGCCTGGCCGCCGCACGTGACCGGACGCAGCGCCTTTCCAAAGAGGTGCCCGGCAATGATCTCGCGACACTCAGCGACGCCGAGGCAACGCTCACGCGGCTCGAAACGCTTCAGCGCGAGGCCGAATTGACCGCCGAGGCGCTGATCGAGCTGGAAGAGCGGCCGGATCCGGCAGCACTTGCGCAGAAACTGGCTGCGGCCGGTTGCGGACGCCCTCTCGTGACAAGCGCCGACGACGTGCTCGAGCGCTTGCGCGCCAAGATGAACCTTACGCTTTAGAACCTCTGTTTCTCAAAGGACAACGACGATGAACGACAGCCTGATGAAACACTCCCCGGCCTGGACCTCCTTCTCTTATGTTAGCTTCGGGGTGGCCGCTTTCATGGTGGTGATTGGCCTTTACATGATGCCGATCGACCTCTGGGGTAAAGGGTACCTGGCCATGGGCATCCTGATGCTGTTGCAGACAACCGTGAACGTCACCAAGACGCTGCGCGACAATCTGGAGGCAGAAAAGCTCATCCGCAGGATCGATGATGCCAAGACCGAGAAATTGCTGCTCGGCATTAAGGCCGACGAAGTCTAACCGCTCATCAGCCTTGTCGCCATGGCGAACAACCTGTGGACGAGTGCGTAACTATTTTCATCTAGAACGCTCAAAAAAGGGAGACGTTCCGTGAAAACCAATCTCATGACATCCCGGCGCTTTGCGCCGCTCTTCTGGACGCAGTTTCTATCCGCGTTCAACGACAATTTTCTTAAGAATACGCTCGTCTTCCTCATCCTCGCAACCGTGGCGGCCGATGATGCGGGATCGCTGGTCACGCTGGCCGGCGCCGTCTTCATGGCGCCGTTCCTAGTCTTTTCCGCACTCGGCGGTGAACTCGCCGACAAGTTCGACAAGGCGATCGTTGCCGAGCGACTGAAGCGCTGGGAGCTTGCTGCCGCAGGCGTTGCGGTTGTCGGGATCGCATTCTCCTCCATCGCGGTGCTGCTGGTTGCGCTCTTCCTGTTCGGCGCCATCTCCGCGCTCTTCGGGCCGGTCAAATACGGTATCCTTCCCGACCACCTGGAGCGCAAGGAACTACCGCGCGCCAACGCCTGGATCGAGGGTGCGACGTTCATCGCCATTCTCAGCGGCACTGTCATCGCAGGGATTGCCGCAGCCGACGGCGTCAATCCCTGGCTGTTTGGTCCCATGATGCTCGGCCTGGCGCTCGCCTGCTGGCTTTCGAGCCGCTACATTCCGCGTCTTGGCGCCAAGGCGCCGGACCTTGTCGTCGATCGCAACGTCTTGCGCTCCACCGGCCGGCTCGTTGCTTCGCTGCGCGGCGACAGGCGGCTTTGGCGCACGGCGCTGATGGCCGCCTGGTTCTGGCTGGCAGGCGCTATCGTGCTGTCGCTGCTGCCGCCGATGGTGAAGAACCATCTCGGCGGCGACGAAACCGCAATTACCGCCTATCTCGCTGTCTTTGCCGTGGCCATCGGTGTCGGCTCCGCAATCGCGGCCTGGATGTCTGCGGGCCGTATCGTGCTGCTGCCGGCACCAGCCGGCACGCTGATCATGGCGCTCTTCGGCCTCGATCTCGCCTGGTGCGTGGGGCATGCCGGTGCGGTCGCCCCGACGGAGACGCTCCCTGCCTTCTTCGCCGGTCCCTACACGGTACGGATCGCCATCGATCTTGCCGGCATGGCGATTGCCGGGGCATTCCTCGCCGTACCGACGCTCGCAGCGCTTCAGGCCTGGGCGCAAGAGGACCAGCGTTCGCGCGTCATCGGTGCGTCGAACGTGCTGTCTGCAGCCTTCATCACCGTTGGCGGCGGCCTTGTCGCGATCCTGCAGGCATTTGGCATGTCGACACCGGTGCTCTTTGCTGGCCTTGCCCTTGCCAATGCCGTTGCGGCCTGGGTTATGCTGCGCACGCTGCCGACCAACGCATTCCGCGATTTCGTCTCCATCCTCTTCCGCGCCTTCCTGCGGCTGGAAGTCGAAGGCCTCGACAATCTGAAGAAGGCCGGTCGCGCACCGATCATTGCGCTCAACCATGTGTCCTTCCTCGATGGTGCGCTGGCGCTGGCACTCACCGAGGAGGAACCGACTTTCGCGGTCGACTACACGATCGCCAAGGCCTGGTGGGTCAGGCCGTTCCTGAAGATGTGCAACTTCCTGCCTCTGGATCCGTCAAAGCCAATGGCAACGCGCACGCTCATCAAGACCGTCAACAATGGTGAGCCGTTGGTGATCTTCCCTGAGGGCCGCATCACGGTAACCGGTGCGCTGATGAAGGTCTATGACGGCGCCGCGATGGTGGCCGACAAGACCGGCTCCATGGTCGTGCCGGTGCGTATCGATGGGCTGGAGAAGAGCTACTTCTCACGCCTCAGTTCCATGCACGTTCGCCGTCGCCTGTTCCCGAAGGTGAAGGTCACCATTCTGGAGCCGGTTCGCCTGTCCGTTCCGGAAGAACTGAAGGGCCGCAAGCGCCGCATGGCCGCGGGTGCTGCGCTCTACCAGGTCATGTCGATGCTGATGTTCCGCACCACCGACACGGACACCACCGTGATCGAGAAGGTAATCAAGACGGCCAGGGAGCGCGGGTTCAACAGGCTCGCCGTGCAGGACCCGGTCACCGGTTCGCTCACCTATGGCAAGCTATTGACCGGTGCGGCCGTGCTCGGCGCGAAGTTCCAGTCGCTCTTCCCGAACGAAAAGGCGCTTGGCGTTCTCCTGCCCAACGCCAACGGTGCGGTTGCCACCATCCTCGGCGTGATGTCCGCCGGTAAGGTACCGGCCATGCTCAACTTCACCGCCGGTGCAGCCAACATCATCTCGGCCTGCAAGGCAGCCGAGGTCCGTCATGTGCTGACGTCGCGTGCCTTCGTCGCCCAGGCGAAACTCGGGCCCGTCGTCGAGGAATTGGCGAAGACGGTGGAGATCGTCTGGCTCGATGATCTGCGCCAGACGATCGGTCTTGCCGACAAGCTGCGTGGTCTTTTGCGAAAGGGGCGGCCGCTCGTCCGGCGCACGGCCGACGAACCGGCGGTCATTCTCTACACTTCGGGATCCGAGGGAACGCCGAAGGGCGTGGTGCTGACACACCGCAACATCCTCTCCAACGCGGCCCAGGCTGCTTCGCGCATCGATTTCCACTCGGGCGACAAGGTGTTCAACATCCTGCCGGTGTTCCATTCCTTCGGTCTCACGGCCGGAACGGTCCTGCCGCTCATCTCCGGCGTGCCGGTCTATTTCTATCCGTCACCGCTGCACTACCGGATCATCCCGGAGTTGATCTATGCGTCCAACGCGACGATCATCTTTGGGACCGACACCTTCCTGAACGGCTATGCACGAACGGCGCACCCCTATGACTTCCGCTCGATCCGATACTGCTTCGCCGGCGCCGAGCCGGTCCGGGCAGCCACCCGTGCGCTCTACATGGAAAAGTTCGGCGTCCGCATCCTCGAAGGCTATGGTGTGACCGAGGCCGCGCCGGTGATCGCGCTGAACACACCGATGTTCAACAAGGCCGGCAGCGTCGGCAAGATCATGCCGGGCATGGAGTACAGGCTCGATGCCGTGCCGGGTGTCACAGAGGGCGGACGGCTCTTCATCCGCGGCGCCAACGTCATGGCCGGATATCTTCGCGTGGAAGCGCCCGGCGTGATCGAACCGACACCCGACGGCTGGCATGACACCGGCGACATCGTCACGGTTGATGAAGATGGCTTCATCGACATCCGCGGGCGGGCCAAACGGTTCGCCAAGGTCGGCGGCGAGATGGTTTCGCTCGGCGCCGTGGAGGCGCTGGCGGGCGAGATGTGGCCCGGCCAGTTGACGGTCGTCGTGTCGCTGCCTGATCCCAAGAAAGGTGAGCGCCTGGTCATGCTCACCGACGCTCCGGGTGCGACACGCGCCGCCTTCCTCCGCTTCGCCAAAGACAAGGGTGCCATGGACATGATGGTTCCCTCCGAGGTGAGGGTAGGTGCCGTACCGGTGCTCGGTACCGGCAAGGTGGACTTCGTCAGCGCCCAGAGGCTTCTCGCCGAGACGGCAAAGGCCGAGAACGCCGCCTGAGGATGTCGAAAAGGAAGCCGGCCCTTCAGGCCGGCTTCCCGTCCAGCACGAGATCGCCTGCCGGAAGGCGATACTTCGGAACCGTCGACGGTGCCGGCCCAACGCGCAGCACGTTGATCAGCCGGTGTCCGGGTGGCAGCGCGAAGCGCTCTCGCAACGCCTGCGCCGCGGATGGCAGGTCGGCAAGCACCGCCATCGGCCAACCGGCAAAACCAAAGCGGGTGAAGCTCAGCCAGAAACGGTAGAAGGCTTGTCCGGAGACGATCGGGCTCTCATTCTCCGGCCGGTGAAACAGGAGACAGGCGGCTGCCGTCATCGTCTTTTCCAACTCCGCGACGAGAGCTTGGCCAAGCCCCAGGCGGTCGGCAATGTCGAAAAGCGGTGAGGCCAGAAGATGTCCCGCCAGTACACCTTCCAGTCGTCCCGTCTGCAAGGCCGCGAGGTTGAGGCCGTCAGTGGAATAGGCCGGATGCCGGGGTGACAGTCGCATCCATCTTACGAGTTCATCGCGGAATGCGCGTTCTCGCATGATTGCGAGGCTTGACCGGTCGTTGAGCGACGCAACGAAGGCAAGGTCCTCGCGGCCGTAGGCAAGCCTCACATCGACCGCCTGAGCGGCCCAGTGCTCGAGCCTCTTAATCTGCTCAGGGGAGGTTGGCGAGAAACGCGCCCGCCATGTGAAGCGCCTGGCGGTCCACTCAGAAAGCGCCGGCGGCACCGCGTCCTCGCCGGTAAGCTGTAGCCGTGCGGCCAACCGATAGCCGGGTCTCCAATCGAGTAGATTGTGCGTCCAGAGATCATCGATCGTCACACCGATCCCGCGGGCTGCGAGCGCCATCGCCATGCCCTCAAGTGCCGCCCCACAGGAAAGCCCCATATCGCGGCTGGTCGGATCGCCGACGCTCAGATGCCGGGAGAGGTCGGCGGCAAGCAGGACGCGTCCCTCCTCGTCGAGCGCCCAGCGCGCGGGCTGGGTGTTGTGGACGGAAGGGGCGAGGTTGGCCTCCGCCGCGAGAACGGCGAGCATGGCGGCATCAACGCGTTTCATAGCGTCTTTCCGAAGAGATGCAGGCGATGAAGCGGCCTTGCGCCCGCCTTCTCCGCCTGTCTCAGGCTCGCCGCGTTGACGTCTGCAATCCAGGTGCCACCGGCGGTGTCATAGCCGGCACGGCGCATCTCGCCCAGCACATGGGCAAGCAGCAGCGGGTTGAGCCCGCGTCCCTGGTGTTCCGGCTTCACACCCTGGAATATGATCACGGCGCGGCGGCGCTTCAGGCGATGCTTGAGCAGGTGCCAGGGCGCAGTCAGCCCCAGCCGTGAGCCCATCGCCTTCAGCATCGGATTGACATCAGGAATGGCGATCACCGCGCCGGCAGGCGTGCCGTCCTTTTCCGCGACCGCCGAAATGCGTGGATCCATGATCCACTTCATCTCCTTGGACTGAAACTCGAACTCCGCACGGCTGACGGGCACGAACATCGGATTGTCTGCGAAGCTCTCGTTGAGGATCAATCGGGAGTCTTCCAGCCTTTGTTCGAGCGTCGATCGCCGGATTGGCGAAAAGCGGAAACCGTCGTCGAAAAGAGCGCGCATCTGCGCGCTGTCAAGCAATCCGTCGATCTCCACGGTGCGAATGTCGATTTCGAAAGTGGTCATCGGGAAACAGGGCGCATAGCCCCGGTTTTCCAACAAGCGAGGCAGATAAGGCGGTCCCCAGATCTGGTCGGTATAGGGCGCGTTCTCGAAACCACCGGTCATGACGCCCACCTGCTGCATGGCCGTCAGGTTGAAGTTTCCAAGGATCTCCCGAAAGCCCTTCGCGCGCGCCCAATCCTCTGCTCGCTCCAGGAGGGCGGCTGCGACCCGTTCATCGTCGGCACAGTCGAAGTAACCGAAATAGCCGCGATCAAGTGCGAACTGCGCGTTCGATGCGCGATGCACATGCGCCGTTATGCGCCCGCGCACGGCACCACCCTCATGGGCCGTGAAGCAGGCATAGTCGGCAGCCGTGTCGAAGAGTGGATTCGTCTCGGCGGAAAGGAAGCGCTTGAGGTCGCTCAGCATCGGCGAGACATAGGGTTTCCGCGCACCGTAGATCTGAAAGGGCGCTGAGAAGAAGGCGTCGATATCGCCGGTACGGATATCAATCATGAAGCGGGTCTCTTTCGGAGATCAGCATGGCCATGCGCTGGACGACCTTCAATTCGGTTTCTGCACCCGGCGTGGCGGAGACGGAAGGCATGTTGAGCGCAATCAGTCGGAACGGCCGGTTGGACACAAGCATGACGTGGGTTGCCTCGTATTTTTCAAGCAGCCAGGACATCTGCTCCGCATCCTCTTGAGGAAGGCCTCCCGTCTCGGCAGTGCGCAGCAGTGGGCGGGTCGCAAACAGCGCCTTGACTGCGGGCAAGTCGAGGTCGGAGAGTTCGTCCTCGCCAAGCAGAAGTGCGCCGTCGACCAATGGATGGTTCTGCAGCTCCTCGAGAAAGCCCAGCGTGTCGTCGATGCTGTCCTCCGCCAGATGCCGGATCAGGCTTTGCCGCCGTTGCTCCATGCGCAGGCTGATGCTGTCCTTCCAGATCACGCCGAGCAGGGCGGCACTGAGGATGACGCTTGCCGCTCGCACCAGCGCGGCTGGTTCGAGGCTGTTTTCGACGCCGATGACGAGGGCTGCAAGGAGCGCAACGGAAAGCAGGATGACGAAGGAGACCACCGTGTCACGGTGCCCGACGGCGCGCTGGCCAAGGCTGATCAGCAGCCAGCACAGGAACAGGATGGCGACCCCGCCGAGCCGCACTGGCTGGTCGATGTAGACGGAGCGAAAGTCCGTCACGAGCAGCGGAAGGATCAAAAGCAGCGAGAGAGCAATGCGGTCGACGGCCTGGTTTTCCGCCTTCGACAGGCTCGTCCGATCGCGCGTCACTGTCATGTGACCGGCAAGGGCGAAGGTGACCAGTTGGTAGAGGAACAGCAGTGCGACCCGCCAGGGTTCGGCGAGCGATACCGGCAGGAATGCGAGGACGAAGAAGGTGGCCGCGCCGCCGGCCGCGATCCACTTCGTGGTTCTCGGCGCGTGTCGCCGCAACAGGCCCTCGGCAAGCAGAACGGTCGAGAGCGGGACGAGCCCCGCGGTTATGATCGTCGCGGCCTTGAAGATGAAAAGGTCCGTCCACCAGGCGAGCACCCGGCTCGCCATCAAGGCCGCCAGCACCTGCAGACCGAAGAGGAACCGACGGTTCAACGGGCTCTTGGCGTCGAAACTGCGGATCACCCCGATGAGCACGAGCAGACCACCCAGTGCCGCCAGCGAAACGAAACTATCGGCAATAAGCGAGGTGTTCATGGCGTCGCCGGAGCTGCAAGTCGGGTCAGGTAGCGCCTTACCAGCGGTCGCAGCAGTGCCGCAACGAGCGCATTGCGGGGTCGCTCGACGCGTCCGGCATGCGGGTTGAAGAACCAGCCGCGGCAATCGGCGGACTGTGGGCGGCCGAGGATTGCATGGATCGCCTCATAGGCCATCAATGTGCCCGTGGAGATCACCATCGGCGCGAAAGACATGCGGCTGCGGGTGCCGGCGATCACTTCACCGGCGAGCGACAGGTCGACATGGTGACGGGACGACGAATGCACCATCACATATTCCGCCTCGCGCAGGAACGCCTCGGCCCGCTGGTCCGGCGTCAACGCGTTCCAGGCGGTGCCGACAGTCGGATAGCCGAGCCGCTCCTCGGGCATCAAATCCTGCGGGCGTGTCACATAGACGGAGGGCAGCGGCGAGGCGTAGGCGTCGATCACCGTCTGGCCGTGATCTCGCGACGTGCGATAGAGCAGCAGGCTGGCGCCGAGATCGTCCGTTCCGTTGATGACGACATCGGCTGCGGCAATGATCGCATCGGCATGGTTGGTCCATTCGGGCCCGTAGACGGTCACGTCCAGGCCGGGATTGATCTTGAGGCAAAGCTCGCGGGTTGCCTGCGCCTTCGGCATGCCGATCGTGTCGGCGAAGCAGAAGACCTGCCGGTTGAGGTTCGAAAGCTCGAAATCATCGATATCGGCAAGAACCAGGCGACCAATCCCGGCGCGCGCGAGCGACTGGATACAGGCGCCACCCATGCCGCCGGTTCCACAGACGAAAACGGTCGCCTGGCTCAGGCGCCGTTGTTCCGCTTCGGTGACGAAGCCGATGTTGCGTGTGGTGAAGGTCTCGTAGGAAAATTGGCTGCTCATCGGCTGGGCCTCAGCACGCCCCACTGCCGGCGGCTGTCGGCCCAATGCAACGCGGGCAGCACGAGCCTTTGCACGAGGATGACAATACTTGCAACGGCAAGGCGGCCAAGCGCGTTGCGCGGCACGCTTTCCATGAGGTAGCGCTGAGCCGCATTGAGATCCAACTGTCCGATTTGCAGGAAGTCGTCACCGCGATCGTAGTCGAGTTCGGCGGCGCAGAAGTCGTTATACTCCGCCTTGCGGTGCTTCGGGGCCGCCTCGAACGTCTTCTTCAGGTTGTCGGAACCGCCGGTATAGGCATTAGTGATGACGAAACGATCGGCATCGAAGCCGGCGTCAGCGCCGACCCCGAAGACATGGCGATGTGATTCCATGATGGCTGTGGCGATCAGTTGCTGGCGCAGCGATCTGCGTGCGCCACGGGTGGGCGCGGGAAAGACGCCGCTGAAGGTCTCGGCCACCATGCCGGCAACGGCCGGCACCTGGGTGACATTCGAAATCCAGAGCGGGCGAAGCTGGTTGCGCAAAAAGAGAAGGAAACAGGTGAGGCCGTAGAGGATCCAGGAAAGCCCCTGGCTGCGAACCGCCGGGTCGATCATCACGAGCCCCAGGTGGAGGACTTCGACCGGTTTGCCGGAAAGAGAGACCTGGAGGACAGGCAGCGCGTTGAAGGCAACCGGCTCACCGTCGGAAACCCGGTAGACGAGCGTGACGATCGTTCGGGTGAGCGCATCTTCACGCTCGGAGAAGATGCCGTAGCCGAGCTCCCCATCGGGAACCGACCGTTGCGCGACTTTTCGCAGGTCCTGCCTTAGCCTGGCGACCTCGCGCTCGTTCATCCATAGCCCGGGAGCTTCCACGATCCTTGCGCGGAAGTCTGGCGATGTCTTGAATGAAAGATCGAGGCGCTTCTTCAGAACGACCGATATCAGATTGTACAATGTCCCGTGTCCGCAGCTTCAATTCTGGGGTGGAGCTTCTGCAAGCTTCGGTCGCATCCTTGCGGAAGAGGACAAACATTTGGTTTAATTCCTGGAAGAGATGCGGGGGCGAGCGCAATCATGCTCCCGCCCCACTGGTTGTGCCTGGATGTCTGACGTGGCCTTAGAGGCCGGTCGTCTTCAGCAACTGTTCTGGGTAGCGCTCTCCCTCGATCGGGATTGCCGCGGCCGCTGTTTCGATTTCGGCGAGATCGGCATCCGTCAGCGCGACATTGACCGAGGCGAGGTTCTCTTCCAGGCGATGAAGCTTGGTCGTGCCGGGGATCGGGACGATCCATGGCTTTTGTGCCAGTAACCAGGCGAGCGCGATTTGCGCAGGCGTGGCGCCCCTGTCGTCCGCGATCCTCTTCAGGAGATCGACGAGCGCCTGGTTCTTTTCCATTGCCTCGGGCGTGAAGCGCGGCAGGATCTTGCGGAAGTCGCCCTCGCCGAGCCTGGTATCCTTGCTCATCGCACCGGTAAGAAAGCCCTTTCCGAGCGGGCTATAGGGCACAAGGCCAATGCCGAGCTCTTCGCAGGCTTCAAGGATGCCGTTTGTCTCCGGGCCGCGGGTCCAGAGCGAATACTCGTTCTGGAGCGTGGTGACCGGCTGGACTGCATGCGCCCGCCGCACGGTTTGAGCCCCGGGCTCGGACAGGCCGAAGTGCCGAACCTTGCCGGCAGCGATGAGATCCTTCACAGCGCCTGCGACGTCCTCGATCGGCACGTTTGGATCGACGCGATGCTGATAGAAGAGGTCGATGACATCGACGCCGAGGCGTTTCAGCGATGCGTCGCAGACCGAGCGGATGTGCTCCGGCCGACTGCTCAAGCCCGACTGCTTGCCGTCAACGATGTTGAAGCCGAACTTGGTGGCGATGACCACGCGGTCGCGTACGGGCTTCAGGGCCTCGCCGACCATCTCCTCGTTGGTGAAGGGGCCGTAGACCTCCGCGGTATCGAAGAAGGTCACGCCGCGATCGACCGCCTGGCGGATCAGCGTAACGCCCTCCTGCCTGCTGACCTTGCTGGCATAGCCGAAATCCAGGCCCATGCAGCCAAAGCCGAGGGCTGAGACTTCTAGATCCGCTCTTCCGAGAATTCGCTTCTTCATGTCTTTGCTCCGTTCGTGATAGCGGCGAGCGCACACGAGACCAGCCGGCGCTCTCTTCAAGAGGGCACGCCGGTTCAACGCGTCCTGGCCCCAATCTAGATATCGCGGAGAAATTCGATTAGATGCTAAATCAAGAATGAACCTATATTGTGGATTCATGAATGAAGCGAGATGAACTGGGTGATCTTGTCGCGTTCCTGACGGTTGGCGAGGAACGTAGCTTCACCCGAGCGGCCGCCCGCCTCGGCACGTCCCAGTCGTCGCTCAGCCATACGGTGCGACGGCTTGAGGAGCGCATGGGCGTGCGCCTCTTGACCCGGACGACGCGCAATGTCGTGCCGACGGACGCAGGGGAACAACTGATGGAGACGCTGCGCCCGGCCTTCAACGACATTCGCAGCCGGCTCGACGCGCTGAGCGCGATGCGCCAGCAGCCGGGCGGCACCATCCGCATAACCTCCAGCCGCCACGCGGCCGAGACGATCCTCATGCCCGCCGTGAAAAGGCTGATGGCCGAGTATCGAGAGATCAGCGTCGAGATCTCGATCGACCAGCGCTTCGTCGATTTGGTCACTGAGCGCTATGATGCGGGTGTGCGGCTGGGCGAAAGCATCGAAAAGGACATGATCGCCGTCCGCATAGGTCCGGATCTCAGAATGGTGGTGGCGGGGTCGCCGGACTATTTTGCACGCTACCCCAGGCCTCAGACACCTCATGATCTGACGGGGCACAATTGCATCAATCTGCGCCTGCCCACGCTTGGCGGACTATACGCGTGGGAGTTCGAACGCGACGGTCGCCCGCTCAATGTCCGCGTCGAAGGGCAATTCGTCTCTAATGATGTGCCGATGATCATCGACGCGGCTTTAGGCGGCCTGGGCCTTGCCTGTCTTCCCGACGATCACTTGGGACCGCTCGTCAAATCGGGGCGGCTGGTGCCCGTGCTAGAAGATTGGTGCCCGCCTTTTCCCGGATTCCATCTCTACTATCCAAGCCGGCGGCTGGCGTCGCCCGCGTTTGCATTGCTGGTCGAGGCATTGCGCTTTCGCGGTGCCTAGCGTGCCGCGCCGGGCCGTGGACGAGCACTATCGATGATGTGGGACTGCGCTCGTTTTAGCGACCGCCAAGGGGCGAGGGAGCCGGGCAGGGCTCGGCTCCCCGTTGATCCGTAGCGATATCAGGGCTGGTAGTCGGCAGGGGCGATGATCTTGCTGAAATCGTAGGAGGCGACCTTTTCGCGCGTCACCAGCAAAGCGGGGGCTTCAATGCGGCCCAGTACCTTGCCGCCTTCGATCGCGGCGGCCGCCTCGCGCATCGCATCGCGTCCCATCGACACTGCCGGCTGAAGCGACGCGCAGGTGAGCGTGCCCCTTTCAAGGGCGGCGCGCGCGTCGTCGTTGAGGTTCGAGGTCGAGACCTTGATCTTGTCGGTCGCCCCAGCCTGTGTCAGCGACTTGATCGACTCTATCGCCATGGTGTCGGCCGCGGTGAAGATGCCGTGAATGTCCGGGTGGCTCTTGGTCCAGTCGGTCGCCGCGATGCCCGCATCCTTGGTGCCGGCGGCCTTTTCGGCGACGATCTTGATCTCGGGAAATCGGCTTCGATGGTGCTCTTGAACCCGTTGACCCGAAGCTTGGCCCACATTTCGTCCGGACCGGGATTGCGTTCGTGCCGTCATTCCAATTGACAATATACATACGTATGTATATTTTTAGTCAGTATTGCGGATCGGCGACCAGGAGACGGCATGAAGGCGAACGACAAGCGGAGGGAGCGCGGCGATCGCGCCCGGGCGAACATTCTTCATCACGCGACGCAGATCGCGTCGGTGGAGGGGCTGGAGGGATTGACGTTCGGACGGGTCGCGGCTGATGCCGGTGTGGCGAGAGGCAACGTTCAGGTTCTCTTTGGCGACCGGGAAGCCTTGCAGTTGGCGACGATCGAGAACGGCGTGGCACTTTATGCCGAAACGGTGGTTGGCCCCGCGATGGCACTCCCGACAGCGGTCGAGCGCCTGATCGCTCTGATTGAGGGATGGTACACATTCGTTGAGCAGCGAACACTACCCGGCGGCTGCCTGGTGCATGCGCTCAGCAGCGAGTATCGCACCCGGCCGGGAGAGATCCGCGACCGTGTCGAGCATCACCGGGCCGAGGCGAGACAGCGTATCGTCGATCTGGCAAACGCGGCGATCAACGCAGGCGAACTTCAAGGCGGCATTGATGTCGGCGTGCTGGCCTTCGAACTGACGTCCTACCAGGCATCGGCCAATGTGGCAGCGCTCATGGGGGAGCCTGAGCAGTTCGAGCTGGCACGCCGTGCGTCCAGGGAGCGCCTTGCCGCGGCACGGGGTGTGTGATGGACAACGACCCCTTTCACGCCGGAGAGCAGCAACTCCAGAGCCTCTTTGCCGTCCGTGAGCAACTGGCCGGGTCGCGCGCGATACAGGCGAGCCTGCCACCCGGCTTTGCGGGTTTCCTTGCGGAACTGCACTATGTCGTTCTTGCCGTGCCTGACCGGGAGGGGCGGATCTGGGTCACCATGGTCTTCGGTCGGCCCGGCTTTCTGAGCGCACCAGATGCCATGCGTGTGCGTGTCGCAGCACGCCCTGACGCCGCAGATCCAGTGGCTCGTGGCATTGTCGAGGGAACTCCGATCGCGATCCTTGCGATCGATCTTTCGACCCGGCGGCGCATCCGCGTCAACGGTAGCGTAGGTCGGGTGGGACAAAGCGATTTTGTCGTCGACGTGCAGCAGGCCTTTGGAAACTGTCCGCAATACATTCGTCCGAGGGACGTTGAACAGGCGGTCGGCGCAAGTGGAGAGCCGCTTCTGATCTCGGCCGATACAAGTTTGGCTCGACGTGTCGTTGCTGGTGCCGATACGTTTTTCGTTGCGACCCGCGCCGCCTCCGATGCCGGCGGCGATATGGATGTTTCCCATCGCGGCGGTCCGCCTGGTTTCGTTCGGTGGGACGGCGAATGCCTGATCTGGCCGGAATATCGCGGCAACTACTATTTCAACACCCTCGGCAACCTGCTCGTCGATCCTGCCTGCTGTCTGCTGTTTCCTGATTTTGGCACGGGCGAGATGGTGGTCATGACCGGACACGCCGTGCTCGACGGCTTCGACGGCCGCCTGAGGCGCTCGCATGAGGGCATGCCGATGAACGGGCTGGTTCGCTTCAAGCCTGACCTCCTGATGAGCCGCACTGCGCTGGCGCGCCCGTAGTTCGATCCTATTCCAGTTTTGTCATTCGCATCTTGGCACCGGTCGTAACATGGCCGTGCCGGAAAGGTCTTGCCATGGTCAATGCCACGCTCGAAACCCCGCATGAGGCCGATCAGCCGCAGGCGACCAATCCATGGCTTTCGGTGTCGATGCTCGCCTTCGGCGTCTTCGTTGTCGGGACAGGTGAGTTCGTTCTGGCGGGCCTGTTGCCGCTTCTCAGCAGTTCGCTCGACATCGCGCCATCCGTTGCAGGGCAGGTCATTACGATTTTCGCTTTGACGTGCGCGATCGCGGGTCCGGTTCTCGTGGGCGTGACTGGCGGCTGGGAACGCCGAACCGTTCTCCTCGTCGCAGCCCTTGTCTATCTCTTCGGCAGTGTCTGGACCGCGCTTGCGCCAAGCTATGCGCAGGTTCTGATCGGTCAGGTCGTGGCGGCTCTTGGCGTCGGGCTGTTCGTGCCGACCGCCACTGTCACCGCCGCCGCCATGGTCCTGCGGGCACATCGGGGCAGGGCGATCGCTCTGGTCGTCAGCGGCTTTACGGCGGCCACTGCGCTTGGCGCGCCGCTGGGCACGGCTTTCGGCGGCGTGTTCGGCTGGCGATCGACCATGTGGCTTGCAACCGGGCTGGCAGCCCTCGGCGTCGTCGGCGTCGCCGTCTTCATTCCGAAGTCGATCAGGATCGCAACGACGACGGGCTTGCTGCAGCAGTTGCGGCTGCTGCGTAACCCGCAAATCCTGGCGGTCCTCGGAGTAACGCTCCTCGCCTTCACCGCGGTCTATCTGCCCTACACGTATATGGGCATCATCTTTGCGACCGCCACGCAAGGAAACAGCGTCTATCTGGCCGGCCTGATGGCGACGCTCGGCGTGATCGGCACGATCGGCAACCTGGGTGCCGGCATGCTTGCCGATAGGGTTGGCGGTCAGAAGGTTGTGGCAATCGCCTTGCTTTGGCTCATCGTCAGCATGCTGATCCTGCCGCTGACCACCGAGACGCTGGCATCGGCCTTCGCGATCATCGCATTCTACGGGATCGCCGCCTTTGCGATCACGACGCCGCAGCAACACCGGCTGATCTCGCTGAAACCGGAGGCCGCCGGCGTGCTGGTCTCGCTCAATCAGGCCATTCTCTACCTTGCCATTGCGCTATCCGGTTCGATCGGTGGGCTTGGAATAGAGTGGGCAGGTGCTGGCAATCTCGGCTTGGTGGCGGCAGCGCTGGCAGCGGCGGCATTGCTGTTATCGGCGTCGATGAGATCGAGTGCCGATCGGAGCTGACAGGCAGGCAACCCGCCGGGTGTTCGGGCACCTCGTGCCCGGCTTGCCCTCCCAGGCTATCCGCCGTGCCGCCGTGCAGGATAGAGCCAGGCAATCAAGAGAACTGCCATGGTGACGTCCGGTGCCGAGGCATCGCCATCGATCCGGACGCTGACCGTGCCACGGTCGGGAGCGCATCAGCCAGGACGGAGGCTGTTCTGAGCCGTGGACGTTTTGGCCAACGGCGTCTTCTCCACATTGAGTATCCAATCCCGGAAGGTCGCAATCTTTGGATTGTCCTGGGCGTGCTCGGGACACACCAGGTAATAGGCAAACTCGTCTATCAAAGCCGCGTCCAGGAGCTTCACCAACTCACCGCTGGCGAGTTCCGCTGCAATCATTGCAGCGGGCAGCAACCCTGCGCCATGGCCGGACAGGATCGCCTTCAAAATAAGGCTGCTATCGTCAAACGACGGACCGCGGGGAGAACGGAACTCTTCCACGCCATTTGCCTGGAACCAAAGGCTCCATCCCTTGCGGTCGGCATCATGGACATGCGGCCAGCGGATGAGATCGTCCGCGCATCGAGGGACGCCGAGGCGATCGACGAGATCAGGGGCTGCCACGGCGACCATCTCGACGGTTACGACGCGGTCGCTGCGCAAGCCCGGATAACGGCCGGCACCATGACGCACCGCGACATCGACGCTGCCGCGGGAGAAATCGGCAAGGGTGCTGCTTGCGACGATTTGGAGATCGATTTCGGGGCTGATCTCCTGGAAGGAGTGCATGCGCGGCAAGAGCCATGCCGATGCGAAGAATGGCGTGACGCTGACTGTCAGCATGCCGCTGTCGTTGGAGGCCATAACGCGTCGCGAGGCTTCGGCAATCTGGCGAAAGGCATTGCGGACCGCTGGCAGATAGTCCCGGCCCGCATCGGTCAAATAGATGCCGCGTGTCACTCGTTCAAACAGCTTCACGCCAAGATGCGTCTCGAGCGATTTCAACATCTGGCTGACCGCGCCCGGAGTGACGCAAAGCTCGTCGGCCGCCATCTTGACCGAGAGATGGCGGGCGGCGGCCTCGAAAGCCTTCAGGGCATTGAGCGGGGGAAGGTGGCGGCTCATGATTTAGATTTTCTAAGTTATAGGGATGATTAAATCTGGTTTGTCGGCCGAGTATTATGTGCTTTATCACATTAAACTGTGCTTGTCTCGCTCCTCACGAGGAACAGGAGGCGCGATCGAAGGTAGATAGATTTTCTAATGTATTTCGCTCACCGCAGTCGGGAAAAATTGAATGACGATAGTTTCGGATGATTTCACTTTGCTCAGCCTCACGGAGATCGGAGACAGAATCAAAAGAGGGAGCATTTCCTCGCTGGCGATCACCGAGGCGCAGCTTCGGCGCATCGCGCGACTGGAACCGGACCTCCACGCCTATGCGCAGGTGATGGACACAAGCGCGCTGGAACAGGCGAAGGTGGCGGATGAGGAAATCGCCGCTGGACGCCATCGCGGCCCGCTGCACGGCGTTCCGATCGCCGTCAAAGACCTGTGCTGGATCGAAGGCGTGCCAACCAGGGCTGGCACACTCGTCCATGGCAATTTTGTTCCGGACGAAGACGCCACTGTCGTCAGACGCCTCAGGCAAGCAGGCGCGATCATTATCGGCAAGACGCAAATGACCGAGGGAGCGTATTCGGACTACCATCCGGCAATAACCCCGTCTGTCAATCCGTGGAGCGCGGACTACTGGACCGGGATTTCCTCGAGCGGTTCAGCTGTCGCGGCGGCAGCGGGCCTTTGTTTCGGTGCGATCGCGTCCGACACCGGCGGCTCGATCCGCTGGCCGGCGGCCGCAAATGGTGTCACGGGCCTCAAACCGACATGGGGGCGCGTCAGCCGGCACGGCGTTTTCGATCTCGCTCCCTCCCTCGACCACCTCGGTACGATTGCGCGAAGCGCCATGGATGCGGGGATCATTCTTGCCGCCATCGCGGGAAGTGATCCGAAGGACCCGACGGCGGCGGCGCAACCGGTGCCGGATTTCGCTTCCGCTTCGCGAAGCGGGGTCGGCGGTCTGCGGATAGGCTTTGATCCAGGGTGGAACAGCGAGGACGTGGAGCCTCAGACACAGGCCGCACTCGCCGCTGCCTCGGACGTTTTTTCCGATCTTGGCGCGCACATGGTCGAGATCAGGTTCCCGGACGTGAGCCAGGCCGTTGCCGATTGGGTGCCGAACTGCGCCGTGGAGGCGGCAGCCGTTCACGCGCGAGACTTTGCTGCGAACAAAGACTTGTACGGGCCTATCCTTGCCGGCGTCATTGAAAAGGGCAAAGCCGTCTCGGAGGCGGAGTATCAGCAGATCCTTCTGCGACGCGCGATTTTCCGCCGTGACGTCGAAGCCTTGTTTGCATCCGTCGACCTGATTTTGACCCCGGTTCAGCCGTTCGCTCCCCTGACACTCGCTGCCATCGCGACACTTGGTGAGCAGCCGGATCTGATCGCTAGGCTGCAGCGCTATACCTGCCCCCTCGATATGAGCGGCCATCCGGCACTGACTTTCCCTGCAGGTGTCGCAAAGGACGAGATGCCGATCGGCCTTCAATTGCTGGCTGGTCAGTTCCAGGAACTGACCCTTGTGCGCGCCGGAGCGGCATTCCAGGGGCATACGGCTTGGCACCAGAGACACCCGGGAAAAGGGTGACGGAGACGAACGATCATGAACGCTCACCGCCAGCGCCAAGGCATCTTCTACGGATGGGTCGTCGTCGCCGCGACGTTTACGCTGACATTCGTAGGTTTTGGTAGCGCCTATACCTTCAGCGCCTTCATCGAGGTATTGCAGCAGGATCTCGGGGCATCGCGTGGCTCCGTTTCGCTTGTTTTTTCTTTGGCAGGGTTTTTGTACTTCGCCCTGGGCGTGATTTCCGGTCCCCTTGCGGATCGGTTCGGAGCAAGATCGCTTTGCGTTGTCGGCATGGTGCTTGTCGGCTTCGGCCTCGCCTTGGCGGGCCAGGCGCGCACCATCGCCGAGGTCTATGCCGCCTATGGGCTCGGAATAGGTCTGGGCGTGGGATGTGCCTATGTGCCGGCCCTTGGGGCCGTGCAGCGCTGGTTCGTCGCGCGACGTGGCCTGGCATCGGGTCTTGCGGTCAGCGGTATCGGCTTGGGCACGCTTGTCATGCCGCCGCTGGCGACTTGGTTGATCGCCGCTTTGGGCTGGAGAGAGGCCTATCTGGTGCTCGGTGGAGCGGCCGCGGCCTTCGGCATAGGCGCCGCATTGCTGCTCGAAAACGATCCGGGGCGACGTGGTCTTCGGCCGGACGGAGTCTTCGTCGAACCGGGCGTCGTGAATTCGGCGGCAAAGGAGGGCGTTTCGGTCAAGGATGCGATACGGACTCGGCAATTTGTCGGCATGTATGTCGCATGCCTGTTGAGTGCAGTCGGCGTGTTCGTTCCCTTTGTTCATCTCGTCCCGTTTGCAGTCGATCACCAGATCGCTCCGACGGTCGCCGTCCTCCTCCTGAGCGCGATCGGCGTTGGGAGCACTGCGGGGCGCTTCTGCCTTGGGGGGCTTGCCGATCGTTTGGGTCGCGACACTTTCCTGGCGGCAATGTACGCGGGCATCGCCGTGTCGCTTGCGGTTTGGGCCTCTGCGACCGGGCTTTTGGCCCTTGTTGCCTTCGCTCTGTTGTTCGGATTGTTCTACGGTGGCTGGGTCGCGGTGCTGCCGGCCGTGGTTGCCGATCATTTCGGCCGCCGCAATGTGGGCGGGATCATCGGGCTTCTTTACACGAGCGTCGCAATCGGCACGCTGATCGGCCCGAGCCTCGCCGGCTTTATCTACGACGCCAGCCACAGTTACTTCCCGGCCATTGCGATCAGCGGAGGCGCCAACGCGGTGGCCGCGCTTGTGGCGATCGTGACCATCGGTCTCAAATCAAGAACGGCCGCGGAAGGGCTTTGAACTGGCGGTGCAGTTTTTTCGTCCGTTTCGCAATTGGATATCGCTGCCATGCGTTCGCATTGCTTGCGATAAATTGCTAACGATACAACCAATGAGATATGGTCGAGGGTGAGGGAACGAATGCCGTTCCATCCCTTGCGCGTTTCGCTTGCCGTCACGCATGGCCCCAATCGAAGCCGGCCGAAGAATGGGCCTCGATACTTTGTGAGGGGGCGGTTGCGCAGGTGCCAGGAGCACGAGCCCAACACCCCCCTTTAGCGGGCGCAGTATTTCAGCCAGCCCGTCGGCCATGGACTTCGTCTCGGTGTCGGTCTTATCCGGCCGTCATCGCGAAGAATAGCGGCTACAGAATTCAGACGTGCGGCCAGGGCCTGCCGGGTGGGATTGCAAAGGACGAACGCAGTGAAGGATCTATCCCTAGAGCCAATCGCGACCGCCTCCGTTGAGAGGGAAGTCGACGCCACTCGTGGGGGTACCGATGCGATGCCCCTTCAGAGGATCGTTGCGGAACTTGGCTTGCCATCCGAGCCTCCGGCTGTCCTGATCGGCTCGGGGCAGAACTCGGTGGCCTACGAGCTTGACGGCAGGATCCTTCGATTGCCGCGTCATTGCGGCGCTGAACGCGACCTGGTGCGCGAAGCCGCGGCGCTTCGCGCGGTGCGGCCGCTTCTCCCGGTGCCGGTACCTGATCTTGAGGTGCGCCGCATCGACGGCCAATTCGTCTCGCTGCACGCCAAGATCTTGGGCGAACCGCTTTCGGACCTGACCGGCCTGAGGATAGGCGCACAGAGGGTTTTGGCCGCGGATCTTGCCGCCTTTCTAAAGGCTCTGCATTCGCTCCCCATCGACAGCGTGGAGGCCGAGCCTGCCGAGGCGTCTTCATCCGAGTGGAATGGCCTTTTGGCGCAATGCGAAGCGGTGGCCTTTCCTCTGCTTTCGCCTGATGTCGTCACCGGTCTGCGGAAGCGCTTTTCCGACTTTTTGGCGACCTGCAACGCGCTTCCGCAGTGCCTTATTCACGGGGATTTTGGGACCGGAAACATTCTCGTCGATCGCGGCAGACTTTCAGGCGTCATCGATTTCTCCGGCTGCGGCCCCGGCGACCCAGCTTACGATTTTGCGAGCCTCGCGGCAGGGCTTGGTGACCCGTTCGTCGACCTGGTGCTCGCGCACTTTTCCCCAGACACGGCGGCAAGGGATCGTATGGGTTTTTATCGAATGACCTTTCCGCTTCTCGACATTCTGTACGGCGTCGAAAACCGCGACCCGGAGACAGTCCGCGCGGGCGTGCACGCCTTTGCGGCGTAGTCCGCTCATCCTCTCACCGGGATTTGCTTCGGCCCACCTCATCCGAACGCGGTTCGATGTCCGCCATTGGGCGCGATGTGGACTTCGCGCCTCGGTTTACAGCATCGAAAAAAGCCGTTCGGCTCTCGTTTTTTTGCGCAATCGGGGAACAGCGGGCCAAGCCTATTCGTTGAGTGAGACGGGAGAATGTGTCGGAACGAGGAGGGGTTCGCGAAGCAATGTCGGGTGAGCCATCAAATCGCCCCGGTGCGTATATTTCGTTTCCCTACGACCGAACCATGCTGGGAGAGTTTCGACGGGCTTTTCCCCGGGCCAGATGGAGCGACGATAGGCGCAATTGGTTTATTCCGGGCAAGACCGCCGACCGCCGGTTTACCAGATGGATGGACGGCCAATTGTCGGAACGAGATCCGTTCGGTGAATCAAAGGGCAGGGACGCTTACGACTTCGATCCCATCGGCAGCCCGTATCTGGTGGCAGGCGATGACCTTTGCCTGCGGACACCTTTCTCCCGCACCATCGTTGAGGAATTGCGACAGGTGCCGTGGGCGCATTGGGATGACAATTCCAGGACGTGGCATGTTCCGTTCCGCTCCTACGAGGAATTGCGGAAACGGTGGCCTGTGATCGAAGCGGCCGCCCGCCGCAATGAACCGGATGCACGAAAGCAACGCCGACTTGCGTCGCGGGGGTCCGCCGAGGAACTGGAAGCGAGAAGTCGCAGCGTCGAACGAAGAAGACGACGATACCCTGTTCCTACGGCTTTTCCACCGCGGCTCGGGCGCGCCGTCTCCACTGAAACCTACGGCGTCATAATATTCATCGGGATTTCACAGGAGATTGTCCCTCGAACCTTCTCCTGCTCGTATCCATTCATGAACAATAGCCTGATGGAGTTTGTCTGGGCCTCCTGGCGGCCCGCAACACTGTCGGAATTGATCTCTGTATGGCCGGCACGCACCGGTCCCGATCATCGCAGCGGCTGGTGGCTTCCAGATCTGGAGGAATTGCGGGTTTCCAGGAAACAGGCCCGAACTCAAGAGCGCCGGCGCGCGGCATCCCGTTCTCATCGGGCGATTGCCGACGCGGGACGACCAAATGCACATTGATCGCTTTTGAAACAGGCAAAAGGTCATTCTCTGCTGACACGCCACACGACATTGCCGACATCGTCGGCAACCAGCAAACTACCCGTCTTATCGATTGCCACGCCGGCCGGGCGCCCCATGGCGCTGCCGCCTTTGCCGACGAACCCGGTGAGGACATCTTTTGGCCGGCCGCTGGGCTTGCCATTCAAAAACGGGACGAAGATGACCTTGTAGCCGCTGGGTACGCTTCGGTTCCAGGAGCCATGCTGTCCAACGAATGCGCCGTTCGAATAGGTGGGGCCGAGCGACGAGCCCCTCGAGAACACCAGTCCCAATGATGCCGTGTGGGCGCCCAGCGCGTAGTCGGGCTTGATGGCCCTTGCGACGAGGTCAGGACGCTGCGGCCTGACGCGGGTGTCGACGTTCTGGCCGAAGTAGCTGTAGGGCCAGCCATAGAAGGCGCCATCGCGCACGGATGTCATGTAGTCCGGGACGAGATCGTCACCGAGTTCGTCGCGTTCGTTGACCGCGACCCACAGCTTTCCATTCTGAGGGTTCCAGGAGAGCCCGTTGGGATTGCGCAGGCCCGAGGCGAAGGGGCGCATGTGGCCGCTTGCCTTGTCGATCTCGAGCACGGCTGCACGGTGCCGTTCGACGGCCATGCCGTTTTCGGCAACATTGCTGTTGGAGCCGACCGTAACGTAGAGCTTGCGGCCGTCCGGGCTTGCGATCACATCCTTGGTCCAATGGTGATTGAGATCGCCGGCCGGTAGATCCGCGATCTTTTGCGGCGGCGCCGTGATCCGGGTCTGTCCGTTCGAATATGGGAAGGCGACGAGACCGTCGGTGTTGGCGACATAGAGCTTGCCCCGCGACAGCGTCATGCCGAAAGGCGAGTTGAGACCTTCGGCGAACGTGGTCCGCAGGTCGGCCACCCCGTCGCCATCGGTGTCGCGAAGCAGCGTGATCCTGTTTGCGCTTGGTGTGGCGGCGCCAGCGCGCTTCATGGCCGCGCTCATGAAGACCTTCTTCAGGCTGAAGCCCTCGTCGTGTTTGGCCGGAGCATTGCTTTCGGCCACCAGAACGTCACCGTTGGGAAGGACGCGCAGCCAGCGCGGATGGTCAAAATTCGTCGCAAAGGCGTTGACCTTCAATCCTTTGGCAGCGAGTGGATGTTCTCCGCCCCGCCACCCGGTCGCATCGGCGATGTTGACCGTCGGGATCACGGTTGGGCGTGGTTTTGGCAGAACCGGATCCGAACCGTATCCAACCTTGCCGGTGTTGCTCGCTGTCTGCCTGGCTGAGACGTTGGCGCAACCCGCCAGTAAAGCTGCGGTTAGGAGGATGACGACTGCCGCACACGGGAAACGGTTTTGCATTGGAAGGCCTCCGCAGGGATTGGCCCATCTCATCGTGAGACGCAACGGCGCCTCGCAACATTCCAACCACAAAACAGCAAGGGTTGCGACTTGTTCCCGGCGGTAGGAACGTTTGAAGAACTTTCCCCTGTCACAATGCCTGTAAGCGGCCTATAAGACACGAATGGTTCAGCGAGCTGGAAGTGCAGATCTCCCTCTTCATGGCGGCAGGGTTCCCCCGTGGCTCGGCGATCGCATGACGAAGCTCGGGACGATCATCGCCGAAGCCATCGTCATCGAATACGGCCGTGACGAGTTTCTGCGCCGTCTGGCCCATCCTTTCTGGTTCCAGTCCTTCGGCTGCGTCATGGGCATGGATTGGCACTCATCCGGCATCACCACCAGCGTCATCGGCGCTCTCAAGCGCGGTCTCGCTCCTCGTTCGCGGGATCTCGGGATAAGCGTCTGCGGCGGTCGCGGACGACATTCGCGGCAGACGCCAGACGAACTGATCGCCATCGGCAACCGCGTCGGCATCGATGGTGCCGGCCTTGCGGCCACCAGCCGGCTTGTTGCAAAGGTCGATAGTGCCGCGGTCCAGGACGGCTTCGACCTTTACCTGCACGGTTTCATCGTCGCTGACGATGGCAAATGGGTGGTGGTACAGCAAGGCATGAACGGCGATAAACGCCAGGCCCGGCGCTATCATTGGTTGTCGGAGGGCGTTTCCAGCTTCGTCGACTCTCCCCATGCGGCGATCGAGGGAAAAGGTCAGGGGGAAATCGTCAATCTCGCAGACAGACGGGCTGCCGCATCACGCCACGGGCAGCTTGAGCTTTTGGCATCGCTTGGGCCTGACCGAATTGTCCGGGAAGTCGTCGCTCTGGATCCAAAGGTTAAACCGAAGGAGGCCGATCAGCCGTTGCTCCCACATCTCGTGATGCCGGCACATCACGACGTACGGGAGGAAAACGTCAATATGCGACGGCTGCATGCGACACTTTCTGCGGCTGCCGATCGCGGGCCGGAAGATTTCGAGCAGCTTTTGATGGTTCCGGGCGTCGGTGCCCGCACGGTCAACGCGCTCGCGATGGTGGCTGAAGTCGTTCATGGCGCGCCTTGCCGTTTCGCCGATCCGGCCCGGTTTTCGCTTGCGCACGGCGGCAAGGACCGCCATCCGTTTCCCGTGCCCCTCAAGGTGTACGACCACACGATCGCGGTCATGCGATCGGCCGTGACGAAAGCGCGGCTCGGACTTGGCGAGGAACTGGAGGCGCTGAAGCGTCTTGACGACCAGGCACGGCAGCTCGAAAGATACGCCACCGGCCCGGACCTCAAGGAAATTGTTGCCGGAGAGTTTCGCCACTCGCCCGAATGGGGCGGTCGCAGTGTGTTTGGATGGGAGGAGACTGGCGGATCGGCCGAGCAGAGGTCGCTGGAACCGACGCCGTCGAACGCTCACCGTCAGGCACGCTAGAAAATCGAGTGGCCGGCGCTGGTTCAGCGAGATGAGCTTCAGTCGAGGGGCGGGAGCGAGATATTCCTTGGGGAAGGATGCCTTAGCCGATGTTCTCTCCCACCTCCAATAGATAAGCGTCATAGCCGAACAACAAATCCTGGCTCAGGTCCTTGCCGTCGAACCGCGCTATAAAGTCGTCAAGGTCGGCCTGACGCGAGAAGCCCATCGCCATGGCAGACATGCTTTCGATGTCGCCCTCTTCGTCCTCGTAGGTCGCGCTCATCTCCAGGACGCCCAACCGATCGAAGTTCGCTTGCATGTGGAATGAAAGCCAGACCAGGTATTCCAGCGGGTAACCGGGGTTCCTCCCGTATGTCACCACAAAGGGATAAGCTGAACGGAACCGGCTGGCCAGAACTTCGCCATCGGTGGCAAAGACGAGCAGATCGCTATCCTCCTCGAGGTTGTGAAGTTCGATCGTCAAATCATGCTTGCGCAACGCGACATAGCCGCCAAGTCGGTCCCACGGCAAGGAAGTCAAGATGATCTCGCGCCATCGTGTGATGGCGACATCGAGATCGGTGCGGACCAAGAACATGAAGAAACCCTACAGCGTCAGGACACAATCAAGAGCTTTCAGCCTTGCATAGTGCACGCTGTAGTCAATAGATATTAGCGGCGCCTAAATTCATGGTAAGGAGGGAGTTATTATGATTTGAGAGGCGCCGGCGAACATCAGCTTCGCCTGCTGGCGGATCTATCGCCAGTATCCCCGCCCGTTATCGACCGATGACCGTCCCACGACGTAGCCGATGGTAAAGGCGAGGGCGCCGATCAGCAATCCGAGAGTGGTCGCGGTGTGAGGATGATCTGCTGCGGCAGTCGCGACAGCGGTCGTCTCTCTCTTCACTGCTTCGGTGGCTGTCTGCGCAGCTTTTCGCACGCCAGCGAGAGGTTCTTCGGGTGTGCCGGTAAAGCCGGCTTTTAGATCGTCGCCTTTTGCCATCGCCTTCTTCTCCTATCGCGCATGTAGGAGAAACCAAGGACAGCGCCATCGGTTCCGAAGCCTTGGAAAGATCTTTTTTAAAGCACCAATTTGCTAGCGACCTTGTGCCCAGAGTGTTCTTGGGCAAAGCCCTAGTGGGTCGACAGGATCCGGTTGTTCAACGCTCCGCGATACGTCTTCCTGGTCGCAATTTTGTTCTCCAGCGACTCGAGGATGTCTTCGCAGAAGTCGACGTCGTAGAGCTCACGAATGGTCTGGAGACCACCGGGTGTGAATACGTTGATCTCAAGCAGCTTGTCGCCGACGATGTCGAGGCCGACCAGGAACATGCCATCTTCGACAAGCTTCGGGCGCAAGGTCTCGGCGATCGCCAGCATTTCCTTTGTCACATGCGCCCGTTTTGGCGTCCCACGCGCGTGAATATTGGAGCGTACGTCTCCCTTCGCGGGAACGCGCCTGAACGCAGCGTAGACGTCGCCGCGCTGCAAGGGTCGCCCGTTCATGAGAAACAATCTGGTATCTCCTTCCGACGCCTTCGGAAGGTAACATTGCGCAATGAGATAGCCGACCTCACCCACCGCATCGATGATTTGATTGAGGTTGGATTCGGTGCTGCTTCCGACCCGAAAAACGTTCTTGCCGCCAGATCCCTGTAGCGGTTTGATGATTACGCCGTCTGAATGATCGTCGATAAACGCCCTGATCTCCTCGATGTCCTTGGAAATCAAAGTGGTCGGACGAACGATGGCCGGGAAATCCTGGAAGTAAAGCTTGTCTTGCGCCAAGGCCAGACCACATGGGTCGTTGACGACGATCGTGCCTCTTTCTGCGGCAAGCCGACCAAAATTTGCACCCGCATGCGCGGCCCAGGGGCGAGTATCGGCATCCAGCGACGGATCGTTCCGTAAGAACAGAACATCCACCTCTTCAACATTGACAAGGGCTCTTTGCTGTTCGGGCGCGATCAAAGCGCGTAGCAGAGTTTCGGACTTCTTGGGGCGTGCGTCGCCAAGATGTGCCGCCCGGATCATCAATGCGTCGTCGGGCCCAAGTATGAAGTCACCCGGCGTGATGTAGAGGACCTCATGGCCACGAGCAAGCGCAGCAAGCGCCAAGGATGTTGTCGTATAGGACGGCCTTTCGGTTTCGATCGCGTTGACAAGGAAGGCGATGCGCATGGGGGCTCCTGGCTTAAGACAAGGGTGCAACCGGCCACACCCGGTACAATGGCCCCGAAGGCGACTTTAGGGGCCCGAAGCGTGTGGGGCTCGCGTTAGACCCAACCTGAAGACGACATGAAGGATCCGTTGCGTTAACGCTCCTCGCTGCTACTGGTTCCTGTCAGTCTTGATTGTCTCCGCAGATGCGCCCTAACCCGATGGCCAGGGTTCCAGCTAGGTGATGTCTCTAATGTTCGGACCGGAGGGTCTGGCAAGTCTCGGACGAGGATTAAGTGCGGGCTCAGCGTCAATCTCCTGGCTATGTCCGCATGGCACACAGCCGCACTGGGGTGCCTGCACGCGGACACGACCGACAGGCAGAGGGCGCTCAAGCTCCCTCTGCCTCTTAAATGGTTCAGCGCTTGTGATGGACGCTTTGCAGACCGTAAACCGGCGTCTGAATACCCTCCAATCGTGCCTTCAGTTGCAGTGACAGGTACTGCGAATAATGGCGCGATTGGTGCAAGTTACCACCATGGAACCACAGGGCATCCTGTTGCGTGGGCTTCCACATGTTGCGCTGCTCGCCCTCCCAGGGGCCGGGGTCCTTCGGCGTATCGGAGCCAAGTCCCCAGACCTTGCCGACCCTGTCGGCTGTCTCCTGGTCGATGAGATCGGCGACCCAGCCATTCATCGAGCCGTAGCCCGTGGCATAGACGATGACGTCGGCCGGGATCTCCTTGCCGTCAGCCAGTTTTATCGAGGTTTCGGTGATCTCTTCCACCTGTCCTGCGGCAAGCTTCACCTTGCCGTCGATGATCAGCTGCGACGCGCCGATATCGATGTAGTATCCGGACCCGCGGCGCAGGTACTTCATGAAGAGACCTGAGCCATCCGCGCCCCAATCGAGTTGGAAGCCCGCCTTTTCCAGCGCCGCGTAGAAATCGGCGTCGCGCTCGCGCATCTTGTCGTAAAGCGGGATCTGGAACTCGTGCATGATCCGGTAGGGAAGCGACGCGAAGATGAGATCCGCCTTGCCCGTCGTTACGCCGTTGGCCAGCGCCTGTTCCGAATAAAGCCCACCGAGGCCGATATCCATCAGCGTGTCGGACTTGACGATATGGGTCGTCGAGCGCTGGATCATCGTGACGTCGACGCCCGCCTCGTACAGCGCGGCACAGATGTCGTGGGCCGAATTGTTGGAACCGATCACAACGACCTTCTTGCCCTTGTAGCCATCCGGCCCCGGGTGCTGCGAGGAATGATGCTGGTCACCAACAAAGCGCTCACGGCCGTTGAAATTCGGAATGTTGGCCTTGCCGGACATGCCGGTCGCAAAGACGAGCTGCTTTGGCCGCAACACCACTTCCTCACCGTCGCGGTCAACGACGATGGTCCATTCCTTCGCGGCTTCGTCCCATTTTGCCGATTTGGCGGTGGAGCGTGTCCAGTAGTTCAGCTCCATCACCTTGGTATAGAATTCCAGCCAGTCGCCAATCTTGTCCTTCGGTGCGAAGACCGGCCAGTTCTTCGGGAAATCGATGTAGGGCAGGTGGTCGTACCAGACGGGGTCATGCAGGCAGAGCGACTTGTAGCGCTTGCGCCAGCTGTCGCCTGGCCGGTCGTTCTTTTCGAGGATGATGGTGGGCACGCCAAGTTGGCGAAGCCGGGCCCCGAGCGCAATGCCGCCCTGTCCGCCGCCGATGATCACGACATAGGGTTGCGTCTCATAGCCGAGCGTGCGCTCCTCGTGCTCGCGCTCCTCCTTCCAGGTTTTCGTGCCGACATTCTGGCCGTGCTTGGCGCCAAGTGGCCGGGTAAAGCCGGATTTCTCCTCGTGGCCCTTGAGTTCGGCCAGTGCCGTCAGCAGCGTCCAGATCAGGCCGTTCTTGATGCGCACGAGGCCGTAGCCGCGTCCCGTCGCAGTCTCGAACGAGATCCAGCTTTCAAGCACGCCATCCGCCTCGGTTGCTTCTTCGCCGGCGGCGACGCGCCAGTTGGAGGGTTTTGCAGAGGCAAGCTGTGCCTGAAGCATGTCGCGCACCTCGTCCCGGCCTTCGACAGTCTTGAGGTTCCAGGTGAAGGCGACGAGGTCGCGCCAGTAGCATTCCTCTGCAAAGAGGTTGACCGCATCGTCGATACGGCCGGTTTCGAGTGCAGCGCCAAGGGCATCAAGCTGTGCCTGAACGCGGGTGTTGGGGGTCTTCTCGAGCATCCTTTATCCTCCTGCTCTGTGATGACAAACGGAACGGCTCCTCAACCGTCCCGCAATGGGGACCGGCCTAACGCTTGAGGTCGATCAGTATTTTCAGGTGCGTACCGGCGGGATCGAGCAACTGGTCGAACCCTGCCGAAACAGCTTCGCTCAGTGAGACATGTTTGGTGACGATGCGGCGAGCCGGTATTTGGCCGCTCGCGATCAGGCGCGCCACGCGCGGCCAGTAGTGGGTCGGATAGGCCCAGGAACCGCGGATATCGATGTCCTTGAAGGTCACGTCAAACCAGTTCAGCGGGTTCTCGCCTGGATGAAGGCCGGTCTGCACGACGACGCCCTGCTTGCGCACTGCGCTCGCGCAGTTCTTGAGCGCATGTTCGTTGCCGACGCATTCGATGGCGACATCGCAGCCAACGCCGCCCTCGGTTTCGGCCTGGACAACATCGCTGACCTTTTCGATCTTGGGATTGATGGTGCGGACCTCGCGGAGTGCTTCCTTCGCCAGTGAAAGCCGCGTCTCGTTGAGATCGGAGAGAAAAATCTTCGACGCGCCGGCTGCCCGCGCTGCCATGGCAACGAGAATGCCGATCGGTCCTGCGCCCGTGACCAGCACGCTGTTGCCGGCGGTGACGCTGCCGCGATCGCACGCATATACGGCGACTGCGGTCGGCTCTATCAGCGCGGCTTCTTCGTCGGATAGCGCATCGGGAATGGGCTGGACATTGTAGTCGTTGAGCAGCGCCGCTTCCGCCATTCCGCCGGAGTGCCAGGATAGGCCGGCCAGTGCCAGGTTGGCGCTCAGGTGAAACAGACCACGATCGGCATAATAGTCTCCGCGGCGCGGCATGATCAGCGGCTGGACGGAGACCCTGTCGCCCGGCTTCACATGGCTAACCCCTTCGCCGATCGCCTTCACGACGCCGCCGAATTCATGGCCGAGGATCTGCGGTCCATGAGCACCCGTGAAGGGATGCGGTTCCTTCGGGATGAAGATCGGGCCATAGGCGTATTCGTGCAGATCGGTCCCGCAGATGCCGCAGAAACGATTTTCCACCAGTACTTCACCGGGGCCAGGGGCAGGCGGAGCGTCGACATCGTCAATGCGTAGGTCCTTGGCGGCGTGAAAGCGCAGAGCTTTCATTGTGTTTCCTCCTGTTTGTTCTTGCACAGGAGAGGCAGCAAGCAGCATGCCAGATCGCAACTGCGTCTATTTTGTTTGTGATATCAGCGGCTTGAAACGTGACGGGAGCGAAAGTCACCGAAAATGCAACAGTCCGGGTGCAACAGGTGTTGCAGGCGTTGCGTCAGTTGAGCCGCTTCAGACGGCGGTGGATCGTGGAACGGTTGACGCCGAGCTTTCTCGCAAGCGCCGAAACGTTGTCGCCGCAGTCCCTGAGTGCCTGGCGTAACGCATCATCCTCGCCGGGCAACGAGTGGATGGCTTCGGAGAAGAGATGTTCCGGCAGGCACTCGCTATCGATGAGACCATTTTCGGAAAGGGCCGCGGCCACGCGCAGAACATTGGAAAGCTCACGCAGATTTCCGGGCCATTCATGCGCGAGCAAGGCCGCCCGAGCCGTCTTGTCGATGCGGTAGGACTCGTGGTTCTCCTTCTCGACACGAGCGCGTAATTGATCGATCAGCCAGCTAAGATCCTGACGCTCTCGCAAGGCGGGGAGCGAGAGCGTTGCGGCGTTCAGGCGGTAATAGAGGTCTTCCCGGAAACGGCCCTGCTTAACCAGTTCCGCCAGATCGCGGTGGGAGGCGGAGACGACGCGCAGGCGGATTGGCCGGGCCTTCAGCGCCCCAATCGGCTGAACCTCATTTTCCGAGAGCACGCGCAACAGCCGGCTTTGCAGCGTGAACGGCATGTCGCCGATCTCGTCGAGGAACAGGGTGCCACCGTCCGCATCCTCGATCAGGCCGCGCTTACCTTTCTGGCTGGCGCCCGTGAAGGCACCGGGTGCGTAGCCGAACAGTTCGGATTCGATGAGATGTTCGGGAATGGCTGCGCAATTTACGGCGACGAAATTGCCATTGTCGCCGCAGCTGTCATGGATCGCGCGAGCAAGATACTCCTTGCCGCTGCCCGTCTCCCCTTGAATGAGAATTGGGATGCGGCGTGTGGCCAATTTTGCCGCGCGGGTCTGCACCCGTTCCATTGTCGCGTCGCCCTGGCTGAGATCGCGCAGGGCTCGGGGGAGGCGCGCTTCGGGCGCGGCGGGCGTGCGCAGGCTGACGACGGGCGCGATGGCGCTGGCGAATAGGACTAGGCCGCTCTTGGCTCTCAGCAAGCGTTCGCCGTTCGGACGACCGCGCATGAAGTTGGGCAAATCGTCCACGTCGATATCGAACACCTCCGAGAGCGGAAGGCCGAGGAAATTGCGTGTCTGGAGGCCGCGGATGTTCATCGAGCGGGCGAGTGCGCCGAAGCCACCATGGGTCATGCCGGTGATGCGGCCGCTGCCGTCGAGGGCGATGGCGGCGTCCGGGTCGACATCCAGGAATTCCGGGGAGCGGGCAAGCCGCAGGACCCAGTCGTTGCGGGTGCGGGTCATGAGGTTGGCAAGCTCGATCCGCCGCGCAGTGGCGGATACCAGATGCAGCGCCAGCTGCTGGCTTGCCTTGGCGGTGGGTGACCGGAGCTGGGAGATGTCGAGCACGGCGGTCAGATCGCCGAGCGTGTCGAAGACCGGCGCCGCCGTACAGGTCAGCCCGATATGGCTCGCGTCGAAATGGTCGTCCTGATGGATGATGACCGGCTGGCCGGAGACGATGCACGCCCCGACGGCACAGGTGCCCGCCCGGCTCTCAGACCACTCCGAGCCGAGATAGAGGCCCGCCTTGCGCAGCTGATTGTCGAAGGTCGGATCCCCCATGAAATCGACGGTGACGCCGCGGGCATCGGACAGCAACAGGACATAGTTCTGTTCGGCGACTTGGTTGAACAGCCCTTCAAGCCCGGAACGCCCGATGCGGATCAGTTCTTCCGCCTGTTCGCGATGCTCGCGCAGCTTCGATCCCGGAACGATATAGGCTTCCTGCGCGATCGTCGGATCCAGCTTGTAATCATTGAGGCAGCGAAGCCAGGATTGGACGACGGGCTCGTCGCGTGGGCTCGCGGCCCCGGAGGCGACTCGTTCTATCTCACGAATATGCGACAGCGACGTCGACATCGAGCGCCCTCCTGACGGGAAAGCTGACACACTCTCATCGACAACGTCAAGCCAACGGTGGACGGTGACGTGTGTCAGCCAAGCGCTTGCCGACGAGGCCTATCGAGGTCTGGGCTGCACGTCGTTGAGATCGGCAGCGTTCTGGCATTAACACCCCATTGCCTGAGTGCTTCCCATCCCATGCGCGATAGCCCTAGGATATGGGGTTCGCTGCCCCTTCCTCCGTCTGGAGGTAGCTGATCACGGCGTCGGCGATCATTCGGCGATGGCGGCCGATCGTGGCCGATTCGGAAAGATCCCTGCGAAAGATAGTTCCGAATGTATATCGGTTCGAAACCCGGAAGAAGCAGAAGGCACTGATCAGCATATGCACATCTATCGGGTCGGCCTTTCGCTTGAACGCACCCTCAGCGATACCGCGTTCCAGAATGCCCGCGATCGTTTCGATGACCGAGACATTCAGATCACGGATCGCTTCCGACCGCAGCATATGCGCTGCGTGGTGGATGTTTTCGATGCTGACCAATCGCACAAAGTCGGGATTGGCCTCGTCGTGGTCGAATGTGCTGGAAATTAGCGTACGCAACGCCTCTTCCGGGGCAAGACTTGAAAGCTTCAGGTCCTCCTCGAGCGTGCGGATCTTGCGATAGGCGCGCTCAAGCACGGACAGGTAAAGTCCCTCCTTGCCCCCGAAATAGTAATAGATCATGCGCTTGGAGGTTCGGGTCCGTTCTGCGATCGCGTCAACGCGTCCGCCCGCAAGGCCGTGCGTCGAGAACTCTTCCGTGGCGACGACAAGGATGTCTTCCTTGGTGCGTTCCGGATCGTTCTTCCGACTTGCCTCAACCCGCCCCGCCATTCTTTTTGATCACTCCCCCGGCACTCGCCGAAATTTTCCAATGAAACCAAATCGAAACGGGCGAGCGCAGAGGCTCGCCACACCGCCTCCCGTGAGATTCATATTGAGGTTACGGGGGTCTTTCAAGAGAGTCTGCTTGACATACGTACTAGTTCGTACATTTTGTAGTGGCGAAGACGACTTGAGGAGGATGTGTTCGCACCGGTGCCCTGACGCCGCCCCGTGACGCCAATGCGATGCGCGGGCGCCAAGACGGCACTCCGCTTTGGGAGGAGCGCATGATCCGCATTATCGATTTCTATTTCTTCGCGCTGAAGGTGGCGATTGCCTTGCTGCTTGCCGGCATGGTCGTCCTCGTCTTCGGCAACGTCGTTTTGCGCTATGCGTTCAATCAGGGCATCACGGTCTCTGAGGAGCTATCACGCATCTTCTTCGTCTGGCTCACGTTTCTTGGCGCCGTGGTTGCCTTGCGCGAACACGGGCATCTCGGCGTTGATACGCTCATCAAACGCCTGCCGCCGGTCGCCGCGAAGGTCGCGGTGCTTCTTGGCCATGTGTTGATGCTCTACGCTACCTGGCTGATGATCAGCGGCAGCTGGACGCAGACGCTCATCAACCTGCATGTCGGCGCGCCTGCGACTGGGCTTTCCATGGGCTTCTTCTACGGGGCCGGTCTCGCCTTTGGGGTACCCGCATTCCTCATCCTGCTTGCCGACGCTTTCGCCATCGCGACCGGACGCATCGACGTGACGACGGCGGAACTGGTGCGCGACAGCGAAGACGAAGTGGCGCTTGACCCACCCCCCACGGCCACGCTCGGGCCGCTGCCCGTCAAACGCTGAGGACGAGCCGATGACCGTCACCATCTTCCTTGGCGCACTTCTCGGCCCAATGGCGCTCGGCGTGCCGATTGCATTTGCGTTGATCATCAGCGGCGTCGCCCTGATGCTCTTTCTCGGGCTCTTCGATGCACAGATCGTCGCCCAAAACGTCTTGAACGGCGCCGACAGCTTTCCGTTGATGGCCGTGCCCTTCTTCCTGCTTGCGGGCGAGGTCATGAACACCGGCGGGCTTTCCCGCCGCATCGTCGCCCTGGCGATGGCCATGGTCGGTCATATCCGCGGCGGCCTCGGCTTCGTGGCGATCTTTGCCGCCTGCATTCTTTCCAGCCTCTCTGGTTCAGCTGTCGCCGACGCCGCTGCCCTTGGCGCCCTGCTTCTGCCGATGATGCTGAAGAGCGGTCATGACCCGGCGCGCGCCGGAGGGCTGCTTGCCTCTGCATCGATCATCGGGCCTATCATTCCGCCGTCGATCGGCTTCATCCTCTATGGTGTGGTTGGCGGCGTCTCGATCACCAAGCTCTTTCTTGCGGGCATTTTCCCGGGTTTGATGATCGCCGCGGCCCTTTGCATCACTTGGCTTATCGTCGCTCGCAAGGAGCAGTTCGAGCTCCCGCCAAGACAAAGCGCCCGCGTGCGGCTTGGAGCGCTGCTCGACAGTGTCTGGGCGCTTCTGTTGCCGGTGATCATCATCGTTGGTCTGAAGTTTGGTGTTTTCACGCCAACTGAAGCCGGCGTTGTTGCGGCGGTCTACGCCCTGTTCGTCTCGATGGTCATCTACCGCGAGCTGACGCCGGGCCAGCTCTTCCATGTCTTCGTAGCGGCCGCGAAAATTACATCCGTGGTGATGTTCCTGGTTGCCTGCGCTGCAGTTTCCGCCTGGCTGATTACGGTTGCAGACGTCCCCGGTGCGCTTGCCGCGCTGGTCGAACCGCTTATGGACAACCAGACCCTTTTGCTCATCGCAATCATGGTCCTGATCGTCGTCGTCGGGACAGCGATGGACATGACGCCGACGATCCTCGTCATGACGCCGGTTCTGATGCCGATCATCAAGCAAGCGGGGATCGACCCGGTCTATTTCGGCGTGCTGTTTATCATCAACAATTCGATCGGCCTGATCACCCCGCCAGTGGGCACCGTTCTCAACGTTATCTGCGGCGTCTCGAAACTGACGATGGAGGACCTGATGAAGGGCGTGTGGCCCTTCCTCATTGCCGAACTGATCGTCCTTTTCCTGCTCGTCCTGTTCCCAGAACTGGTGACCGTACCGGTCTCCTGGTTCGGGCACTGACGGCAACTTTTTATTGCGCTTCAACAGGCCGGCGGGATTACCGGCTCAATCTGGGAGGATAACATGTTGAACCGATTGACAAAAATGGCACTGGGCGTCGCCCTGCCGATCGTTTTGTTTGCAGCAGCGCCAACGCTTGCAGAGATACGCGACCAGACCATCAAGTTCGCGTCAGCCAACAACAAGGGTCACCCCCAAGTGACGGGCATGGAGAAGTTCGCCGAGCTCGTGAATGAAAAGAGTGGCGGCAAGATCGAGGTGAAGCTGTTCCCCGGCGGCACGCTTGGTGGTGACGTGCAGACCGTCTCCGCTCTCCAGGGCGGCGTTATCGAGATGACCGTGTTGAACGCCGGTATTCTTGCCAACAACGTCAAGCAATTCGGTGCCGTCGACCTTCCTTTCCTCTTCAATAGTGGCGAGGAGGCGGACAAGGTGATGGATGGCCCCTTTGGCGAGAGCCTCAGCAAGCTTTTGCCCGATACCGGCCTAGTCGGACTTGGATACTGGGAACTCGGCTTCCGCAATCTCACGAACAATCGCCATGCAGTGACCAAGCTTGAAGACATCAAAGGTCTGAAGATCCGCACCATCCAATCTCCGATCCCGATCGAACTCTTCAACACGCTCGGCGCGAATGCCGTGCCGCTGCCTTATACGGAACTCTACACCGCGCTTGAGACTGGGACGGTTGATGGGCAGGAGAACCCGGCGGCAAACATCCTGAATGCCAAATTCTACGAAGTGCAGAAATACATGACGCTGACCCGTCACCAGTACAATCCGCAGATCGTGCTCGTCAGCAGGAAATTCTGGGATGGCCTGAACGACGAGGAAAAGACCGTCCTGCAGGCGGCCGCGACCGAGGCCCGCGACTATCAGCGCAAGGTCTCGCGCGAGGCGGATACCGCAGCCCTTGAGGAAATTCGCAAGACCGGCATGGAGGTCAGCGAATTCAGTCCCGAGGAGACGCAGAAGCTGCGCGACGCCGTCAAGCCGGTGATCGAGAAGTTTAGCGCCGAGATCGGCGCTGACACGGTGCAGTTGTTGTTCAAGGAGATAGGTGCCGCGCGGGGCCAGTAACCGCGCGAATACTTCGGCCCGCCCGCAAAGTCGCGGCGGGCCGCAGGCTGGCTGCCCTTTGCAACGGGCTCAGAAGATGGAAACGGAAACAATGTCCGAAACGCTTGTAAGACCCTTGAAGGCGGGCCTGATCGGTGCAGGCATCCAGGCCTCGTTGACGCCCGCCATGCACATGGCCGAAGGTGCAGCTCAGGGACTCCGCTATGCTTATGAGCTCATTGATCTTTCCGAAATTGGTGCGACGGAAAATGATCTGCCGCGGCTGCTCGCCGACGCTGAGAGGCAGGGGTTTGCCGGCCTCAACATAACCCATCCGTGCAAGCAGGCCGTCATTGTTCATCTCGATGAACTCTCGCCAGACGCACACAGGCTCGGTGCCGTCAACACGGTCGTGCTCACGGGAGGGCGACGATATGGCCACAACACCGATTGGTGGGGCTTTGCGGAAGGCTTCAGGCGCGGATTGCCCGATGCAGATCTTTCCTCGGGCGTGCAACTGGGAGCAGGAGGTGCGGGCGTCGCAACAGCCTATGCCGCGCTTTCGTTTGGCCTGAAGCGTCTCATCGTTTTCGATCGCGAGCCGGAACGGGCGCGATTGCTTGCCGCGATGCTGACCGCCTTGTTTCCAGAAGCCGACATCACCGCCGGTACGGACCTTTCTGTTGCGATGCGATCGGCATCCGGGTTGATTCACGCCACGCCGACCGGCATGGCGAACTATCCCGGGATGCCGCTTGACGCCGAACTTCTCGATCCGCGGCACTGGGTCGCCGAGATCGTCTATTTCCCGCTCGAAACGCCGCTGCTTTCAGAAGCGAGGCGACGCGGATGCCGCACGCTCGACGGTGGAGGAATGGCGGTGTTCCAGGCAGTTGGCGCTTTTCGCCTGTTCACAGGTCTTGAGCCGGACACAACGCGGATGCTTGCCCATTTCAAGGCAATGACCGGCTGATTTCCGAAAATTCCACCGAGGAGCAAGTGATGAAGACCTCGATAGCAACGGTTTCGCTCAGCGGCGACCTCAGGGACAAGCTGCGAGCCATCGCCAAGGCGGGCTTTGCCGGTGTTGAAATCTTCGAGAACGATTTCCTCGCCTTTGACGAGAGCCCGCGTCAGGTCGGCCGCATGGTGCGAGATTTCGGTTTGGAGATCAGTCTGTTCCAGCCGTTCCGGGATTTTGAGGGCATGCCGGAGCCGTTGAGAGCCCGAACGTTCGACCGTGCCGAGCGCAAGTTCGACTTGATGGAGGAGCTTGGCACGGACCTCGTCCTTGTCTGTTCCAATGTCTCGCCGGCTGCCGTTGGTGGCATTGACAGGGCGGCCGCGGACTTTAGCGAACTCGGCGAAAGGGCCGCAAAGCGGGGCTTGCGCGTCGGTTACGAAGCGCTCGCCTGGGGACGTCATATCAGCGATCATCGAGACGCCTGGGAAATCGTCCGACGCGTCGATCACCCGAGTATCGGGCTGATCCTTGACAGCTTTCATACGCTGTCGCGCAAGATCGAGATCAACTCGATCCGCTCCATCCCGAAGGAGAAGATCTTCATAGTCCAGTTGGCCGATGCCCCACTGATCGACATGGATCTGCTGTATTGGAGCCGGCACTTCCGCAATATGCCGGGCGAGGGCGATCTCCCAGTGACAGACTTTACCCGCGCGGTGGCGGCAACTGGATATGACGGCTATCTATCGCTCGAAATCTTCAACGACCAATTTCGTGGAGGCAACCCCAGTGCGATCGCTGTCGATGGATATCGCTCGCTGATTTATCTCGGGGATCAGGTCAAGCGCGCCGAACCGGATACTCGTTTGCCGGTCCCCATAATGCCCCCTCGCGTCGACGTGAGAGGTGTAGCGTTCGTGGAGTTCAGTGCCTCGGAAGAGGAAGCAGGCGAACTCGAAGCGTTGCTCGTTTCAGTCGGATTCACGAAAACAGCACAACATCGGACGAAACAAGTGGTGGTCTATCGCCAAGGCGCCATCAATTTGGTGGTCAACACCGAGCGCGAAGGCTTTGCCAGCGCTTCCTATCTCGTCCACGGCACGTCCGCCTATGCCTTCGGCCTCATGGTGGATGATGCTGCGGCGACTGTAGAAAGGGCACGGGTGCTTGGGGCAGAACCATTCGAGCAGCCGGTTGGTCCAGGCGAGCTCGTGGTTCCGGCGATCCACGGCGTGGGCGGAGGGCTCATCTATTTTCTGGACGACAAATCCGAGCTCTCCAAGATCTGGGAGGTCGAGTTTGAGCCAGTGCGCGACGGCGGCTCTGTCATCGCGGCCGGATTATGCTCCATCGATCACATCGCTCAGACCGTAAAATATGAGGAAATGCTAACCTGGCTGCTCTTCTACACATCACTACTCGATGCTCATAAGACGCCGATGATCGACATCGTCGATCCAGCAGGCATCGTTCGCAGCCAGGTCGTGGAAAATGACGCCGGCACGTTGCGCCTGACACTGAACGGCGCGGAAAATCGCAACACGCTGGCCGGCCGGTTCATCGCCGAAACCTTCGGTTCCGGCGTCCAGCATCTGGCCTTTGCCACCAATGACATTTTTTCGACTGCGCAGGCATTGCGCGCCAATGGTTTCAAGGCGCTACCGATTTCGCCGAACTACTACGATGACGTTGAAGCGCGCTTCGGTCTCGACGTTCAACTCGTCGAAAGGCTGAAGTCCGAAAACATCCTCTATGACCGCGACGAGGACGGCGAGTATTACCAGCTCTACAGCCCGACCTTTGGCGAAGGTTTCTTCTTCGAGATCGTCGAAAGACGGGGCTATCGCGGCTACGGAGCCGCCAACGCGATTTTTCGCATTGCAGCGCTACGAAAGTACCTGAGGCCAGAGGGGCTGCCAAAAGGCTGACAGCCTAGCGATGGTAATTCTTTCCGTTGCTAGGGAAAGTTCGCGCCCGGTTCCCGGCCGATGGCATGCCCTATGCTGAAATCCTTTGGCGCACGACCCTTCAACCGGTCAAGCCGCGTGCGAACGGACCCTGGCCGCGAGCAGTCGCCGCCTGGAATGCTCATCTTGGAGTGGTGAGATACTTGTAAGCTTTGAAACAACTGGTGGCGGGGTTCGATTCCGTTCAGGGAGTTGCACAGCGCGAAGGTTTCTCTGGCAAGGGCAGCCCGCATCGTTGCTGCAGCCGGATAAAAACCGGCAGCAAGGTCGCCGCCGGTTCCTCAACGCGAAGCTTAAAAGTTTCTTTGGAAGCGCACGACACCACCGAAGGCGTCCTCGTGTCCGCGAAACCCGCGAAAAGCGGTGTAGTCGAGTTCCGGCGTGATCTTGAAGCCCGGCACGACCTCGTATGCAACGTTGAGCGCCGCGTTCCAGGTACCGTCCTCTTCGAAGTCGATCTGCGTGTTTATCGTCGCCTTCTCGCTGATCTTGGCGGAGAAGCCGCCCCACATCGCCCAGTCGCCGTACCAGCTTCCATAATAATTCGGCCGGCTCGGGTCGGATTGGTAGGCAGCCATGACGAACAGGGAGAACGCGTCGGTGACGTCGAGGTTGACGCGCGCCTTGAAGGCCCAGGCATCATAGCGCGTGTCATAGGCCGCCATGCCGAAAAGCGTCATCCGGTCCGCTTCGTATTTCACCCCGCCGAGGAGGTGGGGAATGCTGTCGGCCCGTAGGTCAAACCACTCGCGGCTTGCCACGCCGGACGCGTCGACCGCCTCCAGTTCCCAGGAGCCATTGCCTTCCTCTGCGCCCACCATGGCGGAAAAGCCGTTGCCGAAGTCGTGGGTATAGCTCGCCTGCATCGTGCGGTCGCCCGAGTAGTAAATGACGTCGTCGTAGATGACGTTGCCGGCACCCCAGGTCCAGTTGGCAAAGAGCGAATCGGCGATGCCGACCGAGAAGCCGGCAAGCTCGATAAGCGCTTCCGAAATGTAGATGCGCTCGCCAGATGCCTTGTGCTCGAAGCGCGTCTCCAGATAGGAGCGCAGCGTACCGAACTCGGTTTCATTGCGAGCGTCGAAGCGCAGTGTCGCCCGCGCCTTGCCGGGCAAGCCATCGAGCGAGCCGCCCCAGTACACATCGTCGCCCGCCGCAACCTCATGGCGCAGGTAGCCGCTGATCTTCAGGCAGGTTTCGGTGCCCGGAACATAGAAGAAACCGTTGCCATAGGCATCGCAGACGCGGACATATTCGACCGGTTCCGCGTCTGCAGCCGTTGCCGCTTGGGTGGCGGCCATCAGGCAGAGCGCCGCTGCGGCACCTTTCAGGAGGAGAAGTGCCGTAGCACTGGTTGGGTTGTACATATCGAGTTCGTTCCCTTGTCGGTTCTTGAAAATTGGCAAAGCTTCGCCGGCTCCGTCCGTGGCGTGCGGGACAAGCGGGTGCTGAGCGGGTCTGTATGGAATGAGAGAAAAAAGGGCCGGTATCGTTTGCGATACCGGCCAGTCGGGGGTTACCCGCGCGGCGGCCAGACTTCGCCGGCAAGGCCGGTTTTCGGTTCACCGAGAAGCGGCGTCTTCAGGGCGCGGATGCCGTCGATGCTGATCAGCCAGATGATGTTGCGGTCGTATTCGGTAAAGACCGCGAAGCTGGCGTTTTCATAGGTGTATTCGGGCATTTCCTCAGGCTTGGGGAAGCGCGGCACGTAGTAGCCGGCGATCTTCGGATCCTTCGGGTCCTTGACGTCGAAGATCTGCAGGCCAGCATTGTAGAAGGCATAGGGCAGGATGCCGTCGCGGCTGTGACCCGGCTGGTGGGTCGTGCCGGAACGCTTCGGACCGAAGCTGCCGCGCCGCTGGCAATAGTCAGTGAATTCGGCCTCTGCCGGGGGTGTCGGACGCGGGAAGGCGGCGACGACCTTCGGGTCCTTCGGATCCTTGGCGTCGATGACCAGCACGTCCTTGTAGGGCTCGTAGCAGTTGGAGTTCATCGGGTAGCCGTTGGCAAAGACATAGCCGGTGCGCTCGTACTGGCTGGTATCGGCATTGTCGAATTCGGTACCGGCAAAGCTTGGCGGGATGCTCAGATGGCCCATCATTTCCGGCGTGCCGGGATTGGTGAGATCGAAGGTGTAGAAGCCGAGGCCGCCCATCGCGCCGAAGCCGATCTTGCCACCTTTTTCCACCGGCTTCGGCAGGAACAGCGGCATGCGCGAGCCCATCCAAGACGTGCGGTTGCCGGCGCGCGGGTTCATCAGGTAGGCGTCCTCGCTTGCCTTGTCGCCGACGACCTGTCCGGGAACGGTGACCTGGCTGACGAAAAGAGGATTGGCCGGGTCCGTCATGTCCCAAGCCTGGTAGCCCGGCGAGTGCAGGTAGTCCGGATACTCGGTCAATGCGTAGCTGTCGTCGGGCGCCGACGAGAGGTACATGTACTTGCCGCCAAACCAGGCGGGTGCGTCGAGCGAACCGGAGCCCTGCTGCTTGCCGATGGGCGCGTCCGGGTTGTTGATGTCGGTCGTGCGGGTGGCGATCAGCGTCCAGTCACTCGGCAGCGGCCCGTTCATCTCGTAGACCTTGAAGCCCTTGAGCGAATTGTAGTGGCGTAGCGTCTCGACGATGTCGGGCTGGGTGCGCTTGTTGTCGAGAATGCCGAAGCGGCCGATCTCGTAGGAGGCTACGACGACGTTTTTCTGGAGCTTTTCACTCCAGGCAATCGTCATACCGCCGAAATAGTCCTGGACCGTCTTGGCGTCCCAGTCTTCGCTTGAACCGTCCTGTCCCCAGACGCCGCCCTTGGAATAGACGACCTTGGCCTTGGCCGGGTCGGTGATGTCGAGCACGCGCATGTAGTCGCGATCATGCAGGTACATGTAGCGCTTGCCGTCAAAATCCGCGACGTCGGGCCAGGCATGCCAGGGCGACGTGATGTGCGGGTAGAAGGCGATTTCCTCGACGTTGCTCTTGTAGGTTTTGTCGTCCCAATGGGTGAGCTGGCCGGGGAAGTTCGGCGATGCGCCGAGTGCTGTGGCGCGCGGCGCGTTGAACTTGCCCGTCGCCGGATCCATGCCGTAGTCCTTGCCCGGCGTCAGCGCCGGCGGCTGCTTGTCGTAGGTCAGTTCCGACCAGCGCTTGAGGTGGGGATCCTGGATGTTGATCTCCGTCGGTACTTCCTTTTCCCAACCCGCGGCAAGCGCAGTGCCCGCGGCCAGACACAAAATTGAGCACGTGATGATCAGCCTTCTCGGCATGTTGGTCTCCTCCTGGAATATCGGTGAACGGACGCGTCCAAGGCTGGCAGCGGCGCAAGCAAACGACAGCTCGGCGGCGACACACCCCTGTGTCGCGTTCCGAATTCTTCTTTCGTCGTGTCAGTTGATCGCGCAGGCCTCCTCATGCCCGCGCAAATCACGCCGCTTCCGTTTGCTTAGGCGCCATGAAACAGGGTCGCTTTCCCCATAACAATCGCCTTAATCAGCATTAATTCATGCGGATTTCTTATGAGTTCCCTGGCGTGTTGATGGTTTGCGGGATGCAGATGACGCAACTTCCCCTTCCTCGACGGCGTAGACTTCGAGCGGATAGCCGAAATGCTCGTCCATCAGGATCCGAGCGCGTTCGGCGTTGCGGTCGAGTACGGCCTCCATCAGCTCGGTGTGCGGACCGATGGACTGCGCCTTATGCAGCGCGGCCATGGCCTCCGCATAGCCGGCCGTCTCTCCGTGTGCCGCGCGCAGAACAGGGGCGAAGGCGAGGAACCGGTAGTGGCGTTGGAGCTGGTCGGAGATGGTCGAGCGGAAGTGCATCAGCCAACTCGATTGCGCCGCGCTCAAGAGGGCGGCGTGAAATGCCTCGTGCCGTTCCATCCAGGTATCCACAGCAAGGTCGGAAGAATCCTCGACGATCGTCTTGCAGCGCGACAGGCGGTAGTGCGCCGTGACGATCGCCGATTCCCATTCCGAGCCGCCGCGCTCCATGGCTTCCAGCAATAGAGGGATTTCGACGACCGCGCGCGCCTTCGTCAGATCCTCGAGCCCCTTGCGCGACACGGGTGCGACGGTGAAACCGCGGTTGGAGATCGCCACTACCAGCCGCTCGGCCTCCAGCCGCGACAGTGCCTCTCGAAGAGGTGTCCGCCCGACATCATAGGTCTTGCTCAGAAGGTCGGGCCGCAACGGCGCCCCCGGTTGCAGGCGGGCCATGAGGATCTCGTTTCGCAAAATCCTGTAGGCGGCCTCTGTTTTTGTGCTGTTTTCCTGCTCGTCGACCAAAGGCACCTCCAAAATTCACCGCCCGAATGTTCGGTAATCATATATGCGAGAATAATATATGATAATCGCCAATTGCTATAATTGTATACTATATCGTTGACTTTGCCGTTGGGCTGCGCTTCCTCATCGCTCGTGCTGTCAATGCGACAGCTGGAGGAGGAACCCATGGCCAACACAAAATCGAAACTCATCACAGGCCTGATGGCGGCGGGCCTGGTGCTTGCCGGCATCGGTTCGGCGGCTGCCGATCCGATCCGCATCGGCATCGCCAATTTCGGCGAACACCCACCGCTCAACGCCGCCATCGCCGGCTTCAAGGCGGCGCTCGCCGAAAACGGCTTCGTCGAGGGCAAGGACGTCGTCTACACGGAGAGCCACACCAATTTCGACGCCTCGCTGGTGCCGCAGATGATCGCCAAGCTGCAGGCCGAACAGCCAAAGCTCGTCTACACCGTCACCACCCCGGTTTCGCAGATCGCCAAGAAGGCGCTCGCAGGCTCCGGCATCCCGGTGATCTTCACGGCCGTGACCGATCCGGTCGCCGCCAAGCTCGTCCCGTCCAAGGAAAGCGGCGACGACGGCATCACTGGGGCGACCGACAGCCAGGACATGGCGGCCGTGCTCGCGTTTACCAAGAAGCTTCTGCCGAACGCCAAGCGCCTCGGCCTTCCCTACAATCCGGGCGAAGCCAACGACGTTGCGCTGCTTGAAGCGGTGCGCAAAATTGCTCCGGAACAGGGCTTTGAAGTCGTCGAAGTCGGCGTCGACAACCTCAACGACATCCAGCAGCGCATCACCTCGCTCTCCGGCAAGGTGGACGTGATCTACGGCCCGACGTCCAACATGATCCAGCCGGCGATCGCGGCGGTCGCGTCGGCCGCGCGCCAGGCGGGCATCCCGGTCGTCAATGCCGTCGATACTGCCGTGCGGGAAGGCTTCGTGCCGGCAAGCTTTGCCGTCAACTACGAACAGGTCGGCAAGAACGCCGGCAAGATCGCAGCCGAAGTGTTGAAGGGCAAGGACCCGAAGTCCATCGCTCCGGTCTTCCCCGCCTATGAAGATCACCAGGCGCTGATCTCGAAGAAGGCGATGGCCGCCTTCGGCGTCGAGATCCCGGCTTCGCTCGCCGACTGCAACTGCATCGTCGAGTAATCCGACGCCAGCAACGGCGGCGGCCACGACGCCGCCGTCCATGAGCGCGCCCCGCGCGCCCTGTCCATTCGTATTTACATGAATTCCGGAAGCAAGGCTGCGGAGGCGGCCTCTACGGAATTGCTCAGAGGAGGAACGGATGCTCGAAATCCGATCTGCACGAAAGGTCTTCTACAAGGGGCAGCCCGACGAGAAGATCGCCCTCAACGATCTCAGCCTGACGCTTCCGACCGGCAACTTCGCCATCGTCATCGGATCGAACGGCGCCGGCAAGAGCAGCATGCTCAATGCCATTTCCGGCGCGCTCATGCTCGATTCAGGCAAGATCCTCATCAACGGCGACGATGTGACGGCACTGCCCGTGCACAAACGTGCGACACGGGTGGCCCGGGTCTTCCAGGATCCGATGAAAGGCACCGCCGCCTCGATGACGGTTGCGGAAAACATGCTGCTCGCCGAATTGCGCGGCAAGAAACTCGGCCTTAGCCGAGGCCTCAATGCCAGGCGGCTCGCGAGCTACCGCGAACGCCTCGCGGCGCTGAACCTTGGGCTGGAAAATCGGCTGGACACGCGCGTCGAACTGCTCTCCGGCGGCCAGCGCCAATCGCTTTCGCTGATCATGGCGACCTGCGACCAGCCGGATCTGCTGCTCCTCGACGAGCACACCGCAGCCCTCGATCCCCGCACGGCTGACATCGTCATGCAGGCGACGGTACGCGCGGTCGAAGCCTTCAATCTCACCACCCTGATGGTGACGCACAACATGCAGCACGCTGTCGATTTCGGCCATAGCGTGGTGATGCTCGATGCCGGCCAGATCCGGCTCGAGATCACCGGCGCGGAAAAGGCCGAGGTCACGATCCCGAAACTCATCGGTCACTTCGGCATGAAGACCGACCGGATGCTGCTCGCAAGCTGAGACGGACATGGAAACGGTTTCTACGATATTTTCGAACTTCATCACGCTCGTCCCGGTCACGCTGGCGCAGAGCCTCATCCTTTCCTTCATCGTTCTCGGCATCATGCTGCCGTTCCGCACACTGAATTTTCCGGACCTGACGAGCGAGGGCGCATTCCCGCTCGGCGGCTGCGTCTGCGCGCTGTCGCTCGCCGGTGGCGCACCCGGTTGGCTGGCGATCCTCGTTGCGATGGCCGCAGGCTTCCTGGCGGGTAGCTGCACGGCCTTCGTGCATCTGCGCTTCCGCATCCACACGCTGCTTGCCGGCATTCTGATGATGACGATGCTCTACTCGATCAATCTGCGGCTGATGGGCAAGTCCAACCTCTCGGTGTACGGCACGCCAACCATTTTCGATGGCGTACCCTTTGCCGAGCCGGGTTTCCCGGTCGCGAAGATCGTCGTTGCAGGACTGCTCGGCATTGCCGTCTATTGCCTTTTGAACCTCTATTTCCGGACCGAACGCGGAACGGCCATGCGCGCCGTCGGCTCCAACCCGGATATGGCGGAAGCGCAGGGGATCAGCATCTGGGCCTTCACCATCGGCGGGGTCGGTCTAGCCGGTGCCTTCTCGGCCACCAGCGGCGCGCTCATGGTGCAGTCGCAGGGGTTTGCGGACGTCAACATGGGCATCGGTACGCTGATCAACGGTCTTGCGGCGCTGATGATCGGCGAAGCCATTGTCGGCAAGCAGACGATCCGGCGCCAGCTTGCGGCACCCTTCGTCGGAGCCATCGTCTACTACCAGCTTGTCTCGCTCTGCCTTGCCGCCGGCATGCCGCCGACCGACCTGAAACTTGCCACCGGCCTCTTCGTGCTCGCCATGCTGGCGCTCCCAACCCTCAAGCGCGCCCGCGGCCCCATGCCGGCCCGCGAAACCGTCCGTGAATAGAAGGACTGCCCCATGAACATCGATATCCATGCTGTCGAGGCGCTCGACCGCGACGACCCGCTCGCGGCCTTCAAGAAGCGCTTTGATTTGCCCGAAGGCGTCACCTATCTCGACGGCAATTCGCTCGGCGCGGCGCTCTTTGCCTCCTATGCCGAAATCGAGAAGGCCGCGAAACTCGAATGGGGCCGCGACCTCATTCGCAGCTGGAACACGGCTGGCTGGTTCGCCCTGCCGCTGACGCTCGGCGACCGCGTCGGCCGCCTCATTGGCGCAGCACCCGGCCAGACGGCCGTGACCGACCACACCTCGGCCAATGTCTACAAGGCGCTGCACGCCGCACTCGGCCTCAATGCGGATCGCAAGGTCATTGTCGCGGAAAGCGAGAGCTTCCCGACCGATCTTTACATGGCTGAGGGCGTGATTGCGACGCGGCCCGGTACCGTCCTGCGGCTTGAGGGCGTCGATGGCCCGCGGATCGAAGACCTGATCGACGAGAGCGTCGCCGTGGTGCTCGTCAATCACGTCAACTACAAGACCGGCGCTCTGCGCGATATGGCGGCGCTGACCAAGCGCGCGCACGATGTGGGTGCGCTCGTCGTCTGGGATCTCTGCCATTCGGCCGGTGCGCTGCCGGTGGAACTCGATCGCTGCAACGTCGATTTCGCCGTCGGTTGCACCTACAAGTATCTGAATGGTGGCCCCGGTGCGCCAGCCTTTATCTATGTCGCCAGGCGCCATCAGGAAAAGGCCAGCCAACCGCTCAGTGGCTGGTGGGGCCACGCCCGTCCATTCGCTTTCGAGCGCAATTACGACGGCGGCGCGGGCATCTTGCGCTTCCTCTCCGGCACGCAGCCAATCCTGTCGCTGCGCACGCTTTCGGCCGCGCTCGATCTTTGGGATGAAGTGGACATGACGGCCATCCGCCGGAAGAGCATCGCACTCACCGACCTCTTCATAAAGCTCGTCGAAGCGCGTTGCGGCGCGCATGGCCTGAAGCTGGTCGGTCCAAGCGACGGCACGGTGCGCGGCAGCCAGGTCTCCTTCGAGCACGAGGGGGCCTATGAAATCATGCAGGCTCTGATCGAGCGGGGCGTCATCGGTGACTTCCGCGCCCCGGCCACCATCCGTTTTGGTTTCACACCGCTCTATACGAGTTTTAAGGATGTGTGGAACGCCGTGGACGTGCTGCATGACGTGATGGAGACTGGCGCTTGGCGCGACGCCCGCTTTGCTGTCCGTAGCGCCGTGACCTGATCGCGATCGCTTGTGAAAAATGGAAAAGCGCTTTCCCTGCCCGGGAAGGCGCTTTTTTTCGTTTGTGCTGGCTCGAGACTTATCACATCTCGATATCAATTCATTCAACCTATGTGGATTGTTATATTAGACCGCTGATTGCATCCATTACCGGAACAGGAAGGCGCAGCCTCTGAAGGAATGGCGAAAAGGCAATCTCATGGCTCAGGATACGCATGCTCAGCTCTATATCGGCGGCAAATGGAGGGCGACCTCTGAGACGCTCGCCGTCATCAACCCCGCCAATGAGGATGTCATCGGCAAGGTGGCGGTCGCCCGCGAGACGGATCTCGCCGACGCAACGGACGCTGCCTGGCAGGGCTTTCAGGCCTGGAGCCGGACATCGCCGGCTGCCCGCGCGGCGATCATCCTGAAGGCGGCCCAGCTTATGCGCGAGCGCTCAGAGGAGATCGCGCGTTCGATCACGCTCGAAAACGGCAAGCCGCTTTCCGAGGCGCGGTCCGAGGTCATTCGCGGTTGCGAATTCTTCGAATGGGACGCCGGCGAATGCGTGCGTCTCTACGGCCGGGTTATCCCGAGCGCACCGGGCATCCGCTACATCGTGCTGCAGGAACCGATCGGCCCGGTCGCGGCGTTTTCGCCCTGGAACTTCCCGATGAGCCAGCCCGCTCGCAAGATCGGCGGCGCACTTGCGGCCGGCTGCTCCATCATCATGAAGGCGTCCGAGGAGACGCCAACCGGCGTCGTGCACATAGCGCGGGCGTTCCACGATGCAGGCCTTCCTGCCGGTGTGCTCAACCTCGTCTTCGGCCACCCCGCCGAAATCTCAGGCTATCTCATCCCTCAGGACCGGATCCGTATGGTCGCCTTCACCGGCTCGACCGTCGTCGGAAAGCACCTGACGACGCTCGCTTCGCAAGTGATGAAACCGGCGCTGATGGAACTTGGCGGCCACGCGCCCGTCATCGTCTGCGAGGATGCCGATCCGGTTGCGGCAGGCATTGCCTGCGCCACCCGCAAGTATCGCAATTCCGGCCAGGTCTGCACCTCGCCGACGCGCTTCTTCGTGCACGAAACGCTCTACAGGCGCTTCACGGACGCCTTCGTGGAGAAGGCGCGTTCGATCAAGGTCGGTGACGGCCTCGACGCAGGGACGCAGATGGGCCCGGTGGCCAACGATCGCCGCATCGCTGCCCTCCAGGGGCTTGTCGACGATGCGCGCGCAAAGGGCGCCCGCATCCTGTGCGGCGGCGGACGTCTGGACGGCAAGGGCTACTTCTTCGCGCCGACCGCGATTGCCGATCTGCCGGATGATGCCCGCGCGCTCAGCGAAGAGCCCTTCGGCCCGCTCGCGCTGATCAATCCGGTTGCCTCGATCGACGAAGCGCTTACGAAAGCGAATGCGCTTCCGTTTGGTCTTGCCGCCTATGGCTTCACCAACTCGGCCGCCAACATCGACCGCCTGATGCAGGGCATCGAGGCTGGCAATCTTTCGATCAACACGCTCGAGGCCTCCGTCGCCGAAACGCCGTTCGGTGGCGTCAAGGAAAGCGGCCTTGGCCGCGAGGGTGGCGCGGAGGGCCTGCATCACTACACCGTCGTCAAGAACGTCTCGCTGCGCACCGCCTGACGGCATCGCGCGCCGCCATGAATGGATGATCAGGCCGAAACCGCTGTCTGGGTGGTTTCGGCCTTCTTGCGTTCCATCAGCCGACAACCGGGACCATGTCGCGCAGCACCTTGCGCAGCAGTGTGCGCACCGCGAGCGTCGCGGGGGAGGGCGTGCGTTCGCGCGCCGTGATGACAGAGACATCGCGGGCAATCGACGGCTCGACCAACGGGCGGGCTGAGATCTTCCGACCGTTGAGGCCGGTAAAGGCATAGGTCGGCAGGATCGCAACCCCCGCCTCCCGCTCGACGAGCGAAAGGGCCGTGTTGATCTGGTGCACTTCGAGAGAAGGGCGCAGTGGCACGCCGGCGCTTTCGAAGCCGACCTCGGTCAGAAGACGGATATTGCTTTCGCGCGTCAGCGTGATGATCGGCTGGTCGGAAAGCGCGGACCAGGCCACTTCGGCCTTCGTGCAGATGGCGTGGCCCTCGGGCGCAAAAACCATCAGCTGGTCGCGCAGCACGCGTTGGATCTCAAGGCCGTCCTCGTCGCTGGCAAAGGTGCCGACGCCGAGGTCGCAGAGGCCACTGCGCACCCGGGGCGCGATCATGTCCGTCACGACGTCCTCGATCCTGAGTTTGAGGTTCGGATGGCTTTGAGCGACTTCCTGCAGCAGGCGCGGCAGCACGGTTGCGCCAAGGAAGGGCGGGGCGGCGATGCGCACCAGGCCCGTTCTCAGTTGCCCGAGATCGTGCACCGCATCGACGGCGCGCTCGATTTCCGCAAGGCCGGGCAGCGCGGCCGCCGCAAAGACCCGACCGGCCTCGGTCAGTTCGACGCGTCGGGTCGTGCGGTCGAAGAGCCGCGCGCCGAGCAGCGCCTCGAGGTCGCGGATCGCATGCGAGATGCCGGCCTGGCTGGTGCGCAAGCGTTCGGCGGCGCGGGAGAAGTTGCCGAGTTCGACCACGGCCTGAAAACACTTGATCTGACGGAGATTGAGCATCGCGGGATCCATACTGATTTCGGCATGAATATATACAGACTATGTGTCTTAATGAATAAAAAAATCCTGCGCTAAATGCGCCGAGAGAGACCGGAGCGGTTGCTTCACGCGCCACCGGACGGACATGCGACAGGGAGCGTCATGAAATACCAGCGTAAAGATGCAAAGGCCCATTCCCGTGCCACGATGCGCGGCATCTGGGCGGCGGCGAACACGCCGTTTACGGCCGATGGCGCCATCGACGAAGAGGGCTACCGCCGCAATGTCGAGCATTGGATTTCCGATCTCGGTATCGACGGCCTCTTCATTGCCGGCAAGCAGGGTGAGTTCTTCTCCATGTCGGTCGACGAGCGCAAGCGGATGTTCGATCTATCGGTGGAAGCGGCCGGAGGACGGGCGCAGACGATCATGTCCTGCTCCGACCAGAACATGGATGTGGTGATCGATCTTGCCCGTCATGCGCAGGCCTGCGGCGCCGACTACATCGTCGTGCATGCGCCGATCCTGCATTTCTTCAAGCAGCAGGACGAAACGCTGCTGCGCTACTATGAGGCCATCGCCTCAAAGGTGGATATCGGCATGGCGCTGTGGTCGCATCCCGACAGCGGCTATCTGATGAGCCCGGAACTGTGCAACCGGCTTGCCGACATCGAGACGGTGGTAGCGATCAAGTATTCGGTGCCGCGCGCCATGTACAAGGCGCTGACGGCGCTCGCCGGCGACCGCATCCTCGTCTCGACCGCTTCGGAAGAGGAATGGCTGGATAACGTCTTGGAACTCGGTTGGCAGCTTTATCTCTGCTCGTCGCCACCCTACACGCTCCAGACCAAGGCCGACCGGCGCATGGCCGAGTACACAGCACTCGCCTTTGCCGGAAAGGCCGAGGAGAGCCGCGCCGTCAGCGCGAGCCTGCAAGGGGTGCGTGACGCCTTCCGCAAGTCCAAGCCCGCGGAAAAGCCCCATGCGCACCAGAAGTACTGGCAGGAACTGCTTGGCCAAGTGGGGGGAGCCGTCCGCCAGCCACTGCTGGAGCTGACGGATGCGGAAAAGAGACTGACCAGAGCCGCCTTCGAGGAATGCGGCCTGAAACTGCGCTGAACGGGACAGGGAGGAATATCGATGACGAAGCTCAAGGCGTTCAATCTGCAAAAGTGGATCGACGAGCACAAGCACCTGCTGAAGCCGCCGGTCGGCAACCAACAGATCTGGAAAGACGCCGACCTCATGGTGACGATAGTCGGTGGCCCCAACAAGCGCACCGACTATCACGACGATCCCGTCGAGGAGTTCTTCTACCAGCTAAAGGGCGACATGGTGCTGAAGCTCTATGACGGCAAGGAATTCTACGACGTGCCGATCCGCGAGGGCGACATCTTCCTGCTGCCGCCGCATGTGCGCCACTCGCCGCAGCGGCCGATGGAGGGATCGATCGGCCTTGTGATCGAGCCCACGCGGCCTGAAGGCCTGCTCGACGCTGTCGAATGGTACTGCTTCGAATGCACGGAACTTGTGCACCGCGCGGAGGTAGACCTCGAATCCATCGTCGACGATCTGCCGCCGATCTATCAGGCCTTCTACGCGGACGAAAAGCTGCGCACGTGCCCGAAATGCGGAACCGTGCACCCCGGCAAGACCCCGCCCGAGGGCTGGGTGAGGCTCTGAACCCGGCAGCAGACCAGCAAAGGATCGTCATGTCGAAAGTCGAAGCCATCTGCCTCGTGGGCTGGGGCGCCATCGGACAGCGGGTGGCAGCACTTCTTAAGGCGCGGGGCGCGAACGCCCGGATTGTCGGGATCGCCGTGCGCGATCCCAGGGAAATCGAAGCGACCATGCCGGAAGGGGCGGTTCATGTTGCCGGTCCAGAAGCGCTGACGGCGACCGGCGCGACGTTGGTCGTCGAGGCGGCGAGCCGCGAAAGCGTCCAGCCCTTCGCCCGGGCGGCATTGGCGGCGGGCATGGATTTCGCGGTGTCCTCGACCTCGGCCCTGGTGGATGCCACCGTGCTCGACGAACTCGTGGAACTTGCGCGGCGGAACGGTTGCAAGCTTATCATACCGCCGGGCGCGCTCGGCGGCATCGATGCGCTCTCGGCGGCCTCACGGTTGGGTCTGGACAGCGTGGAGCACACCATCACCAAGCCCGCGAGGGCCTGGTTTGGGACGCCCGCCGAAGAGTGCTGTCGCCTAGGCGAACTTCAGGAAGCGGAAGCTTTCTTTGCAGGATCGGCCGCTGAGGCGGCGACGGCCTTTCCGCAAAATGCCAATGTGGCGGCGACCATCTCCCTTGCCGGCATCGGTATGGAACATACGCGTGTGCAGCTCGTCGCCGATCCCAAAGCAGTGGAAAACACGCACAGCATTATCGCCCGCGGCGCCTTCGGCACACTCGAAATCCGCCTTCAGAACCGCCCGCTCGCAACCAATCCGAAATCCTCGGAGATGACGGCACTGAACCTCGTTCGCCTGATCGAGAACAGGACAAGCGCGCTTGTCCTTTAGTCGGTAGCTGCCGCTCGACTGCTCGGCCATTGCCGTTCCGGGCAGATCTTTGTGCTGCCGGCAACCGCATGCGCCGCTTTATCCGTTGGCTCTATCGAAACCACCTTTGGCATCGTCGGTGAAAGGCATCACGCGTGCGGTGGTGCTTGAACGCCCAGACGTTGCGGGGGCAGTCGCTCCGACGCGGGTTTTCACGCTCTTCCTAGCAAGCCGTCGGCCGATCCAGGAGAGGTAGGAGGTGGTTTTTCCCGCTGTCAACGGGGGATAAGCGGGACAGAATCGCATTGCGCGAAAGCTCCGCGATACAGTGATGCGCGCCAAGGTGCCTGCTGCCGAACGAAGGCTGGATCAACTTCTTGCCCGCCAGGCTCGTCTCGAAGGAGAGCGAGATGGTCACCGCGAAGTTCGAACCCCGGCAAAACGTCTAGAGCGCGGGTTGATGCCGCAGAGGAAGTAACGATGGCCGGCGAGCGACGTAAGCCTGCGACTGGCTCGATGCCTGTCTTTGTGAAGCCCTTTTCGGGAACAAGAGCGAGGCGCAGCCGTTCTACGGTCAGGCCTGCCTCATCGAGCCCGCACTTGGAGCAACGGCCGAAGGGAAGAGATCTGACAGTGGCATCAGCGCAATCGCGCCCCTACCCGAAGGGACGCAGCGCGCTGCAGCACACTGCCACACCCACAGTGAAAACACGCCCGTTTCTCGCACGATCTTCGGGCAAGGTCCGCTTGCGAGACGAATGCGTTGCGATAGAGTTGCTCTGCGATTCGTCGCCTGGAGGAAAGATGCGTCAGCAGACAAAGCCGTTTATCGTTGAGATCAAGCAGTCACGAAAGCTTAAACCCAACGGCGAAAAACTATCGATCTGGGGGAAACTGGATTTGAGCGTTGCCGAAGAGCACGTGGCATCCGAGAACCCAGTAGAGGCACCGGCCGCCATCGAAAGCGGCGACCGGCTCTAGCGCGCGATCGGCGCAAACCCTCAAAGAGCCATCTCAAACATCCGTCGTGTCCGGTTGCAGTTCATGAAGAGAGGCGGTCGCGCGCTCTTCTGGAGCGGCCGCATGGATGATTGCCCGCTTGTCGTCGTCCAGCGCCTTGCGCCAGAATTGAAGACAGGAAGTGTGAGCGGGCCGCGGTTCGCGTTCGGGCGCTATAGCAAGGTCGTCGCCTTCCGCCGAGCCGATCACAGGCGCGTTTTTGCGGCGCTTAATGGTATCGAAAGCTTCTGGCTGTATCGAAGCCCTATGCTTGGGGGTGGGTTTCGAAGTCGTGCTTTGGCAGTATTTCTGCTTCTGTTGATGCTGACGCACCTGGGCGTTGGATCGACCCACGCTGGTGATTCCAGCAACATTCGCAATTCCTGCTGGGCATCCGGCCGCATCTCAGAGAACGTGATCACCATAGCTTTGGCAGCCGAGCGGTGGTCCTGTGATGACCGGAAATTCTCGATTGAATCCGAGCGAGTGCTGCTTCGCTTCGATCTCAGGCCGGGCGATAGCCCTCCTCGATACTTTCTCTCCAGGCGGAGCGCACTTGAGGCGGTGCATCTCCTTGCAATCGACCAGGACGGCGCGGTGCGGCAAGCCTCCGTTTCTGCAGCAGCGTTGCCCAGCTCAATGGCCGGTGGGTATTTCAAGGCTCCCCTGCCTGTAGTGACAGATGCGACGCGGCAAGTCGTCGTCGCAATCGATTTGCCTAGCCATCGGATGACACTGGAGCGAGCATATCTGGCACCAGTGGATGTCGCAGTCGATAGCATCGACGATATGCAACTCCTGACGTTCGTCGCAGGCCTAGCTGGCATGCTCGCCATGCTTCTGATCTTCAATGCGGCGTTCTATCGGATCCTGCGCGAACCTTTTGTTCTCTGGCACTCGGCTTTGACGCTGTCGTTGCTGATGACCATTATGACCTCATCAAGTTTGTCAGTCGTATTTTTCGACCCGCCGGCCATGACTTTGAGCTGGATGACCACCTTGCTCTTCGGGATGACGGTCGCATCAGGAGCGATGTTTACGTACAGCTTCATCGAACCTGGACTGATGCATCCTGCACTACGGCGTCTGCTACCCTATTGTGCGGCATCGGCATTGTTCCTGAGTGCGTTTCACGCGGCATTCCCGTTCGTTGCGCGGCCAATACAATCGACCGCGTACACGGCTGCGTTTGCACCGATCCTCATCATTTTCATACTGTCGATGATCGACGCATTGCGCCGCGGGAGTCGCGCGGCAAAATTTCAGGCAGTCGGATACACGCCAATGATCGCGGTCGGCTTGATCCGTCTGGTGACGGGCGTCGTACCCTGGTTCGACAGCATCGACGCCACGCTCGCGTTTTATGCTGGCTGTCTATTCGAAGCCCTCTTCACCACGCTCGGCGTAGCTGATCGCTTCGTGACCATGAAGCGGGAGCGAGATCGCGCACGCATCGAAGCCGATCTGCTTGAACGGCTTTCCGAAACGGACCCATTGACGGGCTTGCTCAATCGTCGAGCTATTGAGGGACAGTTCGCGCAGCTTCGAGCTGATGGCTTTGCAACATTGGCGGTCATTGACCTTGATCATTTCAAATCAATCAATGACGTAAACGGACATGCCGTTGGAGATGCCGTGCTCAAAGCTGTAGCCAATGCTTTCCAGACAGGGCCGGACGTGCGGGCATACCGTCTTGGCGGTGAAGAATTTGTACTTCTCTTGCGCGGCAATGATGCCGCCACCCTGGCCGAACGCCGGCGACAGGCAATTCCGGTAATTGTCGCCAGTACCGTTCCGGGTCTCGAGCGACCTGTAACCGCCAGCATGGGAGTGGCGGATACCTTCGGCGATGAAGGTTTTGAGAAACTCTATGACCGGGCCGACAAGCTCCTCTACGAAGCAAAGAGCGCGGGCCGAAATCGAACTCGGAGCACCATCAAGGTAGAGACGGATCTGGAAATCTTTGTGAAAGAACAGGCCTTCGCCAACTAGAGCACTCACAGTGCTGAATGAACGGGGGCGGAGGTTGGTTGCGGGCTTGGCCACGTCTCTTTCTTTCGGGCCGAAGTGGTTCCGGCCCAGTGCCGAACCGGCGGAAGACGGCCGCTTCAATGTTCGGGCTCGGCCGGACAAGCGGAGACGATCTGCGGGCATACGAGGCAGTGCCCTGCGAAAGGCAAGCGGGTCCGCTCCGCGCGCGGCGACGGATGCCGGCCGCCACGCGGCGTAAATGCGGCCTTATAGCGGACGACCGACGTTTTAGACCGCAGCAAAACCGAAGGACGAGCCGTGACATTTGCGTCAGCACCGCAGAGAAGGTAGGGGTGCACCCCTATTGCAGCGATCGCGGACGCGACCACTGCAAGATCCGAAAAACCATGCAAGGCAGACCATGAGCGACCAGAACGACGACTACGTGTACGACGATGTAACGGGTGAGTGGCGGCCAGCCTCCGAACTTGCTGCCGAGAAAGCAAGAGCCGCCGAGGTTCGCGATGCGTCAGGCACCGTCCTTGCAGATGGAGATTCGGTCGTTTTGATCAAGGATCTCAAGGTAAAGGGTGCCGGGCAAACGCTGAAGCAGGGAACGGTGATCAAGTCGATCCGGCTAACTGATAACCCTGAAGAAATCGATTGCCGCCATGAAGCGATCAAAGGTCTTGTTCTGCGCACCGAGTTTGTTCGCAAACGCTAGACGTTCGAAGGGTAACTGGTGATCGGCAGTCCTGAATCCGGCGCCGACGCCTTTGGAAGCGCCCAGCTCGAGGGCCGAGCCAATGGGTTGGACTGCCAGCGCACAGCGACAGCGGAGCACGACTAAGCCGATTGCGGTCTATGAGCTCGCAGTTGCGCCGGATGGGTGTCTGGTCCCAGGCTGCGGCCATAAGCAGTTGCTTCTCTTGTCGCGTAGTGGGAGGGCGGTCCTTTCGGCTACGGGAGTACGAGGACCGCGCCATCCCGGCGCGACCATTGGGGCTCGACCCCTGGCGAGTGCGTCTAGTTATGGACCGCGGCGACCAGGCGGCGGCAGGCCTCCACGAGGTTCGGTTGCTGAAGCAGGGCGCCGCCGATCAGATACATGACGTCGTTGCCGTAGGCCTCACGCATCTCGGGAACGCGCTCGAAGGTCATGCCGCCACCGGGTGCAGCGACGATCGCCTTCGGCCCCCTCATGTCGGCCGCGCAGGCCCGAGCAATCGACAGGCATTCCTCTCGCGTGAAACCGAAGCGGCCTCCGAAGTTCGGGTAGATCACCGCATCCGCGCCCATCAGGCGATGGAGCGTGCCGAAGAACGAACGGTGCGAGAAGCCGCAATCGGCAGAAACCACATTTGCGCCGGAGAAGGCTGGGTGCGAAACGATCGGCAAGGTGAAATCGGGATCGGCCGCAAGTGTGCGGACGACATCATAGCCGGTCAATGCCGGGGCCAGCATCACGGCGCCTGCACCGGCGGCCTGCGCTTCCTTCGCCCGGTCAAGCACGGCCGAAGCCGGCCCGGTGACATTCGGCACGAAGCTTGTCCTGCCGCCTGTTTTGGCATTGGCCTCGCCGACGGCCTCGATGCAGGCCTTCAAGCGTTCGGCAAAAGGCGACGTCGCCTGATCGACGAGACCATGGTCGTCCTTGACGAAGTGCATGCCGCCAAGCGCGAAATCATGGGCGCGGCTCGCAAGTTCGGATGTCGAAAGCCCGACGGGCTTGATCGCCGACATCAAAAGAGGGCTTTCGCCCACCCCGGCGCGGGCGCGAAGCCCGGCAATGCCGTGGCGGGGTCCTGTGCAAAGCGCAAGGATACCCGGCGAAAGACCGATATCCTCGACCTTCAGGCCGGGCTTGATGGAGCTGTTGCCGAAGATGACGTTCAAGAGCTGCAGAAAGTCGCCGCCGACATCGTCGTCGGAATAGGAGATCGAGGCAAGAAAGCCCGGCCGGCCGACCGGATCCGGCTTCAGGTCTTCCAGCTTGCCGAGGATTTCATCCTCGACGTAGCCCTTGGGAACGGCGCTGCGCGGAATTTCGACGGTCTGCTCCAGAGCGATATCCAGCGCTCGCGCCTTAGCCTCGTCGGCGTCAGCGGCACGCACGTAGTAGGTGACGGTGAAACGCGGAGCCACTAGAGCGCCTCCGCCTTCTGCGCCGAATGCACGTGGTCGATGCGGACCTCCGTCAATTCGTCCTCGCCAATCTCCAGAGGCTTGCCGACCAATTCGCTGATGGCGCCAACGAGCGCGCCGGCGTCGAGGCCATACTTCTTCATGAGGTAGGGCTTGGACGCGCCATGGGCGAAGGTGTCGTTGAGGCCCAGCCGCTTCAGGCGAATGCCGAGGCCTTCTTCGGCCAGAATTTCCGCCACGAGCGAGCCGAGGCCACCGACGATGGTGTGGTTTTCCAGCGTGACGATCCCCTTCTTGCCCCGCGAGGCCTTCAAAAGGCCTTCGCGATCGAAGGGTTTCAGGGTCGAGGCGTGCAGATGGGTGATGCCGATGCCGCGTGCCTGAAGCGGTTGGGTGGCGCGCAGTGCTTCCTCGGTGCAGATGCCTGAGGAAACGACGAGAATGTCGTCGCCCTCGGACAGAACCCGCAGCTTGTTGAACGCGAAAGGCGTGGAGAAGAGACGCGGGACCTCGCCGCGAAGCACACGTACATAGACGGGGCCATCGATGCTGTCGGCCACTTCAAGCACGGTCTCCACCTCGGTCGCATCACCGGTCTCGAGGATCGTCATGTTTGGTACGGCGCGCAGAACGGCAACGTCCTCGATCGCCTGATGGGTGATGCCGCCGGGCGTGGTGATACCGGGCAGGAAGCCCATCAGCCGCACCTTGCGATTGGAATAGGCGATGGAGTTGATCAGCTGATCATAGGGGCGGCGATAGAGGAAAACCGAGAAGGTATGAATGAACGGCCGGTAGCCTTCCATCGCCAGCCCGCCGGCAAAGGACAACATGTTCTGCTCGGCCATGCCGAGCGAGAGGAACTGCTGCGGATGCCGGTCGCGGAAGCCGTCGACCTCGCAGGACGAGGTCAGGTCGGCGGAAAGGCAGAGGACTTCGGGTCGCGCGGTCGCGAAGGTTTCGAATGCCTTGGCGTAGGGACGATTGACGATCTCGACCATATTCAGGCCCCTTTCATTGCGTCGGCGTCGACGCCGAGTTCGGCCGCAAGTGCCGCCTGCATTTCAAGCCGTTCTTCCGCGCTCTTGAAGCGAACGTAATGAAGTCGCGGGAAACGCTTTTTGAGGAACTCCATGCCCTGGTAGGGCGAGGTGTTGGCGAGGATGACCAGCGGCTTGCCGGGCTCGGCGCTTCCGGCCGCGGCCCTGAGCGCTTCCAGGTCGTGGCCGTCGACCGACCGGCAGGTGACGCCGAAGGCGCTTACCCGGGCGGCGAGATTGCCAAGGTCGAGCACCGACGACATGGCGCCGTCGCATTGCTGGCGGTTCACGTCGACGACGACGCGGATGTTGTCGATGCCGTGGTAGCTCATCGCCGCAAGGCATTCCCAGGTCTGGCCTTCCTGGAACTCGCCGTCCGACATGTAGACCCAGACCTTGCCCGGCTCCTTCTTCTGCAGCCGCGCCCAGGCGACGCCCGAGGCCATGGAGAGACCCTGCGCCAGCGAGCCCGTGGTCACTTCCATGCCGGGGCTGTGCTCGGCGCCGATCATCTCGACCGAACCGCCGTCCTTGTTGAAGTGATCGAGCGCGTGCTCGTCCATGCGCCCCATCTCGATCAGCGCCGAATAGATGACGAGCGCATAGTGGGCGGGCGAGATGAAGAAACGGTCGAACGCCGGCCCAACCGGTCCGTGATAGCCGGCGCCGGTAAAGGCGTCCGGATTGTGCGCCGAAGGAACACCGCGAAACGGCAGCGGCACCTTCGGCAACGTCGGCTCGCCGAGCGTCAGAAGCTCGTTATAGAGCAGCGCAAGGCTTTCGGCAGCCGAGCAGGCCTGGCTGAGGTAACCGCCATTGTTCTTCATCGTGTGGAAGAACACCCGTCGGCGGATGCCGAGCGCGATCTCTTCCGTTGAAACCCGGTTCGTGAGTGTCATCGTCTCAGCTCCGTTCTGGGAAAAGCGCCTTGAGGCCTTCGGGCGATGGTGTTGCGATGCCGCGCTCGGTGATCAGGCCGGTGATGAGTCGGGCGGGCGTGACGTCGAAGGCCGGATTGGCGGCAGGGCTGCCCTCCGGCGAAATGCGCACGCTGGCAATCGAGCCGTCGCTGGCGCGCCCCTGGACGAAGCTCACCTCGTCGGCGGTTCGCTCCTCGATCGGGATTTCCTTGATCCCGTCGCGGACCGTCCAGTCGATAGTCGGCGAGGGAAGAGCGACATAGAAGGGGACGCCATTGTCGCGCGCAGCAAGCGCCTTCAGATAGGTGCCGATCTTGTTGCAGACATCGCCATTGGCCGTCGTCCGGTCCGTGCCGACAATGACCATATCCACATCGCCGTGCTGCATCAGGTGCCCGCCGGCATTGTCGACGATCAGCGTGTGCCGCACACCGTGGCCGTTCATTTCCCAGGCGGTGAGATAGGCGCCCTGATTGCGCGGGCGTGTTTCGTCGACATAGACATGCACCGGAATGCCTTCCTCGACAGCCATGTAGATGGGTGCAGTCGCAGTGCCATAGTCGACGGTCGCAAGCCAGCCGGCGTTGCAATGGGTGAGGATGCGCACGGGTTCACCCGGCGCCTTCTTCGCAGCAATCTCGCGGATGACCTTCAGGCCGTTTGCGCCAATGGCGCGATTGAGTTCGACATCTTCGGCCGCGATCTCGGCGGCACGATCATAGGCCGCCTTGGCACGCCCGCCTTCCGGCAAGGGGCGCAGATGGTCGCGCATGGCGTTCAGCGCCCAGCGCAGATTGATGGCGGTCGGGCGTGTTTCGTTGAGTTCCTCCCAGACGGCGCCGAGATGGGCGTTCGACGGGTCCTTGGCCATCGCAATCGCAACACCGTAGGCGGCCGTGACGCCGATCAGCGGTGCGCCGCGCACCCACATGTCGCGGATGGCGACGGCGACATCGGCGACCGTTTTCAGCGTCACGACGCGGAACTCGTGCGGCAACCAGCGTTGGTCGATGATATCGACGGAGCGTCCGTCCTCATTGAGCCAGATCGTATGGTAGTGGCGTTCTCCGACTTTCACGCTGATGTCTCCTTCTGAAGGCGCTCCGCGAGTGCGCGGATGTCCTTGAGGCTGTGGATATGATGCCGGTTGACGGCGAGGTGACGCCCGAGCTTCAGCGCCCTGGTTTCGCAGGCAGCACGGCGATCGGGGTCGACAATGGTTTCGAAGTCGGCGTTGTGGGCGAGCCCCAGGATGCGGCGGTGCATCTCGACGCCGGCAAAGCCCAACATCTCGCGCCAGATCTCGTCGATGACGATATCGAGCGCCTGTTCGGCGCCGAACGGATCGTTGCGCGCCTCAAAGAGGCTTGCCTGGTAGAGAATGCCGTTACGCTCCGTGCGCCAGAGATGGGCGAATTCGGTGCGGAAGGTTTCCCAGATGACTTCGACCGTATCGAGCAGATAGGTGCGCATGCCATCTCGGGCACTGGGCGCGTTTTCGTGTCCGCTCTGCGAAAAATAGCTCATCCAGAAATTGGCAAGCAGCATGCCGACGTCGAAGCTGATCGGTCCGTAGAACGCGAACTCCGGGTCGATGACGCGGGTCTCGTCGTCGGTCACCATAACAGAACCGGTATGCAGATCGCCATGGCAGAGCGTTTCGGCTTTTGCCGAGAACAGATGTTTCAGCCGCTGTGCTTCGACCTTGAGGTCGCGGTCGGCGCGAAGCTCGGCCACGATCGGATCGAGCTGGGGCGTGGTGTGACGATTGAGATCGGCCTCGAAATAGGGATCGGAAAACACCAGGTTTTCGGTGATGTCGCAAAGCTCGATATTGTCGGCGAAAAGCGCAAGGTCCGTCTTCTTCTCGCGCGTGGCCATGGAGAGGTCGGAGCCGCGAAAGAGCGTACGGGCGACGAAGAGGCCGAGGTCACGCCCGATTCTGGGAGGCTGCCGCCCGTCGATCAGCGCGCGCCTCAAAATGACGTGCGGCGTCAGAAATTCCATGACGATGAGCGCCTGGGATTCGTCGAAGAAATAGATCTCCGGCACGAGACCGGGGTCACGCGCTGCCTGGCGCTTCAGGGCATGATATTCGAAATAGGAGCGCTTCAGCGGCAGCGGCCAGCTTTCGCCGACAAGGCGCACATAGGGCAGCGCCTGCTTGACGATGGCAGCGCCCCTGTCGCCGGAGACGATGAAGACCAGATTGAGGTTGCCGTCGCCGACTTCCTTAACGCTCCAGCGCGAAAAGTCCGGCCCGATTTTTTCTCTCAGGACGGTGTTGCCGCCGAGTTTTTCCGGCAACGTCGCAGCGCTCAGCGCCTCGAAGACCTGCTTGTCCATATCGTTCTCCTCCAACGCATTGCGCGGGCCTCCACCGCTCGCAGCCATGCCGTGTGTGGTCACAACTAAGGCGGCATTCTAGCAAATGTCAATGGCCTTGACATTTGACGGAAGCCTATCCTAACCTGCCTTCATCGGGAGGAGAGAATGAGCGAACAGGCAGTGTTTCGCATTGAGGGCGTGCGCAAATCCTTCGGGCCGGTACCGGTTCTTCGAGGGGTGGATCTCGATCTCAAGGCTGGGGCGGTTACCGTTCTGATGGGCGCCAATGGCGCCGGCAAATCCACGCTCGTGCGGATCCTGAGCGGCGTTTACACGCGCGACGCCGGCACGATCACGCTCGCCGGCATGCCCTTCGAGCCGACGGCCCCGGCCGAGGCGATCCGCGCCGGCGTTGTCACCGTGCATCAGAACATCAATGACGGGGTGGTCGCCGATCTCGACGTCGCCACCAATCTAACGCTCGACCGCTTGAACGGGCGCGGTGCGCGGCTGTTCTTCAACCCGCGTCGGGTGCGCCGAGAGGCCGCCGCGGTCGCCTCGCGCATGGGGCTTGCGATCGATCTTGCCGCCAATATCAACGACCTGACGCTTGCCGACCGGCAGATGGTGGCGATCGCCCGTGCCATGGCGCATGAGCCGAAGGTGCTGATCCTTGACGAACCGACCTCGTCGCTGTCGAGCGCGGAGGCCGACCGGCTTTTCGATCTCGTCGATCGGCTGAAGGCGCGCGGCGTCGCCATTCTCTATATCTCCCATCGCATGTCGGATATTCGCCGGCTGGCCGATAGCATCGTGGCGCTGCGTGATGGCCGCATCAGTGGCCGCTTCGAAGGGCCGGAACTGGACTATGAGGGTGCGGTCAACGCCATGCTCGGTCGCAAGGTCTTGGCTGGCGCCGTTGATCTGCGCAACGGCGGCGCTCCGGTCTTTGCGGTCAGCGGCCTGAAGTTGTCGGAACAGGCGCGCCCCTTCGATTTCACGCTCCGTGACGGGGAAATCGTCGCCGTCACCGGGCTCGTCGGCGTCGGCAAGACCGCGCTTGCCGAAACTCTGTTTGGCGCGCGCGCTCCGTTTGCCGGTGAGATGACGCTCGACGGCGCGCGTTACGCGCCGGCAAGCACCGGAAGGGCTATCGCCCGCGGCGTCTTCCTCGTCGCCAAGGACCGCGCCGAAAGCGGCATCGTGCCCGACTTCAACATCTACGAAAATATCAGCCTGCCGTTCCTGAGCCGGCTCTCGCGCTTCGGCATATCGAGCCGGCGGGCGGAAAAGACCAAGGCACGCCAGCAGATCGCCGCCCTCGGTGTCGTCTGCCGCAGCGAGCGCGACGAGTTGCAGACGCTTTCGGGCGGGAACCAACAAAAGGTGATGGTCGGGCGCTGGCTTTCCGAGCCGTCGCGCCTGCTCATCCTCGACGAACCGTTCCAGGGCGTCGACATCGCCGCACGCCGCGACATCGGCGAGAAGCTGCGCGCCTCGGCCGCGGGCCGCGCCACGATCCTCTTCGTGACCGAACTCGACGAAGCCTTCGAAGTCGCCGACCGCATCCTCGTGATGTCGGAACAGACCATCGTCGGCGAGCACCGCAATGCCGACATCGATGTCGAGCGGCTCCTGTCGGAAATCGCCGGTCAATTCTATCAACAGGTCCATGCGTCATGAGCAGTGAACAGAGCAATTCCGCAGCACCGGTTGCGGTCCCTTCGAGCGCATCGGGAATTCGCGAGGCGGCCATCAAATACGGCTTCCTCGTGCTTCTCGCCGGGATGGTCCTCTATTTCTCGCTCGTGACCGGCGGCTTCGCCTCACCGCAGAGTGCGGTCTTCATCCTGCAGTCGGTGTCGATTACCGGCATCCTGGCGCTGGGCGTGACAGCCACGCTTGTCGTCGGCGGCTTCGATCTTTCGATCGGCTCGGTCGCGACGACGGCGATGATGGCCTCGTCCTATGTGATGGTGGTGATGGGCGGCGACGCACTGACGGCGACGCTCGTGTGCCTTGCCATCGGTGTCCTGGTCGGTTTCGTCAACGGCGTCATTATCGTCTACATGCGCGTGCCTGATCTGCTGGCGACACTCGGCATGATGTTCCTCTTGCTCGGCCTCCAGCGCATCCCGACGGAGGGTCGGTCGATTGCCACAGGCATGACGCTTCCCGACGGCTCGGTCGCCGGCGGCACTTTCAGCCCGGCCTTCCTGGCACTCGGCCGCCACCGCTTCGATTTGGTCCTGCCCAACCTCGTGCCGGTTTCGGTCGTGGTGTTGATCGTGCTGGCGATCGTCATCTGGTTCTTCCTCGAATACACCCGCTTCGGCCGCATGATGTATGCCGTCGGCTCCAACGAGCGGGCAGCCGGCCTCGCCGGTGCGCCGGTCAATGCCTACAAGATTTCGGCCTATATCATTTCCGGCGTCTTCGCCTCGATCGGCGGCATCCTGCTTGCCGCCCGTCTTGGTCGCGGAGACATCGCGTCGGGCAACAACCTGCTGCTCGATGCGGTTGCCGCAGCGCTCATCGGTTTTGCCGTGCTCGGCGCCGCCAAGCCGAATGCTTTCGGCACGGCGATCGGCGCGCTCTTCGTCGGCATCCTGCTGCAGGGCCTGACGATGATGAACGCGCCCTATTACACCCAGGATTTCATCAAGGGCGCCGTGCTCGTCGCTGCCCTGATCTTCACCTTTGCGCTCTCGAAAAGAGGCAAACGCTGAAGGGGTGCCCTTCAGCGGAAAACAAAAAGTTCACCAGTGGAGGAGACTGACATGAACATGACTCGCAGAAGCCTGGGCCGCTTGACGCTTGGGTTGATGGGGGCAGCCGCCTTCGGCGTGCCGTCCTTTGCAGCCGACATGCCAAAGCCGTTCGACAAGGCCGGCGATGTCAAGATCGCGCTTGTGCGCTACCTTTCGACCGGCGACTTCTTCCAGTCCTATCTCGCAGGCGTCGAGGCGCAGTCCAAGGCGCTCGGCGTGCAGCTTCAGGTCTTCGACAGCCGCCAGGATGCAGCGCTCCAGGCCGACATGGTCGACCAGGCGATCGCGCTTGGCGTGCAGGGCATCATCATCCAGCACGGCTTGACCGAATCGATGAAGGAAGCTGCCCAGCGCGCGGTTGACGCCGGCATCAAGGTCGTCGCCTTCGACGTAAACGTCGAGAACGAGAAGATCCCGCAGATCGAGCAGTCCGACCGCGACCTCGCCCGCCTCGCGCTCGAGCAGGCCGTCAAGGACAATGGCGAAAGCTTCAAGGCAGGCTACGTCTATGTCGCCGGCATCGCGCCGCTCGACCGCCGCGACGAGACCTGGAAGGAATTCAAGGCGAAGTATTCCGGCATCGAGGAAGCCGCACAATTCGGAACGATGGACAACCCGATCGCCAACTCGGTAGCCAACCAGGCCCGCGCGGTGATTTCGGCCAAGCCCGACATCACCGTGATGTTCGCGCCCTATGACGAGTTCGCCAAGGGCGTGAAGATCGCCGTCGACGAAGCGGGCCTGTCTTCCAGCGTCAAGATCTACTCGGCCGACATTTCGACGTCCGACATCGCCGCCATGCGCGAAACGGGCTCGGCCTGGACGGCGACGGCCGCCACCAACCCCGCCGTCGTCGGCCAGGTCTCGGTCCGCTCGCTCGCCATGCTGCTTGCCGGCGAAGACCCGGGCCGCCAGGTGGTCGTACCGCCGACGCTGATCACCCAGAAGGACCTGAACGATCAGGACATCAAGAACATGGAAGAGCTCGGCGTGAAGCTGCCGCAGTTCGCCCATGCAGATGTTGCCATGCCCGCATGGATGCCGAAGCCTTAATCTCCCAAGGCGAAACGAAAGGGGCGGTCGATCAGACCGCCCCTTTTTTTCCTGATTACTCTAATTCGCTTTCCGCCTTTGGCGGCACCCAGGCTTCGATCGCCGTCTCGGGGTAGATCTGCACGGAGCCTGGCTCGAAATGGCTTTCGATCGCGTAGCCGAGGCTGGTCAGGTCTGTGCGATACCAGCCGACGATCTTGCCGCGCCATGAGGCGCGGCCTTTCTTGGCGGCATAGTCACCCATTTGAAACGCGGCATCTGCGGGCCATCGATCGACCATTTCGTCTCCATCCGAACAACTCTGGCGGGAGACTGCAGTGTGGCACGTTTTTACGCTTAGACGGAAGCGCTCAGCGCATCGCCGCTGCGATATTGCCGCCATCCACAGTCGTCACATCCGCGGTGGTTCGTTCTGCGAGCGCGTGGTGCACGAAGGCGCGCGCTACGTCCTCGGCCGTCACTTCGAGACCGAGCAGGTTTCCGCCCATGTAGTCCTTGACCGAAAGGCCGCGGGCGGCTGCACGATTGGCGATCATCTCGTCATTGAGCAGGCCCGAGCGGATGCGATCGGCGTTGACGGCATTGACGCGGATATGGTCGGCACCATGCTCAAGCGCATATTGCCGCGACAGAAACAGCGTCGCCGCTTTCGGCAATCCGTAGGCGCCGAACTTCGCGCCCGGGTTGACTGCCTGCTTGGAGGCGTTGAAGAGCAGCACGCCGCCGGTCTTTTGTTCCTTCATGATGCGCACGGCATTCTGCGCGACCGTCTGATGCGCGAAGAAATTCAGCTCGAAGCTACGGCGCAGCAGGGCGTCGTCCATCGTCGCAATCGGGCTTTCCCAGGCGGCGCCCGCATTGGAGACGACGATATCGACGCCGCCGAAGGTTGCGACCACCCGGTCGAAGGCGGCGCGCACCGAAGCGGGATCGGTGATGTCGCAGGCGATGCCAATCGAGTTGTTGCCGGCCGCCTTCGCCACTTCGCTTGCTTTGTCGCCGTCGAGGTCGAGCACGACGGCATGGGCGCCCTCGGCGACGAAAGCCTTGACGATGGCAGCGCCGATGGCGCCGGCGCCGCCGGTGACGAGCGCGACCTGGCCGGTAAACGGCTTCGGCTTGGCGCCTGCGAGTTTCGCCTGTTCCAGCGACCAGTATTCGAGATCGAACAGATCCGGCCGGCTGACCGGCTCGAAGCGGCCAACGGATTCTGCGTCGCGCGCAGCTTCGATCCACATCTCGCCGACATCGACGGCGATCGTCGCGTCCTTGTAGGTGCGGCCATGGCCGAACATGCCGAGCCCGGGCACCAGCGTCAGGCGCGGCATGGGATCGAGCATGATGCGCTTGACGTCGTCTCGTGTGTCGTTGCTGTGGAAATACCCGGTGTAGTCGGCGGCAAAGGCGGTGACCCGCGCGTCGATCACGGCCCGGTAGCCCGAGAGATCATCTTTAGCCGGCGCCGGAAGCACCATCGGGCCGGTCTTGATGCGGATGGAAAGATCGGGCGTCGAAACGCCCCTGGCTGCCATCTCCTCAACCTGCTGCGCATTGACGAAGTCGAGGATATCGGGCGAGGTGCGGAACACACTGACCATGCGGTCAAAACGGCCTTCGCCCTTGTCGACGGCAACGGCGCCGCGCAGCATTGGCGCGATATCGGCAGGGCTTGCAAGCACTGCGGGCAGGGCGGCGGGCGTAAACGGATTGTGCCCCTTCGCTTTCACATGCTCTTCGGCGAGCGTGACATAGTGGATCATCCGATCATAGGCTTCCTTCGCCGTGTCGGCGAAGGTGAAGATTCCGAGCTTGTCGAGGATCAGCCCCTCGACTGTCGGATCCTGATCGAACACGTCCGCCGCAGCCTTCGCCAGCGCGAAGCCCGGCATGATGTAGGGCACGAAGCCCATCTTCCTGCCGAAAAGCTCGGCGCACATCTCCCGGCTCTTGGCCTGATCGGCGATGGCAAGAATGGCGGTCGAATGGGTGTGGTCGACGAACTTGTGTGGCAGGAAGGCGTGCAGCAGCGCCTCCACGGACGGGTTCGGCGAGGCCGGGTCGATGAGGTTGGCGCGCAACAGCGTCACCATGTCCTCGTCTGAAAGCCTTTCGAGCTTGCGGCTCTTGAGCAGGGGGGCGATCTTGACGGCTGGCAGGCCAGCGGGCTCGATCGTGCCCATGTCCCAGCCACTGCCCTTGACGCAGAGCACGGCATGCGTGTCCCCGACGAGGTCTGTGATTTCGGTTTTCACCGAGGTGTTGCCGCCGCCATGCAGCACGAGCCGCGGCTCGCCGCCAAGCAGTCGCGTCGTATAGGTCCGCAGCGCCAGATCGCGGCCGGTGCCCTTGGCCTGATAGCCCGCAACGACCTTCTCCGCCTCGTCGTCGCGCCAGAGATTTTCCATAAGTTCAGCCTCCCGATAAACCGGCCCGGCCGGTATCGGCGGACCCAAATTCGAGGCTCAGGGGGCGCCTGAGCCGCTTCTGCCAAGCCCTTCGCGGTTCCAGCGATCGAGGACTTTGCGTGCCATCGACTCGGTGATGACGAGATGCGAGGCGAAGCCGCCCTTCAAGGCCGCCATCAGCGGTTCGAACTTGCTGTCCTCCTGCACGACCAGCATGCGCTTCTTGATCGTGCGGATGGAGCCGAGATCGGCCGAAATGCAGCGGCGATTGTGCTCGCAATCCATCCATTGGCCGTCGCGATCGATGAGCTGTCCGGCGATGACGCCGGCCGCGCCCTTTTCGCCCATCGCATGCATGTCTGCAGCCGAGAGCGCGCCGCATTTGACGAGGTGGCTGTCATCCTCGATGCCGCCGACCGAATAGAGCGCCAGACCGCAGTCGGAGATGGTCGCGAGCTGCTCCTTGATGACGGGTTCGCCGCGCAGTTCTTCGGCGAGCCGCTCGGAGGAAAGCACGAGCGGCGCATAAAAATTAATCCCTTCGGCATTGAGGCGGCGGGCGATTTCCGTCGTGCATTGATCCGGGCGGTAGGAATAGGGCGCGCCGAGGTTGCCGCAAAGCTGCACGACCGTGACGCCGCGCAGGTCCGCAAAGGGCATGACGTCGGCGATATGATAGACGGTGCGGCCCCAGGCAACACCGATCCGGTCGCCCTTGTTGATCAGTTCGAGAAAGACGGAGGCCGCGACGACGGGCATTTCGGCGGCCGGGTCCATCGCCTGCCGATCTTCCGGCACGAGCCATGCAGTCGTAAGCCCGGTGGCGTCTTCGAGCTCGCGGGCAAGCACGTCCTGCGAAAACAGTTCTGTCGACGTGGTGATCGTGACGATGCCCATCTCGCGGGCCTTGCGCAGATACATGGCGATCGAGGCGCGGGATATCTCCAGCCGCTGCGCCACTTCGTCCTGGCGCAGGCCGTGCGTATAATAGAGCCAGGCGGCCTTGTGAATGATCTGGTCTGTGGCTCGGATGGGCATTGGCGGAACCTTCGCAAGATGGATCTGACATATTTCATCTATACTGACAAAAGTCAACGTCGTTGACGAATGTCGCTCTTTTCCGCGCTGCAGCAGCTGAACCTCTATCTGAATGATGGTCTTTACGGCGTCGCTTCTCGCCGCGAACGCGCTTGCAGCCCGCAGCCGGTTGCAAACGGAATCCATATGTGAACATACTATTCATATAAGGATCCGAATGGAGATCGGGCGGCATTGCCCTCGGGAACCGTCGAACGGACCCGCAGTTGCCGACCTATTGCATCAGGGACTGACCAATGGATGACTTCATGCCCACTGTCGGGGTGTCCTCGACCCGTCCCGGGGACATGCCGGAGGAGCACGCCGCGCTTCCCGTGTGGAACTCGGAAAACTGGTTCTATGAGGACTGGCCAGTCGGCCAGCGTATAAGGTCCTTGCGTCGCACGATCGCCGAGAGCGACAGCCACCTCTTCAATACGCTCGTCGTCGACATCCATCCTTACGTGCAGGATCAGATGTTTGCCGAGCGCGAGGGCATCTTCGGCAGGCGTCTCGTTGCCGGCGCCTTCGTCTTTTCCGCAGGCCTCGGGCTGGTCGCCACCAACTGCGTCAACGCCTTTTCCTACGGCTATGACAAGCTGCGCTTCATCAAGCCGGTCTTCATCGGCGAAACGATCTACACGATCCGTACCAACATGGACAAAACGCCCCGCTACAGGGAGCTCGGGCTTATCCGGGCCAGCTACCAGGTCTTCAAGGGCGAGGGGGAGCTGGTGCTCTACTGTGAGCACCTGCAGACCGTGAAATACAAAAACCCCGCCGACTTCGTCGGCAAGACCGAGAAGTAAGATACCGATGACCGAAACCAACGAACTGCCGCTCTCTGGCCTTGTCGTCGTCGACATGAGCCAGTTTCTCTCAGGCCCCTACTGCTCCTTGCGCCTCATGGATCTCGGGGCGCGCGTCATCAAGATCGAGCGCCCCGACGGTGGCGACCTGTCGCGCCGGCTTTATCTGAGCGACACCGAGATCGGCGGCGATTCGACGATCTTTCATGCCATCAACCGCGCCAAGGAAAGCCTCGCGATCGACCTCAAGAACGAGGCCGATCTCAAAGCCTTGAAGACGTTGCTCGCCAAGGCCGACGTGCTGATCCAGAATTTCCGTCCCGGCGTCATCCAGCGGCTCGGGCTCGACTACGAGGCGGTCAAGGCGATCAACCCGAAGATCGTTTATGCCTCGATCAGCGGCTATGGCGAGGAAGGCCCCTGGGTGAAGCGGCCGGGGCAGGATCTGCTCGCGCAATCGCGCTCCGGCGTCATGTGGCTGAACGGCGATGAGGGCCAAGGGCCGGTGCCCTTTGGCCTCGCGATCGGCGACATGCTTGCGGGCGCCGCAGCAGCGCAAGGTATCCTTGCAGCCCTCGTCCGTCGTGGCATTTCCGGCAAGGGCAGCCTGATCGAGACGAGCTTGCTCGAGGCCCTCGTCGACTTCCAGTTCGAAGTGCTGACGACGCACTTGAATGACGGCCGCCGGCTGCCGACCCGGTCGGGTTTTCGCAGCGCCCATGCCTATCTGTCGGCGCCCTATGGGGTCTATCCGGCCAAGGACGGCTATCTCGCCATCGCCATGACGCCCATCCCGAAGCTTGCCGATCTCTTGCAAATGCCACAACTCGACGCCTATCGCGACGATCCGGCTTCCTGGTTCTCCGAACGGGACGAAATCAAGGCGCTGATCGCCAAGCGGATCGCCGAAAACACCATCGACCATTGGCTTGGCGTGCTTGAGCCTGCGGACATCTGGTGCGCCCGGGTTCTAAACTGGAACGAACTGCTCGAAAGCGAAGGCTTCCGCGTGCTCGACATGCTGCAGACGGTGGTGCGCGAAGACGACGTTTCGATCCTGACGACGCGTTCGCCGCTCAGGGTCAACGGCAAGCGTGCGCAGGTGGACCGCGCAGCACCACGGATCGGCGAGCATAGCACCTCGATCCGAGAGGAGTTCGGCCTGTGAGCGTCACATTGAAAGGCATGACCTGGAGCCACCCGCGCGGCTACGATCCGATGATCGCCTGTTCGCGGCTTTGGCAGGAACGCACCGGCATAACGGTAGAATGGGACAAGCGCTCGCTACAGGATTTTGAGACCTATCCGGTCGAGGAATTGGCGCGGGCCTATGACCTTATCGTCATCGATCATCCGCATGTCGGCCAAATCACCAAGGAGAAGTGCCTGGCGCCGCTCGATGTGGAAGGCCGCCAAGCCGAGAGGAAGGCGCTTGAGGATGCGAGCGTCGGGCGCTCCTATCCGAGCTATACCTGGCAGGGCCGGCAATGGGCCTTTCCGATCGATGCGGCGACCCAGGTCCAGGCGTGGCGCCCGGACCTGACGGACCGTATGGAAAGCTGGACCGACATGCTGGCGCTCGCGCGACAGGGAAGGGTGGCGCTGCCGATGCGCCCACCGCATTCCCTGATGAGCTTCTACACGCTCGCCGGCAATCTCGGTTCCCCCTGCCGCAGTGACGCTACCGGGCCGCTGATCGACCCGGATGGGGGCATCAACGCCTTCGAGCGCCTGCGTGAACTGACAGACCTGATCGATCCCTCCTGCTTTTCCATGGACCCGATCGCCTTGCTGGAGGCAATGAGCGATCCGGCGTCGAAAGTTGTCTGTGCACCTCTGATCTACGGCTATGTCAGCTACGCGATGCCGGGCTTCCGGCCGTCGCTCGTGACGTTCGGCGATGTTCCGGTTGCCGGAACCAATGGTCCGGCAGGCTCGGCCCTCGGCGGAACGGGGATTGCGGTCTCGGCTTTCTCACAGGCGCGCGAAGCGGCGATCGATTTCGCCTATTTCGTTGCGAGCGGCGCCGTCCAGCGCGGTCCTTATGCCTCAGGAGGCGGGCAGCCCGGCCACGCGGCCGCCTGGGATGACGACGCCGTCAATGCCGCGACCTCCGATTTCTATCGTGCGACGCGCAAGACGCTGGAGAGCGCCTGGGTTCGCCCACGGCACGATGGCTACATGGCCTTCCAGCAGGCGGCATCCGATCGCATCAACGGCGGCCTCACGGGCAAAGAGGCGGCGCGAAAGGTCGTCGACGATCTCAATCGGCTGTTTGCAGAGAGTTTTGCTACAGCCTGATTTCTGAGTTCCGGGATGCCCAGGCGTCCCGGAACGGACTTAGGGCAGGGCTTGCTAGGCGAGATTCCAGATCCGGCGCGCGTTGTCGGCAAGCAGCTTGCGCTTTTCCTCCGCGCTGCAGCCTTCCAGAAGCGCGTGGGTGGCGCCGACCCAGGTCGAAAGATTGCCGCCGAGCGTGCAGACCGGCCAATCGCTTCCCCAGACCACCCGATCCCAACCAAAGACGTCGATCGTGTGCTCGACATAGGGGCGCAGCGTCTCGACCTGCCAGGCCTCGTCCGCATAGGCGACGACGCCGGAGATTTTTGCCGTGACGTTCGCACGCTGGGCGATCTCGCTCATGTGCTCGCGCCAGGGATGCTCGGCGCCGGCGCGAATGTCGGGCACGCCGCAATGGTCGAGAATAAACGGAACGTCGGGCGCCAGATCGGCAAGCGCAATCGCCTTTTCGATCTGGTGCGGCAGGACGCAGAGGTCGAAGGTGAAGCGACGGCCGCCGAGCCGGCGGATATTGTCGCGAAAAGTCGCTCCTTCGGAGAGATCATCCGGCATCACATGCAGCACGCGGCGGAAGCCCTTGACGAGGCCGTTTGCTTCCTGGCGTTCCAGATAGGCCGAAAAGCCATCCTCTTCAGGTCGGCAGGCGGCAATAGCGCCCTTCAGCAGGCTATCCGCCTGGCCTGCGAGCCGCGCGACCTCGGATGTCTCCTTCTCCATCTCTAAAGGATCGACATCGACCTCCATGTGCAGGCTGGCAGTAATGCCGAGCCGCCGCGCTTCGCGCTCGTAGGTGGCGTAGAGAAAGTCCTGGTCGAGGGCAGGCACACCGGCGAGCCAGGGATAGGCGAGCCTCGACCTGTCGATGAGGTGAAGATGGGTGTCGATGATCAAGGCGCGCCTCCTCCGAACGGCTTCTCACATAAGAATGATCTATTCAGATAAGAAGTACGACCGTTCCCAAGTGTCGTCAATCTGTTGTGGAGGCCACGTCCGAACCGGCCAACGTCGACAGTTGCTCGGCGGTTTTCAGCAAAAGGGCGATGCTTTCAGTGATGTCTGGCGCCGAGGGCGCGTTGACGAGCGCAATATAGGGAACGGTCAGCGCCGCGATGCCGCGGCCATCAGGCCCCAGGATCGGCGCCGAGAGGTTATAGACGCCGGCTGTCTGCGCGCTCGCCATCATTTCATAGCCGCGCTCGCGGATCTGATCGAGGCGCGCGTAGAACTCAGGCCCGCGCGGGACCTCGTCTTTGCTCCTGGCATGTTCCGCGATCATCATTTCGCGCTCTTCGGCCGAGCGGAAGGCAAGCAGGATATGGCCGGAACCCGTGTCGAAGAGGCTGATATGCGACCCGACCCGGATTGAAATGCCCCAATAATCAGGCGCTTCCTGCTGGGCGATGACGACGGCGGAGCCGCGATCGAAGACGGCGAGGTGGTTTGCCTGCTTCGAGCGCTGGGCCAGATCCCGCATCAAGGGCGTGGCGTAGGAGGCAAGCCTGCGGACCGGCGCATGCAGTTGCGACAACCCGAAGAGCTTCAATGTCAGCGAATAGCGATCTCCGTCGATGCGCGTGACATAGCCGCGCCGCACCAGCCGATCGAGCATGCGGTAGAACTCGTTCGGACTCCGGTTCAGGCGCTTGGAAATCTCGGCCTGCGTCAGTCCGCCGTCGACGCTGGCGAGCAGCTCGAGAATGTCGAGCCCCTTATCAAGGGCCGGTGCGCGGTAGCGATCTGACTCTTCGGTGTCCATGAAGCCTCCTTGGTGAATATTCATATCCATATACGCAGACGAAGGCGCCCACAAAGGAAAGTTCTCCCTTGACGCCTCATAAAAATGTTGTTTGTATATGAATTAGTTTCTCACAAATGAGAACGTCACGTCAGGAAGAGGGCGTGAACATGGGAGGAGTGGATATGAAAAGGCTGCTTGCCGGCGTCTCCGCCGGCGTCGTTATGCTTGCCTGTGCAGGGGGAGCGGCGAATGCCGCAGAACTGCCCGGCAAGTTCGAGGGCGTCACGATCGACGCCAAGCTGATCGGCGGACAGCAATACGAAAAGCTCTACGAGCGGATCGGCGAATGGGAGAAGGCGACCGGCGCCAAGGTCAACATCCTGTCGAAGAAGAACCACTTCGAACTCGACAAGGAGATCAAGTCGGACATCGCGACTGGCGGCGTCAGCTGGTGCGTCGGCTCGAACCATTCCTCCTTCGCGCCGCAATACCCCGACATCTACACTGATCTCCTGGCGCTCCTGCCGCCGGAGGAGATCGCCAAATTCGTGCCGGCGCTGATCGACGCTTCGACGCTCGACGGCAAGCTGGTGATGTTGCCGCGCGCCCAGTTCGACGTGTCGGCGCTCTACTACCAGAAGAGCCTCTACCAGGACGAAGCCAAGAAGACCGCCTTCAAGGCGAAATACGGTTACGACCTCGCGCCGCCGGACACCTGGGCCCAGGTCAGCGATCAGGCCGAGTTCTTCGCCGCCCCGCCGAATTTCTACGGCACGCAGTTTGCCGGTAAGGAAGAGGCAATCAACGGTCGCTTCTATGAAATGCTGGTCGCCGAAGGTGGCGAATATCTCGACAAGGACGGGCGCCCGGCCTTCAACTCGGAAGCCGGTGTCCATGCGCTTGACTGGTTCGTCAAGCTCTACAAGGACAAGGCCGTACCGCCGGGCACGACCAACTATCTTTGGGACGACCTCGGCCAGGGCTTTGCCTCGGGTTCGATCGCCCTCAACCTCGACTGGCCTGGCTGGGCGAGCTTCTTCAACGACCCGAAGTCCTCCAAGGTCGCCGGCAATGTCGGCGTGAAGGTGCAGCCGGCCGGTTCTTCCGGCAAGCGCACCGGCTGGTCGGGCCATCATGGCTTCTCGGTCACCGAAGATTGCGCCAACAAGGAAGCGGCCGCTTCGCTCGTCTGGTGGCTGACCAACGAGGACAGCCAGAAGCTGGAATCGGCTGCCGGCCCGTTGCCGACCCGGACTGCCGTCTGGGAATACAACATCAAGCAAGCCGAGGGCGACGCCTACAAGACGGAAGTGCTGCAGGCTTTCCAGGAAGCCGCAAAGCATGCCTTCCCGGTTCCGAAGACGGCCGAGTGGATCGAAATCTCCAACGCCGTCTATCCGGAACTCCAGGCCGCCATCCTCGGCGACAAGACGTCGAAGGAAGCGCTTGATGCCGCCGCTCAGAAAGCGACCGGCATTCTCGAAGACGCGGGCAAGCTCTGATCGTTACCCATGAGGCGGCGCCGATGCCTTGAAGGCGCCGGCGCCGCCTCAGCCATTTCATGCAATCCTCAGGACTGCCCGATGAAGCTCAAGAAATTGTCAGCACCGGCCCTGCTTCTGCTTCCGGCCTTTGTCGTGCTCGCGGCGGTGATCGTGTTGCCGCTCCTTTTTTCCTTCTATTCGAGCTTCACGCCGTTCCGCTTGACCAAACCGGAGACGCTGTGGGTCTTTGTCGGCCTGCGCAACTACGCGACCGTACTTGGCAACGCCGAATTCTGGGTCGCGTTTGGCCGCACCGTGCTGTTGCTGACTGTGGCTCTGAACGCCGAGATGCTGCTCGGTCTCGGCCTGGCTTTGCTTGTCAACAAGGCGACCCACGGCCAGCGCCTGCTGCGCACCATGATGATGTTTCCGATGATGTTTTCGCCCGTGCTCGTCGGCTTCCAGTTCAAGTTCCTCTTCAACGACAATATCGGCTTCGTCAACAATGCGCTGCAGTCGCTGGGACTGACGGATCAGGCAATTCCCTGGTTGATCGACGGCAATCTCGCACTGCTCTCGATCATCATCGCCGAAGTCTGGTCCTCGACCGCAGTCTTTGCGATCCTGATTCTGGCCGGCCTGCTCGCCATGCCGAAGGATCCGGTCGAGGCTGCCCATGTCGACGGCTGCACACCCTGGCAGACCTTCCGCTATGTCACCTGGCCCTATCTGATGCCGTTCGCCTTCATCGCCATGACGATCCGCTCTCTCGACGTCGCGCGCGCCTATGACATCGTCAAGATCATGACCGATGGCGGCCCGGCCAAGCGCACGGAGCTACTCTGGACGCTCGTCGGCCGCACGGCCTATGCCGATGCCCGCATGGGGCTCGCCAACGCCATGGCCTATGTCGCGATCCTCCTGTCGATCGTCTTCACCGTCTATTTCTTCCGCAAGCTCGCCGCGGCGCGCCAGCAGATCGGAGCCGAGTGGTAATGGATATCAACGCTTCGCACCGACTGCGCCGCCGCCTGTTGAAGACGGTGCACCTGATCGGCCTGTTTCTCGCAATGGCCGTGATCTGCCTTCCCGGCCTCTGGATCGTGCTGTCGTCGCTGCGCCCGACCGTCGAAATCATGGCGAAACCACCGGTTTGGATCCCCGAGAGCATTTCGCTCGATGCCTATCGCGCCATGTTTGCGGGCGCCGGGCAGGGTGGCGTTCCCGTCTGGGACTATTTTCGCAATTCGCTGATCATCTCGGTGACCTCGACGGTGATCGCACTGGCGATCGGCATGGCCGGCGGCTACGCCTTTGCCCGCTATCGTTTCAAGGCGAAGTCGGCGATCTTCCTCGGCTTCATGCTGACGCGCGCCGTGCCTGGCATCGCGCTCTCGCTGCCGCTCTTCATGCTCTACGCCCGCACCGGGATCATCGACACGCATTTTTCGCTGATCCTGACCTATGTCGCGCTCAACGTGCCCTTCACCATCTGGCTGATCGACGGCTTCTTCCGCCAGGTGCCGAAGGATCTCGCCGAGGCCGCCCAGATAGACGGCTGCACGCCATGGCAGGCCTTCTGGCAGGTGGAGTTTCCGCTTGCCGGTCCCGGCATCGCATCCGCCGGCATCTTTGCGTTCCTGACGTCCTGGAACGAGTATGCGCTTGCCTCGCAGATCACCCGCTCGGTCAATTCCAAGACCTTGCCGGTCGGGCTTCTCGACTACACCGCCGAATTCACCATCGACTGGCGCGGCATGTGTGCGCTCGCCGTCGTGATGATCATCCCGGCGCTGACCCTTACCTTCATCATTCAGAAGCACCTCGTTTCGGGCCTCACCTTCGGCGCGGTGAAAGGATAATCGTTCATGGCTCCTGTCACCCTCAGGAAACTGGTCAAGCGCTACGGCGCGCTCGAGGTCGTCCACGGCATCGACCTCGAAGTGAAGGACCGCGAGTTCATCGCGCTCGTCGGCCCGTCGGGCTGCGGCAAGTCGACGACGCTGCGCATGATCGCAGGCCTCGAAGACGTCAGCGATGGCGCGATCGAAATCGGCGGAAAGAAGGTCAACGACCTGCCACCTCGGGCGCGCAATATCTCCATGGTCTTCCAGTCCTATGCGCTCTATCCGCATATGACGGTCGCCGAAAACATGGGTTTTTCGCTGAAGATCGCCGGACGCTCGGCAGACGAGATCAAGACGCGGGTCGATGAAGCCGCTGCCATCCTCGATCTCAGCCATCTCCTGGAGCGCCGCCCGTCGCAGCTTTCCGGCGGCCAGCGCCAGCGCGTCGCCATGGGCCGCGCGATCGTGCGCCAGCCGGATGTCTTCCTGTTCGACGAACCTCTGTCGAACCTGGATGCGAAGCTGCGCACCCAGGTGCGAACCGAGATCAAGAAGCTGCATGCCCGCATGCAGGCGACGATGATCTACGTCACCCACGACCAGGTCGAGGCGATGACCTTGTCAGACCGCATCGTCATCATGCGTGACGGCTATATCGAACAAGTAGGCACGCCGGAAGAAGTGTTCCAGCGCCCGGCCACAAAGTTCGTGGCCGGCTTCATCGGCTCGCCGCCGATGAACATGGACGAGGCGATCGTCGACAACGGTACGCTCGTCTTTGTAAGCGGCATGCGGCTGCCGATCCCGCCGCGGTTTGTGAACGCGCTCCGTCCGGGACAGAAGGTCACCTTCGGTCTGAGGCCTGACGACATCTATCCGAGCGGCCATGGTCTGCATGCCGGCGACCCGGCCGCCGTGCACGAAGTCGAGCTACCAGTGTCGATCACCGAACCGCTGGGCAACGAAACGCTGGTCTTCATCCAGTTCAACGGTCGAGACTGGGTTTCGCGCATGCTCAATCCGCGCCCGCTTGGCCCGGGCGAGAAGGTGCGCATGAGCTTTGACCTCTCGCGCGCCCATCTCTTCGACATCGGTACCGGCAAGGCTCTGGAAGGCTGACATGGCAAGAATCGAGAAAATTGAACTGCGCATGGTCGACTTGCCGCCGAAGGTGAAGCGGACCGATGCGATCCAGAGCTTCGTCAGCCAGGAAACCCCGATCGTCACCATCACCGACAGCGATGGCGCGACGGGCACCGGCTACAGCTATACGATCGGTACCGGCGGTTCGTCGGTGATGCGGCTTCTCTCCGACCACCTGGTGCCGATCCTGATCGGCGAGGATGCCGATTGCATCGAGGCGATCTGGCACAGACTAGAATTTGCGACCCACGCGACGACGATCGGCCCGATAACGGCGCTGGCGCTGGCGGCAGTTGACACAGCACTTTGGGACCTGCGCGCCAAAAAGCAGAAGCTGCCGCTCTGGAAGCTTGCCGGCGGCGCCAAGGAAAGCTGCCCCCTCTACACCACCGAGGGCGGCTGGCTGCACATCGAAAAGGAAGCGCTGGTCGAGGACGCGCTTGCCGCCAAGGCCAAGGGCTTTTCAGGTTCGAAGGTGAAGATCGGCAAACCGCACGGCTCGGAGGATTACGATCGCCTGTCGGCAATGCGCAAGGCGCTCGGCGACGGCTTCGAGATCATGACCGACTGCAACCAGGGTTTCACCGTCGACGAGGCGATCCGCCGCGCGTCCAGGCTGAAGGAGCTCGACCTTGCCTGGATCGAGGAGCCGCTGCCGGCCGACGATCTCGACGGTCATATCCGGCTGACGCGCTCGACGCCCACACCGATTGCGGTTGGTGAATCCATGTACTCGATCCGTCATTTCCGCGAATACATGCAGAAGGGCGCCTGCTCGATCGTCCAGGTCGATGTTGCCCGTATCGGCGGCATCACGCCGTGGTTGAAAGTCGCGCATGCGGCGGAAGCCTTCGACATTCCGGTCTGCCCGCACTTCCTGATGGAGCTGCATGTCAGCCTCGTCTGCGCCGTGCCGAATGGCAAATATGTTGAGTACATTCCGCAGCTCGATGATCTCACGACCAAGGGCATGGAGATCCGGAACGGTCGCGCATTGGCGCCGTCCGAGCCAGGCATCGGGATTTCCTGGGACTGGGATGCCGTGCGCGCCCGCTCGATCGACGAGTTTACCCGCGAGTTTCGGGGCTAGGATAGGGAGGTCATCATGCAGCGAATGGGAATGGTGATCGGTCTGGAGGCGTCCAAGGTCGCCGAATACAAGGCGTTGCACGCCGCCGTCTGGCCGGAGATCCTCGCGCTGATTTCCGAGTGCAACGTTACCAACTACTCGATCTTCCTCAAGGAGCCGGAAAACCTGCTCTTCGGCTACTGGGAGTATGTCGGCTCTGATTTTGAGGCGGACATGGCCAAGATGGCCGCACATCCGAAGAACCAGGAATGGTGGTCGGTCTGTATGCCCTGCCAGAAGCCGCTTGAGACGCGCCAGGAAGGCGAGTGGTGGGCGATGATGGAAGAGGTCTTCCATCACGACGGCAAGGTCTCCCACAATGGCTGAAAATTTCGATCCGGGCGCGCTCAGGCAGTGGTGGCCGAAACCGGAAAAGCCCCGGCCGATCGTGATCTTCGGCGCCGGCAGCATCGTCGGCGACGCACATCTGCCGGCTTATCGCCAGGCCGGCTTCCCAGTCGCGGGCCTTTATGATCCAGACCGGGAGAAGGCCGCGAAGCTTGCCGGCGCCTGGCGCATTCCCGCCTTCGAACGGGAAGAGGATGCGCTTGCGGTCGCTGATGCAATCTTTGATCTGGCGACCCCGCCGGCGGCCCATGCCGCCATCCTGGCGAAGCTTCCGATCGGCGCCGCTGCCCTCATCCAGAAGCCGATGGGCTCGGACCTTGAAGCCGCGACCGCCATTCTCGAGATCTGCCGGACGCGCAAACTGAAGGCAGCGGTCAATTTCCAGCTCCGCTTCGCGCCGATGATGCTGGCGCTGAAAGACGCGATCACCAAGGGATACCTCGGCGAGGTCGTCGATTTCGACGCCTGGCTTGCACTTGCTACGCCCTGGGGTCTGTGGCCCTTCTTGAAGGGCCTGCCGCGCATCGAGATCGCCATGCACTCGATCCACTATCTGGATCTCGTGCGCGGCCTGCTTGGCAATCCATTGGGCGTGCATGCAAAGACGATCGGCCATCCGAACCATGAGGTCGCCCAGACACGGACGGCTGCGATCCTCGACTATGGCGACCGCGTGCGCTGCGTGCTTTCGGTCAATCACGACCACGATTTCGGCCGGAAGTTCCAGGCCTGCGAGTTCCGCATCTCCGGGACGTCGGGCGCCGCCTACGTCAAGCTCGGTGTCAACCTCGACTATCCCAAGGGCGAGCCCGACGAGCTCTGGATCCGGCCAACCGGGGCTATCGAGTGGGTGTCGGTTCCGCTTGAGGGCGCCTGGTTCCCCGACGCCTTCGCCAACCGCATGGCCAATCTGCAGCGTTTCGCCTCCGGCGAAGACCCGGAGCTGATCGGCTCGGTGGAAGACGCCTGGCAGACGATGGCCCTGGTCGAGGCCGCCTATCAATCGAGTGCCGCGCCGGCCACGGCGATCGCGCCACTTCCGGGACGCTGAGATGTCGGAACAGATCATCCATTTTGAAGACTACGAGCTCGGCCATGAGCGCCTGACGACGGGCCGGACGATTACCGAAACCGACTTCGTCGTTCATGCCGGCCACACCGGCGATTTCTTTCCGCACCACATGGATGCGGAGTTCGCCAAGACCCTGCCGGGCGGCCAGCGCATCGCCCACGGCACCATGATCTTTTCGATCGGGGTCGGGCTGACCGCATCTTTGATCAATCCGGTTGCGTTTTCCTACGGCTATGATCGTCTGCGCTTCGTGCGCCCGGTTCATATCGGCGATACGATCCGTACCCGCGTGACGATCGCCGCCAAGGAGGACGATCCGAAGCGGCCGAAGGCGGGACGCATCGTCGAACGGTTAGAAGTCATCAACCAGCGTGGCGAGGTCGTTCTCGCCGCCGACCATATCCTGGTCGTTGAACGCAAAGCATGAGGGATCGAGAATGACAGCGGATCTTAAAGGCAAGGTCGTCCTGATTACGGCTGCGGCTCAAGGCATCGGCCGCGCTTCGGCTTTGGCCTTTGTGAAGGCCGGCGCAAAGGTGCACGCGACCGATATCAATACAGATGCGCTTGCGGCACTTGCAAAGGAAGCCGACGTCGAAACGCACCGGCTCGACGTTCTCGACACGCAAGCGGTCGAAGCGCTCGTGGCAGAGATCGGCGCCGTCGACGTCCTCTTCAACTGCGCCGGTTTCGTGCATGCCGGTTCGATCCTGGAGATGAAGGATAGCGATCTGGAGTTCGCGCTCGACCTCAACGTCAAGGCGATGATCCGCACCATTCGTGCGGTCCTTCCGGGCATGCTCGTCCGCAAGGACGGCGCGATCATCAACATGGCTTCGGTCGCTTCCAGCATCAAGGGCGTACCCAACCGGTTTGCCTACGGCGTCACCAAGGCCGCCGTCATCGGTCTCACAAAGGCCGTCGCAGCCGATTACGTGTCTGAGGGCGTTCGCTGCAACGCCATTTGCCCGGGCACCGTCGAAAGCCCGTCGCTGCAGGACCGCATGCGCGCCCAGGGAGACTATGAAACTGCGCGTGCCGCCTTTATCGCCCGCCAGCCAATGGGACGTCTCGGCACCCCGGAAGAGATCGCCGACCTTGCCGTCCATCTCGCGGGCGCCACCTATACGACCGGCCAGGCCTATGCCATCGATGGCGGCTGGACCATCTGACAACAGACAAGCAGGAAGCAGAGATATGAAACTTCTTCGTTACGGCCTCCCGGGCCAGGAAAAGCCGGGCATCCTCGATGCGAACGGCACCTTGCGTGATCTTTCCGGCCACGTCGCCGATTTCTCAGGTGCGGCGCTCGACCCGGACAAACTCGCCGAACTCGAGGCACTCGATCTCGCCGGCCTTCCGGCTGTCGACGGCAACCAGCGGCTCGGCCCTTGCGTGGCCGGTACCGGCAAGTTCATCTGCATCGGCCTCAACTACTCCGACCATGCCGCCGAGACGGGCGCCACGGTTCCCTCCGAACCGATCATCTTCATGAAGGCGACGTCGGCGATCGTTGGCCCGAATGACGACCTGATCATTCCGCGCGGCTCGGAGAAGACCGACTGGGAAGTGGAACTCGGCGTCGTCATCGGCCGCAAGGCCAAGTACGTCACCGAGGCGGAAGCACTCGACTATGTCGCCGGCTACTGCACGGTGCACGACGTCTCCGAACGCGCCTTCCAGATCGAGCGCCAGGGACAGTGGACCAAGGGCAAGTCCTGCGACACCTTTGGTCCGACAGGCCCGTGGCTGGTGACCAAGGACGAAGTGGCGGACCCGCAGAACCTGCCGATGTGGCTGAAGGTCAACGGCGAAACCATGCAGAACGGCTCGTCGAAGACCATGGTCTATGGCGTTGCCTACCTCGTCTCCTACCTGTCGCAGTTCATGTCGCTGCAGCCGGGCGACATCATCTCGACCGGCACGCCGCCCGGCGTCGGCATGGGCATGAAGCCGCCGCGTTACCTTAAGGCCGGCGACGTCGTCGAACTCGGCATCGAGGGCCTCGGCAGCCAGAAGCAGTCCGTGCGCGCGGACGATTGATCATAAGACTGGAGTGACCATGACCCGCATCACTGATCTGCGCGTCTTCGACCTGCGCTTTCCGACCTCGCAGAGCCTCGACGGTTCCGACGCGATGAACCCGGACCCGGACTATTCCGCGGCCTATGTCATCCTCGACACCGATCGGGAGGGACTTGCGGGCCATGGTCTCACCTTCACCATCGGCCGCGGCAACGACATTTGCTGCATGGCGATCAAGGCCATGCGGCATCTGATCGTCGGCCAGGAGACATCAGACATTCTCGCCCATCCCGGCCGGTTCTGGCGGCACCTGACCAGCGACAGCCAGCTGCGCTGGATCGGTCCGGAGAAAGGTGCGATGCATCTGGCGACCGGTGCCGTCGTCAACGCCGTCTGGGACCTGCTTGCCAAGGAGGCGGGCAAGCCCGTCTGGCGGCTTGTCGCCGAAATGTCGCCGGAAGAGATCGCCGATATCGTCGACTATCGCTACATGACCGACGTGCTGACGCGTGACGAGGCGGTCGCCATCCTCAGCAGGGCCGAACCCGGCAAGGCTCAGCGCATCGCGACGCTCGAGAAGGAAGGCTACGCCTGCTACACGACATCGGCCGGCTGGCTCGGTTATGACGACGATAAGCTCCGGCGTCTCGCCCAGGAGGCGATCGACGAAGGTTTCAACCATATCAAGATGAAGGTCGGCCGCGACCTTGCCGACGACATCCGGCGACTGACGATCGCGCGCGAGGTGATCGGCCCGGACCGCTACTTGATGATCGACGCCAACCAGGTCTGGGAGGTCGGCGAGGCGATCGACTGGGTCAAGCAGCTCGCTTTTGCCAAGCCCTTCTTCATCGAGGAGCCGACCAGCCCCGACGACGTTGCCGGTCACCGCAAGATCCGTGAGGCGATCGGACCGGTGAAGGTCGCAACCGGCGAGATGTGCCAGAACCGCATCATGTTCAAGCAGTTCATCGCCGAGGGCGCGATCGACATCGTCCAGATCGATAGTTGCCGGATGGGGGGCCTGAACGAGGTTCTGGCGGTGCTGCTCGTCGCCGCCAAATACGGGCTGCCGGTCTGGCCGCATGCCGGTGGCGTCGGCTTGTGCGAATATGTCCAGCATCTGTCGATGATCGACTATCTGGCGGTTTCCGGCACCAAGGATGGTCGCGTCATCGAATATGTCGACCATCTGCACGAGCACTTCCTCGACCCCTGCGTGATCGAGAATGCCGCCTATATGCCGCCGCAGCGGCCGGGTTTCTCGATCGAGATGAAACCGCAGTCGATCGCGGACTACACGTTCCGCGGCTAACCAAGGCTTCAAGATTTCGAAGGCCGGATCGGTGCACGCCGTTCCGGCTTTTGCTTGTCTGCGGAGCTTTCGCCGGTGCGCCCGTTGACCCTTATCCGTTGCGGCAAGGGTCGTGACAGATCACCAAAATGAATCGGTCGCACGTGATCGATTCAAAACTCTCGTTGGACCTATGCGCGCCGATCGCCGAATCTTCGGGCATGACGATCGTTCAGCCCTACCAGATCTATGTCGAGCGAAGGGACGCGGCCAGAAACATGGCGCGCTACTACTCCATGCAGATCTCCATGTCCCTATTGGGGGAGGCGTGCCTGACGCGGCGCTGGGGACGGATCGGAAGTCACGGCCAGATGATGGTGCACCACTTCGCGCGGGAGGAGGAGGCGGTCAAACTCTTCCTCGACCTAACGCGTAGCAAGCGTCAGCGCGGCTATCGTCCGAGGATGTGATCCGGAAAGGTGCGCGACCTCACCGCGGCTTGAAGTCGACCAGAAGCGATTTGAGCTCGATTTCGCGGACGCGCCGCGCCGCTTCATCGGGGCTGACCCAGGCGACCAAACGCTCGCCTTTCTCCTTGTATTTCTCCGCCAGCTTGGTGACTTCGATCTGGAAGATGTCAACGATACAGGGCACCACGTCGCCGTCATCGAGCATCTTTAAGTAGGTGTAGCTGCCAATCGGCTTCTTGCGAACTTTCCCGCGAACACCGGCCTCCTGCAAGGCTTCGATCGCCGCGGCCTCGTGCGGTTCCTTCTGTTTCATCGGCCAGCCTTTTGGAATGAGCCAGCGGCCGCTGTCGCGCGACGTCACAAGAAGGATCTCGATCGCGCCGTCAGGCACGTAACGATAGCAAAGTGCTGCACATTGCTGGCGAAACGAACCCGAAAACAGTTTCTCGGGCGAGGCAGCCAGCTTCTGCAACAGCGTCTTCGGTTTTGGTGGTTTCGGCGCCTTTGACTTCTTGATCGCTCTCAAGCTCCTCGATACTTGGCGCCAATTTGCGGACATCTAGGACATCCGCCCCTCATGTCAAAGGAGAAAATGGAAAGAAACGTTCGGGCAAGAGGCTCACGCCTTGGCAGATATTGCGCTCAATTCCTCAAGGTCGAGATCGCGCTCCAGTTCGTGCAGCGTTTCATCGTCGATTTCGCCGGCGCGATGAAGCCGGATGAGTTCGCGCCGCCCGGTCGCGACCGCTTCGAGCACGACGTCGAAATGGGCGTGGAGGATCGGCGTGTAATGCTCCGTGCGCGCGGCATAGTCGACGATCGAAACCGCTCGGCGCTGATAGCGGTCCAGCAATTGCGGATGGATGAGATTGCCCGCCGTGTCATAGGCGCGGCTTTGAATGGTGATGAGCTGCGCCTGGGCCATCGCCGCCTCGGCCTGGCTTAGGGTGAGGGGTGCCTTTTCAGACGAAGGCTCGACGAGCCTCGCCCAGGCGATCACCCGCCCGAGCGTCGTTCCCTGGATCAGTACCGTTCCAAGGATCACGGCAAAGGAGGTCACCAGGATGAAGTCCCGGCCGGGGAAGCCTTCAGGCACGCTCAGCGCAAGGGCGAGCGTTACCACGCCGCGAACGCCGGCCCAGGAAAGCACGGTCGCACCGCGCGCGCCGACCGGCGTGTAGCGCTTGAGCCCCAGCCTGTTGCCAAGCCAGATTGCGAAGTCGGAACCAAACACCCAGAAGAAGCGGGCGACAGTGAGCGCGAAGAGCACCATGAGGATCGGCCACCCCAAGGTCGCTGCAACGGTCTCGAACCCGCCGCCGCGCTCGACCACGCCGCGAAGCGACAGGCCGATCAGGATGAAAACCGCGGCCTCCATCAGGAAGACGATGACGGTCCAGAAGGCGGAGCCGCGCATACGGGTGGCGGCCGAGAGCACGGTGTGCTGGTGCCAACTGGCGACGAGGCCGGTGGTAACTGTCGCGATCACGCCGGAAACATGCAGGAACTCGCCGAGCAGGTAGGACGTCCAGGACAAAAGGGCCGTCGCGGCGATGATCAGGTACTCATCTCCGAGGCGGCGGGCAAGCAGCACCCACGCCGTACCGATGGCGAGGCCGACAAGGGCACCGCCGATCGCCAGCAGGAAGAAGTTGCCGACCGCCTCGCCGGCGCTAAATGCCCCGGTGACGCCGGCGGCGATCGCGAAGCGGAACAATACCAGTCCGCTTGCGTCGTTGAGCAGGCTTTCGCCTTCGAGCAGGATCTGCAGCCGTCGCGGCAACTGCACGCGCTGCAGCACGGCCCGTGCCGAGACGGCGTCGGGCGGCGAGACGATCGCCCCGAGTGCGGCGCATGCGGCCCAAGGCAGGGACGGGAAGATGAGGTGCGTCACGACGGCAACGACGGCCGCGGTAAAAAACACTGCGCCGATCGCAAGCGAGGCGATGCCGATCAGGTGACGGCGCAGGCGGCCGACCGCGATCGTCCAGGCGCCGTCGAGGAGCAGCGGCGGCAAGAAGATGACGAGCACCAGCTCCGGGTCGACCGCGATGGCCGGCAGCCCCGGCAGGAAGGCGAGCATCGCGCCACCGCTAAGAAGCGCCACCGACGGCGGCAGGCCGAGCCGATGCGCGACGTAGTGCAGCGCGATGATCGCGACAAACATGCCGATCACCAGTTCGAACAGATGTATCGGCTCCACCGGTCTCCGCCTCCATCGCTCAATGACGCGGCCCATTACAGAACACGTTTTTTCGAAACGCAATTGCGCGTGCAGAAACAGTGGCGTGGAGCCTTGCCGAAGGTGAAGGATCGCAGAAAAGAAAAAAGGGCCAGCGGAAAACCGCGGCCCATAAAGGTGTGAAGGTCAAAAACCTCCAGAGGGGAACAGCTGCTGCGGCGGACTGGGAGGAGACCCGCCATGTGCATCAGCTGTGTGCTTTATGCCTGATTTTTGACCAGCTGGAAAACATTTATTGTGCAATGCAGCTATGCATAAACGCAAGACGTGCGCCGCGGTCGTCGGCCGGAACTGCCAAACGGTGCCAAAATGAGCGTTCTGTGGGAGGAGGGGACGCCGCCAAGGACACCCGTCCGGGCGGACAATCGGGACCGGCACACGTGCCGGCCCCGATGAGATAGTTGCTACACTAACGGTCGTGAGCTTGACCGCACAGCCATTTTACGACCGCTTTTACGATCGAACAGCCGGCAACCTGACTTCCGGCCTTGTGCGCAGCCGGTCCACAGGTTGTTCACAGGGAAAGGAGGCGCTAACGCGTTGAAACGCAGTTCAATTTTCCAAACTGTGAGCTACTGCCCCTGAAAAGAATGCACCGTATCAGGTCAGCGATACCTTGCGGGTTTCCGCATCAATCAACGCAGCGGCGATCGCCGCCACAAGCAGCAAGCCTGCAAAGGTGCCGATCGCCAGGCCGAAGCCCTTCGCCACCAGCAATCCGATGAGCGAAGGCGCAAGCAGGCCACCGAGCCGAGCCATGCCGCCGGCCGCCCCCATGCCGGTCGCGCGCGAGGCGGTCGGATAGAGTTCCGGCGTATAGGCATAGAGTGCGCCCCATGTGCCGAGCAGTGCAAAGCTCATGATCAGGAGCGCAGCGGCAACGACCAAGGCCGCATCCGCCACGACGAACAACAGGCAACTGAGGGCGGAGAGCAGGCAGAAACCGACCAGCGTCGGGCGCCGTCCCCACTTCTCGACGCCGTAGGCGGCAAGCGCATAGCCCGGGATCTGCGCCAGAGCGATGAGAACGAGGAACCCATAGCCACGCACGAAGCCGAAGCCTTCTCCCGCAAGCCGCGGCGGCATCCAGGTAAAGACGCCATAGTAGGAGACCGAGACGAGGAACCAGACCGAAAGGATCAGAAGGCTGCGGCGACGCAAGTCCTTCGAAAAGATACTGAGATCGGCCGTCGGTACAGGCAGGGCGATCGATACGGTCGGCTCGAGTTGCGGTCGAGCGTTGGCTGCGAGCATTCGATCGACGATCGCCTTGGCCGCCTCCGCCTTGCCCGCGCGCAACAGGTAAAGCGGCGATTCCGGCACGAGGAAGCGTAGTCCGACGCCAATGACTGCCGGAATGGCCGTGACGGCAAAGATGTAGCGCCATCCGTCCGTAAGGCCGGCAAGAGCGATGAGCCATGCCGCCAGTGCCACGATCAGCGTGCCCACGGCCCAGAAGCCTTCAAGCATGACCAGCCATCGCCCGCGGCTGCGCGCCGGCAGGAATTCCGACATCATCGCATAATCGACGGGAAGTGTGCCGCCGACCGCAGCGCCGGTGAGGAAGCGCAGGACAAGCAGGACCACGAAATTCGGAGCGAAGATCGACAGAATGCCGAAGACCGCGTCGCAGGCAACGGTTACGATCAGGACCCGGCGCCGGCCGATCCGATCGGCAAGCCTGCCGAAGCCGACGGCGCCGATCAGCATGCCCAGGAAAAACAGCGTGCCCGTCTGCAACGCTTGGGGAACCGTCAGCCCGAATGTTGCGGCAATGGACGCGGCGGTGAACCCGACGGCGAGCACCTGCATGGCATCGGCCGTCCAAACCAGGCCGAATATGCCCATCAGGCGCCGCTGATAGGGGCCCGTGCCCGCCCGGTCGAGCGCTTCCTGTATCGTGATCGTCGTCATTCGACCCTGCCTTGAGATTCGACATGTGGACACTACGTCGACCGCGCCTGCTTGAATATTGCAGAAATGCCGCAGATGTCCGGCTGAGTGCGGCCGCGACGATCGACCAATCTTCCAGGCACCTGGCACGGACCGGCAATTTCGACTTGCGCGACATGCACACGCGTGCAAATATGCACGCGTGTGCAATGGAGTTTCGCCGATGAACGATCACAAGCCGCGCTATTCGAACGACCTTTCGGGGCGGGCCCTGTTGTGTCGGGATGTCATTCGCTCTGCCGGCGCTCTGGTGCTCGACGGCTTCAAGGCAAGTGCCGAGCGTGGCTTTTCCCTAAAGGGCCCGCAGGATTTTCTGACGGAAACCGATGCGGCCTCCGAGGCCCATATTCGCGACGCAATTGCCACCCATTTTCCGGCCGATGCGTTCCTGGGCGAGGAGGGCGGCGGGACCGTTGCCGATCGCGTCTGGGTCGTCGATCCCGTCGACGGCACGGCAAACTTCGCGCGCGGAATCCCGCACTTCTGCATCTCCATAACCTATGTCGAACACGGACGCGCAGAGATCGGCGCAATCTACAATCCGGCCCACGACGAACTTTATTTCTGCCGCCGGGGAGAAGGTGCAACGCTCAACGGCAAGGTCATCACGGTCTCGTCGACGGCGACCTTCGATGCCGCGTCGGTCGAAATGGGCTGGTCGCGGCGGGTGCCGGACGAGACCTATCTGGAGACGATGCGGCAGATGCTGGAGAAGGGCGCCAATGTGCGGCGCGGCGCTTCGGGAGCACTTGCGCTCGCTTATGTCGCCGATGGGCGCTCGGACGCCTATGTCGAGCTGCACATGAACTCGTGGGATTGCCTTGCCGGACTGTTACTCGTTGCCGAGGCGGGCGGCGCCGTGTGTCCCTTCATGGAAATAGGCAGCCTGCTCGACGGCGGGCCGGTGCTTGCATCGACGCCGGCGATTGCCGGCGGCGTAAGTGTGGCTTCAGGCATCCCGGTCCAAAAAAGGGAGCAAGCCGCCAGGCTCCAGCTGGCCTGAAACCGCGGTAGCCTGAACACGCATGCCACCCGTTCGCATACACAAGGGGAAATCCAATGGACGCACCGGTCTACACCCGGCCCGCTATCAGTCTGATCGCCAGAGAACTCGGGCCCCACAGCGCCGATCTCTATATCGGCGGCAGTGACGGCGCGCGTGACCTGGACCTGCTCAAGCGTCACGGGATCTCCATTGTCGTCAATTGCGCGATCAACCTGGACATCAACCTCGTGCGCGAAGAAGAAGTCAGCATCAATGATGACCTTTGTGCAAGCGGCTATGCGGCCGTCCGCTATTACAAGCTCGGCATGATCGACGGTGATGGCAGCCCCGACACGATGATGCTCGGTGCCTACTACATTCTCGACGGTGCGCTACGCCAGACGATGCCGAAGCGCGCAACCTACCCCTTCGCCGATGGCGGCAACATCCTCGTCAATTGCCGCGGCGGACGCAGCCGCTCGGTGTCGCTGGTGGCGCTGTTCCTGCACAAGCAGCAGCCGCATCTGTTTCCCACACTCGACGCGGCCGTCGCCCACATCCGCGAGCATCGCGAACTGCGGCCGGATGAATGGTTCGAGACGCCGAAGCCCATGCTCTATGAGGCAGCGCGCCGCGCTTCGGCTTGGATCGACCTCGTCGAGGCCTCCCGTCTGGAGGTGAAGGCCGATGTCTGATTTGCCTCGGATCGCCATCATCGCCGACGCCCATTTCCATGATCTTGAAGGCGATTTCGAGTTCCCGCGGATAGAGATCGACGGCGAAAAACTGGCCGTCAGAAGCTGGACCGACACGCGCGAATCCACCCGCGTCTTCAACGAAAGTGCCAAGGCGCTGGACGAGGCCTTGGCGGAGGTCGCGCGCCGCGGCATCCGTCACGTCGTCCTTTTGGGCGACTACACGGACGACGGGCAAAGACAGACAACGGCGCGCCTGCGCACCATTCTTGATGGGCACGAGAGCACCCATGGCACGCGCTTTTATGCGCTTCCGGGCAACCACGACATCTTCGGGCCCAAGGGGCGACACCACACCAAACAATTTCTTGATCGGAACGACGTGAGGGTCCTCGTCACGAGCGACGTAGGAAAGGCAGCCCCCGGCAGCCACACAACGCCGCGCATGTATTGCGAGGGATATCCGACGGGCCTTGCCCCTGTGGCTACCCATGGATACTTCCGACGGCCGGACTATCTTCATTGGGAAACCCCGTTCGGGGCGTCTGACCGCGTCGAGGATCGGCTCTACCCGGTCTCGTCTCCGGACGGCCGGAATGGCTACCGGCTGATGGATGCCTCCTATCTGGTCGAGCCCGAGCCGGGTCTCTGGCTGCTGATGATCGACGCCAACGTCTTCGAACCACGCGACGGCCTGTTTGAGGAGGGCGATGAAGCCGCTTTCGTCGACAGCACCGGCGGGGGCTGGAACGCGCTTATCAGGCTGAAACCGTTCATCGTCGACTGGATTGCGGACGTGTCCGCGCGCGCAACGAAACTCGGAAAAACGCTGCTCGCATTCTCGCATTATCCGGTGCTCGATCCCTTCGATGGCGCAACGGGAGCCGAAAGCGTTCTCTTCGGCGAGACCAATATTGCCCGCAGGACACCACAGCAGGCGGTCGCAGATGCACTGATGACCGCCGGCATGACGCTGCATTTTAGCGGGCACCTGCATGTCGAAGGCGTTACGCGCCGCGCGCGCGGCTGCCGCTCGCTGATCAATGTCGCCGTGCCGTCGCTCGTGGCCTTTCCGCCGGCCTTCAAGATCGTCGAACCGTCTCAATCGGCGTCGTCCATCGAAACCGTCGAACTGTCCGCGATGGCCGTCGATCCACGCGTGCTGCGCGCCTACCGTCGCGAAGCGGTGCGAGCCGGCGAATATCCGGACCCAGCCTTTGCCGCGGCGGATTACGGTTCCTTCCTGAAGGCACACAAGCGTGCCCTGGTCCAGCATCGCTATTTTCCGAAGGAATGGCCCGGAGATGTCGTCAACGAAATATCCGGGCTTTCGATCGCTGCGGTCTGCAAGTTGATGCCCGACGCCGGCGCCATGACGAGCGCTTCCGGGCAAGGAGCGATCGCCATCTCTGAGGACGCCGCCAGCCTCGATATGATCGAGGTGATCGCCGATTGGTATTGCCTGCGCCAGGCCGGCGTCCTTGCGCTTGACAAGATACCTGAGCGGCGCCGCGCGCTTTATCGCCTGCTCGCCAAACACTTCGGCCGTCCGCCCGGGACCGGCTGGGACGGATCGACATCAGGCTTCCTAGCGATCTTCTTCGGGGCCTTCGACGCCTTCCTCGATCGTGCCGAAGCGGGAAGCCTGCACATCCGCATCGAGAGCACCTCCGACACGGAAGAGGCTGCCTGACCATGGACCAGTTGCTCTCCACGGCCTCTTCCTCCGCGCCGCCGGCGACTTTCATCGAGTTGCGGGAATCTTGCCGTCTGGGCCGACGTCATCTGAAGGGTGGGCGCCTGGAAGTGGCCAAGTTCGTGCTTGCCCATCCGTACGACGTCGCCTTTGCGAGCGCACGGGAAGTGGCCGTGCGCAGCGGTGTCTCGACGACGACAGTCATGCGGCTCGTCAGCGACCTCGGCTTTGAGACCTATGCATCCTTTCAGCAGCTCTTTCGAGCGGAGTTGCTGCGCGGCCGGCAATAAGCAGCATTGGGGAGGGGGCCATGAGCACTGCGATCGTCAGCATCAACCTCTTCGGCGCGGTGGCGCTCCTCCTGTTCGGCCTTGGTCAGGTTCGCGACGGCATGCAACGCGCTTTTGGTGCCCGTCTGAAAGCCGGACTGGCGGCCGGGACGCGTGACGGTCTTCGTTCGTTTTTCAGTGGCCTCGTCGCAACCATCGCCCTCCAGAGCTCCACCGCCACCGCTCTCATGGTCGCGTCCTTCGTCGAGCGCGATCTCATCGTGCCGCGCATGGCGCAGATCGTGCTGCTCGGCGCCAACGTCGGCACGGCGATGACGGCCTGGATCGTGGCTTTGGGGCTCGGCTGGCTCTCACCGCTCTTGCTGCTTTGCGGTTTCGTTGTCGGGCGCGGCAGCTCGAGCACGCGCAAGGGATCAGGCGCAGCGCTCGTCGGCATCGGGCTGATGTTGCTGTCGCTGCATCTGATTGGCGGTGCGACCGAACCGCTGCGGACCTCTGCCGCCCTTTCGGCTTTCTTCGGGATGCTCGACAATGCCTGGCCGGTGGCGCTCGTCATCTCGGCAGGACTCGCAGCGCTCGCGTCATCGAGCCTGGCAGTCGTTGTGCTGATCCTGTCTCTTGCAACATCCGCCAGCCTTTCGACCGGCCCGCTCATCGCCCTCGTTCTGGGAGCCAATCTCGGCGGTGCTGTGCCCCCGGTTCTAGCCACATTCAAGGCTGCGGCGAGCGCCAGGCGGGTTGCCCTTGGCAACCTGATCGTGCGTGCCGTCGGCTGCCTGGCCGCTCTGGCGCTCGCCGGGTACATCGCCCCGCATATCGACTGGCCGCCTGTCTCACGCGGCAATCTGCCGGTTGATGTGCATCTCGCCTTCAATCTCGCACTGGCGCTTCTGGCGGCCCCCCTGGCTCGGCCTCTATCCCGCCTGACCATGCGCCTGTTGCCGGACGAGCCAAAGGCGACGGACGGCCCGCTTTTCCTTGAACACAACGATCTCGGCACGCCGGTCGCAGCGCTTGCCGGCGCAAGTCGGGAAGTGCTCGGCGTCGGCGACCTGGTCGAGCGCATGCTGGTCGAAGCAAACGACGCCCTGCAGCAGACGGACCCTTCCAGGCTTGCTGCGATCAGCACGCTTGAAGGGCGCGTGGATCGCGTGCAACACGAGATCAAGGTTTACGTCTCGCGCGTCGGCCAGTCCGAAATCGCCGAGGAACAGCGCCGCCACGCCATGGATATCGTCAACTATGCCATCAACCTCGAGCATATCGGCGACATCATCGAGAAGGGGCTCCTTGCCGAACTTGCAAAGAAGATCGCCCGCGGCCTGGCTTTCTCCTCCGATGGCCACGAGGAACTGTCGCGTCTCTTCGCCATCACGATCGACAATCTGCGCATGGCCCAGGCCGTGTTTGCCACGCGTGACAACGCGATGGCGCGGCGCCTGGTAGAAGCCAAGGAAGATGTCCGCAGGCTGGAGCGGCAGTCGGCTGAGCGGCATCTGCAGCGCCTACGCGATGGCCGCGCCGAAAGCATCGAAACCAGCTCGCTCCATCTCGACATGCTGCGCGATCTCAAACGCATCAACGCACACATTGCAACCGTCGCGCACCCCATCCTTGATCAGAGCGGGTTGTTGATCGACAGCCGTATCCGGCCGGCGGCCACTTGAGCATTCCGGTCTAGCGTCGGGCGGTCTTGCGCTCGACCATCGTGACGGGAACGACCTGAAGTCGTGTTTCCATCTCGTCGGCTTCCAGCGCTTCGAGAACATGCTCCGTCAGAGCGGAGAAGGACTGCGCAACGGTGGTGAGTTCGTAACTCTTCCACCCTGCCTGCGGAATATCGTCGAAGCCGACGACGGAAAGATCGGCCGGCACGCGGCGGTGCATTTCGGTGCGGGCAGCGTCGAGAAAGCCGAGAGCCAAGAGATCGGTGACGCAAAACGCGCCGTCGATCGCCTCGTCGAGGAGCACCTCGCAGCCAGCTTGGTAACCGCTTTCATAACTCGTGGTACCGCCCGACCAGGCGACCACCTCGACCCCGGCGGTCGCCATTTTCTTTTTGAACGCAGTGGTGCGGCGCACCTGAGCAGGGGTTTGGCTGCCACTCGAGATCACCGCAACCTTCTTGCAGCGCGCCTCGATCAGGCGCAGTGCTGCAAGGTCCGCACCGCGGGAATCGTCGCTCAGCACCATGCTGGTATCGGTGCGATCGATTTTCTGGTTGATCAGGATCAGGCGCACGCCGTTGGCAATGCACTGGTCGACGATCGATTCCGGCGGCTCTCCGGAAAGAACGATGATCGCTTGCGCCCGGAACTCGAACAGTAGCTCGATCAGCGGCGCGATATCCTTTCGCGCATCCGCGGCATTGAGCAACAGGCATTGCAGACCGCGACGCAACAGGCCGATGCTCAAGAGATCGAGCTGTTTTGCATGGAAGGGTGCGCTGAGATTGGCACCGACGACCCCGATGAGATTGGAGCGGTCGTTGTTCAGTCCCTGCGCCAGCCGGTTGACCCGGTAACCGAGCTCCCGGGCGGCTTTGAGAACCTTGCGCCGCACAGCCTGGGATACACTGGCTCCGGGCGTAAAGGTTCGCGAGACCGCCGAGCGTGAGACGCCCGCGCGTTTTGCAACCTCTTCGGCCGTCACAAAGCCCCTCGCCATGCCTTTCTCCTGCAGAATCAGATGCTTTTCATCAGGGCCACAAAAGCAGCCCCATTCCAACGAAAAAGTTCGAGCCTACCCGCTCGGTGAACCAGCCGATGATGCCGGTGAACGGTCGCCATCGCTCCGTCTATGGCGGCTGTTTCTCCCCGCTGAAGTCATTCGCCCAACCTCAATGATCACGTGTTCTAAAAACAATACATCATTGTCACAAAAGAGCCATCAAAAACAACGGCTTATATCATTGCGCACGTGTGCATTTTTTTGTTGACAATGGCGCCTCTCCATTGGATCATACGTTCCATAGACAGAGCTGGATTGGAATTTTTGTTCTGTCTATGTTCGTGGTGACGGCGGCGCGGTTGAGGAGCTTGCGCCGACATCTGGCAAGCGCTTGCGCCTGCCCTGCGAACGGGGAGGATTGAGTAACCGACAGCCGCGCCGTTTGCGTCATTGAGCGGCTTCTTGCGTAGGTCAGCGCCACGCCCTGGCGGCTGATTTCTATTCCCCGTTGGCACTTTGAAAGTTCCGCCAGGCATCGATCGCCGGGGCAGGCAGCGCATGTTGAGTTCCAAGGGGAAGAGCATGGCCTTATTGAGTGAGACAGCCAAAGCGGCAACATTGCCCGGCAGCGCAATGGCGCCGACGGCATGGCAGCGCTGGCGCTATCGGATGAAGGTCGCGTCGCGGGAGCCGACGACGCTGATCGGCGTCCTGACGGCACTTCTCTTTACCTATCTCATCGTCGTGCCGATCATCTCGATCGTGCTCGATTCCGTGCGCGTCCAATTCGGCCACGAGCGGCGGCTCGGCAAGGACTTTGGCGAGCTTACGCTCTACTACCTTGATCGAGCCTTCCTGTCGCCGGTCTCGGTCGATCTTTTCTGGCGGCCGCTCTTCAACACGCTATCGGTTGCGCTCGGAGCGATCAGCCTGTCTTTGTTGATCGGTACGGTGCTCGCCTGGTTGATCAGCCGGACAGACATGTTCGGACGGCGCTGGTTCGCAACAGCGCTGATCGTGCCCTACATGCTGCCGGCCTGGACCTTTGCGCTTGCCTGGACAACGCTCTTCAAGAACCGCACCGTCGGCGGCCAGCCGGGCTGGTTCGAGGCCATGGGGCTAACGCCGCCCGACTGGGTCGCCTATGGGCGCTTCCCGATCATCGTGATCCTGGCGCTACATTATACGCCTTTCGTCATCCTGCTGTTTGGCTCTGCCCTTCGTCGCTTCGATTCCCAGCTCGAAGATTCCGCCCGTATCCTTGGAGCCAAGCGCTACCAGGTGGCGATGCAGATCATCCTGCCGCTGATGCGTCCCGCACTTTTGTCCTCGATGGTGCTGATCTTCGCCAAGTGCCTCGGCGAGTTTGGCGTGCCCTATGTGCTCGGCCTGCCGGTCAAGTTCGAAGTGCTTTCCACCTCGCTCTTTCGCAGCATCGCGTCGCGCCAGACCGGCGTTGCCGGTGTCGTCGCGGCCTCGATCATGCTGATCGGCATCGTCACCCTCATGATCGATGCGCGTCTTGTTCGTGAAGCCCGGCGCTTCGTTACTGTTGGCTCGAAGGGTTCGATGAACCGCCAGAGCCGGCTCGGCAAGTACCGTCTGCCGGCGACCGGTTTTGCCGCACTTATCTTTCTCTTGAGCGTCGGACTGCCGCTTCTGACCCTGTTCCTCTCCACCATCATGAAGCTGCCGGCGCAGTTCACGCTCGACAATTTCACGCTCGACTACTGGATCGGCCGTGATCTCCACACGGTGGCACTGCAGACCGGGGTCCTCTTAAGCCCCGATCTATGGGCGGCTGCAAAAAACACGCTTGTCATCGTCGGCCTTGCGTCCTTGACCTCGGGCATTCTCGGACTTCTTGTCGGCTATGTGGTCATCCGCACGCCGGTGAAGGTCCTGTCGGTCTATCTGCGGCAGGTCACCTTCTTGCCCTATCTGGTGCCGGGTATCGCCTTTGCCGCCGCCTATCTGTCGCTCTTCGCCGTGCCACGCGGACCGATGCCGGCCCTCTATGGTACCGTCACCATCCTGGTCCTGGCGCTGATCGCCGACCAGATGCCTTACGCATCGCGCGCCGGTATCTCGGCCATGACCCAGCTTGGCAAGGATCCGGAAGAGGCAGCCCAGATTTCCGGCGCCGGCTGGTTCCGGCGGATGATGTTGATCGTCATTCCGATCCAGAAGGGCTCGCTGGTAACAGGCGTGCTGCTGCCCTTCATCTCGGGCATCAAGGGCCTGAGCCTCTTCGTCATCCTCGCCGTGCCGAGCACCGATGTTCTGACCACCTATTCGCTCCGGCTCGTCGACTACCACTACACGCAAGCCGCCAATGCCGTCGTGCTGATCATCGCGGCGATCGCCTATCTCGGAACCCTGGCAGCCCAGAAGCTGACCAAGACCAATCTCGCAGAAGGACTCGGAAGCTGATGCCCACCATCAATCTCAGCGGCGCCCAGAAGAACTACGGCGTCAATTCCGCCAATGCCGTCTCGAACCTCGATCTCGAAATCCGCGACGGCGAGTTCATGTGCCTTCTTGGACCCTCTGGCTGCGGCAAGACCACGACGCTGCGCATGATCGCCGGCCTCGAAAACCTCTCGGACGGCGAGATCCGCATCGGAGAGCGGGTGGTCGACTCGGTCAGGGCAGGCGTGTTCATCCCGCCGGAAAAGCGTGAGATGGGGTTGGTATTCCAGAGTTACGCGCTCTGGCCGCACCTGACAATCGAACGCAACACCGACTTCGGTCTGAGGCTGCGCAAACTGCCGAAGGAAGAGCGTGAAATGCGCGTCGAGAAAGTGATGCAGGCGCTCGACATCGCCAAGTACCGCGACCGCTACCCGTCGCAGCTCTCGGGCGGCCAGCAGCAGCGCGTGGCGCTCGCCCGCATGCTGGCAGTCAATCCAGGCGTTCTGTTGCTCGACGAACCGCTGTCGAACCTCGACGCCCGGCTCCGGCTCGAGATGCGCGCCGAGCTCAAACGCATCCACAAGGAGTTCAAGACGACCATCGTCTTCGTCACCCACGACCAGTGGGAGGCAATGACGCTGGCAACGACGATCGCCGTCATGAACGAGGGCACGCTGCAGCAGATGGGCACGCCCAACGATATCTATGATCGCCCGGCCAATCGCTTCGTCGCGGAATTCGTCGGTAGCCCGCCGATCAACATCCTGAACTTCGGATCGGCCGCCGCCTCTGAGCTGTCGCGCGCAGCCGAGGCCTATCTTGGCACGCGCCACCCGTCGTTGCGCGGCATTGGCTCGATCGGCATCCGACCGGAAGCGATCGGCTATTCGGTCAAAACCAACGATGTGCCGGCCGGCAGCTTCTCCGGCGAAATGACGGTGACAGGCGTCCTGCCGACCGGCGGCAGCTGGATCCTGGAGCTCAGGAACGGCAGCGACACGCTGTTCTTGACGACCAATGCCCTGCCGCGCGTCGAGACCGGAACGAGGGTTTCGTTCTTTGCGCCGCCTGAGGCGCTGCACGTTTTTAACAAGGACGGCCAGCGGATCGCCGAAGCGGACGCGCTGCTGCGCAAGTCCACGCTGAACTAAGGCGCTTCAGTGCCGAACGACAAATCGAAACATAATCTGAGGGAGGAACAGACGATGCAATTTCTAAGGACTGAAAGGACGCACCGTGCAATCAGGCGCGCGCTGCTGGCAACGACCATCGTCGCCTTCGCCGGACCGGCGCTGGCACAAGAGCCGTTCGACCTGAACGCGCTGATCGAGGCCGCGCGCAAGGAACCGCCGATTACGGTTTATGACAGCACCGGCAAAATCGTCGAAATGGCCAAGGCCTTTGCCCAGAAATATGGCGTCGGCGCCGAGGGCTCCAAGGTCAAGGCGACTGCCCAGCTTGAGATGATCATTCGCGAGGCCCGTGCCAACAACATCCAGGGCGATGTCTCGATCATCAGCGACGCACCGGCCGCGATGGCGCAACTCATCCCGCAGGGCTTTGCAGAAAGCTGGCTGCCGCCGGATCTCGCAGCCAACATCCCCACTGAGTATCAGGACCCGCTGACCGTCGTTACCAGCGCCAATGTCTGGGCCTACAACACTGAGCTCTTCGACAAGTGCCCCGTCAGCAACATCTGGCAGCTGACGGGACCTGAGTGGAAAGGCAAGGTCGCCATGCAGGATCCGCTCGGCAAGCCATCCTATGTCGACTGGTTCAACCAGATGGCCAAGCACGGCGACGACAAAGTGGCGGCCGCCTATAAAGAGCTTTACGGGAAGGATCTCGAAACCGACGACGGCAGTGCGACGGCCGCCTGGGTCAAGGCGCTCGCTGCCAACGCTCCCTTGCTGACGGACGCCGATGCGGCCGCTGCTGATGCCGTCGGCGCGCCGGGTCAGTCGCAACCCTTCATGGGGCTGATGAGCTCGGCGAAGTTTCGCGACAATGCCGAAAAGGGCATGAAGCTCGGCCTTTGCAAGGACCTGAAACCCTGGCTCGGCTGGATGTATCCGGGCGTCGGGCTGATCACCAAGGGCACCAACAGCCCGAACGCCTCAAAGCTCTTCATCCACTACGTGATGACCGCCGAAGGCATCGCGCCGCAGGCAGAAGACGGAAAAATGTCGACCAACAAGGACGTTTCGCTGCCCGCAGACGAGCCGTCGGGCATCGGCGCCGTTCTTGATCAGGTCATGCCCTACCAGATGGCAACGAGCCTCGACGACTGGGACGCGCGCGAGACCTGGCAGGACCTCTGGCGGCTCAGCTACCAGAAGTAATCGCCTGAACATGTGAAACGGTCTCCTTGGGAGGGGAAACCATGAGCAAAGGTAAGAACAGGGTTATGATCATGGGGGCGGCATTTGCCGCCCTTGCGGCCGCATTGGCCGTCGAGGCAAACGCCGAGGAGGCGTTTGATCTCAATGCGCTGGTGGAGGCGGCGAAGAAAGAAAAGCCGATCAATGTCTATGACAGCACCGGCAAGATCGTCGAGATGGCCGAGGCCTTCACCGCCAAATACGGGGTGAAGGCGACCGGCGTCAAAGTCTCGGCCAACAGCCAGCTGGAGATGATCATCCGCGAAGCCCAGGCCGGCAACGTCCAGGGCGATGTCGCCCTGATCACCGACGCACCGGCAGCGCTCGCCCAGCTTCTGCCGCAAGGCTTCGTCGAAAGCTATCTGCCCGGCGACATGAAGGAGAAGATACCGGCGGGCTTCCAGAACCCGCTGGCGATTTCGACCAATGCCAATGTCTGGGCCTATAACACCGAGGCCTATGACAAATGCCCGGTCGGCAATATCTGGGAGCTGACTGAGGCAAAATGGAAAGGCAAGATCGCGCTGGTCGATCCCCTGACCAAGAGCACCTATACCGACTGGTTCAACCAGTTGGAAAAGCATGCCGACAACGCCGTGAAGGAGGCCTACAAGGTCCACTTCGGCAAGGATCTCGAAACCGCTGAAAAAAGTGCAGCGGCCGCCTGGATCAAGGCCCTGGCACAAAACGGCCCGCTGGTAACGGACGGCGACGATCCGGTTGCCGAAGCCGTCGGCGCCGCCGGCCAGAAGGAGCCCTTTTTCGGGCTCCTGAGCTCCGCCAAGTTCCGTGATAACGAAGGCAAAGGCTACAAACTCGGGCTCTGCACGGAGCTGACCCCCTGGGTCGGCTGGACCTACACCAAGCTCGGCCTGATCGCCTCGAAATCCGCGAGCCCGAATGCCGCGAAGCTCTTCATCCACTACGTGCTGACGGAAGAGGGCATCGCGCCCCAGATGAAGGACGGCAAGCTGCCGACCAATGTCGACATCAAGATGCCTGAGGACGAACCGTCGGGGATCATGGAGGTAGCGGACCGCCTCTTTCCCTATGACGCGGGCACTGGGCTTGACGATTTCGACCGGCGCGAGGAGTGGCAGGATTTCTGGCGCATGAACTACAGCAAGTAAAATCCCGGCCGGCGCGGCCTCACGAGGACAGGTCGCGCCGGCCGTTCCAGTATGAACAGGAAGAGAGCATGACCGACGCCAATCTCGCCACGAGCCGTAACCAATCCGATAGAGACGCCATGCGCGACTACTCGCGGCGACTGATGACGATCGCCGAAGGTGCGGCCCGCTCGGCCGCCGGCCCCTTGCTCGCTGCGTTTCGCTCGGAAATGGTCGTCGACTACAAGCGCGATCTCCACGACGTCGTGACGGTCTACGACAGGCAAGCCGAGGCATCCATCCGCGACTACATCTTCGCGCACGAGCCGAATTCGGCGATGCTTGGCGAAGAGGGCGGGCAGGTCGGTGAGGGCGACATCCAATGGTATGTCGATCCGATCGACGGGACCGCGAACTTCGCACGAGGACTTGCCTTCTGGTGCATATCGATTGCGGCGGTTGAAGGCGGATCGGTTGTGGCCGGGGTCGTCTATGACCCGGTGGCCGATCTCCTGTTTTCGAGCGACGTCGAGCGTGCCTATCTCAATGGAAAGGTCATTGCCTCCAAAGCCATCGGTGACGAAAGCCGGGCAACGCTGATCACCGGCTACCCGGTCTCGCGCGACTTTCGCCTGGATGGCCGCAACGAGGCACTTGCCCGCCTCGGTGATCTGGTCGAAACCTTCTCGACCGTGCGTCGCCCTGGAAGTGCAGCTTTGAGCATCGCCCATGTGGCGGCGGGTTTTGTCGATGCGGCCGCGGGCTTTGGCGTCAACGCCTGGGATGTGGCCGCAGCGACGCTGATCCTGAAGAACGCAGGCGGCCGTTATGCGCCGTTGTCGCTTGGCAAAGTGCCGGAAGGATCCGCCGACTACCTTTGCCCGGGGTATCTCGCCTATGGCCGGGGTGGCGACTATCCAACCCTGAACCGTGTCGCCGCCGCAATCTCTGCCGGGCGCAGCGCGAAGGCGCCGTCGCCATGAAAGCCCATGAGGAAACCATGCTCGACAATCTTAGCGATGCCTCAACCACGGAAAAGACCAGCAGCGAATTGCCAAGGCTCAGTCTCGTCTATCCGAAGCATCCGACCTATGGCGTCGACATCTTCATTTCCGGCAAGGAAGGTGCGAGCGACCTCGAACTCCTGCGCAAGAGCGGGATCACGACGGTCGTCAATTGCGCGGTCAATCTGGACTTCAATTTCGTCGACCAGCCGAAGCTCGTCTCGGATCACCGCAACAGCATCCATGGACCGGGCGAAATCCGCTACTACAAGATCGGGCTTATCGACGGGGATGGGAACCCGGACACGCAAATGCTGGCCGCCCACTACATCCTGCGAGCGGCCCTGGAGCAGGTCCTACCCGAAAAGCCGTCCTATCCCAGGCGCGAACGTGGCGGTGTGCTCGTCAACTGCCGCGGTGGCCGATCGCGCTCAGTCGTCGTCGTGTCGCTGTTCCTGCATTTGACGCTGCCTGATCAATTCGAAACATTGGAGCGCGCCATCGACTTCGTCCGCGAGAAGCGCGAGATCCCAAAGGACGAGTGGTACAAGGCGCCCAAACCGGTTCTGGCGGCCTCGGCCGAGCGAGCCGCGGGATGGGCACGTGCGATTGAGAGCGGGAAGGCCTGACCCGAGAACGCAGTTCAGAGACCGTCTGCAGTATGGGCCACGGAAACCTGCTCTCAGTACCGCCAGGGATGCCGACGTATCGACGTCAGCCAGCCGTCGACGCATTCTCGGCCGCCCCTCCGGTCGCGACAAGCCGGTTCTTTCGCGCATGCCAACGCGTTCGAACGCCCAAGCGGAATCGAAATCGCTTTATTAGGCGGAGCGCCTTGACGCGCGCGGCCGGCGCCACCCTTGACGCCGGCAGATCGTGATTGAGTAGTATGAAAGGCCCTATTGTTTGGGCAATATGCCCTTGTTTACGAGCCATGTTTCGAAGGTGCCGGGGCACCCTTCGCTGGTCCATCGTCCCCGATAGGAAAAGCCGGGTGCTGCGCGCGCCGTCCCGACGAAGCCGTCATATGTGCTTCTATCGGCTCCGCCTATTTTGAATGCCTTACCGGGATGTTTCCTCTTTGCCTTTGTGAATTTCATCGTCCGCCCCTTACGCAGTACAACCATGAAGTCGAAAGCGTCGCACAGCGCACGGTGCAGTCAAGGATTAGGCAATGAGCAAAAGGGGTTAGTCGCCGCACTGCCTCAGCAGTCCAGCAACCTCTGAGTGAAGAAGACCCAGAATCCGCCTCTCGGGCACGCCAAAATCGCTTCCAACCGGCGAGCGTGGCAGCTGGCCGGTTGTGCCGAAGTGACGCGCGTTTAGCGCAAAATATCTTCAAATAACCTCGTTTCGCGCCTGTGTCAGAGCTCTGAAGAGCGTCTGAGAGAGTGCATACCGTTAACTCGGCCCGAAATTAAAGGATTGGCAAGGCTCCCTGCACGAAGAGGCGACTACTCTCCATCTGGTTGCAAAGAAACTGCCATGAACATACTGACCCTGCCACTGATCAGGCATTGCGCCTCGGCCCTGCTGAAATGCCGGTCCGGGAACTTCGGCCTCTTGGCAGCGCTTGTCGCGATCCCCCTCATTGCCGCTCTTGGCGTTGCGATCGATTTCGCAGCCGCGGTCAACCGAAAGGCCGCTATGCAAAGCGCGGCCGATGCTGCGGCACTGGCGGGAGCTGCAGCAGGTGTCGGTTCGGAGCAGAAGATCGCCGTGGGTTTTCTCGGCGCCCATCTTGGCAGCAACGACACGCAAGATCTGAAAGGGCCCCCCAGCTGGAACCATCAGGTCACGGTCGAGCGGGATACGGTAGCGGTGGCTGTCAATGAGGACTACGAAACCGCCATCATGCATATGTTCGGCTTCCGGACGGTTCCGATCTCAGTCATCGCGAAAGCCGCCCGAGGGGCCGGCAGCTCGGCCTGCATCCTGATCCTTGATCCGGGCAGGGCCGATGCGCTGAAGATCATCAATTCGAACTCGGTCACCAGCGAATGCGGCTTCCAGGTGAACTCGTCCCATTCGCAACGTGCGTTCTACGCCGAAAACCAGGGGAAGTTCGCAGCACCGCTGATCGCCGTCACCGGCCAGTCGAAGCTTTCCGGCCGCCTGATTTCGCCGCCGCCGGTCGACGGATCTCCTGTCGTGCCCGACCCCATGGCCGGCATGCCCGAACCGGTGTCGCCGAACGACGCCTGTACCTCCCAAAGCCTGAAGACGATCAACAGCCAGGGCAAGTCGTCGCTCGAGCCCGGGATCTATTGCGGCGGGCTGACCGTGAATGCCACGGACGAGTTAACGCTGAAGCCCGGAATCTACGCGTTCCGCCGCGGCGCGTTGACCTTGAACACATCGGCCAAGGTCATAGGCAAGGACGTGCTTTTCTATTTCGAGGACGCGCAATCGCCGCTGTTTTTGAACGGTGCGGCAATCCTGCAGGTATCGGCGCCCACCAGCGGCGCGCATGCTGGCATCCTGATGTTCCAGGGCCGGCAGGCGAAGGACAGCAGCGTCCAGTTCCGCATCAACACGTCTGCTGGAAGCTTCTACAATGGGGCGATCTATTTGCCCTACGCGGTGGTCGACTGGAACATCAGCGGAAGCCTCAATTCGGAATCAAAGTTTACCGCACTGATTACCAGGGTTTTGAACCTCTACGTGTCCGGAACGGCCTTCTTCAAGAAGCCGGGGGAAGAGGGCAAAGATTTCGTGCCTAACGGCTTCGGCAGGGGAGGCGGCGTGCGGCTGGTGGAATAGCGTCGAAACCAGCCCATCGTAATTGCGTGCCCCGGTGGCTTCGCTCGTGCGCTCGACTTTTCGGCATTGCCAAACATCGCGAAGATGGAAATGCTCAGCGGCGAAGCAACAAAAGGCATTGCGCTTGGTGCGGGGCCGCAGATGGATGGATATGGCTGAACGACGATACGGCGAAGCGCCGCCCAAGACCGACAGCACGATCGCAAGCGCCGACTGGTACGGTCGCCAGATCGAGCGCGAGCGATACGACAACACGCTGTTCGTCGATCTCGACCTGACCGAGGCGCAGACCGTCGGCGTGGTCTTTCACGAATGCACCTTCCGGCGAGCCCGGTTCAATGCATCGTCACATCAGGCGAGCGCCTTCGTGAACTGTACGTTCGTCTCCTGTAAGTTCTTCGATAGCCGCTTCAAGGAGTGCAAGTTCGTCGGAAGCATGTTCGACGCTTGCGAGTTCGACCAGATGCAGGTGACGGGCGGCGACTGGTCCTTTACCGGATTGCCAGGCGCTGCTCTCGGCCGCGCATCCTTCAAGGAAACGCGAATGCGGGAAGCGGATCTGACCGGCGCCTCCTGCAAAGGCGGCTCGCTCAGGGACGTCGATCTTTCCGGTGCCTGGCTGCATGGGGCAGATTTTACCACCTGCGACCTCAGGGGCAGCGACCTCACCGCCTTCGATCCGGAGAACCTTCGCCTCAAGGACGCGATCATCACGATCGACCAGTCGATCATCATCGCCGAGGCTCTGGGTCTCGACGTCAGGCGAAAGTGACGCTGCCGGCGACGTATAGGACCCAACGGGTGCCTGCCGCGGACATGTCTTCGACGGCGCTATGGATCGCCTCAAAGGCATCGCTCTTGAACTTGCGCTTGGTCGCCATTGCAAATCTCCTAGAGGGCACCGGTCCCGATTTCCGCGTCAAGCTCGGCCTGCGCCGCTAGAGTTCGGCGAACTTCCGGAAGGCCGGGAGGTCACTTGCCGGAAGATGGGGGAGGCGGGCCGGAGGTAAGGCCGGATTGTCCGAGAGCACCAAGAGATACCATCACACAGAGCTTTTACCCGATAGCATGCTGCAATGCCGCGGTGTCGACACCAAACGAAACCCACGGAAAGATATTTCCGCTGGCTACAGCCATCCGGACCTTTTGAACCGCCAGTAGAGAATAGAGCAGAGCGTCGCAATGACACCGAGGACGGCAAAGTAGCCGTAACGGGTTGCCAGTTCAGGCATGTGTTCGAAGTTCATCCCGTAGATTCCGGCAATGGCTGTCGGTACGGCAAGAATTGCGGCCCAGGCTGCAAGCTGCCGTGTGATGGTGCCCTGTCGTTGCTGCTCCAGGAGATTGGAGGCCTCGAACACGGACGTCATTATCTCGCGAAGGCCGCCTACCAGGCCTTCCACACGTCTGACATGGTCAAGAACGTCTTTGAAGAATGGCTTGGCATTGTCGTCGATACAGGGCAACTCGAGATGAGTTAGCTTACCCGCCACCTCTCCCATCGGCCCGAGCACCCGCTGGAAGCGAATGACGTGACGGCGCATCCGGAAGATGCGCCTGATCTGCTCGGGCTGCAGGAAGGACACAAGTACGTGTTTCTCGAGCTCCAGAACTTTGTCCTCAAGCGTTTCGACCACCGGCAAATAGCCGTCGACAACGAAGTCGATGATGCCGTGCAGGACATAGTCCGGTCCGTGCTCAAGAAGCTGGGGCGACTGTTCCAGGTGTTGGCGCAGTTCCTTGTGGGAGCGGGCAGATCCGTGGCGAACAGAAATCAGGTGGTGCTTCCCCACGAAAATGCAGGTTTCGCCGTAGGTGATCTTGTCACCCTCAAGGTGGGCCGTCTTGACGATCACGAACAACTGGTCGCCGTAGATGTCCACCTTCGGCACCTGATTGCCGTTGAGGGCGTCTTCGACGGCAAGTGGGTGAAGAGCGAACATGGCCTGAAGGTCGGCCATTTCCTGCTTTGTCGGTTCAGTCAAACCGATCCAGGCGAAGTCGCTACCTGATGCTTCGAATGGTTTGGCGGCAAGCGGGATTTCTTCGGCGCGCTTGCCCGAACGATACATGTAGGAGGCGACGACTGGCATTTTTTGAAGTTCCGGGAGTTGATATCGCAGCGTGAAGCATCTGACCCAAGGTTAGATCGTGACTTGCTCGCCAATCTCGACCACGCGATTGGCTGGCAGCTTGAAATAGGAAGATGGATCGATGCCGAGACCTGCAAGTGCAATGTAGAGCTTGTCTTGCCAGCCGGGCAGACCTGAGTTTGGGTCACCAATAAGGGTCCTGCGCCCGAGGTAGAAAGAGGTCTGCATGATTTCGAACTTGAAACCTGCCTTCTTGCACAGTGACAGCGCCTTCGAGACGTTCGGTTCGTCCATGAAGCCGAAGCAAAGCTCGAGCCTTGTAAACCTGTCTGACAGTTCAGTCATTGAGACGCGGTCTTCCTGCGCGACATACGGATGCTCGGATGTGCGAACCGTCAAAATAACATTGCGTTCGTGCAGGACATGATTGTGTTTGATGTTGTGGAGGAGAACGGCGGGTGTCTTATCGCCGACGCTGGTTAGAAAGATTGCCGTCCCTCGAACGGTCTGGGGCGCATGGGTGGACTTCTCTATCGAGCGGATGAATGTTTCCAGCGGGATATCGTTGCGCGCGGTCTTTTCGCGCAGCATTGCGGATCCCCGCGTCCAAGTCCACATCACCACCATGATTGTCAGTGCCAATGCCACCGGCACCCAGCCGCCATCATGAATCTTGAACAGATTGGCAAGCAAGAAGACGCTCTCGATGACGAGCAATGGCGCTAGAAGCAGTACAGCCAGAACGGTTGAGTATCCCCAGACGGAGCGGAGAAACTGGAACGCCATCACTGTTGTCACAACCATCGCGCCTGTGACCGAGATTCCATACGCGGTCGCGAGAGACTCTGAGTCCCCGAACGAGAAAATCAGCACGATGACCCCGACGAACAGCAGCGCATTTACGGCAGGGACATAGATCTGGCCGGTGTTGGTCTCGGACGTAAATTTGATCAGCAGTCGAGGAAGAAAGCCCAAATGGACCGCCTGGCGAGCGAGGGAAAACGCTCCCGTGATGACAGCTTGGCTAGCGATGATTGTCGCCATGGTCGCGAGAATGACCATCGGCAGCAGCGCCCAGTCTGGATAGAGAAGATAGAATGGGTTGTTGACCGCGTCTGGGTGGCTCAGCACGAGCGCGCCTTGGCCGAGGTAGTTCAGCGCCAATGCGGGGAATACAAGGATAAACCATGCCGTGCTGATCGGTTTCCTCCCGAAGTGGCCGAGATCTGCATAAAGGGCCTCGGCTCCCGTGACCGTCAGGAAGACGGCGCCAAGCACGATCAGACCTGCCCAGCCTGCATGCGTGATGAACCACAGGGCGTTGATCGGGTTCAGAGCCTGCAGGATGGTCCAGTCGTCGCCGATGTGGATGAGACCGCCCCACGCCATCGCGAGGAACCACACAACCGTGATTGGCCCGAAAAACCTTGCGACCGCTTCCGTACCCTTGGACTGCACGGCAAACAATGCAACCATAATGACCGCAGCAAGGGGAAGCACGTAGTCCGAAAAGGCTGGTGTGACGAGTTTCATGCCTTCGAGCGCCGACATGACCGAGAGGGCAGGGGTGATCATGGCATCCCCGATAAACAGGGCCGCCCCGATTAGGCCCGCGAAAAACAACACGGGCATGAAACTGCCGGTCTTCTTCATCAAGAGCGCGAGAAGCGACAATGTTCCACCTTCACCGTCATTGTCGGCGCGTAGGAGGAAAAGCACGTATTTGAACGTCACGATACACGTCAACGTCCAAACCATCAGGGAAATGAGACCGATGACTTCGTCAGGCTGCGCCCCGTCGTTCAAGAAGGGACGAAGGGCCTCCCGAAAAGCGTAGAGCGGACTTGTTCCGATATCGCCATAGACAACGCCGATGCATCCAAGCAGTAGAACGAGAAAGCTCTGCGTTCCCGATCGAGGTCCGACAGCTTCGCTGTGAGCATTGGGCATAAGGTCTCCTGAAACACCGTCGGCATTAGCGATGGCAGATATATGCTGCATTGCGAAAGTCCAGGCAATTCTCACAGGAACCGCTCGAGAATGTCGAGTGTGAATAATCGGCCGTTGGACAAACCTAACTCGCGAAAACATCAGGGAATGGTTTGCGTTCCCACCCGCATCGGCTGAGATCAGTGTTCCGCATTGCTGAGGCGAACCAATTGCGCTTTTCTCTTCGAGAATACAGAACGATGACCGAAGCAGTGAATGTCGATTGTGAAGTCTCTGGGCCCCCATCGCAGACCGAGTTAAGCAAGGTTGCCCTTGAGGCAGAGTTTCGCACGCAACCTAAAATTACACACTTATTAAGAGAGTAGATGTAGGCAATCTCGTGTGAGTTTGGGCGCTTCACACGAGTTTCATCTGCCATGAGTTTAGTTGTCGGCGAGACAAGTGTCGCGCGAGTTGATGAACGCTGGTCGGCAACGGGGTATTGGCTGATCTGCATCTTTATCGTCGGCCTACTCATCGGGTTCGATTTGTCCGGTGAGCGTATTCACAACGCTGACATCGACGACAGTTTGCGGGGTCTGCAAATCAAGGCATTCCTTGAGGATGGCGGGTGGCTTAGGCCGGCAATACCGCGGATCCTGATGCCCGAGCCGTATATTTCGCCTTGGTCGCGAATAGTTGACCTTCCCTACATGCTCATAGCTTTCTCTCTTCAGTCCGCCTTGGGAGCGGAAGACGCGCTCGCGGTGGCCTTCCAGGTTTGGCCAGCCGCAATGGCAGTCTTTTTCACCATTGGGGTTGTTGGGGTTTTGAGCCGGATAGCGCCACGAAAAGGTGAGCTTTCGCCCGGAATGCTATGCGCCGTCCTCGTCCTTATGGCCTTCGCGATCTGGGAATTTAGTCCTGGCCGCATTGACCACCATAACTTGCAGATGATGCTGTTGCTCACGTTGATATACGGGATTGCTAGGTTCGATCGCATAGGCGGGGCGGTCGTCGCGATTTCAGCGACGATCTCGCTCTTGGTAGGCCTGGAGACGTTGCCTGTTATCGCGCTGGTGTTGGGAGCCTTGGCACTAGCGTGGGCCGCGGGTTTGGATGGCACCCGAACGATGCTTGCCTCAACCGCCATCACATGCCTGGTTGCGGTACCCATCCTGACCTTTTTGGTAATCGGTCCTTCCGGGTTCTGGCGTGTGGAGAACGATGCTTTCTCCGCACCATTTGCATTCGCACTGCTTGGCTTTGGAGCGATCGCAACCGTGACCTTATGGCTGGTGCCGGAGGCTTCGAGCGCGGCGTTCAAGTTTGGACTTTTGGCTACCGCCGGTTCGATGCTATCGGCTGTGCTGTTGTTCGCCTATCCACAGCTTTTGGCCGGCCCATATGCAGCCATCGACGATCTGGCCCGGATATATTGGTTTGATCGCATCGACCAGGAAAAGAGTGCCCTGGAGTTTTTCCGAACAGGGGACTACGGCTCACTTGCTCTACTGGGTATTTTCAGCTGCGTCCTGGCTGTTAGCTTGCAGCGCGCGTTGAACGCCCCCCGAACGGCAAATCCGCAATTCGCTATCATCTATGCTGTCGCCGCAGCGCTCCTCCTGACCGCGTTGGTCTCCAACCGGTATTTGCGCTTCTCTGCTGCCGTCGTTCCGTTGTTGCTGCCGGCTGCGGCGTCGGTAACTCGCGAAGACAGCCAGGTGGCGGTTAGGCGGTTGGCTGCGTTTGGCGGGATGGCTGTTGTGATGGCCACCTCATTCTACTTCGTCGTGCCTTTTGAGCGTAAGACTACGGATGCTTTTGACCACCTGCTCTGGAATGATTGCAAGGGGGCGGATTTCTCGCTGCTTGCTACCCTTCCACCTGGACAAGTGATGACGCCGCCGGCACTGGGGCTTGAGATCGCCCGTAGGTCGCAGGACAGCCTTACGGTGTCGAGCGTTCCCTTTCACCGGGCCGCGCCAGCCATCGGACGGGTTCTTCGGGCCTTTATGTCGAGTAGCAACAATGAGCGGAATGCTCTTTTAGCCGGGTTCGACTACCTGGCCGTTTGTCGGTCGCCGTTAGGGCTCGTGGGAAGCGAGAAGATGCCGTTGTTCGATGCCATCATGACAGGCAGCGCTGGGCCGGGCCTTCATCCCGTATCATCAGTCAAACAGTCTGACCTCATCGTCCTGCGGATTGAAAAGTAGCGTGCGCCCAGGAGTATATGTTTGGTTTCGCAGGCCACGTTCAGCCGGGCCACGACAGGATCCGGGGCCGGCAGAAATCACGTCGAAGCGGTGAGTCGAAGCGGTGAACGGTCACGGGGAAAGTTCACCATTCCGGATCGCTGCGGGGCTGGAATGGACGCCACTGCCGTTCCGTTCCGCTCACGGTTTGAATTGTAACGATACTTATTGTCACTTCCCACTTGCCGCCAATCAGTGCAGTGGTTCATCACGTAGTTTGTTTGGTTGCTCCGCGACCAGCTTTGAGAGAACCGGCAGTATGAAGAAACCGAACCCTCTGACGCACTTCCCGCGGACGAACATTTTCCGTCCAGGCGATGTTTTCGTTCTGTTTGGTGAGCTGTTCGATCGGGGCTATGCCACCCATCTGGTCGACCAAGCCAAGAAGGCCGGCATGGAAATTGTCGGGATCACGGTTGGCAGACGAGACGAAGCCAATGTTCTGCGGCCACTGAACGACGAGGAACTTGCGGCGGCTGAAGCCCGGCTCGGAGGCAAGATCATCAACGTGCCGATCATGGCCGGTTTCGATCTTGACGCGCCTGAAGGCGAGCCCACTCCGACCGACCTTCTCGCGAAGATGACGCTCGAGACGTGGCAAGACGAGAAGCTCGACTGGTCGCACATCGAGAAATGCCGAAACGTCGGCGTCGAACGGTTCAAGAATGCCCTTTCTGAAGTCATGGGGATCCTCGATGGCATGATCGCTGATGGCAGGAATGTCTTCTTCGCGCACACCATGGCCGGTGGCATCCCGAAGGCCAAGGTGTTCATGGTCATCGCCAATCGCGTCTACAAGGGACGTGGCGCGCGCCACATGTCGTCGCAAACGCTGCTCGACAGCGATTTGGGCAAGCTCATTCTTCAGAATTTCGACGAGGTTTCGGCCAACACGTTCCGACACCTGATCGATCTGAGCACAGCCATCCGGGCGCGCATCGAAGCTTCCGGTGGCCAGGTTCGTTATTCGGCGTTTGGCTACCACGGTACGGGCATTCTCGTTGCTAACGAGTACCGCTGGCAGACCTATACCAATTACACGCAGGGCTACGCCAAGATGCGCCTGGAGCGCATCGCTGAGGAAGCCTGGAACAAGGGCATTAAGGCGACGGTCTACAATTGCCCTGAGATCCGCACCAATTCGTCCGACGTGTTCGCCGGCATCGAGCTGCCCCTCATTCCGCTTCTGCTCGCGCTGAAAAAAGAGGGCGGTGGCGAATGGGTCGCGCAGCGATGGCAGGCCTGCCAGGATTTGTTGGCAGATGGCTTCACTGTCGATGACGTCTTGCGGAAGATTTCCGATATGCAGACGAGCGAAGTGATGCGGCCGTTCTACGACTTTTCGTCCTGGCCAATGCCGAATAATCCGGGACAGTCCGACCTGACGATCGGTACATCGAGCGAAATCACGGCGATGCACCGGGACGGCAAGGCGCTGATCTCCGACCTCTTGAGCCGGCTGGTGGTCGAAGCGGTTGGGCAGCTCATCTTTGGTGAGAGCTCGGCGCCATCGGGCCCTGTCCTGTGGCTCAACCACGACATCGTCGCGCGCACGCTGATCGAGACGAAAGGGTCAGCCCGCAACGCTCTCGAAGCGGCCTAAGCGCGACGACGCAGGCGGCTACTGCCTGTCTCCTTGAGTCGCCTCCGATTGCGCGTCTGATCAGACGCGCACGCGAGGTCGATGACCGTGACGTCAAGCAGTCTTGGCGGTACTGGTCGTTAGTTGAACCAGACGACGCGTGACGATTGCACCCGCTCGGCCGACCTCTTGGGGTGGCCCTCGGCGTCCTCGGCAAACAGCGTCTTGCGTGCCAGCCAATCCATTTGCGCGAGCGCTTCGGCGATCGTGGTGTCGGCTGCGATCGTTTCTCTCTTAAATCTTGTAGCTCAAGAAGTTTGCCGGCGTAGGGCGCGCCGAGAGAGAGGATGTGCGCCTTTGTTTCAGTATCGTGATCGTTCGGATACAGGGTTTGGTTGAAAGTCGTGTCGTCGCCGGGTTGTCTGGGCGTTTGCCTGTGACTATGTGTGTGACAGCCAAGAAAGGATCAAACTCAATGCGTATTGCCACATTCTTGCTCGTACTCTCCGCGCTTGCCGGATGCTCCCAGACCGGCGGCGGTGCGACCAGTGTCAGACAGGATTACTATGGTGGCGACGGCGGTTTTTATGCGGGCGCAGTTGCACCGCGCTGAAGCCGCTCCGGCGGCGCTGTAACTGCACTGCCGACAGCGAACTCTGCAGGGGGTGGGCCCGCTCAGGCGATTTTGACAAGCATGAGGGGCCCATCGCCTGATCTTCGGCCGTAGTGGCGCCGAACGTCGCCAAGCCGCCACGAGAATGTTGGCTATGCGACCCTCGTCGAGAAAGCTCTCCTTCCATCAAGCCAACTCTCTGCCCTTCAGGTCCAAGCTCTGTCCGATTGTTCGGATTGCAAGGGCTTGCGCTTTGACAATGGCGCGGCCCGTAACGCCGTGATCTCCCCTGGAGCAACGTGCCGACCAACCGCTTTCATTCCCGACAGCCGGATGACGTCATCGCCCATTGCTCCGGAAAGCGTCCGTCTCAAGGACGCGATCATCATCGCCGATGCGTTGGGCCTCGACGTCAGGCGAAAGTGAGCGTCGAAGATGCCACCGTCCCAACATCGAGCTAGACGCTGGCGTCGGGTGTCTGTTGACAACCGACCAAGCGTCCCTGCTATTCAACGGGGGAGGGCTATTGTCGCGAGGAAGGTATGGAGCTTGATCTGAAGGTTTGCGCTTTGCCGCTCGGATGCCGGCTTCGACGCTTCCGCAGGCTCAGGCAGATCAAGCAGGAAACGTTGGCGGCGGATCTTGGCGTGTCGCAGGGTCTGCTATCGCGATGGGAAGCCGGCCAGCATGAGCCTTCAGCAAAGGCCCGGGCCCGGGTCGAGACGCTGCTCGAGCGGCATGAGAGCGTCGGGATAGACTTGACATTGCGTCGGCTCATCGAAACGGCGCCGTTTCCGGTTCACCTTGTTTGCGACGACACCCATGCGCTTTTGAGCGTCTCACCGGCCAGGCAAGCCCAGTGGCGGATCTCTGCCGCGTCCTTTTTCGGCGTCTCGCTATGGCGATACGCGACGGCGGAAATCATCGAGATAGAGCTTCAACTGCAAGAACTTGGCTGGTTTGAAGAGGTCTGGTCGGGAGCCGTCCAGTTCACGACCGGCGGCAGCGACGACCCCGATATGCCGATCCCCCCGAGCATCATCCGATGGGAACGAATAGGCATTTCCGACGGGCGCGTCGGCCGCCTGGTAACCAGTATCGATCCCATCTGAGACGCGAATATTTCATTCGTTGTCCGAGCTGTTCTGCCCCTGCTAGCCTGCCATGACCGCCAGTTGCCCCGAAACCGCGTACCAAAAAATTCGGCGGGCAGGGCGTCTGCGCTCGAATCCCATCGGTCACGATAGATCCGCCAAGAGCACTCCGGACAATGACAAATTCGCGTCGCGCCATCACGTTTTCACTTCTCATCATCTGTGCAACGCTATCGCTGGCAGGGACCGACCTCGTCTTGCCGGCCGTTCCGCAATTGCCTGAAATCTTCGGCACTGACCGGGCGACCGCGCAGCTGGTGCTTGCCGCCTATGTCGGCGGCGGCGGTCTCGGCCTGCTTCTTTATGGGCGCCTGGCGGACCACTTTTCGCGCAAGGCGCTGCTTTTCTCTTCGCTCGCCGGATTTGCAGCCGCCTCGCTCGCCTGTGCCTTCTCGCCAAATATCACGGCACTTATCGCGCTGAGGTTCGTTCAAGGCGTGGCGTCTGCGGCGGCTCCGGTCTTTGGCCCAGGGTTGATCCGGCAGCTGTTCAGCGACAAGGCGGCGGTGCGCGCCATCGGGTTTCTCGGCAGCGTGGAATCGCTGGTGCCGGCGCTTGCGCCGATCTTCGGCGTGCTGCTGCTTTCGCATTTCGGATGGCAATCGTCATTCGAGCTGCTGGGTGTTTTGACGATGCTCGCTGCGGTCCTCATACTCGTGCTTGGGCTGCCCCGTGAGGAAGAACCCTCCGACACGCTCGGTAGTTATGGGCAACTGCTCACGGATCGCGTCTTCATGCGATACGCGCTCAGCCAGGCCCTGACGCTCGGCGGACTGCTCACCTTCGTCTTCGGCGCGCCGACAGTCATCGTCGCGTCGATGGGCGGCTCTCTGAACGACTTCATCATCATGCAGGTCATCAACATTTCCGGGTTCATCATCGTCGCCAATCTGACCGCCCGGATTGCCGAACGTTTTGGCGCTGAAAACGTCATCCTGACCGGCACCGTCATGGCTGCCTTGAGTGCCCTTGCGCTGTTCGCCTACGGTCTCATGGGCGGTACCAACACGCTGATGTTGCCTCTATTGTTTACGCCCATGGCGATTGGCTTGGGTCTTCGCGGCCCCATTGGCTTCTATCGCGGCATTCTTGCTTCGGGTGCCAATAATGCGCGCGGATCGGCGCTGATCGTCTTTTTCATCTTCATGATCACCACGCTTGGAACCGTCATCGCCGCGCCAATCATCGCAGCCGGGCTCGCGGCGCTCGCGTTCGTCGCCTGTGCTATCCACCTCCTGTCGGTGGCCCTCCTGCTCCTGCTTCCGGCAATGCCGGAGCCAACGCGCGATGCTGCCGGCGTACCCACGCTGTAGGTATCCGAACCAGATGAGGATCCCTTGAACGGCTAAATCGACGAATCTCCAAAGACGTGCCGGTATACGCCGTAGCGCATGCCACTGATATCCACGTGTCGCTCAAGCGCGCCTCCAAGTTTTCTCGCGACCGCTTGGGAAGCCAAATTGTCATCAGTGATCAGGCTTATTGCCGTCCTCCAGCCAAGTTTGCTGGCTGCGAAGTCGAGAACGGCATGCATCGCCTCGGTAGCATAGCCTTGCCCCTGGAACTGGGGGTAAATGCCCCATCCCAATTCAGGTTCAAGCTTGTCCAAAGGAAGCTGCGCTCCGCAGTAGCCCGCCATTTCACCTGTTTTACTATCCTCGACAACGAAAAAGCCAAAGTCGCGCAAGTGCCAATGACCGATGAACGACAACATCCTTCGCCAGGCATCCTCACGCTTGATCGGACCCCCGACGAAGGCGGTGGTGACGGGGTCCCCCCAGAATCGAGCGAAGGCCTCAAAATTGTCCTCGCGCCATTGGCGCAATATCAGTCGTTCAGTTGCTATAGTTTGCACGATGTTCTTCTTTCAAAGGTAGCCATTCTTCCTTCCGCATCCGCCGGATACCATGCCGATCGCCGCGGCGACCGGCTCCGGATGAAAGCTGCAGTTCTGCCGGCATACTGGCGCGTTAAGAGAGTTCTGAGATCGGGTTTGCAGCGACTTGGAAACATGACAGTCACGGCGCGACGCGCTACATTGTCGTTGCAGTCCACGCCACAGGTCACGGTATCGGGAGAATTATTATGCAAACGCATAAGGTCGGATACTTGATTGGTAGTCTCGCCAAAGACTCCATAAATCGCAAGCTCGCCCGTGCACTGGTGAGGTTGGCTCCTGCACAGCTTGAAATGACAGAAATATCGTTCAGGGAGCTCCCGCTCTATAGCCATGACTATGATGCCGATTTTCCGCCGGTCGCGAGAGCTTTCAAAGAAGAGTTGGCTGGGGTCGACGCCATTCTCTTTGTAACCCCGGAATACAACCGTTCAATCCCGGGTGGCCTAAAAAACGCCATTGACTGGGCGAGTCGCCCCTACGGAAAGAACTCCTTCACACGCAAGCCTTCGGCTGTCATCGGGACATCGCCGGGCTCGATCGGAACCGCGGTAGCGCAACAAGGACTGCGCAGTGTTCTTAGCTTTTGCAATTCACCGCAGATGAACGCCCCAGAAGCCTACATTCAATTCACTCCGGGGCTGATTTCCGACGACGGAGAAGTGACGGTGCAAACGACCGAGCAGTTTCTCCGTGGCTACATGGAAGAGTTTGCAGCCTTCATTGCGCGCGTGCTCTCTGTCCTGCCTCGCAACGCTTGAACAAGCGGCTGCCACTCGCGTCTCCTCAAGCCGTATGCAAGGGCGTCGAACAACGCTCGAAGTGGCTCAGGCGTCCTCACGATGGGTTCTGCCATGGCCACATCGAGGCTGCGGTCGAAATCGATTCAACCAGATATCGCGAGGAAGTGAATTTTGATCAATGCGTTAGATGGTATATTTGATACATCACATTCAGTTCCATAATTCAGATTATGCGATCTGAACTTGTAGTGGCTATTTAGTAATGCGACAGTTGGGCCAGTTAGAGATGCGACAGTCTCGCCTCTCGACGCACTGGTCAAAGCCAACGTTGGGAGCAAGGATGACGACCTTCAGCCTGGTCGAGACCATGA
>NZ_JACVBE010000010.1:0-279267 GCF_014852185.1 Ensifer sp. ENS07 | reverse complement strand
AGACGCCTAAAAATTGCGCCGCGGCGGGAGTGTAACTCCGGTCGGGCTACGCCCTCCCTTCGTCACACCCCCGCCGCCGAGTCTCATCCTGATTGACGCTGAATCTCACCTTGATTGCCGCCGCGCAGGCTGTCAGCTTGTCATCGCGGTCTCGCCACATGCGACCCGTGTTGTACATCCGGGAGAAGTAATGGCTGGTGCTCTCCGAGCCTGTCCGGTGACGCTGGTGTATGCGCTTGTAAAAGGTCTCGTTGGCGGAGCTCGTCGATCCGATATAGCGGAGGAGACCGCGGTGGTCGATCAGACCGTAGAGGCCGCGCAAATCCCGCGGAGCTTCGGCGGTTGGGCGGGGTTCTGCATCCAGAAGCTCGTCCAGAATGCTCTTTGCCGAATGGTCCATTTTTTCCTCACCTTCACCGTGTTGAAAAATCACTTGAAAAAGCGGCGGCGCTGGCGCGCTACTGTAATGACTCGCCCATCGTCACCAATGACGAGATAGGCTTGAAGATATCGCTCCAGTTCAGAGCGTTTTCGGGCATTTCCGTCAGCGGCCAGCTCGATCGAACCGCGATCGAGCAGAACCTTCCTTGCGCCGCCTGGGGCCTTCAGCTCGGCTCCGTACGCGCATATCGTCGCGATGATGTTTGTCGGGATATTGCGTTGAGAGCTGCGCCGGCGGGCATGATCCGTCAATTGCATTGGCGTCCTCGCTTGCGGGAATAGTGAACCGTTCCCCCGCAAGGCTGCGGGCGGCATAGGTTCCAGGAGGCTGTCGAAGGATCGAACCTCAGGGTCCGTGTCGATCAGAGCGTTTTGAGGTCCATTCGACGCCAGTCGATGGCGCTGACGATGCCCCAGTTCCCTTGATCGTTCGCGCGTCTCCATTTGGCGACGGGCATGGACTGCAGCTTGGCCAGAGCCTTCTCGTAATCGTTGAAGCTTTCTTCCGAGCCTTTTTCGCCGATACGATAGAGGCCATTCCGATCTGAATTCGGCAAAAACATTGACCCGTCTCTAGCCACCGGCACAAAGACGGGAACGATCGGTTCGTGCGCATCTTCATCCATAGCGGCGCTGTCGCGTGCAATCGTCGGCAAAAAGCAATCACGCCTTTCGAGCCAGGCTCGTGCGGCCTCATTGGAGAGCATCCCCGCAACGTCTTTCGGCAATTCGGGTGTGCTCCCCGACATCATGTTTCGGATTCGGCTGAGCTTCACTCCGCCGAGCAACGCCAATCCTTCCGCCTCGATCCCCACTCCGTGATCAAGGTTCCATCGAGCCCGTGCCATGGTAAGGGTCGGCAGGATCGGTTCGGCATCGACATCCGGAAGCCACTGCGCAGGCGGGCAGTCAAGAAGAAGCGCTTCGAGTGTCCGCAGGATGGCCTGCACCTTGGCTTCCTCAAGGTAGCCCTGGCCTGTCAGACCGAACATCGCATAAGCAGACAGCCCCGTCAGGTCCGCCCCAAGCTCCGTTTCCAGATAGAACTCTGTTTGTTCGACTGCTTCACGCCAATTTTCGTCGCAGTTATGTAGCTGTGCGAACGCCTTGGACGCCTGTTCCTTTCCCACGATCCGCTCGAGATTGGCCCCAAGCCGGTCCACGAGCGGAACTAACGAGATCGCTGCATCAACATCCGCATCAAACCAGGCACCGAATGCCTCGGCTCTTTCGTCGAACGTCGCGTTTGAATTCAGTGAATGCATTCGAAGCATGCGCTTGTCCTCTCGACCCAGTGATTGAATGACAAACTAGTTCACCGGCCCGGAATGTCAACCGAAAAAGTGAAAGCGTGAATCACTTATTCACCTGCCTGTGCTCGTTTGAGTTACACATAGAGATGGTGGTGTTGCTCAAACCGGATCGACGTTCGGTTTGCGGCCGATGCCGGCCATGTCACAGAAGGCCAGACGCGGACCCATGCCAGTTCATCGAGGTGTGGAATGTAGCGGCGCAGGCTATGAGGAGAGTAATAGCGCCGCACATTATGCGCGCTTTTCTGCAGCGGCGCGCTCAGCCTCGTCCTCAGCGTCGAGCAAATCCCCATGAGGCTTCTTGAGCAGGTCAAAATCAAGAGGCGTGATGACCAGATACTGATTGTTGTCCGGCCAAGTAACCCATTTGCCTTTGCTCAGGACCGTTTCGTACGCCTTCAGCATCGCCAGCTTGGCTTCGATCACCTTGTCCATATGGTCCCTTTTTGGTGGGAGTTGCACACCGAATCGGATGCGCCGGCCCAAAGCTTGCCGATGTCACCGCTTGGGCAAATACCTCGCCAAACTCCGGCTTCAACACGTTGGACCCGGCATCACCGCGACTCTCTGGCAGAACGAGTGTTTCCGGACGGCTGCTTTGGGCCGACTGCGGACGACTATGTCATCTCGTCCCGTCTCGGGAAAAGCGCTAAAAGCGCCAGACTTCGATACGCCAATTGCGCTTCCAACTCGGCGGGAACACCGGGACCGACTGCCCCCGGAGCGGCATTCCGCTTTCCTTGATTCTACGCGATTGAGCGCAGCGCACATGGGGGCGCGGTTGTGAGGCCAGAGGTCTCGAAATCATCCCGAGCGGACGGGCGATGCGCACCTTCGATCACGACCTGGTTGCGGCCCAGGTCTTTGGCGGAATAAAGGGCTCTGTCCGCGCGGTCGATAGCAGTTCTCATTGGCTTGTCTATCCCGTTGATAGCTGCGATGCCGAAGCTGGCCGTAATCCGGCGACCAATACCTTTTGATTGCCAGTCCGTCCTCGCGAGGCGAATTCTGAGCAATTCACCAAGCGCAGCGGCTTCCAAAATTGGTGTGTCGGGCAGGAAGGCGATGAATTCCTCACCGCCGAAACGCGCCGCGCTTCCATCGGTGCCTATGACACGCCCGATCTCAGCCGCGAACTCGATAAGTACCCCATCGCCCGCAGCGTGCCCGAAGTCGTCATTGATTTTCTTGAAGTGATCTATGTCACAAATCACGATCGCACCTTCACGATCGGCCCGGAACTTCCGCTGGGCAACGTGCTCGAAGCCGCGACGGTTCAATAGGCCCGTCAGCGGGTCTCGTTCCGACGCATCCCGGTGGCGATCAATCGCCTTGGATGCCATGGCCCCCAAGGCCGCGAACGGAAACGCCAAGCCGATGGTGATTGTCGTGAGGTGGACGGCCAGATTGTACGTGGAATCCGCGAAATCGGCCAGTTGATCGCTGGATTCAGTGAAGAAGGTGAAAAAAAACGTCCGCGCCAGCGTATCCACAACGATGAGAGCGGCCGTGACAACTAAGGCAATATCAGCAGCGCGGCGGGCTTTCGAGGCGACGGAGAAGACAGCAACGCCAAACACGCAGGCGAACGCGAAATCGGTGAGGAATAGCTGGTGCTTCAGGCTTTCCAGCCCGAAAACGAAGTAGCAAAGGAGTACGGTGTATCCGGCAACGAACAGGCGATGTCCAATTTTCGGGATGGGGACGCAAAAATGCAGCCTTATGGCAATGCTGTAGCAGCAGGCCGCGCCGACAAAGATCATGCCCGACACGAAGGCATCGAATTTCGGCGCGATCGGGAACGTGGAGATTACGAAGCCCAAACCCGCCTGCGCAAACGCAGCACTCCAATGCCACGTGCTTACGATGCCAAGACGCCAGAGGAGGAGGAAAGCGATTGCGACCACCCCGAGGAGGGCGGGAGGCAAAAAGAAAATGATATCGCTGATCCCCATAACGCGCGAACGTCCCAGATTATCGTTTGTCGCGGGTCTTCTTTTAGTTGCAAGGGTTTAAGGTTTTCTTGAATTCATTGGCGCGAGATATCGTCGTGGAGAGAGAAATGCATCGAGATGCTTAGGCTACCCGGACATCACCGATGAATTCTTCCAGAGTCATCAGATGCGGACGAACGGTTTCCGGATACGAGTCGTGTAGGCCGGCCGGCACAACGAGCCGCACCCCTGCCTCGGTCATCTCGGTGAACTGGCTCTGAGATACACCTTCCTGAAGGGTCAAAAGGTGCTTGGTCTGAATACGGTCGGCTTCGTTGATGACCTGACGCCAGCGATCCTTGCACGTAGTCTTGGCCGCGAGCATGCGCAGCCGGCTCGCTGGAAAGGCATGGTCTTCGTAGGCCTGGACATTTGGAAAGAGGAAATCCGGGCGCTTGTTACCTTCAATGACCGGGTTGTGTGCGAAGTTCGTGCCGGACAACAGACCCTCCTCCTCGAAGATCGCGCCCGCATGATACTCGAGGCTCTTGCCCGCCCGTGACTTGCGGCTCTGCAGGATTGTGTTAGCGAGGCCAAGGAACCCGTCGATGGAATGGAACCCCTCGCTGATTGTCGGCATCCAGGTTGCTTGCTCGACACTCTTGAAAATCTCGAACTCGCAGGCCCGACGTCGCATCAGACGAACATCGGCATTTGTCCCCGTTGCCGCCCTGAGCGAAATTGTCTTCTCGATGATCTGGCGTCCCGTCGGGAAGGTGATGAGCCAGTCGGGCGGCATTTCGGCTGGAGCAAGCCAGCATGACTTGCGCGCTGCGGGCAATTGCGCGAACAGGTCCGCTTGGGGCTCGGTTACGCCAGGTCGCCAGATGACAGGTATTTTGGGTTCGACGGGCCCCAGCCGCTCCTCGACCAAATCGGCTTCGGTTCCTTCTCCACCACAAACCCACACATGGCATTCGGGCGGTTCATTTTCGGTCTCTGGTCGGAATGCGAAAACTGCCAGCGCTCCCGTGCTGTCGGCATCGAGCAATGCAGACTGACTGCCCCCGAATCCTGTAAGACGGGTTTCGTTACGGGTACCACCATGAAACTTCTTGTTATACCAAACAGCCCGGATTGTTCGGACATCAGGATGCGAGTCGAGATAAAGCTCGAAATAGATGTCAGGGTTTTCAAGGTCTCGACGATTGATGCTTGGGATGACCTCGAAGAGGAATTCCTTTGGGATGTACGGACCAGCCTGATGCGAGCCGTTGGCGAGGGTGTCGTTCCCGGCCAGGCGCTTGGCGTACCAGATAAAGCCCGGGCGACCGAAGTCGTCCATCCAGTCCGTCAAGTCACCTATTGCCATCTCTTTCCCCCTCGATCTCGGCGGCACCTTTGCCCGATTCGAGCCATACCACAACCTGACCGATAACATCAGTTATCGGCAACCGTGTTTTCCCTTTTAGCGCACATTCCCACACGGTCAGGTGCCGCCACCCGAGTTCGTCGAGTTTCCTTCTAACGTCGATGTCACGCTGCCGATTACGTCCGATCTTCTCGGCCCAGAAATGGACGCGTGACGAGGGCATCCTGAAGAGGTGGCAGTCGTGGCCGTGCCAGTAGCAGCCGTCCACAAAAATGACCGCCCGGAGGCGCGGGAACACGAGGTCCGGTTTCCCCGGGAGACGCTTGTCGTGCAGACGATAACGCCAGCCGAGGGCAAACAGCGCCTTCCGGATCAGTGTCTCCGGTTTGGTGTCCTTCCCCCGAATTCCTGACATCATCAGGCTGCGTTTCTCCGGGGTGACTATGTCGATCATCAGGCCCGCTTTCTGACGACCTCTTTGCGGGCGTCGAGAATGTAGGGCTTCATGAGCTGCGCAACCGCCTCGACAGCAGGAACCGCGACGGAATTCCCGAACTGGCGGTAGGCCTGCGTATCCGATACGGGGATTATGAAGTCGCTTTGTCCTGGAAGGTCAAAGCCCATAAGCCGTGCGCACTCCCGCGGCGTCAGCCGGCGCGGGTTCCGTCCGTCACCTCTGGAGATGAGGATTTCCGATCCGTCCTTGTGGTAACGAGCCGAGAGCGTGCGGGCGACCCCTTCCGCGCCGAACAGGCCGAATCCGAAGCCGTTGCCTTTTGCTTTATGCTTGTCGGCATAGGCCTGAAGGTAGGCCCAGAGCTTGTCGCTCAATGTGTACTTGTCAGACACCCGGCCGATATTGCCATCCGTGAACGGCTTCTCGGGGGCTTCCTCGCCATTTTCCGGGTGCAGGATCGTCTTGAGGGTCGGTCCCTTCATAACGTCGGGTACAACAAGGTCCTCGAAATCGAAACCGCATTCGTCCCTGAAGCCGACAATGAAAATGCGTTCGCGGTGCTGCGGCAACCAGGACTTGGCATCCAGTATCCTGCACTGGATCGTATAGCCAAGCTCGTTTTCCAGCACGTTCCGGATGACCTTGAAGGTCTGCCCCTTATCGTGGTTGACTAGGTTCTTTACGTTTTCGAGCAGGAACGCCTTTGGACGATGAAAGGCAAGGATGCGTTTGATATCGAAGAACAGCGTTCCCTGCGTCTCGCAGGCGAAGCCATGGGGTCGGTTTAAGGCGTTCTTCTTGGAGACGCCCGCTATCGAGAACGGCTGGCACGGGAAACCGGCCAACAGGACGTCGTGAGGCGGGATGTCCTCCTCGCACAGTTTCGTAATGTCCGGATAGATGTCGTGGTTATCCTCCGGGTAATTTGCCCGATACGTCTCCTGCGAATGCTTGTCACGCTCACACGTGAAAACGCACTTTCCGCCGATCGCATCGAAACCGCGACGAAGCCCTCCAATCCCAGCGAACAGATCGATGAAAGTAAAGGAATGTTCGGAGGCCGACTCGGCGCACCGCTCGTTTCGAACAGTCTCTAGGGAGTCCATAACAACCTTACGGGGAACGTTCTTCCCCGACTCCCAGCGGTAGACCTGACGTTCGGTATAGCCCAATCGTTCGGCCGTTTCGGGGATACCCAGCCCAGTCTTCTGACGGAGGGCGGAAAAATCACTCATGAATCACCTCGACGTTCTCTGGGAGACTTTCTGACATTAGGGCAGGAAGTTATCCATAGAACATAACAAGAACAAAAAGATGTCAACTGTTTTTATCCCGCGTGCCTTTTCAAAGCGCGATGCTGGATTTTCCTACTATCCGACGCAGGTCTTCGCCGAATGAGGTAAACGGTCGGCACAGAGCTTTCCCGTTGATGTTCACGTTGAACTGCGTCGTTCCTTCCGAAGCGAGATGTGCAATCAGGTCATTGTAGGTCGACAATGGCATATAGATTGCGGAGAAACTCATTCGCTTGAAAAGTGCCATCCTGCTCGTTGTATGAAATTCACGGAAGTTTCGGAAGAACCCGAAGCCGATACCTTCGATGGAATTGGCGGAGTAGAGCAGCCGCTCCTTAGCGGCTTCGGTTTTCACCGAGATGATTATGTTTGTGGGTGCGCAAGGGATCAAAATGTCCCCCAGGGCCTTCAGTTCCTGAAGCTTGCCCCGATTGAGATGAACATGTCCGGGCATCTGCCATATTGGCCATCCGTCGGCACCCAAAGACATCTCCTCGATGCCTTCGTTGGATAGGACTTCACTGCAGAAGTGCTCCATGACGGTACCCCCGACGCCCGCGTATTTCTGAACCGGCGGGAAGGCGAACATTGGTCCAGCACTCGGGTGCTGGACCAAATAAGCTTCGTGCACGTTGGTGCAATCGATTTTCTGCCCCAGAGTTACCTCGCAAAGATGGACAATCGCAGTTGCCCGGGACCGACCACCCCCGACGAGATATTCCGTTTGCATCCGTGCTGGGCTTCCTAGTGGTGAAAATCTGACGCTTAGTACCCGTTGCAAGACGTGATTCGAGGAAGGACACCACAGACATGATTGCCGATGAGGAACTCGATCATCTACGATCTCTACCCACCGCCAGCGAACGCTGTTGGGCGTTCAACGCCCTGCCGCAAGTAAAGCAGGAGAAATGGCGCATCTATCGGCGGATCAAGTTCCTGATCGACCATCTCGGCATCAACCCCGAGAATGCGAAGATTGAAACTTACGGCTACTTCTACAACCGGGGGGATCGTGAGTTGGCGAAGTACAACTGGCATCCTAAGGAAGGCAAGGGCGACATATACGCCCGCCCGGACAAGACGATGCCGCTGGTCAAGGATACGACCATGATCGACTTCTGACGGCCTAGAACGGACCTGCGACGCCGATACCAAGTGTAAGATTTTTCCCACTAGCCCCTCCAGATGCAGTCAAACCGTTTGGACGACTGCTGATCCATCTTTTTCACCATGCATCAGCTGGCTTCCACGTTGGCGGATTTCGCGTGTGATCTGCTTTCGTGCTTCATCTTGCTTCCATGCCTTCTGTCGATCTTCCATTGCCTTTCTCATGAACTCCGGCATGGGACGACGTTTGACACCTAGCTCTTCCGCCTTCGATACTTCCTTACGTTCTACCACTAATGAAGACTCCGTTTCGAAGGACAGGGAAGACACGGACTTCGAAGTGTGTGGTTCTTGGTTCTGCAGTACGGAATCGCCCGGTACCGAAGTCCTATATTTGACCTCGGTGGGTGTGGTGGAGGGCGGGTTGTGAAGGTGTGGTGAATCCAGAAGCCAAGTCTCTGATTTTGTTGAATCAGAAGTCGCAACGGACTTCACGGAGCAGACACCCGAGTTCGACCGTCCGACGAACTTCTCGTACGCAGCCTTCATCGTCCTGACGAGGTTCTTCACCTGTCCAGCGGGAACGATAAAACTGTCGTGAATCGGGAGGCACGGGACCCCCCTGCGGACCGTCATCTCACGGAGAACGTACTCTGCCATCTTCGCGTCGAGGTTCTGCAACTCCAGTCCGATGCCCGAATGAAAGTACTTCTCGACCAGAGCATGACGGGCCTTCATCACGGCGATCAGCTTGGCGGCGAGTTTCCTATCCAGTCCCTTCTTTTCGAGGTAGTTCGCAACGGCTCCCTTAGCGGCCAAATAGCCCTCGGCGTTAACGATGATGAAGAACGCCCGCTTCGCCACGTTCCTCGGAAAGCCTTCGATAATATAGGGATCGCCGACGAGTTTCTTCTTCGCCCAGGCATAGATGATCCTGGCGTGCAGGTAGTCGTAGTCAACTTCCTCGGTACGCTCGCCGTCAATCAGGATGGTATGCCTGTGGCGGCCGCGCATGGTTTGCCAGAACCCGGCATAGAAACGTCCGCCCGATGTCCAGACACCTTGGTTGAAGACGCGGTGCATGGCGGTCGCCGAGGTCGAGAACACGCGGTCCTCGATACGGGTCCACTGTCCGTCGGTGACCACGCCTTCGCCCTCGACGGTGAAGCGGGTCTTCTTGAGGACGTCGTTGACCTTCTCGAGAACGTATCGGCTGTCCCGTGTCTGAGGCGTGTCCTTGTAAGCCAGCATGTCGCCGTTCTTGTCGCGCAGGATGATTGTCTCCCCGCGCTTGCGGTTCAGCTTCGGCATCTCGAAGGTGACGAGCATCGGGTTCGGCAGATAGGAGGACTGGATGCCTCGCTTGCCCGCCGGCCGCCTGTCGTGTTCGATCAGGATGCCCTTGGCGACCAGAGCGTCCACCGCCTTGATGATAGTGCTGCGTCGGAACGCTGGACCGGTATACCGAGCGCGGTTCTGCCAGTAGGCTTCGCGCCTCGAATAGGAGATGCGGCGGCCGGGATAGAGATGGGCCGAAATGATGGCGTCGGCCGTCAGAGCGTCCACTACTTCCTGCTCGGAGACGGTCTTCATCACTGGGACATCGAGGACCTTCTTGAGTTCCTCGGAGGGCATACGCCAGGACATGCCGACGGGACGGTGCCTCGTCAGTTCCTTGCGCCATTCGCCGTCAAGGGAGAGTTCGGGTAGGACGTAGGCCCCTGCGACGACCTCACACTGATCTCCGGAGCTTACGTGCTCGTCGGATTTGTCAACATTTTTGATTGTAGGGTCAGGCGGTAGTGTCGAGCGGGTCGGGATATGTCCCGACCTCGGGCTCACCGATTAAGGTGGGGGGTCTTTACAGCAATTTCGCCAACAGCGATGATCATATGGCAACTCCGAAAAAACACCACTGAGGGTTCCCGCCCTGCGACGTGGTGTTTTTTTATGGTCATGCGAGGCAGAGTCCGGGTCAAGCGCCGAAAATACGTTCCGCATACGAAACGAATTGATTGGCGTCATGTGCAGGCACATGACGCTCTCCACGATTCCCCACCGCCCTCGCAGGGGCATCGCGGGTTTCATCGCCGGCGCGCAAGCGCTCGGACGATGTCGGTTATTCAATTTCAAAGCTTGGAAACTTCGCTATTTCATGCGCCAAAACGCTAGGCTTAAAGCCGCCATACGCTTCCCCTTCGGTCGCTGGAGTATGGCCTTGCATGTAGTCACGCGCGCCAACATCCATATAAACGCCACGAGCCTCAGTCTTGAAAAAATGACGCCAAGCGTGGTTTGGCCTTATCCTGTCGTCATCCACACCGAGTTTCCTGACCCAATCCGCCAGTCGCTCACCGACCTTGTTGTATTGCGGATTACCTTTGGTGCCGCCACGATGTCGAGATGGGTCATAGAACAAGGGGCCTTTCCGCCTTGCCTGAACAAAGGCCAAGAATCCCTGTTCTATGAGGTGTGAATGGATGGCGACAAAGCGTGGATTTCGGTTCTTTGTCGCTCCAGCCTCTGGCGTGATCCAGATTAGCGAGTGCCCATCATGCACTTGAATATCTTCTTTGCGTAGCTGCGCGATTTCGCCCACTCTGGCTCCTGTGTAAGCACATAACCAAGGAACCCAACGATATGCTGCCTTCATCTCGGATGAACATCTTGCGGGCGGCATAGCAAGCGCGCCTTTCAAGATCGTCGTTGCTTCATCGATTGTAAACCACTTCTGACGGGTCGTCGTCTTGTGTGGAGCCGCGACAGTAATTCCATCTAGGGGATTTACCTGAATCCGCCTGTTTCCTTTCGCCCAAGTGCATGTTGCTCTGAGGCATGCAAGGTGGCCGTCTCTGACGTAGACAGCGCTCAAGCCCCGTTTCAGAAGACGATCTTTCCAGTCGACCACCCAGTCACCCGTCAAATCGCGGATATCTGGCACTTCGGCCGCTACCTTTGCAATTATCCCCTTCCACTTCTTATAAGTTGACGCGGCCTGTTGCTTCTCGGAGAAGAAATCCTCGAAAACCTGGAGCAGGCCGTATTTTCCGGAATCCTCATGATTGTTTTCCGTCGGAACTTTCTTCGGCGCGAGTTCAAGTTGGGGAAATCGATCCGCATCAGGATCGGGACGATAATCTCCGGTCGAGAGCTTCAGCAGATGTTCTTTTGCCTGCATCACCGCATAGGCGACGGCGTTGCGGAGGAGTGTCATGCTCAGGTCATCGACACGATAACCGTGGCGATTAAGATAGTCATTGATCGCCCGGTCATTACGGCGAACCTTGTATGTTTCCATGACACGGTCGAAAAGAGCGTCGTTCTTAGTCAACTGGACGACTTGCACTTTCTCCGGACGAAGATGCAGATGATCAGCGATCAGGGATGCTTTCCGAATACGAGGCGATCCTGGATCGTCCTCGTTTTCGGCGATCATCGCACGATAGATTTCCCCGGACATGGCAACAGCCTGCTTTTGCGAAAGGGAAATCACGCCGGCAGATAGCTGCCGCCATCGGGCTTCGGTGTCCGCCAGTATCCGGGCATGCGCGATCTTGGCTTCTTGGGGATCACGTGTGCCGAGACTGACCTTCTCCTCTTTCTTTCCGATTAAGGGAATCAGATGTTCGGGCACGCGTTTTCGAAATTGATAGATGCCAGTCGTTGGGTGCTTTATTGGACGAGACATTTTCAGGACCATGTGGACCGCCTTTGTGTACCAAAGCGGCGGTTACAAATCCCTTAAAACTCAAGGTCTTGAGCGTTTTCAACGACTTTTGCGATTTATGGCGGAGAGGGTGGGATTCGAACCCACGGTACGGTTGCCCGTACGCCGCATTTCGAGTGCGGTGCTTTCGACCACTCAGCCACCTCTCCGCTTTGCTGGTCGGCGCTTGTTCGGCGCGGTCGGGTTCATAGCGGCAGATTCGGGTGCTGGCAAGGGCCTTGTTTGAAGAATATGTAACGGCCTCGTTGCTTTCGCCTTGACACGCCTGTGCAAATCCTTGTAATCCGCGCAATGAAGTGGTGTGGCCTAGCTTCACCGCAGCGGGTGCGATTTGCGCCCATTCACCGGTGGATATCCGAAAAGGAGATCCACTCAACTGTCGACTGAGAAAAAGACGGCCTTGTCTTCGTGCAGAGAGCCGGATCGAACATGAAAGGATAAAAAATGTTCGCAGTCATCAAGACCGGCGGTAAGCAGTACCGCGTGGCCGCCAACGACGTCCTCACCATCGAAAAGCTGGAAGGCGTTGCAGGCGACAAGATCGAATTCACCGAGATCCTGATGGTCGGCGTTGGCGCCGATGCAACCATCGGTGCTCCGTTTGTCGAAGGCGCCGTTGTCAGCGCTGAAGTTGTTGAGCAGGGTCGCGCCAAGAAGGTCATCGCCTTCAAGAAGCGTCGCCGCCAGAACTCCAAGCGCTCGCGCGGTCACCGCCAGCACCAGACGACCGTCCGCATCCTGGACATCGCTGCTGCCGGTGGCAAAGCAAAGAAGGCTTCGAAGAAGTCTGAAGCTGCCGCTGAAGCCGCTGCAAACTGAGTTCAGGGATCTAAGGTTTAAAGGAGAACACCAATGGCACACAAAAAAGCTGGCGGTTCGTCGCGTAACGGTCGCGATTCTGAGTCCAAGCGCCTTGGCGTGAAGAAGTTCGGCGGCGAGAACGTCATTGCAGGCAACATTATCGTGCGCCAGCGCGGTACGAAGTGGCATCCGGGCGCCAATGTCGGCCTCGGTAAGGACCACACGATTTTTGCACTTACGGCCGGCAACGTGGACTTCCGTACGAAGGCCAATGGCCGCGTGTACGTGTCTGTAATGCCGAAAGCCGAAGCAGCGGAATAAGCCGGTAGCGCTCTAAAACAGCCGGCGTCTCATCGACCCGGCTGACGCACCTGATGGTTCCAAGCCAGACTTCAAAGGGGAGATGGGGCAATACCCAACTCCCCTTTTTCGTTTCTGGAGGAAACCATGCAAACCGAGTTGTTGAGGGAAGACCAATCCCGGTCTCCCGAGCAGAGGCTGAGGCCCCAACGGTCAAGGACCGATTGCCCGATATTGTTGTCACCCCGGCTCGTTCTGCGCGCGCCCCATGAAGACGATATCGACGCCCTTGCCCATCTTGCCAACAATGCCAATGTCGCGACCATGGTTTCGCGCATGCCGCACCCGTATACGACGGCCGATGCCGCCGACTTCGTGCGACGCGCGAAAGCCGGCACGATTGGCAAGTGCGTCTACGCGATTACCAAAGCGGACAATGGCGCATTTCTCGGTTGTTGCGGTATCGAGCCGCATCCCGATGGCAAGACGGCGGAGCTCGGCTATTGGCTGGGCGAGCCCTATTGGAACCAGGGCTATGCCACCGAGGCCGCCCAGGTCCTGACCGACATGGCCTTCCGCACCCGCGACATCGACCAGATCGATGCGCGCTGCCGGGTCATGAACTTGGCATCGCGCCGGGTCATCCAGAAGTGCGGTTTCCAGTTCCAGGGCAGCGGCATGGTCGGCAGCCTGGCGCTCGGCGGCTCGATCGCCGTCGAATGGTACCGACTCGACCGCAAGACCTGGGTCTCCTTGAGAAGCTGGGGAGGCATGCGATGAACGCGCTCGCTTCCGAACGCCAGCGGATCGTTGCCCGCCCCGGTCCCGGCCCCTGCCCGGTCATCGAGACCAAGCGCCTGGTCCTGCGCCCGCATCGGCGAAACGACGCCGAGGCGATCGCCCAGTCGCTCGGCGATTTCCAGGTGGCGCGCATGCTGGCGCGCGTTCCCGCGCCCTACGATCAGCAGGACGCGCTCGACTGGCTGACGGCGCAGACTTCAGGTTTGACGCCAGACTGGACCTTCGCCGTCACCACCGGTGACGACGTGCACATCGGCTGCGTCGGCATCGAGCTCCGCCACGGCCAATGGCATGTCGGCTACTGGCTGAACCGCTTCTACTGGGGCAAGGGCTTTGCCTCGGAGGCTGCCTATGCGGCGGTCGAGCGCTTCTTCCGCCGCATGCCCGAAACGACCCTGCATTCCGGCGTCTTTGCCGACAATCCGGGATCGCTGAAGGTGCAGGAGAAGATCGGCTTCCAGATCACCGGCTGCGCCCAGGTCTATGCGCTCGCGCGCAACGCCATGGTCGCCCATATCGAGACGCGGCTGACCGCCGCCGATCTGCGCCGACCGCACTAGAGAACATCCCCGCGAAGCTCGGGCTTCGCGGGGACTTTTTTGTCATGCGAGCGTGAAACCGACAGGCAGGTGGTCGGAACCCTTGGCCTCATAGTCGGTCCAGGCATCGATGAGACGAGACGCAAGGCCGGCGCTCAAGAAACAATAGTCGAGATGCATGCGTTTTTCGGGGTTTTCGGGATGGATCCAGCTATAGCTTTCAGGCGTCAGGCGGCCGAGATGGGCAAGCGCATCGACCGGATTCTCAAGCCGCAGCGAACGGCCGTAGAAGGCGTCGCGCGAGCCCGTCATCGCGCAGTATTCCGGCGTCTCCGGCTCCATGTTGAAATCGCCCATGACGATGAAGTCCTCCGGATGCGGCGGCTCGGCCATGCCGAAATCGGCCGCCCCGGTGATCGCGCCGCCTTCGAGCGGATAACCGAGCAGCCGGTCCTTGAGATAACGGATCTGGGCAATACGCTCGGCCGGCAGCACATGATCGAGATGCACGGAATAGACCCGGAGCGGACCGGCGGGCGTTGCGATCAGCGCTTCCGTCGCCCCGCGCTGCAGGTTCATCGGGCTGATCGTGCGGGTGCGCGGCAAGGGGATGAGCCGGGTTGCAAGGATCGGCCAGCGCGACAGGATCATGTTGCCGAACTGGAAGCGCCGGCTGACGGCGCGTCCATCCTCGATCGCCGAACCGATGTCGATGTCGCAAGGCGCGTGGAAGGCCGCGAAATGGCCAGGAAACAGCTTCTCGAAGCGGGTGACGAGATCGACATGGCCGTTGCGGTGGAAGCCGCGCGTCACTTCCTGAAGCGCGATGATGTCGGCGTCCCCGATCGAGGCGGCGATACGCTCGGGATCGAAGCGGCCGTCGAGGCCGATGCCGTATTGGATGTTGTAGCTAACGAACCGCACGATATTCTTTGACCTCCGAATAAACCGCCTATATCGATGGCGGCAAATTACAGCGCCGCGCATCCTTTAGGACCTGCAAAGGTCGCTGTAACACTTTCTAAGACCGCGCACTTACACCGAACAGATGGCAGCCCAATGAAATTTCTCGACGAAACGAAAGTCTATATCCGCTCCGGCGACGGTGGCGCAGGCGCCGTCTCGTTCCGGCGCGAGAAGTTCATCGAGTTCGGCGGACCGGACGGCGGCGACGGCGGCCGCGGCGGAGACGTCTGGGTGGAGGCCGTCAACGGCCTGAACACGCTCATCGACTTCCGTTACCAACAGCACTTCAAGGCCAAGACCGGCCAGCACGGCATGGGCCGCAACCGCACCGGCGCCGGCGGCGACGACGTGACGCTGAAGGTCCCGGTCGGCACCCAGATCTTCGAGGAAGACAACGAGACGCTGATCGTCGACATGGTCGCCGAGGGCCAGCGCTATCGGCTGGCCGCCGGCGGCAATGGCGGCTTCGGCAACGCCCGCTTCAAGTCCGCGACCAACCAGGCGCCGAACTGGGCCAACCCCGGTCTCGAGGGCGACGAGAAGACGCTCTGGCTGCGGCTGAAGCTGATCGCCGATGCCGGTCTCGTCGGTCTGCCGAACGCCGGCAAGTCGACCTTCCTTGCCGCCTGCACGCGCGCTCGCCCGAAGATCGCCAACTATCCGTTCACGACGCTGCATCCCAATCTCGGCGTCGCCACCATCGACGGCAACGAGTTCATTATCGCCGACATTCCCGGCCTGATCGAAGGTGCGCATGAAGGTGTGGGCATCGGCGACCGCTTCCTCGGCCATGTCGAGCGCACGCGCGTGCTGCTGCACCTCGTCTCCGCCCAGGAGGAAGATGTCGCCAAGGCCTATAAGACGGTCAGGCACGAGCTCGAAGCCTATGGCGGCGGGCTGGAAGACAAGCCGCAGATCGTCGCGCTGTCGCAGATCGACGTGCTCGACGAGGACGAGCTGAAGATAAAAGCCAAGGCGCTGGCCAAGGCCTGCGGCGAGCAGCCCCTGCTGCTCTCTGCCGCCGTCGGCAAGGGCATGACCGAAGCGCTGCGAGCGTTGCGCAGCGTCATCGTCGCCGCCAAGGCCGGTGAAGGCTATGGCGAGGAGAACCTCTGAGATGACCAAGACCCGCAAGCCGCTTTTGAAGTATCGCCGGGTCGTCATCAAGATCGGGTCGGCATTGCTGGTCGACCGCGCCACCGGGCTGAAGAAGGCCTGGCTTGACGCCATGTGCGCCGACATCGCCGGCCTGAAGGCCAAGGGCGTCGAAGTGCTGGTCGTCTCCTCGGGCGCGATCGCGCTCGGCCGTACCGTGCTCAACCTGCCGGCAGGTGCCCTGAAGCTCGAAGAGAGCCAGGCGGCCGCCGCCGTCGGCCAGATTGCGCTCGCGCGCGCCTGGTCGGAGAGCCTTTCGACCGATGCCATCGTCGCCGGACAGGTGCTGCTGACACTCGGCGACACGGAAGAGCGCCGCCGCTACCTCAACGCCCGCGCCACCATCAACCAGCTGCTGAAACTCGGCGCCGTGCCGATCATCAACGAGAATGATACGGTCGCGACCACAGAAATCCGCTATGGCGACAACGATCGCCTCGCCGCCCGTGTCGCCACTATGGTCGGCGCCGATTTGCTGGTGCTGCTCTCCGATATCGATGGGCTCTACACGGCCCCGCCGCATCTCGACCCGAACGCCCGCTTCCTCGAAACGATCGCCGAGATCACCCCTGAGATCGAGGCCATGGCCGGGGGTGCGGCATCCGAGCTTTCGCGCGGTGGCATGCGCACCAAGATCGATGCCGGCAAGATCGCCACGACCGCCGGCTGCGCCATGATCATCGCCTCAGGCAAGCCGAACCATCCGCTGGCGGCGATCGAGGACGGCGCCCGTTCGTCCTGGTTCGCACCATCAGGCTCGCCGGTGACCGCGCGCAAGACCTGGATTGCCGGGCAATTGCTACCGGCCGGAACGCTTGCCGTCGATGCCGGTGCCGAAGAGGCGCTGCGCTCGGGCAAGAGCCTGCTGCCGGCCGGCGTCCGTGACGTGACGGGCAGCTTCAGCCGCGGTGACACCATCGCCATTCTCGGCACCTCCGGCCGGGAGATCGCCCGTGGTCTTGCCGGCTACGATGCCGACGAAGCCCGCCAGATCGCCGGCAAGAAATCGGCCGAGATCGCCGCGATCCTCGGCTATGCCGGCCGCGCCGCCATGGTGCACCGCGACGATATGGTGATGACCGGAAAACGCGCTGAGGCCGAGGGCAGCCGGAAGGATGAAGTCCATGCTTGACGAGGTGAAAAACAAGGGCGACGTCGAGACCGTCATGCTGGAGATCGGCCGCAACGCCAAGGCCGCCAGCCGACCGCTTGCCATCGCCAGCGCCGAACGCAAGCACGCCGCCCTGATCGCCATGGCCGATGCGATCGTCGCCCGCACGGACGAGATCCTCTCGGCCAATGCGATCGACCTTGAAAACGCCCGCGAAAGCGGCGTCGCCGCCTCTTTCATCGACCGCCTGACGCTGAGCGAAGGCCGCATCCGCGACATGGCAAACGGCATTCGCGCGATTGCCGAGTTCAAGGATCCGGTCGGTGACATCATTGCCGAATGGGACCGGCCGAACGGCCTGCACATCGAGCGCGTGCGTACGCCGCTCGGCGTCATTGGCGTCATCTATGAAAGCCGGCCGAACGTGACGGCTGATGCCGGCGCGCTGTGCCTCAAGGCCGGCAACGCCGTGATCCTGCGCGGCGGCTCCGACAGCTTCCATTCCTCCGGCGCGATCCATGCCTGCCTCGTCGAAGGGCTGAAGGCCGCCGGCCTGCCGGAACATGCGATCCAGATGGTGCCGGTCTCTGACCGCGCGGCCGTCGGCGCCATGCTCTCGGGTCTTGGCGGCACGATTGATGTGATTGTACCGCGCGGTGGCAAGAGCCTCGTTGCCCGGGTGCAGAACGAAGCGCGCGTGCCGGTCTTTGCCCATCTCGAAGGCCTCTGCCACATCTATGTCGATGCCTCTGCCGATCTAGCCATGGCGGAAAAGATCGTCGTCAACGCCAAGATGCGCCGCACCGGCATCTGCGGTGCTGCCGAAACACTGCTGATCGACCGCAACGACGCCGACCGACTGGTCAAGCCGCTGCTGAACGCCCTGCTGTCAGCGGGCTGCGAAGTACGCGTCTCCGACGAGCTCTCAGGCGCGGTCGACGGCCTGAAGGAAGCGACCGACGAGGATTGGGCAACGGAATATCTCGACGCCATCATCTCGGTGAAGCTGGTCGACGGGATCTCCGGTGCGATCGAGCACATCGGCACCTGGTCGTCGGCCCACACGGAGGCCGTCATCGCTGAGGATCCCGAGGTCGTCGAGCGTTTCTTCTCGGAGATCGATTCCGCGATCTTGCTGCATAACGCCTCGACCCAGTTTGCCGATGGCGGCGAATTCGGCATGGGCGGTGAAATCGGCATCGCCACGGGCAAGATGCATGCGCGCGGACCGGTCGGCGTCGAACAGCTGACCTCTTTCAAGTATCGGGTGCGTGGTGCTGGACAGGTCAGGCCCTGAGGTGACGGCAGGCAGGGTGAACGCCCGCTACCTGCGCATGCCCCATGTCGAAGCCGGCATGGTGGTGGGCCTCTTCGGCGGATCCTTCAACCCGCCGCATGAGGGCCATGTGCTCGTTGCCGACACGGCGATCCAACGGCTCGGGCTCGACCAGCTCTGGTGGATGGTGACCCCCGGCAATCCGCTGAAGGACCACAACAATCTGGCGCCGCTTGCCGACCGCATCGCCATGAGCGAAGCGATCGCGCACAACCCACGCATCAAGGTGACGGCCTTCGAAAAGGCGTTGGGGCAGAGCTATACCGCCCGCACGCTCGAAATCGTGCAGGCGCGAAACCGCGACATTCGCTTCGTCTGGATCATGGGCGCCGACAACCTGAAGAGCTTTCATCGCTGGCAGAACTGGCAGAAGATCGCCCGCACTTTCCCGATCGCCGTCATCGATCGGCCGGGCTCGACGCTCGCCTATCTCTCCTCACGCATGGCGAAAACCTTCGACTATGCTCGCATCGACGAGGACGACGCGCGGCGCCTCCCCTTCCACCGCGCGCCAGCCTGGACCTTCATCCATGGACCTCGCTCATCGATGAGTTCGACGGCGCTTCGCGCCGCCGGTGGAGTATGATTTCCAGGGATTCAGTTCTGCTGTCTTGAAACAGCTACGGTTTGATGCCTACATTCATGGACGGTTCGATCTTTGTTCGAATCGGAAGTGCCTGTTCTGTTCATGTGGAAAGGAAAGACCCTGACAACAGCACACGCCAAGGGATATGCGGTTACCGCATTCCCGCGCAGCACGGGATCTAGCGACGAAGCCGCTGTCCGTGCGCTTCAACTGGTCCTCGAGAGCCTAGAGGACTCGAAGGCAGAAGACATCGTCAGCATCAACATTGCCGGAAAGTCGGCGCTGGGAGACTTCATGGTCGTTGTCTCCGGGCGATCGAACAGGCATGTGATGGCCATTGCAGATCACCTGACGACCGACCTGAAAGACGGGGGCTTTGGCAATGCCCGTGTCGAAGGTCTGGAAGGCGGTGACTGGGTGCTGATCGACACCGGTGATGTGATCGTTCACATCTTCCGGCCGGAAATCCGGGAGTTCTACAACATCGAGAAGATGTGGGCGGCTCCCGAGATCGAGGACGGTACCTTGCATTGAGACCGACCGGGTCGCCGCGCAGCTGAATGCCGGACGAGCCGAGTTGCGGTCATGCATGAATGTGAAGGGCTGGCGCCGCCTTGGGCGGCGTTGTCAGCCGGATATTTGTTGCGACTGATCGTAACCTGCAGGCCCGTCAACCGGACAAGGCGCGCAACGACGCTGCAAGGCTCCAGGAACGCGGTATAAGATTCTCCTTGAATCGACCCGATTTCAGGAACTATGCAGTGCGCGTTGCAGCGCAAGCGAGGACGGACAAGGTCATGCGTATCGGACTTTTCGCAGTCGGCCGCCTCAAGGCGGGGCCGGAAAAGGATCTTGCGGCCCGTTATCTCGATCGCTTCTCCAAGGCCGGTCCGGCGATCGGGCTTGAGCTTTCCCGCGTCGTCGAAGTCAACGAAAGCCGTGCTTCGAACGCCGAGACGCGCAAGCGCGAGGAAGCCGCACAGCTCGAAAAGGCACTGGCCGAAGGCAGTCTGCTCGTGCTCTTGGACGAACGCGGCAAGGCGCTGGATTCGGAAGGCTTCTCATCGCTTCTCGGCACGTTCCGCGACAGCGGCAAGCGTGACCTGATGATCGCGATCGGTGGCGCCGATGGTCTCGATCCGAGCCTTCATGCCCGCGCCGATGCGGTGCTGAACCTTGGAAAGATGACCTGGCCGCACCAGCTCGTGCGCATCCTGATCGCCGAACAGCTCTACCGGGCCGTCACCATTCTCTCCGGCCACCCCTATCATCGGGTCTGAAGCGGCGGGGCTGCTTTTCGGGCAACCTCTCCCGGTACACGCGGCGATAACGAGAATATGCTTGGTCGTGCGCGCCAAATCAGATTAGGTTTTTTCCTCATATTTTCGGATGGACGCACGCAACGGATGACGCCCCGAGGCAGGACCAGCGTTTTCGGCATGGGAAGAGACGGCACAGGACGGCTTGCCCGTACTGCGGCGGCCTTTGCGCTTGCGCTTGCGATCGGCCTGCCGGCGAGCGCCCAGGAGGCCACGCCGCCCGCCGCCGCGACCGGTCAGGAGCAGGGCCCGCCCGACCCCGCCGCCGACCTCACGCTTCGCCGCAACAGTACGCGCAGCGAACTGGATGCGCTCTCCAAGACGATCACGCTTTCCCAGGAGCGCGCCAATGCGCTGACGGAAACCATTGCCGAAATCGACAAGACCAACGAGACGCTGCGCGCCGCAATCGTCGAGTCCGCAAAGAAACGCCAGGATCTCGAACAGCAGATCGTCGATGGCGAGAAGAAGCTGAGCGACCTTAGAAGCAAGGAAGACACGGTCCGTCGCTCGCTGCGCTCACGCCGGGGCGTGCTTGCCGAGGTGCTCGCCGCCCTGCAGCGGATGGGGCGCAACCCGCCGCCGGCGATCCTGGTGACGCCTGAGGATGCGCTCGGCTCCGTGCGCAGCGCCATTCTGCTTGGCGCCGTCGTGCCCGGCCTGCGCAAGGAAACCGAAAACCTCGTGGCCGACCTCAAGGCGCTCGCCGACATCCGCATCGGCATCGACCGGCAGCGCGAGGACCTGACTGCGGCAATGACCGCCAATGTCGAGGAAGAGCGCCGCATGTCGATGCTGGTTGCCGAAAAGGAAAAGCTGCGCCAGACGAGCGCCAGCGAACTTGCGGCCGAGCAGCGCAAGGCGCAGGAACTGGCCTCGCAGGCGACCAATCTCCAGGGCCTGATCGGCTCACTCGAGGACCAGATCTCCTCCGTTCGCGAGGCTGCCGAAGCGGCGCGCGCGCAGGAGGAAGAACGCCGTCGTATGAGCGAGGCAGAGCGCGAGGCGGCGCGGGAACTCGCCCGCAATGCGGTGCCTGACAAAAACCGCATTGCGCCCGCATATGTGTTTTCGGAGCTGAGGAACAAGCTTGCCTATCCGGCCGCGGGATCGCTGTTGCGCAAATTCGGCGATGCAGACGGCACGGGGCATTCCCTGCAAGGGATCATGTTGGAAACCAATCCCGGCGCGCTGGTGACTGCGCCGTCAGATGGCTGGATCGTCTATGCAGGCAATTTCCGCAGTTATGGGCAGATGATCATTCTCAACCCGGGCGACGGCTACCACGTCGTGCTTTCGGGGATGGAGAAGGTGAGCGTTCAGACTGGGCAGTTCGTCGTCGCCGGAGAACCGCTGGCGACGATGGGCGCAAAAAGAGTGGCGAGCGCTGCGGCCTTGGCGCTGGAAACGGACCGGCCGACGCTTTACATTGAATTCCGAAAAGACGGAAAACCGGTTGATTCCCGACCATGGTGGACCGCAGCAGAGGTTGGAAAGGCGCGAAATGATACGTAGGGCTTCACTTGTTCTGGTCGGGGCGCTGATGGGCGCGACCGCGATGGGCGTGGTTTATTCGGCTGTCGTTCCGGCCGTCGCTGCCAACACCTCGACCTATCGCGAACTGGCAATCTTCGGCGACGTGTTCGAACGCGTGCGGGCGCAATACGTGACGCCGCCGCAGGACGACAAGCTGATCGAGAACGCGATCAACGGCATGCTTTCCTCGCTCGACCCGCATTCGAGCTACATGAACTCGACCGATGCCGAGGACATGCGCACCCAGACGCGCGGTGAATTCGGCGGCCTCGGCATCGAAGTGACGATGGAAGACGACCTCGTCAAGGTCACGAGCCCGATCGACGACACACCTGCGGCCCGCGCCGGCGTGCTTGCCGGCGACTTCATTTCCAAGATCGACGGTGCGGATGTTCGCGGACTGAAGCTCGAAGACGCCGTCGAAAAGATGCGCGGCGCCATCGGCACCCCGATCAAGCTGACGATCCTGCGCAAGGGCGCGGACAAGCCGATCGAACTGACGATCGTCCGCGACGTCATCGCCGTTCGTGCGGTCAAGTTCCGCACCGAAGGCGACGTCGGCTACCTGCGCGTCATATCCTTCACTGAAAAGACCTATGACGACCTGAAGAAGGGCATCGAGAAGATCAAGGCGGAAGTGCCGGCCGACAAGCTGAAGGGCTACGTGCTCGACCTGCGCCTCAACCCGGGCGGTCTGCTCGACCAGGCGATCAACGTCTCCGACGCCTTCCTGGAACGTGGCGAAGTCGTTTCGACCCGCGGCCGCAACCCGGACGAGACCCGTCGCTTCAACGCCACGCCGGGCGATCTGACCGATGGCAAGCCGGTAGTCGTGCTGGTCAACGGCGGCTCGGCCTCCGCTTCGGAAATCGTCGCCGGCGCCCTGCAGGACCTGAAGCGCGCGACCGTGCTCGGCACGCGCTCCTTCGGCAAGGGTTCGGTCCAGACGATCATCCCGCTCGGCGAAGCCGGTGCGCTGCGTCTGACGACCGCGCTCTACTACACGCCGTCGGGCAAATCGATCCAGGGCACGGGCATCACGCCTGACATCAAGGTCGAACAGCCTCTGCCGCCGGAACTGCTCGGCAAGGTCGAGGCTCAGGGCGAGTCCGATCTGCGCGGCCACATCCAGGGCCAGAGCGAGACCGACGAAGGCTCCGGCTCGGTCGCCTATGTGCCGCCGGAAGCCAAGGACGACCTGCAGCTCAACTATGCGCTCGACCTTCTGCGCGGCAAGAAGACGGACCCGTCCTTCCCGGCGAGCCCCGAGCAGGCACAGTTGAAGAAATAAGCCTCACAGACACGAAACGAAGCGCCGCATGTTCACCCGAACATGCGGCGCTTCGCATTTGGCCCCATGACTGGGCCGGCCGATGCACTGGTCAAGCCTTCGCCACTAAATTATAGGGTTAGCAAGCGCTGCCGCGGCCACTGATTCTTCTAAGGCATACGGCGTGCGACGGGAGAGGATCGGCACGCGTCCTGGCGCCGGCCTCACTCTAGCGGCAACATCCCCAGCTCGACCGAGGCTCCGTTTGGGAACTGATCTCAATGCTCCGCTCGGCCAGAACCGGCGGGCCAAGCCAGTGTCGAAGCGCAATCCCCAGCGAACGCTCGGGTTTTCTCTTGCCGGCCTTTGCATCGCCGCGGTGATTGGCATTTCCGCCTGGAACACGCTTTCGCCAGACGGTTTGCGGCGTGATTCCGCATCGCCGGTCGTAACGGCCGAGAAAGCGAAGAGCCCAGGCGACAAGGCATCCAACCCGGCCAGCGGCCAGACGGGCGTCGGCTCCGGAACGATGGCACCGGGAACGGCCTATTCCGGCGCCGATGTCGAGCGCACGCTTACCGACGACGGCTCCACCGTCACGACGTTCTCGCCGCGCAGCCGCGACGGCAAGGGACCGGCCCTCATCAATGTCGGTCCGATCCGCGGCCAGGATCCGCGCATGGCGGCGATGCCCAATGACGACCTGCTGGAAGAAAGCCCCGCCGGACGCCTGCCGATCATCGGCCCCGACGGGCTGCGTCCGCTCGATCAATATGCGCGCCCCTGGTCGGGCGCGCGCGGCACACGCATCGCACTTGTCGTCGGCGGGCTCGGCCTCAGCCAGACGGGAACCCAGAAGGCGATCCGCGACCTGCCGGGCGAGGTGACGCTCGGCTTTGCCACGGCTGGAAACAGCCTGCAGCGCTGGATGCAGGAAGCGCGCCGCAGCGGCCACGAGATCCTGTTGCAGCTTCCGATGGAGCCGTTCGACTATCCGGCCAACGATCCGGGCCCCAATGCGCTGCGCGTCGGCCTCGGCGAAAAGAAGAACCTCGCGGAACTGCACCGCAACCTCGCCGAGATCACCAATTATACCGGCGTCATGAATTATCTTGGCGGCCGCTTCCTGTCCGATGCCGATGCGCTGGAGCCGGTCATGCGCGATCTCGGCAAGCGCGGCCTCCTGTTCCTCGACGATGGCACCTCGGCGCAGTCGCTGTCCGGCAAGCTTGCCGGCGCCTTCGACGTGCCGCACGGCTTTGCCGACCTGACGCTCGACAGCGAACTCAGCCGCAACGCGATCCTGAAGAAGCTTGATGAGCTCGAACGCATCGCGCGCCGCAACGGTACCGCCATTGGCGTCGCTTCTGCCTTCGACGAGAGCGTCGGCGCGATTGCCTCCTGGATCGGTGAAGCGCAGGGGCGCGGCATCGAGATCGTCGGCGTTTCCGCGCTCGTCAAGGATCCGCAACAGAACTAGCTTAAAGCCGTCCCCACGGGACCAATGAACGTTTGCACAGAAGAGGCAGCCGATGAGCAAGGACAAGAAACTGAAGGCGGATGACCTTCCCTATCGCCCCTGTGTCGGGGTGATGGTGCTGAACCGGGCGGGCCTCGTCTGGGCCGGTCATCGTATCGCCGTCGGCAATTCCGAATATGACGGCTCGCCACAGCAATGGCAGATGCCGCAGGGCGGCATTGACAAGGGAGAGGATCCGCTGAAGGCCGCCTATCGCGAGCTTTACGAAGAGACCGGCATGAGCACCGTCTCGCTGCTGGCCGAAGCGCCCGGCTGGATCAACTACGACCTGCCTGAACATCTGATCGGTATCGGCCTCAAGGGCAAGTATCGCGGCCAGACGCAGCGCTGGTATGCCTTCCGCTTTGAAGGCGAGGAAAACGAGATCGCCATCAACCCGCCGCCGGGCGGACACGAGCCGGAGTTCGACGCCTGGGAATGGAAGCCGATGCGCGACCTGCCGGAGCTGATCGTGCCGTTCAAGCGCAAGGTCTACGAGGAAGTGGTTGCGGCTTTCACGCATCTGGCGCCGTGAACCGGACCTGCCCGTTCCTGAAACGACAAAGGCCGGCGATATCGCCGGCCTTTATGTTTGCAAGCTTTTACCAGGCTCAGTCGGCTTCGGCCTCGTTGGCCGGAGCGGCATTGAGCTGGCCGTATTTCTCTTCGCCGATCTTGTCGAGCAGCTCGAGCTGGGTTTCGAGGAAGTCGATATGGCCTTCCTCGTCGGCAAGCAGCTCTTCGAAGAGCTTCATGGAGACGTAGTCTCCGGCGGCATGACAGATGTCGCGGGATTTCTTGTAGGCGGTGCGGGCGTCGTATTCGCCGGCGAGATCTGCCTTCAGCACTTCCTTTACGTTCTGGCCGATGCGCAGCGGCGCGACCGTCTGCAGGTTGGGATGGCCTTCAAGGAAGATGATGCGCGCGACGAGCTTGTCGGCATGTTGCATCTCCTCGATGGATTCGGCCCGCTCCTTCTTGGCGAGAAGCGTATAGCCCCAGTCTTCGAGGAGGCGGTAGTGCAGCCAATACTGGTTGACGGCACCGAGTTCGAGATAGAGCGCTTCGTTAAGCTGCTCGATGACTTTTTTGTCGCCTTTCAAGATCCGCCCTCCGGTTGTCGTCGTGGAATTGTCTGAGGCGGGTCATGAAATCAAATATCTCTGCGTCCGTCGAGTCGCGGTGCGCGTGATATTGCTCGGTGGTGCGGATGATGATGTCGACGACATTGGGGAAACAGCCGCAGCAACGGCCGCGTTTTTCCATCGCGTGGTAGACTTTCGCCGGCACGATCAGCTGCCAACAGTCCTCATCGAGGAGACCAATGATCGTGTCCTCGATCTCTTTTTCCGTGATGAAATTGCAGCTGCAAACCAGCATGTCGTCTCGCCTGTCGTACGCAACGCCCTGTATCAGCGCATAAAGCAAAACAGGACATTTAGTGTCAACTAAAAACTCCGCGAGCGGAAGTTGCGGGTGGATTAGAACGACTCTAAACTTGACAGAAAACTTCGCCTTTTCAGAATTTTAGAGATTCCTGAGCGACTGCGCCTGCAAACCCTGAATGGGTCATGAGGCGCACAGCCTGCGACATTTTTACACACCTCCGGTCGCGACGGCGGGAAACCCTGCCCATGACCCCGCGCCGGAAGCATTCCATGGAATCCCTCCGACGTATCTGGCCGTCCCTTCGCCAAACCGCCCCACACAATCGGGAGACAGCAAAGCCGGGTCGGGCTTTCAATGGAAATTGCGCCCCTTCGGCATCACGTCGGCCACCTCGGCTGTCGCTCGATCCGGGTTGCTGGAACTGCTGCCGGAATGGCGGGGGATCGGTAGGCGCTGGTCGCCTTGCGCCCGCTTCATGCGCGCGTCGCCGGTCGGTCTCAGTGCCTCATCGGCACGCTCGCTTGCGCCGAACCGCCGCGCTTCCTTGCGCAACAACCCGAGCATCGGCGTGATATCCTCGATGTGCTCGGCGACCACAAGGATGACGCTGCTTTCGCGCTGCAGCCGGCCGCGGATCTTCACGAGACGCGCACCCATGACCACCGGCCGATAGGTCGCAAACACCTTCGGCCACACGATCGCATTGGCAACACCGGTCTCGTCCTCGATCGTCATGAAGATGACGCCCTTGGCCGAACCCGGACGCTGGCGGACGAGCACCAGCCCGGCAACGCTCACCCGCCGCCCGACCGGAGCGGTCGCAAGCATGCGGCTCTGGACGATCCCTTGCGCGGCAAGCGTGTCTCGGAGGAAGGAGACCGGATGCGCCTTCAGCGAGAAGGAGAGATAACGATAGTCGTTGATCACCTGCTCGCCTGCCAGCATCTCCGGCAGGATCATCGCGGGCTCCGGCCGCAACTCCTCTCTCGCAGCCCCCTCGAAAAGCGGCAGCCGCTCGGCCGCACTTTTTTCATCGAGCGCCTTCACCGCCCAGAGCGCCTTGCGCCGATCGAACCCGATCGAGCGGAAGGCATCCGCATCCGCAAGCCTTTCGAGCGCGGAACGGGAGAGGCCGGAGCGCAGCCAGAGATCACGAACCGACCCGTAACCGGCGCCCCGGTTGGCGACGAGTTTATCTTCGAGTTCCCTTTGGTTCAGCCCCTTGATCGAATTGAAGCCGAGGCGCATCGCCTTCGTCGTCCTGATGACGTCCTCCATCTCGCGGTGGCGCGGCTCGATGGCGTTGCGATCCAGCCCCCCTTCTTCGAGATCGGCATCCCAGACCGAGTGGTTGATATCGACAGGCAGCACCCGGACCCCATGCTCGCGCGCATCGCGCACCAGTTGCCCGGGCGCATAAAAGCCCATCGGCTGCGAATTCAGGAGCGCCGCGCAGAAGACATCCGGATAATAGGTCTTGAGCCAGGAGGAGACATAGACGAGCAGCGCGAAGGACGCGGCATGGCTCTCGGGAAAGCCATACTCGCCGAAGCCTTCGATCTGCTTGAAGCAGCGCTCGGCAAAGTCCCGTTCATAGCCGTTCCTGACCATGCCCTCGATCATCTTCTCGTGGAAGGTATGGATCGTGCCGGTGCGCTTGAAGGTCGCCATGGCCCGGCGCAACTGGTCAGCCTCGCCGGGCGAGAAGCCTGCGGCAGTAATCGCGATCTGCATCGCCTGCTCCTGGAACAACGGCACGCCCAGCGTTCGCTTCAGCACGGCCTCCAGTTCAGGACTTGGATATTCGATGGGAATTTTTTTATCCCGCTGCTCCCGCCGCTTCAGATAGGGATGCACCATGTTGCCCTGGATCGGCCCGGGCCGGACGATCGCCACCTCGATGACGAGATCGTAGAAGATGCGCGGCTTCAGCCTTGGCAGCATGCTCATCTGCGCCCGGCTCTCGATCTGGAAGACGCCGATCGTATCGGCGCGACAGATCATGTCGTAGACGTCCTTCTGGTCATCCTTGAAGAGCTGATGCAGCGTTTTCTGCTCGTTGTAATGCCGGTCGAGAAGCTTGAAGGCACGGGCGATGCAGGTCAGCATGCCGAGCGCCAGTACATCGATCTTCAGGATCTTCAGCGTGTCGAGGTCGTCCTTGTCCCACTCGATCATGTAGCGGTCGGGCATCGCCGTATTCATGATCGGCACCACCTCGTCGAGCCGGTCGCGGGTCATCACGAAGCCGCCGACATGCTGGGAAAGATGGCGCGGGAAACTCATCAGCTCGGTGGCGTAATCGAGCACCTTCACCGTCGTCGGATCCTTCGTATCGAGCCCGGCCGCCTGCGCCTCGCGCTCCGAGAGATCGGCGACCGACCAGCCCCAGACGGAACCGGCAAGCGCCGATTGCACGTCTTCTGAGAACCCGAAGGCCTTGGCGGTCTCTCGGCCGGCCGAGCGCGCCCGGTAGCTGATGACAGCCGCCGTCAGTCCCGCATGCTCCTTGCCGTAGGTGCGGTAGATATGCTGGATCACCTCTTCCCGCTTCTCATGCTCGAAATCGACGTCGATATCCGGCGGCTCGTCCCGTTCGGTCGAAAGGAAGCGGTCGAAGAGCAGGGTGGTCTTAAGTGGATTTACCTCGGTGATGCCAAGGCAATAGCAGACGGTGGAATTCGCCGCCGACCCGCGGCCCTGGCACAGGATGTCGGCGCCGCGCGCGAACTGCATGATGTTGCGCACTGTCAGGAAGTAGGGCTCGTAGCGTTTCTCTGCGATCAGGCCGAGTTCGTATTCGATCTGCCTGGAAACCTGTTCGGAAATTCCTTCGGGATAACGCTCGCGCGCGCCCTCCATCGTCAGCCGCCGCAGCGTCTGCGTCGGCGTCTCGCCCGGAATGCTCTCATCCGGATATTGATATTCGAGATCCGACAGCGAGAACTTCAGCCTCTCGAAGAAATGCCCGGTATTGGCGATCGCTTCCGGATAGTCGCGGAAGATGCGGATCATTTCGGCGGGCGTCTTCAGATGCCGCTCGGCATTGGCATGGAGCCGATAGCCTGCGGTCGCGATCGTCACATGCTCGCGGATGGCGGTGACGACATCGGCAAGCGGCCGGCGGCCGGCGGCATGAAACAGCGGACTGTTGGTGGCGACGAGCCTGACCGACGCATGGCGGGCAATGGTTGCAAGCCCGGCAAAGGCGAACTGATCGAAGCCATCATAACGCGGCACCAGCGCCAGATAGAGCCGGTCGGCGAAATGCGGTTTCAGTCGCTTGAGAAAATCGGCAAGCAGGGTTGCCTCCGGTGCGCCGATAACCGGGTCCGGTAGAACCGCAAGAAGCAAATCCTCGCCCCATTCGATCAGATCGGTCTCGTAGAGCGTGCAGGTGCCCTTCTTGGCGCGCAGGTTTCCGGCGCTCAGCATTCGGCAGAGATTGCCCCAGCCGCGGCGGTTCAAGGGATAGGCGAGCACGTCGGGCAGGTCTTCGGCAAAGGTGAGCCGCGCACCGGGCTGGAAAGCCGACTTCTCCACCTTGGCCTGCGCATGGGCGCGCACCACGCCGGCGACCGTGTTGCGATCGGCAATGCCGAGGCCGCCAATACCGAGGCGGCTCGCCGCAACGACCATCTCACCCGGATGGGAAGCGCCTTCGAGGAAGGAGAAATTCGACCAGGCACCGATCTCGAAATAGGGGGTAGCGTCGCTCATGCGAAGACTCCATGCATGAACCAGCGCGGCGGGGCGCTCGCGCCATAATGACCCTCGCGAAACAGCCAGAACCGCCGGCCGCTATCGTCCTCCACCCGGAAATAATCACGCTCCAGCGCCGGCTCGCCATCAAGCCACCATTCGCCGGCGATCCGCTCCGGCCCCTCAGCGCGCGCGATACGGTGCAATGTGCGCCGCCAGCGAAAGCTTCTCGGCGGCCCCTCCGGCACTTCGGCCACCGCCTCCACCGGCTCGGGACTTGGAAAGAGCCGCTGCGGCCGGGCGGCGGCAGCAAGCAGGGGCGCCGGGATGTTGTTACCCGGTTCCTCAGCCTTGCCGATCAGCGCCAGGTCCGTGAGCGGCCGGAAGCTTGCCGCCCGCTCCGGCACATGGCTTTCCGAGAGCGCCGGCACCATGAGGCTTTCTGCGCCGAAGCGCGCCATGACCCGGTCGGCGAAGGCGGCAAGCGGACGCTCGCGATCCGGCGTGCCAGAGAAATCCTCCTGCATCACCTCGTATTTTTCGCTCTTCGGCACCGAAAGCCTGAGGATTTCGAAGCCGAAGCCGGCATCGAGATCTTCGTGCACCGCCTGCAGGCGTTCGCGGAAGAGACCCGCGACGCGACGCGGCTCGTTGAGCGGCGAGGACGTGCCGGCGGCGATGCGAAAGACCGCACCGTCGACGCGGAAAAGCAGCAGTTCGAACAGGCGCCCGCCCTCGCCGCGCTTCTCCAGTTCCGGTTTCAGCCGCAACGCCAGTTCTTCCGTCAGGCCCAAAATATCGTCTTCACCCTGGACCGGCTCGCCGAGCCGCCGCTCTGCCGAAAGGGCAGCGACGGGCAACCGTGGCGACAGCGGCTCGTCCTCGCGCCCGAGCGCCTGGTCGAGACGCAGAAGCAGGGTTGCGCCGAACCGGCGGGCGAGCGGTGCGCGCGGCGCCTCGATCAGGTCGCCGATCTGCTTGAGCCCGACCCGGCCGAGTGTTTCGATCGTTTCCTGCGGCAGCCGCAGCGCCGCCATCGGCAAGGGTGCCAGCGCTCGCGCCGCCTCGTCCTCGGCAAGGATAGCGTCGGAGCCGAAACGCGCCACCGCCCAGGAGAGCCCGGCGGACGAAGAGATCGCCGCCCGGGCCTCGACCCCCAGATGAAAGAGGCGAGCGAGCAGATCGTCGAGCAGCGCTTTTTCCCCGCCGAGAAGATGGGCGCAGCCGGTGATGTCGAGAAAGAGGCCGCTGTCGCCGTCGAGCGCGACGAGCGGCGTGTAGCGGCAACACCAGTCCGCCAGCCCTGCAAGCAGCGCCCGGTCGGCGGCGGGATCGGCCGGCAGCACGTCGATCTCGGGACACATGGCCCGCGCTTCGGCGACACCCTGGCCGATATGAAACCCACGCCTTTCAGCGAAACCATCGAGCGCAACGAGACGCATTGCGCTCTTCACCTTGTCGGCGAAGACGACGGGCGGATGCTCAGGACGCCCGCGGGAAAGCCACGAGTTCCCCCAGCGCTTGCGCGCGACCCGATCGGCCGGAAGATGCGGAAAGGTGAGCGACAGAATGCGCTGGTTCTGGATCTGCCGCAGCAGCGGCTGGTAGGGGCTCGACGGGGTAAAGGCGGCGGTCATGGGGGTTCCACTCCAGGAAGAAGCCGAGCGGCGCAGGAGCCCTGCTCTTCTCGGCAATGACGTGAAAGACGGGATGGCCGATGCTGCCGCGAAGCATCGATCCATCCGGTAGCGGTCGCTCGCGCGCCGGCGCCGGCTCGACGAGGAAGCGGAAGAAGGCGCTGCTCGCCTCCTCGTGTCCGGATTGGCGCAGAAGCAGAAGGGGGACGTGGCCAGCGCGCGAGCGCACATGCAGGCGTCGGCTCTCGCTGAGTGCCAGGGCGGCCGGGTTGCCGCGAATTTCAAGGATGACGGCACAGAAGCTCGGCACGGAAAGCGCGGCCTCGGCGATCCAGAGCGCATCCTTTATCGTGCGTGGCAGGCTGAAGACGAGGCCGCGGACATCGAGACCAAAGGCCTTCAGACCCAACCCATAGGGCATGCCCGCCTCGGTGGAAGCCATCGACTGGCTGATCCAGAGAACGGGGGCGGCCGGCTCGCCCTTTTCAAGCCGCGCCCGTTGACAGAGCACGCTGAGTGCTGCGGCAAAACCGGCGGCTGCACCGGCATCGCGCGTCTCGGCATTGCGGATTTCCGTCATGCCTTCGAGCGGCAGGCCGCCTTCGAGAAGGTCGTCCAGATCGGGAACGCCGAGCGCCAGCGCCTTGCGGCCAGGCTCGTCTTCTTCCCGTTGACGGAAGCCGCCGGGATCGGCCGCCTTGGCGGCGCGCACGACGCCCGGAAGCCGACGGTTTTCGATCCTGGCTATGGTTTCTCGGAGCGAAAGTACCGTCTCCCGCTGCACGGCTGTGTCGGCCATGACGGTCAACTCCCATCAGAATGTTCATGTTATGTTCTATTAGATTCCAGAGCTTCCTAAATGAGTCAACAGCCAATTCTAAGAATTTATTCCTGTCTCTGTGGTCAAGGAATTCAACACTCGAAAAACAAAGGCAAAATCGCTATATGGAGGGCAACAAGGAGTGCCTATGGCCCGCATTGACCAGACCGATGATTGGCGGGAACGCCACGCACCGACGCTTACCACTTTCGAGCAGCTTGCGCTGGAGGCCTATGGCCACCTGCCGCAGGAATTCCGCCAGCTGACGACCGACCTTATCATCGAAGTTGCCGACTTCCCGAGCGACGACGTTTTCGAGGACATGGCGCTGGAAACGCCTTTCGACCTGCTCGGCCTCTTCGAAGGCCGCGGCATCAGCGAACGCTTCACCATGGAAACCGGCCAGTTTCCGAACCGCATCACCCTCTACCGCCGCCCAATCATCGACTATTGGGCGGAGAACGAGGAGACGCTGGGTGACATCATCACCCACGTGCTGATCCACGAGATCGGCCACCATTTCGGCCTCTCCGACGACGACATGGAACGGATCGAGGCCAGCGTCGAGCACGTCGGCGGCTGACACTTCATTTGCCTATCATCGCGCGGTGAGGGCCGCCCCTCATCCGCACGATGAGGAAGCCTCTCATCCGCCTGCCGGCACCTTCTCCCCGCAGGCGGGGCGAAGGAAACTCGCGATACGCATCCCAATCGGAGCACGACCGATTCCAGAAAGCAGGCCTCACACGCCGATTGTGAGCATCAACCGCGTCCCCTCGCCCCGCCTGCAGGGAGAGGTTAGTCCTCGGGCTAAACCCGAGGAGAGGGGCAAACCTGCGCGACGGCAAACAGCCTCGACTACTGCTCCGACAGCTTGATATCCGGGGTGTATTCCTTGCCTTCGACCTCCTTCACCACCGCCTGGCCGCACTGCATGTGCTGCGTGTCGGCATTGAAAGCATAGGTGGGCGAGCCATGCAGGCTCCAGCCCTGGTTTAGCGCCGCCGTCACCTTGTGGCAGAAGGAAGCGTCGTCAGGGCCGGTCAGGAAGCGGAAGAGTTTCAAGATCTTGTCTTTCGTTTTTCGATGAGGTCCGCCTTGGCGGCAAGCGTGACGGCCTGGTCGAGGTGCAGCCGCTCGACCATCCGCCCGCTGAGGTTGATGACGCCCTTGCCGGCGTTTTCGGGCAGCGCGAAGGCGGCGATGATCGCGCGCGCCTCGTCGACGGCGATCTGATCGACGCCGAAGCGCTCGTTCGCCGGGCCGATCTGCGCTGGATGGATCAGCATTTTGCCGTCATAACCCATGTCGCGGCCCTGCCGGCATTCCTCGTCGAAACCGGCACCATCGCGGAAATCGTTGAACACGGCGTCGATGACATCGAGCCCGCCGCCGCGCGCGGCAAGCAGGATCTGCATCAGCCAGGGGATGAGATAGGGCCGGCCCGGACGATCCGGAACGCCGGTCTCCTTGCGCAGGTCGTTGAGGCCGACGACGAAACAATCGAGCCTGCCACTGAAGGTACGGCCGGCCTCGGCGATTGCCGGCGCGTTGATCACCCCGCGTGGCGTCTCGATCATTGCCCAGAGGCGCAGCGTCTCCGGCGCATCGTTCTCGTCGAGCCAGTCGGCCGCCGCCTGGATATCCGCCGGGCTTTCGACCTTCGGCAACAGGATGGCGTCGGGATTGGCCGCAAGCGCCGCAGCAAGATCGCCCTGACCATAGTCGGAGCCGATCGCATTGATGCGAATGACAATCTCGCAATCCGGCCGGCTCGCCGTCAGATACTGCACCAGCGCCGCACGCGCTTCCACCTTGCGCTCGGGCGCTACCGCATCCTCGAGATCGAAGATCGCGACATCCGTCGCGAGTTCCGCGACCTTGGCAAGCGCGCGGGCATTGTCGGCCGGCACGCAAAGCACCGAGCGGCGCAGGCGTACAGGGTGATGTTCGCTCGATTTGTTCATGCTTCAGTTGTGCCCGCCTTTGCCGCGTTCCGCAAGACGAGGCGAACCGCCGCACCCCTTTCGAAAGCCCGCCTCTTGCAAGTCCGAAGGCGCGCCCCCACATCGCCATCAGAAAGGTGACGATTATGCAAAGCATTCGCTCTGTTCTCTTTACGGCCGCAGCCCTGACCATCACGTTCGCGGCCTTTGTGCTTACCGCCTCGCTGGCGCTGGCACTGGCCGGCATCGCCGCCGTCGTCGTGGTCGGCAGCGCCATTGCCACCCGGCTGAATTTCAGGCCTGCCCGCGCCACCGCGCGCCCGGCTGCCGCAGGTGCGGCCCAGGGCCAGCGCGAGATGCGCATCTGGAACGACGGCCGCGGCACGATCATCGACCTCTGATCCCCCTGGGTGTCGAAATCGATCCCTGGGCGTCGGAATCGATCCCCGGCGATCATTGCAATCGGGCCGATCCGTGATCGGCTCGAACCCTGTTGGCGGCCTTGAAAAACGTCATGGCTGCGATTTTTTTTCGACCCCATGTCGGATCGGAGATTCCATGTCCGTCCTTGAGGCAGGCCAGCACGGTCCTGGCTCTTCGAACAGGATGGAGAACGATATGGATACCCAGACGCAGCAGCCGGCACCGGTCCTCAACGGCCTTCTGCCCTATCTTCAGGTCGATGGCGCCGCCAAGGCGTCCGAATTCTACCAGCGCGCCTTCGGGGCCAAGGAAGTGGGCCGGCACCCGCTCGACGAGCAGGGCCGCACGATGCACATCCACCTCTATGTCAACGGCAGCTCGCTGATGCTCGCCGATGCCTATCCGGAATACGGTCATCCGCTGGAAAAGCCGCAGGCCTTCACCCTGACGCTCACCGTCGACGACATCGATGCCTGGTGGGACCGTGCGGTTGCCGCCGGCACCGAGGTGGTCATGCCGATCGAGGTGATGTTCTGGGGCGACCGCTACGGCCAGCTCCGCGATCCCTTCGGCGTTCTCTGGGCCATGAACAGCCCGGTGAAGGCAAGCTAAGTCCCTGCAGACAATCGAGATCCGGACGAAGCTCTCGCCGGGCGGGCATTTTCACCCGCCCGGCGAAGCGCATTTGAACAGATTTTCCTTCATTTCGGCGCAAAACTCATCTAAACGCTAGCGCAACATTCTTCTGAAATCGAAGGCCTGAAGTTATGGAAAAATTCGTCAAGCTCACCGGTGTCGCCGCCCCCCTCCCCGTCGTCAACATCGACACGGACATGATCATTCCGAAGGACTACCTGAAGACGATCAAGCGCACCGGCCTTGGCAAGGGCCTCTTCGCCGAAGCCCGCTACAATGAAGACGGCTCGGTCAACCCGGACTTCGTGCTCAACAAGCCGGCCTACCAGAACGCCAGCATTCTCGTTGCCGGCGATAACTTCGGCTGCGGCTCCTCGCGCGAGCATGCTCCGTGGGCGCTGCTCGACTTCGGCATCCGCTGCGTGATCTCCACGTCCTTTGCCGACATCTTCTACAACAACTGTTTCAAGAACGGCATCCTGCCGATCGTCGTCAGCCAGGCTGACCTCGACAAGCTGATGGACGACGCCTCGCGCGGCTCCAACGCCATCCTCTCGGTCGACCTGGAATCCCAGGAAATCACCGGTCCGGACGGCGGTTCGGTCAAGTTCGAGGTCGACGCCTTCAAGCGTCACTGCCTCTTGAACGGCCTCGACGACATCGGCCTGACGCTGGAAAAGGCAACCGCCATCGACAGCTTCGAAAAGACGGTCGGCGCCGCGCGCCCCTGGGCATAAAACGAAGATATGGCGCGCAAGCTCATCTCCTCGGGCTCGCCCTTCGAAAAGACGGCAGGCTATTCGCGTGCCGTCGCGATGGGTGACTGGTGCTTCGTCTCCGGAACGACCGGCTATGACTACGCCACCATGACCATGCCCGAGACGGTGGAAGAGCAGGCGCGCAATTGCCTGAAGACGATCGAGGGCGCGCTGAAGGAAGCGGGCTTCTCGATGAAGGACGTGGTGCGCAACCACTATTACGTCACCGATGCCAGCTTCGCCGACCGGGTGTTCCCGATCTTCGGCGAAGTCTTCGGCGAGATCCGCCCGGCCGCAACGATGATCGTCTGCGACCTGATCCGCCCGGAAATGCTGATCGAGATCGAGGTCACCGCGCTTCGCGGCTGACCCCCCTGATCGCGCCCACCCTCAAAACGATTCCGATTTAAGCCATTATGCGATAGTCCATAGGGCATGACTTCGCCTGACTTACGCTGAACCGGAAGACGCCCATGCAATTTCAAGGCACCGCCGACTATATCGCCGACAAGGACCTGATGATCGCCGTCAACGCCGCGATCCGGCTGGAGCGGCCGCTGCTGGTCAAGGGCGAGCCCGGCACCGGCAAGACCGAGCTTGCCCGCCAGATCGCCGCCGCCCTTGGCCTCGAACTCATCGAATGGAGCGTCAAGTCGACGACCAAGGCACAGCAAGGCCTCTATGAATATGACGCCGTGTCGCGGCTGCGCGACAGCCAGCTCGGCGACGAGCGTGTCAACGAGGTCCGGAACTATATCCGCAAGGGCAAGCTCTGGCAGGCCTTCGAGGCCGATCGCCGCGTGGTGCTTCTGATCGACGAGATAGACAAGGCCGACATCGAGTTTCCGAACGACCTGTTGCAGGAGCTCGACCGCATGGAATTCCATGTCTACGAGACCGGCGAGATGATCGGCGCGCGTCACCGGCCGATCGTCATCATCACCTCCAACAACGAGAAGGAGCTGCCGGACGCGTTTCTGCGCCGCTGCTTCTTCCACTATATCCGCTTCCCCGATGCAGACACGCTCGCCCGCATCGTCGAGGTGCATTATCCCGGCATCCGCAAGACGCTGCTTTCGGCGGCGCTCGCCGCCTTCTACGACATCCGCCAGGTGCCGGGGCTGAAGAAGAAGCCCTCCACGTCAGAGGCGCTCGACTGGATCCGCCTGCTCGTCGCCGACGAGGTCGATCCGGCCGACCTCAGGGCCGATGCCAAGACCATGTTGCCGAAGCTGCACGGTGCGCTCCTGAAGAACGAACAAGACGTGCACCTCTTCGAGCGCCTCGCCTTCATGGCCCGCCGCGACGGATGAGGCCGGACGCGCACAAGGTCCTGATCTACGCCACCTGGCAGGACCGCCTGCTGGTCTTCGACGAGCCGGATTTCCCAGAGATCGAGCTGCAGGTGCCCGGCGGTACGATGGAACCAGGCGAAAGCCCGGAGACATCGGCTCAGCGGGAATTCATCGAGGAAACCGGGCTGACGCCGCCGGAAGCACTCACCCATCTCGTCACGCAGGACTACCACTACCCGAAGGACGGCAGGACGATCTGTCATCGGCGGCACTACTTCCACATCGCCCTTGCCGGCGAGCAACGGCAGACCTGGATACATCAGGAAATGACGCCCTTTGGCGGCGGTGACCCGATTCGCTTTCGTTTCTTTTGGCTCGGTATCGATCAGGCTGACCGCCGGCTGGGTTATGGCATGCGGGATGCTCTAAGCCTGCTGCAGACCAGCCCCTCTCCCTGACCCTCTCCCCGCGGGCGGGGAGAGGGGACGAGGACGACGGCTGCCCCCAAGCCGAGACGTGCCGACAGCGAACCCGGCTGCCAAGATGGGCCGAACGGTCGCTGAGCTTAGCTCGTGGAACGATCGGGTGCGGCAAGGCCGCTTCTCCCCGCCAGCGGGGAGAAGGTCGCGGCAGCGGGATGAGGGGCAGCCGCCCCCTACGCGAATCGTTTTTCTTGACCCCCGCGGCCCACTCGCGCTATCAAATTCTCCGTGGTGATTTGGCCGGCCGGCTTGCAGCCACGTTAAACAAGTCGCTAAAGGGCCGAGGAAAGTTGGATTTCCGAGGACCGGTCGCGATCAATCGCCGCCGGTTTTTTTGTATTGATCGAGTGGAAGCCCATGCCCATCAAGATTCCCGATACGCTGCCCGCCTTCGAAACCCTCGCGCATGAGGGCGTGCGGGTGATGACCGAGACCGTGGCGATCCGTCAGGATATCCGCCCGCTCCAGATCGGGCTCCTGAACCTCATGCCGAACAAGATCAAGACAGAGATCCAGATGGCGCGCCTGATCGGCGCTTCGCCGCTGCAGGTGGAACTGTCGCTGGTGCGCATCGGCGCTCACCGCGCCAAGAACACCTCGGAAGATCACCTGCTCTCCTTCTACGAGACCTGGGAAGAAGTGCAGGGCCGCAAGTTCGACGGTTTCATCATCACCGGCGCCCCGGTCGAGACGCTCGAATACGAAGACGTCACCTATTGGGACGAGCTGAAGCGCATCCTCGACTGGACCGAGACCAACGTGCATTCGACGCTCAACGTCTGCTGGGGCGCGATGGCGGCAATCTATCACTTCCACGACGTGCCGAAGTATCCGCTGAAGGAAAAAGCCTTCGGCGTCTATCGTCACCAGAACCTCAACCGCTCCTCCGTCTATCTCAACGGCTTCTCCGACGATTTCGCCGTCCCCGTTTCGCGCTGGACCGAAGTGCGCCGCGCCGACATCGACAAGGTGCCGAGCCTCGAAATCCTGATGGAATCGAAGGAGATGGGCGTCTGCCTCGTGCACGAGAAAAAGGGCAACCGGCTCTACATGTTCAACCACGTGGAGTATGATTCGACCTCGCTGTCGGACGAATACTTCCGCGACGTGGATGCGGGCGTGCCGATCAAGATGCCGCACGACTACTTCCCGCACAACGATTCGACCCTGCCGCCGCAGAACCGCTGGCGCAGCCATGCACATCTCTTCTTCGGTAACTGGATCAACGAGATGTACCAGACGACGCCCTACGATCTCGCGGAGATCGGCACCGGGAAAAGCTGAGGTCAGATGTTCATTCCCTTCTTCCTCGAACTCAAGGCAGCGAAGGTCCCGGTCACGCTCCGGGAATTCCTGTCCTTGATCGAGGGGATGGAGGCGGGCATCGCCACCTTCGACGTCGAAGCCTTCTACTATCTTGCGCGCACGGCACTGGTGAAGGACGAACGCCATATCGACCGCTTCGACCGGGTGTTCCAGCACTGCTTTTCGGGTCTCGAAGCAGTCAACCCGATGGAAGCGAGCGAAGAGGCCACCATCCCCGAGGATTGGCTGCGCAAGCTCGCAGAGAAGCATCTGAGCGAGGAAGAAAAACGCCTGATCGAGGCACTCGGCGGCTTCGACAAGCTGATGGAGACCTTGCGCCAGCGGCTGCAGGAGCAAAAGGGCCGCCATCAGGGCGGCTCGAAATGGATCGGTACCGCCGGCACCTCGCCTTTCGGCGCCTATGGCTACAATCCCGAGGGTGTGCGGATCGGCCAGGACCAGTCGCGCCACCGCCGCGCCGTCAAGGTTTGGGACCGGCGCGAGTTCAAGGATTATGACGACACGATCGAGCTCGGCACGCGCAACATCAAAGTGGCCCTGAAGCGGCTCCGGCGCTGGGTGCGCCAGGGTGCCGCCGACGAACTCGACCTCTCCGGCACGATCCGCGCCACCGCCGAACACGGCTATCTCGACGTGGTGACGCGGCCGGAGCGCCGCAATGCGGTGAAGCTTCTGATGTTCTTCGATATCGGCGGATCGATGGACGATCATATCCGCATCGTCGAGGAGTTGTTTTCAGCGGCTCGCAGCGAGTTCCGCCATATGGAGCATTTCTACTTCCACAATTGCGTCTACGAGGGCCTGTGGAAGGACAATCGCCGCCGCCGTGTCGACATTACCCGTACGACGGAAGTGCTGCGCACCTACGGCGGCGACTATCGCGCCATCTTCGTCGGCGACGCTTCGATGAGCCCCTATGAAATCAGCCACCCCGGCGGCTCGGTGGAGCACTGGAACGACGAGGCGGGCGCCCTCTGGCTCTCTCGTCTGACGGCACATTTTCCGCGCTCCATCTGGCTCAATCCCGTGCCCGAACAGCACTGGGGCTATACCCAGTCGATCACGATGGTGAAGGGCCTGTTCGAGGGACGAATGTTCCCCTTGACGCTCGCCGGCCTGCAGGAGGCGACCAAGCAGCTGTCGCGCTGACATGTCTGCCGAGAGGTCGCTATAGCACCTTGAATAGCTGGATGTTTTTGCTCTCAGGCCGGAGACGGCGCCAGGCCGCATTTAGTATGATTTTCCGGTTGCCGTGCCTTTGGAAATGACGCAGGTTGCTGCGATCGCACCGTTGCATGTTTCCTTGGATCCTAACCGAGCCAAGGACAAAACATGCAGCAATTCAAAAGTGTACGGCGACCTTTGTGCGTCTGGGGAGACGCGCAGCGCTGTAGTGGGAGCCAGCGGTGAATATGCATCAGAACACGGAAATCTTCGGCCACCTGCCATCCGGCGAGCCGGTCCATCGTGTGGTGCTCTCCGGTGGCGGCCTCACCGCCCATGTCTTGACCTGGGGCTCGGTGATCCAGGACCTGCGCCTGGAAGGCCATGAGCCGCCGCTGGTGCTCGGTTTCACCGATCTCGAAAGCTATCTCGCCCATTCGCCCTATCTCGGCGCCACGCCTGGACGCTGCGCCAATCGCATCGGCAACGGCCGCTTCACGCTCGATGGCGAGGCCTACCAGCTCGAACTGAACGAGAAGGGCGTCACGCATCTGCACGGCGGCAGCGACAATATCGGCAAGCGCAACTGGACGATCCTAAAGCAGACGCCCGACAGCATCACGCTCGCCATTACCGACCCGGATGGCCGCGCCGGTTATCCCGGCAACTGCAAGGTCACCTGCACCTACCAGCTGAAGCCCGGCGGCGTCTTGAGCGTCGTCTACGAGAGCGAAACCGACCAAGCGACGCTCGCCAATGTCTGCCAGCACAGCTATTTCAATCTCGACGGCAGCGCCGACGCCCTCGGCCACGACATCATGATCGCTGCCGACCATTATCTGCCCACCAGCGAACGCCAGGTGCCGACGGGCGAGATCCGCCCGGTCGAGGGCACTGCCTTCGATCTGCGGGAAATGACGCGGCTCAGCCGCCAGACCGAAGGCGAGCGTATCGCCTACGACCATAATTTCTGCCTTTCGAACGAACGCATGGCGAAACATTCGGTGGCGCTTGCTCGCAGCATCGATTCGGGTGTCACGATGGAAGTGCTGACGACCGAGCCCGGCGTGCAACTCTATACCGGCGCAAAGCTGAACATTCCCGTCCCCGGCCTCGAGGGCCGCCGTTACGGCGCCTTTGCCGGCTTCTGTCTCGAAACCCAGATCTGGCCGGATGCGGCCAACCACGCCGGCTTCCCGAACGCGGTACTTCGCCCCGGCGAGATCCGCCGGCAGGAGACGGACTACGTGTTCATGAAGAGCTGAGCGCGGAAACGGCGACCGGCTTTACCAACAAAGGCAAAATGCAAAAGGAGCCGTCTCGGCGGTCCGAACCACATGGTGCGGACGGCACTATCGGCGCATGGAATGCCTGACGGCAAATGCCGTTTCATTCCAGAAATGACTGTGAAATGAAGTGGTTGGGAGAAATTGGAGCGGGTGAGGCGATTCGAACGCCCGACCCCAACCTTGGCAAGGTTGTGCTCTACCCCTGAGCTACACCCGCTCATCATCCAAGGTCCGGGGGTAGTCGGTGGACCGTGGCGTCGGCGCTGTCTTGCGGCGACGGGCGGTATATGGCCTAAGCGATTTTGGAATGCAACAGGGAAATGACGAGAAATCGAATATTTTTTTGGACACCCTTCGCAAAGCCCGGAAATGCCGCGTTTTCGGCCGGCCTCGCCGCCTGTGAGATTGCGTCCTGACGGCCTTCTCCCCTAAAGCAGAGACGAAACGAACGCCGTGGGGATGAGAATCATGCGTGAATCACAGCCGAAAACCGCCGAAGACCTCTTCAATTTTCTCGATGGACTTGGAATCGAGTATAAGACGAAGAACCACGCTCCGGTTTTCACCGTGGCCGAATCGGTGGCGCTTCGTGACGAGATGCCCGGTGGCCACACGAAAAACCTCTTCGTGAAGGACAAGAAGGACAACTATTTCCTGCTCACCGTCGAGGAGCACGCGACGGTGGACCTGAAGACCGTGCACCAGGTGATCGGCGCGGCAAGCAAGGTATCCTTCGGCAAGCCGGAGAAGCTGATGGAGTATCTCGGCGTCATTCCGGGGGCCGTAACCGCCTTCGGCGCGATCAACGACACCGGGGGCAACGTCAAGGTCATCCTCGACGAGGCGCTGATGACGTTCGATATCGTCAACTGCCACCCGCTTTCCAACGACGCAACGACCTCGATCGCTTCGAAGGATCTGTTGCGCTTCATGGAAGCGACCGGACACGAACCGCTTGTCTTGAAAGTCACGGCCTGACATACGATCTTTGGCGCGAATGCAGTAAGCTGGCGGACGAGCCGGCGAGGAGAGAAGAATGACGGGCAGCGACAATCCCTATGCAGGGTCTTTCGGCACTCAGATGACGGCTTCGGCCTCCTTCGGCCAGCCGGCGCCGGCGGCCGCGTCGGGCGGTGACCTGATCAAGGAAACCACCACTGCCAACTTCACCAAGGACGTGCTCGAAGCCTCCAGGCAGCAGCCCGTTCTCGTCGATTTCTGGGCGCCCTGGTGCGGTCCCTGCAAGCAGCTGACCCCTGTCATCGAAAAGGTGGTCACGGAAGCCGCAGGCCGCGTCAAGCTCGTCAAGATGAACATCGACGATCATCCCTCGATCGCCGGCCAGCTCGGCATCCAGTCGATCCCGGCCGTCATCGCCTTCGTCGGCGGACGCCCGGTCGACGGCTTCATGGGCGCAGTTCCGGAAAGCCAGATCAAGCAGTTCATCGAAAAGATCGCCGGTCCCGCCGTTGACGACAGCAAGGCCGAGATCGAGGCGGTTCTCGCCGACGCCAAGGCGCTCATCGATGCCGGCGATGCCGAGAACGCCGCCGGCCTCTATGGCGCCGTGCTGCAGGCCGACCCGGAAAATGTCTTGGCGATCGCCGGCATGGTCGATTGCATGATCGCGCTCGGCCAGCTTGCCGAGGCCCGCGAGGCGCTGTCCAGCCTACCGGAAGATCTTGCCAAGGATGCCGGCATTGCCGCCATCGGCAAAAAGCTCGACCAGATCGAGGAAGCCCGCAAGCTCGGCGATCCCAACGAGTTCGAACGGCGCCTCGCCGCAAACCCCGATGATCACGAGGCGCGCGTGCTGCTCGCCAAAATCCGCAACGTCGAGGGCGACCGGATGGCTGCGGCCGACCATCTGCTCACGATCATGAAGCGCGACCGGGCTTACGACGACGACGGCGCGCGGCGCGAGCTGCTTTCGTTCTTCGAGGTTTGGGGCCCGAAGGATCCGGCAACCATCGCCGCGCGACGCAAGCTCTCGTCGATCCTGTTCTCCTGAGCCGTCAGACATGTTTTTGAAAGGGGCGCTATCTGCGCCCCTTTTCGTAAGCGGATCCGATCACGATCCATCTTCACCTGTGAAGATCGACGGGCTCGTCCCTTGAGATTTTCAAGCAGCGCACCATCTTTTGATCTGGTTGACCACGCTTCCTTGGCGGGGCAAAGCGAATACCGGCAGGGTCTATCGGAAATGCACGTCGGAAATGCACGCTATCTCGGTCCGAAGGACTTGCCGGAGATCATTCCGGTGTTTCCGCTGACCGGTGCATTGCTGCTTCCCGGCGCCCAGCTTCCCCTCAACATCTTCGAGCCGCGCTACCTCGCCATGCTCGATGACGCCCTTTCCGGCAACCGCCTGATCGGCATCGTACAGCCGTCCTTCTGCGAGGGCCGCAACGACACCGCCACCGGACCGATGCAGGCGCTCTGCGAGGTCGGCTGCATCGGCCGCATCACCTCCTTTGCCGAGACCGGCGACGGCCGCTACATCACCTCGCTCACAGGCGTCTGCCGCTACCGGCTGTTTTCGGAAGTCGGGGGCACCCGCGGCTACCGTCGCTTCCGTATCGGCCCCTTTGCGGCAGATCTCGAAAACCGCGACGACGAGACCCTCGTCGACCGGGCAGCGCTTCTGGCCGCCTTCAAGGCCTATCTCGAAGCCAACAAGCTGAAAGCCGACTGGGAAAGCGTCGAGCGGGCGAGCAACCGCACGCTCGTGAACTCCATGGCGATGATGTCGCCCTATGGCCCGGCGGAGAAACAGGCGCTGCTCGAGGCTCCCGATCTCAAGACCCGCGCCGAAACCCTGATCGCCATCACCGAAATCGTGCTTGCGCGCGACTTCGGCGATATGGACAGCATTTTGCAGTGAGCAACGGATAGATGGATATCAACGCCAGCAAGGTCGATCCGAAACTGCTCGAACTGCTCGTCTGCCCGCTGACCAAGGGACGCCTCAGCTATCACGCCGAAGCCAATGAACTGATCTCGGAAAAGGCGCGCCTCGCCTATCCCATCCGCGACGGCGTACCGATCATGCTGATCTCGGAAGCACGCAAGATCGAGGATTGAGGGCCGCGTCGGCCCGTTACCCGTAGAGTTCTCGACTGCCCCTCATCCGGCCTGCCGGCCACCTTCTCCCCGCAAACGCAGCGAGGCGTCCCCTCTCCCATCCTGCGAGGAGAGGGCTAGTCCTCGGGTTTAACCCGAGGAGAGGGGCAACCCCAGCCGTAAAGCCTCAGATCGGCTGACCCGACAACAACCGCGGATCGGTCTCCCCGGCAATACCGGCCGCCTGGCGGATAAAGAAGCTCTTGAGAGATGGCAGCCGGTCGACGAGGCCCAGGCCGAAATCCCTGGCGATCCGGACCGGGGTGATGTCGTTGGAAAACAGCCGGTTGAGCACGTCGGTCGTAACACCCATGCGGAACGTGTCGAAACGCCGCCAGCTCTGGTAGCGCTCAAGCACCGCGAGCGAACCGATGTCGAGCCCGAGACGATCCGCCTCGACGATGGTTTCGGCAAGTGCTGCCACATCCTTGAAGCCGAGATTGAGCCCTTGCCCCGAGATCGGGTGAATGCCATGGGCGGCGTCACCGGCAAGCGCGAAGCGTGGTTTCACGAAATCGCGGGCAAGCGTCAGGCCGAGCGGAAAGGCCCGCCGTCCGCCGACCACCTTCAGGTGACCAAGCTTGTGGCCGAAGCGGCGCTCCAGTTCTTCCTCGAACAGGAAATCGTCGCCCTTGACCAGGCGTTCGGCGTCCTCGGTGCGCTCGGTCCAGACCAGTGACGAGCGATTGTTCTTGAGCGGCAGGGTGGCGAAAGGCCCGGCCGGCAGGAAATGCTCCTCCGCCGTGCCCTCGTGCGGCCGCTCATGCTCGACGGTGGTGACGATGCCGGACTGGCCATAGTCGAATTCGACGGTCTTGATGCCGGCGGCATCGCGCAGCTTGGAGCGCACGCCGTCACAGGCAACCAAAAGACGGGCCTCCAGTTCTTCGCCGCCGGCAAGCGTAACGGCAACTGCGTGGTCGCCGCTCTTGAAGCTCTCGACCATGGTCGACTGGCGATTGACCACGCCGAGCGCCGAGCAGGCACCGCGCAGTGCGCCGACCATCGCCGTATTAGGCACCATATGGGCAAACGGACGACCCTCGCCGCCGTCACCGTCGAAGGTCAGGAACACAGGCCGCACCGGATCGGCCGCCTTCGAATCGGTAATCACCATGCGGCGGATCGGCTCGGCCTCCGGCGCGATCTCATCCCAGACGCCAAGCACGTCGAGCATGCGCTCGGCCGCGGACGCAACGGCGGAAGCGCGCTGGTCCTTCTTCCAGGCGCCTTCCGGCGCGCCGTCGATCACCATCACGTCGAGATGAGGCGCCGCCTTCTTCAGCGAAACCGCGAGCGAAAGGCCGACATAGCCGCCACCGGCAATCAAGACATCGAGCATCGGCTTTCTCCGTCGCACTTGAGCATCGTTTTATGTCTATATAGATCAATGCCATCGACGTTCCTACCATCGGAGAAAGCCGAAATGTCGCGCCCCACCGAGACCTCCACCCCCATGGATGCGCTGCTGGCCATTCTCGATCTCGAAAAGCTCGAGGAAAACCTGTTCCGCGGCCGTAGCCCGCAGGTCGGCTGGCAGCGCGTCTTCGGCGGCCAGGTGATCGGCCAAGCGCTGGTGGCAGCGCAGCGAACCGTTGATGAGGGGCGTTACGTGCATTCGCTGCACGCCTATTTCATGCGGCCGGGCGATCCTTCCGTACCTATCATCTATGAAGTCGACCGCATCCGCGACGGTTCGAGCTTCGCCACCAGGCGGGTGGTCGCCATCCAGCATGGCAAGGCGATCTTCTCCATGTCCGCCTCTTTCCAGTATGACGAAGATGGTTTCGACCACCAGATCGACATGCCTGATCTCGCCATGCCCGAGACGCTTCCGGGCGAACAGGAACTCAAAGAGAAGTTTCTCGTCCACGCGCCCGAAGCAATCCGGCGCTATTGGGAAAGGCCGCGGCCGATCGAGATCCGGCCGGCGTCGCTGCAGCACTATTTTACCCGCAACGACGGCAAGCCGATCCAGGACGTCTGGGTCAAGGCGGTCGGCACCGTTCCCGACGAGCGCCATATCCAGGCAGCGATCCTTGCCTATCTCTCCGACATGACCCTGCTCGACACCTCGCTCTATGCGCACGGCACTTCGGTCTTTGACCGGAACCTGCAGGTGGCGAGCCTGGATCACGCCATGTGGTTCCACCGCCCCTGCAAGATGGACGACTGGCTGCTCTATACCCAGGACAGTCCGAGTGCACATGGTGCCCGCGGGATGACCAGAGGCAGCCTTTTTACGCGTTCCGGTGTGCTGATCGCCTCTGTCGCCCAGGAAGGGTTGATCCGGAAAAAGGCATCTGAATAGGAAATAAGCAGAATCTTCGCTCTGCCTATTTTTTAATCTTATAAAGTGACGATTTTTTGATGCGCCGCAGCAATCGTGCTGCGGCTTTCTTTTTTTCTATTTGTTTTCATTACCTTAAGTCGAGCGTCAGAATCTGGCACGCCCCTTGAATGTCATGGTTCGGTTGCACGGCGCTCTGGCGCTCCGCAGCAAGGAGAGACGGCCTCCGCCGGAGGCGAACAAGGATGAAACCAGATGAAAATTGTGATGGCCATTATCAAGCCGTTCAAGCTCGATGAGGTTCGCGAAGCCCTCACTGCTGTCGGCATCCAGGGCCTGACCGTGACCGAAGTCAAAGGCTACGGCCGCCAGAAGGGACATACCGAAATCTACCGCGGTACCGAATATGCCGTGAGCTTCCTGCCGAAACTGAAGGTCGAGATCGCCGTTCCTTCAGAACTCGTCGACAAGGCCGTTGAAGCGATCGCCGCAGCCGCCAAGACCGGCCAGATCGGCGACGGAAAGATCTTCGTCTACGCCATTGACCATGCGGTGCGCATCCGCACCGGCGAAACCGATTCAGAAGCGTTGTAAACCACGCCGTTCAGGGAGCACTACCTCGATGTCATCACTTAAGCTTTCCACCTCTCTTGGACGCCTGGGCGCAATGACCGCCGCCCTGCTTGCGCCGGCCGTGGCCTTCGCGCAGGAAGCGGCACCGGCGGCGGCCGCAGCCGCAGCCGTACCGGTGCCGGACAAGGCCGATACCGCCTTCATGTTCATCTCGACGCTTCTCGTCTTCTTCATGCTGATCCCGGGCCTCGCGCTGTTCTACGGCGGCCTGGTGCGCGCCAAGAACATGCTCTCGGTGCTGATGCAGTGCACCGTGATCGGCGCGACGATGATGATCGTCTGGGTCGTCTACGGATACTCCTTCGCCTTCGGCGGCTCGACCAGCCCTTATTTCGGCGGCTTCGCCAAGATGTTCCTCGCCGGCGTCACCACTGAGAGCACGTCGGCCACCTTCTCGGAAGGCGTCGTCATTCCGGAATACATCTTCATGCTGTTCCAGATGACCTTCGCGGCACTGACCCCGGCGCTGATCGTCGGCGCCTTTGCCGAGCGCATCAAGTTCTCCGCAGCCGTGCTCTTCTCGGTGCTCTGGGCGACCTTCGTCTACTTCCCGATCGCCCACATGGTCTGGGACGGCAACGGCCTGCTCTTCGGCATGGGCGCGCTTGACTTCGCCGGCGGCACCGTCGTTCACATCAATGCCGGCGTTGCTGGCCTGATCGGCGCGATCATGGTCGGCAAGCGCACCGGCTACGGCCGCGACATGATGGCACCGCACTCGATGACGCTGACGCTGGTTGGTGCTGCCATGCTCTGGTTCGGCTGGTTCGGCTTCAACGCCGGCTCAAACCTCGAAGCCTCGGGCGGCGCCATGCTCGCGACCGTCAACACCTTCCTTGCAACCGCAGCCGCCATTCTCTCCTGGTCGGCCGTCGAAACCTTCACCCGCGGCAAGGCCTCGATGCTGGGCGCCGCCTCGGGCATGATCGCCGGTCTCGTCGCCATCACGCCCGCCGCCGGCATTGCCGGCCCGATGGGCGCGATCGTCATGGGCGTGCTCGTCTCGCCGCTCTGCTACTTCTTCGTCTCTGTCGTGAAGAACAAGTTCCACTATGACGACACGGCAGACGTCTTCGGCGTCCACGGCGTCGGCGGCTTCTTCGGTGCGCTTGCCACCGGCATCTTCGCCTCCTCGTCGCTCGGCGGCATCGGTTATGCCGACGGCGTCACCATGGGCGGCCAGTTCATGACCCAGCTGACCGCGGTTGCCATCACCATCGTCTGGTGCGGCGTCGTCTCCGTCATCCTCTACAAGCTGGTGGACTCGATCGTCGGCCTGCGCGTCTCCGTCGAAGCCGAACGCGAGGGCCTCGACCTCTCGTCGCACGGTGAAGCCGCCTACCACAGCTAAGCGGATCGCGGCGCCGGCAATTCGGCGCCGCCTACAGTCCCGTCGCGATCCGCCCCACGCGGATCGCCCTTGGCCCGGATCGGAAGCTCCGGGCCTTTTTTCGTGCCGATCGGTCCGGCTGCGACTGCTATTTTAGCGCCAACTACGCATGGTTAATGTCGCATTAACCGTACACCGCTTAGGTTGATTCCATGGCGCGCAATGCGCCGTGAAGATCGAGACGGGCAGCAGGCAACATGAGCAGAAGCAATCCGGCAGCGCTTGACAGCCGTTCCAACCGGTTCGTGCTAACCACCTTCGTTTGGCGACAGATCGCGTCGCTGGCGGGCTTTGCGCTGTTCGGCGCATTGGCGCTGGCCGTCGCAGCGCTCTCGACATGGAACGTCGCCGATCCCAGCTTCTCCTACGCCACGTCACAAGCGCCGACCAACGTGCTCGGTTACACGGGTGCTGCCTTTGCCGACATCTTCATGCAGTTCTTCGGGCTGGCCAGCGTCGTCGCCCTCCTGCCGGCCGTCGCCTGGGCCCTGGTGCTGATCGGCGGCAAACGTTTCGACAAGGTCTTCAAGCGCCTCGGTCTCTGGTTCGTCGGCTCGGTGCTTGCCGGCGCAGCACTCAGCTGTGTTCCCGCCCCCATCACCTGGCCGCTGCCCAACGGCCTTGGAGGCGTCTTCGGCGACATGATCCTGCGCTTCCCCGCGCTCTTTACCGGCGCCTTCCCGACCGGCACGCTTGCGACCATTCTTGCCTGCATCTTCGCCGTCCCCGCCGCCTGGTGCCTGGTCTATAGCGCCGGCCTGATCGGCGTCAGCGACGAGGAGGAGGAAGAGGAAATTGCCGAGCCGACGCCGAGCAAGGCGCGCACCGTGCGCGACGAACTGGACGAGGACGACAGCGAAGGTCCCTTCACCCTGCTGATGGGCTCTTTTGCCCATATGCGCTACACCATGCACGCGCGCATGCGCCGCATTTTCGGCATGAGCGGCACCCGCGCCACGCCCAAGCGCCAGTACGACGAACCCTATGATTTCAACAACGACGAGTTCGGCACGCTGAACGAACCCGCCCGGCCGAAGCCGCTGGCCGCCGGCGACCGCATCGAGCCCTCGCTCGACCGCTCCGAGCGCCGCATCCTCACCCCGCCGCCGATCATGGCCGACGACGAGGATGACGACCTGCCCTTCGACATTGACGAGCGCCGCCCCGCCGGCATTCTGCCTGACGACGAAGACTACGATGCAGCCGCCGACTGGGCGCCGAAGGCGGCACCGCCGAAGCAGGGCCTGCCCAAGGGCGGCTCGCGCGTTTCGACGCCTGCTCCTCGCCCGAAGACGGGCCAGCGCGTCGAGCGCGAAGCCCAGCGCTCCTTCGTCGACGACAACGATGGCGACTTCACGCTGCCGCCGATGCATTTCCTTGCCGAGCCGAAAAACGTCGGTCGCGACGCCTCGCTCTCGCCCGATGCGCTGGAGCAGAACGCCCGCATGCTCGAAGGCGTGCTTGAAGATTTCGGTGTCAAGGGCGAGATCATCCACGTTCGCCCTGGCCCGGTCGTTACCCTCTACGAACTGGAACCGGCGCCGGGCATCAAGTCCTCCCGCGTCATCGGCCTTGCCGACGACATCGCCCGCTCGATGAGCGCGATCGCCGCGCGCGTCGCCGTCGTTCCCGGCCGCAACGCCATCGGCATCGAACTGCCGAACCAGCGGCGCGAAACCGTCTATCTGCGCGAACTCATCGGCTCGCGCGATTTCGAGACCTCCAAGGCCCGCCTTGCCATGGCGCTCGGCAAGACGATCGGCGGCGAGCCCGTCGTCGCCGATCTCGCCAAGATGCCGCATCTGCTCGTCGCCGGCACCACCGGTTCGGGCAAATCGGTCGCGATCAATACCATGATCCTGTCGCTGCTCTATCGGCTGAGCCCCGATCAGTGCCGCCTCATCATGATCGACCCGAAGATGCTCGAACTTTCCGTCTATGACGGCATCCCGCACCTGCTTTCGCCGGTTGTGACCGACCCCAAGAAGGCGGTCGTCGCACTGAAGTGGACGGTGCGCGAGATGGAAGAGCGCTACAAGAAGATGTCGAAGATCGGCGTGCGCAACATCGACGGCTTCAACAGCCGCGTCGAGCAGGCGCTTGCCAAGGGCGAACAGATCACCCGCACGGTGCAGACCGGCTTCGACCGCCAGACCGGCGAAGCCATGTACGAGACGGAAGAATTCGATCTGGCGCCAATGCCCTACATCGTCGTCATCATCGACGAAATGGCCGACCTGATGATGGTCGCCGGCAAGGACATCGAGGGCGCAGTGCAGCGGCTCGCCCAGATGGCCCGCGCCGCCGGCATCCATGTCATCATGGCGACGCAGCGCCCCTCGGTCGACGTCATCACCGGCACGATCAAGGCCAACTTCCCGACCCGCATCTCGTTCCAGGTGACCTCGAAGATCGACAGCCGCACCATCCTTGGCGAACAGGGCGCCGAACAGCTGCTCGGCATGGGCGACATGCTCTACATGGCCGGCGGCGGCCGCATCCAGCGCGTCCACGGCCCCTTCGTCTCCGACACCGAGGTCGAAGAAGTCGTCGCCTACCTGAAGACGCAAGGCGTACCGCAATATCTCGATGCCATCACCGAGGATGACGACGAGGATGGCGAGGGCGGCGGCCCGGCCGGCACCTCCAATCTCGCCGATTCCGACGATCCTTACGACCAGGCGGTTGCGGTCGTCCTGCGCGACGGCAAGGCCTCGACTTCCTACGTGCAGCGTCGCCTCGGGATCGGTTACAATCGTGCCGCATCGCTGATCGAGCGCATGGAGCAGGAAGGCATCATCGGCCCGGCGAACCACGCCGGCAAACGCGAGATCCTCGTTCCGACCGAAGAGTAAGTCACCGGACGACAGGGCAATTCCCGCAGATTCGCGTGAGGCGAATGCATTGATAGAAAAGACGCCCGGCGGATGCGGGCAGAGGCCCTGCATAAAGGGTCAAACCGGTAACAGTCATGTGAGAGCGCGAGCGAAAAAGCTCGAAAATGGCGCCTTGAAGGCGCCGCACTTGCGCTCCAGATGATTCGTAAATGAAGGAGACCGAGATGACAGAGACTAAGACTGGCGAGCGCAACCACCCGGTGATGTCGCGCCGCCTCTTCGTGTGCGGGCTTGCGGCACTTGGCGGCATCGGCGGCACCGGTCTCGACCTCGGCCAGGCCTTTGCCCAGGCCCCGAGCGCTGCCCAGAAGATCGCCGACCATTTCTCCTCGGTGAAGACCATGGCCGGCGAATTCGTCCAGTTCGGCCCGCGCGGCGAGCAGACCGGCGGCAAATTCTATATCCGCCGCCCCGGCCGCATCCGCTTCAACTACGAGGCCCCCTCGCCGATGCGCGTCATCGCCGACGGCAAGTCCGTCGTCATCGGCAACATGAAGCTCAAGACCTGGGACATCTATCCGCTGTCGAAGACTCCGCTCAACCTGCTGCTCAGCGAGAGGATCGACCTGACCGGCAAGATGGTGCGCGACGTCAAGGAAGAGTCCGACCTCATCACCATCGTGCTTGGCGACCGTTCGATCTTCGGCGATTCGACCATCACCATGATGTTCGACCCGAAGACCTACGATCTGCGCCAGTGGACCATCACCGACGCGCAGAAGAAGGACACCTCGGTCATGATCTTCAATGTCAAGACCGGTATGGCGCTGGACGACAAGGTCTTCCAGATCCCCTATGACGAGGTCCGCAACAAGCGCGGCGGCTGAGCGACATCATGCGCCAAGCCGACCTTCGCGCGTCCATAGGACGCGCGGTTTTTAGTGCGGCCTCGTTCAGGCATTCCTTGTCCCGGCGCGCCGGACCTGCTTAAAGCTCGGGTCAAACATCCATCCCGAGCCGGCCTTCCCTTCGCGAGCGTCCGGCCCCAGCCGATCAGGGAATGACGCATGGCCCTTTCCGTCGCCACTTGGAACATCAACTCCGTTCGCCTGCGCATGCCGCTGGTCGAGCATCTGCTGCAGACTTGGCAGCCTGACATCCTCTGCCTGCAGGAAACCAAGTGCCCGAACGACCAGTTTCCCTCCAAGCCCCTGAAGGCGCTCGGCTACAATCATATCGAGATGCACGGCCAGAAGGGCTATCACGGCGTGGCGACGATCTCGCGCCTGCCGCTGCATGAGCTTAGCGATCGCCGCGACTATTGCGGCATCGGCGACGCCCGCCATCTCTCGGTCGTTTTCGAAGCCGGCGGCAAGAAGATCCGGCTGCATAATTTCTACGTGCCTGCCGGCGGCGACGAGCCGGACCGCACCATCAATCCGAAATTCGGCCACAAGCTCGATTTCGTCGAGGAGATGAAGCTGCTGCACGCCGAAGCCGAAGCCGGCATTTCCTCGATCCTCGTCGGCGACCTCAATATCGCGCCGCTGGAAGACGACGTCTGGTCGCACAAGCAGCTCCTGAAGATCGTCAGCCATACGCCGGTCGAAACCGAGGGGCTGACCACGGTCATGAACGGCGGCGGCTGGGTCGACCTGATGCGCCAGCACACGCCATCCCCGACCAAGCTTTACACCTGGTGGAGCTACCGGGCGAAGGACTGGGAAGCTGCCGACCGTGGCCGCCGGCTCGACCATATCTGGTCGTCCGCCGACCTCGCGCCGGCGCTCAAAAACGTCGATATCCTGCGGGAAGCGCGCGGCTGGGAGCGCCCCTCAGACCACGTGCCCGTCATCGCGCACTTCGACATCTAGGACGTCATTTTCTGGGCGGCGGCACGCGCCTTCGGCGCCCGCCGTTCCATCAAGAAAAACATGACTAAAAGAATCATATTTTTCTTGATGCGCATTTCCAAACGGACTATCCCTCTTGTCGGGCGGCGGGGACACCGCCTCCGATGGCCGCTCAGCCGTCGTTTTCACTGATATTCGGGTGCTTTGCTCTGGCTTTGGCCGGAGGGTTTTCGTGCGCCCGCAAGAGGGCCAGAGATGCCAAAGACCTTGCCGACCACCTTCCTGCGCGCCTCGCGCCGCGCGCTGTCCGCGACCACCGTGCTCGCCGCAAGCGCTGTCGCCGTGATCCTTTCGCCGACAGCGACCCATGCGCAATCGGCCGAAAGCCAGAAGACCACCCGTCTGGAAAAGATAGAAGCGACGGCCGGCAAGGCAGCTGCGACGATCGCCGAGGATAACGACACGATCGTGCCGACACGCAACGTCTCGGCGCTGAAGACCGACACCCCGCTGATCGAAACGCCCCGCTCGGTCTCGGTGGTCACGCGCAAGGAGCTCGAAGAACGCGGCGTGCAGGACATGATCCAGGCAACGCGTTATGCCGCCGGCGTCACGACCGGCGCCTTCGGCTTCGATCCGCGTTTCGACCAGATCTATATCCGCGGCTTCGAGACGACGACGACCGGCGATTTCCGTGACGGCCTGCGCCAGCCCTACATGAACTACGGCACCTTCCCGACGGAGGTCTACGGCCTCGAGCGGATCGAGATCCTGAAAGGTCCGGTCTCGGTCATGTACGGTGCTGCCGGCGCCGGCGGCATCGTCAACCGCATCTCGAAGATGCCGGAGGAGGAGCCCCACCGCGAGGTCGAGCTGCAATATGGCACGATCGGTCGCGCCCAGGCCGCCTTCGATGTCGGCGGACCGGTAACGGCTGACGGCGACGTCCTCTATCGCATCGTCGGGCTTCTGCGAAACGGCGAGACCAACTACGACGTTGCCGACGATCGTTACCTGCTGCAGCCCTCCTTCACCTGGAAGCCGGACGAAGGCACGTCGTTGACGGTCTACGGCCTGGGGCAGAAGGGCGAAAGCGACGCCAGCCCGCGGGTGCTCGAGCATGAGGGCCGGCTGCTGCGCTACAGCGACCCGGACTATGACTACCAGAAGGTCGGGCAGGTCCAGGCCGGTTACAAGTTCGAGCACGAGTTCGACAACGGCCTGACCTTTCGCCAGCACGGCCGCGTCAGCGATCTGGACCTCAAGGCCCGTTACCTGCAGTTCGGGACGGAGGTCGCGCCCGGCGTCTTTGACCGCTCGCCCGTCGCCATCAAGGACGACCAGCGCGCCTACCAGATCGACAACCAGCTCGAAGCCAACTTCGACACCGGTGCGGCCTCGCACACACTGCTGACCGGCCTCGATTACACCTGGATCACCTCGGACTTCGGCCTCGGCTTCGGCGCCGTCGATCCGGCCTATCGCTTCGATCTCAACAACCCGACCTTCGGCGTCGGCGGTCCGACGCCAGCACTTACCAGCTTCAGCGGGCGGGACCTGCGGCAGACGGGCATCTATGTCCAGGATCAGCTGGAGGTAGGCAACTGGCGCGCCATTGGTGGCCTTCGCTACGACTGGGTCGACCAGACCAGCACCAACAAGAACACCGGCGTCGTCGATCGCAAGGACGATGGCGAGCTCACCGGACAGGCCGGCCTGCTCTACCTCTTCGACAACGGCATCGCGCCCTATGCCAGCTACAGCACCTCCTTCGTGCCGCGCACAGAGCTTTCGGCCGATGGCCGCGTGCTCGATCCGACGACCGGCGAGCAGGTCGAACTGGGCGTGAAGTACCATCCGGAAGGCGAAGCCTATTCACTGAGCGCGGCCTATTACCGGATCGTCGAAAGCGGCGCGCCGCAATACGTGTCCGACCCGTCCCTTCCCGTCGGCTACTACTACAAGTCGGCCGGCGAGGTGACGACCAATGGTTTCGAGGTGGAAGGACGCCGGGAGTTCGACAACGGCCTGAGCTTCATCGCCGCCTACAACTACAACGACGCTGAAATCACCGGAAACGTCGATCCGTCGCTGATCGGCAACGTGCCGTCGACGAAGCCGCGCCATGTCGCATCGCTGTGGGTGAACTATCTTTTGCCCGAAGACACGCAGCTTGCGGGCCTCAGCCTCGGCGGCGGCGTACGGCTGGCGTCAAGCTCCTACACGTCCGATGCCAACACCGCCAAGAACGGCGGCGCCGTCTATTTCGACGCCTCGATCGCCTACGACTTCGGCGTCAAGAATCCCGAACTCGACGGACTGTCGCTCGCCGTCAGCGCTACCAATCTCGGCGATCGCCGCGAAGAGGTCTGCACCGATGGCTACTGCTATTTCGGCCAGGGCCGCACCGTGCTCGGTTCGCTGAAGTATCGGTGGTAGCGGGAAACCGTAGCGCGGTTCAAGCAAAACGGCCGGCGAGCGCGCCGGCCCGGCGGATCATCGCCTGCAGGTTTTCGCGGATGCGCGCTTCGACGAGCTCGGCCACTTCAGGATATTCCTCCAGCATGCGGCGGAAGAGCGGCCGATTGATGCGAATGACTTCGCTGTCTTCCTCGGCCGTTGCCGTGAACTTACGCTCGACCATCGAGATCAGCGCCAGTTCCGACAGAAGCGCTCCGCGACTGACGGTCGAGACCGTCGTCTCAGAACCGTCGAAACCGGCCTTCGACAGGGACAAGCTGCCGCTGGCGATCGCATAGGCGCAATCGGCCGGCGCCCCCTCGCGAAACAGCTCCTGTCCCTTGAAGATGCGGCGCCGCTCCGCGCCGAAGGCGATCAGCCTCAGCTTGTCCTCGCTGATATCGGCAAACAGCGGCACGTTGGACAGAAGCACGATATCGTCGTTGAGCGCCAAGCGGCTAACCTCCCACGGTCACGCCAGTGCCGGTCCCGATGGACCGGATCGCGCACGCGACCGATGCAAACAACAGTCTACGGAGAACGCGCGAGAAGTGGTTTGCCACCCTGCGCACCCCGGCTACGGAACGATCTTGTAGCCGCCGTTCTCTGTCACCAAAATCTCGGCATTGGAAGGGTCCCGCTCGATTTTCTGGCGCAGACGATAGACGTGGGTTTCGAGCGTGTGGGTGGTCACGCCGGAATTGTAGCCCCAGACTTCTTCCAAGAGCACGTCGCGCGTCACCACCTTCTGGTCGGCGCGGTAGAGATAGCGGATGATCGCCGCTTCCTTTTCGGTAAGCCGGATCTTCTGGCCGTTTTCGAGCGTCAGCAGCTTCTGGCTCGGCTTGAACGTGTAGGGCCCGACGCTGAAGGTTGCGTCCTCGCTCTGCTCGTGCTGGCGCAGCTGCGCGCGGATGCGGGCGAGCAGTACGGCGAAACGGAACGGCTTCGTCACATAGTCGTTGGCGCCGGCCTCAAGGCCGAGAATCGTATCGGAATCGGTGTCGTGGCCGGTCAGCATGATGATCGGCGCCTTGAAGCCGCCCTTGCGCAGCAGCTTCACCGCTTCGCGACCGTCCATGTCCGGCAGGCCGACATCCATGATCAACAGGTCCACCTGCTGGGCACGCGCCGTCTGGATGCCCTTGCCGGCAGTCGCTTCCTGGATGAGGTCGAATTCCTCGTAGAGCGAGAGCTGCTCGACCAGGGTCTCGCGCAGGTCATTGTCGTCATCGACAAGAAGAATGGTACGGGTCGCCATGGGACAATTCCTGTTTGCTTCCGTTTTCAAACTAGCTCAAATGCCTGTGTTGGCAAGCGAACCAGCGTTGCTACCTCTTTATATCCGTAACCGTGCTTATGGTGCCCCCCAAATCACGGGCAAAGCAAAAATCCGTGAGAATGATGCTCAAGAAAACGTCGGGAAGAAGACCAGCCAAATCTGTCATCACCGTGCGCGCCGCACCGCGCGATCGCAAGCGAGCACTTGTCTCGTTCGACGGCCGCGTCGAGCACGCCGCCATCGGGCGAAGTGGCATTACCAGCCTGAAGCGCGAGGGCGATGGCGCCACGCCACGCGCCGCGATGAAGCTGATCGGCGGCTATGTCAGGCGCGACCGCCTCCTCCTGCCGCCGACGCCGCTGCCGACCCGGACGACGCGCACGGGCATGCTGTGGTGCGACGCGACGCGCCACGCGCTCTACAATCGTCCGGTCAAGGCACCCTTCCAGCCGAGCCATGAGGAATTAATGCGTGACGACGGGCTCTACGACATCTGCCTGGTGATGGACTGGAACCTGCTCGCGCGCCGGCGAAATGCCGGTTCGGCGATCTTCTTTCACCTGATCCGGCCGGGCTACGAGCCGACGCAGGGCTGCGTCGCCGTCAGCCTGCCGGCGATGCGTCGGCTGATCCCGCATATGCGCCGCGGCACCGTCGTGAAGGTAATCTGACCTCGACGTCCGATCGGCTCAATCGAGCGAACGCGGCGTCACGAAGCGCGCGAGCCTGGCCCCGCCGGACAGAAGCTCACGCCAGCCAGTCGCTTCGAATTCAAGGACGGCAAGCGCCGCCGTCGGAAACTTGTCCGCCATGCGCATACGCAGATCCGCATCGCCAGAGCCGACGAGTTCATGCGCCAGGTCCTCCATGCCGGGATTGTGGCCGACGATCAGCAGCGTCCTGATAGCCGGGTCGGTTGCACGAAGCACGCTGAGGATCTGGGCGGCCTCCACCTCATAGATCGCCCGGGTGTTTTCGACCGTGATGCCGGGCGGCAAGGCAGCGGCTACCAGTGTCCAGGTCTCCTGCGCCCGTTTCGCGGTCGAGACGAGGGCGAGATCCGGCACGAGCGCATGCCGAGCCATATAGCCCCCCATCAGTGGCGCCGCCTTGCGGCCTCGCTCGCCGAGCGGTCGGTTGATGTCGGCAACGCCGTCCGGCCAGGCGGACTTGGCATGGCGCAACAGCAGCAGACGGTAGCGTTGCACAGGCAGATCGTCGCTCATCCCATCATTCTCCCCAAGGTGCCTCGGCCCGCACAGCTTAACCCATTTCAGGCGCGCGGGCGGGGAGAGCGCCAAATAAAAAAGGCCGCCCCGAAGGGCGGCCATTGACGCCGGAAAAGCTCAGACCCGGCCTATTTCCATTCGCGGATATCGACGAAATGACCCGCGACCGCAGCGGCTGCCGCCATCGCCGGCGAGACCAGATGCGTGCGGCCCTTGAAGCCCTGACGGCCCTCGAAGTTGCGGTTCGATGTGGAGGCGCAACGCTCGCCGGGCTTCAGCCGGTCGTCGTTCATCGCCAGGCACATGGAGCAGCCCGGCTCGCGCCAGTCGAAGCCCGCTTCGCGGAAGATCTTGTCGAGGCCTTCGGCCTCGGCCTGTTCCTTCACGAGGCCGGATCCCGGAACGATCATCGCCGAAACGGTCGAGGCGACCTTGCGGCCTTCGACCACCTCGGCCACGGCCCGGAGGTCCTCGATGCGGCCGTTGGTGCACGACCCGATGAAGACGCGGTCAACGGCGATGTCGGTGATCTTCGTGCCCGGCTTCAGGCCCATATAGTCGAGCGCGCGCCACTTGGAGGCCCGCTTGTTCTCTTCCTGGATCTCATCCGGATTGGGAACGATGCCCTGAACCGAGATGACATCTTCCGGCGACGAGCCCCAGGAGACGATCGGCGGCAGGTTGGCAGCGTCGAGCACGACGACGCGATCGTAATGCGCACCCTCGTCCGTGTGCAGCGTCTTCCAGTAGTCGAGCGCCATGTCCCAGGCCTTGCCCTTCGGTGCGCGCGGCTTGTCCTTGATATAGGCGAACGTCGTTTCGTCAGGCGCGATCAGGCCGGCGCGGGCGCCGCCTTCGATCGTCATGTTGCAGATGGTCATGCGGCCTTCCATCGACAGCGAGCGGATCGCTTCGCCGGCAAACTCGATGACGTGGCCGGTGCCGCCGGCAGTGCCGATCTCGCCGATGATGGCGAGGATGATGTCCTTGGCGGTGACGCCCGGCGGCAGCTGGCCGTCGACGCGCACCAGCATGTTCTTCGCCTTCTTCTGGATCAGCGTCTGGGTCGCGAGCACGTGCTCGACTTCCGACGTGCCGATGCCGTGGGCCAGCGAACCGAAGGCGCCATGCGTCGAGGTGTGGCTGTCACCGCACACGATGGTCATGCCCGGCAGGGTGAAGCCCTGCTCGGGGCCGACGATGTGCACGATGCCCTGGCGCTTGTCGTTTTCCGAGTAGTATTCGACGCCGAAGTCGGCGGCGTTCTTGGCGAGCGCCTCGACCTGGATGCGGCTTTCCTCGTTCTTGATGCCGAGGTGACGGTCGGCCGAAGTCGGAACATTGTGGTCGACGACAGCGAGCGTCTTTTCAGGCGCACGGACCTTGCGGCCGGCCATGCGCAGACCTTCGAAGGCCTGCGGACTCGTCACTTCGTGAACGAGGTGACGGTCGATGTAGAGAAGACAGGTGCCGTCGTCCTGTGCGTTGACCAGGTGATCATCCCAGATCTTGTCATAGAGGGTACGCGGTGCGCTCATGGCGGTATATCCATCGAGTTTTCAAAAAAAGTAGGAAAGCCGGCGGCAAGGCGGCCGGAAGCACTGATCAGGAGATCAGGATAGGCGGCTTGTAAGCGCCCCGTGGACGCGCGCAAAGAAGCGTGCCGGCAGGCGCTTGTGGTCCTGCAGCACGACGATTTTCTGCTCGCTACATCCGAATTTGGATTCCATGGCCGTGTTCATATCAATTTTCTGACAGGTCGGCAATTGCTGGAAACGGACTCAGCGCTGCTCCGCGCGCCTGAGCCGCCGCTCCAGCCCCCGCAATCCCAGCGACAGACCGATGGTCAGCACGAGATAGACATAGGCAACGATCGAATAGGTCTCGAAGAAGCGAAAGGAGCCGGAGGCATAGACCTTGCCCATCTGCGTGATGTCGGCGACGCCGAGCACCGAGACGAGCGAACTGTCCTTGACCATGGCGATAAAGTCGTTGCCAAGCGGCGGCAGGATCACGCGGATCGCCTGCGGAAAGATGACGAGACGAAAGCGCTGGTAGCGTGAAAGCCCGAGCGCCTTGGCGGCTTCGACCTGCCCCTTGTCTACCGAGAGGATACCCGCCCGGAACACTTCGGCGATGAACGCAGAATAGCCGATCATCAGCGCTAGGATCGCCCGCCACATCAATGAGATGTCGCGCACGACAACCGGCTCCATCCAGCCGGCGCTGATCAGCGGTGCTGAGATGAAATTGGCCGCGACGACGAGCCCCGGCGCGCCGACGAAGGCAATGTAGAACAGAAGCACCAGGATCGGCACGCCGCGGATGACTTCCGTATAGAAGCGGGCGATCTGCCGAAGGGACGAGTGCTCGGAGAGCGCCATCAGCGCGATGCCGAGGCCGAGCGTCGTCGCCAGCACGAAGCCCATGAGGGTCACGAAGACGGTGACGCCAAGGCCCTTGAAGACGACGGTGAAGACTTCCGAGAAGATGTCATTGCTGATGATCACGGCGGCGAGCGCCACAGCGATCACAACAAGGGCGACCAACCACCAGGGATAGTCGCCCTTGCCGGACATGTCTGAAGATTGTGGAGCGGCCATAGCCTGCTATCAGCCGCCCATCTTGTATTCGAGGAACCACTTCTTATCGAGGGCGTCGAAGGTACCGTCTTCCTTCAGCGCCTTGATCGCGGCGTTGACCGGAGCCACGAGATCCGAGCCCTTCGGGAAGATGAAGCCGAAATCCTCGGTGCCGAGCGGCCCACCGACGACCTTGAGCTTGCCTTCGGAGGAATCGACATAGCCCTTGGCGGCGACGCTATCGGTCAGGACCACATCGACGTCGCCGGCCTTCAGCGCCTGAACGGTCGCGCCGAAGGTCTCAAACAGCTTGATGCGCGGGTTCTGCTCGTTGCCGTCGAGCATTTCGTAGACGGCGGTGTAGAACGGCGAGGTACCCGGCTGTGCGCCGACGAGACCGTCGGCAAAGGCGCCGAAGCTCTTGCCATCGTTGAAGCGGGCCTCGTCGCTGCGCACCAGCATGAACTGCTGCGAGCGCATGTAGGGGTCCGAGAAATCGACCTTTTCCTTGCGGTCGTCCTTGATGGTGATGCCCGTCATGCCGATCTGGTACTGACCGTCATGCACCGCCTGGATCATCGCGTCCCAACTGGTGTTCTGGTATTCGACCTTGAAATTCAACCGCTTGGCGATCTCGTTCATCGCGTCGTACTCCCAGCCCTTGGCTTCGCCGGACTTCGGATCGACAAACTGCAGCGGCGGGTAGGCGTTCTCCGTGACGACGACGACCGTCTTGCCGCCGAGGTCAGGCAGGTCGGCGGCCAGCGCCGGTGCAGAAAACGCAAAAGGTGCTGCAAGTGCGGCTGCGATGCCCGCAAGCACGTGGCGACGGATTGTCATTGGAGGAGCTCCCGAAAAGTGTGGCAGCGGAAAATGTCACAAATTCCGTCGAAAAGACAAGCGGATAGTACCAAAAAAGAAAGGCGGCCGAGGCCGCCTTTCCAACAATCCCTAGGGATTGAAATGTTATTCTGCTGCGGCTTCCGCTGCTGCCTTTGCTTCGGCGGCTTCGGCTGCTGCCTTCTCGGCGGCGAGCGCCTGAGCTGCTGCAACCTTTTCAGCCTCGATGCGTGCCTTTTCCTCGGCAATCGCCTGACGCTCGGCTTCGTTCAGCTTGCGGGCGCGCGTGCCGGTGTTCTCTACGATACGAGCCGACTTACCGCGACGGTCGCGCAGGTAGTAGAGCTTGGCGCGACGGACCTTACCGCGGCGAACCACTTCGACGCTCTCGACGAGCGGAGAGTAAACCGGGAATACGCGCTCGACGCCTTCGCCGTAGGAGATCTTGCGAACGGTGAAGCTTTCGTTGATGCCGCCGCCCGAACGAGCGATGCAAACGCCTTCATAGGCCTGGACGCGGGTACGGTTGCCTTCGACAACGCGGACGTTGACGCGGAGCGTGTCGCCTGCGGAGAATTCCGGGAGCGTGCGCTTGGCGGCGATCTTGGCGGCCTGTTCGGCTTCCAGCTGCTGGATGATGTTCATCGGTCTAACCTTTCAAGTTCTTCTGAAACAGCCAGAGCGCTCTCGATGAACCTGTCGGGCCAGCCTTCAGGTCTTGCCGGATACCGGCAGGAGCGGATTCGCCATTCTTTGTTTTGGTCGACGGGCATGGAACCCGAACCGGGGCGGCACTTACACCAATCGCACTGCCTTGTCATCCCCGAAGGCCATAATTTCTAAGGCATCCGCGCCAGGAAAGCCGAATTTATCAGAAAATACGCAAACACGCGCGTGATGATTGTCCGATGCAACGGACTTGCGGCCGGCACAACCACCGGCTATCCCGAGCATGAGGGGTCGGGGGAGACCATGAACATCTTCGAAATACTCATGCTGTTTGCGGCCGGCTTCCTGTCCGGCGTCGTCAATGCCATTGCCGGCGGCGGAACGTTCCTGACCTTCGGGGCGATGACGCTTGGCGGTCTCTCGCCAATCGTCGCCAACGCGACCTCGTCGATCATCCAGTTTCCAGGCTACATCACCTCGGCGCTCGCCTATGCCAAGGAGATCCGCGCCGACAAGCGCTATGCGATCCTGCTCGGCGTCATCTCCGCACTTGGCGGTCTGGCCGGCGCGCTGCTGCTCATCTCGCTCTCCAATGCCTCCTTCCGCGCGCTTGTGCCCTGGCTGCTGCTGGCGGCAACGGCGATCTTCGCTGCCGGGCCGCTCCTGAAGCCTAAGGCCCGCGTCGACGAGCATGCGATCAATCCGGTCGGCATCGGCGCCCAGTTCGTCACCTCCATTTACGGCGGCTTCTTCGGCGCCGGCATGGGCATCATGATGCTGGCAGTGCTGGGGCTTGCGACCGGCGGCGGCTATCACCGGCTGAACGCGCTCAAGAACTTCATCTCGATCGTTATTGCCGCGATCGCCATCGTCGTCTTTGCCGCCGGCGGGGTCGTGTCCTGGCTGCACGCGGCAATCATGGTGCCAGGGGCCGCCCTTGGCGGCTACAGCGGCGTCTGGGCAGCAAGACGCGTGCCGCAGGCGGTCATCCGCGCGCTGGTCGTCGCCGTCGGCCTGCTGCTTGCCGCCTATTACTTCTTCACGGGCTGATTAAGAAGATCGGGCCGGCGCTCGGCGGTCAGCCGCCGCGCCTCCGCCTCGCGCCATTTGGCAATGGCGCCGTGATTGCCCGAGGTCAGCACTGCCGGGATTTCGCGGCCTTCGAAGACCTGTGGGCGGGTGTAGTGCGGATGCTCGAGCAGCCCGCCTTCGAAGCTCTCATGCACACCCGAAAGCTCGTTGCCCATGACACCCGGCAGAATGCGCACCACGGCATCGAGCAGCGTGAGGGCCGCCGGCTCGCCGCCCGAAAGAATATAGTCGCCGATCGAAACCTCTTCGAGGCCGCGGGCGTCGATCACCCGCTGATCGACACCTTCGAAGCGTCCGCAAACGATGACGACGCCGGGGCCGGCGGCGAGTTCACGCACCCGCTCCTGTGTCAGCGGTCGGCCACGCGGGCTCATCAGCAATCGCGGCCGATCGTCGTTCTCCGAGACACGATCGATCGCGCGCGCGAGCACATCCGGCTTAAGCACCATGCCGGCGCCGCCGCCAGCCGGCGTGTCGTCGACAGTGCGATGCTTGTCCTCGGCGAAATCACGGATCTGCACCGGCTCGATCGACCACTGGCCACGCTCGAGCGCCTTGCCGGAAAGCGAGGCGCCGAGATGGCCCGGAAACATTTCGGGATAGAGCGTCAGGATGGTCGCGCGAAACGTCATGGCCGCAATGCTCACTTGCGCTTCGCGGAAAACGGACTACCCGGATCCTGGTCCTTGTCGTCGGTCAGGCCGGCCGCAACCGGATCGACCAGCAGCCGCCCCGCTTCCAGATCGATCTCCAGCACCGACCATTCGGTAAACGGGATCAGCACCGGACGTCGGCCTGGCCCCTTCAGCTCAAGGAGATCGCCGGCGCCGAAATCGAAGACACCGCTGACCTTGCCGTAGCTCGTGCCATTGCCGTCGATCGCTTCCAGGCCCTCGAGATCGGCATAGAAGAACTCGTCCTCGTCGAGATCGTCGTCGGGCAGGTTGTCGCGCTCGATGAACAGGTCGAGACCGTTGAGCGCCTCGGCGGCATTGCGGTCATTGACGCCGCGAAAGCGAACGATGACCACGTTTTTCGCCTCGCGAATCTCCAGCACCTCGAACACACGGCCGTCTGCGCTGTGCAGATTGCCATACTCGCCGAGCGCCGTCGGATCATCGGTAAAGGACTTGACCCTGACCTCGCCGCGCAGGCCCTGCGCCGCGCCAATCGTCGCCATCAGAACCGGGTTTTCGAGTTTGCTCATCGTCCGCGTCCGTTTCGGTATATCTCGGTGCAAATAACGGAAAACGGGCGGCATGGAAATGCCACCCGTTTCCTTAAGTCACGGCCAGCCGGAGAGCTGCGTCGGCAGATGACCGCCGATCACTCTCCGGACCGTTCGCCGGCTGTTATTCAGCAGCAGCAGCAGCGGCGTCTTCAGCCTTCTGCTTGGCTTCAGCAGCGCGCTCCTGAGCCTTCTTGCCCGGGGCACCCTTGGTCGGGTTGTTGCGAGCCGGGCGCTTTGCGAGACCGGCCTGGTCGAGGAAGCGCAGAACGCGGTCGGTCGGCTGGGCGCCCTGGGCGATCCAGTGGTTGACGCGCTCGGCGTCGAGCTCGACGCGCTTTTCGTCGTCCTTGCCGAGCATCGGGTTCCACGAGCCGATCTTCTCGAGGAAGCGGCCGTCACGCGGGCTGCGGGCGTCGGCAACGACGATCTGGTAGTAAGGACGCTTCTTGGAACCGCCACGGGCGAGACGAATTTTCAGTGCCATTTGAGTAACTCCTTGCAGGCTTTCTTGACCGCTTGGTTCAAGCGGAATGGTTTGTGCCGGCGTTGCCCGCGGAATGCGAGCGATCGGCGGCGATGGCTTCATGATGCCGGATGACTTCCTTGATGATGAAGTTCAGGAACTTCTCGGCGAAATCCGGATCCAGATTGGCATCCTTGGCCAGGCGGCGCAGGCGTTCGATCTGGTATTCTTCGCGCGCCGGGTCGGCCGGCGGCAGTTCGTGCTTGGCTTTCAGAACGCCGACTGCCTGGGTGCAGCGGAAGCGTTCAGCCAGCATGTGGACGAGCGCGGCATCGATATTGTCGATCGACTGCCGGTAGCCCGCCAATTCCTTTTTGATTTCGGGATCAATCATCTTTTAAGCGATCCTCACTTCTTCTTCGGCAGGCCGGGAAGGCCGGGGAAGCCGCCACCAAGACCCGGAAGCTTGGCGCCGCCCAGACCTGGCAGGCCACCGCCGCCAAGGCCCGGCATACCGCCCGGCTTCAGACCGGCGGCTTCCGCCTGCTTCTGCAGGGCTTCGAGCTGCTTCGGGTCGAGCTTCGAGAGATCAGGCATGCCGCCGCCACCGAGGCCGCCAAGGCCCATCTTGTTGGCAAGGCCGCCCATCATCTGCTTCATCATGCCGCCTTTGCCCTTACCGCCCATCATCTTCATCATGTCCGCCATCTGGCGGTGCATCTTCAGAAGCTTGTTGATGTCGGCGGCATCGGTGCCGGAACCGGCGGCGATGCGCTTCTTGCGCGAGTGCTTGAGCAGATCCGGGTTGGCGCGCTCGGCCTTGGTCATCGACGAAATGATGGCGAGCTGGCGCTTGAACAGGCTGTCGTCGAGGCCGGCCGCGGCCATCTTGTCCTTCATGCCGGCCATGCCGGGCATCAGGCCCATGATGCCGCCCATGCCGCCCATCTTCTGCATCTGGCCGAGCTGGTCTGCGAGGTCGTTCAGGTCGAACTTGCCCTTGGCCATCTTGGCGGCCATGGCAGCCGCCTTCTCGGCGTCGATGTTCTCGGCAGCCTTCTCGACGAGCGAGACGATGTCGCCCATGCCGAGGATACGGTCGGCGACGCGGCGGGGGTGGAACTCTTCGAGTTCGCCCATCTTTTCGCCGACGCCGATGAGCTTGATCGGCTTGCCGGTGACCGCACGCATCGACAGCGCTGCACCGCCACGGCCGTCGCCGTCCATACGGGTGAGCACCAGGCCGGTGATGCCGACGCGTTCGTCGAAGTTGCGGGCGAGGTTGACGGCGTCCTGACCGGTCAGCGCATCTGCCACGAGCAGGATTTCATGCGGATTGGACTTCCGCTTGATCTCCGCCATCTCGATCATCAGCGGCTCGTCGATATGGGTACGGCCCGCCGTGTCGAGAATGACGACGTCGTGGCCGCCGAGCTTGGCAGCCTGAACGGCGCGCGCAGCGATATCGGTCGGCGACTGGCCGGCAATAACAGGCAACGTGTCGACGCCGGTCTGCACGCCGAGCTGGCGAAGCTGCTCCTGGGCTGCCGGACGACGCGTGTCGAGCGATGCCATCAGGACCTTCTTCTTGTCCCTGGCCTTCATCCGGCTGGCGATCTTGCCGGTGGTCGTCGTCTTACCGGAGCCCTGCAGACCGACCATCATGATGACGACCGGCGCCGGCGCATTGAGGTCGATCGTGACGCCCTCGGAGCCGAGCATCTCGACGAGCTGATCATGGACGATCTTGACGACCATCTGGCCGGGCTTGATCGACTTCAGGATCTCGGCGCCGACGGCCTTTTCACGAACCTTTTCGGTGAAGGAGCGCACGACGTCGAGCGCGACGTCGGCTTCGAGCAGCGCACGGCGAACCTCGCGGAGCGCAGCGGAAACATCGGCTTCCGACAATGCGCCGCGGCCGGTCAGTCCATTCAATATGGAACCAAGGCGGTCCTGGAGGCTCTCGAACATTCTCACTTCCTTCTGGTTTCCGGTGGCGATCAACTCGCCGGAAACGTGGGTTCCTTCGCGCAGAAAACAAGGCGCAAAGCCAAAAACCACCCGAGGGCGCCACGCGCTGTCGGGTGTTGACCTCCGGGTTCTCTTTATACCTCTACGGGACCCGGTCGGTGGCTTCGAAGACTTGAGCTTGCGAAGGAATTGGCGCGGATAAACAGGAAAGCGCGGCAAAAGTCAAGGACGGCAGGCAAATGAGGCGCTTTCGGCTCAGAGCGCCCCGTCCTTGCCGGCGTCGTCGAGTTCGCCGGCCAGCTGCTCGAAGGCGGTCGACACCCGCGTCATCACCCGAAGTGCGGCCACCACTTCGGTCTGGTTGATATCGCCGAGCAGGGCATGCAGCAACTCCACCTCGCGGCGATGGATTTCCGCGAACAGATCACGCCCGGCCGCCGTCGGCGCGCAAAGATAGGCGCTGCGGTGTTCCGGGTTCGGCCGTCTTTCCAGCAACGTCTTGTCCATCAGCCCGTTGACGACCCTGAGCACGAACTGCCGTTTCATCGACAGGCGCCGTCCGGCTTCCGGCACCGTCAGCGGCGTTTCGCAAAAAAGTTCGAGAACCGCCCGCTCCGCCACTGATATGCCGGCACCATCGAGCATATGTTCTGCCGAGCGCTGCATATTGAGATGGATGGAGCGGACCAGCTTCAGGGTCTTGTAGAGACGTTCTTGCGGGTCGAATCGAACGAGCATGGAACCACGATAGCAATCCAGTTGCTGTCTTCAAGAATTTATTAAACCTTGACCTTTCAACCAAGGCGAACCGCCCGGATGAAGACACGCAATCCCTATTACCAAGGTCCCGTCACCGATCATTTCGACGGCACCAGGTTCTTCAATCCCGACGGCAAACCGCCCAAGGGCGCGGCAGATCTCCTGCGCTGGCAGTTCGGCAGCGGTAAGGTGCGCTGGCCCGCGCACAATCCAAGCCCGTTCGCGCCGGTGAAGCCTGAACTCAGCGTCGAAGGCGATCGCCTGCGCGTGACGATGGTCGGACACGCGACGCTGCTCATCCAGGTGCATGGGCTCAACATTCTCACCGACCCCGTCTGGTCGCATCGCGCCAGCCCGTTTGCCTTTGCCGGCCCGCAGCGCCGCAACGCGCCCGGCATCGAACTCGACGACCTGCCGCCGATCGACATCGTGCTCGTCACCCACAATCACTACGACCACCTCGATGTCGAGACGCTGGCAGCCCTTCACGAGGAACATGCTCCCCGCATCGTCACGCCGCTCGGCAACGACACGATCATCCGCCGCGCCGTTCCCGACGTCGAGATCGACGTGGTCGACTGGGGCGACCAGCTCGATTGCGGCGATGACGTCATTCTTCACGCCGAGCCCTGCCACCACTGGTCGGCGCGCGGCTCGCGCGACCGGCGCATGGCGCTCTGGGCCGCCTTCGTCGTGGAGACGCCGGCCGGCAAGATCTACCACGTCGGCGATACCGGCTTTCACGACGGCATCAACTATCGCGCCGCCCGCGAAAAACACGGCGCCTTCCGCCTCGCCAACCTGCCCTTCGGGGCCTACGAGCCGCGCTGGTTCATGCAGGACCAGCACCAGAACCCGGAGGAAGCCGTGCGCGGCATGGTCGATTGCGCCGCCGCCCATGTCGCCGGCCACCATTGGGGTACGTTTCGCCTGACCGACGAAGGCGTCGAAGAGCCGCGACAGGCGCTGGAACGGGCGCTCGATGCGGCGGGCATCGCCCGCAGCCGCTTCCGGCCGCTTCGCCCCGGCGAAATCTTCGATGTACCGACCGGCGGCGAGGGAGCCGAATAAAGGCGGCACTGGTATTTTCCGGGCTTTTCCGCCATATACAGCCCGAATGAAGGATGGCCCGCCCGGAGCGGGCCCGTTTGGACAATCGCGACATGACCGACAACGTGCAATTTGCCAGGATGAACGGGCTTGGAAACAAGATCCTCGTCGTTGACATGCGCGGTCGGAAGGATCGGGTGACGCCGGCCGCTGCGATCGCGCTCAATGCCGATCCGGCAACCGCCTTCGACCAGATCATGGCGATCCACGACCCCAAGGCTCAGGGCACCGACGCCTGGATCGATATCGTCAATTGCGACGGCTCCATGGCCCAGGCCTGCGGCAACGGCACGCGCTGCGTCGTCCAGGCACTGGCCGCCGAAACCGGCAAGAAGGCCTTCACCTTCCAGACCATTGCAGGCATCCTCAACGCCATCGAGCATGAGGACGGCACGATCTCGGTCGACATGGGCAAGCCGGTCTTTGCCTGGGACAAGATCCCGCTTGCCGAGGAATTTGCCGATACGAGCCGCATCGAACTGCAGATCGGACCGATCGACAATCCCGTCCTGCACTCGCCCTCGGCCATGTCGATGGGCAATCCGCACGCCGTCTTCTGGGTCGACAAGGACCCGATGTCCTTCGATCTCGATCGTTTCGGCCCGCTGCTCGAAAACCATCCGATGTTTCCCGAGCGCGCCAACATCACGCTGGCGCAGGTGCTTTCGCCCTCGTCGCTGCGCACCCGCACCTGGGAACGCGGCGCCGGGTTGACGCTTGCCTGCGGCTCGGCGGCTTGCGCGGCTGCGGTCAGCGCCGCGCGCACCGGCCGCACCGGCCGCAAGGTGGTGATCGACGTCGCATCAGCCCCTGCCCCGGCAAAGCTCACGATCGAATGGCGTGAGCACGACGATCATGTCGTCATGACGGGACCTGCCGAATGGGAATGGTCCGGCACGCTGAACCCGACGACCGGAACCTGGCAGCGCGACGAGGCCGAAGCGGGCGGAGCCCGGGCGCGTTGAGCGGCGTCGAGGTCATAACCTTCGGCTGCCGTCTCAATACCTACGAATCCGAAGTGATGCGGGCGGAAGCCGAAAAGGCGGGGCTGAACAACGCCATCCTCGTCAACACCTGCGCCGTCACCGGCGAGGCCGTGCGCCAGGCGCGCCAGGCGATCCGCCGTGCCCGGCGCGACAATCCGCATGCCCGCATCATCGTCACCGGCTGCGCCGCCCAGACCGAAAAAGAGACCTTCGCCGAAATGGTCGAGGTCGACGCCGTGCTCGGCAACGAGGAGAAGCTGAAGAGCGCCTCCTATCGTTCACTGCCGGATTTCGGCGTCTCGGCTGAAGAAAAGCTGCGGGTCAACGACATCATGAGCGTGCGCGCCACCGCACCGCAGATGGTCAAGCACATCGATGGCCACGTGCGCGCCTTCATCCAGGTGCAGAACGGCTGCGACCACCGCTGCACCTTCTGCATCATCCCCTATGGCCGCGGCAATTCCCGCTCCGTGCCGATGGGCGCCGTCGTCGACCAGGCACGCAGGCTGGTTGAGAGTGGCTATTGCGAGATCGTCTTGACCGGCGTCGACGCCACCAGCTACGGCGCCGACCTGCCGGGCACGCCGACCCTCGGGCTGCTGGCGAAGACGCTTCTGAAACAGGTTCCGGAAATCCGCCGCCTGCGGCTTTCCTCGATCGACGGCATCGAGGCCGACAAACACCTCTTCGACCTGATCGCCGACGAGGCGCGCTTCATGCCGCACCTGCACCTGTCGCTGCAGCATGGCGACGACCTGATCCTGAAGCGCATGAAGCGCCGTCATTCGAGCGCCGACGCCCGCGCCTTTGCCGATCAGGTCCGGCGCTTGCGCCCCGATATCAGCCTCGGTGCCGATATGATCGCCGGCTTTCCGACCGAGACCGAAGAGATGTTCGAAAATGCCGCGAGCCTCGCCGAGGACTGCGGCATCGCGCATCTGCACGTCTTTCCCTACAGCCCGCGTCCCGGCACGCCGGCGGCACGCATGCCGCAGCTCGACCGGGCGCTCGTCAAGGATCGCGCTGCGCGGCTTCGCGCCGTCGGCGCGACGCTCTACGCCCGCCACCTCGAAGGTATGGTCGGCAGCGAGCAGACGATCCTGGTCGAGAACAACGGGCTTGCCCACACACAAAACTTCACGCTCGTCGACGCGGCTGACCTGACGCCCCGTGCGCTTGTCCCGGTCTCAATCACCGGCCACAATGGCAAGCATCTGACGATGCAGGTAAAACAGATGGCTGCGGCCTGATTTATGCGGAATTCCTGAATGGCAATGGGTTTCATCAAGAGGATCTTCACCTTCGGCAAGGGCGCGGTGGAGGAAACGAAGCCGCCGGAAGGTGTACCGGAGGAGACGATCGTCTCTGCGCCCGAAGTCGAGGCGCAACCGGAGCCGAGCGCCGAGGCGGTCGAACCGCCTGCCGCCGTTGCCGAGGCAGAGATCGTCGAAGAGAGCCCGGAAACCGCCTTCGAACCACCTGTCGACATCGAGACCCTGCCGTTGTCCGACGACGATCCGGTGCTTGAGGCCGAGATCGAGACGGCCGGTGGCCCGGCCTCCGACGACGCCGAAGAGCTGGCGCGTGACGAAGCCGCCCCGGTCGAAGCTGTGGTAACGCCGGCCGAGACTGAAGCCGCGATACCCCCCTCTGTCCCTTCGGGACATCTCCCCCTCAAGGGGAGAGAGCAGACGGAGACCGAGGCCACAGCTGAGGAAGCAACAGCTGCCACCGAGACTGCGGCGCCTGTTGCGCACAAGGCGCCTGCTCCCTCCGATGAGATCATCGTAGCCTCCCGCGAGGCCGAAATCGTCGAGAGAATCGAGGAAGCTGCTGACGATGCCGAACCCACGGCAAGCGACGTCACGACTGCCGAAGCAGACGAGGTCACGCCAACCGAAACGCTTGCTTCCGAACTCGAGAGCGAGCCCAGCGTGATCTCCGCCCCTGTGGGGGAGATGCCCGGCAGGGCAGACGGGGGTGAAGCCGCAGCCCTCCGCGAAAGCATCGAGACCGCAGAAGCCAACGCAGCAGATGCCGCCACCGACGTCGCGCCGACCGAGACAGCCGAGGCCGAGCCCACTGCTACGCCCGCTTTGCCCAAGGGCTTCTCCGCCACAGAGCGCAAGCCCAAGGAAGAACCCGTCGCCGCGCCGAAGGAAAAGCTCAGCTGGTACCAGCGCCTGCGCCGCGGCCTCGCGCGCACCTCGTCGCAACTGACCGGCCAGATCGCCAGCCTGTTTACCAAGCGCAAGCTCGACGAAGCGACGCTGCAGGATCTCGAAGACCTGTTGATCCAGGCCGACCTCGGCGTCGAAACGGCGATGCGCATCACCGACACGCTCGCCTCGGAACGCTACGGCAAGGATGTCTCGGGCGAGGACGTGTCGCGCATTATGGCCGGCGAGATCACCAAGGTGCTTTCGCCCGTCGCCAAGCCGCTGGAACTCGATCTCAGCCACAAGCCGCACGTGATCCTGGTGGTCGGCGTCAACGGCACCGGCAAGACCACGACGATCGGCAAGCTCGCCGCCAAGCTTTCCGGCGCGGGCCTGAAAGTCATGCTCGCCGCCGGTGACACCTTCCGGGCCGCAGCGATCGAGCAGCTGAAGATCTGGGCCGAGCGCACCAACTCAGAAATCGTCTCGTCCAAACTCGGCGCCGATGCCGCTGGCCTTGCCTACGAGGCTTTCCAGCAGGCGCGCGAGAAGAAGTCCGACGTCCTGATCATCGACACCGCCGGCCGCCTGCAGAACAAGGCGGAACTGATGGCCGAACTCGAAAAGATCGTGCGCGTGCTCGGCAAGCTCGATCCGGATGCGCCGCACACCGTGCTGCAGACGCTCGACGCCACCACCGGCCAGAACGCGCTGCAGCAGGTCGAGATCTTCCGCAACGTCGCCGGCGTCAGCGGGTTGATCATGACCAAGCTCGACGGCACAGCGCGCGGCGGCATCCTCGTCGCCATCTCCGCCAAGCACAAGTTGCCGGTCTATTTCATCGGCGTCGGCGAAGGGATCGACGATCTCGAGCCGTTCGAAGCCAAGGATTTTGCCGAGGCGATCGCCGGCGTTGCCGCCTGACGGGGCGATCGGGCCTGCGCGTAGTTACGCCGGCCCGTTGCCTTGATATGGTTTTGCCGCAAAGCTGGTGTTATGAGCAGCAGGTACATGCAGAAACAGGACCCCCAGATGTCGTCGATCGAGGCTGCCAAGCCGCAGAAGGAAGTCAGCCCCTTGCTCAAGTTGGTGCTGGAGCTTGGGCCGCTGATGGTCTTCTTCTTTACCAATTCGCGTGGCGAATGGTTGGCCGGGCATTTTCCGGCGCTCGCCGAACTCGGCGGTCCGATCTTCATCGCCACCGGCCTGTTTATGGCCGCGACCGCAATCGCGCTTGCCGTCTCCTGGCTGCTGACCCGCACCCTGCCGATGATGCCGCTGATTTCGGGCATCGTCGTCTTCGTCTTCGGCGCGCTGACGCTCTGGCTGCAGAACGACACCTTCATCAAGATGAAGCCGACGATCGTCAACACGCTGTTCGGCACGATCCTGCTCGGCGGCCTGCTGTTCGGCAAGTCGCTGCTCGGCTACGTCTTCCACTCCGCCTTCAAGCTGGATGAGGCCGGCTGGCGCAAGCTGACGCTGCGCTGGGGCCTGTTCTTCCTGGTTCTCGCCGTGCTCAACGAAGTGGTCTGGCGCTCGTTCACGACCGATTTTTGGGTCGCCTTCAAGGTCTGGGGCACGATGCCGATCACCATTCTCTTTACGCTCGCCCAGATGCCGCTGATCATGAAGCACTCGCTTGACCAGGAGAACGCCGAGTGAGCACGATGCTCGAGGAGAATGACAGCCGCAACCGGCACGCACTCCTCTGGCTCGCCGCCTGTTTTGCTGTTCTCATCATCCAGATCGTCACCCAGCATCTGATGGGTCGCCTCTGGATCTGCGAATGCGGCTACGTCAAACTGTTCGAGCCCGTGGTCAAATCCAGCGGCAACTCGCAGCATATCGCCGACTGGTACACGCCGTCGCACATCATCCACGGCTTCCTGTTCTACGGCCTCGGCCATCTGCTCCTGCGCGGCAAGCCGCTGACGGCAAAGCTCTTCCTTGGGACCGTGATCGAATCGGCCTGGGAGATCGCCGAAAACACGCCGATGGTGATCAACCGCTACCGCTCCGCAACGATTTCGCTCGACTATTTCGGCGACAGCATCCTGAATTCGACGATGGATACACTGGCCATGGCCGCCGGCTTCCTGTTTGCCGCCCGCATGCCCGTCTGGCTGACCGTAACGGTCGCCATCGTCTTCGAACTCTTCACCGGCTGGCTGATCCGCGACAATCTCACACTCAACGTGCTGATGCTCGTCTGGCCGCTTGATGCGGTCCGGGACTGGCAGGCGGGGATTTAAGCGGGCTTCGGTCGCCGTCGCAGCCCCTCATCCCGCATCCGCGACCTTCTCCGGCAGATGGGGCGAAGGGACTGAGGCACTCACTTTCATTCCACGACTGCCCGGCAGGGAAAGCACGGTTTTATGCCGTCGATGCGATGCGAGAGTTTAGGGCAACCGAGCGCTAAGTGTCTTCTTCGCCCCGCTTGCGGGCAGAACGCCGGCAGGCGGATGAGGAGCAAATCCCTCCCATCCGAATGAGAGCTAATGCCGGGAGCGGTTACGAACCCGCAGTCGCCTTTTCGATCGCCGGCAGCAGACCCGTCTTCACGCTGTTTTCGTCGAACGGGCCGACGCGCTTGTAGAGGATCGTGCCGTCAGCGCCGACGAGATAGGATTCCGGAATACCGTAGACGCCCCAGTCAATCGCCGCCTTGCCGCGCGGGTCGACGCCGATGGCGGAGAAGGGATTACCGAGTTCGCCGAGGAACCTGAGCGCGTTTTCGTTCTGGTCCTTGTAGTTGATACCGACGACGGTCAGCCGCGGATCCTTCGACAGTTCGAGGATGAAGGGATGCTCCTGCCGGCAAGGCACGCACCAGGAGGCCCAGACGTTGACGAGCGTCAGCTTGCCCTTGATCGCCGCATCGGTCAAAGCCGGCATCGGCTGGCCATCGCGCGTCGCACCTTCGAGCGCCGGCATGTCGAGTTTCGGCGCCTTGGTGCCGATCAGCGCGGAGGGGATTTCGCTCACGTCCTTGCCGGAATTGAGCTGGCTCCAGAAGATCGCCGCAAGCCCGGCGAATATGACGAGCGGCAGCGCCGCCAGCACGAAACGCATGGGGCCGGGTTTGCGCTCCTCGTTACCCGGAGCGGGTGCGTTGCTCATCGTGTTTCTCCGGTAGCCGGTTCGGCCGAGCGCCGGCGGATGCCTGCGGCTTCGAGTTCGGTGAGTTCACGCCGGCGGGCACGACCGTCGAGCACGACCCAGGCAATCAGACCTAGGACCGTCAGCGTGGCTATTCCATAGCTCGTGAAAACGTAGGCGGCGTGGCTCATCATTGTGCGCGGGCTCCCCGTCCGGCAGCACGGGCCGCAAGGCGCCTGAGCGCCGTGACGCGCCGGCGCAGGATTTCGTTGCGCATGGCGGCGATGTGCAGCGTGAAAAACAGCAGTGTAAACGCGACCGCCATCACGATCAGCGGCCACAGGAACTCCGGATCGATCGTCGGTCCGTCGAGCCGCATGACGCTCGCCGGCTGATGCAGCGTGTTCCACCACTCGACCGAGAACTTGATGATCGGGATGTTGACGAAGCCGACGAGAACCAGAATGGCCGAAACCTTGGAGGACCGCGCCGGATCGTCGATCGCGCGGTTGAGCGCCATCAGTCCGAGATACATCAGGAACAGCACGAAGACCGAGGTCAGCCGCGCGTCCCAGACCCACCAGGTGCCCCACATCGGCTTGCCCCAGAGCGAGCCGGTGACGAGCGCCAGGAAGGTGAAACAGGCGCCGATCGGAGCTGCCGCGCGCGAGGAGACGTCGGCAAGCGGATGGCGCCAGACGAGCGTACCGAGAGCTGCCAAGGCCATCACCGAATAGCACATCATCGACAGCCAGGCCGCGGGCACGTGCACATACATGATGCGCACCGTTTCGCCCTGCTGGTAATCACCTTCCGTCGTGAAGGAAAGCCAGACGCCGGCAACGAAGAACAGCGCCGTCAGCCCGGAAAGCCAGGGCAACAGACGGTCAGCCAACGCCAGGAACCGCGTCGGGTTGGCGAGATCGCTGAATTTGCGGATGGCCAGGCTGTTTTCGCTCATGTTGGCTCTTTAACGCTTAAGGCGCCCGCCTGCAATTGATCCGCGTCAATCGCCCGATCACGATCGAGTTGGAACGCGGATCATAAATGTTATCGATCTGAACGGCTTAGCGACAAATCCATGGGAATGCCGCAAACACTTTCGCCCGTTCTGGCCCGATTGCGTCAATCGGACGCGTGCCGAAGTGCTGCGGCGGCGGCAACCGGGCCGATGACGGCGAAGAACAGGGTGATTGCCGCAAGGATCATCAAAGGTGGCAGGAACGGCGCCGGATCCTCGATCGCCGCATAGACAGCGCTGACACCGAAGATCAGCACCGGGATCGCCAACGGCAGAACAAGGATCGAAACCAGCAGCCCGCCACGCGGCAGCGACACGGCAACGGCCGCCCCCACTGCACCGATGAAGGTGATCGCCGGCGTGCCGATCAGAAGCGTCAGCATGGTGGCGCCGATGGCGATCTCGCTCATGTTCATGAAGAGGCCGAGCAAGGGCGAGGCAATCACCAGCGGCAGGCCGGTCGCCGCCCAATGCGCCGCACATTTGACGAAGACGGTGAAAAGCAGCGGCGTTTCCTGCATCAGCATCAGGTCGAGCGAGCCGTCGTCGCGCTCCGCCTGGAACAGCCGGTCGAGGCCGAGCAGCGAGGCGAGCAGCGCGCCGATCCACAGGATCGCCGGTCCGATGCGCGAAAGCAGGTTCAGGTCGGGACCGACACCGAAGGGAATGACTGCCACCACAGTCATGAAGAAGAGCACGCCGATCATCGCCCCGCCGCCGGCGCGGATCGACAGTTTGAGATCGCGGAAAAAGAGCGCGATCATAGCGGCAACCTCCGGATCGGCACGCGCGCGTTTTCCGGCAATGGGCTTCCAGGCATTGCGACCCTATGCATCATGCCAGCGATCTCCTGCCAGATGCTCGAACCCCGTCATGTGCAGCTCCTTCGTGCGGTCGAGCCCGAGTGGCTGGTGGGTCGCCGCAATGACGATGCCGCCTTTGCCAAGATGCGCCTTCACCAGATCGGCAAACAGCCGGTCGGCGCCGGCGTCAAGCGCTGCGGTCGGCTCGTCGAGGATCCAGATCGGGCGATAGGCAATGACCAGCTTGGCCATCGCCATGCGCCGCTGCTGGCCGGCCGAGAGATAACCGAAGGGCAGATGGGCGATATCCGGCAGGCCAACCGCTTCGACCGCCTCGGTGAGCGTGGCGCCGCGCGCCCCGGGCGAATCACCCATGAAGTCTCGCCAGAAGGAAAGATTTTCCGCGACGGTCAGTTCACGCTTCATCGCGTTGCGGTGTCCGAGATAGTGGCTGAGCTCGGATGGATGGGCGATTTCCGGGGGGCCATTCTCAAGTTTCAGGTGCCCGCTTTCGGGCCTCAACAACCCCGCAAGAACCCGCAGCAAAGTGGACTTGCCGGAGCCGTTCGGACCCGTCACGACAAGGGCTTCCGAGGCGTCGAGAATAAAGGAAATATCGTTAAAAATCAGGTCCTCACCGCGCTTCGCGCTCAACCCTTCAGCCATGAGGCGCATGAATTTTCAGCTTCCCTTCACTCTCTTTGCCGCAGGGCAAAAAAAAGTCCCGTTTCGACCTTCGTTGCTCTGGCACGTTTTGGAGAAATTATCTATAAGGCGGCCAACACGCCAGCGGTCGGCGTGAATTTCATCCTAGCGCCGAACATGGAATGAATTTCCACGTACGGACAGCGGAAATGGCCGCACCCGCATCCCAATTCGCGCTTCACAGGCGCTCGGGCGTTCGTACGTCAGTTTTTGGCGATCAGACGGAACGGGGTATTATCCAGTGTCCAAATCCCTAGACAGCTTCAATTGTCGCTCCACGCTCACCGTCAACGGTGTCGACTACGTCTATTACAGCCTGCCCAAGGCTGAGGCGAACGGTCTCGCCGGCGTTTCCAAGCTGCCCTATTCGATGAAGGTTCTGCTCGAGAACCTGCTGCGCAACGAAGATGGCCGCTCCGTCACCAAGAAGGACATCGAGAACGTTGCCGCCTGGCTCAACGACAAGGGCACGGCTGAAAACGAAATCGCCTACCGCCCGGCCCGCGTTCTGATGCAGGACTTCACCGGCGTGCCTGCTGTCGTCGACCTCGCGGCGATGCGCGACGCCATGGTCTCGCTCGGTGGCGACCCGGAAAAGATCAACCCGCTCGTCCCCGTCGACCTCGTCATCGACCACTCCGTCATCGTCGACGAATTCGGCACCCCGAACGCCTTTGCCCGCAACGTCGAGCTCGAGTACGAGCGCAACGGCGAGCGCTACCGCTTCCTGAAGTGGGGCCAGCAGGCGTTCAAGAACTTCCGCGTCGTTCCGCCCGGCACCGGCATCTGTCACCAGGTCAATCTGGAGTATCTGGGCCAGACCGTCTGGACCCGTGAAGAAGATGGCGTCGTCACCGCCTACCCGGACACCTGCGTCGGCACCGACAGCCACACCACCATGATCAACGGTCTCGGCGTTCTCGGCTGGGGCGTGGGCGGCATCGAAGCGGAAGCTGCCATGCTCGGCCAGCCGGTCTCCATGCTCCTGCCTGAGGTCATCGGCTTCAAGCTCACCGGCAAGCTCAAGGAAGGCGTCACCGCGACCGACCTCGTGCTTATGGTCGTGCAGATGCTGCGCAAGAAGGGCGTTGTCTCGAAGTTCGTCGAATTCTTCGGCCCGGGCCTCGACAACATGACGCTCGCCGACCGCGCCACCATCGGCAACATGGGTCCGGAATACGGTGCCACCTGCGGCTTCTTCCCGGTCGACAGCGAAACCATCAACTACCTCACCATGTCCGGCCGTGAAGAGCAGCGCATCGCTCTCGTCGAAGCCTATTCCAAGGCTCAGGGCATGTGGCGTGACGGTGACGGTTCCGAGCTCGTCTTCACCGACACGCTCGAACTCGACCTCGGCGACGTCGTTCCGGCCATGGCTGGCCCGAAGCGTCCGGAAGGCCGCATCCCGCTCGAAAGCATCGCATCGGGCTTCGCAACCTCGCTTGAAGGCGACTACAAGAAGCCGGGCCAGCTTTCGAACCGCTATGCCGTCGAAGGTACCGATTTCGATCTCGGCCATGGCGACGTTGCCATCGCTGCGATCACGTCCTGCACCAACACCTCCAACCCGTCGGTCCTGATCGCTGCCGGCCTGCTCGCCCGCAACGCGGTCGCCAAGGGCCTGAAGTCCAAGCCGTGGGTCAAGACCTCGCTCGCACCGGGATCGCAGGTCGTCGGCGAATACCTCGCCAAGTCCGGCCTGCAGAAGGACCTCGACGCGCTCGGCTTCAACCTCGTCGGCTTCGGCTGCACGACCTGCATCGGCAACTCCGGCCCGCTGCCGGCCCCGATCTCGAAGACGATCAACGACAAGGGCCTGATCGCCGCCGGCGTTCTTTCGGGCAACCGTAACTTCGAAGGCCGCATCTCGCCGGACGTCCAGGCGAACTACCTCGCTTCGCCGCCGCTCGTCGTCGCCTACGCGCTTGCAGGTTCCGTCCAGAAGGACCTGACCAACGAGCCGCTCGGCGAAGACCAGGACGGCAAGCCGGTCTTCCTCAAGGACATCTGGCCGACCTCCAAGGAAATCCAGGAGTTCATCTTCAAGTACGTCACCCGCGAACTTTACGCGACCAAGTACGCCGACGTGTTCAAGGGCGACGAAAACTGGCAGGCCGTTCAGGTTCCTCCGGGCCAGACCTATGCCTGGGACGACGGTTCGACCTACGTGCAGAACCCGCCCTACTTCGTCGGCATGGGCAAGTCCGGTTCGGGCATCTCCGACATCAAGGGCGCCCGCGTGCTTGGTCTCTTCGGCGACAAGATCACCACCGACCACATCTCGCCGGCCGGTTCGATCAAGGCGGCCTCGCCGGCCGGTGCCTACCTCATCGGTCACGGCGTCGGCGTTGCCGACTTCAACCAGTACGGCACGCGTCGTGGCAACCATGAGGTGATGATGCGCGGCACGTTTGCCAACATCCGCATCCGCAACCACATGCTCGGCCCGAACGGCAAGGAAGGTGGCTACACCATCCACTATCCGTCCAAGGAAGAGATGTCGATTTACGACGCCGCCATGCAGTACAAGGAAGAGGGCGTTCCGCTCGTCATCTTCGCCGGCGTCGAATACGGCAACGGTTCGTCGCGCGACTGGGCTGCCAAGGGCACCAACCTGCTCGGCGTCAAGGCCGTCATCGCGCAGTCCTTCGAGCGTATCCACCGCTCGAACCTCGTCGGCATGGGTGTCATTCCCTTCGTCTTCGAGGAAGGCACGACCTGGGAATCGCTTGGCCTCAAGGGCGATGAGATCGTCACGATCGAAAACCTCGCCAATGTCCAGCCGCGCGAAAAGCGCGTTGCCAAGGTAACCTACGGCGACGGCAGCGTGAAAGATGTGCCGCTCGTCTGCCGTATCGATACGCTGGATGAAGTGACCTACGTCAACAACGGTGGCATCCTGCAGACGGTTCTGCGCGACCTCGCCGCCTAATCGCGCGAGCGCATACGAGGCTCCGGAGCCGGGACGCCGAAAGGCGCCCCGGCTCTTTCTTTGAGGTGCACCTGCCGACGATCCGGTGCCGGGTCGCGCTCACTTGCCACCTCACTCCAACGTGACTTCCCGTTGATGCAGGGGCGTCGTATGTAGTGAACTCCCCCACAAGGAGTAGGCCGACGGCCGGTAACGAAGTGACGCCATGACATCCGCAGACCGTTCTTTCATTCGCCCTGTTGCACTGGCTTTCGGGCTGCTCGCAGCCGCCGGTGCCCCTGCCGGGGCGCAGGAGAAACAGGCGGTCAAGGGCGTTGTCGAACTGTTCACCAGCCAGGGCTGTTCGTCCTGTCCGCCGGCGGATGCGGCGCTGAAGTCGCTGGTCGACGAGGGCGATGTGGTGGCGCTCGCCTATCACGTCGACTACTGGAACTATCTCGGCTGGGCCGACACGCTGGCATCGAAGGAAAACACCGAGCGGCAATATGCCTATGCGCGCATGCTCGGGCGCAACGGCGTCTACACGCCCCAGGCGATCCTGAATGGCCGCGACCACTTGAACGGCGGCAATCTGCAGGCAATCAAGACGCGGCTGGAAACGATGAAGGCGGAAGGCAAAGGGCTTGCCGTTCCCGTCGGCGCCAAGATCCTCGGCGAAGAAATCCAGATCACCATCGGTAGCGGCATCGGCAAGGCCAACGTCGTCGTCGTCTATTTCGACCGCGCCAAGATCGTGAAGATGGAGAAGGGGGAGAACCGCGGCAAGGAAGTCCCCTATTGGCATGCGGTGCGTGACATACAGACGATCGGCATGTGGGACGGCCAGCCCGCGTCCTTCACGCTGCCGGCGACGGTGCTGACCGAGCGCCCGGGAAACAGCGGCTGCGCGATCCTGCTGCAATCGATGAAGGACAAGGAAACGCCGGGTGCCATCATCGGCGCTGCGGCCGTGCTCGCCGGCCCTCAGGGCAAATTGTAGGGACGGCGAAGCGCAAGGGGTTGGTTCGGCCCGGCAGCATCGAGGGGCTGGGGCTGAGGGTTCGAAGTTACCGGACCGAACCGGCCATAACTGCGTTCGGTGAACTCCCGCAGCATGACGATCTGACCGGACATACGGTGGCAACGACTCTGTCCGTCAGCGCCCGCGAGTTTTGCGATGAATTGGGGCGCCGGTTTGACTGAAATGGGGCAGAGGCAAGAAATGACCTCATCGTCCCATGGCTTCCAGCTTGCTTTTCGGCTCGTGTCAGGCACACTGTAATCGTTCTGTCACAACAGAAGGCCGGATTGCCGATGACCGATGAGCCGGATTTGCCGCAAGGCGAGGCGCGCCATCAGCGCGAGACCACTTCCGAAGTGGTCATCGATCTACACGAATACAAGAACGCCAAGAACGCTCCCCCCATCACTTTCCATCGTCGCGAATTGGATCAGATCCTGTGGGTCTACGGCCGTATGGTCGGCGAAGGCGAGTGGCGGGACTACGCGATCGACCACCTGAGGGACCGCGCGGTCTTCTCAGTGTTCAAGCGTTCGGGCGAAATGCCGCTCTACCGGATCGAGAAGAACCCGAAACTGGCCGCGAAACAGGGCGCCTATAGCGTGCTGAACATTCACGGCACGATCCTGAAGCGCGGTCACGAGCTCGCCCAGGTGCTCAAGGTATTCGACAAGGTGCTGAGGCTGGTGGAAACCTGACCAGCGGGAAAGGGTGCCATCAGGAGACGCACGCCGACGTCACGGGCAGCAACGGCACGACCTGCCTACGGCGCGCTGCGAGGCGCTTCGCCGACTGACATTCTTCAGCAAGCGATGGTCACTGGTAGAGGGTGTCCGGATAGACGTCTTCCGGCGGGTCGGTCGCCTGGCCCTCGCCGAGCGCGAGCTGCATGATCGTCGTGTCGAGCCAGCGGCCATGCTTGAAGCCGGTCGCTTTCATCGTGCCCTGGAGTTCGAAGCCGAGCGACCGGTGCACGGCGATCGAGGCCGGATGGGCACCGCCGATCACCGCGACCATCTGGCGGAAGCCGAGTTCCGTGCAACGCCGGACGAGTTCGACCAGCAGCGCCTTGCCGGCACCCTTGCCGCGCGCTTCCGGCGCCAGGTAGATGGAATCCTCGACCAGGAAGCGATAGGCCGTGCGCGTGCGGAAGCCGGATGCGTAGGCATAGCCGATGATCGTCCCGCCCGCGTCTACCGCAACCATGTACGGGTAGCCGCTGCCGATGATCGTTTCGAACCGCGCCCGCATCTCCTTTTCGGATGGCGGGTTGATCTCGTAGGTCGCAACCCCGTGCAACACGGATTCGCGATAGATCTCGGTGATGACGGGAAGATCGGCCAGGGTGGCGTCGCGCAGGGTCAGGGACATGGCTAAAGACTTTGATCCCAAGGTTTCGTCGTCCTTTCACTCCCACGGAGTCCGGACGCTTTCAAGCTGCTTCAGCAAACAAAAAAGGCGGCCGAAGCCGCCTTTTCCGTGTGCTGTTCAGACTTAGTTGTTCCGGTTGCCCATGAACTGGAGCAGGAACATGAACAGGTTGATGAAGTCGAGGTAGAGCGTCAGCGCGCCCATGATCGCCTTGCGGCCGGCAACGGCGCTGTCATCGGCTTCGTAGTACATTTCCTTGATCTTCTGCGTGTCGTAGGCGGTGAGGCCAGCGAAGATCAGCACGCCGATCACGCTGATCGCGAAGGCGAGCGCCGAAGAGGCGAGGAAGATGTTGACGATCGACGCGATGATGACGCCGAACAGACCCATGATCAGGAACGAGCCCATGCCGGACAGGTCCTTCTTCGTGGTGTAGCCGTAAAGCGACAGGGCGCCGAACGAGGCGGCCGTCACGAAGAACGTCTGAACGATGCTCTGGCCGGTGTAGATCAGGAAGATCGACGACAGCGACAGGCCCATCAGGGCCGCATAGATCCAGAACGTCGTCTGCGCGGCAGAAACGCTCATGCTATTGATGCGGAAGCTCATGAAGAACACGAGCGCCAGCGGCGCCAGCATCACCACCCACTTCAGCGGGCTCGTATAGATCGCAGCACCGAAGGCAGTCAGCTGGCCATCCGAAAACGCCATTTGGAAGGCCAGGTAGGCCGCGACGCCAGTGATCGCCAGACCAAGCGCCATCAGGTTGTAGACCTTCAGCATGTATGCGCGAAGGCCTTCGTCAATCACGGCACCCGCCTGAGCGCCGGCGGGCGACATTCGGGTTTGGTAATTTCTCAGATCAGCCATTGTTTCCTCATTCAAGCTCCGGTGGAAGTTACGGTGTCGGGCGGCGAATATCGCCCTGGAAGATGAGCTTCCACGCCCAGGCGCCGCTGCGGAGCTCCAGCATGCCTGTGGACAAATATGATGCCGAAACCCGCTGCACACAAGACCCGGCACTCCCGGATTCCGTTGCACTGGACCGATTCAGACCGGCGCAATAGGGATTTACGGTTAACTCGGCCCGGTCAAAGTTCGCGCAGGACCGGCGCCGCCTTCTGCCCGAGAATGCGCCATGTACCGGCAAGTCCGATGCCGACCGTCATCACCAGCGCTGCCACAACCGTCACGATCGCCACGTCGGGCAGGAAGCTCGACGGCAGCGTCATGATGCGGTTGACGACGAACCAGGCGGCGATACCGCCGGCAAACAGCGCAAAAACTGCGGTTGCAAGACCGAGGATCGCGTATTCGTAGCTGAACGCCTTGATCAGCGTCACCCGCGTTGCCCCCAGCGTCTTCAGGACCACCGCATCATGGACGCGCGCCCGGTTGCCGGCCGCAAGCGCGCCGGCCAGCACCAGCACGGAGGCGACGAGCGCCACGGCCGCGGCCGCCCGGATCGCCGTTGCCAGCTGACCGAGCAGCCCATTCACAATGTCGAGAGCGTCCTTCACCCGTACGCTGGTGATCGTCGGATAGGCATTGGTGACGGCCTTCAGGACCGCCGCCTCCTCTTCCGGCGTCGCCGACGGATCGATCACAGTCGCCAGCCAGGCATGCGGCGCGCCGGCAAAGGTGTTCGGCGAGAACACCATGACGAAGTTGATCGACAGCGATTCCCACTCGACATTGCGGAAGTTGGCAATCTTGGCGGTGATGTTGCGGCCGAGCACATTGACGGTGACCGTATCGCCGATCTTCAGGCCGAGTTCGCCGGCCTCCTCGGACGAGAAGGAAACCAGGGGTTCGCCGCTGTAGTCGGCCGGCCACCAGGCACCTTCGGACAGCGTCGAATTCTCCGGCTTGTTCTTGGCGTAGGTGATACCGCGGTCGCCGCGCAGCACCCATTGGCCTGCAGGCGGCACGTTGCGGCTGTTCACGTCCTCACCGTTGAAGGCGGTGATGCGGCCGCGCAGCATCGGCACCTCGATGACCTTGCCCTTCGGGATCGCCTGGTTCAGCACCGAGCGGAAACCTTCAATCTCGCTGCCCTGGATATCGACGAAGAAGAAATTCGGCGCTCGCTCCGCCATGCTTCCGGTGAGTTCGCGGCGCAGATTGCCGTCGATCAGCGCCAGCGTCACCAGAAGCGCCAGACCGAGCCCAAGCGACAGCACCACCGAGGAGGTCAGCGCACCCGGACGGTGAATGTTGCCGATCGCCAGTCTGAGAGCCGGCGAATTGACCCGCGGGCTGCGGCGCGCGAGCCAGGCGATCGCGAGCGCAACGGCCCTGAGCACGATGAAGGCGAAGGCAATCGCGCCGAGGAAGACGAGCGAAATATAGCGGTCGTAAGCCGTAAAGATCGCCAGGCCGGCGAGCGCGGCAAGACACGCGACGGCGCCGAGCAGATAGGGCCAGGCCGGAAAACCCGAGGGATCGAAACCCTGCTGGCGGAAGAGTGCGGTCGCAGGAATGGCGCGCGCCCGTCCGAGCGGCAGGATGGCGAAGGTCAGCGCCGTCAGCACGCCGAACAGGGCGGCAAGCCCGAGCGCGCCCGGATAGAGATGGAAGGCGGTCGAAATCGGCAACAGGTCGGCCAAAAACTGCGCCGCGACAAAGGGGATCAGAGCTCCGAGCGCGAGCCCGATAACGATGCCGATCAAGGCGATCATCAGGATCTGTGCGAGATAGATCATCGCCACCAACGCAGCGGGCGCGCCCAGGCATTTGAAGGTCGCGATCACGCTGCGCTTGGCATCGAGATAGGCGCGCACCGCATTGGCGACGCCGACGCCGCCGACGATGAGCGCCGTCAGGCCGACAAGCGTCAGGAACTGCGAGAAACGCGTGATGTTGGCCGTCAGCGCCGGTGCTGCGTTGCCGCTGGTGCGGATCGACCAGCCGGCTGCCGGCTGGCTTTTCTCCGCCTCGGTGCGAACGGCCGCAACCCCTGCCGGATCGGCGAGCTTCACCTTGTATGTGTGCTCGACGAGGCTTCCGGTCTGCACCAGTCCCGTCGCCGCCAGGGCTTCGTCCGAGACCATCAGGCGGGGCGCGAAGCCGAAGCCGTCGGAAAGCGCATCCGGCTCGCGCGTGATCGTGCCGGCGATCCGGACACGGGCGTTGCCGAGAAGGATTTCGTCTCCGACCTTAACGTCCAGGCGGTCGAGCAGCAGAGGCGCCACGACCGCACCGAAGACGTCGCCGTCGCGTGCGATGAGGTCGTGCAGCGGCCTGTCGGGTTCGCTCTCCAGCGTGCCATAGAGCGGATAGGCCGCTTCGACGGCCTTCAGTTCCACCAGGGCTTGATTGGAACCGTCGGGCAGCCGCGCCATAGATCTCAGGCCAGCGGAAACCGCAACGGTTCCAAGACCATCGAGATAGGCGCGCTCTTCGGTCGTTGCGACACGATTGTTAAGCTCGAAGCGAATATCGCCGGCGAGCAGTTCCTGACCCTGCGATGCGATCGTCGCTGTGATCGATTGCGACAGCGAATTGACGCCGGCAATCGCCGCCGTACCCAGCGCAATGCAGGCGAGGAAGATGTAGAAGCCCTTGAGCCCGCCGCGCATTTCACGCAGCGCCAGCCGCAGGGCAAGCAGCGGCCGCAGCCGTACCGAAGGCGCGCCGATCATGCCGAGGCCGCCTGCTGGACCGGCGCCACGGCCACGGGGTCCGCGGCGCCGCCGGCAACGATCTCGCCCGAGCGCACCCGCACCTGCCGCGCGCAGCGGTCGGCAAGGGCGGCGTCATGGGTCACGAGCACGAGTGTCATGCCGCGGTCACGCTGTTCGGCGAAAAGCAGATCGGCGATCTGCCGTCCGGTTTCAGCGTCGAGGTTGCCGGTTGGTTCGTCGGCGATCAGAAGCTTCGGCGAGGGCGCAAGCGCCCGGGCGATCGCAACGCGCTGCTGCTCGCCGCCCGAGAGCTGGCCGGGATAATGGCTGAGCCGCTCGCCGAGGCCGACGGCGACAAGCTCCTTGCGCGCGATCTCGAAGGCGCCCGACACATTGGCCAGTTCGAGCGGCACGGCGACGTTTTCGAGTGCCGTCATGTTGGGAATGAGGTGGAAGGACTGGAAGACGATGCCGATGTTGCGCCCGCGAAAGTCCGCCACCCGGTCCTCGTCGAGCCGGTGCAGCGGCGTGCCGTCGATGACGATCTCGCCGCGATCCAGCCGCTCGAGCCCGGCAAGCACCATTAGCAAAGTCGACTTGCCTGAACCGGACGGGCCGACGATGCCGACCGATTCTCCGGCATTGATCGTCAGGCTCATGCCTTTCAGCACATGCACCGAGGCGGCCGCCTCGCCCAGCGTCAGATCCGCGTTTTTAAGTTCGATGATGGTGCTGGCCAAGCGAAACAACCCTATATGAAACGAAGTGGGGAACAGAAACGGCATTCGGGATTTAGGAACAGGCCCATGGCATTAAAAGGATTTCAACGGGTTTTCTTGGCACTGATGATGACATTTGCGTTATCATGCACCGCACGCGCCGAGACGATCAGCCTGATCGGGTTCGGCGACAGCCTGATGGCGGGTTATCAGCTCCCGCCGGAGGACGCCTTCCCGGCTCGGCTCGAAAAGGCGCTGAAGGAAAAGGGCTTCGACGTGACGATCGCGAACGCCGGCGTTTCCGGCGACACGAGTTCCGGCGGTCTTGCCCGCATCGACTGGTCGGTGCCGGATGGTACCAATGGCGTGATCCTCGAGCTTGGCGCCAACGACGCGCTGCGCGGCATCGCGCCTGAAGAGACCCGCAAGAACATCGAGGCGATGATCACCCGGCTGAAGGACCGCGGCATCGCCGTGCTGCTCGCCGGCATGATGGCGCCGCCGAACATGGGCGGCGACTACGCCGCCCGCTTCAACCCGATCTATCCGGAACTCGCCAAAAAATATGGGCTGGAACTCTATCCGTTCTTTCTCGACGGCGTGGTGACGGAGGCCAAGCTCAAGCTCGAAGACGGCATGCATCCCAATGGCGACGGCGTCGGCGTCATGGTCGAGAAGGCCCTGCCCGTCGTCGAGCGGTTTCTGGCAACGCTGAACAAGACGGAGTGATGACATCGTCCACAGTTAAGGCAACGTTAATATTCTGAAGCGTCAAATACCAGTTGCGTGCAGATGCGATGCGTGATTCGCTAAGACATCTGCAAGAGATTCGGGGAGCTCGCCATGCCGAGACTATTCACCGCCCTCGAAATTCCGCGCAATGCTGCAATGAGTCTTTCATTGCTGCGCGGAGGTCTTCCCGGAGCTCGCTGGATCGATGTGGAGAACTACCACATCACCCTGCGCTTCATCGGTGACGTCGACTGGCGCACCGCCGACGAGATCATCGACAAGCTCGATCGCATCGAACGTCCTGAATTCCAACTGCAACTGAACGGCACCGGCGCATTCGGCTCGAAGAAGCCGCACTCGGTCTGGGCCGGCGTTACCAACCATCCGGAAATGTATGCGCTGCAGGCCGAAATCGAGCGCATCTGCCAAAGGCTCGGACTGGGGCCGGACCCGCGCAAGTTCACCCCGCACGTGACGCTGGCGCGGCTGCGCTCCAGCCGTGTCGAAGACGTGGTCGAGTACCTCTCGGGGCGCGGCAACTTCATGACCTCGCTCTTCACGGTCTCCCGCTTCGTGCTGCTCTCGTCGCGCGATTCAGTCGGCGGCGGACCGTACCTGACGGAAGAGCTTTTCCCGCTTCACGAGGTGCGTTCGCCGAGCCTTTCGAGCAACGACGAACATCCGGCCTCCAGCATCTGGTAAAGCGCCTCGAAGGCTTCCCGCCCTTCGTAATAGGGATCCGGCACGTCCCGCAGGTCGCCTGACGCATAATCGAGAAAGAGATGCACCTTCTGCGCCGTGCCATCCGGCGCGAGCCTTTTCAGCGTGCGGACATTGTTCTCGTCCATGCCGAGGATGAGGTCGAAATCACTGAAATCTGCCGCCGCCACCTGGCGTCCGCGCAGTGTAGAAATATCGATGCCGTGCCGCCGCGCCGTCTCTATCGATCGCCGGTCCGGCGGATCGCCGATATGCCAGGCGCCGGTTCCGGCCGAATCGATCTCCAGCGCTACAGCCAATCCCTCTTGCTTCGCCAATGCGCGCAACACGCCCTCGGCAAGCGGCGACCGGCAGATGTTGCCGAGACAAACGAAAAGAACTCTGACCGGTTTCATGCTATTCAGATTCGAAGGCTGGAGACAGTTGACGCTTATACGCGACAGCTCGGGCTTCGAACAGGCGCATGGGAGGAGACAAGCGATGGCAGCGGAGAGACTGGACGAGGCGACGATTGCCGACAACCTTCACAAGATGGAAGGGTGGGTGCGGGCCGAAGACGGCAACTCGATCTGGAAGGCGTTCCGCTTCAAGAACTTCGTCGAGGCCTTCGGCTTCATGACCGAATGCGCGATCGTCGCCGAGAAGCTCAACCATCACCCGGAATGGTTCAACGTCTACAATCGCGTCGACGTGACGCTGACGACCCATGACGCCGGCGGATTGAGCGAACTCGACTTCAAGCTGGCGGCGCGCATGGACAAGGCAGCGTCAGGCCGCATGCCCGATCATTTGAAATAGGACGCGGAATTCCCATATTGAAAGCGCCGGAGCGCCGCGCGTTCACGAGAACGCCTGGCGGCCGAGAATATAGCGGAAGCGGGACGATGGACGACATCAAGATTGGTGAAATTCTCTTGCCTGGCGAAGAATCCGAGCAGGAGCGGCGGGAAAAGCGCGTGAAGCGCCGCTTCTGGCCGACCTTTCGCCGAGCTGCCCGCCAGATCCCATTCAGCCGCGACCTGGTTGCCGCCTATTACTGCGCCATCGATCCGAAGACCCCGACACGCACCCGCGGCATCCTGCTTGCAGCCCTCGCCTATTTCGTGCTGCCGATCGATATCATCCCCGACGTGCTGGCCGTCGTCGGCTTCTCCGATGACGTTGCCGTCTTGACCGCGGCCTTTGCTGCCATCAGCGGGCAGATCAAGGAAACGCACTATACCAAGGCCGATGAGACGCTGGCCGATACGCCGGAGAGCTGACGTCGGACGCCGCCTGTCCGGTTGTGGCGCCGCATTCCCGCCCGAAAGTCAAACTCTTGCCTAATTCTTTGTGGCATAGATCTGCAAGTGACGCTGGTCGCGCGCTTTGGTGCGGCTGACGCCATGCAATGGCTTGGGGCAGGAAACCTTCTGGAACGGGCATTCCGAGGTAACGCGCATCCTCGATCGAGCCCGGTTCGGCGAAGGCGCGAATCGGCGGTCGAAAGGCACTGTGCGATGGGGCAAACCGCTCCATTTCGGGGCTAAAGCCGCGGTTTTCGGCCACCGTTGACGGTTTGGTAACCTGAATTAAGTCAAAACAAATCAAATCATGACTACGCGTCGCCCGTCTGACCTGTTTCGGGTGATCGAAAAGCAAGAAAAGCGGCAGGACCTCATGTTTGTAAGAAAGATCGCAACCGCAATCGCACTCGTTCTGGCCACCGCCAGCATGGCTGCCGCCCAGTCTCCGACGCGCATCCAGCAGTTCAACGCCTGGGGCGCCTATTCCTACAATGCCGGCGGCGGCAAGGTCTGCTACGTCCTTTCGGTTCCGAAGGAAAAGAGCCCGGCCGGCGTCGACCATGGCGACATCTTCTTCCTCGTTTCCCAGCGCCCCGGCCAGAACATCAGCTACGAGCCTCAGGCAATGATGGGCTATGCGCTGCAGGAGAACTCCAAGGTCAACGTCGTCATCGACGGCCGCACCTTCGTGATGTTCACCAAGGGCAATTCGGCCTGGGTCGAAAATGCTGCCGAAGAGCCGGCACTGGTTGCCGCCATGAAGAACGGCAAGGCCATGTCGGTCAACGCCAAGTCGCGCAAGGGTACCGCGACCTCCTACTCCTACTCGCTCTCGGGCATCTCCGCTGCGCTGAAGCAGATCGAAGCCTGCAAGTAATCGCGAGACCGAAAGTCACGCGTAGGGGCCGGCTGCAAAGCCGGCCTTTTGCGTTCAAGGGGCCTGCCTCGTGACTCCCGGCCAAAACAATGCTAAAGGGCGGCCAACTTGAGAGCCTCCGCGCCCCGATAGGCCGCTTTCGATGGCTCGACCGATTTCAATTCGCGCATCAGGACGATTTCCGGACCCGCTCTCCGGACGGCCTCTCGCCGTATGACAGGACATCATGAGCATGGCAGCCACTGAAATTCTGAACCGGGTGGAAATCGCCAAGGCGCCGCAGGTGCGCGCAGCCGTAGAGGCGGAAAAGCCGTCGCTGATCGGACTTCTGCGCGAGGACATGGCCAAGGCACTGGTCGAAAAGGGCGTGCCGGAACGCCAGGTCAAGATGCGCGTCAGCCAGCTCTGGCACTGGCTCTACGTGCGTGGCGTCTCCGACTTCGATCACATGACGAACGTGTCCAAGGACATGCGCGAGATGCTGAAGCAGCATTTCACCATCGCGCGCCCGGAGATCGTCGAGGAACAGATTTCCGGCGACGGCACCCGCAAGTGGCTGTTGCGCTTCCCGGCGCGCGGGGCCGGACGACCGGTCGAGATCGAGACCGTCTACATTCCCGAGGAAGGCCGCGGCACGCTCTGCATTTCGAGCCAGGTCGGCTGCACGCTCACCTGCTCCTTCTGTCACACCGGCACCCAGAAGCTGGTGCGCAACCTGACGGCCGAGGAAATCCTCGCGCAGCTGCTGCTTGCCCGCGACCGGCTCGGCGACTTCCCGGAGCGCGACACCCCGCAGGGCGCGATCGTGCCGGCTGAAGGCCGCAAGATCACCAACATCGTGATGATGGGCATGGGCGAGCCGCTCTATAATTTCGAGCAGGTCAAGACCGCCCTTCTGATCGCCTCTGACGGCGAAGGCCTGTCGCTGTCCAAGCGCCGCATCACGCTGTCGACCTCAGGCATCGTGCCGGAAATCTATCGCACCGGCGAAGAGATCGGCGTCATGCTGGCGATCTCGCTGCATGCCGTGCGCGACGACCTGCGCGACATGCTGGTGCCGATCAACAAGAAGTACCCGCTGAAGGAACTGATGGACGCCTGCCGCGCCTATCCCGGCCTTTCCAACGCCCGCCGCATCACCTTCGAATACGTGATGCTGAAGGACGTCAACGACAGCCTCGAAGACGCCAAGCAGTTGGTGAAGCTCCTGAAGGGTGTGCCCGCAAAGATCAACCTCATCCCCTTCAACCCCTGGCCGGGCACCAACTACCAGTGTTCCGACTGGGAGCACATCGAGAAGTTTGCCGACTTCATCAACCAGGCCGGCTACGCCTCGCCGATCCGCACACCACGCGGCCGCGACATCCTTGCCGCCTGCGGCCAGCTGAAGTCGGAATCCGAACGCATGCGCAAGGTCGACCGCCTCGCCTTCGAAGCGATGATGATCGCCAATCACGGCGAAGATTGAGACGAAGCGCCTCCTCGGGTCCTTCGTTCCTCGCCCATCACCCATCGATGAAGAACTTTGATGGGTGATGCAGTTCCTATCGATTGATTTCATGTCATCGGTTTCCTAAGAAAGCGGGACATCAATTGGAGGACAACCCATGCGCTCACTTCTCATCGCCCTTGCCGCCACGGTGGCATTCACCCTGCCCGCCCGTGCCGATGAGGTGACCGTCGCCGTAACCGCGATCGTCGAGCATCCGGCACTCGACGCGGCACGCGACGGCGTGAAGGACGCGCTGACCGCCGCCGGCTACAAGGAAGGCGAGAACCTCAAATTCATCTACGAGTCGGCCCAGGGCAACCCGGCGACCGCCGCGCAGATCGCCCGCCAGTTCGCAGGCGAAGCGCCGAACGTGATCGTTCCGATCTCGACGCCGTCGGCCCAAGCGGTCGTCTCCTCGACCCGCGATATCCCGGTCGTCTTCACCGCCGTTTCCGACCCGGTCGGCGCCCAACTGGTCAAGGACATGGACAAGCCCGGCGGTAACGTCACTGGCCTCTCCGACATGTCGCCGGTTGCCGAACACGTTGCCCTGATCAAGGAAATCCTGCCGAACGCCAAGTCGATCGGCTACCTCTACAATTCCGGCGAAGCCAACTCCGTTTCGCTGCTCGCGGTGCTGAAGACCGAGGCCGAAAAGGCCGGCCTGACCGTCGTCGAGTCCGCCGCGACCAAGTCGGCTGAAGTCCAGGGTGCTGCCCGTGCCCTCGTCGGCCGCGCCGATGCGATTTACGTGCCCACCGACAACACGATCATCTCCGCACTTGAAGGTGCCGTCGCCGTCGCCGAAGAAGCCAAGCTGCCGCTCTTCACCGCCGACACGGACTCGGTTGCCCGCGGCTCGCTCGCAGCCCTCGGCTTCAACTACTACGACGTCGGCAAGCAGACTGGCGAAATCGTCGTTCGCATCCTCAAGGGCGAAAACCCGGGCGATATCGGCGTCAAGGTTGCTGCCGGTTCCGACCTGGTGATCAACAAGAAGGCCGCCGAGAAAATGGGCGTCACCCTTCCGGAAAGTGTCGTAAAGCGCGCAACCCGCGTCGTTGAATAAGGCTTTCGGCCTTTTCAGGTTCAAGTTTGTTGCGTTTTGCCCGCCTCCGTTCCATACGGGGGCGGTTCGCTATGAGGGGCCCGGAACACCGGAGGCCGCTCCAAGTTTCTAAGCCGCACATGCGCCCGGCCGTGCGCCCCATGTGCCAAGCGGGAGCGTCGCGCTCATAAGCACAATCAGGCGCGACAGGTAGAAAAGAGGGTCTGGGGTTGAGTCTAATTGCTTTCTGGGGAGCCGTGGAGCTGGGGCTGGTCTATGCCTTCGTTGCCCTCGGCGTCTTTCTCGCATTCCGGGTTCTCGATTTTCCCGACCTCACGGTCGACGGATCGTTTCCGCTGGGCGCCGCCGTCACCGCGGTGCTGATCATCGCCGGCGTCAATCCGTGGCTTGCCGCCTGCGTGGCGATGGTCGCGGGTGCCGCAGCCGGCATCGTCACGGCGATGCTCAACGTGCGCTTCAAGATCCTCAACCTGCTCGCCTCGATCCTGACGATGATCGCGCTGTTCTCGGTCAACCTGCGCGTCATGGGCAAGCCGAACGTCGCGCTGATCAACGCCGACACGATGCTGTCACCCTTCTACGGCCTCGGCTTGCGCGATTTCTACGTCCGGCCGCTGTTTATCGGCGTGCTCGTGGTCGTCGCCGTCATCATCGTCTGGCGCTTCCTTGAGAGCGATGCCGGCCTTGCGATGCGCGCCACTGGCGCCAATGCCCGCATGGCCCGCGCACAGGGCGTCGACACCAACCGCCAGATCTATCTCGGCATGGCAATCTCCAACGCGCTCGTCGCCTTCGGTGGCGCTTTGTTCGCCCAGACCAACGGCTTTGCCGACGTCACCTCGGGTGTCGGCACCATCGTCGTCGGGCTTGCGGCGGTCATCATCGGCGAGACGCTGCTCGGTGCCCGCGGCATCCTGATTGCGCTGATCGGCTGCGTGCTCGGCTCGATCCTCTACCGCATATCGATCCAGCTGGCGCTGTCGACCGACATGCTCGGCCTGCAGGCCTCCGACCTCAACTTCGTGACCGCGGCACTCGTCACCTTCGCCCTCGTCCTTCCCCGTCTGCGTCGTGGAGGTGCGGCATGATCAGCGTCAACAACATCGAGGTCATCTTCGGCAAGGGCACGCCGCTGCAGAAGCAGGCGCTGAACGGCGTCAGCCTGACGATCGAGCAGGGCTCCTTCGTCACCGTCATTGGCTCCAACGGCGCCGGCAAGTCGACGTTGCTCGGCGTGCTCGCCGGCGACGTGCTGCCGAGTGCCGGCCAGGTGACGATCGGCAAGACAGACGTCAGCCGCAAGGGTACCGCTGCGCGCGCGGGCCTCGTCGCTCGCGTCTTCCAGGATCCGCTGACCGGCAGCTGCGGCGCGCTCTCGATCGAGGAAAACCTGGCGCTTGCTGCCAAACGTGGCGAGGCTCGCGGCCTCACAGCCGCGCTCGGCCCGAAGCGCCGCGAACATTTCCGCGAGCGTATCGCCGAGCTCAACCTCGGCCTTGAAAACCGCATGGGCGACCGCATGGACCTTCTGTCCGGCGGCCAGCGCCAGGCGGTCTCGCTGGTCATGGCGACGCTCGCAGGCTCCGAAGTGCTGCTGCTCGACGAGCATACGGCAGCCCTCGACCCTGGCATGGCCGAGTTCGTGATGAACCTGACGCAGAAGATCGTCTCGGAGCGAAAGCTGACGACGATGATGGTCACCCATTCGATGCGCCAGGCACTCGACTACGGCCACCGCACCATCATGCTCCACGGCGGCGAGATCGTGCTCGACGTCGCCGGCGACAGCCGCAAGGAACTGCAGGTCGAGGACCTGATCGCCATGTTCCGCCGCATCCGCGGCCAGACGCTCGACGACGATGCGCTGCTGATCGGCTGAGTACAGAAGACTAATTCATAACAAGGCCCGGGCATCCAAGATGTCCGGGCTTTTTGTTTTTGTTTACCGAGCCGTCGTCATGAAAATCTTCACCGCAAACACCGAGAAGACGCCGGCGAAGCTGAAATTAAGTGCCCGCATCACGCCCTTATTGCGCTGCAGCCAGGAGGCAAGCCAGTCGGCGGTGAAGACGACCAGCATGTTCACCGGCATGCCGATGGCGATGAAGAACAGGCCGAGGAACAGAAGCTTGCCGGTGACCGAGGGATCATCGGCGCTGACGAACTGCGGCAGGAAGGTCATGAAGAAGATGATGACCTTGGGGTTCAACAGGTTCACCCAGAAGCCGGCCGAGATGTTGGCAAGCGCCTTGCCTTCCGTCGGCTCGACCTTCTGCACCGAAATGCTGGAGCCGAAGCGCATCGCCTGCACCGCAAGCCAGAGCAGGTAGGCGGCACCGCCGGTCTTGAGGATGGTGAATGCGGTTGGCGAGGCGGTGATCAGCGCCGAGATGCCGAACGCGACGAGCAGCGTATGCACGACGATGCCGAAGCTGGTGCCGAGCACGACGAAGAGCGCGGCCTTCTTGCCCTGGGCGAGCGCCCGGCTGATCGAAAGCGTCATGTCCGGACCGGGTGTGGCCGCCAGAAGCAGCGTCGCAGCGGCAAAGGTCAGGAGGGCCGGCAGGCTGGGAATGAAGTCCATCGTCGTTTCCTCGGCACGGGGGTCGCCTCCAGTAATCCTGCGCCTGCGCTTTTGCCAGCGGATTCGCATCGTCAAGCGTTCTAGCGCTTGTATCGCCGCAGGTTCTGGCTAAAGTGCCGCAGATTTGCACGCGGCATCGCCGCCCTCCCCAAGACCAGACGGACGGAAACCATGGCATCGCATAAAGACGTGAAAAAGGTCGTTCTCGCCTATTCGGGCGGTCTCGACACCTCGATCATCCTGAAGTGGCTGCAGACCGAACTCGGCGCGGAAGTCGTCACCTTCACCGCCGACCTCGGCCAGGGCGAAGAGCTCGAGCCGGCCCGCAAGAAGGCCGAAATGCTCGGCATCAAGGAGATCTACATCGAGGACGTCCGCGAGGAATTCGTCAAGGATTTCGTCTTCCCGATGTTCCGCGCCAACGCCGTCTATGAAGGCGTTTACCTGCTCGGCACCTCGATCGCCCGCCCGCTGATCTCCAAGCACCTGATCGATATCGCCAAGAAGACCGGCGCCGACGCGATCGCCCATGGCGCGACCGGCAAGGGCAACGACCAGGTTCGCTTCGAGCTTTCGGCCTATGCGCTGAACCCGGACATCAAGATCATCGCGCCGTGGCGCGACTGGTCGTTCAAGAGCCGCACCGACCTGCTCGAATTCGCCGAGAAGCATCAGATCCCGGTTGCCAAGGACAAGAAGGGCGAAGCGCCGTTCTCCGTCGACGCCAACCTGCTGCACTCCTCCTCCGAGGGCAAGGTTCTCGAAGACCCGGCACTGGAAGCCCCTGAGTACGTGCACATGCGCACGATCTCGCCGGAAGCCGCTCCCGACCAGGCCACCGTCATCAAGATCGGCTTCGAGCGCGGTGACGCCGTCTCGATCAACGGCGTACGCCTGTCGCCGGCAACCCTGCTTGCCAAGCTCAACGAGTACGGCCGCGACAACGGCATCGGCCGTCTCGACCTCGTCGAGAACCGCTTCGTCGGCATGAAGTCGCGCGGCGTCTACGAGACCCCCGGCGGCACCATCCTGCTCTCCGCGCACCGCGCAATCGAGAGCATCACGCTCGACCGCGGCGCCGCCCACCTCAAGGACGAGCTGATGCCGCGCTACGCCGAGCTGATCTATTACGGCTTCTGGTTCTCACCGGAGCGCGAGATGCTGCAGGCCGCAATCGACAAGAGCCAGGAGCATGTCGAAGGCGAAGTGACGTTGAAGCTCTACAAGGGCAACGTCATGGTCATCGGCCGTGAGAGCGACAAGTCGCTCTACTCCGACAAGCTCGTCACCTTCGAGGACGACCAGGGCGCCTACGACCAGAAGGATGCCGCCGGCTTCATCAAGCTCAACGCGCTGCGCCTGCGCACGCTGGCCGCGCGCAACCGCTAAGACGACGCGTTCTGAAAAAAGAAGCCTCCGCGACCCGTTCGCGGAGGCTTTTTCATATGCAGGCCGAAGCGGTATCGATGCCGATGCCGCACCAGATTTCTACTCCGCCGCTTCCGAAAGCGGATCCTTGACCGGCACGGCGAGCGGCTGCGAGCGAACATTGCGGCTATACCAGACATAGCTCAGGATGCAGACGAGGCCGAAGCATGGAATGATCGTGCCGAGCGCCAGCACCGGAGCGCCGACCGCAGCGGCGATCGCGCCACCAAGCAGCCCCGAGCCCATCTGTACGAAACCCATCACTGCCGACGCCGTGCCAGCGATGTCCGGAAACGGCGCCATCGCCGCCGTCATCATATAGGGCATGACGAAGGCGATGCCGAAGGCATAAATCCCGATCGGCAGCATGACCGAGAGGAAGCTCGGCTGCAGAATGTGCATGGTGTAGGCAAGCGCGAGGCTGGCCGCACCGATGAAGACGAGGCCGGCCGGCACCAGCGCCTGCGGCGTGAAACGCCGCATCAGCAGCCGCACCACCACGGTTCCCGAAAAGAAAAGGCCCGACTGCATCAGCATGCCGACGCCGAACTCGGTCGGTGTCAGCCCCACCGCATTGATCAGTACGAAGGGCAGCATGGTCGCCCAGGCATAAAGTGCGCCGACCGCTCCGCCGATCACAAGTGTCGAGGAAACGAAGCGGCTGTCGCTCACCAACCGCCGATAGGCCGCAAGGATGGGCTTCAAGTGGCCCTTGGCCGGATCCGGGGTCGCGGTCTCGGCCATGAAAAACTGCACGGTGAGACAGGCCATGGCGGCAAAGCCGACCATCAGGAAGAAGATCGACTGCCACCCGAAGAGACCGAGCGCCAGGCCGCCAAGCGTCGGGGACACGGCGGGTCCGAGGGCCAGCATCATGCCGATCATGTTCATGATGCGTGCGGCCTCAGTCCCGGTGAACTGGTCGCGCACGATCGCCCGCGCCACGGTCATCCCGACGGAGGCGCCGATGCCCTGCACCAGGCGGCCGGCCAAAAGCACCGCGACGGAAGGCGCAAAGGCCGCCATCAGGCTACCGACGAGGTAGATCGCCATGAAGATCAGCGTCGCGCGGCGGCGACCGATGACATCGGAGAGCGTGCCAGACACCAACTGGGCAAAGGCGAAGCCGGCGAAATAGAGCGACAGCGTCATCTTGATCGCCGCTTCGCTGGAGGAGAAGGCGCGCACCAGTTCAGGCATCGCCGGCGTATACAGCGCCATGGAAACGGGGCCGAGCGCCACCAGGAAGGCACCGATGATGCTTGTGCGCCGCTCGCTCATGCGACGCGTCATTGCGCGGCTCCGACCCGGACTTCGGCCTTCTCCGCTGTCTCCTTACCGGCAAGGCACGGATCGAGCTGACGCAAATTGTCACGCAGGATGCGCAGGTTGGAACAGAGAAGCGCGCGCGCTTCCGAGTCCAGCCCTTCCGTATAGGCATCCATCATTTCGCGAAGACCGGTCATCAGCTCGTTGAACAACGGACCGGCCTTTTCGGTGATGACGACATTCTTGGCGCGGCGATCCGCCGGATCGGGAACGCGGGCGACGAGCCCGTTCGCCTCCAGCCTGTCGAGATAGGCCGACAGCGTCATAGGCTCAATGCCCATGCGTGTGGCGATTTCGGCCTGTTTGATGCCCTCGGTGAGCGCCACCTGGATCAGCGTGCGCGCCTCGCCAGGCGTGATGCCCAGATCCATGGCATTGACCTTGCGGTCGAAGGCCCCGCGCAAGAGGCGCGAGACATCGGTCAGAAGCATTCCAATGGTTTCGGATTCTAGCTTGAAGGGCATCATGATCGTTCACAGGTGATATAATAAGTTTTACTTATCATACCCTGTGAAAACGTTCAACGCGGAAGGCCATCTTTCCCTTGCCAGTTTAACGGTAAAACTCGCAAGGATTCAACGTATTACCTTCGCAATCCCGCGCGGGACCGTCTTTGTTGTGTCTCAGCCCTCAAGCTCCTCGCGCAGCATTTCGAGTTCCAGCCATTCCTCTTCCATGCGAGCGAGGTCGGCACGCAGCTTTTCCAGCTCCTGCGCCAGCTTCGCAAAAGCATTTGGATCTTTTGTGAAAAGATTGGGGTCCGCCATCTTTTCTTCGCGCTTGGCAGCCTCGGCTTCCGCCTTGGCAATCTCTTTCGGCAGGTTTTCGAGCGCGAATTTCTGCTTGTAGGAAAGCTTACCCTTGGCAGCCTTCGGCGCTTCGGCGGCCGGTGCGGCTGCATCGGCCTTGGCCTTTTCCGCCTTCTCGGCCTTGCGCTTCTCCTCGATCGCGCCCTTGCGCTGCGCCATCATGTCGGAATAGCCGCCGGCATACTCGATCCAGCGTCCATCCGGCGCCTCCGGATTGGCCGGCGCAATCGTCGAGGTGACGGTGCGGTCGAGGAAGTCGCGGTCGTGGCTGACGAGGATGACAGTTCCGGCAAAACCGGCGACGATCTCCTGCAAAAGGTCGAGCGTCTCGATGTCGAGATCGTTGGTCGGCTCGTCGAGGATCAGAAGGTTGGTTGCTCGCGCGAGGATGCGCGCCAGCATCAGCCTTGCGCGCTCGCCGCCCGAAAGCTCGCGGATCGGGGTGCGCGCCTGCTCTGGCTGGAACAGGAAGTCCTTCATGTAGCCGGTGACGTGGCGCTGCTCGCCATTGACCAGCAGGTTGTCGCCGCGCCCGTCCGTCAGGTAGTGCGCCAGCGTGTCGTCGAGATTGAGGTCTTCGCGCTTCTGGTCAAGCGTCGCGATTTCGAGATTGGTGCCGAGCTTGACCGTGCCCGTATCCGGCTCGATCTGTCCGGTCAGGATCTTCAGGAGCGTCGTCTTGCCGGCGCCGTTCGGGCCGACCAGACCGATGCGGTCGCCGCGGTGCACGCGGATCGAGAACGGCGCGACGATGGTGCGCTCGCCATAGGCCTTGGTGACCTTCTCCGCCTCGATCACCAGCTTGCCCGATTCCTTGGCGTCGGCGGCCGTCGCCTGTACCGTTCCCTGCGGCCCCTTGTGGCCGCGATAGGTCGCCCGCATGGTCTGCAGCTCACCGAGGCGGCGCATGTTGCGCTTGCGTCGAGCGGTCACGCCGTAGCGCAGCCAATGTTCCTCGCGCTCGATCGCCTTGCCGAGCTTGTGCTGTTCCAGCTCCTCGGCCTCCAGCACCTCGTCACGCCAAGCCTCGAAATGGGCAAAGCCGCGGTCGAGCCGCCGCGACTGGCCACGGTCGAGCCAGACGGTCGCGGTCGAGACCTTCTCCAGGAAGCGCCGGTCGTGCGAGATCAGAACGAGCGCCGAACGGCTGCGGATCAGTTCGTCTTCCAGCCATTCGATCGTCGGCAGATCGAGATGGTTGGTCGGCTCGTCGAGCAGCAGGATATCCGGCTCCGGCGCCATGACACGGGCAAGCGCCGCGCGACGCGCCTCACCGCCCGAAAGGCGCTTCGGGTCTTCCTCGCCGGTCAACCCCAGGTGCTGCAGCAGATAGGCGACGCGATAGGGATCGTCACTCGGGCCGAGTCCTGCCTCGGCATAGGTCTGCACCGTGTCGTAGCCGTCGAAATCCGGCGCCTGGTGCAGATAGCGGATGGTCGCGGAGGGATGGCGGAAGATTTCGCCCGACTGCGCCTCGGCCAGGCCCGCGGCAATCTTCATCAGCGTCGACTTGCCCGAGCCGTTGCGGCCGACCAGACAGATGCGGTCGCCCGGTTCGACTTGAAAATTGGCGCCGGCTAGCAGCGGCGCGCCGCCGAAGGTGAGGAAGATGTCGTCGAGTTTCAGAATGGGAGGCGCCAAGGCTCAGGCTCCGGAAAGATCATAGGGGCGGGCGAGCACAATGGCGCGACCGCTCTGGAGAGTGAAGCGAAGGGGACCCTCCGCAACGTTGGAAACGGTTCGGGACGAGCCGAACGGCAAGGTGAAATCGTCGAGCGGATAGCGCGCATTGACGATCGAAAGACCGGTAAGCTCGGTCAACCCGAGCACCGAGAAGAGGCAGCCCTTGGGTAGGTCGAGGTCGAGCGAGCCGGCCAGCAGCGGATAGGCCTCTTCCTCGCCCGAGGTCATCAACACGGAAAGGCCACGCTCGGCAAGGGCGACGGCATGCAGCAGGTGCATGAAGGCGTGATCGCTGCGGGTACCGCCGAGGGCGCCGGCGAAAATCAGGCGATCGGCTCCACGCGACAGCGCCGCCTCGACCGCGATCTCCCCGTCCGTCGCGGCCTTCGCCGCCGGATAGGGCTCGCGCGGGACGGAGGCGTAGTCCGCAAGAAGGGCTTCCTCGGTCGAGTCGAAATCACCGACCCAGACATCCGGCACGATGCCGAGCAATCGGGCATGGCGCATGCCGCCGTCAGCCGCAATGAAGCGACTTGCGGCCAGCTGGTGAGCCAGCCGGTCGGTCAGCGAAAGGGCGCCGCCAAGCAGAATGGTGAAGGTCGATCGAGCCATGGCAAAGCCCATAGCGCAAAGGACCGCCGAAGGAAAACGAAGAAAACCGTCGAACGAGCGGTTCTCGATATTTTGGTCAGACCATCAATGCCCCTCGGGCACCGGATCGGGAAAAAGCATGCCGGCATAAATGCCGGGGGTCGAATCCGGAATTTCGACGGCGCCGGCCACCCGCTCGTAGAACTTCGCCGGCCCGACGCCGCCGATAATCGCGTAGCCATAGCCGGCCTCGCGCATGGCCGTGAGGCTTGCAAGCAACAGTGCCTCACCGATCCCCTGCCCGCGCATGCTTTCGTCGACGCCGGTCGGACCGAAGAAGCCGAGTGCCGTTACGTCGTGGCAGGAAAAGCCGACGATCTTTTCGTCATGGACAGCGACGTGCATGCGCGTCGGGGTGGAGGAAAAGGCGGCTTCCGCCTCGCCCGCCCATCCGGCACCGAAAGTCTTTTCAATCCAGGAAACGACCAGGCGGCGCTCCGGCGCCATGGCGCGGCGAATGCTGATGCCAAGGCCAAGCTTCGACTGAGGTTCAGCCGGCAGGGCATAAAGTCGAACAAGCATATCGGGCATGACATTTCCTCCTCGCTGCCGTTGTGTAGCGCAGTTGGCGGCATACGCAAACACGAGCCATTGTGCTGGCCAGGCGTCCCCTTGCTTCGCCGTAAACATCGCTTGCCATGGGACCGAGGCAGCGGTAAATCTCTTGCCGCTCTAACGGGGTGCCTCCCGACCGCATTGCGGCCGGAGGCTGAGAGGCGTCAAAACGCCAACCCGCGGAACCTGATCCGGCTCATACCGGCGGAGGGATTAGACGCGATCGGATCGATACGCCCTTTTCCCATGCAACAACGAACTTTGGGAGAGAGGTCCTCGCCATGTCCAATTCATCGCAACTTAAATTCTTTAGCCGGCTAGCCCTTGCGACGGCCGCGAGCCTTGTTTTCTCCGGCGCCGCGACCGCCGCCGACAAGACGCTGACGGTGTACACCTATGAGAGCTTTATCACCGAATGGGGCCCGGGCGCCAAGGTCGCAGAAGCCTTCGAGAAGACCTGCGAATGCAAGGTCAACTATGTCGGCGTGGCCGACGGCGTCGAGCTGCTCACCCGCCTGAAGCTCGAAGGCGAGGCTTCCAAGGCCGACATCGTGCTTGGCCTCGACACCAACCTCGTTGCGGAAGCCAAGGCAACGGGCTTCTTCGCGCCGCACGGCGTCGAGGCAACCGGCGTCACCGTTCCCGGCAACTTCTCCGACGACACGTTCCTGCCCTATGACTACGGCCACTTCGCCGTCGTCTACGACACCGAGACGCTGAAGACGCCGCCGAAGAGCCTGAAGGAGCTGGTAGAAGGCGACCCGTCGCAGAAGATCGTCATCGAGGATCCGCGTACGTCGACGCCGGGCCTCGGCCTCCTGCTCTGGGTCAAGGCCGTCTATGGCGATGAGGCGGGTGCCGCCTGGACGAAGCTGAAGGACCGCGTTCTGACCGTCACCCCCGGCTGGTCGGAAGCCTATGGCCTCTTCACCAAGGGCGAGGCGCCGATGGTGCTGTCCTACACCACGTCGCCGGCCTACCACATGGTCGCGGAAAACACCGAGCGCTATCAGGCCGCTGCCTTCTCCGAAGGGCACTACATCCAGATCGAAGTCGCCGGCATGACCAAGAACGCCAAGGAGCCGGAACTGGCAAAGCAGTTCCTCGCCTTCATGACCGGTCCGGACTTCCAGTCGATCATCCCGACGACGAACTGGATGATGCCGGTCGCAGCGACCAAGGAGCCGCTGCCGGACGCCTTCAATAAGCTGGTCAAGCCGGAAAACACCTTCCTCCTGCCCTCGGAGGACGTCGCCAAGAACCGCAAGGCCTGGATCGACGAATGGCTTGCCGCCATGAGCAAGAACTGAGGCCGGATTGTTCGCACTGCGCGAAAATCGTATGACAGTGGTCGCCGGGGCAGCCTGCCTCGGCGTCTTCGTCCTTTTCGTCGGTCTTGCGATCGTCGCCTTGCTGAGCCAGACGGGCGGCGCGAGCGACGATGCGCTGTTCGACGCCTACATCTGGCGCGTCACCCGCTTCACGCTGCTGCAGGCGACCCTCTCGACGTTGCTGTCCGTGCTCTTTGCCATCCCCGTCGCCCGGGCGCTAGCGCGACGACCGCAGTTCCCCGGCCGCATCTGGCTGCTGCGCTTGATGGCGCTGCCACTCGGACTGCCGGTTCTGGTTGGCGCACTCGGGCTGATCGAGATCTGGGGGCGGCAGGGTTTCCTCAATTCCGGCCTACGCTGGCTCGGCCTCGCGCAGCCCGTCAGCATTTACGGCCTGTTCGGCATCCTGCTTGCCCACGTCTTCTTCAACATGCCGCTTGCAGCGCGCCTGTTCCTGGCCGGGCTCGAGCGCATCCCCGCCGAATACTGGCGCAGCGCCGCCAATCTCGGCATGCCGTCACGCGCACTCTTTCGCTTCATCGAATGGCCCGTGCTGCGCGGCCTCCTGCCGGGTGCCGCCGGCCTCGTCTTCATGCTCTGCGCCACCAGCTTCACCCTCGTGCTGACGCTCGGCGGCGGGCCTGCGGCCAGCACAATCGAAGTGGCGATCTACCAGGCGCTGCGTTTCGATTTCGATCCGCCGCGCGCGATCGCGCTGTCAGCCCTGCAGATCGCCATGACCGGCCTGCTGCTGCTCCTGCTTCGTCATCTGGCGACCGAGCCGGAAGAGGGCATGACCGGTGGCCGCACTGTGCGCCGTTTCGATGGCGCGTCAAGGATCGCGCGCCTGAGTGATGGCACCTGGATCACGCTTGCCTTTCTGTTTCTCGGCGCGCCGCTGGTCGCGGTTCTCATCTCCGGACTCGAAGCCGATCTGCTGAAGCTCGCCCGCGATCCGGCGGTGCACCGGGCGCTGCGGACGAGTGCGGCAATCGCGCTCGCCTCGGCACTCGCCTCCGTCACCATGGCAGCCGTGATGATCCGGGCGGCGGCAACCGCCACCGCGCCGCGTCACGCGACGTCGCTCTCCCGCGGCTTTGCCGGTGCCATCGGTGCCAGCACCTCGCTGATCCTCTTGGTGCCGCCGGTGGTGCTCGGCGCCGGATGGTTTCTGCTTTTGCGTCCCTTCGGTGACGTCGCGCGCTTTGCACCTGCCATCGTCGTTGCGATCAACGCGCTGATGGCGCTGCCCTTCGTCCACCGCATCCTCGCGCCGGCAATGGCGACCCATGCGGCACGGTCCGAACGGCTGACGGCAAGCCTTGGCATTCGTGGTTTTGATCGTCTGCGATGGATCGACTTTCCGGCGCTGCGCAAGCCGCTATTGATGGCCCTTTCCTTCGCCATGGCGCTGTCGCTCGGCGACCTCGGCGCCGTCGCTCTCTTCGGCAGCCAAGACATGGTGACGCTGCCGTGGCTGCTCTATAGCCGTATGGGCAGCTACCGCACCGCCGACGCCGCCGGTCTCGCCCTTTTCCTCGGGCTTCTCTGCCTGATATTCACCATCCTCGGCACGGCCAATGACAGCCGGCCGGAAGGACGCAAAGCATGATCGATCCCGTTCCCGCGATAGAGTTGCGCGATGTCGAGGTCCGTTTCGAAACGGCCAAGCTCACCTTCGATTGCACCATCGCCAAGGGGGGCATCGTCGCTGTCGCCGGTGCCTCGGGCTCCGGCAAATCGACGCTGCTCCACCTCATTGCCGGGTTCGAGGATCCCGATCGCGGCGAGGTGCGCATTCTCGGCGAGAACGTTGCCGATCGGGCGCCGTCGGAACGGCCGGTCTCGATGATCTTCCAGGACAACAACCTCTTCGCCCATCTCGACGTCGCGACCAACATCGGACTCGGCATCGACCCGGCGCTTCGGCTGAGCGCAACCGACCGCGAGAAGATTGAAGACGCGCTCCGCCGCGTCGGGCTCGAAGGCTTCGGGAAAAGGCTGCCGCCGACGCTTTCAGGCGGCGAGCGCCAGCGCGTCGCCCTCGCCCGCGCGCTTGTGCGAAAGCGCCCCCTGCTGCTGCTCGACGAGCCCTTCGCAGCGCTTGATCCCGGCATGCGCGCCGGCATGCGCACGCTCCTGCGGGAACTGCACGAGGAGGAAGGCAACACGATCCTGGTGATCACACACCATCCCGAAGACGTGAAGGCCCTGGCCGACGGCGTGCTTTTTCTCGACCAGGGGCGTATCATCGCAAACGACACCCTCGACCGCTTCCTGGCGCGGCGGGACAATGCGGCGATCGACCGCTTTCTCGGCAATACTTGAAGGACGGATCGGATTCTCCACGCCCTTGGCCGATTGCCACAATTTGACCGCGGCGCCATGCGACGCGCGAAATATCCGGCAAGGGCGCGAATATTCCCGCATCCGTTGCCGTGATACCACGGGGCAACTATTTCTACCGAGACAAACTAGGCAGGTGGCGCTGAAATCAGATACAGCAAGACCAGGACTGAGAGGTCGCGGCAGAGCAACGCTGCCGGGCTGAAAAAGTAGGACTTTCAACGCTGTCGTACCACTTGTCCGCAGGATGCGGGCGGAGCGATGGATGGGAACGGGCTGAGGCATGGAGAGGCATACAGTCACACACGACCGGTTCCCGCCGAAGGGCGGACGGCTGCGTGGACGCGCCGTGGTTGCATTGCTTGCGACCACGCTCCTTTCCGCATGCCAATCCGTGATCGAGCAGACCTACCAGCCGACCGTTTCGCCCTCCTCCAATCCGCAGATCGTCGAGGAAGTCCAGAAGAACGATCCGCGGGCGCAGCTGGGCGCGCGCGAACATCCGCGCATCGTCGCAAGCTACGGCGGCGAGTACAAGGACGCCAAGACCGAGCGCCTGGTCGCGCGCATCACCGGCGCGCTGACGGCGGTCTCCGAGAATCCGCAGCAGTCCTATCGCATCACCATCCTGAACTCGCCGGCGATCAACGCCTTCGCGCTGCCCGGTGGTTATCTCTATGTCACCCGCGGCCTGCTGGCGCTTGCCAACGATGCCTCCGAGGTCGCAGCCGTGCTGTCGCACGAGATGGCGCACGTCACCGCCAACCACGGCATCGAGCGTCAGCAGCGCGAGGAAGCCGAAGTGATCGCCAGCCGCGTGGTCTCCGAAGTCCTCTCCTCCGATATCGCCGGCAAGCAGGCGCTCGCGCGCGGCAAGCTCCGGCTCGCGGCCTTCTCGCGCAACCAGGAACTTCAGGCCGACGTGATCGGCGTGCGCATGCTCGGCGAAGCCGGCTACGACCCCTATGCAGCGGCGCGCTTCCTCGATTCGATGGCCGCCTATAGCCGCTTCACGGCGGTCGATCCGGAATCCGACCAGAGCCTCGACTTCCTGTCAAGCCACCCGAACGCGCCGCAGCGTGTCGATCTCGCGCGTCGGCACGCCCGCGCCTTCGGTCCGGAAGGCACCAGCGGCGACCGCGGTCGCGACTATTATCTCGCCGGCATCGACGGCCTGCTCTATGGCGACAGCCCGCAGGAGGGCTACGTGCGCGGCCAGACCTTCCTGCACGGCCAGCTCGGCATCCGCTTCGACGTGCCCGCCGGGTTCCAGATCGACAACAAGGCCGAAGCGGTTCTGGCGACCGGCGCCGGCGACATCGCCGTGCGCTTCGATGGCGTCGCCGACACGGGCGGCCGAAGCCTGACGGACTATATCGCCAGCGGCTGGGTCACCGGCCTGAAGCCCGACACGATCCGGCAGATCAGCGTCAACGGCCTGGAAGCCGCAACCGCGCGCGCCTCCGCCGACCGCTGGGATTTCGACGTGACGGTCATCCGCATCGACACGCGGATCTACCGCTTCCTGACCGCCGTGCCCAAGGGGTCGAGCGCACTCGAGCCGACCGCAAACCAGTTGCGCAGCACGTTCCGCCGCATGACGGCCGCTGAGACGCAGTCGCTGAAGCCGCTGCGGATCCGGGTGGTGACGGTCCGGCCCGGCGACACGATCACCACGTTGTCGGCCCGCATGATGGGAACCGATCGTAAGCTCGACCTCTTCCGGGTGATCAATGCGATGCAGGTCAGCTCGACGGTGAAGCCGGGCGACAGGGTGAAGATCGTTTCCGAATAGGATTGAGACAGGCGCAGCTGAAGCGCGTTCGGTTGCGGGCGTGAATTGCCTGCCATCTGCTAGGCAAGCACGTCGCGAGGCGCCTGAACGGTCACGAACGAAAGCACGCTGCGCCAATCGTCATCGCCAAATTGACAGCGGACAGTGCCGCTTCCCGGCGCAATGCGGGGTTCCGGCGAATAGTACGGGCATGGCGGCAGACGGTCGGCGTCAGGCGGTCAATGAATGCCTGCGGTCAGCGCCGGCGCTCGCGTCGCCAAGGCCGCCCGGAGCTTCTCCAGCGCCCGAGTTTCGATCTGGCGCACACGTTCCTTGGATATGCCGAGATCGATGCCGAGCTCTTCGAGCGTCGCTCCTTCTTCCGTCAGCCGCCGGGCGCGGATGATGCGCATTTCGCGCTCCGTCAGCGCGCACAGCGCGTCGCGCAGCCACACACGTGCCCGTTCGCCGTCGATCATCTCGCTCACCTGCTCGTCCGGCAGCGGCGCGTCGCTGGCGAGGAAATCCAGCCGTTCACCGCCATCGGAATCACTGCCGCCGACCGGCGCCTGCAGCGAGGTGTCGCTGCCGGAGAGACGTGCATCCATCGTCTGCACGTCGGCGATACTGACGCCGAGGGCAGCCGCAATCTCCTCATGCATAGCCTGCGATGTAAGCTGCCTGTCGCCCTGGGCAAGCCGGGCGCGAAGACGCCGAAGGTTGAAGAACAGGGCCTTCTGCGCCGAACTGGTGCCACCGCGGACGATCGACCAGTTGCGCAGGACATAGTCCTGCATCGACGCTCGGATCCACCAGGTGGCATAGGTGGAGAAGCGGACCTCGCGGCTCGGCTCGAAACGGGCCGCCGCCTCCAGGAGACCGATATGGCCCTCCTGGACGAGATCGCCCATCGGCAGCCCGAAATTGCGAAACTTCGCGGCCATCGAGATTACCAGACGCATATGCGACATGGCGATCTTGTTGCGGGCTTCCTGATCGTTGTCGTTTCGCCAGGCTTGCGCCAGCTTGTGCTCCTCGTCGCGCTCGAGATAGGGCGCCTCCATTGCGATCTTGATCATCCGCCGGTCTGCAGTGAGAGTCTTCATCGATCACTCCGTGACTGGCGCCGGGCGCCATTGCGTGTGAAGTCCAAAAGGCCGGACGGATGCAGTGTCCGGCAGCAGGGGGCGTCTCGCGCCGCGATGTCGAAACTTGAAGAAACGACGCGGCGCCCTAACTTCGAAGTCACGAACCTGAACGGTGACGGGATCACAGAAGCAAGATCGCCCGGCGCGAAAGCGGCGCGCTTCTGCCGGCCTTTATAAATGCGCCCGGACGGCAAAAGTTCCATGCGATCAAAGAAAAAGCCCGGCGCGATGGCCGGGCTTTTTGGTAGTCTCAGTGCAGTCGGACAGCTTATGCAGCTTCGTCCTGAGCGTCGTCTTCGTCGATCGCCTTGCCGCGCTTCGGACCCTTGCTGAGGTTGGCCTCGACGAGGCGAACAGCTTCGGTTTCCGACATCTTGTTGACGGCAGCGATTTCGCGCGCCATGCGGTCGAGGGCAGCTTCGTAGAGCTGGCGTTCGGAATAGGACTGTTCCGGCTGGTTTTCGGCGCGGTAGAGATCGCGCACGACTTCCGCGATGGAAATCAGGTCGCCGGAATTGATCTTGGCATCGTATTCCTGGGCGCGGCGCGACCACATGGTGCGCTTCACGCGAGCCTTGCCCTGCACAACCTTCAACGCGCGGTCGACGAAATCGGTTTCGGAGAGCTTGCGCATGCCGATGCTGACGGCCTTGGCCACTGGCACTTTCAGGCGCATCTTGTCCTTCTCGAAATCGATGACAAAAAGCTCAAGCTTCATGCCGGCGACTTCCTGCTCTTCGATCGCCACGATCTGGCCAACGCCGTGGGCCGGATAGACGATCGATTCACCGGTCTTGAAGCCCTGGCGTGTCGAAGATTTTTTCTGCTGGGTCGTCATTCGTTTCAAAAACTCCCTGTTTCGCGCCGGCCATTCTGGCCGGGGCCGGGTCAGTGAGGCCCGGGATAGACGGGGATACCGCCGGGTGGGTACATCCTGGTCCGTCCAAGGAATGCAAACAGCCTCATAAAATGCGGTCACAACAGAGCAACGCCATGTTGCGTACTAGGGAGAAACCGCGTTTTGGAGATCGTTTGCTTTCGTGATGGTTTTCGGGCGCGCAAAAACACCCTCTGTGGATCAGTAGAAGGAACCTATCACAAAAAAGTGCCGAAATCAATAATTTGCTGCATGGCAGCCATCAAGCCACCATTCTCGCAACTGCGAGCGCGGCTCGTGTTTTCCCCAGCTTTGCGCCCCGGGGGCAGCTTTGCTTCGTCAGCCTCGACGAACGGCGGCGACCGCTTCGTCTCAGTCGCCCTGGCCCGGCTCGGTCGAGAAGAACTTCTCGTACTTGGCTTCGACGCCGTCCATCTCCTTCGCTTCCGGCATCGGATCGCGCTTGACGGTGATGTTCGGCCACTTCGAAGCGAAATCCGCGTTCAGTTTCAGCCACATATCAAGACCCGGCTCGGTATCCGGCTTGATCGCCTCGGCAGGACATTCCGGCTCGCAAACGCCACAATCGATGCACTCGTCGGGATGAATGACGAGGAAATTCTCACCCTCGTAGAAGCAGTCCACGGGGCAGACTTCGACACAGTCCGTATACTTGCAGCGAATGCAATTGTCGGTCACGACATACGTCATGAGGTACTCCAGCCAATGCTCACGTTTGATGGCAGACGGCAATCAATGGTGATGCTCGTCGTCCGCGCATGCTAGGAATGTCCGGCGCGCATAGCTGCCGAAGCAAACCCGATGCACCCAACGTGGGTCTGTCAGGTAAAGGCTTTATGGACCCTTTGCAAGAATATTCAATGCGCGAAACGCCACGGCAAAGGCAGAGTTTTCTAAAGGCTGTCGCGCAAAAGCGCGTCGTGTTTTACAGCCAGCGGCGGGCAGGGTTGGCGGCGCCCATCAGTCCTCGCGCGGATCGAAATCGGGCTTTAGCCGATCGGTTTCCCGCCGCTCCTTCTTCGTCGGCCGGCCCGCTCCGCGCTCGCGCGTGGCAAGCTCGTAGGCCGACAACTTCTCCTTCGGCTGCTCTGGCGTCAGATCGTCGTAAAGCAGACGCGCTTCCTCATAGGGACCGCGCCGCTCACCCGGGCCCAGGACCCGGACGATCAGACTGCGCCGGTCGAGCGCAAGTTCGAGCATATCGCCCGTCTTCAATTGAAACGACGACTGCGTCACGCGCTCGTCGTTGACGGCGACACGGCCATCCTCGATCGCCTTTTGCGCAAGCGATCGGGATTTGATCAGCCGCGTGAAAAACAGCCACTTGTCGAGACGCTGGCGCGATGCCGGGTTGGACGCAGGCTGTTTTTCCATGGTCTACCTTACTTCTTCATCTGCTCCTTGAGAGCAGCAAGCTTGGCGAAGGGCGAATCCGGATCCACCGGCTTTTCGCGACGCGGCGGACGCGCCTCGAATTTGCCCTGACCCGGCTTGCCGCCGCGGTCGTGACGATCATGACGCTCGCCGCGATCCTGACGCGGGCCGCCTTCCGGCTTGCCACCGTCATGGCGCTTGCCACGCGCCTGCTGACCACCCTTGCGCCCGCCTTCACGTCCTTCGCCCTGGCCCTGGCCCTGGCCACGCCCGTGGCGCTGACCGCCGCGACGCTGGTCGCCCTCGTGGCGGCCACCGCCCTGGCGCTGGTTGTCCTGACGGGTGCCAGGACGCCAGAGCAGAACGGGCTTGGCTTCGACCGGCTCGCCGGTCTCCGTCACTTGGGTCTCGGTCACCTGAGCCTCAGCAGGCTGGGCCCCGTCGGCAGCGACGGCAACGTCAGCTTCGGCCTTTTCGGCCTCGGCAGCAGGTGCCTCGACGACTGCAGTCTCGGCTTCTGCCGCACTGTCGCCGGCATCGGCGTCATCAACCGCAGCGACCGGTTCGGAAGCGGCGGCAGCAGCCGCAGCACCACCATCCTGACCCATGAGGAAGGCCTGGGCCTCCTCGGCCTTGACGCTGTCTGCGCGGTAGCCGAGGCCCTTCAGGATCTCTTCCATGTCGTCGGGCGTTGCACCGAGGATCGAGAGCATGGAGGTGGTCGCTGTAAAGCGGCGACCGTCATAGGCGCCTTCCGGACGCGGCTGCGTACCCGGCTTCCACTGAAGGAGCGGTCGAATAAGGTCAGCGAGGCGCTCGAGGATATCGATGCGCACCGCGCGCTTTCCGAGGAAGCGGAAACCGGCGAGCTTGTAGAAGGTCCGCTCGAAAGACGGATCGGTAACGACAGACGTACGGCCGGCGGCGAGCATCGGGATGAGGTCGCCATAGCCGGGCTTGTCGAGGCCGTCGTTCTTCAACGCCCAGAGGAGCGTGATAAGTTCGGCCGGCGCCGGCTTCAGGAGCGCCGGCAGGAAGATGTGGTAGGCGCCGAAGCGAACGCCGTACTTGCGGATCGAAGCGCGACCGTCCTGGTCGAGCGACTTGACGTCGTCTGCGACATCGCGGCGGAACAGTACGCCGAGGTTTTCGACGAGCTGGAAGGCGAGGCCCTTGGCGAGACCTTCGAGATCTTCAGCGCGCGAAATATCGTCGAGCGGCTTCAAGACCGTTCCGATGTGATGGTTCACGAAACGCTCGATGCGCGCCAGAACGTGCTCGCGGGCGTTCGCCTGCAGCTGATCGTCGGCCAGCAGGATGACGCGCGGGCGCATGACGTGGTCGCTTGCCGTCAGACGGGCGACGGGATCGCCGAGCCAGCGCACAAGACCATCCGACGAAAGCGCCAGGTCGTTGTTGCCGGAAGCATGCAGCCGCGCGGCGCGTGCCTCAAACTCGAGCGCCAGCGCCTTCTGGGCAGCACCCTGCACAGCCTTGGCATCCGGGCCATCGCCGCCGGTCGCCAGCGTAAACCGGAAACCGGTTAGTTGTCCTACGTGATGACCTTCAACGAAGACATCACCATTCACACTGATTTCAGCTTCCAGCATAGCATTCTCTCTCAGGCGCTTCATGAGCACAGATGTCCTGCGATCAACAAAGCGTTTCGTCAACCGTTCATGTAGTGCGTCGGATAATCGATCTTCAATTTCCCGCGTCTTTTCTTGCCAGTGTGTCGGATCGGCCAGCCATCCTGGCCGGTTCGACACATAAGTCCATGTCCTGATCTGCGCGATTCGCGCCGAAAGTGTGTCGATCTCACCGTCCGTATGATCGGCCCGCCTGACCTGCTCGGCCATGAAATCTTCGTTTACGGTACCGCGGCGGACAAGATCCGCGTAGATCGTCGAGATCAAGTCGGCATGTTGAGCCGGTGTAATGCGCCGATAGTCCGGCAGCGCGCAGGCTTCCCACAGTTTTTCCACCCGCTCGGCATTGGTCGTGATGTCGACGACCTCAGGGTAGCGGGCCAAATGCTCGAACGCCTGCTGGTCTACCGCAGGTAGCGCCCGGGCAAGGCCGGGAACCGTCGGCGCGGCCTCAAGACTCTTCTTCAGAGCGGCAATCGAAGCGTAGTCGAACGCCTTCGAGCGCCACTGTAGTACCTTCACCGGATCGAACTCATGCGCCTCGATACGGTGGACCAGCTCGTTGTCGAAGGGATCGACGCGGCCGGTCACACCGAACGTACCGTCACGCAAGTGCCGGCCGGCGCGGCCGGCGATCTGCGCGAGTTCGGCCGGGTTGAGATTGCGGAACTGATAGCCGTCGAACTTGCGGTCCTGCGCGAAGGCGACATGGTCGACGTCGAGATTGAGGCCCATGCCGATCGCGTCGGTCGCGACCAGGTATTCGACGTCACCTTCCTGGTAGAGCGCCACCTGCGCATTGCGCGTGCGCGGCGACAGCGCGCCGAGCACGACGGCGGCACCGCCACGCTGGCGGCGGATCAGCTCGGCGATCGCATAGACCTCGTCGGCAGAGAAGGCGACGATCGCCGTGCGGTGCGGCAGACGGGTTATCTTCTTCGAACCGGCATAGAGCAGTTGCGACATGCGCGGTCGCTCGACGACGGTGATGCCGGGCAGCAACTGCTCGAGGATCGGCCGCATCGTTCCGGCACCAAGCAGCAGCGTCTCGCCGCGACCGCGCAGGTGCAGGATCCGGTCGGTAAAGATATGGCCGCGCTCGAGATCTCCGGCAAGCTGCACTTCATCGATCGCGACGAAGGACGCCGTCGTCTCGCGCGGCATGGCCTCGACGGTGCAGACCGAATAGCGCGCGCGATGCGGGGTGATCTTTTCCTCGCCGGTGATCAGCGCGACATTGTGGTGGCCGACCCTTTCGACCAGGCGCGTATAAACCTCGCGCGCGAGAAGCCGCAGCGGCAGGCCGATGACGCCGCTGTCGTGCGCAATCATGCGCTCGATCGCGTAGTGCGTCTTGCCGGTATTGGTAGGCCCGAGCACCGCGGTGACACCGCGGCCGCTCAGGATCATGGGGTGAACGGACACGTCATCGATCCCGGGCATTCAGAAATTACGGCAGCGTCTTTTCACGCTGGCGGCAAACACATGCCCACGCACCGAGCCAAACGCAAGGGGCGCCGACAACTAAAACCATCGCTTGGCATCTCTTAGCCCATTGCACCACCTGTTGTGGTCGGCGCAATCGACAATTGGAACAGCCGTGGAACGAATCGGCGACGAATCGACGACTCATTGTGATTCACTGTATGTTCACGACTACATATAGATTTCAACGCCGAACGTTGCACCACATGCTGAATCTGGAGCTGATTCCGCGCATCAGGCCCTTTGGCGCGCAACAATCCCGGCTCTGCCATTGCCTGACAGGTCCAAGGATTCCGAATCCAAGACTCTGGAAAGCCTGGAAAATTTTTCACGAAATTCGTCAGGGATTCACCCAAGTGAGAGAATGAGAATCGCAGTTTAGAGTCGCGACCAGTGCGGGAACAGTCGGCAGCGACTCGCAGACCGCGCGTCATTCCACCTTTGTTCTCCACAAGATATAGTGTCTACGCCCCCCTCCGGCAACGGAACTGCCAGCGCAACTTCAGGATTTCGAGCGGGATTCTTAGCGCTGCCGCCGCATGGAAACGGCGCCTCGAAAGGCGCCGTCCGGTAATGTTCGGCTTGTCTGATGCTCAGACGAAAAACTGTCCGCCGTTCGCCGAAATCGTCGAGCCGGTGATGAAGCCGGCATCGTCGGAGGCGAGGAACACCACGCAGCGGGCGATTTCTTCCGGTTCGCCGAGGCGGCCAACCGGGATCTGCGGGATGATGCGCTCGTTGAGCACCTTCTCCGGCACCGCCCGCACCATCTCCGTGCCGATATAGCCGGGGCAGATCGCGTTCACGGTAATGCCCTTGGCAGCCCCTTCCTGGGCGAGCGCCTTGGTGAAGCCGAGATCGCCGGCCTTGGCCGCCGAATAGTTGGCCTGACCCATCTGGCCCTTCTGGCCGTTGATCGACGAGATGTTGATGACGCGACCGAAGCCACGGTCACGCATGGCCGACCAGAGCGGATGCGTCATGTTGAAGAGACCGGTGAGGTTGGTGCCGATCACCTCACCCCATTGCTCCGGCGTCATCTTGTGAAACATGGCATCTCGGGTGATGCCGGCATTGTTGACGAGCACATCGACCGGACCGAGATCGGCCTCGACCTTGGCGATGCCCTCGGCACAGGCCTGATAGTTGGAAACGTCCCATTTGTAGACCGGGATGCCGGTTTCCTGCTTGAAGGCCTGAGCCTTCTCGTCATTGCCGGCATAGTTGGCAGCCACCTTGTAGCCGGCATTCTTGAGTGCGATGGAAATTGCCGCACCAATGCCGCGCGACCCACCCGTGACCAATGCTACCCTGCTCATATGCGCCTCCCACTTGATCAGTTCAGTTTTTCGAATGCCTTCTGCATCAGCTTTTCGCCGACCTGTTGCCCGTAGAGCCCGGCGGCCGCTTGAAACTGCGGCGTAGCCAGCGCGGACAGAGCCACCTCGCACTTCTCCAGCGCGAGACCCATCATCACCGCGGAGAGCTGCTCCAGCGACACCTTCAATGCGCCGCTGTCATCGTTCAAGGCCGCGACCATCACGTCCTTGAAAACGCTCTCCTCGTCGGAAGTCGTATGTTCCAGCATGCATTCTACCAGCCGCGCCTCGTTAAGAGGCGCGGGATTGGCATGTGCAGAAACGATCGGCGAACCGGCCAGAAGCAGGGAAAATGGAACCCACCTGGCGCTGTTCATGCCGCCAGACCGATCAGAACCGCTCGACGCACATGGCGACGCCCATGCCGCCGCCGATGCAGAGGGTTGCAAGCCCCTTGGAAACGCCGCGGCGCTTCATTTCGAACAGCAGCGTGTTGAGCACGCGGGCGCCCGACGCGCCGATCGGGTGACCGATGGCGATCGCGCCGCCATTGACGTTGACGATCGACGGATCCCAGCCGAGGTCTTTGTTGACCGCGCAGGCCTGGGCAGCAAAGGCTTCGTTGGCTTCCACCAGTTCGACATCGCCGATCGCCCAGCCGGCCCTTGCCAACGCCTTGCGCGACGCCGGGATCGGGCCGGTGCCCATGACCTGCGGATCGACGCCGGCGGTTGCCCAGGAAACGATACGGGCGAGCGGCTGGATGCCGCGCTTGGAGGCCTGCGCCTCGGTCATCAGCAGGGTGGCTGCGGCGCCGTCATTGAGGCCGGAAGCGTTGCCGGCGGTGACCGTGCCTTCCTTGTCGAAGGCGGGGCGCAGCTTCGTCATCTGATCGAGCGTTGCGCCGTGGCGGATATATTCGTCCTGGTCGACGGTGACGTCGCCCTTGCGACCCTTGACGATGAAGGGAATGATCTCGTCGGCAAAGCGCCCGGCCTTCTGGGCGGCTTCGGCCTTGTTCTGCGAGGCGAGCGCGAACGCATCCTGCTCCTCGCGGCTGAGCTGCCACTGGCGAGCGACGTTCTCGGCGGTGATGCCCATGTGATAACCGTAGAAGGCGTCGGTCAGGCCGTCCTTGATCATCGTGTCGATCATCTTGAAGTCGCCCATCTTCACGCCGCCGCGAAGATGCGAGCAATGCGGCGCCATCGACATGGACTCCATGCCGCCGGCGACGATGATCTCAGCATCACCGGTTGCAATCTGCTGCATGCCGAGCGCGACGGCGCGCAGGCCCGAGCCGCAGAGCTGGTTCATGCCCCAGGCGGTCTTTTCCTGAGGAACGCCCGCCTTCATCGCCGCCTGGCGCGCCGGGTTCTGGCCTTCGCCTGCCTGCAGCACCTGGCCGAGGATCACCTCGTCGACCTCGGCAGCCTCGACGCCTGCGCGCTCGAGCACGCCCTTGATGACGGCAGCGCCAAGTTCGTGCGCCGGCGTATTGCCAAAGGCACCGTTGAAGGAACCGACCGCGGTGCGGCCGGCGCTGGCGATCACGATGGAGGGATTGCTCATGGGACGTTTCCTCAGATCTTCTTGCCTAATGCAGGCAGACTGGCAAAGCGCGCGACGCAAGTCAAACGCCTTGATGCAGTGCCACAAAAGCGTCACCTAAAACGCAACCGCAAGATTTTGCACTTGCGTCGCCGCAACGCACAAAGACATTGTCAGCGGCGCGCTTTTGCGGATACTCTGAAAAACGCAATAAAGACGGGATGATGGGGGAGAGGAGACCCTGATGGCGAAGCACGAAGGCCAGATCGTTATCAAAAAATATGCGAACCGGCGGCTCTACAACACCGGGACCAGCACCTATGTCACGCTCGACGACCTGGCTGTGATGGTGAAGAAGGGTGAGGACTTCATCGTTCAGGATGCAAAATCCGGCGAGGACATCACCCATTCCGTGCTGACGCAGATCATCTTCGAGCAGGAGTCCAAGACCGGCAACACGCTGCTGCCGATCTCCTTCCTGCGCCAGCTGATCTCGTTCTACGGCGACCAGATGCAGATGGTGGTGCCGAGCTATCTCGAACACTCGATGCAGGCTTTCACCGAGCAGCAGTCGCAGATGCGCGAGCAGATCAACAAGGCCTTCGGCGACACGCCGCTCGGCAAAAACCTGCAGGTTCCGCTGCAACTTGTCGAAGAGCAGGTGCGTCGCAACACCGAGATGTTCCATCAGGCCATGCAGATGTTTTCGCCCTTCATCACCGCGCCGCCCGTGAAGGAAACAAAGAAGGCCGAAGCCAAGGATATCGACGAGCTGAAGGAGCAGCTTCGCGCGCTCCAGACCAAGCTCGACAATCTCGGCTAAGCAGGACCACCAGGCAGGAATGCGGTTCCTGCCTTCACCTCACCTGAACAGAGATCGCGGAAATCGGGGCGGCGTCGCCCCGAACCGTCTGGACCTAGAGGCCGATCGACACGTCCCGGCCGGCCGAGCGCATCGATACGGCAAAGCCGGCGATAACATCGATGAAGCTGATGGTCATCAGGATGAAGAAGAGCTGCGTTGCCGCCGGTGCGAGCAGCAGAAATTCGATCAAAAAGACGATGAACAGGATCATCGAGAGCAGATGATCCATCAGTGCGCGGCTGCTCGTGCGCGTCGCTTTCAGCAATTCGACGAAGAGCAGCAGCAGGGCGCCGACGATCAGAAGGTCGCCGAAGCGCATCGTCCAGGTCGCGCCTGATAGCATGGAGAGCGACACCATGTCGGCGTTCAGGCCGGCGAGGCCGCCGAACATTCCGATCATCGCGAGATTGTAGATTGCAAAAGGTAGGATCAGCAGCGGTATGGCAGCAAGCATCAGAACTCCTTGACCGCGTTTATGGTGGACCATGTATATGCGGCGTCGTCACGCAAGGCGCCAGCGATACCACGGCGTCCAAGCAAGATCATGTCAGATGCAAAACAAAAGGGCCGGCAGAGCCAGCCCTTTGAACCTAATCCGCGAACGGAAACGCTTATGCGCTTTCCTTCGGGGTCAGAACCTGACGGCCACGGTACATGCCGGTCTTCAGGTCGATGTGGTGCGGGCGACGCAGTTCGCCGGAGTTCTTGTCTTCGACGTAGGTCGGGGTCTTCAGAGCGTCAGCCGAACGGCGCATGCCACGCTTGGACGGGCTCGTTTTTCTTTTAGGTACAGCCATTTCATTCTCCACTTATCGGGCAAACACTGTTCAGCAGCCGAAATGGCCGTGTAAAACAGATGTTAATCACGGAAATTTGGCGCGCTTATACATGGACAACTGCCGTTTGACCAGTCCCCACGGGCAATTTTTCGACTCGACCTTTTCAGACCTCGTCTTCGGCGACGACCCACGGCTCTGCGCGGGCGGCCTCCTCCCATTTCAGGAACGCCGGATGTGCCTTCACGCGGTTCATGTAGCCGAGCGTTTCTCGATCCGCAACGAGATCGTAGACGTCGAAGCGGTTAACCACAGGCGCGTACATCGCATCGGCCGCGCTGAAGGACCCGAAGAGGAACGGGCCACCGGAACGCGCAAGCGCCTCCGTCCAGATCTGCTCGATACGTGCCACGTCCGCGCGGACGTCCGCGCCAACGTCCAGCGCCTGCTTTGGCCGACGGATGTTCATCGGGCAGGCACCACGCAGAGCGCGAAAACCGGACAGCATCTCCATCGAATAGCTGCGCGCCCGGGCGCGCGCCTGAGGGTCGGCCGGCCACAGCCCGGCGTCGGGAAAGAGTTCGGCGACATATTCGATGATCGCCAGCGATTCCCAGATAAGCAGGTCCCCGTGGCGCAGCAGCGGCACCTTTCCGGTCGGCGAGATCGCCCGGATCTCCGGATTGCCGGCGGCGAAATCGAACGGAATGACCACGTCCGAGAAATCGATGCCGACTGCCGTCATCGCGATCCATGGCCGCATCGACCAGGACGAATAGTTCTTGTTGCCGACATAGAGTGTAAGTCCGGTCATTTCTGTTCCTTGATTGCTGGTCTCTCCGAGAAAACGATCAGTTCCTCGAAATGGTTCATGTCCTCGAACGAGCAGAAGGCCGGCGGATCGAGCGCGATCACCGGCGCCTGCTCGCGCAGAAAAGCGAGCTGCTCGTCCAGCATCGCCTGCCAGCGCGGCAGCGCCGCATCGTCGAGCCAGTCGACGGGGTAAGCATAGGTGATGTGGAATTGGTAGTCGTCATGATCCGGATGGCGATAGCCGAAGGCTTCCGCGAAAGCGTCGCGCCAGGCCTTGAGACAGGCGCGGTCGGCGGCACCGTCGCCTTCGAGCGCAAGGCCCGTCGGCGTGATCTCGGTCACGCGGGCGCGGAACTGCTCCAGCGGCGCAAAATGCGCAAGCCGTTCGCGGTAGTGCGCCGTCATCACCTCGATCGGCGTATCGAGCGGCATGTCGGCCGGCCAGTAAGGGAGCTTCCGGCGGTGTTCGATGATGCCCTGGAAGATCGTCATGTGCAGGCTGGACGGGTGGGTAAAGGCGAACTGCCCCGCCTCGGGCATCGCCATCACCCGGTCGCGCACCGCAAGCACGGCGGCCTCGGACGGCGATCCGGCGGCAACGTGAGACACAACCGTGTTGCCCGGTTCCGAAAGGAACTGGCCTTCGGTGTTGTAGCGCGTTCCGAGATGTCTCGGCGGGGCATCGTTGGCGCTACGGCCAAGGGCGAAAAGCGAGGGGGAAATCAAGGTCATGGAGCAATCGGGCCTTTCGAAGGGAGAGAGGCCCAGATGGCAGAACTCTACTACGCGAGCATGACATCGCCCAGCGAGCGCATCCAATGAAAAGGTCTGATCCTAGTTATAAAGGCAGGTGATGTAACCGCCGGAGCGGCTGGCGCGGCGCTCGATCAGGTTCGCCAGGCGCTTGAGCCCGCGGCCGGGTTTTCCGGCGTTGCGCTCCTTCGGATTGGGCAGCGAGACCGCAAGCAGCGCCGCCTGCCGGCGCGAGAGCTTCGACGCCGAAACCCCGAAATGATGGCGGGCGGCCGCCTCGATACCATAGATCCCGTCGCCCCATTCGGCGATGTTCAGATAGATCTCCATCATCCGCCGCTTGCTCCACACGAAGTCGGCGGCGACCGCCAGCGGCAGTTCCATGCCCTTGCGCAGGAAGGAGCGACCGTTCCAGAGATAGAGGTTCTTGACCGTCTGCATCGGAATGGTGCTCGCGCCGCGGGTGGATTCCCCTTCGAGCGCATCCTCGACCACGCCCCGCATCTGGCCCCAGTCGACGCCGTCATGGGCGCAAAACTGCCCGTCCTCCGACATCATCACCGACTGCACTAGAACCGGGGCGATATCATCGAACTCGACCCATTGCCGATCGTAGCCGCGCAGCAGCACGAGATCGCGCAGCATGAGCGTCGAGACGGGATGGATGAACTCCACCAGGTAGAGAACGATCAGCGCGTAGGGAAGGACGAGAAAGCCCAGAACAGCCAGGACGATCTGGCGGCGACGCGTGCGCAACGTCCGGCGAAGCGAAGACCAGCGACTGGAAGGCAATTCGCCCTCCTCGCGCGCTTCCGGAACGACGTTCGCGGCCTGACTGTTCACCTCGCTGTCCATCCGCTTCTCTTAGTGCATGCGCAGGCAGAGTTGAACGGGCTTTCTGGCAAAAGGCAAGGCGCGGAGAAGGCTGTCCCAGGGAAAGCGCGCGGCTGCGACACGAATCCCCGTTGAAAGCCCTCTTCGCCCATGTCAAAGAGCGCGCATGAGCCAGGACACATCGCCTTTTACCCGTCGCCTCGCCACCAATGCCCGCACCGTCGAGGGTCTGCTGGAACGTCTGCTCGGCCAGACGACGGAAGCCGACGAAATCGCCCGGCCGGCAAACCTGCTCGCGGCCATGCGCCACGGCGTGCTGAACGGCGGCAAGCGTCTGCGCCCCTTCCTGGTGATCGAATGCGCCGATCTGCTCGGCGGCAATCGCGATGCGGCCTTGCGCGTCGGCGCGGCACTCGAATGCGTGCATTGCTATTCGCTGGTCCATGACGACCTGCCGGCGATGGACGACGACGACATGCGCCGCGGCCAGCCGACCGTGCACAGGGCCTTCGATGAGGCGACGGCGATTCTTGCCGGCGACAGCCTGCTGACCTTCGCCTTCGATATCATCGCAGCACCCGAGACAGCGCTTTCGGATGCGCAGAAGGTGGAACTGATCCTGGCGCTCGGACGCGCCGCCGGCCACGGCGGCATGGCCGGCGGACAGGCGCTCGACCTGGCCGCGGAAAAGTCGCCACCGGACGAGGCCGGGATCGTCACGCTGCAGGCGATGAAGACAGGTGCCCTGATCCGCTTTGCCTGCGAGGCTGGCGCCATCGTCGCCGGCGCTTCGAAGGAGGACCGCGCGCGGCTTCGCGCCTTCGGCGAAAAGATCGGCCTTGCCTTCCAGCTTGCCGACGACCTGCTCGACCTTACCGCGGATGCGGAGACCATGGGCAAGGCAACCGGCAAGGACGCCGCCCGTGGCAAGGGCACGCTGGTCGCGCTCAACGGCCAGACCTGGGCGGAAGACCGGCTGGAGCAACTGGTCGTCGAAGCCGAAGCGCTGCTTGCGCCCTATGGAGCGCGCTCGGCCATTCTCGTCGAAGCCGCCCGTTTCATCGCCAATCGCAGGAGCTAGATCCATGAGCAAATACTGGTCGCCGATCGTCTCCAAGCTGAAGCCCTACGTGCCTGGCGAACAGCCGCGCATCGCCAACCTGGTGAAGCTCAACACCAACGAATGCCCCTACGGTCCGTCTGAGAAGGTGCTCGACGCGATCGCCGCGGCAGCGAGCAGCGATCTTCGCCTTTATCCGGACCCGCTGGCGCTGAAGCTGCGCCAGGCCATCGCCGTACGCTATGGCGTGACCGCCGAAGAAGTCTTCGTCGGCAACGGCTCGGACGAGGTGCTGGCGCACATCTTCGCCGGCTTGCTGAAGCACGACGCGCCGCTGCTCTATCCGGATATCTCCTACAGCTTCTATTCGACCTATGCGCGGCTCTTCGAGATCGACACGGTCGAGATCCCGCTCAGCGATCGCTTCGAGATCGATCTCGCCGACTACGACCGGCCCTGCGGCGCCATCATCCTGCCGAACCCGAATGCCCCGACCGGCATCGCTTTGCCGCTCGCCGACATCGAGCGGCTGGTCGCAAGCCATCCGGACCAGCCCGTCGTCATCGACGAGGCCTATGTCGATTTCGGCGGCCAGTCGGCCGCAGAACTGGTTTCGAAATACGAGAACCTCTTGGTCGTCCAGACCTTCTCCAAGTCGCGCGCACTTGCGGGCTTGCGCGTCGGCTTCGCCATTGGCCAGCGCCCGCTGATCGAGGCGCTGGAGCGGGTGAAGGACAGCTTCAACTCCTATCCGCTCGGCCGCCCGGCCCAGGCCGGCTCCATCGCAGCGATCGAGGATGAAACCTGGTTCGAGGAGACTCGCGCCAAGATCATCGCGTCGCGCGACCGGCTCACGGCCGAACTGACAGCGCGCGGCTTCGAGGTGCTGCCTTCGTCGGCAAACTTCGTTTTCGCACGGCATCCCGGCCATCGCGGAGAAACGCTGGTGAAGGCGCTCCGCGAGCGCGCCGTGCTGGTGCGCCATTTCGCCAAGCCGCGCATCTCCGATTTCCTGCGCATCACCATCGGCACCGATGCCGAATGCGCGCGCCTGATCGAGGCGCTAGACGAGATCCTCTAAGTTGTCTCGGTGACATTTCGCTGTTTCAAACCGGCGACGAACTGATCTAGCCTCCGGCGACCGAGCCGGAGCTTTTCTCGCATGTTCGACCTGACGCCCTATCTGCCGCAGCTTCTCATTGCCTGGACCGCCTATCTGATCGCGACCGCATCGCCGGGGCCGGCGATCCTGGCGATCATCACCACCTCGGTCAGCCAGGGACGAAAGGCGGGCCTGGCGCTTGCCCTTGGCGTTCTGACGGGAAGTTACACCTGGGCAATGCTGACGGCCTCCGGTCTCTCGGCGCTGATCCGCGCCTATGGCCACGCGATCATCGTCTTGAAGATCGCCGGCGCCTGCTATCTCTTCTGGCTCGCCTATAACGCACTGCGCGCCGCCATGCGCAGCGACAAGAGCGCGATCGTACCGACGGCAAAGGTGCAGACCTCGCTGAAGCGGCTCTATCTCAAGGGGCTCGGCATCCACCTGACGAACCCCAAGGCGATCTTCTCCTGGATCATGCTGGTGTCACTCGGCATGCCCGCGGGCGCGCCGGTCGGCGTTACCGCCACTTTTATCGGCGGCTGCATGGTCTTGGGTCTGATGACCTTCTGCGGCTTTGCGATCGTCTTCTCGCTCACGCCGGTACACCGCGCTTATCTGAAGTCCAGGCGGCTGATCGAAAGCCTGATGGCCGGTTTCTTTGCCTTTGCCGGGCTGAAGCTGCTGACGTCGCGGCTCTGATCGCCCACAATTGCCGTAGACGGGCTGTCCGTTATTCGGCCGCCGCCTGGCCGCGGCCGTAGCGCTTCTCGATATAGTCGGAAACCAGCGTCTCGAAGTCGCCGGCAATGTTGGGGCCGCGCAGCGTCATTGCCTTCTCGCCGTCGATGAATACGGGGGCGGCCGGCATTTCGCCGGTGCCGGGCAAAGAGATGCCGATGTCGGCATGTTTGCTTTCGCCCGGGCCGTTGACGATGCAACCCATGACCGCGACCTTCAGGCCCTCGACGCCGGGATACTTCTCGCGCCAGACCGGCATGTTGCGGCGGATGTCGTCCTGGATCTTCTGGGCGAGTTCCTGGAACACCGTGGATGTGGTGCGTCCGCAGCCGGGACAGGCGGCAACAACGGGGATGAACTGACGGAAACCCATGACCTGCAGCAATTCCTGCGCCACCTGCACCTCGCGGGTGCGGTCGCCGCCGGGCTCAGGCGTCAGCGAAATGCGGATCGTATCGCCGATGCCCTGCTGCATGAGGATGCCGAGCGAAGCGGACGAGGCGACGATGCCCTTCGTGCCCATGCCGGCCTCGGTGAGGCCGAGATGCAGTGCGTGGTCCGAGCGGGCCGACAACATGGCATAGACGGCGATCAGGTCCTGAACGCCGGAAACCTTGGCCGAAAGGATGATGCGGTTGCGCGGCAGACCGATCTCTTCGGCGAGTTCCGCCGAGAGCAGCGCCGACTGCACGATCGTCTCGCGCGTCACCTCTTGCGCCGTCAGCGGAAAACCGTTCGCCTTGTTCTCGTCCATCAGCCGCGTCAGCAGTTCCTGGTCGAGCGAACCCCAGTTGACACCGATGCGCACCGGCTTGTCGTAGCGGATCGCCATCTCGACGATCTCGGCGAACTGCTTGTCCTTCTTGTCCTTGAACCCGACATTGCCCGGATTGATGCGATACTTCGCAAGCGCCTCGGCGCAGGCCGGATGATCGGCAAGCAGCTTGTGGCCGATATAGTGGAAGTCGCCGACGAGCGGCACGTCAAGACCAAGGCGCTCGAGCCGCTCGCGGATCTTCGGCACCGCCGCCGCACTCTCGTCGCGGTCGACGGTGATGCGCACCAGTTCCGAACCGGCCTTGTGCAGCGCGGCCACCTGGGCCACGGTCCCATCGATATCGGCCGTATCGGTGTTGGTCATCGACTGGACCACGACCGGTGCGCCGCCCCCGACGATGACGCCGCCGACATCGACGGCGACGGAGGCGCGGCGGGGCTGCGGATCGAAATCGAAGGCGGAAGACATGAAGGCCTCTTCGTGGGTCACTGAGCCGGGCGAGGATGCGGGCAGAACCCGCATGGACTTTCCTCAACTCGCCCTGGCCATTTGCCCATCAGGTGGATGAGGAAAGCCTGATTGTCAACGGCGACATCATGCCCTGACGGCGATTTGATGGCGCCGTTCCGTCTCAGTGCCCCTTAGCGTGATCCGCATGGATCGCATGGTGCGACAAGAGAAGCACGACGATGAAGAGCAGCGGCACCGAGGCGAAGATGATGGCAAAGCCCGTATGCTCGGCAACGAAGCCGATCAGCGACGGTGCGAACAGCATGCCGGAATAGCCCATGAAGGTCGCGACCGAGAGCCCGATGCCCGGCTGCAGGCCCGGCATGTTGCCGGCGGCCGAGAACGCGATCGGCACCATGTTGGAGATGCCGATGCCGGCGATCGCAAAACCGAGGATGGCGATATAGGCATTGGGCGCCGTGCCCGCGACGATCATGCCGACGAGTGCCGTGACGGTGCAGATGCGGAGCGTCCGTTTGGCGCCGAAGCGATCCCGCACGAAATCGCCGGCAAAACGCATGGTCGCCATGGTGGCGGAGAAGGCGGCAAAGCCGAAGCCGGAAAGCTCAACGGAGGCGCCAAGCTCGTTGCGCAGATAAAGCGCACCCCAGTCGAGCACTGTGCCCTCAGGCACCATCGAGAACAGCGCCATGATGCCGATCAGCCAGGGGAGCGGCGTCATCGGCAGGCGCAGCTTTTCCTTGGCTGCGCCTGGATGCGGCTTGTCAGCCAGGATCATCGGCCAAGCGGCGACAATCAGTACCAGGCAGATCGCAGTGACGACGAGGACATGCGGCAGCACACCGAAGCGGGCCATGAGGAAGCCGCCGATACCGGCACCGATCAGGCCGCCGAGGCTCCAATAGGCATGGCAGGACGACATGATCGCCCGACGCATGGATTTCTCGACCTCGACGGCATTGGCGTTCATCGCGACGTCCATTGCGCCGGCAAAACCGCCAAGCAGGAACATGGCGACAGCCGCCGTCCAGACATCGGGGACAAGCGTCAGAAGCAGAAGCAACGGCGACAGTATGATGGCGGTGACCTTGACCACCTTCTGCGACCCCACACGGGCGATGTAGCCGCCGGCAATCGGCATGAGCACCAGCGAGCCAATACCGAACATCAGGATCAACAGGCCGAGCACGCTTTCGCTGATGCCGAGCCGGTCCTTGAATTCCGGGATCTTCGGCGCCCAACTGCCGATGACGAAGCCGTTCAATAGGAAGAGCAGCGAAACCGCCAGCCGGTTGCGGGTCATGTAGCCCTGGCGGACGGTCGCGGAAGGAGAACGTTGGTCCATGGTCTTGCCTCTGTGCCGGGTCGCCCGGCTCAAATTGTGATTTCGATCAGATTTCCATCGGGGTCGCGAACAACAGCCTCATAGAAGCCATCGCCGGTCCATCGCGGTTTTGCGACCAGAATGCCGTTAGCCTCGGCGCGCGCGGCCATCGCCTCGACCGCCTGCTCGCTGCCGAGCGACAGCGCCACATGGGCAAGGCCGGTACGTTCTTCAGCCGGATCGGCCTGCCCAACCCAGGGGCCCTCCATGATCTCGAATGCCGGGCCGTCGCCAAGCGTCAGGAACCGCGAGCGAAAGCCCGGCCGCCGTCGGCTTTCATAGATCTCGCCGACTTCGGCGCCGAAGAAGGACGACCAGAAGCTGGCAATCGCCTCGAGGTTCCGCGTCCAGAGCGCCACATGCGTGATCGTCGTCATTCCGTCTCTCCCGCCATCAGGACCTCTGCCCTTGTCGCCTCGAAGGCCGACCGATGCTCGGCCGACGCATCCGCCTCGAGCAGCAGCGTCACCTTGTCATTGATATCGACGACCCCGTGCGCGGCGGCCGTACCGAGTTTGTCGCTGGTGACGGCGACAACCAGGCGCCGGCTGCGCAACGCAATGAGCCGCTTGAATTCCGCATCCTCGAAATAGATCGCCGTCAGGCCCGCAACGGCGTCGGCGCCGCACGTGCCGAGAAAGCAGAGATCGGGCCGGAGCAGCTCCGCGTCGCGCTGAGCCCGCGCGCTGATCGCCGCACCGACGGCACGGTTGAGCGGGCCACCGAGCAGGATCAGATCGACACCCGGCTTCTCCATGAGCGCGACGGCAATCAGCGGTGTGTTGGTGACGACGGTGACCGGCAGCTCCGGCTCGATCAGTTGCGCGATCGCAAGATTGGTCGAGCCGGCATCGAGGAACACGGTCATATCAGGCTTGATCAGGCCGACCGCCGTGCGCGCCAGCGCCGCCTTGCGTTCCGGCGCCATCGCCACCCGTTCTCGCAATGTGCTGTGGGCCGCCGGCGCGACCGGAAGTGCGCCACCATAGACGCGCTCGCACAGTCCTGCCGCGGCCATTTCCCGGAGATCGCGGCGGATCGTGTCTTCTGAAACGCTAAGCTCAGCCGCAAGATCAGCAGCCAGCACCCGGCCATTGGCCTTCAACCGCTCCTGGATCAGCGTCTTTCGCTCACGAAGAAGGAGTTCCCCTGACATTTTCACCAACCGTGCATAAACGTGCATGAATCGCCATAAATGCGCATAGCAATTTTTGAAACCGTTTTCAAGCCGGCACAGCGCCCAAATCGGAGCGGCGCGCGAATTTCGACAAACCGTGGCTTTTGCGCGCAATCGGGGTCAATTCGAGGAAAATTCTTCATCAAAACGCTCAGGAATTGGTGTTTTATACGCTCAGATCGCCGATTTTTTATGCGATTGTCCGCTCAATCCGGACGACGGGCCGGGCAAGAAAGAAGATGGAAAATCACGATGAAACTCCTCCCCACGCTGTTTGCCGCCGCTCTGATGCAGGTTGCCGCACTTGGCTCCGCTGAAGCCGGCGAGAATCTCGATGCGATCAAATCTGCCGGTGTCCTGAAGATCGGCACCGAGGGCACCTATGCCCCGTTCACCTATCACGACGCCTCCGGCAAGCTCGTCGGCTTCGACGTGGAGATCGGCCAGGCCGTCGCCGAGAAGCTCGGCGTCAAGGCTGAATACCTCGAAGGCAAGTGGGACGGCCTGATCGCCGGCCTCGACGCCAACCGCTACGACACGGTCATCAACCAGGTCGGCATCACCGAGGAGCGCAAGAAGAAGTACGACTTCTCCGAGCCCTATATCGCCTCCAAGGCTGTGCTGATCGTCAAGTCGGACAACGAAGAGATCAAGGGCTTTGCCGATCTCAAGGGCAAGAAGTCGGCCCAGTCGCTGACCAGCAACTTCGGCAAGCTCGCAACCGCGTCCGGCGCCGAACTCGTCGGCACCGACGGCTTCGACCAGTCGATCCAGCTCGTCTTGACCGGCCGTGCCGACGCGACGATCAACGACAGCCTCTCCTTCCTCGACTTCAAGAAGAAGAAGCCCGACGCCCCGGTCAAGATCGCCGCTGAGCAGGCCGATGCCGACTTCTCCGGCATCATCATCCGCAAGGGCGAGCCGGAGCTTCTCGAGGCGATCAACAAGGCGCTCGTCGACATCAAGGCCGACGGCACCTACGACAAGATCTCGCAGAAGTACTTCGGCGCCGACGTCTCGAAGTAACCCGATCACTGGGCCCTCGGCCGGTTTCTCAGCCGGCCATTCTCGGCTATGAAAAGCGATCCGTTCCGGACCCCGGGGCGGATCGCGCTTTTTGAAAGGCTCGCCCTTGACCACCTGGCTCCCACTGATGCTGGAATCCTTGCCGTCCCTGCTCTGGGCCGGCCTGACCTTTACCATCCCCCTGACGCTGCTTTCCTTCATCTTCGGCCTGATCCTGGGGCTCGTCACCGCCGTCGCCCGGCTCTTCGGGCCGGCACCGGTCGCCTGGATCGCGCGCTTTTACGTCTGGGTGATCCGCGGCACGCCGTTGCTGGTCCAACTCTTCGTGATCTTTTACGGCCTGCCGAGCGCCGGCATCCTGCTCGACGCCTTCACCGCAGCGCTCATCGGCTTCTCGCTGAATGTCGGCGCCTACACCTCCGAGATCATTCGCGCGGTGATTTCGTCGGTCCCGCGCGGACAATGGGAGGCAGCCTATTCGATCGGCATGAGCTGGAGCCAGGCAATGCGCCGCACGATCCTGCCGCAGGCAGCCCGCGTCGCCGTGCCGCCATTGTCGAACACGTTCATCTCGCTGGTGAAGGATACGTCGCTTGCCGCCGCCATTACTGTGCCCGAGATGTTCCAGACAGCGCAGCGCATCGTCGCCACCACCTACGAGCCGCTGATCCTCTACATCGAGGCGGCGCTGATCTATCTTGCCATGAGCTCCGTTCTTTCCGCCCTGCAGGTCAGGCTGGAGCGACGCTTCGCCCGCTATGGCGGCTTCCTGGAGGCACGCACATGATCGAGCTCTCCCACATCGAAAAGCGCTTCGGCGACAATCTCGTGCTGAAGGATATTTCCGTGACGCTCGCCGAGGGCACTGTGACCGCGCTGGTCGGCCCGTCCGGCGGCGGCAAGAGCACGCTGCTGCGCTGCATCAACCTTCTGGAGATCCCGACCTCCGGATCGATCAAGCTTGGCGACGAGAAGCTTGAATTCGCCCCTGGCCGCAAGATCGGCTGGACGGCGATCCAGCGTCTGCGCCGGCAGACCGGCATGGTGTTCCAGAACTTCCAGCTCTTCCCGCACCAGACCGCACTCGGCAATGTCATGGAAGGCCTCGTCACCGTGCTGAAATGGCCGGCGGACAGGGCAAAGACCCGGGCAATGGAACTGCTCGAAAAGGTCGGCATGGCGCACAAGGCCGACGCCTGGCCGGCAACACTTTCCGGCGGCCAGCAGCAGCGCGTGGCGATCGCCCGTGCCCTTGCCCCTTCGCCGCGCGTGCTTCTCTGCGACGAGCCGACCTCGGCGCTCGACCCTGAACTGGCGGAAGAAGTGGTCGAAGTCCTGAGCCGGCTTGCCCGCGAAGGCACCACCATGGTCATGGCCACCCACGACCTCCGGCTCGCCTCGCGCGTTGCCGACAAGGTGATCTTCCTCGACGGCGGCCTCATCGTCGAAAGCGGCGCGCCAAAGACGATCTTCTCGGCGCCCGAGCGCGAGCGAACGAAGAAGTTCATTGCCTCGCTCAGCGCTCCGCACGACTACGAGATCTGAAGGGAAGCATTGGGACCGGTTCCATTGGCCTAGGCGCTAAGCAGCCGTCGTCTCACCCATCGCAAAACAAAAACGGCCGGATTCGCATCCGGCCGTTTTTGTCTGTCCGTGTGGCAAACGCTTACGCGTCGAAGACGATCAGCAGGTCCTTGGCGTCGATCTGGTCGCCGGCGCGCACCAGAACTTCGGCGATCGTGCCGTCCTTCTCGGCATGCAGCGCCGTTTCCATCTTCATCGCCTCGATCGAGAGCAGCACGTCACCGGCCTTAACCGCCTGGCCCGGATGAACCGCGACCGTGGAGATGACGCCCGGCATCGGAGCGCCGAGCTGGGCAGCATTGCCGCCTTCGGCCTTGCGGCGCACGGCGCTCGTCGCACTGCGGTTGCGGTCCGGTACCTTGATCAGGCGCGGCTGGCCGTTGAGTTCGAAGAACACCTTGACCATGCCCTTCTCGTCCGGCTCGCTCTTGGCCTGGTGCAGGATCACCAGCGACTTGCCGCGCTCGATCTCCGGCTGCAGCTCCTCGCCCGGTCCAAGCCCATAGAAATAGGCCGGCGTCGGCAGCACGCTGACCGGACCATAGGTGTCGGCCGCGACCGCGTAATCGGTGAAGACCTTCGGGTACATCAGGTAGGAGGCGAACTCGAAGTCGTCGACCTTGCGCTCGAGCTTGTCCTCGATCGCCTTGCGCTCCGCGTCGAGATCGGCCGGCGGCAGCAGCGAGCCGGGAACGGCGGTGTAAGCCTTCTCGCCCTTCAGCGCCTTCTTCTGCAGCGCTTCCGGCCAGCCGCCCGGAGGCTGACCGAGATCGCCCTTCAGCATCGAGACGACCGAATCCGGGAAGGCGATATCCTTGGCCGGGTTCTCGACGTCGGCGACCGTCAGGTCTTGCGAGACCATCATCAGTGCCATGTCGCCGACCACCTTGGAGGACGGCGTCACCTTGACGATGTCGCCGAACATCTGGTTGGCATCGGCATAGGCCTGGGCAACGCGGTGCCACTTGGTTTCCAGCCCGAGCGAACGGGCCTGCTCCTTGAGGTTGGTGAACTGACCGCCCGGCATTTCGTGCAAGTAGACTTCCGACGCCGGTCCCTTGAGGTCGCTTTCGAAGGCGGCGTACTGGTAACGCACTGCTTCCCAATAGAAGGAGATGCGGCGGATCCATTCGGGATCGAGGCCCGGATCACGCTCCGAGCCGCGCAGCGCCTCGACGATCGAGCCGAGGCAGGGCTGCGAGGTGTTGCCGGAAAGCGCATCCATCGCCGCATCGACCACATCGACGCCGCTATCGACCGCGGCAAGCACGGTTGCAGCCGCAATGCCCGAGGTGTCGTGCGTGTGGAAATGGATCGGCAGATCCGTCGCTTCGCGCAGCGCCTTGAACAGCACGCGCGCGGCGGCCGGCTTCAACAGGCCCGCCATGTCCTTGACGGCGATCATGTGCGCACCGGCCTTTTCGAGCTCGGCCGCCAATGCCGTGTAGTACTTGAGATCGTACTTCGGGCGGGCCGAGTTCAGGATGTCGCCAGTGTAGCAGATTGCCGCCTCGCAGATGCGGTTCTCTTCAGCAACGGCCTCCATCGACACGCGCATGTTGTCGACCCAGTTGAGGCAGTCGAAGACGCGGAAGACGTCAATGCCGCCCTTCGCCGCCTGGCGGACGAAGTACTTCACGACGTTGTCGGGGTAGTTCTTGTAGCCGACGCCGTTGGCGCCGCGCAAAAGCATCTGCAGCAGCAGGTTCGGCGCGTCCTCGCGAATGCGGGCGAGACGATCCCACGGGTCCTCGGTGAGGAAGCGCATGGAAACGTCGAAGGTCGCACCACCCCAGCATTCGAGCGAGAACAACTGCGGCAGCGCACGAGCATAGGTGCCGGCGACGCGGGCGATGTCATGCGTACGCATGCGGGTCGCAAGCAGCGACTGATGGCCGTCGCGCATCGTCGTATCGGTCAGGAAAACCTGCTTTTCACCGCGCACCCACTCGGCGAATTTCTTCGGGCCGAGCGCGTCGAGCTTCTGCTTGGTACCGGCGGGGATTTCGCCCTGGATGAACGGCACGACGGGCTTGGCCGCATCCGCCGGCGGCTTCGGACGACCCTTGGCCTCCGGATGACCGTTGACGGTGACGTCGGCGAGATAGGTCAAGAGCTTCGTCGCACGGTCCTGGCGCCGGACCTGCTGGAAGAGTTCCGGCGTCGTATCGATGAAGCGGGTGGTGTAGGTGTTGTTGCGGAACTGCTCGTGGCCGATGATCGCCTCGAGGAAGGTGAGGTTGGTCGCCACACCGCGGATACGGAATTCGCGCAGCGCCCGGTCCATGCGGCTGATCGCTTCCTGAGGCGTGCTGCCCGAGGCCGTGACCTTCACCAGCAGCGGATCGTAGTAGCGGGTGATGTAGGCGCCGGTATAGGCCGTGCCGCCGTCGAGACGGATGCCGAAACCGGCCGCCGAACGATAGCCGGTGATGCGGCCGTAGTCGGGAATGAAGTTCTGCTCCGGATCTTCCGTGGTGATGCGGCACTGCAGCGCGTGGCCGTTGAGGCGGATGTCAGCCTGGTCAGGCACACCCGATTGCGGCGTGCCGATCGCCTCGCCGTCGAGAATGTGGATCTGCGCCTTGACGATGTCGATGCCGGTCACCACTTCGGTGACGGTGTGCTCGACCTGGATGCGCGGGTTCACTTCGATGAAGTAGAACTTGCCGGTGTTCACATCCATCAGATACTCGACGGTGCCGGCGCCGATGTAGTTGGTCGCCTTGGCGATCTTCAGCGAGTAGTTGGCCAGTTCCTGCCGCTGCGCATCGGAGAGGTAGGGCGCCGGCGCGCGCTCGACGACCTTCTGGTTACGGCGCTGGATGGAGCAGTCGCGCTCGAACAGATGCACGACATTGCCGTGGGTGTCGCCGAGGATCTGGCTTTCGACGTGGCGGGCGCGCTCGACCAGCTTTTCGAGATAGACCTCGTCCTTGCCGAAGGCGGCCTTGGCCTCGCGCTTGGCTTCCGTCACCTCGCGGATCAGATCCTTCGGATCGCGAATGGCGCGCATGCCGCGTCCGCCGCCGCCCCAGGAGGCCTTGAGCATGACCGGGTAGCCGATCTCGGCGGCGAGGCGATGGATTTCCTTTTCGTCGTCCGGCAGCGGATCGGTGGCCGGCACGACCGGAACGCCGACAGAAATGGCGAGGTTGCGGGCTGCGACCTTATTGCCGAGCTGACGCATCGTCGCCGGGCGCGGACCGATGAAAATGATGCCGGCGGCGTCACAGGCATCGACGAATTCCGGGCTTTCCGACAGCAGGCCGTAGCCCGGATGAATGGCGTCGGCACCCGAGAGTTTGGCGACGCGGATCACTTCCTCGATCGACAGGTAGCTTTCGATCGGGCCGAGGTCGCGCGCAAGATGCGGGCCGCGGCCGATCTGGTAGCTTTCATCCGCCTTAAAGCGGTGCAGCGCGAGTTTGTCCTCTTCCGCCCATATCGCGACCGTTTTCAGACCGAGTTCGTTTGCAGCGCGAAAAACGCGGATGGCAATTTCAGAACGGTTGGCAACAAGGATCTTCGAGATAGGCAAGTCGGTCTCCTCAATGACTTGATATTGCGGGAAATGCTGCACCCGCGAAATAAAGTATTAGCGGGTCACCGGGCAGAGCGCAATTTCAGATGCGACAGGAAACCGAATGCCTTTCGACTTTAGGAAATCAGGCCGAGACGGAAGGCGATCGCCACGACGTGGTGGCGGTTCTTGGCCTTCAGCTTTTCCTGGATTCCGTTCATGTACCAATCGACCGTGTGGCTCGAAATATCCAGCACCTTGCCGATGTCGTTGGAGGTCAGTCCGTCGGCGAGATAATTGAGGGCTTCCATTTCGCGCCGCGTCATTTGCACTTCGACACGCGAACCGAGCTCGGCCGAAACCTCGGGGTCGGTCAGGTCCAAGAGCTTCCAGAACAGCCGCTTGGCGATCGAGTCGAACAGGCTGATCTCGACAGGGCTCAGGTCGACGACGCGGCCGCCGACCGTCAGGTTGCCGAGCAGACCGCGCCGGCCGTGCACCGGGAAGATGTAGCCGTCGTAGAGACCGTGGTTGCGGGCCTCGATCATCATGCTTTCCATGCGCTTGCGATGCGGATCGGAGCGGAAAGCAAACAGCGTATCGCGCCAGCGGAAACCACGCTGGGCATGGCCGAGATAGCGGATGGTCGGGTCGATCACCACGAACTTCTTGCGGATATAGATCTGCGGCCAGCCCTCGGGCCAGCGACCGGCAAGCAGCAGCCTCAGCGGGTTGTCATGCGGCTTGGGCTGGCGCACGACGCCGTAGAAGTCGAAGCCGCAGCGATCGAGCAGGCGCTCGAATTCCGGGATGATTTCCTCGCGTGTCTTCATCTCCTCCAGAAGCGCGAGAAACTGTACGAGCAGCGTAATGTTCATGGATCACCTTCCAGGTCGATGCATATGGTCGCATTTCCGAATCCGGACATAAAGGCACCGTTCAGCGACCATTCATGTTGCACCCGCGATAATCCGTCATACCACGCCCGGTCTTATGCGAAATATGCAAGAAATCGGAGTTGGCACGACAGATAGCAGACTATGAATATTCTCGCCAAGCTCACAGACGAGCGAAACGGGAAAACGAGTGGCTGTCCTGCGTCCGGCTACGGCTTCCCATTGCCGCAAAAGACCGTCTCAGCGCGGCCCCGAGTGCTCTAACGGCGCGAGGCTTCAATGCTCGCCATGGGGAACCTCGAGGACGCGGGTGCATCCGCCGCAGAAGGTCTGCGGCGCGTCAAATCCGGTACCCGGAAGGGGTGAGACAGTGTCATTGTTCCAGGTGTATGCAAGAGCGCTCCAGTATCTTGCGGTTCACAAGTTTCGCGTCTCAGCGATCGTGCTTGCCAACGTCGTTCTGGCAGCGATCACAATTGCCGAACCGATCCTGTTCGGTCGTATCATCGACGCCATCTCGTCGAAGGGCGAAGTCACGCCGATGCTGCTCATGTGGGCAGGCCTCGGCGTCTTCAACACCGTCGCCTTCGTGCTCGTCGCCCGCGAGGCCGACCGGCTGGCCCATGGCCGCCGCGCCACGCTCCTGACGGAAGCCTTCGGCCGCATCGTTTCCATGCCGCTTGCCTGGCATAGCCAGCGCGGCACGTCCAACGCCTTGCACACGCTGCTTCGCGCCTGCGAAACCCTCTTCGGTCTCTGGCTCGAATTCATGCGCCAGCATCTGGCGACCGCCGTCGCCCTCGTTCTGCTCGTTCCGACCGCCTTTGCCATGGACGTGCGCCTGTCGCTCGTGCTCGTCGTTCTCGGCGCGCTCTATGTGGTGATCAGCAAGGTGGTCATGAGCCGCACCAAGGAAGGCCAGGCTTCGGTCGAGAACCACTACCACACGGTTTTCTCCCACGTTTCCGACGCGATCAGCAACGTTTCGGTTGTGCACAGCTACAACCGCATCGAGGCTGAAACCCGCGAGCTGAAGAAGTTCACCGAGCGGCTGATCTCGGCCCAGTTCCCGGTACTCGACTGGTGGGCACTCGCAAGCGGGCTGAACCGCGTCGCCTCGACCATCTCTATGATGGCGATCCTCGTGATCGGTACCGTGCTGGTGCAGCGCGGCGAACTCGGCGTCGGCGAAGTCATCGCCTTCATCGGCTTTGCCAACCTGCTGATCGGGCGCCTCGACCAGATGAAAGCCTTCGTCACGCAGATCTTCGAAGCTCGTGCCAAGCTCGAGGACTTCTTCACCCTCGAAGACGCCGTGCGCGAACGCGACGAGCCGGCCGGTGCGACCGAGCTGCCGCCGGTTGTCGGCGAGGTCGAGTTCCGCAACGTCTCCTTCGACTTTGCCAACACGAACCAGGGCGTGCACAACGTCTCGTTCACCGCCAAGGCCGGCCAGACGATCGCCATCGTCGGCCCGACGGGTGCCGGCAAGACGACGCTCGTCAACCTCTTGCAACGCGTCCACGATCCGCGCGACGGCCAGATCCTGATCGACGGCAACGACATCTCGAAGGTAACGCGCAAGTCGCTGCGCCGTTCGATCGCCACCGTCTTCCAGGATGCGGGCCTGATGAACCGCTCGATCTCGGAAAACATCCGGCTTGGCCGTGACGACGCGACGATCGAGGAAGTCATGGCTGCCGCCGAAGCGGCTGCTGCCTGCGACTTCATCGAGGGCCGCACGACCGGTTACGATACGGTCGTCGGCGAGCGCGGCAACCGTCTGTCGGGTGGCGAGCGCCAGCGTGTGGCCATCGCTCGCGCCATCCTCAAGAACGCGCCGATCCTGGTGCTCGACGAGGCGACCAGCGCGCTCGACGTCGAGACCGAGAACCGCGTCAAGGATGCGATCGATGCGCTGCGCAAGAACCGCACGACCTTCATCATCGCCCACCGCCTGTCGACGGTGCGCGAGGCCGACCTGGTGGTCTTCATGGACCAGGGCCGGATCGTCGAGATGGGCGGTTTCAACGAGCTCAGCCAGAGCAACGGCCGCTTTGCAGCCCTGCTCCGCGCCAGCGGCATCCTGACGGACGACGACGTCCGCATGAGCCACACGGCAGCGTAGCGCTCGCCCGACGTCAGGCAAATCGTACATCAAGCCACCCGCGGTCAGCCGCGGGTGGCTTTTCTTTTTGGGCGAGCGCCGCATCGGGAAGTCTTGTCATTCGCCAAATTGTTGGTAGACGGGAATTCCGGCTTCAATTCCAAGGGAATCACCAATGCCGGATATCTCCACCATCGCTCTGTTTGCCGCCGCAAGCCTCGTGCTGACCGCAACGCCCGGCGCTGACATGCTGCTGATTGCGTCTCGCAGCCTCAGCCAGGGCCGTGCCGTCGGGTTTCTCACCTATGCCGGCATCGCGCTTGGCACCTACTGCCATGCGCTCGCGGCAGCGCTCGGCCTCTCGCAGCTCTTCCTCACCGTACCGGTTGCCTATGAGATCGTGCGCTGGGCGGGCTGCGCCTATCTGCTTTATCTCGCCTGGAAGACGGTACGTTCGCATCCCTCGGGCGCGTCCCCGACGTCGACGCTCAAGCGGCTCTCACGCCGGCGGGTCTTCGGCGAGGGACTGATGACGAACCTGCTCAATCCGAAGATGGCGCTGTTCGTGCTGGCCCTGTTTCCCCAGTTCGTGCACCCGAATGGCGGGTCGATGGTCCTGCAGATGCTTCTGCTTGCGACCATCCTGAACGGGATCGGCTTGCTCGTGAACGGCACTGTCATCCTTGTCGGCAGCCATCTGCGCGCAAGGCTTTCCGGCTTCCGGCGTTTCCCGAAACTGCCGCAGTACCTTCTCGCCGGCGTGTTCACGGGGCTTGCCTGCCGCCTGGCACTGGGTTCAAGAACCTGACGCTGACGCACGGTCAAGGGCGGCGTTTGCTACGCCGCCCTTAGCGGTTTGGCAGACGCGATGCCGCGCAGCCATTCGAGATAATAGGCATAGGCAAAGTGCAGGCCGATGCCGGCGAGCACGAAGAGGCTGCCGAAGACCGGGTTCTTCCCTGTCACGAACAGCAGCACCTGGCCGGACATCGCCAGGATCGTGCCGAAGATGAAGATCGGTAGCGAATGACGGCCGACCACCGCCAGCGGATGATCGCGGTCAAGTTTGGCGAGGTTGCTGATCCGAGGCGTCACCGCGATGACGTAGCCGAGCGCCAGCACATGCAGCAATCGCGGCGTGGACAGGAAGGTCTTATCGAAGCCTGTCAGAACGGCCGGAAGACCGAAGGAGAGGTCGATGCTCCAGAACGAGAACAAGACCCAGACGGCGGAAACGGCAAGATAGGCACAGGACAGCATGATCAGCCAGGGCCAGCGCGGCAGCGATCCGCCGTTGCGCACATAGGTCATCATCACCACGCCGATGACGAACAGGAACTGCCAGGACCAGGGATTGAGAAACCAGTAGCCCTCGTCGAGGAAGTTCGACGGCACGAACTTGAAGATGCCCGCGGCGAACCACAGCGCGGCCGAGAGCAGAAGCAGCAGTTTCTTGCTGACGCCGTTCAGCCAGAGGATGCCCGGCAGCAGCAGGAACAGCGCCGCATACATCGACAGGATGTTGTTGTAGCCGAGCTGATGTCCCAAGAGCACCATGGCAACGATGCCCTGCTCCGTCTGTTCCACCATCGGGCGGATGTTGATCTCGCCGATCAGGTCCTGCCTTCCGAAGTAGATCGCGCCGCCGGCAAAGATCGCCAGCGTTACGATGCTCGTCATGATGTGGGCGACGTAAAGCGCCAGGGCCCGGCGCCAGATTTTGAGCGTCATGGCCAGCCGACCGCCGGAGACGAACTTGCCGCCATAGGCGATCCCGACCGAGAGGCCCGAGATTAGGACGAAAGCTTCAGCGGAATCGGAAAAGCCGAAGTTCTTGTGGGTCAGGTATTCGAGATATTGCCCGGGAACGTGATTGACGAAAATCGTCAGGAGACACAGCGCCCTGAACACATCAAGGCGTGTGTCACGCTCCTTCGGAACCAATCGGGCGGACATCGGGTCGACGCCACCCTGAAAAGTCTTTTGCAGCATGCGGTCCGTTTTCCAGGATTTGGCGCCCCTGCCCCATCCCTGTTGAAACGGGTACCGACGTCCCGCCTTTCGCGCGATGCCCGGCACCATGAAGGAGAGCGGGAGGCCATCTGCAGGCGGTTTCCCGCCCGGCACCCCGCTCACGAAATCTGCAGCGACCTTTGCGCGTCTTATCAGACGCGCAAAGGTCGCTGCAGGACTTTGAATTCCTGCGCGACGCTCAGCCGTCGAGGTCGCGCCGCCGGCAAATCCGCAAAGAAAAACCGGCCTTGCCCTTGCGGGAACAAAGCCGGTTTCATCCTGTCTTCAATGCCGGCCGTTACAGCAAAATGCCTTCATGCGCGTTTTTTGTGACACTATTGTTGACGCTGACGATCGGCTCGCCACTTTTCTTGTCGCGTTCGACCGAAATCTTGTGCCGCGCGCCATTGAGCGTCACTTCGGCCGAGTAGCCGTTCCAGGCTGCCGGCAGCACCGGGCGGATGACCAGCCTGTCGCCCTGCCGGCGAATACCGAGGATGCCCTCGACGCCGACACGGTAGAGCCAGCCGGCAGATCCCGTATACCAGGTCCAGCCGCCACGGCCCGCCAGATCGCCTTCGCCGTAGATATCGGCGGCAACGACATAGGGCTCGACGCGATAGTGTTCCGCCGCTTCGCGGTTTTCGGCATGCGAGATCGGATTCAGCATCTGGAAGACCCGCCAGGCCTCTTCCGCCCTGCCCTGTTCGGCAAAGGCCAAGGCTACCCAGGTGGCGGCGTGAGTATATTGCCCGCCATTCTCGCGCACGCCGGGCGGATAGGCCTTGATGTAGCCCGGATCCTGCGACGTCCGCTCGAGCGGCGGTGTGAACAGCCGCACGATGCGCTGGTCGGGGTCGACCAGTTCAGCCATGACCGCGTCCATCGCCTTCAGCGAACGTTGCTCGTCGCCTTCGCCCGAAAGCACGCTCCAGGACTGAGCGATCGAATCGATCCGGCACTCCAGAGCCTCACTCGTGCCAAGCGGCGTGCCATCGTCGTAATAGCCGCGACGGTAGTAGTCGCCATCCCAGCCGGCGGTCGCGAGCGCCTTCTTGAGCGCTTCGAGATGAGCCTCCCAGCGCGTAATGCGCGCCTCGTCCTTGCGCTCGCGCGCGAAGGGCAGGAAGCCACGCAGCGTGCCGGCGAGGAACCAGCCGAGCCAGGTGCTCGTGCCTTGCCCCTTCTCGCCGACCCGGTTCATGCCATCGTTCCAGTCGCCGGCAAGGAACAGTGGCAGGCCGTTCTCACCGGTCCGCTTGATCGCAAGATCGAGTGCACGGGCGCAATGCTCGTAGACGTCGCCGACCTCTTCGGAAATCTCCGGCTTGTAGAAGGCGTCGTGCTGCCCCGCTTCGAGCGCCGGGCCAGTGATGAAGGCAAGCTTCTCGGCAAGGAGATCGGACGTGCCGGTCACCGTGCAATAGCGGGTCACGGCATGGGCGAGCCAGACGACGTCGTCGGAGATCATCGTGCGCACGCCGGCGCCGGTTCCCGGCAGCCACCAATGCTGCACGTCGCCTTCGGTAAACTGGCGGGAGGCAGCGTTGAGGATCTGTGCCCGGGCGAGTTCCGGACGATGGATCAGGAACGCCAGCGTATCCTGCAACTGGTCGCGGAAACCGAAGGCACCGCTTGCCTGATAGAAGGCCGAGCGCGCCATGATGCGGCAGCCGAGGCTCTGATAGGGCAGCCAGTTGTTGATCATGGCGTTGAAGGCCGGATCCGGCGTTTCCACCTTCACGATGTCAGTGAATTCGCGCCAGAACGTCTTGTTCGCCTCAAGCACCGTGTCGAACGCGGTCTCACGCAGTTCGCCGATGATGGCTCGAACCTGATCGTCCGTATCGGTATCGCCGAGGATGAACGTGACCTGCCGTTCGGCACCGGGCTCGATGGAAATGTCCGTTGCGACCACGGCGCAAGGATCGCCGTCGACATCGACGGAGCCCGAAAGATCGGCACCCGAAGTGACCGCCTGCGGCGCCAGAATGCCGCCGATCGCGCCCAGGAACTCCCGGCGGCTGGCAGTGTAGCCGGCCGCATCGCCGCCATCGACGGCGAAGAACGCGGATCGGCCGGCAAAATCGATGCTGTAAGGGTTGGTCGCCACCAGCGCCTCGGCCGTCTCGTCCCATTTCGAAAGGACGAAGGGCGCCGAACGGGCACGGTTGTTGCCAAGCACCCACTCGTTGTAGCCGTAGAGCCTCAACTGCCGCGCCGACGCCGCACGGTTGCGGACAGACACGCGGACGAGCTTGGCCGGCAGGCTGCGATGTACCGTCTGGACGACCTGGATCTCAAGGTCGTCCTGGGTGCTGCGGAAGATCGAATAGCCGAGCCCGTGCGCCGTCTCGAAGACGACGGAACGGCGGCGCGAGAGCGCCGCATAGGGCGTGGCGACCGTGCCGCTTGCCATGTCGCGGATGAAGATGGCTTCGCCCGGCCGGTTGACGACCGTATCATTGGTCCAGGGCGTCAGCTGGTAGTCGCGCGAGTTGCGGCTCCAGGAATAGGCCGCACCCTCGGCCGAGATGTGGAAGCCGAAAGCATCATTGGAGATGACATTGATCCACGGCTGCGGCGTCGCTTCGCCGCCGCGCAGGCGCACGACGTATTCGCGACCGCCATCGGCGAAACCGCCGAAGCCGTTCCAGAAGGAAAGGCCATCGCCCTTGATTTCCGCCGGAGCGGCATCCCCGTTCTCCTGCGGCGCTGCCAGCAGCGGGCCTGAGAACTCGGCGCTCTTTTCGGAGCCTTTCACCGGTGCCGGCGAATAGAGCGAGTTGGCGCGGGCGATCTGGTCGGAGATCGTGCCGTTGCGGGCATGGAAGACCGCGCGCGAGGCCGACAGCAAGGTCGACCACGTCTCCGCCTCCATCAGGTCGCGGCGCACCGAGAAGATGTGCTGGCGCGGACCGTCCGAGAGACCGCGAAGCCTCAGGTTCTCGCACATGGAGTCGAGCGCGTGCTGCATGTCCTGGGCATAGGACGAGGCGCGCTCGTTGATGATCACGAGATCGGCGGTGATGCCGCGGGCGCGCAGGTATTCCTGGGCGCGCAGCGCCTCACGGGCGATGCCGAGATCGCCGTCGTCATTGATGCGCAGGCAGAAGATCGGGTAGTCGCCCGAAATCGCCAGCGGCCAGAGCTTCGACTGAGAATCCAGGCCGGCCTGAACCGTCGCCGAATCGGCGCGCAGATGCATGTCCGGATAGACGAGGTAGCGGCCGAGCATCTGGAAGCTTGCCGCTTCCTGCGAGGTCACGCCGACATGGCGCATCTGCACCTGGCTGCGGGTCCAGGCGTGGATGAGCTCCTGGTTGAAGGTCTCCGGATGGCGGTAGCGGTCGATCGCGCGATCGACCTCCTCGCGGCTCGGGGCGGCGATCGTCCAGAAGACGACGCTGACCTTCTTGCCGGCGGGGACGCGCACGACCCGGCGCAGCGACATGATCGGATCGAGCGTGAAGCCGTCCGTGCCGGAAAGCACCGCATCCGTATCGAAGGCAGCGGCTTCGGCAAGCGTGCGGCCCGGACCGATGAAGCGGCGACGGTCGGTCTCGGCTTCCGTATGGCGGTCGCTGCCGGCATTGTCGGTGACGAGATGCGCCACTTCCATGTCCGGATCGCCGGAGCTGCGCTTGTTGCGGCTGACGCGGATGACATCGCCGCGGCGGCTGATTTCCGTGCGCAGGAACATCTTCGAAAACGCCGGGTGTGCGCTGTCGGCCTCGTCTGTCGAAAGCACAGGCTCGGCATAGGAGGTCACTTCGATGAAGCGGTCCTGGGTGCCGGTGTTGAGCAGCATGACCCGGCGCCCTTCGGCGTCGTGTTCGGTGGCGACGATGCATTCCACCTCGCTGGTGAGATCACCGACGGTCTTGACGAATTCCGCCTTGTCGTCGCCGAAGCGCGTCAGCATCTTCTCACCGGCCGCGCGTCGCGGCTCCGACGTCGCCGACCACCAGTCGCCGGTCGTCGTATCACGCAGGAAGATGAAGGTTCCGGTACGGTCCTCGACCGGATCCGGCTTCCAGCGGGTAACCGACTGGCCGTTCCAGCGGGCGTAACCGGCGCCGTTGGCCGTCAGCATCACCGAGTAGTGGCCGTTGGAGAGGAACACGGTCTCGCGGTCCTGCGAAAGCGGGTTCTCGATGATGCGGACCTCAGGGCGCAGGAGATCGTCCTGGCCCTTGCCGACCGATTCCGGCTCGCGCTTGGCATTCATGATCGGAATGTCGCGCGGCGCCTTTTCCTGCAACAGCAGTTCGGCGGCTTCGATCACCGGATCGGCGTGGAACCACTCGCGCAGGCGGCCGTTGAAGACGACGTTGGCGACAGCCGCGATCGACATGCCATGGTGGTGGGCATAGTAGTTGCGAACCACCGCGCACTTCTGGCCCTCAGGCACGCGCGTCGGCGTGAAGTCGACGGCGTCGTGGTAGCCGTATGCGCCGAGCGCGCCGACCTCGCGGAGACGCCCGAGGTTGGCGAGCGCCGACTTCGGATCGTACATGCAGGCGAGGATCGAGGCGTAGGGCGCGATGACCGCGTTCTGGCCGAGACCACGCTTGAGACCGAGCGTCGGCACACCGAAGTTGGTGTATTGGTAGGTGAGCTCGTGGTCACGCGCGTTGAAGGCGGCTTCCGAGATGCCCCACGGCGTGCCGAGGCGACGGCCGTGGTTGATCTGTTCCTTCACGACCAGATTGTTGGTCTGGTTGAGGATACCACCCTGACGCTCCTGCATGACCAGCGGCGGCATCAGGTATTCGAACATCGAGCCGGACCAGGAGATCAGCGCACCGCGTGCGCCGATCGGCACGATCGGCCGGCCGAGCTTGTACCAGTGCTCCGTCGGAAGATCGCCCTTGGCGATGGCAAACAGGCTGGTGAGACGGGCTTCCGACGCAAGAAGGTCGTAGCAGGCCTCATCGAGCTCGTTGGCGTTGACGCGGAAGCCGATCGACAGCAGGCGCCGCTCCGGACGGAACAGGAAACCGAAATCCATCGAGAAGGCGATGTCGCGTGCCCGGTCCTTCATCACCAGCAGGCGCTGGCGCAGCGATTCGATTGCGCCGAGATCGAAGACGCCATCGGCGATATGGGCTTCGCAGGTGGTGACGAGCGAGTTGGCCCACTTCGTCACTTCGCTGCTTTGCGGCGTGCGCACCTCATGGTCGAGGTTGACGGTGAGCTTGTGCATGTCGCGCGCCAGAACGGCCAGGTTGATCACCCGGATCGAAGCGAACTCGTGTTCGCGCATAATCGCGGCGAGCGCGTTCTGAAAGCCGACGATGCGTTCTTCGATCAGGCGACGCAACGGACGCACCGTCTTGCGGTCGTCGGGCAGGTCGCGCAGCACTTCCTGAAGGATCGCAGCGACGTCGCCGATACCGGTGAGACTGCCCTGGACATGCGCCGACGGCGCTTCGGCCCAGTCGCGACACATCGACGACACGGCGATCAGATGACCGGCCAGATTGCCGCTGTCGACCGACGAAATGTAGCGCGGCTCCATCGTTTCGAGCGTATTCGTCCGGTACCAGTTGAACAGGTGGCCGCGATATTTCGGCATCCGGTCGATGGTGGCGATCGTCTGCTCCAGCCGGTTGATCGTCTCCTCGAAGCCGATCCAGCCGAAATCGCGCGCCGACATGACGGAGAGCAGATAGACGCCGATATTCGTCGGCGACGTCCGCTCGGCGAGAACCGGCTGCGGCGTTTCCTGGAAGTTGTCCGGCGGCAGGAAGTGCTGCTCGGCGGTGACGAAGGTCTCGAAGTATCGCCAGGTGCGGCGCGCGATCAGGCGCATCTCGTCGATCGCCTCATCGGAAACGACAAGCTGGTCTTCGGTTTCGGCCGACTGGCTGACGAACCAGGCAACGGCTGGAGACAGGGCCCACAGCAGCGCAAAGGGAATGCCGATGAAGGGCAGGCCGGTGTCGGAAATCGCCGCAAGGGCCAGCGAGATCGCCGACAGCGCCGGCGCAACCCACATGGCGCGGTAATAGTCGCCAATGGTGCCGTGGCCGGCGCTCTGCACCTGCGCGGCCGTGCGCCATTCCAGCATCAGTTTGCCGCTGACGAACGTGCGGTAGAGCGAACGCACGATGGCGTCGCCCATCATCGCCGCGTTGTGGGCGATGAAGACGATGCGCAGCGCGACCTGCGCGTTGGCGGCACGGACTTCGTTCAAGACCGCATGCAGGTGCGCTCGGGCAACGATGTCGTTGCGGCGCGGCAGGAGGCCGTTGATCAGCGACAGCGTCGGCGCCACGAACAGGCTGAAGATCAGCACGATCTGCCAGATCAGCGCTTCGGTCGGCTCCATGTAGTACCAGCCCATGACCGAGGCGACGAGCCAGGCAAGCGGGATCAGCGAGCGGCGCAGGTTGTCGTACATCTTCCAGCGTCCGAGCATCGACAGCCCGTTCGACAGATTGAAGATATAGGGCAGCAGCTGCCAGTCGCCGCGCGCCCAGCGATGCTGGCGCGACATTTCCACCTCGTAGCGGGTCGGGAAGTCCTCGACGAGTTCGACGTCGGTCACCAGCGCGCAACGCACGTAGGAGCCTTCGAGCAGGTCGTGGCTGAGAACGGCGTTTTCCTGGATGCGCCCCTTCAGCGCCGCCTCGAAGGCGTCGACATGATAGAGGCCCTTGCCGGTGAAGCTGCCTTCGCCGGCAATGTCCTGATAGACGTCCGAAACGGTGAAGACGTAAGGGTCGATGCCGCGGTTGGAGGAGAAGATGCGCTGGAAGGCGGAGGCTTCGCTGCCCGTCGTCAGCGACGGCGTGACGCGCGGCTGCAGCAGGCTGTAGCCGGCGATCACGTTCTGCGTCTTCGGATCGACAACCGGACGGTTGATCGGATGGTACATCTTGCCGACGAGCTTCGTCACCGCATCGCGCATCAGGCGCGTGTCGGAATCGAGCGTCATCACGTACTGAACGTTGTCCGGCACCGTGTTGGCGCCCTGCAGGAACGAGGTGTCGCGGTCACCGCGCAAGAGCATGTTCAGCTCGTGCAGCTTGCCGCGCTTGCGCTCCCAGCCCATCCACACGCCTTCCTGCTCGTTATACAGGCGGCGGCGATGCAGCAGGTAGAATCGGGTCTTGCCGTCATAGGCATAACGCGCCGAGAGCTGAGCGATCTCGCGCTTGGCATAATCGAGCACATCGGCGTCGGTGCTCGATTCCTCGTCCTTGCTGTCAGCCCAGTCGCTGACCAGTGCAAAGTAGATCTCACCGCGCGGGTTGGCGAGATAGTGAACCTCGAGATTGCGCACCAGTTCGTCGACGTGATCGCGCTTGGAAATCAGGCACGGCACCGCAACGAGCGTGCGGGCGTCCTCGGGGATCCCGTCGAGGAACTCGTAGCCGACCAGCCGCGACGGTTTGACGAACAGCGTCACCAGCGTGTTGAACAGGCCCATCGCGCCTTCCGAGGCCGGCAGCGCGAAGAGCAGCAGCATGATCAGCTTCGCGCCACTCGGGATCGCCATCGGGCTGACGAAGGAGTAGACGGCGATCATCGCCAGGATGGTCAGAAGGATGTTCGGCCCGGCGATCGCAAACCAATCGAGCCTGCGGCTGAGGCGAATGATGGTCTGCAGCACCGACGGCCGGTAGCTGATCTTCTTTTCCAGAAGCTTGCGTTGCTTGCCGACGAGGAAGGATCCGACATTCGGCTGCTGCAGCGGCGCTTCCGTCTCGGCCGCGACTTCCGCCTCGCGCACCATCTGGATGGCGATTTGCGTCACTTCGAATTCGCTGTGCCCCGAACGGCGCGCCAGCTTTTCGATCGTGTCGCGGTACTTGTTGCGCGACCCGAAATCGAGCGCCGCATAATCGGAGCCTTCACGCAGCGCCGCATCGATCTTGCTGACGCTTTCGAACCAGACGGCCCAGTCGGTGTCGTCGATCTCACGCAGGCTGCGGATGATGTTGCTCATCGTCGCATTGCCGGACGACAGGCGGTTCTGCTCGGCGACCAGCGCGCTTTCGACGTCGCTGCCGCGCTTCTCGAGCTGATCCTCGATCCAGCCGATCACGGCGCCTGAGGTCTGCGACCCGTCACGCATGCGGTAGAGCAGCTGCGCGACGAAGGTGTTGTCGGCCGCCAGCGCTTCCGATTCCGCAAGCAGCGTGCGCGACTTTTCCGGATCGCTGAGGCGAATGATCTGGTCGGCGACGTCGTTTGCCTTGCGCCGCATGCCGCGCGAGCGTTCGACGCGGATGGCAATCCGCCGCAAATTTTCGATCAGCACGAAGCGCAGGATCGACGGCAAGGCCCAGAGTTCGCCGATCTTGAAGGTCTCGTGCTTCTGGAAGCCCTCGACCATCGCCGTGATGCTTTCGCGCGTCACCGTGCTGTGGGTGTGGGCAGCGTAGAGCCAGGCGAGCGCCATGGTGCGCGGGATCACCGTGCCCGAAACCGAAATCGTCGGGAGCTGGCGATAGAACCGGCGCGGGAAATCGCGCCGCACTTCCTGGATCGCCTCTTCGACGACGTGATGGTTGTCGAGCAGCCATTCGGCGGCCGGCGTGATCGTTGCCCCGGCCTCGACGTCCGCGGCCGTCGCCCGGTAGACGCGCAGGATCTCGTTCTCGTTCTCGCGATGCCGCGGACGGAACTCGAACGGGAAGAAGCCCGGCAGCGAGGAGACACCCTTTGCCGCGAGATCCTCGCCGCATTGCCGGAGGTCCTCCATCGAAAAGAAGGTGGAGCGGATCGAATCGTTGTAATCGATCTGCTTCGCTTCCGGTTCGCGCGGTGAGGTGGGCGGCGTAGTTTGGAGCTGCATGGGTACGGGTTCTGAATCCAACCGGGGTTGATCGGCCCGGCCCTCGTCGGGGTGCCGGGTTGGCTGCGGTCCTGAGAAATCAGGCTGAGCCGGCGCGTTGCTAGACACGGTCATGTGTCCTCCCATCCACCGTCATTTCCCGGGAAACCGGGATCTGGCGGTAACAGGCACCGCCCTCGACTGGGCATCGGAGATCGCAAAGCCGGCGGCGCATTGGTTTTCAAGGCCGCGGTGATGCATGAAAATGGCATTTTTTAGCCGTGGTGCCAACAGCTTGCAAGGATTGCTCATACAAGATCGGACGTTTTGCGCACAGCCGAATCAAGCCGGAACCGGCCGCTGTGCGCGCCCCCAGTGACACTTCGATACAACTCTTTCAAATGCCCTCTTTCAAGCTTCATCGCGGGTGGCAGACGAGGCGAAACGTGATGGGGCGAGGAAGGTTCCCACGAATTTTCGACAAAAGCACCGCAGGTCAGCCCACCTGCTCGGTGATCCACTCGCGAAACGCCAGGCTGATCGGGTTTTCGAGCTTGCCCTCGGGCACGGCGAGGTAATAGCTGTTTTCCGTCTGCATCGGCCGGTCGAGCACGATCTGCAGCGTGCCGGCGGCAATTTCCTGCTCGATCAGGTAGCGTGGCAAAAGAGCAAAGCCGAGCCCGGCGGTCGCCGCCTCGATCACCATGGAAAACTGATCGAAACGGTTGCCGCGATAAGCGCCGCGCCCGTCCATGTCGTTGGCCTCGAACCATTGCGCCCAGAGTTTTGGCCTTGTGGCGAGATGGAGCATCGGCCCCGTGACGATATCTTCAGGGGAGGCAACCGGATGGGTTGCCAGCATGGCGGGACTTGCGGCGGGCACGATGATCTCACTGCAGAGATAGCTGCAGGTGGCGCGCGCCCAGACCGGCTGCCCGTAATGGATAGCCAGATCGAAATTCTGCTCCTCGAAATCGAACGGCGCAGAGCGCGAGGCGATGTTGATCACCGTGTCCGGATGGCGCTTGAGGAAATCGGGGAGACGTGGCACCAGCCAGCGGCTGCCGAAAGTCGGCAATGACGCGATCGAGAGCGTTGAATCCGCCCGGGCAGACGCCATCGCCCGCACCATCAGTTCCTCGGTCTGGTTGAGCAGGCGGCGCACCTCCGGCAGAAACTTCTGCCCGGCATCCGACAGGATCACACGCTGGCGCACACGCTCGAACAGGAGCACCCCGAGCTGGTTTTCGAGATCCTTAATCTGGCGACTGACGGCGCTCTGCGTGAGGTTCAGTTCGGCTGCGGCCTGCGTGAAGCTGCCGTGTCGCGCGGCGCATTCGAACGCCTGCAGCGTCGTCACGTCGGGAACCAGTCTTCGGCTCAACTTCATTCCGCCCTCGCATCAACATAGTCAGAAGCAACGCGATCAATGGCCAGTTCGATCGGATATGATCCGAAATGAGAATGACCTTGTCCTTCACCCATAGCGCGAGGCGAGCCCCAGTGAAAGAGAATAGTTTCGTATCCGCCGACGACATCCGCTCGGCCTTTTCCGCAGCCATGTCGGTCATGTACCGCGAAGAGGTGCCGGCCTACGGCACGCTGATGGAGCTGGTCGCCAAGGTCAACGACGATACGCTCGCCGCCGACCCCAAGCTGAAGGAGCGCCTCGACGCGACGGACTCGCTCGACCGCATCTCCGAGGAGCGCCACGGCGCGATTCGGCTCGGCACCCCCGCCGAACTCGCTATGATGCGCCGCGTCTTCGCCGTCATGGGCATGTACCCGGTCGGCTACTACGATCTCTCGACCGCTGGCGTTCCCGTGCATTCGACCGCCTTCCGCCCGGTCGGCGACGCCGCGTTGAAGCGTAATCCGTTCCGCGTCTTCACCTCGCTGCTCCGTCTCGACCTCATCGCCGACGAAACGCTGCGTGCCGAAGCCGAAGTTATTCTGGCCGCGCGCCAGATCTTCACCGCCGGCGCCGTCGAACTCACGGAAAAGGCCGAGCGCGACGGCGGTCTCGACAAGGTGGATGCAGAGCGCTTCGTCTCGGAAGTGCTCGAAACATTTCGTTGGCACGACAAGGCCAATGTCAGCCCCGACATGTACAAGCGCCTGCATGACGCCCATCGCCTGATCGCCGACGTCGTCTCCTTCAAGGGCCCCCACATCAACCACCTGACGCCGCGCACGCTCGACATCGACAAGGTGCAGGCGCTGATGCCGGAATACGCGATTGCCCCGAAGGCCGTCGTCGAGGGCCCGCCGACCCGCAAGTGCCCGATCCTGTTGCGCCAGACCTCGTTCAAGGCGCTCGAAGAGCCGGTTTCCTTCAAGGATGCCGACGGCACCTGGAAGGAAGGCTCGCACACCGCCCGCTTCGGCGAGATCGAACAGCGCGGCATCGCGCTGACACCCAAGGGCCGCGCGCTTTACGACGAACTGCTCGACGCCTCGCGCAAGATCGTCCGCCCGGCGGCCGACGGTTCCAACGCGCGCGAATACGAAGCGGCACTTGCCGGGGCTTTCGAGCCTTTCCCGGACACCTGGGCAGGCATCCGCGAAGCCGGGCTCGGCTACTTCAGCTATTCGCTGACGGAAAAAGGCCGCAAGGCCGGCGTCTCCAGCAAGCACGACATCGAAGCGTTGATCGCCGCTGGCCTCGTCCAGTTCGACGCGATCGTCTATGAAGACTTCCTGCCGGTCAGCGCCGCTGGCATCTTCCAGTCGAACCTCGGCGACGGGGCGCAGCAGGATTTCGTCGCCAGCCCGAACCAGAAGCGCTTCGAGGCCGATCTCGGTGCGACCGTGCTCAACGAGTTCGATCACTATGCCGGTATCGAGCAGGCTTCGATCGAAAGCTGCATTCAGGCCTTGACCGGCGCCATCGCTGCGGAATGATGCTTCCCTGATGATCGACCAACTGCACATCGACGCGCTCACCGACATCCTTGGAGACAAGGGTGTCGTCACGCGTCCGGAAGACCTGGAAGCCTACGAGACCGGCGCGCGCTATGATCGCGGCCGGACGCCGCTCGTGCTGCGGCCGGCGACGACCGAAGAGGTTTCCGCCGCTGTCGCCTATTGCGTCACCAACGGCATCGCGCTGATCCCGCAGTCCGGCAACACCGGCCTCGTCTCCGGCTCGACGCCGGATCAGTCGGGCGACGAAGCCATCCTCAGCCTCGACCGGCTGGCAAAACGCTTCGAACTCGACCTCGACAACCGCTCGGTTCGGCTCGATGCCGGCTTCCGGCTGTCCGATCTCAACCGGCGGCTGGAAGAGCACGGCCTGTTCTTCCCGATCGATCTCGGCGCCGACCCGCGCATCGGCGGCATGATCGCCACCAATACCGGCGGCTCACGCTTCCTGAAATACGGCGACGTGCGCCGAAACACGCTCGGCCTCAAGGTGGTGCTGGCCGACGCGGACGGCACCGTGCTCGACCTGCAATGCGACTTGCGCAAGAACAACACCGGCGTTGACTGGAAGCAGATCTTCGTCGGCACCTCGGGCGCCTTCGGCATCGTCACCGAATGCGTGCTCAACCTCGAGCGCCTGCCGCAGCAGACGGCAACGGCACTGCTGGTTCCGGCGAGCGGCGCCCATGTGATGCCGCTGCTGCGCGCCATGGAAGAACGCCTCGGCGCCTACCTTTCGGCCTTCGAGGGCATGTCGAGCAATGCCGTCAAGGCAGCCTTTGCCCACGTGCCGTCGCTGAAAAACCCGTTCCAGGCTGGCCAAGTCCCTGACTACGTCATCCTCGCCGAGATCAGCCGCACCTGGGCACCGCGCGAAGGCGAACAGTCGCTCGACGCCGTGCTGGAAACGGCGCTGGCCGAAATCTGGGAGATGGACGAGGCACCGCTCGCCGACGCCTTCGTCGGTCCGCCGCACGAAATCTGGGCCCTACGCCACGCGCTGTCTGAGGGCGTCAAGCACCTGGGCAAGCTGATCGCCTTCGATGTCTCCTTCCGCCGGGGTGACATCATGGCCTTCTGCGACCATATGAAGGCCGAAATGCCCTCGAAATTCCCCGACGTGACCGTCTGCGATTTCGGCCATATCGGCGACGGTGGCGTGCACTTCAACCTCGTCGTGCCGAAGAACAGCGACCTTCTCAAGGACGAGACTTTCGAACCCCGGCTACGCGAATGGGTTTTCGCCGTCGCCGTCGAGGAATATCACGGCAGCTTCAGCGCGGAACATGCGATCGGCCGCCGCAATCAGGCCTATTACGACTTTTATACACCAGACAAACTCAAGGACATGGCCGCGGGCCTGAAGACGCTGACCTCGCCAGGAAAGCTCGGCAGTGTGCGTTTCGGATAGGCCAGAGCGGAATGAGGAAAGTGTGTGCGGTCTTCCGCCGACATTTCGCTCCAACGAATGATCTAAACCAATAAAACGGGAGTCAGACCATGAACATCGCAACCAAGAAAGTCGACGTGACCAAGGAAGCCGCCGCGCTTCTCGAAAAGATGGGCGTCGCCAAGGAACTCTACACCGGCGGCGACATGCCTTCCTATAGCCCGGTCACCGGCGAGAAGATCGCGGCCCTCAAGACGGTTTCGGCCGCTGAAGCCGCCGCCAAGATCGACCAGGCGCATGAAGCCTTCAAGGCCTGGCGCCTGGTTCCCGCCCCGAAGCGCGGCGAACTGATCCGCCTGCTCGGCGAAGAACTGCGCGCCTTCAAGGCCGACCTCGGCCGCCTGGTTTCGATCGAAGCCGGCAAGATCACCTCCGAAGGCCTCGGCGAAGTCCAGGAAATGATCGACATCTGCGATTTCGCAGTCGGCCTTTCCCGCCAGCTCTACGGTCTGACGATCGCCACCGAGCGTCCCGGCCACCGCATGATGGAAACCTGGCACCCGCTCGGCGTCGTCGGCGTCATTTCCGCCTTCAACTTCCCGGTCGCCGTCTGGTCGTGGAACACCGCACTGGCGCTCGTCTGCGGCAACTCCGTCGTCTGGAAGCCGTCTGAAAAGACCCCGCTCACGGCGCTTGCCTCGCAGGCGATCTTCGAGCGCGCGCTCGCCCGCTTTGGCGATGCGCCGGCAGGCCTGTCGCAGGTCCTGATCGGTGACCGCACCGTCGGTGAAGTTCTCGTCGACAACCCCAAGGTTCCGCTCGTATCGGCCACCGGCTCGACGCGCATGGGCCGCGACGTCGGTCCGCGCCTCGCCAAGCGCTTCGCCCGCGCCATCCTCGAGCTCGGCGGCAACAATGCCGGCATCGTCTGCCCGTCGGCCGATCTCGACATGGCGCTGCGCGCCATCGCCTTCGGCGCCATGGGCACCGCCGGCCAGCGTTGCACCACCATGCGCCGCCTGTTCGTGCATGAAAGCGTCTACGACCAGCTCGTTCCGCGCCTGAAGAAGGCCTACGGTTCGGTCTCTGTCGGTAACCCGCTCGAAACCACCGCCCTCGTCGGCCCGCTCGTCGACAAGGCTGCCTTCGACGGCATGCAGAAGGCAATCGCCGAAGCCAAGTCGCATGGCGGCACCGTCACTGGCGGCGAGCGCGTCGAGCTCGGTTATGACAACGGCTACTACGCCAAGCCCGCTCTCGTCGAAATGCCCAAGCAGGCCGGACCGGTTCTCGAAGAAACCTTCGCGCCGATCCTCTACGTCATGAAGTACAGCGACTTCGACGCCGTCGTTGCCGATCACAATGCAGTCGCAGCCGGCCTGTCGTCCTCGATCTTCACCCGCGACATGCAGGAATCCGAGCGCTTCCTCGCCGTCGATGGCTCGGATTGCGGTATCGCCAACGTCAACATCGGCACCTCGGGCGCCGAAATCGGTGGCGCCTTCGGCGGTGAGAAGGAAACCGGCGGCGGCCGCGAATCCGGTTCGGACTCGTGGAAGGCCTACATGCGTCGCGCCACGAACACGGTGAACTATTCGAAGGCTCTGCCGCTGGCGCAGGGCGTGTCGTTCGACATCGAATAATCGGCGCACCCAGGTAGGTAGAGACCATGACCATCAACGCAACGGTCAAGGAGGCGGGCTTTGAGCCCGCCTCGCGGATCTCCTCGATCGGAGTGTCCGAAATCCTCAAGATCGGCGCCCGCGCGCAGGCCATGAAGCGCGAAGGCAAGCCGGTCATCATCCTCGGTGCGGGCGAGCCGGATTTCGACACACCCGACTTCGTCAAGGACGCCGCCTGCGAGGCGATCAAGCGCGGAGACACCAAGTACACCGCCCTCGACGGCACGCCGGAACTGAAGAAGGCGATCCGCGAAAAGTTCCAGCGTGAAAACGGCCTTGCCTACGAGCAGGACGAGATCACGGTTTCGACCGGCGCCAAGCAGATCCTGTTCAACGCCATGATGGCGTCGATCAATCCGGGCGACGAGGTTGTCATCCCGACGCCCTACTGGACCTCCTATTCGGATATCGTCCAGATCTGCGAAGGCAAGCCGGTTCTGATCCCCTGCGACGCCTCCTCCGGCTTCCGGCTGACCGCCGACAAGCTCGAGGCCGCAATCACGCCGAAGACGCGCTGGGTGCTTTTGAACTCGCCTTCGAACCCGTCGGGTGCCGCCTACAGCGCGAGCGACTACCGGCCGCTGCTCGACGTGCTCCTCAAGCATCCGCATGTGTGGCTGCTGGTCGACGACATGTACGAGCACATCGTCTATGACGGCTTCCGCTTCGTCACCCCGGCCCAGCTCGAGCCCCGCCTCAAGGACCGCACGCTCACGGTCAACGGCGTTTCCAAGGCCTATGCCATGACCGGCTGGCGCATCGGCTATGCCGGCGGTCCGCGCGACCTGATCAAGGCGATGGCTGTTGTCCAGAGCCAGGCGACCTCCTGCCCCTCCTCCGTCAGCCAGGCCGCTTCGGTTGCCGCGCTGACTGGTCCGCAGGAGTTCCTGAAGGAACGGACCGCCAGCTTCCAGCGCCGCCGCGATCTCGTCGTTACCGGCCTCAATGCCATCGACGGCCTCGATTGCCGCGTCCCGGAAGGTGCCTTCTACACCTTCTCCGGCTGCGCCGGCATGCTCGGCAAGGTCACGCCCTCGGGCAAGGCAATCGCAACGGATACGGACTTCTGCGCCTACCTCCTCGACGACGCCCACGTCGCCGTTGTTCCGGGCTCGGCCTTCGGTCTCTCGCCGTTCTTCCGCATTTCCTATGCGACCTCGGAAGCGGAACTGAAGGAAGCGCTCAAACGCATCGCCGACGCCTGCGCTCGGCTTTCTTGACGAACTCCGGACGGCGCCTCGGCGCCGTCCGCTCCTAGAACGTCGGCGGCGTACAGGCGCTGATCACTTCGCAAGGCACCGGCCCGACGCAGCGGAAACGATGCGGCCGCCGGCTTTCAAAATAATAGGCATCCCCCGGTCCCAGGATCCGCCGCTCATCGTCGACGGTGACCTCGATGCGGCCCGACAATACGATGCCCCCTTCCTCGCCGTCATGCACCAGCGGCACTTTCCCGGTATCGGCGCCCGGCTGATAGACCTCTTTCAGGATCTGCAGGCTGCGGCCGAAGAGGTTTTCGCCGATCTGGCGATAGGAAATCGGCCCCTTGCCGATCTCGACCAGTTCCTCCGCCGCATAGAACGCCTTGCGCGGTCGTTCCGGCTCGAAGGAGAAGAATTCCGCAAGCCCGATTGGAATGCCGTCGAGAATACGCTTCAGCGCACCGACGGAAGGATTGGAGGCGTTCGACTCGATCAGCGAGATCGTCGAATTGGTGACGCCGGCGCGCTTGGCCAGTTCGCGCTGCGACAGATTATGCATCAGGCGGAGATGACGAAGCCGGCTTCCGATATCGACGGTCATATGATCCGAGCCCTTGGTGTTCAGGTTGTTCGAAATAGCGCAAACATACTACAACGGTACAATAAATTTCAATGACTTAACTGACAGCAGAAAAGGACTTGTTTGGCAAATCAAATCATGGCGTCAATCGCCGAACTCAGGAGGATGCCATGAACCAGCACACCAAACCCAACGCCCCCGTTCTCGACAGCTATTGGATGCCGTTTACCGCCAACCGGCAGTTCAAGCAGGCTCCCCGCCTGCTCGCGTCCGCCGAAGGGATGCACTACACCAGCGCCGATGGCCGCACGATCCTCGACGGTACCGCCGGACTCTGGTGTGTGAACGCCGGCCATGGCCGCCGTCAGATCGCCTCGGCCGTCGAGCGCCAGCTGTCGACCATGGATTTCGCCCCGTCGTTCCAGATGGGCCATCCGATTGCCTTCGATTTTGCCGAGCGCCTCGCCGAAATCGCGCCGGGTCCGGAAGGCCAGAAGCTCGACCGCGTCTTCTTCACCGGTTCGGGTTCTGAATCGGTCGACACGGCCCTGAAGATGGCGATCGCCTATCAGCGCGCGATCGGCCAGGGCACCCGCACGCGCCTGATCGGCCGAGAACGCGGCTATCACGGTGTCGGCTTCGGCGGCATTTCGGTCGGTGGCATCCTCAACAACCGCCGCGTCTTCCCGCAGCTTCCTGGCTCCGACCACCTGCGCCACACGCATGACCCCGCGAAGAACGCCTTCGTCAAGGGCCAGCCGGAACACGGCGCCGAGCTTGCCGACGATCTCGAGCGGCTGGTGGCGCTGCATGGCGCCGAAACCATCGCCGCCTGCATCGTCGAGCCGGTCGCCGGCTCAACCGGCGTGCTGATCCCGCCGAAGGGATATCTTGAGCGTCTGCGCGCCATCTGCGACAAGCACGGCATCCTGTTGATCTTCGACGAAGTCATCACCGGCTTCGGCCGCCTCGGCGCCGCCTTTGCCACCGACTTCTTCGGTGTAACCCCGGATATGGTGACGGCGGCCAAGGGTCTCACCAACGGTGCGATCCCGATGGGCGCGGTCTTTGCCAGCCGCAAGGTGCATGACGCGCTGATGCATGGGCCCGAAAACGCGATCGAGCTCTTCCACGGCTACACCTATTCCGGCCATCCGGCCGCCTGCGCTGCCGGTATCGCCACGCTCGACATCTACCGCGACGAGGGCCTCATGACCCGCGCCGTCGAGCTGCAGGACGCCTGGCACGACGCCATGCACTCGCTGAAGGGCCTGCCTTATGTCATCGACATCCGCACGATCGGCCTGATCGCCGGCATCGAGTTGCAGTCGCGCGACGGCGCAATCGGCGCCCGCGCCTACGACGTCTTCGTCGATTGCTTCGAGAAGGGCCTGCTGATCCGCGTCACCGGCGACATCATAGCCTTCTCGCCGCCGCTGATCGCCGAAGAGAAACATTTTGGCGAGATCGTCTCGATCCTCGGCGATGCGCTGAAGCGCGCCAAGTAAGCCCAAGCGACGCACGACAAGGCAACGCCGCCGCCGAAGATCTCGGCGGCGGCGTCTGCATTTCGATTGCACACCTGAATCCGGCTAACGTCTCTACGCGCGAGGCGCGTCCTAACGAATCAACAGCGCCCGGAAATCGTTGACGTTGGTTCCGGTCGGTCCGGGCACGAAGAGATCGCCGCTCACGTCAAAGGCCGACCAGGCGTCGTGCCGGGTAAGATGTAGACGTGGATCGATGCCAGCCGCCCGCATGCGGGCAATGCTCTGCCCATTTGCAAAGGCACCGGCATTGTCTTCGGAGCCGTCGATGCCGTCCGTATCGGCGGCAAGCGCATCGATCCCCGACACGCCGTCGATATCGAGCGCCAGCGACAACAGGAACTCGCTGTTGCGCCCGCCCTTGCCGTGGTCCTTGCCCGAAATCGTCACCGTCGTCTCACCACCGGAAAGCAGTACGACCGGCTTGCCGAACGGCCGGTCTCTCAGCGCCACTTCGCGGGCAAGCGCTGCATGCATGCGACCGATATCGCGCGCTTCACCCTCGATCGCGTCCGAGAGTATATGCGCCTCGATGCCGAGTTCGCGCGCCTTGGCCGCCGCCGCTTCGAGCGAAACGCTTGCCGAAGCAACGACGTGACACTCATGCGCGGCAAACCGCGGATTGTCCGGATCGGGCGCTGCAGCGGCCTCCGAGCGCAGATGCGTCACCACTTGGTCGGGAAGTTCCATGCGATAGCGGGCAACGATCTCCAGCGCCTCGGCCGCCATGCTGCGATCCGGAACGGTCGGCCCCGAAGCGACGAAGGCCGGGTTGTCGCCGGGTACGTCCGAAACGACCAGACTAACGACACGCGCCGGAAAGGCGGCTGCAGCGAGCCGCCCGCCCTTTATCCGCGACACGTGCTTGCGAACGACGTTCATAGCCGAGATCGGCGCGCCGGAGGCAAGCAGCGCCTTGTTGACGGCGATCTCGTCGGCGAGCGTCAAACCCTCAGGCGGCGCCGGGAGCAGGGCCGAGCCGCCACCGGAAATCAGCGCGATGACCAGATCGTCCGCCGTCAAACCGGCCACGGCCTTCAGCAAGGCATCCGAGGCAGCAAGCCCCGCCTCATCCGGCACCGGATGAGCCGACTGCAGCACAGTGATCGTCTCACACTGTTCGATCGGTCCATGACGGGCGACGACCGTTCCGGAGAAGGGATGCTTCCAGAGCTTCTCGAAGGCGGCGGCCATCTGGCTTGCCGCCTTTCCCGCGCCGACGACCACCGTCCGCCCTTTCGGCGGGGCGGGCAGATGCGCCTTGATCGCCTCATAGGGATCGGCGGCTCGAACGGCCGCCTCGAAGAGCTCTGTCAGGAAGGGGCGCGCTGCGATCATCGCTGCCACTCAGCCGGCGATTTCGAGATCGTAGACGAGGATGCCAGCAATACCGCCCTCGGCCGCAGCAACGATCTTGGCGCCGGTCTTGCGGTGCTCCTCGTCTTCCAGATAGGCATCGCGCGCCGCCGCGTCAGTGAAGTCGACGATGAAGCCTTCGGCAAAGCCCTTGTCCATGCCCACTTCCGGGCTGACATTGGCGCCGATATGGGCGGCAAGGAATCCCTGTAGCCGGGCCTTCAGCGCGGCAATCTCCCCGAAGATCACCGCCTTCTCCTCGCTGGAGATTTCGGGGCGGAAGCGAATGAAGACACAATGGCGGATCATGGGGACCTCAACGGATATCGGCGCGGGCGCGCGGGCGGCTGTCGTTGCGTTCGTGGGCGAAGATCGCCGGCGGCAGGGGCTGGCGCTCGCGGATGATGTCGGCGCCCTTCTCCCCCATCATGATCGTCGGCCCGTTGGTGTTGCAAGAGGGAACGCGCGGCATCACCGAGCTGTCGCAGACGCGCAGGCCTTCAAGGCCACGCACCTTGAGATCGAGCCCGACCACCGCCATCGCGTCCGTGCCCATCTTGCAGGTGCCGACGGGGTGATGGTCGGTCTTGGCGTTGGCGCAGCCGTAGTCGAAGAACTGCTCATCGCTGACGACCGAATTGCCCGGCAGGCGCTCCGCCAGCACGAAGGGCTTGAGCGCCGCCTGCTGCATGATCTCGCGGGCGATCTTCAGGCCTTCGATGGACATCCTGCGATCATGCGGATCCTCCCAGTAGTTGGGATCGATCAGCGGCGCTGCCGCCGGATCGGAGGAGGAAAGCCGCACCGTTCCGCGCGAGCGCGGATGCAGATAGGCGGAGTTCAGCGTCACGCCGGCATTCTTCAGCTTTTCGACGCCCGCCTCGATGCCCGAGCCGAGACCGAGATGGAACTGGATATCGGGCGAGCGGGCGTTCGGATCGGCATACCAGAAGCCACCGGTCTCAAACAGCGACGACGCCACCGGGCCCGAGCGGAAGAGTACATATTGCAGGCCGGCCCATAGCGTACGATGGAGTTTTGCGACGCCGTCATAGGTGTGGTCGCCGGTGCATTCGGAAATGACAAAGAGATCGAGGTGATCCTGCAGGTTGCCGCCGACACCCGGTAGGTCATGTTTTACCGCGACACCCACCGATTTCAGGTGATCGGCAGGCCCAATGCCGGACTGCAACAAGAGCTTGGGCGAACCGATGGCGCCGGAAGTTACCAGCACCTCACGCTCCGCCCGGATGATCTCGCTGCCCTTGCCGGTGACGACTTCGACGCCGACGGCACGTGTACCCTCAAGCACGATCCGCGCCACGCGCGCGCCGGTGCGAACCGTCAGATTGCGGCGATCCTTAATCGGCGAAAGATAGGCAAGCGATGCGCTCGAGCGGCGGCGATTGCGCTGGGTGAGTTGATAGAAGCCGACGCCCGCCTGCTGGCGACCGTTGAAATCATGATTGTAGGGAATGCCGAGCTCCTGACCGGCGCGGATATAGGCGTCGCAGATCGGCAGCGCCGCCGTAGGCATCGAGACACCGAGCGGGCCGCCATAGGCGTGATAGTCGTCGGCAAAGCGCTGGTTGTCTTCTGAGCGCTTGAAATAGGGAAGCACGCTGCGATAGTCCCAGCCGGTGCAGCCGTCTTCGGACGCCCAGAGGTCGTAGTCGGCGGCGTTGCCGCGGGTATAGAGCTGGGCATTGATCGACGAGCCACCACCGATGACCTTGGCCTGGGTATAGCGTAGCACCCTGCCCTTCATGTGCTTCTGCGGCACGGTCTCCCAGCCCCAGCTGGCAACGCCCTTGGTCATCTTGGCAAAACCGGCCGGCATATGAAACAGCGGATTCCAGTCGCCGCCACCGGCCTCCAGCAAAAGGACACGGACCGATGGATCCTCGGAGAGGCGATTGGCGAGTACGCAGCCGGCCGGGCCGGCGCCGGTGATGATGTAGTCGTAGCTCATTCCCTGTCTTCCCTCCGCCGTCACCAATTTGGAACGTTCCAAATTTTCGACGTGTTCAATTCAAACCCTGCCCGCTTGCGAGCCTCAAAAATCCTGCGCGTTTCCTAGAGACGGCCGATCGAAAGCCCGCCATCCGCCTGGATGACCGAGCCGGTGGCAAAGGCGAATTTGCCGCCGGCAAGCCCGGCCGCGATATTGCCGATGTCATCGGGCTCGCCCCAGCGCCGCATCGGCACCAACCCGCCGTCAATCAAGCCATCGTATTTCGCCGAGACGCCGGCGGTCATGTCGGAGCGGATGATACCCGGCCGGATCTCGAAAACCGAGATGCCGGTATTGGCAAGCCTGAGCGCCAGCCCCTGGCTGAAGGCGGCAAGGCCGGCCTTGGTCATGCAATAGTCGAGCCGCTCGGGCGACGTCATCGTTGCCGAAACCGAGGTGATGTTGATGATCGACCGCGGTGCTACATCAGCCGGATCCGTCAGCATCGAGACGAGCACGGCCTGGGTGAAGAACACCGTTCCCCGCAGGTTGGTGGCGACGATCGTGTCGAAATTTTCCGGCAGCAGATCGAGGAAATCACCCCGCATCACCGAGGCGATGCCGGCATTGTTGACGAGGCAGCGGATCGGACCGAGCTCGGCGCGAACACGCTCGACAGTCGCCGCATGGCCGCTGATATCGGCAAGGTTCGCTTCGATGTAGATCGCCCGGCCGTGGTCGCCGGAAAGTTCCGACAGCGTCTGGGCGGTCGTCGCGTCCGCCGCACCGAGGCCGGTGAGCGCAATATCGAAGCCCTCGCGGGCGAGCGCACGGGCGACGCCGAGACCGATGCCGCGGCGGCCGCCGGTGACGATGGCGACGGGGCGCGTCGATGACGTCATGATCGAAACTCCCTAGTGGCGATATGGTCGGCGACCCTGAGCGCCTGAGCGGCAACGGTCAGCGCCGGATTGACGGCAGCCGATGTCGGCAGGAAGCTCGCGTCGACGACGAAGAGGTTCGGGTGGTCGTAGGCGCGACAGTAGGTGTCGAGCGGCGCATGCTTCGGGTCTTTGCCCATCCGCACCGTGCCGCACTGGTGTGACGGCGTGCGTTTGTCGAAAGCCTGGGACAGCACGATCGGATAACCGGCTGCCTTGAAATGCGCGCGCATCTTCGCTTCGAGCCCGGACAGCGCCTCCATGTTCGAGCGTCGCCACTGCATGATGATGCCGTTGCCGTCGACCATGATGCGGCTTTCCGGGTTCGGCAGGTCCTCCGTCATCATGTACCAGTCGACCGCATGGCCGGCCATGAAATCGAAGGCAAACCGCGGTGCCCAGAGGGGCGCATTGGCCTTGAGGATGTCGCCGTTGATCTTGCCGAGCAGCTGGACGTTGCCGAGCGGCAGGCCATCCCTGCCGCCGGTGAGGTAATAGTCGTTCAGCATCAGCGTCTTCTGGTAGATGCTGTCGTTGCGCTTGAACGGGTTGATTGCCAGCATGGCGCTGCAATTGTGGTTCATGAAGTTGCGGCCGACCTGGTCGGAGGCGTTGGCGAGCCCCTTGCCGTCGCCGGAGCGCAAGAGGATGGCGGCCGAATTGATCGCGCCCGCCGACAGGATCACCAGCTTCGGCGACAGCTTCTTCTTCTCGCCCCTGTGGGTGTAGTGGATCGCCTCGATCCGGCCGCCGGGTCCCGCCTCCAGCGTGTCGACATGCGCCGAGGTGATCAGCTCGATATTGGGATCCTTCAGTGCGGAAGCGAGCGATGCGGTTTCAGCGTCCATCTTGCCGTTGCCGGTGTTCGGAAACCCGTCCCAGGGCGTGCGCCCGCCGGCAAGCCAGGCGTCGATGTCGACGCCGAGCGGCAGCGTTGCCGGATTGAGCCCCTGCGCCTTCAGCTCTGCACGGGCCCGCGCAATCGCCGGCTCGTCCGGCACCGGGCCGAAAGTGTAAGGCGAGCTGTGGAACGGCTCCGTCGGGTCGTCGCCCAATTCGCCGCGCACCTCAAACAGCTGCTCGGCCTTGCCGTACCAGGGCTCCAGCTCCTCGTAAGGGAAAGGCCACGCCGGCGAAACGCCGCCGAGATGCTGCATCTCGGTGAAATCTTCGGCCCGGTAGCGCAGGAGCACCGCACCGAAGAGCTTGGAATTGCCGCCGACGAAGTAGAAGTTTCCGGGGTTGAACTCGGTGCCGTCGGGTTCGCGCCACATCTCCCTCGGGCGGAAGTGGCCCTTGACGAAGATCGAGCTGTAGCTGCGCGCCTCCGGCGTATCGGGCAGGCGGTCGCCACGCTCGAGGATGGCGATGCGGGCGCCGGAGCCGGCAAGCCCCGCCGCAAGCGTGGAGCCGCCGATCCCCGACCCGATAATGACGATCTCCGGCTGCTGCTGCATCGTTGGTTACGCGATCCGCTGCTGGCTCTGCGGATCGAAGAACACCGCCTTGTCGAGATTGAAGGCAAGGCGCGAGGTCTGCCCGGGCGCGATGCGGGCATCGGCTCTCAGCCGGGCAACGATCTCCTTGCCGCCGAGACGGGTGACCGCAAAGGTATCGGAGCCGGCCGGCTCGACCACCTCGATCAGGCACTCGCCCTCGGCGACCACCTTGGCATTGCGGTCGGCGCCATCAGGATCGGTCAGCGCTTCCGGACGGATGCCGAAGACGACGTCCTTGCCGGCATAGGCAGACAGTGCGCCGTTGGCCTGAGGCACCGCAAGCTTCAGCGGCTCGGCATTCGGACGCGTCAGCGTGACCGCAATGTCGGAGCCGCTCTTTTCGATCCGCGCCGTCAGCAGGTTCATCGCCGGCGAGCCCATGAAGTCGGCGACGAACATGTTGGCCGGGTTGTTGTAGATCTCGGCCGGCGTCCCGAACTGCTGCAGCACGCCATCCTTCAGCACCGCGATCTTGGTCGCCAGCGTCATCGCCTCGATCTGGTCGTGGGTCACGTAGACGATCGTCGTCTTCATGCGGTTGTGCAGCCGCTTGATTTCGGTGCGCATGTCGACGCGCAGCTTTGCGTCGAGGTTGGAGAGCGGCTCGTCGAACAGGAAGACCTGCGGGTTGCGCACCAGCGCCCGGCCCATGGCGACGCGCTGGCGCTGGCCGCCCGAGAGCTGGCTCGGCTTGCGATCGAGCAGATGGCCGATCTGCAGCATTTCCGAGACCTGCTTGATCGCCTTTTCGCGCTCCTCCTTCGGCACGCCGCGGATTTCCATGCCGAAGGCGATGTTTCCGGCAACCGTCATGTTCGGGTAGAGCGCGTAGGACTGGAACACCATGGCGATGTCGCGCTTCGAGGGATGCAGATCGGCAACCGAACGACCGTTGATGGCGATCTCGCCCGATGTGATCGGCTCCAGACCGGCAATGGTGTTGAGAAGTGTGGACTTGCCGCAGCCCGAGGGGCCGACCAGCACCAGGAAGCCGCCTTCTTCGATCTCCAGGTTGATATCCTTCAGGATCTCGAGCGAGCCATAGGATTTGCGCAGGTTGCTGATTTTCAAGAAAGACATGAGCTTATCCTTTCACGGCGCCCGACATCAGCCCGCGAACGAAGTAGCGGCCGGACACGATGTAGACGATGAGCGTTGGCAGGGCGGCGAGGATCGCGCCCGCGAAGTGGACGTTGTATTCCTTGACGCCTGTCGAGGACGAAACGAGGTTGTTCAGCGCGACCGTCATCGGCGTCGAATAGGGGCCTGAGAAGGACGCGCCGAACAGGAAGTCGTTCCAGATGTTGGTGAACTGCCAGATGACCGAGACGACGATGATCGGACCGGAGGACGGCAACAGGATGCGCCAAAAGATCTGGAAGAAGCTGGCGCCGTCGATCTGCGCTGCGCGCACCAGCTCGGTCGGGAACGCTTCGTAGTAGTTGCGGAAATAGAGCGTCGTGAAGCCGATGCCGTAGATCACATGGACGAAGATCAGGCCCCAGATCGAACCGGCTATCCCAAGGATGCCGAGGATGCGTGCCATCGGGATCAGCACGATCTGGAACGGGATGAAGCACGAGAGCAGCAGCATGCCGAAGAAGATGTTGGCACCGGGAAAGCGCCACTTCGTCAGCACGTAGCCATTGAGTGCGCCGATGATCGTCGAGATTGCTACGGCCGGCACGACCATCAGGATCGAGTTGATGAAGAAGGGTTTCAGGCCGGTCGGCTGCACGCCGATCTGCGCCGTCGACCAGGCCTGAAGCCACGGCTCGACCGTAAAGGTCTGCGGCAGGTTGAGCATGCCGCCCTGGCGGATCTCGTCGAGCGGCTTCACCGAGTTCACCAGCATGACGTAGAGCGGCAACAGCGAATAGAGCGCAAAGAGGATCAGCGCGGTGTAGATCAACGCGCGGGTGAGGCGGTTGTGTGAAATGATGTTGTCTGGGCTCGGAGCGCTCATCAGCGTCGTGCTCCCCGGATTTCGGAATAGAGATAGGGAACGATGATCGAGAAGATCATCACCAGCATGATGATCGCCGAGGACGCGCCGATGCCCATCTGGTTGCGGGTGAAGGTGTAGGAATACATGAAGGTCGCCGGCAGTTCGGTCGCCTGGCCGGGGCCGCCGCCGGTGAGCGCGATGATCAGGTCGTAGGCCTTGATCGCCAGATGCGCGAGCACCACGAATGCGGAAAGAAACACCGGCCGCATCAGGGGAATGATGATCCGGCGATAGATCGTCGAGGTCTTGGCGCCGTCGATCTGCGCTGCCTTGATGATCTCGTTGTCCACGCCGCGAAGGCCCGCAAGGAACATCGCCATGATGAAGCCGGTCGACTGCCAGACCGCGGCAATGACGACGCAGTAGATCGCGTAGTTGCGGTCCTTGATCCAGTTGAACGAGAAGCTCTCCCAGCCCCAGAGGTGCATGGTGTTCTCAAGGCCGATGCCGGGATCGAGGAACCACTTCCAGGCCGTTCCGGTCACGATGAACGAGAGTGCCATCGGGTAGAGGTAGATCGGCCGCAGGAAACCTTCGGCCCGGATCTTCTGGTCGAGCAGGATTGCCAGCCCAAGGCCGAGCACGGAGCAGATGGTGATATAGAGCGCGGCGAAGATCGCCAGGTTGCTCACCGCCCGCCACCAGTGCGGCAGCGCCCACAGCTTCGAATAATTGCTTAACCCGACGAAATTGTAGGACGGCAGCATCTTGCTGTCCGTCATCGACAGAAAGCCGGTATAGGCAATAAAGCCATAGACAAAGATCAGGACGATGAGGAAGCTCGGGGCAAGCACCAGCTTCGGTATCAGGTCCTGCAGGCGACTGCGGCTATCCATGAACGTTCACCACTTCTGGCGCGGCCGTCGGGAAATCCCTGATATCGGCATCCGCGCGAGGTTCTGGGTATCAAAGCGCCCCTCCCCGCGTCCTGTTGGCCACGGCGGTTCGACGGCGCCTGCATGTCGGAATAGGGTGTCCGGGGCGCCTAGAGTGCGCCCCGGAGCGAGCCCGTTACTTCGCGGCCTCGACGGCCGAGACCAGTTCCTTGACGGCCTCTTCGGACGTCAGTTCGCCGTTGAACTCGCGCGTCACGACGTCGTAGATCGCGTTCTTGACGGCAGCCGGGTTGGCATGGCCATGGGCCATGGAGCCGAAGAGCTTGCCGTTGGTGTTGGCTTCTGCCAGGTCCTTGATGCCCTTCTTGCCGCAGGCGTCGAAGTCCGTGTCCGGAACGTCGGTGCGCGCCGGGACCGAGCCCTTGACCACGTTGAAGGCCGACTGGAAGGTCGGGCTTTCGATCGCCGAAGCCATGGCGAGCTGGGCCGGAACCTTGTCGTCGGCAACCTTGAACATCGCGAACTGGTCGGAGTTGAAGGTCACGGACCCTTGCGTACCCGGGAAGCGCATGCAGACGAAATCGGTGCCCGGCACCTTCTTGGCCTTCAGGAATTCGCCCTTGGCCCAGTCGCCCATGAACTGCAGGCCGGCCTTGTTCTCGATAACCATGGCGGAAGCGAGGTTCCAGTCACGGCCCGAGAAGTTGTCGTCGACATAGGAGCGCAGCTTCGTCATGCGGTCGAAGGCTTCCTTCATCTTGTCGCCGCCGAGCGCTGACGGGTCGAGATCGATGAAAGCCTGCTTGTAGAAGTCGGTGCCGAGCGAAAGCACGACGGCGTCGAAGATCGTCGCATCCTGCCAGGGCTGGCCGCCATGGGCGATCGGGGTGATCCCCTGGGCCTTGAAGTTGTCGAGCAGGGCAACCAGTTCGTCCCAGTTGGTCGGCTCCTTGCCGCCAGCCTTGTCGAGGGCGGCCTTGTTGATCCAGACCCAGTTGGTCGAATGCACGTTGACCGGCGCTGCGATCCAGTGGCCGTCATACTTCGAGAATTGCTGCAGGGCGGTCGGGATCACCTTGTCCCAGCCTTCCTTGGAAGCGGTCTCGTCGAGGTTGCCGAGTGCGCCTTCCTTGGCCCAGTCGAGAATGTCGAAGCCGAGCATCTGCACGGCGGTCGGAGCGTTGCCCGCGGTGACGCGAGCGCGCAGAACCGTCATCGCTTCCGTACCGCCACCGCCGGCAACCGGCATGTCGGTCCAGGTGATGCCCTTGCTTTCCAAGTCCTTCTTCAGAACGTCGAGTGCGGCGGCTTCGCCACCGGATGTCCACCAGTGCAGAACTTCCACATTTTCGGCTGCGCGCGCGGCGGTGGCCGCCATCATCAGCGCCACAACGGCCGTCGTCGTCATCAACTTGCGCATCGTTTTCCTCCCGTTTGCAAGTTAACGAGGCGGAACCTCCTCCACCCCGGAATTCGCGCCGCTTCAGCCAGCGGCTGGCCATTTAAAACGTTATAAATTCAGCAAGTCAAGCATTCCGCCATTTTGTATTTTAGCACCTTCGGAACCGTTTGAATTTACTGAATTATATAGCTCACATTAGCTATTGCAGTGCAGCAAGCCATGCCGCGATGCGAGATTTAAAACGTTTTCATGATTCGATTGCCTAAGCCCTCGCACCACGATACAAACACCGCTCCCGCCCGCGTTCAGAAAGACTAGCATTGGCCGATCCCTCCAAGCCCGCCCACGCCGAAGACATTGGTTCTGCCGTCAAGCGCGGCAAGCCGACCCTTCGCACGATCGCGGAAATCACCGGCCTTGCGGTCACCACCGTTTCGCGTGCCCTTTCCGATGCGCCGCAGATCTCGCTCGATACCCGCAAGCGAGTGCGCGAGGTCGCAGACGAGATCGGCTATTCGCCCGACCGGGCCGCCCAGCGCCTGAAGACCGGCCGCACCAATGTCATCGGCGTGCTGCTCGACCCGCACGAGGAAATCCTCGGCTACGGCACCTCGATCATGAGCGGCATCGCCAAGGCACTTCAGGGCACGGCCTACCACCTGATCGTCATGCCGAACTTCCTGAACTCGACCAATGTCGAGGCGGTCAACTACATCACCCGCAACGCGATGGCCGATGGCCTGATCTTCTCGCGCACGGAACCGCTCGATCCCCGGGTCCGATTGCTGTCCGATCTCGGCTTTCCCTTCGTCACCCATGGGCGCACGGAGCTTTCCACCCCGCATCCCTATGTCGACTACGACAACTTCACCTTTTCCTACCAGGCGACGAAGCGCCTGATCGCCAAGGGCAGGCGCAAGCCGGCCCTGATCAGTGGCCCCGCCGATTTCACCTTTGCCGGCCATCTTCAGCACGGCTTCATGACCGCCGTGCGCGAGGCGGGCTGCGCCTACGAAATCCTCTCGGGCATCGATCTCGACAGCCCGGCAGGCGCCATCCGCGACCGCGTGCGCCAGCGCTACGCCGAGCCCGATCCACCGGACAGTTTCATGTGCGGCGGCGAAGTCTGCGCGCTCGCAACCATCACCGGCATGAGCGATTGCGGGCTGACGCTCGGACGCGAATACGACATCGTCGCCAAGCAGACCTCGCATCTCCTGAGCGCCATCCAGCCGCAGGTCGAGACGATCTACGAGGACCTGACGGCGACCGGCGAGGACATGGGCCGGGTGCTCCTGCAGAAGATCGGCGGCGAAAGCGACGTCAGCAAGCTGCAGCTGCTGCTCTGTCCGCAGATCCCATCGAGCTTCGGCGCGGCCGGCTGAGCGGGCGAACACGGCACGCAAGGCGGTGTCACGTGACGCTGCCTCCTGCCCCAATGTTCTCCCCATCGTCCGCATGTCCTCTCCTCCCCTGTTTCAGCCTTAGCGCGGCATCCACCAGCCGGTACGCGGCCCCATATGCATGTTGAGCGTCTTGGTCTCGGTGTAATCCTCGACCGAATGCCGGCCGAGTTCGCGGCCGAGGCCGGACTGGCGGTAGCCGCCGAAGGGCAGTTCCGACGCACCATCCATGAAGGTGTTCATCCAGATGGTGCCGGCGCGCACGCGGCGGCCGATCGTCAGGCAGGTGTCGAAGTCGCGGCTCCACACCCCGGCCGAAAGACCATAGTCGATCGCATTAGCGATGCCGATCGCCTCTTCCGTCGTCTCGAAGGTCAGCACCGAGAGAATCGGGCCGAACACTTCTTCGCGCGCCACCGCCATGTCCGGGCGCACGGAAGAAAGGATCGTCGGCGCCATGAACTGGCCCATGCCGAGATCGAGCGCGGTGCCGCCATGGGCAACCGCAGCGCCATCCTTGGAAGCAGCAGAAACATAGCTGGCGATCTTTTCCAGATGCTGCGGCGTGATGATTGCGCCGACCTGGGTTTCCGGATTGAGCGGATCGCCGACCTTCACCTTGGCCGAGAGCTCGGCGATGCGGCGCGTCACCTCGTCGGCGATGTCACGGTGCAGGATCAATCGCGAGCCGGCATTGCAGCATTCGCCGGCATTGAAATAGGCGCCGAAGACGGCGGCATCGATGAATTCGTCGAGATTGGCGTCGGGGAAAACGATCTGCGGGTTCTTGCCGCCGAGTTCCAGCGAGACCTTCTTCAGCGTCTGGGCAGCATTGGCCATGGTCAGGCGGCCGACGCCGGTCGAGCCGGTGAAGGACACCATGTCGACATCCGGATGCGTCGTCATTGGCGCGCCGACCTCCGGCCCCGTGCCGGTGATGATGTTGACCACGCCGGCGGGAACGCCGGCGGCTTCGAGGATTTCACCGAGCAGCAGCGTCGAGGCCGAGGTCAGCTCGGACGGCTTGACGACAGTGGTGCAGCCAGCGGCCAGCGCAAAGGGCAGCTTCTGGCTGACGATCAGGAACGGGAAATTCCAGGGCGTGATGATCGAGACGACACCGATCGCCTCGCGCAGCACGACGCCAAGTGTACCGTCACCGAGCGTGTTGTAGCTTTCGCCATGCAGATCGCGGGCGAGAGCCGCGGCGTAGCGCCAGATATCGGCGGCACCGCCGAGTTCGCCCTTGGCTTGGCTGATCGGCTTGCCGGATTCGATCGCATCGAGATAGGCAAGCTCATCGGCGCGCTCGGCAATGATATCGGCTGCGCGCAAAAGCACCAGCGAACGCTGCGAAGCGGTCATGCGCGGCCAGGTGCCCTCGTCGAAGGCACGGCGTGCGGCAGCAATCGCTTTTTCGGCGTCGGCCTTGGTGCCCGCCTGATAGCGGCTGACGACGACGCCGTGGCCCGGCGCCACGCGCTCGATCGTACGGCCCTCGGCGCTGTCCACCCATTTGCCGTCGATCAGCATCTGGAAGGCGCGAACCTTTTGGCCGTCGATCGGCTTGGGTTTCACGAGCACGGTCATTACCATTCTCCCTTGAATTGGGCTTCACGCTTTTCGGAGAAGGCAACGACACCTTCCTTGAGGTCGCCGGTCTTGGCGACAAGGATCGAGCCGAGCGCTTCGACTGCGGATCCGTTGTCTTCGCCATTCGCCGAAGCGAGCATCAGTTTCGAAATCTCGAGCGCCGCAGGCCCGCGCTTGGCGACACGCGCCGCATAATCGCGGGCAGCTGAAAGCACCGTGCCGGTCTCGACGACGGCATCGACCAGACCTTCGCGCAGAGCAGCCTCGGCGGTGAACATCTCGCCGCCCAGCACCATGCGCCTGACGATCTGGGCGCCAAAGCGAGAGACGAGGCGCTGCGTGCCCGACCAGCCGGGCACCATGCCGAGGCTCGTCTCCGGCAGCCCGATCTTGATCTGCGCTTCGGCCAGCCGGATATCGGCGGCCGCCGCCAGTTCCAGCCCACCGCCAAGCGCATGGCCGTTAAGAGCGGCGATGACGGGCATGCGCAGCGTCGCCAGCCGCTCGAACACGCGGTGGCCGAACCGTACCCAGTCATGCCCGAAGGCAGGCGCATCCATACCGCCCCAGGCTTTGATGTCACCGCCGGCCGAAAATGCCTTGCCCTCGCCGGTGAGGATGACGACACGCACATTGCGGTCGGCTTCAATCTCGTCGCAAGCCGATGCCAACGCCTTCAGCATGTCGATATCGAAGGCATTGAGCTTGTCCGGACGGGCAACCGTCATGGTCGCGATCGGTCCATCAACCTCGATGCGGATACGGCCTTCAGCCACGGTCGCCTCCCTGAAGCCGGCGCGCCGGCTTCTTCGGCAGTTCAAGACCAAGCAATGCATCCTGGAACAGACCCGCATCCATGGTCTTCAGTCTGTCGGAAACGATCAGTGGGAATTCCGACTGGTCGAGAATATGCGCCTGCAGGTCGACTCCCGGCGCGATCTCGGTCAGCATCACGCCCTCGGGCGTCAGCTTCATCACGCAGCGCTCGGTGATATAGGTGATGTCCTGGCCCTGCTCGATGCCGCGACGGCCTGAGAAGGTGACGTGTTCGACCTCGTTGACCAGCTTCTTCAGCTTGCCTTCCTTTTCGATCACCAGTTTGCCGTCGGCGACCGCGAGCTTGGCGCCGGCATTGAACATGCCGGAGAAGACGATCTTCTTCGCCCGTGCCGTTATGTCGACGAAACCGCCGGCGCCGGCCGTCACATGCGGGCGGAAAGAGAGTTTCGACACGTTGACCGAGCCGTTGCGATCGATCTCAAGGAAGGAGAGCAGCGAGGCATCGAAGCCGGCGCCCTGGAAATAAGTGAACTGATAGGGCGAGGGCATGAAGGCATCGGCATTGGAGGCGCAGCCGAAGGCGAAGTCGAGCAGCGGCACACCGCCGACAGCGCCCTGCTCGATCACCCAGGTGACCGCACCGTGCAGCCCCTCTTCGAGCAGGATGCGCGGCACATTGGCCGAAATGCCGAAGCCGAGATTGACGGCGCTGCCGGCTTCAAGCTCCTGCGCCACGCGGCGGGCAATGACCTTCTGGATATTGAATTCCGGCACCCGGAAACTGTCGAGCGGCCGGAAGATCTCGCCGGAAATCGCCGGATCGTAGAGCGTCTGGGTCGTCTGTTTCTGGTCGGGATCGACGATGACATAATCCACCAGCACGCCCGGCACGCGCACGTCGTGGGGTTTCAGTGAGCCTTCCTTGGTGATGCGCTTGACCTGGGCAATGACGATGCCGCCATTGTTGCGGGCAGCGAGCGCCTGGTCGAGACCACCGAGATAGGCGCCCTCGTGCTCATAGGTGAGATTGCCGCGCTCGTCCGCCGTCGTCGCGCGGATGATCGCCACTTGCGGCGCGATCGCCTTGAAATAGAGCCAGTCCTCGCCTTCGAACGAGACCTTCTTAACCATGGGCTCAGCCGCGGCCGAAGCATTCATGGCGCAGCCTTCGCGCGACGGATCGACGAAGGTGTCGAGGCCGACCTTGGTCATCACGCCCGGGCGCTTGGCCGCGGCCTCGCGGTGCATGTCGAACAGGATGCCGGAGGGCACGTTGTAGGCCGCCACCTCGTCAGCGCCGATCATCTGCCAGATCAACGGCGGTTCCGCACTCGACGGACCCGAGGGATAGGAGCCGCCGATGATCTTCTTCAGCAGACCCTTCTTGGCGATATAGTCGACGCCCTTGATGCCGCTCATGTCGCCGGCGGCAATCGGATGCAGCGTCGTCAGGTCGCGTGGGTGGCCGGTCGTCTCGAACCGCTCGCCGATCGCCTTGAGCATCAGATCCGGGCAGCCGAGGCCGCTGGACGAGGAGACCGAAACCACCGCGCCATCCGGGATCAGGGCAGCCGCTTCGGCCGGCGAGATGTGCTTTTTCATCGACATGAGTTCAAAGTCCCGTTTCGATCGCCACGGCCCGGCCGGTGGCCGCCGCCTTGACGACGGCAAGGCCCGTTGCCAGCGACCAGACGCCATCCTCGCCCGTCGCAGATGGACGGCCGTTGCCCCGGGCAGCGGCATGGAAAGCGGAAAGCGCTGTTTCGTAGAGATTGCGGTGGTCGAGCGTCAGCTCGCTCTCGCCATCGGCGTTGCGCAGCGTCACCGTGCCTGTCGGCTTCTGCGTCATCACGTTGCGGCCGATCAGCGATCCTTCGGTGCCATGCACCTCAAGACCGGTCTCTGCGTATTTGGTGGTGAAGGCATCGTGGAACTGTGCGATGACGCCGGAGCGGAAGTGGATGACACCCATGACGCCATCCTCCAGGCCTTCCTTGCCCATGCCGGCACTGTGACTGATGGCAACGGCCTCGATCGGATCGTCGTTGAGGATGAAGCGCAGCGTATCGGCGTCATGCACGGTGATGTCGAGAATGACGCCGCCGCCGGCGTCCGGCCTCTCCAGTCGCCAGCCCTGGAGATGCGGCGGCAGATAGACGGCGTGGAAGACGCGGGCTGCAATCGGCCGGCCGATCCTGCCCTCGGCGATCGCATCGCGCATTGCGCGGTGGCTGGCGGCATTGCGCAGGTGGTGGTTGGTAGCAAGAACGACACCCGCTTCCTGCGCTGCGCTCACCATGTCGCGCGCATCCTCCAGCGTCATCGCCAGCGGCTTCTCGCAGAGCACGTGCTTGCCGGCAGCGATCGCCGCCAGCGTCTGCTCGCGATGCAGTTCATTGGTGGTGGAGACATAGACGGCATCGACATCGGGATCGCCGACGAGTTCGGCAACAGTGGTCACCGACTTGGCGATGCCGTTCTCCTCGGCGTAAGCCGCGCCGCGCTCCGCGCTCGTGCTCATGACGGAGACGACCTCGCCTCCGGCGGCGCGGATTGCGCCGATCACCCATTCGCGCGCAATCGTGCTTGCGCCGATCAGACCCCACCGTGTCATGCCAGTGCCTCCCTTTTTCTCTCGATTGCAGCGCCGCAGCTCTGGCGAACGACGAGACGAACCGAACCGACGATGGCTTCCGGCTCCGCCTTACCGGCCTTGATCTGCTTCAACAGCAGTTCGGCCGCCCGTTGGCCCATGCCTTGCGGATCGACGGACACCGTCGTCAGCGCCGGAACTGCTGTCTTCGCCTCGATCACGTCGTCGAAACCGATAACGGCAAAATCGGCACCCGGCTCAAGCCGCCGGGCCCTCAGGCCATCGCAGACGCCGAAAGCGACCGCATCATTGAAGCAGAGTGCGGCCGTCGGCCGGTCGGCGAGCATCATCGCCTGCTCCACCGCCGTCACCCCGCCGGCACGCGACGGCGCCGAACCGATGATCAGCGATTCCGAAACCGGCATGCCGGCCTCGACGAGCGCATCGCGGTAGCCGCGCATGCGCGCCTCGAAGACGGCGGTGTCGGAAAAGCCGCCGAGGAAGGCGATGCGCTGGTGACCACGTTCGATCAGATGACGCACCGCGGCCACGGCACCAGCGTGGTTGTCGGAGATCAGCGAAGAGACATTTGCACCGGCAATGTCGCGGACGACGAGCACGACGGGAATGCCGCTCTCGACCAAAGGCGCAAGATCGGCCGCTTCGGTGCCACGCGCCGGCGAGATGATCAGGCCGGAAACGCCATGCTCGCGCATCGACGCGACCACTTCGCGCTGGCGCTCGATCTTTTCGCCGGTATTGGCAAGAAACTGCACGAAGCCTGCCGATTGCACGACCGCATCGACGCCGACGGCGAGTTCCGCAAAGAAGCTGTTGGTGAGATCGTTGACGACGATGCCGATGATCTTGGACTTCGATTGCCGAAGATTGGCAGCACCGCGATTATAGACATAGCCGAGATCGCGGATGGCGGCATTCACTTTGGCGCGCGTCGCCTCATTGACGAGCGAGCTGCCCTGAAGAACGAGCGACACGGTCGACTTCGACACGCCGGCAGCGTGCGCAATATCGATGACCGTTACCCTCTCCTTAACCACAGCATCCTCCCGAATTCTTCTGCCTGCTTTCTTCTTTCATAATTGGAACGTTCCAATTTCGTCAAGAGTTGGTTGATCACTTTTTTCCCGTCCAGCCGCGCTCGGTCTAGACAAAAGGCACCTTGAGAAGCGTCGCGATCTGCGGTTTGACGGATTATTTAATTGAATTTCAATGATATTATTGGAGATCCGCAATCGCCTGGAGGAGGATCGCCTCGCCTGAAAAACATTGCCGCTTGCCATTTGGAACGATCCAAAGTATTCCAGGACAAACGTCCGCGGAGGAGACCAACCCCAATGACAAGCCTGACGCTGCCGCGCCAAGACGGCTCGCTTGAACAGTATCGCCTGACCGGAACGCCGATCGAACGGCCCAACACGCCGCCGACCTTCAACCGCATCGCCTATGCGGCCGCCCATGTGGTCTCGGATCCGCTCAAGGATCTCGATCCCTGGGGCAACCCGGCGATCGACTGGGACGTGACGATGGCGTTTCGCCATCACCTCTGGAGCCTGGGTTTCAAAATCGCCGAGGCGATGGACACCGCCCAACGCGGCATGGGCCTTGCCTGGCCGGGCGCGCAGGAGCTGATCCGCCGATCGCTCAGCGATGCGCGGCAGGTAGCGGGCGCCGATCTTGCCTGTGGCGCCGGCACCGACCATCTTGCGCCCACCGATGCACGCTCGCTTGACGATGTGATTGCCGCCTATGAGGAACAGGTCGGCTTCGTCGAAGGCGAGGGGGGCAGGGCGATCATGATGGCAAGCCGGGCGCTCGCCCGCGTCGCGCGATCGGCCGACGACTATCGCCTCGTCTATGGCCGCATCCTCGGCCAGACCAGGCACAAGGTGGTGTTGCATTGGCTCGGCGACATGTTCGATCCGCAACTTCGGGGCTATTGGGGTTCGGAGAATTTCGACCAGGCGCTCGATACGGTGCTCTCGATCATCGAAGCCAACCGCGACAAGGTCGAAGGCATCAAGATTTCGCTGCTCGACAACGCCAAGGAAGTGGCACTGCGCAATCGCCTGCCCGAAGGCGTGCTCTGCTTTACCGGCGACGACTTCAACTATGCCGAGCTGATCGAGGGCGACGGCACGAAGTACAGCCACGCGCTGCTCGGCATCTTCGATGCGGTGGCGCCCTCCGCCTCCAAGGCACTCGCGGCGCTGGCGAAGGACGATCTCGCCACCTTCCGCGGCGTGATCGAGCCGACCGTGCCCCTGTCCCGCAAGATCTTCGAGGCGCCGACACAGTATTACAAGGCCGGCGTCGTTCTCCTCGCCTGGCTGAACGGCCACCAGCGCCACTTCACCATGCCCGCCGGCATGCAGTCCGCCCGCGGGGTGCTGCACTACGCCGATATCTTCCGCCTCGCCGACCGCGCCAATGTGCTCGACCGGCCGGAACTGGCGCTCCAGAGAATGAAAAGCCTGCTATCGACCCTCGGCGTGGACCAAAGCGCCTGAGAAAGAGCGGCGCTTGAGAAATGACAGACGGCGCCTTCCGGGCGCCGTCTGTTTTCGATCGGGAGCCGGGCAGGGGCCGGCCGGATGATCAGAATGTTGCCGTTAGGCTCATCCAGAAGCGGCGGCCTTCCATGACCGTGTTGAAATCGGTCTGCTCGACTTCCTTGTCGAAGAGATTGTAGACCGCGGCGTTCAGCGTCAGGCCCTCGCCGACATCATATTTCGTGCCGATATCGACCGTCGTATAGGCGTCGTACTTGCGGCCCTGCTGGCCGTTGATCGTCACCGGCTTGCCGTTGGTGCCGATGCGCGGGCCGGCGGCGATCTCTTCGCCGTGATAGCTGACGGAAGCCCAGGCTTCTAGCCCTTCGACCGGCGTGTACCAATCAGCCCTGAGATTGGCCATGTGTTCCGGCGTGCGCGCCAGCGGGAAGCCGGCAAAGGTGCCGGTCTTCTGTTCGGACTGCGTGTAGGTGTAGCTCGCGCGAAGTGTCAGATCCGGCGTCGCATTCCAGGTCGCGGTGAGCTCGACGCCCTGAATGATCGCGTCGTCGATATTGTAGTTGTACCAGAGGCGGTAGTTCGGGTCCTCGCTCCAGCGCACCGGATTGCCGGCCGAATCCAGCACCATCGAGTTGGAGATCTTGTCCCGGAAATCCGTATAGAAATAGGTACCACCGAGAATGACGTCGCCATTGTCCCAAATCGCGCCGATTTCATAGCTCGTGCTCGATTCGGCCTTCAGGTTCGGGTCGGCGATGATCACGCCGCAGGTGCCGGTCGGACCATAAGAGCAACCGCCACCGCCGGTCGTATAGGCATAACCCGGCGCGATGCTGCGGATATCGGGCGCACGGAAGCCGGTGGAAATGCCGCCCTTTACCGTCAGCATGTCGGTCGCGTTCCAGACGCCGTAGATGCGCGGGCTCAAGTGGTAGCCATATTCCTCATGATGATCGAGACGCAGGCCCGTGGTCAGCGCGAAGTCATCGACCATGCGCCATTCGTCTTCGGCAAACAGCGCCCATTGCGTCGCCGAGAAGGTCTCGTTCAAGCCCGTGCGTCGACCCGGGTTCTGGTCGGAAAGCCGCGCCTCGAAATATTGCCCGCCAGTCACCAGCGTGTGGCTGCCGCCGAGATCGAAGGGGGTGGTGAACTTGCCGTCGATGACGGTGTTGCGCACCTCGGGCGCGCGCGGCTGCTTGACGAAGCGACCGTCTGCCTGGCTGTAGTTGTAGGTCCGGCGCTCCGCCCATTCCTGCAGGATGGAGAAGTCAGACGTCGTCGGTCCCCAGCGGCCCGTATGGGAGAACGACCAGTGATCGCGGTCGTTGTCGTTGTAGGTGCTGACCGCGCGCGGTCCGGGCTCGATCGTCTTGCCGACATTGGCATCGCGGCGAAGCCGTGCGGTCCCGCCTTCGAGGAAGAAGTCATGATCCTCGTTCGGCGTATAGGAAAGCCGCGCCGTCAGATCGTGTTCCTTCGAACCGGTGATGCCGGAAAGGAACCTGTCCTCACTGCGCTTCAGGCCGCGGCCCCAGATCTGTACGCCGAGCGTGTCTTTCAGGATCGGCCCGCTGGTGTAGAACGACATTTGGCCCGAATTGCCGAACTGCTTGTGCTGCTGCATCGTGCCGTCGGTGGTGAACGAGCCGGTCCAGCTGTCGGCGACCTTGCGGGTGATGATGTTGATGACCCCACCCATGGCATCGGAACCGTAGAGCGACGACATCGGCCCACGGACGATCTCGATACGCTCGATGGCGGCGGCCGGCGGAATGAAGCTCTGCTCGAAACCGGAGTTGCCATTGGTGCGCGCGTCACGCGTGCTCTGGCGCTTTCCGTCGACAAGAATCAGCGTGTAGGAGCCGGGCAGGCCGCGGATGAAGATGTCGCGCTCGTTGGCGACACCTGTCACCGCAACCCCTTGCGCGTCGCGAAGCGCATCGGTGAGATCGCGGAACGACCGCTTTTGCAGGTCTTCGCCCGAGATCACCGTGATGCTCGCCGGCGCATCCTTGACGTTTTGCTCGAACCCGGTCGCCGTCACCACAATCTGCTCGAGTTCGGTCGCCTTCTCCTTCTCCTTTTCCTTGGCCTTCTGTGCCAAGGCTTCCGTCGGCACCGTCAGCGCCGTGCCGGCGAGGCAGGCGCAGACGAAACGACGTGACCATCCGGCCGAGCCGCACCGGTTCCAGCGGTCCCCTTGCCGCTGCCCCTCGGTTTCGGTCTCAGGCCCCATCCGCTTCATCATCTTCGCCCCGCATATATCTTGAGTAATGAACTCCACTTAGTTATTGGCGAGGGAGACGGTCAACGACGCTGTTTTGGAACCGTTCCAAATACGAAACGACGCAAAACAGCGCCCGCGAATATGCCGGATGAGACAGAAAGGCGGGACGGAACCATGGCGAAAGCAACGGCGAGCGTGACAGGAGGCGCGTCGGCGTCCAACGAACGTCAGACGGATCTGAGCAAGCTGCGCCTGCTCCTGGCGCTGGACGCACTGCTACGCGAAAACAGCGTCAGCCGTGCCGCTTCAAGCGTCGGTCTGCAGCCCTCGGCAATGAGCCGCTTGCTCGGTCAATTGCGTGAGGACTATGCCGATCCGCTGTTCCTGCGCACAGGTCATGGCCTGCGCCCGACCCCGCTTGCCGAGTCTCTGCGGCTACGCGTGCGCGCTCTTGCCGCAGAGACCGAAGCCCTGCTTGACGCACGCGCCGCTGGCTCCGCGTCCGCACCCACACAGACAGGTCACGCCGGCTGGGAAGGGCAGGCACTGACCGACGCACCACCGCTGGCGGTCCGGCCAAGCCGCCTGCTTGAGGGGGAGCCGGCACCGGAACAGTTCGCCGCAAAGCTGGCCGAAATCGGCGACGATGCCGCCCCTGAACGACGATTGGCTCGCTGCATCGCGACTGTCGGCACCGGCGCCGGCCGCAGCCGCCCCTTGAGCGAAGAGGAGGCCGAGGACGCGCTGGCGATCATCCTTGCCGGCGAAGCGGACCCGGTGCAGATCGGTGCGCTGATGACGGTGCTGCATTATCGCGGACCGACGGCGGTGGAGGTGGCCGGTTTCGTGCGCGCCATGCGCCGCCATATCGGCGCAATTGAACCGGGAAACGGCATCGCCGACCTCGATTGGCCCTGCTACCTCTCGCCCAAATTGAAGACTGCGCCCTGGTTCCTGCATGCGGCACGGCTTGTCGTCGATGCCGGGCATCGCGTCGTGCTGCATGGAAGCTACGGTGAAGAGGGTACGGATCGGTACAAGCTGGAGGTGGCCGCTTCCGCAGCCGGCATCCCGATCTGCACGTCGATCACGGCCGCCAAGACAGCGCTTCGGTCGGCAGGCATCGCCTATCTGCCGCTCTCGGCCTTTGCGCCGCAGGTCTATCGCTTGCTGGGGCTCTATCGGCTGATGGAGATGCGCATGCCGCTAAACGCCGCCATACACCTCATCAATCCGATGGGCGGACGGACAAGCCTTCTCGGCGTCGCCAATCCCTCGAGCCGCACGCTCAGCCGCGACATCGCCATGCTGCTCGGCACGAGAGAGTTGACGATCCTCGGCAACACCCGCGACCACGCTGAGTTCACGCCCTACCGCCAGACGCCCCTTTTCCGCCTTGTCGGCGGCGAAGCCTCCGAAGTCATCATTCCCGCGAAAATCGCGCCGCCGGCCGAACCGCGCACCGGCTTGAGCAGCCGCGAATACTGGCAGGCGGTTTGGACTGGTGCTGCCCGCGACGAGCGCGCGGAAACCACCATCATTACGACGGCGGCTGCCGCCCTTGTCAGTCTGCGCAATCACGACGACTTCGAGGCTGCTTGCGAGACAGTGCGGGGACTTTGGAACAACCGATCACGCCGGATGGCGTGATCGGAAATCGGCGTGGCTCAGGCAGCCAGGCCCTTTTTCGCGAGCATCGCATCCGGGCTCGGCAGTTTGCCGCGAAAGGCCTTGTAGGCATCCTCCGGATCGATCGAGCCTCCGACCGAATAGATGTTGTCCTTGAGGCGGGCGGCCATGGCCGGATCGAAGGCGTTGCCGGTTTCCTCGAAGGCGGCGAAGGCATCGGCGTCGAGCACTTCCGACCACATGTAGGAATAGTAGCCGGCCGAGTAGCCGTCGCCCGAGAAGACGTGCAGGAAGTGCGGGCTGCGATGGCGCATGACGATGGATTTCGGCATGCCGATCTCATCGAGCTTCTTGGCTTCGAGCGCCATCGGTTCCGCCGTCACCGCGGCCGTATGATAGGCCATATCGACCAGTGCGGACGACGTGAACTCGACCGTGGCGAAGCCCGAGTTGAAGGTTCGCGCCGCCAGCACCTTGTCGAGCAGCGCCTGCGGCATCGGCTCGCCCGTCTGGTAGTGCACCGCATAACGCTTCAGGATCTCCGGCACCGTCAGCCAATGTTCGTAAAGCTGCGACGGCAGCTCGACGAAGTCACGCGACACACCCGTGCCGGACACCGAAGGGTAGGTGACGTTGGATAGCATGCCATGCAATGCGTGCCCGAACTCGTGGAAGAGCGTTCGGGCATCATCGAGCGACAGCAGCGCCGGCTTGCCCTCGGCGGGCTTGGCGAAATTGCAGACGTTGTAGATGATCGGCAGCTCGCCTTCGGCGCCGTTCTTCAGCTTGAGCTTGTGCTGCGACTGGAACGAACTCATCCACGCACCGGAGCGCTTCGAAGACCGGGCGAAGTAGTCGCCAAGGAACAATGCCACCAGCTTGCCGGATGCATCCTTGATCTCGAAGACGCGCACGTCGGGATGGTAGGCGGCAATGCCCTTCTTCTCCGTCGCGGTAATGCCGAACAGACGCTTGGCGACATCGAAGCAGGCCTCGATGATCTTTTCGAGCTGCAGGTAAGGCTTGAGTTCGCCTTCGGAGAAATTGAACTTTTCGGCGCGGAGCTTCTCGGCGTAATGGCGCCAGTCCCAAGGCATGACGTCGTGATTGCGGCCCTCGTCGGCAACAAGCCGGGCAAGCTCGGCCTCTTCCTCGCGGGCGCGGGCAACCGCCTTTTCCCAGACTTGCATCAGCAGGCCGTTCACGGCAGTGGGCGTCTTCGCCATGGTATCGTCGAGCTTCAGCGACGCGAAGTTATCATAGCCGAGCAGCTTCGCCTTTTCGGCCCGCAGCGCCAGCATCTCGGCGATCAGCCCGCGATTGTCGGTGTCGCCGCCATTTTCACCGCGCGCGATCCAGGCGCGGAAGGCCTGCTCGCGAAGCTCGCGATTGTCGGAGAAGGTCAGGAACGGTTCGATGATCGAGCGCGACAGGGTGACGGCGTACTTGCCCTTCTGGCCGCGGTCTTCGGCAACCGCCGCCATGGCGTCGCGCAGGAAGTCCGGCAGGCCGGCGAGCTGTTCCTCGCTCTCCAAGAACAGAACCCAGCTCTTCTCATCGGCGAGCACGTTCTGCCCGAACCTGGCGCCGAGGCCGGCGAGTTTCTCGTTGATCGCTGCCAGCCGCTCCTGCTCGGGCTTTGCGAGCTTGGCGCCGGATTTGACGAAACCCTTCCAGTGGCGCTCGAGTACGCGCGTCGCTTCAAGATCGAGGCCAAGCCCTGCGCGCCCTTCCCACAGCGTGTCGATGCGCTTGAAGAGCGCCGCATTCATGCCAATTTTCGAATAGTGCCGGGACATCTTCGGCGCGATATCGCGCTCCAGCGCCTGGATCGTCTCGTTGGTGTCGGCGCCGGCCTTGTTCCAGAAGATCGAGGATACGCGCGACAGTCCGTCACCGGCGATCTCCAGCGCAATGATCGTGTTTTCGAAGGTCGGCGCCGCCGGGTTTTCGGCAATCGCGTCGATCTCCGCCTCATGTTCCCTGAAAGCCGCGTCGAACGCCGGAGCAAAATCCTCGTCCTTCACCAGGTCGAAACGCGGCAGGCCTTCGTGGCCGGTCCATGCGGTGAGCGCGGGATTGAGCGGGGTGCTGGTGGTCATCAGAAATCCTTTCGCATGCGGTCCGACGCGGGGCCGGGGAGGGGCGTCGCTGATCTATGACATCAGGACGCGGAGGCAATGGAGGTGGTCGTGAGGGGGCTTGCCGTCAAGGCCTGCGCAAACCGAGAAGCCCGGGGGCAGCGTGCCAGACCGCCTGAACGGCAAAGCCGATGAACAGGAGACCGGAGAGCCGGACGATCGCGAGTTCGTGGCGTCGGTAGAAACGCCGCACGACGGAGGTGCCGATGATGACGATCAGGATCAGATCGGCCACGAGAAATCCGATCAGCGAGACGCCGAGCAGCGCCGGCAGCGCATCGAACTCGAGCGCGTTGGCCGAGCTGGCCAGCAGCGCCGTGAAGGTTGCGAGCGCTACCGGATAGCCCTTGGGATTGGTGAGTCCAAAAATCAGTCCGCGTCTCAAAGGACGCTCGACTGTCACGAGCGCGCGGTTCTCCCCGGCGGGGCGTGCGCGCAATGCCGTCCAGCCGATCCAGCCGAGATAGGCGCCGCAGAAGAGACCGAGGATATCGAAAATCGTCGTGCCGACGGAGCGCGCGCCGACGATTGCGACCAGCGCCAGGGTCGACCAGAGAACGTCACCGGCAAGGTGTCCGCCCATGAACAAGGCGCCTGCCTTGCGCCCCTGGCCGGCGCCGATGCCGAGCAGCGCCAGAAACGCCGGTCCGGGAATAAGGACATAGGAGAGGGCGGCGAGAAAGGCTCCAATCAGCAGCGTCTCGGACATGGCGGGTTCCCAGTTGCGTTACCCGCATTCGATCCGGAGGCACCGTTTCAGTCAAGAGGAAAGCTAAGCCAACTATAGGACGACGCGGGTGAGCGCTTGCCGGAAGGCCGGCCAGTAAAGGTCAGGTTCTTGGTCGTGGCGCGGATATGGGCGGCGACGGCGTGAACGAAATTGCTCATGTTTTTCTCCTCGAGGGATCGACGGCCAGGCAGGTACACGGCTTCTAGACCATCATCGCAGTGCCCCGGCCGATCAGCTGTTCCGTAGGGAACGTTCCGCTCGCGGCCGCGCACAAATCTTTCGTTTCGCCGATTTCCCTCGATACGAAGTTGCGCTAGAACGCGGCCGAGTTTTCCCCCCGCGAGAAGGACTATCCATGACTGTGCGCAACCTCTTCCTTCTGCCCGGCGACGGCATCGGCCCGGAAGCCATGGCGGAAGTCCGCAAAATCATCGCCTACATGAATGCCGAGCTTGGTGCCGGCTTCGTGACGGACGAGGGCCTGGTCGGCGGTTCGGCCTATGACGCCCACGGTCAGGCGATCTCGGAAGAGGACATGAAGAAGGCGCTTGCCGCCGATGCGGTGCTGTTCGGCGCCGTCGGCGGTCCGAAGTGGGATGCGGTGCCCTACGAGGTGCGCCCGGAAGCCGGTCTGCTGCGCCTGCGCAAGGATCTCGAGCTCTTCGCCAACCTGCGCCCGGCGATCTGCTACCCGGCGCTTTCCGCCGCCTCGTCGCTCAAGCCGGAACTGGTCGAAGGCCTCGACATCCTGATCGTGCGCGAGCTGACCGGTGGCGTCTATTTCGGCGAGCCGAAGGAGATCATCGATCTCGGCAACGGCCAGAAGCGTGGCATCGACACCCAGGTCTACGACACCTACGAGATCGAGCGCATCGCGGGCGTCGCCTTCGAGCTGGCCCGCACCCGCAACAACCGCGTCTGCTCGATGGAAAAGCGCAACGTCATGAAGTCGGGCGTGTTGTGGAACCAGGTGGTGACCGAGACGCACAAGGCGAAGTACTCCGACGTCCAGCTCGAGCACATGCTGGCGGACGCCGGCGGCATGCAGCTGGTGCGCCAGCCCAAGCAGTTCGACGTCATCGTCACCGACAACCTGTTCGGCGACATGCTGTCGGACGTGGCGGCGATGCTCACCGGTTCGCTCGGCATGCTGCCGTCCGCCTCGCTCGGCGCACCGGATGGTGTCAGCGGCAAGCGCAAGGCGCTCTATGAGCCGGTGCATGGCTCGGCACCCGACATTGCCGGCCAGGGCATTGCCAACCCGATCGCGATGATCGCCTCGTTCGCCATGTGCCTGCGCTATTCCTTCAACCTGGTGACGGAAGCCGACAATCTGGAGAAGGCGATCGCCACCGTGCTCGACCAGGGCATCCGCACCGGCGACATCATGGCCGAAGGGGCGAAGAAGGTCGGCACCACCGAGATGGGCGACGCCATCCTTGCCGAGTTCAAGGCGCTGTCGGCGTAAGCGACAACCGATCCTGAACGGCGTCACGCTGACGCCAACAGGCCTACGAAAACCAACACCTCCGGAGCGCATCCGGAGGTGTTTTGCGTTTCACGGCCTTGAATTTGCCAAAAGAACCGACACATCGGAAAAAGACGGACCGGGGCCGCCTGGCGCGGGAAGCGCCCTGCATCGTGCCCCGACAGGAACAGACAATTGCCGCGCGATCTGGGTGGCAGGATGGGAGAACCATGAACCGACCACTTGCGGCCACCGGATGGATCGTGCTGACAACAGCCATCCTCGTGTTCGCGCTCATCCCGCTCGATCCGTTCCTGTCACAGCGCGCGCAAGGCCTGCCGGACAACATCGTCACCTTCAATGAAAGGATCACCGATTTCGGTACCTTTGGCTGGATGATCTATCTTTCCGGTATCCTGCTTGCGGGGGCCTTCGTGCTGCGCCGGGCGGCAAGCCAGGGGCCGCTTCAAAACAAGGCGCGCACTGCCCGCGACCTCGCCGCCTATTTCCTTTTGACGATCGGCACCGCCAGCGCGTTGGTGCATACGCTGAAGCTCCTGATCGGCCGGGCACGACCGGAACTCTTTGCCGAGCTCGGCGCCTACAGCCTGACGCCGTTCGCCGCCAGTGATCTCTATGAGAGCTTTCCGTCCGGGCACTCGACTGCGGCCGGTGCGTTTTTCGGCGTCTTCGCCATGCTGCTGCCGAGACTGAGGCCACTCTTTCTGGTCCTGGCGCTGACGATCGGTGTTTCCCGCGTCATCGTTGGCGCACACTATCCGAGCGACGTCGCCGCCGGGCTGCTGCTCGGCCTTTGGACATCGGTGATGATGGCGTTTGTCTTTGCCAAATACGGTCGCCTGTTTCGCCTCGGCCCGGGCGGTTGGCCGCTTGCCGGACGCAGCGAGCCGACCCAATAAAAAAGCCGGCGCGGAAGACCGCGCCGGAGTCAGGAGAGCCATGATAGCTCGGGGAAGATTTGAGGTGCCCCCGGGATTTGTTCTCTCCGGGAGCGCCGGGCTTAATCCATCGCGTGGATGTCGCGATCCTTCGTTTCCGGCAGGAACAGGAGGCCGATGACCAGCGTGATCCCTGCAAAGACGATCGGGTACCAGAGGCCGTAGTAGATATCGCCCTGGGCAGCACTCATCGCGAAGGCCGTTGCCGGAAGCAGCCCGCCGAACCAGCCGTTGCCGATGTGGTAGGGCAGCGACATGCCGGTGTAGCGGATGCGGGTCGGGAAGAGTTCGACCAGCAGGGCTGCGATCGGGCCGTAGACCATCGTCACGTAGATGACGAGCACGGTGAGCACCGCGATGATCGTCGTCCAGTTGACGTTGGCAGGATCCGCGACCATCGCGTAGGTGCCGCCGCCGGCGATCGTGTAGACGGCCATTTCGGTGGCAGCGCCCACTTCATCCTTGGTCAGCAGCTTGTCGGCGATGAGCTTTTCGGCCGGAACCATGGTCTTTTCGCCGCCGCGGACAGCGGCTGCGTCAAGCGACAGTTCCGGGTTGGCGGTGACAAAACCGTCAAGCTTGGCGTCCGGAACCTTTGCCGCGCCACGAACCAGCGGGTAGCCGGCATTGTGGAGCGCCATGTTGGTCTGCTTTTCGAAGGCGGCGTTGGCGGCCTTGGCACCATCGCCAGCAGCGACTGCGTCGTAGCTGTTGATCGTGGTGTCGCCGACCTTGACCGTCGCCGCCGTGCCCGCCGCAGCCGTCGTGACGACGTCGTAGGGAACGGAGTTCTTGGTGAGGAACGCGGTTGCGATGTCGCACGAGGTTGTGAACTTCGCCGTGCCCGTCGGGTTGAACTGGAATTTGCAGTCGCCGGGAGCCGCGGTCACCGTTGCGCGAACGGTTGCCTGGGCTTCAGCGAGTGCAGGGTTACCGGCCCAGGTCAGCGCCTTGAACAGCGGGAAGTAGGTGAGCATCGCAAGCAGCAGACCGGCCATGATGATCGGCTTGCGGCCGATCTTGTCGGAGAGCCAGCCGAATAGCACGAAGAAGCCCGTGCCAATCAAAAGCGAGGCGGCGACCATGATGTTGGCCGACTGACCGTCTACTTTCAGGACGCCGGTCAGGAAGAACAGCGCGTAGAACTGACCGGAGTACCAGACCACGGCTTGTCCGACGACGGCACCGAACAGCGCCAGAAGCGCGATCTTGGCGTTCTTCCACTGGCCGAAGGCTTCCCGAAGCGGCGCCTTGGAGCCCTTGCCCTCTTCCTTCATCTTCTTGAAGGCCGGGGATTCGTTCATCTTCAGACGGATCCAGACGGAAATGCCGAGAAGCACGCAGGACAGCAGGAACGGAATGCGCCAGCCCCAGGCGGCGAAGGCTTCCTTGCCGAGCGCGAACTGCACGAGCAGGATCACCACCAGCGACAGGAACAGACCGAGCGTCGCCGTGGTCTGGATCCAGGACGTGAAGTAGCCGCGACGCCCATGCGGGGCGTGTTCGGCCACGTAGGTTGCCGCACCGCCATATTCGCCGCCGAGCGCCAGGCCCTGCAGCATGCGCAGCACGATGAGCAGGATCGGCGCGGCAATGCCGATCGAGGCAGCGCCGGGCAGGATGCCGACCAGGAAGGTCGACAGACCCATGATCAGGATCGTCACGAGGAAGGTGTATTTGCGGCCGACGAGGTCACCCAGGCGACCGAAGACGAGCGCGCCGAACGGGCGAACCAGGAAGCCCGCGGCAAAGGCCAGAAGCGCGAAGATGTTACGCGTCGTTTCCGGGTAGGAACTGAAGAAGGTCGCGCCGATGTAGACGGCGAGCGAACCGTAGAGATAGAAATCGTACCATTCGAAGACGGTACCGAGCGACGAGGCGAAGATGACCTTCTTCTCCTCGCCGGTCATCGGACGCGTTTTTGCGTCGTCCGCTGTCGCGACATTTGCCATTTTGATAATCCTCCACTCCAAAGGAGCGCCCATTGGCTGGTCCAGCATTCCTCCCTCGAACGTCCGGACGTGGTGCGCCTGAAATGAGGATGTCAGAAAAGTGTCATCACAGGCAGAGATGCTTTCGGCTTATGACTTTCGTCTAATGCGGCGATCGATCGCGGGCAGGGCGGGGGCGTGCCGGCGCGCGGCAATGTCTTGACTCTTCCCCAAAACCGCGTAAGAGCAGCGACGAACGAGGAAATCACCACCATGCGACCGATCGGTCCAGCCATCGCTGCTTTGATCCTGCCGGCTCTTGCCGCGGGGCAGGATGTCGATTTTTCGTTCGCTTGCAAAACAACGGCCAAAACGACGACGAAAACCGTCTGACGTCTCTGGCCCTCCGCTCTCTCCCCGGTTTGGCCGGGGACAGGAACCCTCGCGGCAGGTCGCGCGGTTTCCCCCTCACCCGACGAGGAGAGACAGAAAAGAGAGCTTAGATCATGGGTTTCAAGATTGCAGTCGCAGGCGCCACCGGCAATGTCGGCCGGGAGATGCTGAACATCCTTTCCGAACGCGGCTTTCCCGCGGATGAAGTGGTCGCCCTCGCTTCCGCCCGCTCCCAGGGCACCGAAGTTTCCTTCGGCGACAAGACCCTCAAGGTCAAGAACCTCGAAAACTACGACTTCTCCGACACCGATATCTGCCTGATGTCGGCTGGCGGCGCCGTATCGCTGAAGTATTCGCCGAAGATCGGCCAGCAGGGCTGCGTCGTCATCGACAACTCCTCGGCCTGGCGCTACGACGCCGAAGTGCCGCTGATCGTTCCGGAAGTGAACCCGGACGCGATCGCGCAGTTCACCAAGAAGAACATCATCGCCAACCCGAATTGCTCGACCGCCCAGCTTGTCGTCGCGCTGAAGCCGCTGCACGACCACGCCAAGATCAAGCGCGTCGTCGTCTCGACCTACCAGTCGGTTTCCGGCGCCGGCAAGGACGGCATGGACGAACTCTTCAACCAGACCCGCGCCGTCTTCGTTGCCGATCCGATCGAATCGAAGAAGTTCACCAAGCGCATCGCCTTCAACGTCATTCCGCACATCGACGTGTTCATGGAAGACGGCTACACGAAGGAAGAGTGGAAGGTTCTCGCCGAGACCAAGAAGATGCTCGACCCGAAGATCAAGGTGACCTGCACCGCCGTGCGCGTTCCCGTCTTCATCGGCCATTCGGAATCGGTGAACATCGAGTTCGAAAACGAGATCACCGCTGACGAAGCGCGCGACATCCTGCGCGAAGCGCCGGGTTGCCTCGTCGTCGACAAGCACGAGAACGGCGGCTACGTCACTCCTTACGAGTGCGCCGGCGAAGATGCGACCTACATCTCGCGCATCCGCGAAGACGCAACCGTCGAGAACGGCCTCAACCTGTGGGTCGTTTCCGACAACCTGCGCAAGGGTGCCGCTCTGAACGCGATCCAGATTGCCGAGCTGCTGGTCAATCGTGGCCTCATCAAGCCGCGCAAGCAGGCTGCCTGAAAACGGCATTAGAACCATTCACTCCCGCCAGGCTCTTTCGAGCCTGGCGGGTTTCCTGTTTCACGAGGGGCCGATCCTTCCCGGATTCACGTGAAACCACGATAAAGTTACCTGCCGCTTGCGGTAGGTGACACGGCCGGCGAAGGCTGGCATTTTTAAGAGCAACGAGATTCGGGCTATGACGGGGTATTTCATGCACAGGGCGAAGTGCGCAGCAGTGGGGCTTGCCGCCCTGATTTCGACTGCAGTTTTTCCGGCGGTGGCATCTGCCGCCCAATGCGGCAATGACGGAAGCGGCTTTGAAGCCTGGGTGCAGAACTTCAAGCAGCAGGCCTCCGGCAACGGCATCAGCCCGCAGGTGCTCGACCGTGCACTCTCCGGCGTCTCCTACAACAAGGCGACGATCCGCGCCGACCGCGGCCAGAAGAGCTTCAAGCTGTCGCTCGAGCAGTTCATGCAGAAGCGCGGCGGCCAAGTGATCATTTCCCGCGGCAAGAAGATGAAGCAGCAGAACGCCGCACTCTTTACCAGCATCGAGCGGCGCTACGGCGTGCCGGCTGGCCCGCTGATTGCCATCTGGGGCATGGAAACCGGCTTCGGCGGTTTCATGGGCAAGGAGCACACGCTCTCGGCCGTTTCGACGCTGGCCTATGACTGCCGTCGCTCGGACTACTTCACCAACCAGCTCTATGCGGCCCTGCAGCTCGTGCAGCGCGGCGATCTGAGCCCGGATGCGCGTGGCGCCGCCCATGGCGAAATCGGCCAGACCCAGTTCCTGCCCGCCAACGTCCTGAAATACGGCGTCGATGGCGATGGCAACGGCCATGTCGACATGGTTCGCTCCAAGGCTGACGCGCTGGCATCCACCGCCAATTTCCTGCGCGGCCATGGCTGGCAGCCGGGCGCCGGCTATCAGCAGGGCCAGGCGAACTTCGCTGCGATCCAGGGCTGGAACGCCGCAAGCGTCTACCAGCAAGCGATCGCCATCATCGGCGCCGAGATCGACGGTCTCTAGGATTTTCGTCCTTCGGAACGCATAACCAACCAGACAAAAGGCCCGGTTCGAAAGAGCCGGGCCTTTTTTTGCTGACCGCTTACATTCCCGGGCGGGAAAAATCGCCCGTCACCGGGTCCATCACCCAGAGTTCGCCGGTCGAGATGTCGAACCAGGCGCCGTGCAGGTGGAGCTTGCCCTTGGCCTCGAGGATCTGGACGCACGGGAAAGTGCGCAGATTGGCAAGCGAGTTGCGGATCGAAACTCGCTCGAGCGCACGCTGGCGCTCCGCCTGCGTCATCACGTCGTTGCTCTGGATCTGCTCAGCCGCGGGCCTCAGCAGATGCATCCAGCGACCGATGAAATCGCCCGGTGACAGAGGCTCCGCATCGGGATCGAGTGCCGCTTTGATACCACCACAGCGGCCATGGCCCATGACGACGATGTCGCTGACGCGCAGCGACTGCACGGCGAACTCGAGGGCCGCCGAAGTGGAGTGGTAGTGACCATCCGGCTCGTAGGGCGGCATGAGATTGGCGACGTTGCGCACGACGAAGAGTTCGCCCGGGCCGCTGTCGAAGATCGTTTCCGGCGCAGCACGCGAGTCGCAACAGGCAATCACCATCGTCTTCGGCTTTTGACCGGTTTCCGCCAGCGCCTTGTAGCGTTTCTGCTGCTCGCTGAAGCGACCGTTCATGAAGTTGTGGTAGCCGTTCAGAAGATAGTCCGGAAAACGCTGCTGCTGCTTGTCCATCGATTGCTCCGCTCGTGCTTCAAGGCGGCATGGCCGGCTTTCGCCCACCTGCGCCTCCGTCATGAAAATGATCGCGATCTAAAATTCAATCCACGATGCCATAGGGGTGGCGGTCCGTGAACAGCTTCTTCACTTGCGCCGCATCTGATTCGGATGAACCAGTCGGCGCATCTGCACCATCGCCATTGGCGTCGATAGGCTCGACGCGTCCTGCTCGATGGTCAGTTCATCCGCGCCGCGCTTGACGCTCCGCGCGATGATCTCAAATACGCTCGCAGTCGCCATCTGCAAGGCACGTTCCTCTGAAAGTCCTTCAAGGATCCGGGCGAGAAACACCGCCGCCAACAGGTCGCCCGTACCATTCGGCGGGTTTTCGACCAAACGATGTTCGGCAAGCAGGGCGTGGTTGCCCGAGAGAAAGAGATTACCGGTCCCGCCGCTCATCATCGGCACGGCAGACGTCACCAAGACGCGGGCCGGACCGAGGCCGAGCGCTGCGTCAAGGATCGCCGTGTTCGTCTCCAACGTCGCCCCGGCAAGCCAGGCAAGCTCGTAACGGTTCGGGGTCGCGAGATTTGCAAGCGGCAGCAACCGGTCGCGAATGGCAACCGCCGTGGTTTCCGGCACATAGAGACCGCCAGCATCGCCGATCACGGGGTCGCAGGCGTAGATCAGTTTGGGATTGCGCTCCTTCAGCGCCGTCACCAGCCGGGCCACGCTTTCGGCCTGTCCGGCCGAGCCTAGGTAGCCCGAAAGCACGGCGCGCACCTCTCCGGCCCAGGGTGCTGCCATGAGGTCATCGATCACCGACCCGAAATCCTGATCGGAAATGGTGACCCGCGTCGAGCGGCCGTGGCCCGGGTGCCAGGGGAGGATGACGGTCGGGAGGGCCCAGACTGGATGCCCCAGAGTTTCGAGCGCGAAGACCACGGCCCTGTTGCCCACCTTGCCGCGCACGACATGGCTCGAGATGACGATGACGGCGCCGGGCAGGGAAGGCATTTCGGGCATCGACCAGTCCAATCCTACGATCTCGAAACTCTGTTCACCCGACTGTCACCCCCCTGTCAACAGCCGATGTCAGATAGGCTCCGGAGAAGCCTCTGGCGTTTTCGTGCTTTTTCTTCGATTTTCGAGCAATTTTCGCGAAATTACCTTCGATTTAAATGGATTTAAGCTGTTTTCACGTGAAATTCTCCGATTTTGGGCTCGATTTTGCCGAAATCAGCGTAAAAAGCGGTCGCCATTAGCCATGGTTCTGATAGGGTTTGGCCTATCATGAATGGGAGAGACTTCATGGGCGTGAAATACAATCCGAAGCGGGACAGACACATCGACGCAGCGAAGGCGGCCGCCATCAAACTGGGCGTCGAGGCGCTGGCGCCGGAGATCCTCTTCGGTGGGGCCAGCAACGATGACCTCGATCTCTATTCGGCGGACATGCTGGCGCTGACGGCCGCCCATGCCTATCAGGAACTCGCCCGCTGGGATGGCGGCAAGCCGCAGGTTTCCGTCGAAACCGTCGCCGGTGTAGCACCTGGCGGCACCGAGGTGTCGATCATCGCGGTCACCGAACGCAACATGCCGTTCCTCTATGATTCGGTCATGGGGGAAATCACCAGCACCCACCGTGACATTCACCTCGCGATCCACCCCATCCTGGTCAAGGAACCGGGCAAGCCGGCAAAGCTCTTCGATCCCGAAGAGGAAAGCGATCCGTCGCACCGCGTCAGCCACATCCAGATCCATCTGACGAAGCTCGCGCCGGTCGAGGCCGAACAGCTCAGCAACCGCATTCGCGACGTGCTGGAGCAGGTGCACCAGGCTGTGCACGACTGGCCAGCGATGACCGCGCTGCTCGATCATGCGATGCAGGAGCTGGAGGCCTATAACGCCTCGCGCAAGAAGAGCGACCGCGACGAGGCGCTTGCCTTCCTCCGCTGGTTGCGTGACAACAACTTCACCTTCCTCGGCATGCGCGAATACACCTATTCCGGTAAGGGCGGAAAGGCGATGGTCGAGCGCGGCAAGGGCAGGGGCCTCGGCATGCTCTCCAATCCCGATGTGCGCGTGCTGCGCCAGGGCAAGGACGCGGTGCTGACTACGCCTGAAATTCTCGCCTTCCTCGAAAGCCCGGATTTCCTGATCGTCACCAAGGCCAACGTCAAATCGGTCGTCCATCGCCGCGCCTATATGGATTATATCGGTGTCAAGCGCTTCGACGCCGACGGCAATGTCGCCGGAGAACTGCGCATCGTCGGCCTCTTCACCTCCTCGGCCTATACCCGCCAGGCGGCCGAGATCCCGCTTTTGCGCCACAAGATCGAAAAGATCGTCGATCACTTCGGCTACGATCCGCAGAGCCATTCCGGGAAGATGCTCGACAACACGCTCGAATCCTATCCGCGCGACGATCTCTTCCAGATCGATGTCGGCCTGCTCGCCGCTTTCTGCGAACAGATCAACGAACTCGGCGACCGGCCGCGCATCCGAGTACTGCCACGCATCGACCATTTCGACCGCTTCGTCTCGGTCATCGTCTTCGTGCCGCGCGAACAGTACGATTCGGATGTGCGCGAAAAGATCGGCGACTACTTGAAGACGGTCTATGACGGTCGCGTCTCCGCCTACTACCCGGCCTTCCCGGAAGGGGGCCTTGCCCGCGTCCACTTCATCATCGGCCGCTCCGCCGGCAAGACGCCGCGCATTCCGCAGGCCAAGCTCGAAGAAGCCGTTCGCGGCATCGTCACCCGCTGGATCGACCGGTTCGACCTGCTTGCCCGCAAGGACGGCATCGAGCTCGATGTCGACAATGCCTACCAGTCGTTCTTCACGCCGGCTGAAGCCTATGCCGATCTGGCCGACATCGCCGCCTGCAAGGGCCCGGATCCGATCCGCATCGAGTTCTACCACTATCCGCGCGCCGTCTCGCGGCCGGACACCGCCGAGCTCAAGATCTTCCACGCCAGCGAACCCGTGTCGCTGTCGCGCCGCGTACCTTTGCTTGAAAACCTCGGCTTCCGGGTCATCAGCGAACAGACCTACGACATCGGCGTCAATGCCCACGGCGAAGAGAAGCGCAAGGTCGTGCTGCACGACATGGAGCTGATCCATCGTGATGGCCTTGCGCTGAACCTCGAAAAATCCGGCCCGGCGCTGGAAGAGGCGTTCCTGGCCGCCTGGAACGGCGCGATCGAGGACGACAACTTCAACCGGCTGATCCTGCTTGCGGGCCTCAACGCCCGCGAGGTGACGGTGCTGCGCGCCTATGCCCGCTATCTGCGACAGGCCGGCATCACCTACTCTCAGGGCTATATCGCCGACACGCTGAACAAGTATCCGGCGATTGCCGCCGATATCTTCAAGCTGTTCGTGACCCGGATGGATCCGCAACTCGAGGAAAAGCCGCGCGCCAAGAAGTGCAACGCGCTGCTGTCGGCGATCGAGGACGCGCTCTCGGCCGTGCCGAGCCTCGACGAGGACCGGATTTTGCGACGCTACGTCAACGCGATCGAAGCGACGCTCCGGACCAACTACTTCCAGCATGACGCCGACGGCAAGCCGCGCGCGGTACTCGCCTTCAAGCTGGACCCGAAGCAGCTCGACGGTCTGCCGGAACCGCATCCGTTCCGCGAAATCTTCGTCTACGGCACCGAGGTCGAAGGCGTGCACCTGCGCTTCGGCAAGGTCGCCCGCGGCGGCCTTCGCTGGTCGGACCGCGCCCAGGACTACCGCACGGAAGTGCTCGGTCTGGTGAAGGCGCAGCAGGTCAAGAACGCCGTTATCGTGCCCGTCGGCGCCAAGGGCGGCTTCTATCCGAAGCTGCTTCCGGCGGGCGGCACCCGCGACGAAATCTTCAAGGCCGGCACCGAAGCTTACAAGACCTTCATCCGCACGCTGCTGTCGGTCACCGACAACATCGTCGGCCAGGATGTCGTACCGCCGGCCGACACGCAGCGCCATGACGGCGACGACCCTTACTTCGTCGTTGCTGCCGACAAGGGCACCGCGACCTTCTCCGACACGGCCAACGGCCTTGCACAGGAAGCGGGCTTCTGGCTCGACGACGCCTTCGCATCGGGCGGTTCCGCCGGCTACGACCACAAGAAGATGGGCATCACCGCCCGCGGCGCCTGGGAGACCGTCAAGCGGCACTTCCGTGAGATGGACACCGACATCCAGACGACGCCCTTCACCGTTGCTGGCGTTGGCGACATGTCGGGCGACGTCTTCGGCAACGGCATGCTTCTGTCCGAGAAGATCCGCCTCATCGCAGCCTTCGATCATCGCGATATCTTCATCGATCCGAATCCGGATATCGATGGGTCCTTTGCCGAGCGCAAGCGCATGTTCGACCTGCCGCGTTCGAGCTGGCAGGACTATGACCGCAAGACGCTTTCGAACGGCGCGATGATCATCTCGCGTGCCGAGAAGTCGGTGACGTTGACGCCTGAGGCGATGGCCGCCATCGGCCTCGACAAGCAGAAGGCAACGCCCTTCGAGATCATGAACGCGATCCTGAAGAGCCAGGTCGACCTGCTCTGGTTCGGCGGTATCGGCACCTATGTGCGCGGCAGCAACGAAACGGACGCCGAAGTTGGCGATCGCGCCAACGACGCCATTCGCGTGGCAGCCGAAGAGGTCCGCGCCCGCGTCATCGGCGAGGGCGCCAACCTCGGCGTCACCCAGAAGGGCCGCATCGGCTTCGGCCTCAATGGCGGCCGCTGCAACTCGGATGCCATCGACAATTCGGCGGGCGTCAACTCCTCCGACGTCGAGGTCAACATCAAGATCGCGCTGGCTTCCGCCATGCGCGATGGTCGCCTGACCCGTCCGAAGCGCAACACGCTGCTCGCCTCGATGACCGAGGAAGTGGGCCACCTAGTGCTGCGCAACAACTACGAGCAGTCGCTGGCGATCTCTCTGACCGCCATGCAAGGGCTCGGCAACCGCACGACGCTCGGCCGGCTCATGACCCGGCTGGAGGCCGACGGCCATCTCAACCGCAAGGTCGAGACGCTGCCGACCGACCAGGCCATGACCGAGCGTTACCAGGCGGGCAAGCCATTGACCCGCCCGGAGATCGGCGTGCTGCTCTCCTACTCCAAGCTCGTTCTCTTCGATGAGCTGATTGCGAGCGAGCTGCCCGACGATCCGTACTTCACGGCGACGCTCGAGCGTTACTTCCCGGGCAAGATGCGCAAGGCCTATGCCGGCGATATCCACGGTCACCGCCTGCGCCGCGAAATCATCGCGACGATCCTCGCCAACGAGGTCATCAACCGCGGTGGTCCGGCCTTTGTCTCGACCCTGACGGACGCCACCGGCTTCCTCTCGGCCGACGTCGTCAAGGCGGCGGTGCTGGCGCTCGACGGCTTCGACCTGCCGCGGATCTATGACGAGATCGACGCGCTCGACAACAAGATCGGCGGCGGCCTGCAGAACATCCTCTACCAGGAAGTCGGCCGCATCTTCACGCTCGTCACCGAGCGGGCGCTGCGCACCCATGCGGCGACCGGCTCGGTCTCCGAGGCCGTATCGCGCCTCGGCGACGGCCTGCAGAAGCTGCGTGCGACCATGCGCACTGCAGTGTCCGGCGAGAGCGCCGAAGAAGCCCGGTTGAAGACGGCAGCCTTCGTCGAGGGTGGCGTTCCCGCCAAGCTCGCCGAGGAAATCTCGGAACTGGCGCTGATGACGCTGGTGCCCGAGATCATGCAGATTGCCGCAGAAACCGGCGAGACGCTGAGCCGCACGGCGCAAGGTTATTTCGCCGTCACCGACACGCTTCGCATCAACCGTCTGCTGGCGGCATCCGATCGCGTTCCGGCAACCGAGCAGTTCGAGGCCATGGCTCTGTCACGCGCTGTATCCGATATCGCGGCGGCACGCCGGGATATCACCGCGGCAGCCCTGCGCGAGCAGAAGAAGGAGCGCAGCCCGGTTGCGGCCTGGGAAGAAAGCGAGCGCGTCCGTGTCGCCCAGGCGACTGGCCAGCTGCGCCTTCTGACCGAGAAGGGTGAAACGACGCTTGCCAAGATCACCGTCGCTGCAGGTCTCCTCAACGACCTGGCACGCGGAAGGGCCAAGTAACGGTACCAAAGAGGATGCGGGCAGTTTTTTCGCCCGCGTCCGGTTCCAGACCTTTTGGAATCGGTTCAATTGAAGATAGGCTGCGCCGCGCGTTCGAGGGGACGCGTGGCGCAGTCGTTTCGGGAGGGGACTTTGCAGATTTCGGCCGGGGGGACTGAAGACCAGCCACGCACGTCCCGTGCGGGCATCGGCGGCTGGATGCTGTTCGACTGGGCCGCGCAGCCCTTCTTCACCGTCATCACGACCTTCATCTTCGGCCCCTATTTCGTATCGCGGCTGACGGAGGACCATGCGGTCGGCCAGGCGATGTGGGGCTACACGCTCACGGTTTCGGGCATCATCATCGCGGTTCTTTCGCCGGTGCTCGGCTCGATCGCCGACGCCACCGGGCCGCGCAAACCCTGGATCGCCTTCTTCGCCGTCATCAAGATCGCATCGCTGGCTATGCTCTGGTTCGCAGCCCCCGGCTCGCCGATCCTCTATCCGGCGATCTTCATGATCCTCGCGACGGTCGCGGCCGAGTTCTCGATCGTCTTCAACGATTCGATGATGCCCCGTCTGGTGCCGGAGAAGGACGTGGGGCGCATTTCCAACATCGCCTGGGGGCTCGGCTATCTCGGCGGCATGATCGTGCTGGTCGCCGTCGTGGCCTTGCTTGCCGGAAGTCCTGAGACCGGCAAGACGGCGCTTGGCATCGACCCTCTGTTCGGCCTGGATCCGGCAAAGGGGGAGGATGCACGCATCACCGGCCCGATCTCCGCCGTCTGGTACCTCGTCTTTATCCTGCCGATGTTCCTGTTCACGCCCGATGCCACCAAGGCGGCAATGTCGCTCGGCAAGGCAACCGTCACTGGCCTCAGGGAGCTCAAGGGCACGCTCGTCGAGCTTCGGGAAAGGCGTGGGATCCTGCGCTTCCTGATCGCGCGCATGGTCTTCCAGGACGGCGTCAATGGTCTGCTGGCACTCGGCGGCACCTTCGCGGCCGCGATGTTCGCCTGGCAGACCCTGGAGCTCGGCGTCTACGGCATCATTCTCAACGTCGTCGCGATCGGCGGCTGCCTCTGCGCCAGCTGGCTGGATGCGCACCTTGGCTCCAAGGTGATCGTCACCGCCAGCCTGATCTGCCTGACGATTGCCACGATCGGCATCGTCTCGACAGGCCCCGGCTTCACGCTGTTCGGGCTGCTGCCGCTGTCGATGGAAGATACCGGCGGCCTGTTCGGCACGGCCGCCGAAAAGGCCTACATTCTCTACGGCCTGCTCGTCGGTGTCGCCTTCGGCCCCGTTCAGGCCTCGTCGCGCTCCTACCTCGCCCGCAGCGTCAGCCTCGACGAGGCCGGTCGCTACTTCGGCCTCTATGCGCTGTCCGGCCGGGCCACCTCGTTCCTCGCCCCCGCATCCGTTGCCACGATCACGCTTGCCACCGGCTCGGCACGGATCGGCATGATGGCGCTGATTGCTTTTCTGGTGATCGGCCTGCTGATCCTTCTGCGCACGCCCTATCCGGCCGATGACGGTCGCAAAAAAGCCGCCGCATCCTGGGGAAGCGACGGCTTCTGACTGTTGGGCCTTAGCGGCCAATTCCGGACAGACGCCCAGCGCCCGCCCGACGATCTTAGTGGCGGAAGTGGCGCATGCCAGTGAAGACCATGGCGACGCCATGCTCGTTCGCAGCCGCAATCACCTCTTCGTCACGCATGGAGCCGCCCGGCTGGATGACGGCCGTAGCACCCGCGGCGATCGCCGAGAGCAGGCCGTCGGCAAACGGCAGGAAGGCTTCGGAGGCAACGGCCGAACCCTTGGTGAGCGGCGTTGCAAGGCCCAGCGCTTTTGCGGCTTCTTCGGCCTTGATCGCGGCGATGCGGGCGGAATCGACACGGCTCATCTGGCCGGCGCCGATGCCGGCCGTCTGGCCGTCCTTGGCATAAACGATCGCATTCGACTTCACGTGCTTGGCCACCTTGAAGGCGAACTTCATGTCTTCGAGTTCCTGGGGCGTCGGCGCGCGCTTGGTGACGACCTTGAGTTCGAGATCCTCCACCATGCCGTTGTCGCGCGTCTGCACGAGCAGGCCGCCCGAGACGGTCTTTGCGGCAAGACCCGGAATGCGCGGATCCGGCAGGCCACCGGTCGCAAGCAGACGCAGGTTCGGCTTGCGGGCAATCACGGCCTTGGCCGCATCGCTGACCGAAGGCGCGATGATCACTTCGGTGAAGAGCTTGACGATCTCTTCGGCCGTCTCCGCATCGAGCTCCTGGTTGAGCGCGATGATGCCGCCGAAAGCCGAGGTGGAATCGCAGGCAAGCGCTCGGCGATAGGCTTCGGCAAGCGTCGGCGCGGTCGCGACGCCGCAAGGGTTGGCATGCTTGATGATCGCGACCGCCGATGCCTTCTCGGGCAGGAACTCGGCCACCAGCTCGAAGGCGGCATCCGTGTCGTTAATGTTGTTGTAAGAGAGCTGCTTGCCCTGCAGCAGCGTCGCGGTGGCGACACCCGGGCGGTTCTCTCCGGTGAGATAAAAGCCCGCCTTCTGGTGCGGGTTTTCGCCGTAGCGCATTTCTTCCTTCAGGACGCCGCCGATGACGCGATGGCGCGGCATCGGGGTGTCGAGCGCCTCGGCAAACCAGTTGGAAATGGCCGCGTCATAGGCGGCAGTCCGGGCATAGGCCTTGGCGGCCATCTTCTGGCGGAAGGCATAGGTCGTCTTGCCGGAAGCAAGCTCTTCGAGCAGCACCGGATAGTCGGCCGGATCGGTGACGATCGTCACATAGGCATGGTTCTTGGCCGAGGCGCGGATCATCGCCGGGCCGCCGATATCGATGTTTTCGACCGTCGTCGGGTAGTCGCCGCCCTTGGCCCTGACCTCTTCGAAGGGATAGAGGTTGATGATCGCGAGGTCGATGGCGGTGATGCCGTGCGTCGACATGGCCGCAACGTGATCGGCATCGTCACGGATCGCCAAGAGGCCACCGTGAACGCCCGGATGCAGCGTCTTCACGCGGCCGTCCATGACCTCGGGAAAGCCGGTCAGCTCGGAAACGTCGCTCACCGGCAGGCCAGCCTCGGAGAGTGCCTTGTGGGTCCCGCCCGTCGAAACGAGCCGGATGCCCTTTTCGTTAAGGGCGCGCGCGAGCTCGACGACGCCCGTCTTGTCGGAGACGGAGAGGAGGGCGGTGCGGACCGTAACCTCGTTCGGGGCGGGGATTTTCTTGGAGGCGACAGCCACAACCATGCTCCTTTGGCGGCGCCGGACGCCCCGGGAGGAAGCTCCGGCGGTTGAGATGGCTGCCCGTTAGCATAGCTTGCCGGGCGAAGGAACCTCGCCGGGCCTGAAGATCGCGATGAATCTGGATCGGATCGATCCAAATTCTTCAATGCGATCGCTCCTGAAACGCGAACGGAAAACTTGAGGCGCTTTCTTGGGCGTGCCCGTCGTCAAGACAGAAGGCTCAGTTCGCGCGTGAAAACGTCCACTGGATCTCCGGCTGCTGCGCAATCGCAAAGGTCACCGTCAGCTGCTGCGAGGCCCGGATACCCGAAGGATCGGCAAAGAAGATGTCCTCCTCGACGGCAAGATCACCATCCTGGCAGGCAAACAGCCAGATCTCGCCATCCGGCGCCGTCAGGAAGATCTCGCGGGCGCTGTTCTGGCGAATGGCGACCGCCGGGTGAATGTGGAACCGCGCCACGGCAATCGCGGTATCGCTTGCCTCCGGGTCGCTGCCGTCGGCGCGCGACAGCCGGTCGCGACCGCGGACCATGCGACCGCCGTTCAAAACACCGATACCACGCTCGTGGACCAGGCCGAAGGCGGCAAGATAGCCATCGTGGCTTGCGGTCACCGACTCGAGCCCGCCCGCTTCGTCCTTGCGGGCCGCCGCCACGTGCTTGACGCCCGACGTCATGATCGGTCCGAGAAAGCGCGATTGCGAGAAGCGCGACGACGACGTGTCGTTGACCGTCACGGTCGAATGGGCAGCCGTCATCCGCGCCATCTGGCGGAATCGCTCCCCGGCAAACTTCGGGGCGCCGGAATTGACGACGAAGCGCGTCTTGCCCGAGGACATTTCGAAGGACAGGCAGCCGGCATGGGCACTGCGCGACAGGTCTACGGAAAGCGGCCGGCCGGTGTCCATAATGACAACGGTGTTTTCCATGGCCATACGTTCGTAGTGGGCGTGCGGCAGGGAGCGGAAGGGTTCGCCGGCCGTCTCGTCATAGCGCAGCACCGACGCCAGTTCATGCGCCAGAACCGAGGTAGCACCATTAAACAGCGCGAGTTCGCCGCCCTGGTGCCGGAAGAAGCGCAGGGCCGGGTACATCCGGTCGATGCAGGGAATGAGGCGCGACGGCACGTCATGCCCGAGATTAACGTAGGTCTGGCGGAGTGGCAGCAGATCCAGCAACAGCTCAAGGCCCGCGCGCGGACTACGCGAGAAGTGGCTGCCGTCGGGCAGGATCTGGCGGTCGAGTTCGAGATCGAGATGGCGCGATGCCTTGCGGATGGCGCCGGGCGATGCCGGCATGGAAACCGACGCCATGGCAAGCGCAAGCCGCACCCGAAGCCTCTGCTCGCCGTCGCGCACCGTATCGGCGATATGCCTGAGATAGCGCACCTGCAGCGCCAGGCTTTTCAGGAAACGGCGGTAGAAGCCATGCTCGGCATTGCGCAGCACCACCGGCGAATGGGACAGCCAGGCGATGATGCGCTGCGCCATGATATCCGCATCCCAGGCGATGCCGCCGAGATCGCGTCCATGGGTGCCGATCCAGTCGTCGACGATCTGCCGCAGCCGGACGAAACCCGCATCCTCGCGGATCGCCCGCAGGTGCCGCAGCCAGCCGAAGGAATGCAGTCGGGCCGCAAATTCGCGCGACGGCAAATCGATCTCGAACGGCGACTCGCCCTCCGTGTCGAGCACGCGGCCGGCAAGAGGGAAGCGCCCGGCAAGAATTTCTTCCGCGACAAAGGGATCGACGGCCCTCAGATCCGTCGGCGCAACGATCAGGCGATTGGGGGTGGAGCCGGTAAAGCGCAGAGTGGAGACGCGCCCGATCGACAGGCGACGCGACACGCGGCGCCAGCCTTCACGCACATACAGGTAAGAAAGCCTTCGCCTGCCGGAAAACAACATCAACGCCGCCGGTTACCTCATTTCTGGCACGATCACTCACATCATCGGAGCGCGCCAGGACCTCGCGCCAGCGTCCGCATGGTGCCGCGAAGACCATTAAACTTTTATCAATCCTGCCATCTTTGATAGGCTTCCCGGTCGAAAGCGTCAAATGATGCGGTGAAACAGGGCCTTGAGGCCCGGTTCCAGCTGCTGAAAGCTCAGTTTGCGCTGTTATTTGCGCCGAATCACCGCCGCGTAGAAACCATCGAGGCCGCTCGAAAACGGTGCATCGAGCGGCAGCATGGCCGGCGTCGTCCGCATTTCGCCGACCTGCGTGATCGCATCCTCGAGCCCCGGCCAATCCGCTGCAGAAATCGGAACGCGCTCGTAGCTTTCGCCGGAACCGATAACCCGAGCAACGACCTCTTCGCCTTCACGCGGGTCGAGGGAGCAATTCGAGAAGACGACGGTGCCACCGGGCTTGACCACCGTCAGCGCATGACGAAGCAGCCGCTCCTGCAGGTCGGCAAGCTTTTCGATGTCTTCCGGTCCCTTGGTCCACAACACATCAGGGTGACGTCGTGTCGTGCCGGTCGAGGAGCAGGGAGCGTCGAGAAGCGCCGCATCGAACAGGGCTTCCGGCTGGAAGTCCGCCATGTTGACTTCCTTGGTCTCAGCCTCGAGCCCCAGCCGCTTGAGATTGCCCTTCAGCCGGCGCAAGCGGCTGCCGGACTGGTCCAGCGCCGTCACTTCGGCGCCGGCAAGAATGAGTTGGGCCGTCTTGCCGCCCGGTGCGGCGCAGAGATCGACGGTCCGCTTGCCCTTGAGGTCGCCAAAGAGCCGCGCAGGGATCGATGCAGCCGCGTCCTGGACCCACCAGCCGCCATCATCGAATCCGGCTAAGGAGGGGATGGACCCGGAGAATGCGCCGAGCCGCACAGAGCCGGTCGGCAGGACGGTGCCACCAAGCCGCTCGGCCCAAGCCGCAGGCTCGGATTTGACGGAAAGATCGATTGCCGCCGGCGTCAACTGCGCCTCGGCGATCTTCTCGGCCGCCGCTGCGCCGTAGTGGGCAATGAGGCGCTCGAAGAACCATTCCGGCATCGCCGGAATATGGCGCGTGCTTTCGAGAACGGCTTCCTTTTCGCGCGACAGGCGCCGCAGCACGGCGTTCACGAGATTGGCGAAGCGGCGGTTGCGCGGATCGTTCTGCGCCTGTTCGACGGCGAGATCGACGGCGGAATGATCGGGCACGTCGAGATAGAGGATCTGTGCCGCTGCCACGGCAAGCACATGCTCCAGCGCCCGCGCACCCTCCGGTAGGGGCGTCTGCAGCAGCGAGTTGATCGCAGCCTGCACGCGCGGGAGATGGCGAAGGGCGGAATTGAGTATTGCCCGGACCAGAGCGCGGTCGGCGTCGTTAAGCTCGCGATAGGCCGGGTTGCCGTGCTCGCTGTCGAGCATGCCGTCGAGCGACGTCTTGCGGTCGATAACTGCTGCCAAGATCTTCGCGGCGGCCTGACGAGCCCTCAACCCCGGCTTCTCCGGACCACGCGGCGCCGGAGCGGGCTTCTTCGATTTCGCTGCGCCGCCGTTGCGGTGCGATCGTTTCGGACGTGAATCGTTGTTGTTTTCTGCAGACATCAGGACCAGGGACCTTTGGGCGGTTCGGAACCACCGCGACCCCATCCGGTAGAGGGCACAGAGCGCGATTTGCGCACGGGATTATCAGCACGAACCGGCGGCGTCGAGACCGAAGGCATCTCCTGCGCCATCTGCTCCAGGGCCGCGATGCGGTTTTCGGTGTTCGGATGGGTCGAGAACAGGTTGTCCATGCGCTCGCCGGAGAGCGGATTGATGATGAACATATGCGCCGTTGCCGGGTTGCGCTCGGCATCGTCATTGTGGATCTGATGGGCGGCGCCTGCGATCTTCTGCAGCGCCGAAGCGAGCGCCAGGGGCTTGCCGCAAATCTCGGCGCCGCGACGGTCGGCCGAGTATTCGCGCGTCCGGCTGATCGCCATCTGCACCAGCATTGCCGCCATCGGCGCCACGATCATCGCGACAAGCGTGCCGATGAAGCCGAGCGGATTGTTGTTTTCACGGTTGCCGCTGAAGAAGAAGGCAAAGTTGCCGAGCATCGAGATCGCGCCGGCAAGGGTTGCCGTCAGCGTCATCGTCAGCGTATCGCGGTTCTGCACGTGCGCGAGTTCATGCGCCATCACGCCGGCGACCTCGTCATAGTCGAGAGCGTGAAGCAGCCCGGTCGACGCGGCGACCGCGGCATTCTCCGGATTGCGACCGGTGGCAAACGCGTTCGGCTGCGGGCTATCGATCACATAGACGCGCGGCATCGGCAGGCCGGCATTGCGAGCGAGGTCACGCACGATGCCGTAATATTCCGGGGCACTGCGCTCATCGACCTCCTGCGCGCGGTACATGCGCAGCACCATCTTGTCCGAGTTCCAATAGGAGAAGAAGTTCATGCCTGCGGCCATGACGAAGGCGATCATCATGCCGCCCCGTCCGCCAATGGCGAAGCCTACCGCCATGAACAGGGCGGTCATGACTGCAAGCAGCATGGCGGTGCGGACAAGGTTCATCAGGAGGCTCCGGGTCGTCTACGTTTCTCGTGAATCAGGGTTCCCGTCCGGGGAACGGCATCCTATATGATGGGTGCAAACACCCAATTCTTCAATATTGATGCTCGAATCCGGATACCGTTCAGATGCAGAACGACAATGACAACGCCGCCGACCGCCCGAAGAAGCCGCTGCCGCCCGCCGCTGTGCGGGCGCTGAAGGAAGCGGAAGAGCGGCGTCAGGCGGAGATCAAGAAGGAACTGCCGCAGGAGATCGGCGGGCGCGGAGGTGAAGATCCAGCCCGCTACGGCGACTGGGAGATCAAGGGTCGGGCGATCGACTTCTAAGTTCAGGTCGGGCGCCCGCGCCTGCAACCGCGATCTGAATCCGGCTCACGAAATGGTTTGACGGCCACCTGGCGACGAGAGGAGAACCGCCGCACGTCCAAGAGACGCGCGGCGGTTTTCAAGGTCAGGCCTTGTTCTGGCGGTTCGCGATCAGATCATCGACAACGGCCGGATCGGCGAGCGTCGAGGTATCGCCGAGCGCACCGAAGTCATCCTCCGCGATCTTGCGCAGGATGCGGCGCATGATCTTGCCCGAGCGGGTCTTCGGCAGGCCCGGAGCGAACTGGATCTTGTCCGGCGTCGCGATCGGCCCGATTTCCGAACGGACATGCTTCACCAAGGCGGCGCGCAGTTCGTCGTTGCCGATTTCACCAGCCATCAGCGAAACATAGCAATAGATGCCCTGGCCCTTGATCGGGTGCGGATAACCGACGACGGCCGCTTCCGAGACGAGATGATGCGACACGAGCGCCGATTCCACTTCGGCCGTACCGAGGCGGTGGCCGGAGACGTTCAAGACATCGTCGACGCGGCCGGTGATCCAGTAGTAGCCGTCCTCATCGCGGCGGCAGCCGTCACCGGTGAAATACTTGCCCTTGTAGGTGGCGAAGTAAGTCTGACCGAAACGCGCATGGTCGCCGTAGATCGTGCGCATCTGGCCCGGCCAGCTGTCGGTGATGCAGAGGTTGCCGTCGGCAGCACCTTCCAGAACATTGCCTTCGTTGTCGACGAGCTGCGGCTGAACTCCGAAGAACGGCCGCGTGGCCGAACCGGGCTTGAGATCGGTCGCACCCGGCAGCGGCGTGATCAGGATGCCGCCGGTCTCGGTCTGCCACCAGGTATCGACGATCGGCGACTTCTGCTCGCCGACGACGTTGTAATACCACTCCCAGGCTTCCGGGTTGATCGGCTCGCCGACCGAACCGAGCAGGCGAAGCGACGAGCGCGAGGCGCGCTTGACGAAGTCGTCGCCGGCGCCCATCAGCGAGCGGATCGCCGTCGGCGCGGTGTAGAAGACGTTGACCTTGTGCTTGTCGACCACTTCCCAGAAACGCCCCGCGTCCGGGAAATTCGGCACACCTTCGAACATCACGGTCGTCGCCGCATTCGCGAGCGGACCATAGACGATATAGGAGTGACCAGTGACCCAGCCGACGTCGGCGGTGCACCAGTAGACCTCGCCATCGCGGTAGTCGAAGACATATTCGTGCGTCATCGACGCATAAACGAGGTAGCCGCCGGTCGTATGCAGCACGCCCTTCGGCTTGCCGGTCGAGCCCGAGGTGTAAAGGATGAACAGCGGATCTTCCGCCTTCATCTTCGCCGGCTCGCAATGCGGCTTCACGGTCGCGATTTCCTGGTGGTACCAGAGGTCACGGCCCGGTGCCCAAGCGGTCTTGCCGCCGGTGCGGCGCACGACCAGAACCTTGTTGACGATGACATGCTGCTTGGCCGCGATGTCGATCGCCGTATCGGTGTTTTCCTTGAGCGGGACCGGCTTGCCACCGCGCACGCCCTCGTCGCAGGTGATGACGAAGGTGGACTCACAGTCGACGATACGGCCAGCAAGTGCGTCCGGCGAGAAGCCGCCGAAGACGACCGAATGGATGGCGCCGATGCGGGCGCAGGCGAGCATCGCATAGGATGCTTCCGGGATCATCGGCATATAGATGGTGACGCGGTCGCCCTTCTTGACGCCATGCTTCTTCAAGACGTTGGCAAGGCGGCAGACCTGCTCGTAGAGCTGGTTGTAGGTGATCTTCTTGTCGATATAGGGATTGTCGCCTTCCCAGATGATGGCAGTCTTTTCGCCATGCGTCTTCAGGTGGCGGTCGATACAGTTGTAGGAGACGTTGGTAAGGCCGTCTTCATACCACTTGATCGAGACCTTGCCTTTGAAGGACGTGTTCTTGACCTTGGTATAGGGCTTGAACCAATCGATCCGTTTGCCGTGCTTGCCCCAGAACTTTGCCGGATCGGAAACGCTCTCCTCGTACCACTTCAGGTAAGTGGCGTTATCAAGCAGCGTCCGGCTCTTGGCAGACTTCAACACCGGATAGATTTTGGCGGACATATTTTCCTCCCTACGCATTCCTAGTGCGGTTCGCCCCTCCTAGGGCTCCCCCGTTTCGCGCACATTCATAGCAGGTCAAATGCCCGCCGCAATTAGACAAAAGGACATTTGGAACTGAAGAATTGCAATTTCGCGACAACGACGGTATAGAGGCCCACATTTCCCGGAAATCAGTGGTAGACTCCACGGCCCGCGACACCGGCGCGGCGGACAAAAGGACTATATCCATGGCTCAGCAACTGCTTATGCCCAAGGCGACCGCCGTCTGGCTGGTTGACAATACCGCGCTGTCCTTCGACCAGATCGCGCAGTTCTGCAAGCTGCACCCGCTCGAAGTGAAGGCGATCGCCGACGGTGAATCCGCGCAGGGCATCAAGGGCCTCGACCCGATTGCGACCGGTCAGCTTTCGCGCGACGAGATCGCCCGCGCCGAAGGCAACCCCAACCACAAGCTGAAGCTGTCCGAGCCGAAGGTTCGCGTACCTGATAGCAAGCGCAAGGGCCCGCGCTACACCCCGGTTTCCAAGCGCCAGGATCGCCCGAACGCCATTCTGTGGCTGGTTCGCAACCATCCGGAACTCAAGGACGCGCAGATCTCGCGCCTCGTCGGTACGACCAAGTCGACGATCGAGCAGATCCGTGAGCGCACCCACTGGAACTCCGCCAACCTGACGCCGATGGATCCGGTAACCCTCGGCCTCTGCTCGCAGATCGACCTCGACCTCGAAGTCGAACGCGCTTCCAAGGGCCGTCCGCTGCCGACGGCTGCCGAACTCGGCCAGACACTGGAATCGGCCCAGGAAACCGAAAAGCTGGGCTTCAGCTACGAGCGCGAGGAAGAGAAGGAAATCGACGCCGATGCCGTCTTCGCCAAGCTCAAGTCGCTGAAGTCGGACCGCAAGGACGAGGACGAAGACGATCAGTACTGATCGCCGTCCAGCCCATTGAAAAAAGCCCGGATCGACGATCCGGGCTTTTTTGTTGGTCAGTGCTCAGCAACGTGCTCAGTAGGCCGAACCGGATGGATCATTGAGGTTGTGGCGCTCGGTCCCCTGAAGGGGCGGATTGAAAATGCTGACGAGGATCAGGTCTTCGTCCTTGCCGCCGCGCAAGAAATGCTTGTCGTGCTGGTCGAGCACGTAGATATCGCCCTTGTTGATCGGGAAGACCTTGCCCTGCATGTCCTCGACCTCGCCGTGCCCGGCGATGCAATAGCAGGCTTCGAGATGGTTGCGGTACTCGAGCAGCGATACCGTTCCGGCGCGCACCACCGTGTGGCAGACGGTGAAACCCATACCGTCCCTCTCGGTGAGCAGCCGATGACTGGTCCCGCTGCCCCACTCGACGAAATGATCAGTTGCTTCGATCTGCTGCAGGCTGCGGACGAACATGGGCCTCTCCATCTGTAAACATTTCTAATATCCGCCAACGGAAAAGCTCTCTCCCGCCTCGGTTGGAAGCCCAGTATCGATTGACATAGACAGGCAATCAAACGACGATTCCTCAAGGATTTGATGAGGAAAACTTACAGATGATGTTACCCCCACTCGGCATGCTGCGTGCCTTCGAAGCCGCAGCGCGTCTGGCGAGCTTCTCCCGCGCCGGTGACGAACTGCATGTGACGCACGCCGCCATCAGTCACCAGATCCGGCTGCTGGAGGCGTGGTTCGGCCGGCCGCTCTTCATGCGCGAGAAGCGTGGGGTCAGTCTGGCGCCGGAGGCGGAGAACCTGTCCGCCGTGTTGACATCGTCATTCGAGCGCATCGCCGCGGAAACGGAGTTGCTGCGGCTGAACGCCAAGGCGCAGTTGAGCGTTGCCTGCATACCCTCGATCGCCACGCGCTGGCTGATCCCGGCACTCGGCGAATTCCTGCAGCGTCACCCCGAGGTGGACGTCAAGGTCGTCTACGCGATGGCCGAGCAGCAATTGCGGGAAACCGGCTGCGACGTCCTCATCACGCTCGGCGCCGACAAGAGCGAGGGGACCCGCTCCGATCGGCTGTTCTCCCGCATCAATCGGCCGGTTGCGAGCCCCCGTTATCTCGAGCGGAAAGGCGCGTTGAGGACACCAGAGGCAATCGCGTCTGCCGATCTGCTGCACGACGAAACGACGTCACGCTGGCGCGATTGGCTGACAAGAGCAGGGCAGGAGACCACGCAGACGTTGCGTGGCCCGGTTTTCCAGGATTTCAATCTTCTGGCGACGGCGGTCATTGCCGGCCATGGCGTGGCGCTTTGCCCGGTCGAAGTCTTCCGCCGCGAAATCGAAAACGGTGACCTGGTGATCCTGTCCGATGTCGCCACCCTGGAGGACGAGAGCTACTTCCTGATCACCAAACTCACACGCTCGAAGGCGGCAGCCAGTTTCGCCGATTGGTTCGCGGCCATTGTGCACGCCTAATACGGAATGCACCTCGCAGATTCATGAGCCGGCTTACCAATCGTTATACACCGATGCCGCGCCCATGCAGCGCAACGGTGATTTCGTCGAGGATGACTGGATCGTCGATCGTCGCGGGCATCTTCCAGGGCTGGCGGTCAGCGATCTTCTGGATCGTGGCGCGCAGGATCTTGCCCGACCGCGTCTTGGGCAGCCGCTTGACGCAGATGGCCAGGCGGAAGGCGGCAACAGGTCCTATGCGTTCGCGCACGAGGCTGATGACCTCGCGCTCGATCTCCGACGTTTCACGGGAAACATTGGAGTTGATGACGAGGAAGCCGGCCGGTACCTGGCCTTTCAGGTCGTCGGCAATGCCGATCACGGCGCATTCGGCCACATCGGGGTGGCTGGCGCAGACCTCCTCCATCGCTCCGGTGGAGAGGCGATGGCCAGCCACGTTGATGATGTCGTCCGTCCGCGCCATGATGAAGATGTAACCATCCTCATCGAGGTAGCCGGCATCGGCAGTCTTGTAGTAGCCGGGAAACTCGTCGAGATAGGCCGCACGGAACCGATGGTCAGCATTCCAAAGCGTCGGCAGGCAGCCGGGCGGCAGCGGCAGCTTTACCACCACATTGCCGAGCGTACCGGCGCCAACCGGATGTCCGGCATCGTCGAGAATCTGGACGTCGTATCCCGGCAGCGGAACCGCCGGAGAACCGTACTTTACCGGCAGGAGCCCGAGCCCCATCGGATTTCCCGCCACGGGCCATCCCGTTTCCGTCTGCCACCAATGGTCGATGACGGGCACGCCGAGCGCGTTTTGTGCCCATCGGATCGTGTCGGGATCCGCCCGTTCTCCGGCAAGAAACAACGCGCGGAATTTCGACAGGTCGTATCGGCGAACGTGGGAAGCCTCCGGATCTTCCTTGCGGATCGCTCTCAGCGCCGTCGGCGCGGTGAACATCACCACGACGCCGTGTTCGGCAATGAGGCGCCAATAGGTGCCTGGATCCGGCGTGCCGACCGGCTTGCCTTCGAACAGGATCGAGGTGCTGCCGTTGAGGAGCGGACCGTACACGATATAGGAGTGGCCAACGACCCAGCCGATATCGGACGCAGCCCAGAACACTTCGCCCGGCTGCACGCCGAAGAAATTCTCCATCGACCATTTGAGCGCGACCATGTGGCCGCCATTGTCGCGCACCACGCCCTTGGGCTGGCCGGTCGTGCCCGACGTGTAGAGCACATAGAGCGGATCGGTCGAGGCGACCGGAGTACAGCCGACCTCTTCTCCCGCCTGCTTGGCCGCCGCCAAAGCCGCAGCGAAATCGAGGTCGCGTCCCTCGGTCATGGCGGCTTCCGCCATCTCGCGTTGGAAGACGAGGCAATGGGCCGGCTTGTGGGTCGCGATGTCGAGCGCCGCATCCAGCAGCGGCTTGTAGGCCACGGTGCGCCCAGGTTCGATGCCGCAGCTTGCGGACACAATGAGCTTGGCCTGGCAATCGTCGATGCGTACGGCGAGCTCGTTGGCGGCAAAACCGCCGAAAACCACGGAATGCACGGCGCCGATGCGCGCAGCCGCCAGCATAGCAACCGCCGCCTGCGGGATCATCGGCATATAGATAATGATCCGGTCGCCCTTGCCAACGCCGAGTTTCCGGTAGACGGCGGCAAGCGCTGCTACATCGCCGAGCAGAGACGCATAGGAGATGCGCTCGACCCGCCCGGTGACGGGACTGTCATAGATGAAGGCGATTTGCTCGCCACGGCCCGCGGCCACATGGCGATCCAGGCAATTGTAGCAGGTATTGGTGATGCCTTCGGCGAACCAGTGCCCATAGATGCCAGCGTCCGCATCAAATGCACGTGCCGGTCTTTCAAACCAGTCGATCGCATTGGCGGCATTTGACCAGAAACTCTGCGGGTCCGATTTCCAGCCCGCGTACACGTCGGCATAGCGACTCGCCATGTCCGTTCCTCCCTGCGCATATTGCCGGACATGTCCGGCCTCCTCGTGCACAAGGATAGGCTAATGAGAGACGAGGGGAACCCCGACGAAAGCGGTATGTGACGAACGGACCTCAGCGCGCGCCGAAAATGGCCGAACCGACGCGAACGCCGGTGGCGCCGAACTGGACGGCCGTCTCGAAGTCGCCTGACATGCCCATCGACAGCTTCTCGAGCTTGCAGGCAGCAGCCAGCTTCGCGAGCAGGGCAAAATGCGGGCCGGGATTTTCTTCCACCGGCGGAATGCACATCAGTCCCTCGATCGAAAGACCCAGCTCGTTGCGGCAGAGATCCACGAAGGCAACGGTCTCCTCCGGCGCGATGCCGGCCTTCTGCGGCTCCAGCCCGGTGTTGACCTGGACGTAGAGCCTAAGCGCCCGGCCCTGCCTCTGCATTTCGGCCGCAAGCGCGCGGGCGATCTTCTCGCGATCGACCGTCTCGATGACATCGAACAGCGCGACGGCTTCCGCCGCCTTGTTCGACTGCAGCGGGCCGATCAGGTGCAGTTCGAGACCGGATGTCTCGGCCTTCAGCTCCGGCCACTTGCCCTGCGCTTCCTGCACGCGGTTCTCGCCGAAGACCCGCTGCCCGGCGGCAATCACCGGGCGGATGGCGTCGGCGTCGAAGGTCTTGGAAACAGCGACCAGCGTGACGGCACCCTTGGCGCGACCGGCAGACTTCTCCGCTGCCTGAATCCGGCTCACGACATCCTGCAACCGTTCTTGAACTTCCATGGACCTGCTCTCCGACACGGGATTTCCAAACCACTGACCGAGCGGCTTAGGCAAAGTTGAGCCGATTGCCAAGGCCGCTCCGCCATGGACAGGCTCAAATCCGCCAAAGTGTCGCGGCAAACCCTTCAAAAACTTGACCGTCAGGCGGTTTCGTGGTGAAGGTCACCCCAATTATCATGAGGCGCCACTATGCGCCGCAGAACTTCCGGAACATCGAAAAGACATGTCTAGCGAACGATACAATCCGCGTGATGCCGAGCCCCGTTGGCAGCAGGAATGGGATAAGAACGAGGTCTTCCAGACCGAGAACGACGATCCGCGCGAAAAGTACTATGTGCTCGAGATGTTCCCCTATCCCTCGGGCCGCATCCACATGGGCCACGTGCGCAACTACACCATGGGTGACGTGGTAGCGCGCTACAAACGCGCCCGCGGCTTCAACGTGCTGCATCCGATGGGTTGGGACGCCTTCGGGATGCCGGCCGAAAACGCCGCAATGGAGCGTGGCGTGCACCCGGCCAGCTGGACCTACCAGAACATCGCCTCGATGAAGGCGCAGCTGAAGGTTATGGGCCTGTCGCTCGACTGGAACCGCGAGTTCGCCACCTGCGACCCCGCCTATTACCAGCGCCAGCAGTACCTGTTCCTGGACTTCCTGGAAAAGGGCCTCGTCTACCGCAAGCAGTCCAAGGTCAACTGGGACCCGGTCGACAACACCGTGCTCGCCAACGAGCAGGTGATCGACGGCCGTGGCTGGCGCTCCGGCGCGCTGGTCGAACAGCGCGAACTGACGCAATGGTTCTTCCGCATCACCGACTTCAGCCAGGAACTGCTCGACGCGCTCGATACGCTGGATCAGTGGCCCGAGAAGGTGCGCCTGATGCAGAAGAACTGGATCGGCCGCTCCGAGGGCCTGTCGCTGCGTTGGGAAATCGTCGAAGGCACCGCCGGCGACGCAACCGAGCTCACCGTCTACACCACCCGTCCGGACACGCTCTTCGGCGCCTCCTTCCTGGCGATCGCCGCCGATCACCCGCTGGCAAGGCAGGTGGCGGCCAGCAACCCTGAGGTCGATGCATTCTGCGAGGAATGCCGCCGCGCCGGTACCTCCCTTGCCGCGCTGGAAACGGCAGAGAAGAAGGGTATCGACACCGGTATCCGTGCCAAGCATCCGCTCGATCCGAGCTGGGAGCTGCCAGTTTATGTCGCCAATTTCGTGCTGATGGACTATGGCACGGGCGCCATCTTCGGCTGCCCCTCCGGCGACCAGCGCGACCTCGACTTCGCGCGCAAATATGACCTGCCGGTCGTTCCCGTCGTCATGCCGAGGGACGGCGATGCCGCGACCTTCGCCATTGGTGACGAGGCCTATATCGGCGACGGCGTGATGATCAACTCGCGCTTCCTCGACGGCCTGTCGACGGAAGACGCTTTCGAGACCGTTGCTTCGAAGCTCGAGAAGGAAATGCTCGACGGTGCGCCGCGTGCCGAGCGCAAGGTCAATTTCCGCCTGCGCGACTGGGGCATCTCGCGCCAGCGCTACTGGGGCTGCCCGATCCCGGTCATCCATTGCGAGGACTGCGGCGTGGTACCAGTTCCGAAAGCCGACCTGCCGGTCGTGCTGCCGCCGGACGTTACCTTCGACAAGCCGGGCAATCCGCTCGACCGTCACGCCACGTGGCGCCACGTCGCCTGCCCGCACTGCGGCAAGGACGCCCGTCGCGAGACCGACACGATGGACACCTTCGTCGATTCGTCCTGGTATTTCACGCGCTTCACCGCACCCTGGGAAGACAATCCGACCGACCCCAAGGTCGCCAACCACTGGCTGCCGGTCGATCAGTACATCGGCGGTATCGAGCACGCCATCCTGCATCTGCTCTATTCGCGCTTCTTCACCCGCGCGATGAAGGCCACCGGCCATGTTGCCGTCGACGAGCCGTTCAAAGGCCTGTTCACGCAGGGCATGGTCGTGCATGAAACCTATAGCCGCGGCGAAGGCGCCCAGCGCGAATGGGTGACGCCGGCCGAGATCCGCATCGAGGAGATCGATGGACGCCGTAGCGCGACGCTGATCGAAACCGGTGAGGAAATCACCATCGGCTCGATCGAGAAGATGTCGAAGTCGAAGAAGAACGTCGTCGATCCCGACGACATCATCGCTTCCTATGGCGCTGATACCGCCCGCTTCTTCGTTCTCTCCGATTCGCCGCCGGATCGTGACGTGATCTGGTCGGAAGCCGGTGTCGAAGGATCGCATCGCTTCGTGCAGCGCGTGTGGCGTCTGATCAGCGAAGCGGCCGAGAAGCTGCGGGCAATCGAGGCCGCCCCGGCGCTCGAAGGCGAGGCTCTCGCTGTTTCGCAAGCCGCGCACAAGACGCTGCGCGCGGTCGAGGCCGACTACGACAAGCTCGCCTTCAACAAGGCCGTGGCGCGCATCTACGAGCTCGTGAACACGCTTGCCGCACCGCTGACCCAGGTAGCAGCCGGCAAGGCCGACGCGGCCCTGGCGGGGGCTGTGAAGGATGCGACGACGATCCTGATCAACCTCATCGCACCGATGATGCCGCACCTCGCCGAGGAATGCTGGCGCGAGGTCGGGGGCGAGGGCCTGATTGCGGAACGCGGCTGGCCGGCTTTCAACCCCGCTTTGGTCGTCGAGAACGAAATCACCATGCCGGTGCAGATCAATGGCAAGAAGCGCGCCGATTTGACAATCGCTCGCGATGCGGATCAGAGTGCGATCGAAAGCGCCGTCCTGGCGCTCGATGCCGTCAAGTCCGCGCTCAACGGCAGCAGCCCCAAGAAAATCATCGTCGTGCCCCAGAGGATCGTCAATGTCGTTGTCTGATAGAGCTGGTTTCCGTATCCGGTCGATTCCGGTTCTGGCTGGCGCGCTCATGTTGACCGCGCTCGCCGGCTGCCAGGTCCGGCCGCTCTATTCCGACCCGGTCGGCACCTCGACGGCACTGGCGGCGATCGAGATTTCCGAAGCCACCGACCGTGTCGAGCAGGAAGTGCGTAACGCGCTGATCTTCCTGGCCGCAGGTGGTCAGGGCGAGCCCGTGAATCCGCAGTATCACCTAGCGCTCACCGTCACCCACCGGTCTATGGGCGTGCTCTACGATCAGGCCAAGGACCGCGCCGGCGCCGGCCGTATCGTCGTCAAGGCGGACTACAATCTGACGAAGATCGGTACGGGCGAGACCATCAAGTCCGGCAACCGCACGGCCGTTGCTCTCGTTGACTTCCCGGTCCAGGAATTTGCCAAGGTGCGCGCCGTTCGTGACGGCGAAAACCGCGCAGCCAAGGAACTCGCCGAGCTGATCCGGGCCGACATCGCCGCGGCTCTCAGCCGCTAACGGGTGTCGGCATGAGCGAGGTCAAGTCGCACGAGTTCGACTCCTTTCTCCAGAAGTCAGCCGGAATCTACCGGCTTTTCATCCTCTACGGGCCCGACCGCGGGCTCGTCTCCGAGCGTGCCACTGCAATCGCCGCCCGTTGCGGCGTGCCGCTCGACGATCCGTTTTCCCTGTTGAAGCTCGATGTCAGTGAACTGACGCAATCGCCCGGGCGGCTGCTCGATGAAGTAAACTCGATCGGCCTCTTCGGTGGAGAAAAGCTCGTCTGGGTCCGTGGCGCAGCCAATGAAAAGCCGCTGGTCGATGCGTTGCAGATCCTTTCGTCCGAGCCACCGACCGGAAGCTATGTGATCGTCGAAGCCGGCGACCTCAAGAAGGGGTCCGCACTTCGAAAGATCGGCGAGAGCGCGCGTTCGGTCGCCTGTATCGCCTGCTACAGTGACGACGCGCGCAGCCTGCAAGCGCTGATCGACAAGGAACTCGGCGACGAGAAGCTGGGCATCAGCACCGCAGCACGGCAACGATTGCTGGAGGCGCTCGGTGGCGACCGCCTGGCCTCACGAAACGAGCTGCGCAAGCTTGCGCTCTACTGCCGTGGCAAGTCCACGGTGGACGAAGAAGACGTGCTCGATATCGTTGGGGATGCCAGCGCCATCTCCGTCGACGATGCCGTCGATGCCGTGCTGAAGGGCGACCTCGATGGATTGCTGCATGCGATGCAGAAGATCACTACATCCAAGACGCCGGCCTTTCTGGTGCTGCAGGCGTGCCTGCGCCAGTTTCAGCAGCTCGATGTGATGCGCGCCGAGATGGATGCAAGCCGCCAGCAGGCGGGGCAAGTGATCGCCACGCTGGGGCGTGGGCTGCACTTTCGCCGCAAGCCGATCGTCGAGGCAGCCTTGAAGCATTGGTCGAGCCCGGCCATCCGCCGCGAGCTCAATCGCCTGCAGACGACTATCTTTCAGAGCCGCAGCCGTGCAAGCCTGGAGGAAAGCCTGGTGCTGCAGAACCTGATGGCGATCGCGGTGCAATCGGCGCGACGCTGACCTGCCTCTGTCGATCCAGTCCCGTTGCCGCAGCCTAGTGTTCGAATTTCGCCAACAGGTCTTCAGGCTGCATGAGGGAGATGGGTGGACCTCGCCGTCCGAAATTCAACTGGACGCCAAAAGATCTCATCATATCAAATAATTAGGCGCGCCGCTCGTTGGAGCGACGCGCCATCAATACGCCAAAGCAAAAATACGCACGAGTGGCTTATCGCCGCTCGAGCAGCCGGCAGATTTCTTCCAGTTGATCCAGCGTCTTGTAGGCGATGCGCAAATGACCACCGGACGCCTTGTGGTTCACGGTAACCTCAAGCCCGAGGCTATCCGACAACGTGCGCTCGAGCGCCAGCGTATCGGCATCCTTCTCGTCGCGACGGACGGTCTTGCCGTAATTCGGATCGTTCTGCGCGCGAATATCGTTCTGAGCGATGCGCTCGGCGTCACGCACCGAGAGCCCCTTGGCAATGATCGTCCGGGCGAGGGTAGCCGGATCCGAGGTCGGAATGAGTGCGCGCGCATGTCCAGCCGAAAGCGCGCCTTCCGACAACATGTCCCGAACAGGTTCCGGCAGTTTCAAAAGACGCAGGCTATTGGCGACATGACTTCGGCTCTTGCCGATGATCTCGCCGAGATCGTTCTGCGTATAGCCGTGCTCGGCGATCAACTGCTCGTAGCCAAGCGCTTCGTCGAGCGGATTGAGATCCGAACGCTGGACGTTTTCGACGATAGCGATTTCAAGCGCCGTGCGATCGTCGACGTCGCGAATGATAACCGGGATTTCGGTGAACCCGGCCAGTTGTGCGGCACGCCAGCGGCGCTCGCCGGCGATGATCTCGTAGCGATCGACGCCGATGGTGCGAGCAACAACAGGCTGGACAATACCATGCTGACGGATCGAATTGGCGAGATCCTGGAGTTCGGCTTCGTCGAACTGACGACGCGGGTTGCGCGGGTTGCGCGATACGAACTCGATCGGCACGCGCCGATCCGGATTGACCGGGGCAGGGGCAGCTGCCCCTGTTTGCAACGGCTGATCCATCTCGCCGATCAACGCGGCCAGTCCGCGACCAAGCCGCCTCTTCGAGCTATCGTCGTTCATATCGTCACCCGAGTTAAATTACGCTACCGAAATGATTATGCCGCTTTGCGCTGGCGCTCGCGTTGAATGACTTCGGAGGCCAGTTGCAGATAGGCCTGACTGCCAGCGCACTTCAGATCATAAAGAATGGCCGGCTTGCCATAGGAAGGCGCTTCCGAGACGCGAACATTGCGCGGGATCAGGGTGTGGTAGACCTTGTCGCCGAGATGCGTCCGCACATCGCTAACAACCTGCTGTGCCAGGTTGTTGCGCGAATCGAACATGGTCAGGACGATGCCCTGGATATCCAGGCTCGGATTCACGGTTCGGCGAATCTGATCCACAGTCTCCAGCAGCTGGCTCAGACCCTCGAGCGCGAAGAACTCGCACTGCAGAGGGACAAGCACCGAATGGGCGGCCGCCATCGCGTTCATCGTTAGCAAGTTGAACGATGGTGGGCAATCGACGAGCACGTAGGAATATTCCATCGCGGCGGGGCTAACCAAGGCCTTGCGTAAACGGAAGACACGATCCGGTTCCTGCGAAATTTCCATCTCGACGCCGAGAAGGTCCATGGTCGATGGAATGATCGAGAGATTCGGAACGGCTGTCTGCTGAGCTATCTCGCCGATCCCGTGCGATCCCATCATCAGCTCATAGGATGACAGGTTCCGATCGCGGCGTTGAATGCCGAGCCCGGTGCTGGCGTTGCCTTGCGGGTCCAGATCAACGATCAGAACGTGTTCGCCAATAGCAGCCAATGCGGTCGCCAAATTGATGGCGGTCGTGGTTTTGCCGACGCCGCCTTTCTGATTTGCGATTGTGATGATCCGGTTTTTGCCACCAAACATGTTTCCGCTCGCGATCACTGGGCCCTGCGCGCCAGATTTGCGATCTCGAGCACGACAGAATCCGGCTCGACCACGCTTGGATGTTTTACCAGATCAAACTGATAGCGGCCAACGGCTTTGTCGATTTCGCGCTGGTAATCCCGCCCTTTGTGGAAGTAGGCGACCGCTTTCTGCTCCTTCGCCGTCATCCATGGCGCAGAATAGTCGAGCAGCAAGGTCAAATCCGCGAGCGCGCGCGCCGAAACCGCGTCCGCTCGGGGAATCAATGCGCCTGCTTCTTCGATTCGAACCGGGTGAACCGAGCCGCGCGCACCCGTTTCGGCCAGAGCTACACGCAGAAAGGCAGCCTTCTTGTTGTTGCTTTCAACGAGATGGACCCAACCGTCGCCAAGTTCGGCGAGATAGATCGCCGTGATGACACCTGGAAAGCCGCCACCGCTGCCGAGATCGACCCAGGTCTTCGGACCGGGCGACAACTGCGCGAGCTGCAAGCTATCGACAATGTGGCGACGCCAAAGATCCTCGATCGTGGACGGCGCAACGAGATTGATCGACTTCGCCCACTTCTGAAAGAGCTTGGCAAAATGCTCCAGCCGTTCATTCGTTTCACGTGAAACACGCAGTCCGTTCAACACATCGATTGGACTCGCCTTCATTGTACGCCGGCCTTTTCTTCACGTTCTACCGTTCGGTTCTGTCGCTTCACCCACGCCAGGATCAGCGATGCTGCTGCCGGCGTCATACCATCGACCTTCATCACGTGAGCCAGATTGCGGGGCGCCTGCTGCTTCAGCTTCTGCTTCAGCTCGTTGGAGAGGCCTGAGAGCATATCGAAGTCGAAGCCATCGGGTATGGCGAGATTTTCCTCGCGCTGAATGCCGGCGATATCCGCCGCCTGCCGATCCATATAGACCGCATAGACCGCATCGATTTCAAGCGCCTCAACGACGCGCGGACCAATCGACGACAGCTCGGGCCAGATCGGCTGCAAGCCGGCAATCGACTGATCGGGATAGGACAGGATCTCGAAAGCAGTGCGCCGTTGGCCATCCTGGTTGAGCTTAAGGCCATGACGGTTACCTTCAGCCGGGGTTACCGAGAGGCCTTTCAACAGGGCACGCCCTTCGTCGAAACGCGCGCGCCAATCGACAAAGCGTTCGCGCCGCGCAGCCGAGATGCAGCCGACCTCCATCGCAAGCGGTGTCAGGCGCGCATCGGCATTGTCGGCCCGCAGCGACAATCGATACTCCGCGCGGGAGGTGAACATGCGATAGGGCTCGGTGATCCCGCGCGACGTCAGGTCGTCGATCATGACACCAATATAGGACTGCGTTCGGCTGAACACGATTTCGGGACGGTTGGTCGCGGCCAAGGCGGCGTTCAAGCCGGCAACAAGACCTTGCGCCCCGGCTTCCTCATAGCCGGTCGTACCGTTGATTTGACCGGCGAGGAAAAGCCCTGGCATCTTGCGGACAGCAAGGGTCGCGTTCAGTTCACGCGGATCGACGTGATCGTACTCGATGGCATAACCAGGCTGCAGTATTGCGACATTCTCCAATCCTGGGATCGTCTTGATAAAGGCTTCCTGGATGTCAGCCGGCAGCGACGTCGAAATGCCGTTCGGGTAGATCGTATCGTCGTCGAGACCCTCCGGCTCCAGGAAGATCTGGTGACCATCACGCTCGCCGAATCGTACGATCTTGTCCTCGATGGACGGACAATAGCGCGGTCCGATACCCTCGATCTGTCCCGAGTACATCGCCGACTTGCCGATATTGTCGGTAATAATCTTGTGCGTCTCTTCCGTCGTCCGCGTCACACCGCAATCGATCTGGCGATTCACGATCCCGTCGGTCATGAACGAAAAGGGCACAGGATCTTGGTCTGGACCTTGCCGGCCAACACGCGCCCAGTCGATGGTGCGTCCATCCAGGCGGGCGGGCGTTCCGGTCTTCAGGCGGCCGAGGCGCAACCCAAAACGCAGCAAGGTTCCCGAGAGCCCGACGGACGGTTCCTCACCGACGCGACCGGCCGGTATCTTCTGATCGCCAACATGGATGAGGCCCTTCAAGAACGTGCCCGTCGTCAGAACAACGGAGTTCGCTTGAAAGCGGCGGCCGTCCTTCATGACGACACCGTGGATGCAGCCTTGCTCTTCCAGAAGGTCGAAGGCATCGCCCTCGATAACGGTTAGATTCTCGATGGCAGCGATCTCCCGCTGCATGGCTTCGCGATAGAGGCGGCGATCGGCTTGCGTACGCGGTCCGCGCACCGCTGGACCCTTGCGACGGTTGAGCAAACGAAACTGAATACCGCCGGCATCAGCGACGCGTCCCATCAAGCCGTCCATCGCGTCGATCTCGCGGACCAGATGTCCTTTTCCCAAGCCGCCGATCGCCGGGTTGCAGGACATAACGCCGATCGTGGATGCCTTGTGCGTGATCAATGCTGTGTTGGCGCCCAGACGCGCAGCCGCAGCCGCGGCTTCGCAGCCGGCATGGCCACCGCCAATGATGATTACGTCAAATTGCATCATTGCCTCTTCTCCAGGGTTGACCCGGCACGAATCGTTTCACGTGAAACACAACGAAGGACTCGCACACGTTGTATTGCTCTGGCCTACTGGTTATTTCCCGATACAGAATTCAGAAAATATCACATCGAGAAGGTTCTCAACATCCACGCGGCCGGTTATCCGTCCAATTGCGTCGCCAGCAAGGCGCAACAGTTCCGCGCGTATATCCAGCCCCAAGTCCTGCCTTGCCAAGCTGTCGTCGATCGACCGCTGCGCCTGCCGGAGACTATCGACATGGCGCCGCCGCGAAGGCAGCGACAGCGAGGTCCGCCCACTGAGATCCGGCAGATGCGCCGCGATCGCGTCCAGCAGACCCTCCATGCCTTCGCCGCTTTTCGTCGAGACCAACACATCCGCGGCCCCCTCGCGCCAGCCATCACTGTCGCGATCAAGTTTGGTTCCGACGCGCAGCACGGGCGTCGTGTCGCATGGGAAGTCGGACATGACATCAAAACCGTCCGGCGCATCGGCCAACAGCAAGATCAGATCCGCTCGCTCGATAATTTCTCGTGCGCGACGAATACCTTCTTGCTCTACCTTCTCGTTGGTTTCCCGCAGCCCCGCAGTATCGTAGAGCTTTACCGAGAATCCGGCTAAGGAAAGATCCACGGAGAGAACGTCGCGGGTCGTACCGGCAATCTCGGTGACGATTGCAATGTCACGCTGGGCCAGTGCATTGAGCAAACTCGACTTGCCGGCGTTCGGCGCACCGGCGATGACGATCTTCAGGCCGTCGCGGATGATCTCCGCGATCGGCGCATCGGCAATATGTGCTGCTATCTCTTGCGATAGCATGGACATATCCTGCCAGATGCGCTCGCTGACCGAGCCCGGCACATCGTCTTCATCGGCAAAATCGAGCTCGGCCTCGATCATCGCTCGCGCATGGGTCAAGCGCTTCGCCCAGCCGGCATAGATCTTTGATTGTCCACCGCCGGAGTGTTCGATCGCGAGCCGGCGCTGCATCTCGGTTTCCGCAGCAATCAGGTCGGCGAGACCCTCCACCTCGACCAGGTCAAGCTTGCCGTTCTGGAAGGCGCGGCGCGAGAACTCACCGGCTTCCGCATGGCGCAAACCCTCGAGCTTCGAGAGTTCCTCTAGCAAGGCGTTTACTGCCGCCCGACCACCATGGATCTGAAGCTCGGCGCAGTCTTCTCCTGTAAAGGAGGCAGGTCCGCGAAAATAGAGAACAAGGCCGCTGTCGATGACATCGCCGTTACGGGACCGAATCGATCTCAATGTCGCCGACCGAGGTGTTGGCACACCACCACACAACGCCTGCAACACCGCTTCGGTGCGCCCGCCGCTGATACGCACGACTGCGACGCCGGCGGGAAGAGATCCGCTGGAAAGCGCATAAATCGTGTGCGTCGCTGTCATGGGCTCACCTGAAAAGACCGCGGACACGCAGGGCGCGTCGATGGTCGATGCAATGGGGATCGTCGAAGTTCCGGACCGGATCGTTCCGCTTCGCGGAGCGCGCTCACGCGGGGCAAACGCTATCTCAATGGGTCGGCGTGCTTATGCCGAAAGAATGCCGAAATTTCAAGGCCTCGCCGCATCCTCGTATTTCACGGTGCGCACGTGTTTCACGTGAATCAGCAGAAACGGTGTCTGTCTGATTGCGGGCCTAGTCGGAGATTGTTGCGAAACCGAATCGAGTGACCGGAGAATCCGGCTAAGGTTTTGAAACAAGAAAACCGGCCGACGCGTGGTCGACCGGTCCCGAAGTCGGATGATGAACGCGTCTTAGGTGTTCATCGAGTCGAAGAAATCGCCGTTGTTCTTCGTCTGCTTGAGCTTGTCGATGAGGAACTCGATCGCGTCGGTCGTCCCCATCGGCGCCAGAATACGGCGCAGCACAAAGATCTTCTGGAGGTCCTGGCGCGGAACGAGCAGGTCTTCCTTACGCGTACCGGACTTGAGAATGTCCATCGCCGGGAAGATACGCTTGTCGGCCACCTTGCGGTCGAGCACGATTTCCGAGTTACCGGTGCCCTTGAACTCTTCGAAGATGACTTCGTCCATGCGGCTGCCGGTGTCGATCAGCGCCGTCGCGATGATCGTCAACGAGCCGCCTTCTTCGATGTTACGGGCGGCACCGAAGAAGCGCTTCGGGCGCTGCAGAGCATTGGCGTCGACACCACCGGTCAAGACCTTGCCCGATGACGGAACAACGGTGTTGTAGGCGCGGCCGAGGCGGGTGATCGAGTCAAGCAGGATAACGACGTCACGACCGTGTTCCACGAGGCGCTTGGCCTTTTCGATCACCATCTCGGCGACCTGTACGTGGCGGGTCGCCGGCTCGTCGAAGGTCGAGGACACGACTTCGCCCTTCACCGAGCGCTGCATGTCCGTCACTTCTTCGGGACGTTCGTCGATCAGGAGAACGATCAGGTAGCATTCCGGATGGTTCGCGGTGATCGAATGGGCGATGTTCTGCAGGAGAACAGTCTTACCGGTGCGCGGCGGAGCGACGATGAGGCCGCGCTGGCCTTTGCCGAGCGGCGCAACCAGGTCGATGACCCGGGCCGACAGATCCTTCGAGGTCGGAACGTCGAGTTCCATCTTGAAGCGCTCGTTCGGGTAAAGCGGCGTCAGGTTGTCGAAGTGAACCTTGTGACGGATCTTTTCCGGGTCATCGAAGTTGATGGTGTTGACCTTGAGGAGGGCGAAGTAGCGCTCGCCTTCCTTCGGTCCGCGGATCGGACCCTCGACCGTGTCGCCGGTCTTCAGCGAGAAGCGGCGGATCTGGGAGGGCGAGATGTAGATATCGTCCGGACCGGGGAGGTAGTTTGCATTCGCCGAGCGCAGAAAGCCGAAGCCGTCCTGGAGCACTTCAACGACGCCTTCACCGATGATCTCGATATCCTGGGCCGCGAGCATCTTGAGGATTGCGAACATCAGCTCCTGCTTGCGCATCGTGCTGGCGTTCTCCACCTCGAGCTCCTCGGCGAAAGCGAGCAGATCGGTCGGCGTCTTGTTCTTGAGTTCTTGTAGCTTCATTTCAGCCATGAAGGATCCATGTTTGGTATGGGTAGTGGGGAGATGGCGAGTATTCGTTAGGGAGCTGCAGCAGGAAGGGGCAGGCTCTTGTCTTTGTCACAAGCCATGAAGAGGAGATGGCAGAAAATAGCGATTCACGTGAAACCCTGCAAGGGGCTGTCGCAAATTAGAAACGCCTATGACAGGCCGCAAATCGATTAAATTCAGAATGGCTTCACGACGACCATGATGACGATGAGGATCATCAAGAGGGTAGGCGCCTCGTTCATCAACCGCCAATAGCGCGCATCGTGCCTGTTCTCGTCGCGCTGAAAGGCGCGCACAGCACGGCTGAAACGCATGTGGACACCGGTCAGCAGGACCACGAACAGAAGCTTGGCATGCAGCCAGCCACCCTGGAAGCCATAAACGCTCCAGGCCAGATAAAGCCCGAGCACCCAGGAAATCATCATGGCCGGGTTCATGATGACTTTCAGGAGCCGCAACTCCATCATCTTGAAGGTTTCCGACTGGGCGGAGCCGGGCTCCGCATCCGTGTGGTAGATGAACAGCCTGGGCATGTAGAGCAACGCCGCCATCCAGGACATCACGGCGATAACATGCAGCGCCTTGATCCAGAGATAGAGATCATCCGGGCGCCAGACGAACAGACCGACGAGAAGCGCCACGAACGCACCAAGCGCGATCGCTGCCCTGAGCCGCGCCCTGTTGCCCGGCGCCCGGTCGGTCTGCTTCTCCGCCATCACCGCGCTCCACGAACCCGGGCAACCAGCGCCGAGACATGATCGGGATCGGCCTGCGGCGTTATGCCATGGCCGAGATTGAAGATCAGCGGACCGTGACCGAGTGCGTCGAGAATGCGGTCAATGCCTTCCTCAAGCGCCACGCCGCCGGCAACGACCCGCATCGGATCGAGATTGCCCTGTATCGGCCCTTCCTTCTGCAGATCCTTCGCAAAGGAAAGCGGAACGGTCCAGTCGAGACCGATCGCGTCAGCACCGGTCGCCTGCCGATATCCGTTCAACAGCTGCCCCGCGCCCTTCGCAAAGGCGATGATCCTTGCCTGCGGCCGCTGCGCCCGAACGGAGGCGATGATCCGCTGCACCGGCTTGACGGCGTAGCGGGCGAATTCCTCCTCACCGAGAACACCTGCCCAGGAATCGAAGATCTGCACCGCATCGGCGCCGGCATCGATCTGTCGCACGAGATATTCAGCCGATACATCCGCCAGAAAGGCGAGCAGATGATCAAAGGCTTCGGGATTGCGATACGCGAAGAGACGGGCAGGGGCCTGGTCCGGGGTCCCCTGTCCGGCGATCATATAGGTCGCCACCGTCCAGGGAGCGCCACAGAAGCCGAGCAGCGTCGTTTCCGAGGGAAGCTCTGCGCGCAACCGCGAAACCGTCTCAAAGACCGGCTGGAGGTGTTCAGCGATGCCCTCAGGCTTCAGGAGACGGATACCATCATCATTGATCGGATCCATCCGTGGCCCATGGCCTTCCTCGAAGCGCACGTTGCGTTTCAGCGCATCGGGAATGACCAGGATGTCGGAGAAGAGAATGGCGGCATCGAAAGCGTAGCGACGGATCGGCTGCAACGTGACCTCGACTGCGAGATCGGGCGTGTAGCAAAGATCGAGGAAGCTTCCGGCTACGGCGCGCGTTGCCCTGTACTCGGGCAGGTAGCGTCCCGCCTGGCGCATGAGCCAGATCGGAGGAGGTGACACCGTCTTCCCCGCCAAAACCTCCAGAACCTTTCTGCGTGTTTCGGTCACGGATCGTCTCTCCCAATTTAAAATCAAAGATATTTAGAAGGTTTCTATTTCTTAGAGTCGGTGGGTATCAAGGATTAAAACAACGCACTGACTTGTCCACGACCGGCGATCACGACGCCCAGCGAAGGGAGAATGAGTTCGATCTCTGGAAAAACAACGTGGTCAATCTCAGAAAGGCATTTTAAATCAGTTCTTTAAGTCGCGTTCGATTTTTGACGCGCCTGTGGAAAAGCAGTTGATATGCGTGACACTTTGTCCGCGCCGTGAGTCTTGTCCACATCCGCCGCGAAACAATGTCCGCCGCAGCCCCAATTGTGAATAACTCGGCTGTTTTCCACTTGCCTGGATCCAGGCCCCGTCGTTAGCTGTGTTTCATCCCGGCTTATCAACAGCACCAGGAGAATTGCGTGGAGAACAAGAAAAACTACTTCCACCTTCACCTGATTTCGGACTCAACGGGCGAGACTCTGATTGCTGCCGGGCGCGCCGCCGCGGCCCAATTTCAAAGCTCGCATGCGCTCGAGCACGTCTATCCGCTGATCCGGAACCGCAAACAGCTGCTGCAGGTTCTCGACGCGATCGACGGCGCACCGGGCATCGTTCTCTATACGATCGTCGACCGCGAACTCGCCGACATCATCGATCGCCGTTGCCGCGAGATGGGCGTCCCTTGCGTCTCCGTGCTGGATCCCATCATCGACCTCTTTCAGTCCTATCTGGGATCCCCGTCGCGGCGGAGATCCGGTGCTCAGCATGTGATGGATGCGGAATATTTCGCGCGCATCGATGCGCTCAATTTCACCATGGACCATGACGACGGTCAGCTGCCGGCGGATTTCGACGACGCGGATGTCGTCCTCATCGGCATCAGCCGGACGTCGAAGACGCCGACCAGCATCTATCTCGCCAACCGTGGCATCAAGACAGCGAACATCCCGATCGTCCCCGGCGTACCGTTGCCTGAAAGATTGATGGAAGCGACGAAGCCGCTCGTCGTCGGGTTGATCGCGACGGCCGACCGTATCTCGCAAGTGCGCCAGCACCGGGTGCTCGGAACGACGCAAGGCTTTCACGGCGATGAGTACACCGACAAGGCCTCGATCACCGAGGAACTGAAATATGCCCGGTCGCTCTGTGCGCGCAACAATTGGCCGGTCATCGATGTCACCCGCCGTTCGATAGAGGAAACGGCAGCGGCAATCGTTGCCCTGCGTCCACGTCTGCGTTAGAGCGGATTCGAACAATTCGGGAACTTGAATGATGACATCTTCGCTCGTCCTGGCTTCGGCCAGCCCGTTTCGCCGGGCGCTCCTGGAGAATGCCGGCCTGGTCTTTGAAGCGAAGGCAGCCGAGATCGATGAGCGGGCGCTGGAAAAGCCGCTCGAGGATAAAGGCGCTGCGCCCGAAACCGTTGCGCTCGAACTGGCGGAAGCAAAGGCACGCGATGTCGCCAGGTATTTCGCAGACGCGCTGGTGATCGGATCCGATCAGACAATGTCATTGGGGTCGCGGGTCTACCACAAGCCGAAGACCATGGCGGAAGCTGCCGCACATCTGCTTTCGCTCTCCGGCCAGACGCACCGCCTGAACAGTGCCGTCGTCCTTTTGCGTGGCGAAGATGTCATCTGGCGCCATGTGTCTTCCGCCCACATGACCGTGCGCCCGCTGACGGCAGATTTCGTCGAGCGTCATCTAGAGCGTGTCGGCGAAAAGGCGCTTTCGAGCGTCGGCGCCTACCAGCTGGAAGGCGAGGGCATCCAGCTCTTCGAAAAGATCGAGGGCGACTACTTCACCATCCTCGGTCTCCCGATGCTGCCGCTGCTTGCCAAACTCCGTGAACTGGGAACGATCGATGCGTGATTCACGTGAAACATTTGTTAACCACGCCTTCGTCACCGGCTATCCGATCAAGCATTCCCGGTCGCCGCTGATCCACGGCTATTGGCTGAAACAGCTCGGTCTGCCCGGCAGCTATCGAGCGCACGAGGTCAAGCCGGAAGAATTCGCCGCCTTCATTGCCAGCCTCAAGGACGGGACATCCGGTTTCTGCGGTGGCAATGTGACCATCCCCCACAAGGAAGTGGCCTGTCGGCTGGTGGATCAGCCGGATGAGCTCAGCCAGGAACTCGGCGCCGCCAACACGCTGTGGGTTCAGGACGGAAAGGTGCATGCCACCAATACCGACGGCCGCGGCTTTGTTGCCAACCTCGACGAGCGGGCGGCCGGCTGGGACCGGACGTCGACGGCAGTCATTCTCGGCGCCGGCGGCGCAAGCCGGGCGATCATCCAGGCTGTTCGTGATCGCGGCATCAAGACGATCCATGTCGTCAATCGCACCGTCGAACGGGCGCAGGAACTTGCCGACCGGTTCGGTCCGGCGGTGGAAGCCCATCCGATGGGCGCACTCAAGGACGTGATGACCGGCGCAGGCCTGTTCATCAATACCACCTCGCTCGGCATGGACGGCAGCGAAGCACCGGCGATCGACTTCGGCGTTATGGCTTCGAGCGCAGTCGTCACGGATATTGTCTATGTTCCGTTGAAGACGCCGATCCTGGCGCAGGCAGAGGTGCAGGGCCTTGCGATCGTCGACGGTTTGGGCATGCTTCTGCACCAGGCGGTGCCCGGCTTCGAACTCTGGTTCGGCTGTCGGCCGATGGTGGACGCCGACCTTCGACAATTGATTATCGACGACATGGACAGGCACTGATGATTATCCTTGGGCTCACCGGATCGATTGCCATGGGCAAGTCGACGACCGCCCAGATGTTTCGCGACTTCGGCGTGCCGGTGAACGATGCCGACGAGGTCGTGCATCAGCTCTATAGCGGCGAGGCGGTGGCGCCGGTGGAAGGGGCGTTTCCCGGAAGCACGAAAGATGGAAAAGTCGATCGCACCGAACTCTCGCGCCAGCTCATGCAGGCGCCGGAACGGCTGCGCGAGCTTGAGGCGATCGTCCATCCGCTGGTGCGCGGCAAGGAGCAGGAGTTCCTCGCGGAAAACCAGGCCGCCAGCGCGCCCTTCGTCGTCCTCGACATTCCTCTCCTGTTTGAAACGGGTGCGGACAAGCGGGTCGATCGCGTCGTCGTCGTGACCTGTTCGGCCGAGCTGCAGCGCCAAAGGGCGCTGAAGCGCCCAGGAATGACCGAGGAAAAACTTGCGATGATCCTTGCGCGTCAGGTGCCGGACAGCGAAAAGCGTAAACGCGCCGACTACATCATCGATACCAGCGACAGTTTCGACGTCACCCGGGGCCAGGTGAAGGCCGTCGTCGACCAACTCGCAGCCAGCAACGGAGACGCGGATGCGTGAGATCATCTTCGATACGGAAACGACAGGCCTCGACAATCGCGAGGACCGGGTGATCGAAATCGGCGGTGTCGAGCTCGAGAACCAATTTCCGACCGGCCGTACGCTGCACATCTATATCAATCCCGGCAACCGCAAGGTTCACCCGGATGCGCTCGCCATCCACGGGATCACCGACGAGTCCCTGAAGGACAAGCCGCCATTTGCCGATGTGGTCGACCAGATCCTCGAGTTTTTCGGCGACGCCCGTTGGGTCGCTCACAACGCCACCTTCGACATGGGCTTTATCAACGCCGAGTTTGCGCGTCTGGGCATGCCGCCGATCGCCATCGAGCGTGTGACCGACACGCTGGCGCTTGCCCGCCGCAAACACCCGATGGGGCCGAACTCGCTGGACGCGCTTTGCCGTCGCTACGGTATCGACAACTCGCACCGCGCCAAGCACGGCGCGCTTCTCGACTCCGAACTGCTGGCGGAAGTCTACATCGAGATGATCGGCGGCCGTCAGGCAGCACTCGGCCTTGTGTCCAGCAGATCGACCGATCAGGCAATCGAACTCGACGACGCGCCGATCCTTATCGGCCAGCGGCCGCGTCCTTTGCCGAACCGGCTCTCGGAGGCGGACCTCGCCGCCCACGCGGCGTTGATCGCGAAGATCGGCGCCAAGGCGATCTGGGCAAAATACGACCCCCAGGACTAAGGCAGATACGAAAAAGCCCGGCACATTGGCCGGGCTTTTCGTTTCAGCAATCTGAAATTCGATCAGTTTGCGGTTTCGTTCGAAACCTGGGCGCGGACCTTTTCTTCGGCCATGCGCTGAGCGAACATCTGCGCGAAATCGATCGGATCGATCATCAGCGGCGGGAAGCCGCCGTTGCGGGTTGCGTCGGCAACGATCTGACGGGCGAACGGGAACAGCAGGCGCGGGCACTCGATGAAGAGCAGCGGCAGCATGTGCTCCTGCGGGAAACCGGCAACGCGGAAGACGCCGCCATAGGCGAGCTCGACGTTGAACAGGACGCGGTCGCCGTCCTTGGCTTCTGCGTTCAGCGAGAGCACGACGTCGAAATCGTTCTCTGCGAGCGGGTTGGCATTGACGTTGACGTTGATATTGATCGACGGCGCCTTGTCACGGGCTTGCAGCGAACGCGGCGCGCCCGGGTTTTCGAAGGAAAGGTCCTTGATATACTGGGCGAGGATGTTCAGCGTCGGGCTCTGCTGCGCGCTGCCGTTGCCGTTGGATGCGGTATCAGTCGTCATAAGGGTTCCTCGACAAAAATAGGTGAGGCCATCTAGCATTTCGGCCTAGGGCTTACAACCCTGCGGGCCCGGCGCTTTCCAGCGGGCGCTGGGTTTCTGCTCCAAGCGGAAAGCTGAAAGCATGCTCCGGAATATGGGCGATAGAGTGCCGTTCGCGCATTCTGTCACCGTGGCCTCTTGGCTAGGGCTGGCGGCGATCGCCGACCTGTGGCGGATCCTCGTCGTCCGTTCGCGAGAATTCGCCCTCGTCGAGATCGATGACGCGCGGCGAGGGGCGCGGTTCGTGCGGCCGTGTCCAGCCGGCACCGGATGCCGCGGTCACGATCGTCATTCGCTTGCGCAGGAAACCGGCAACCGCATTTCGAACGAAAGGCAGAAACAGCAGGAGGCCGATCACGTCGCTGACGAAGCCCGGCACCACCAGCAGGATCGCCGCGACGAACAGCAATGCGCCGCCAAGCACCTCCCGGCCCGGGTCGCTACCTTTACGCGTGGCGTCCTGCATTCGCCGAATGACGGTAAATCCCTGGACTCTCAGCAGGATAACGCCGACAAATGCACTGGCAAGAACCAGCAGCAACGTCATCAGGAGGCCGATCTCCCGGCCGACGACGACAAAACCGGCGATCTCGGCCAGCGGAAGCCCTAGGATGGCAAAGGGGATAAGAAATGAACGCATCGATGCTGCCCGAAAATGAAACCTGGTGTCACATCCCCGTCTAAGGGTGCGACATCGCCATTTGAATGATCTATCCTTGCGGACTATATGGAATAGCCACGAGAAATTCTAACAGCGGTTCCGGGTGGAAATGGGCTCTTTTGACTTCATCACGTTTTTTTTCCTGATCGCCGCGGTGGTCATTTTCCTGCAACTGCGCAGCGTCTTAGGCCGCCGGACCGGGAGCGAGCGGCCGCCGTTTGATCCGTATTCGCCACGCGACATGAGCCAGGGGCCGGAAAACGGCGACAAGGGCAAGGTCGTGCAACTGCCGCGCCGCGAGAATGCGGACGAAGAAGCAAACCGCTACGAAATGATCGACGCTTTCGCCAAGACCGGAACGACGCTCAACACCCAGCTGCGGGCGCTGAGCGACGCGGATCAGGGTTTCGATCCCAAGGAATTCGTCAACGGCGCCAAGATGGCCTACGAGATGATCGTCATGGCTTTCGCGGACGGCGACCGAAAGACGCTGAAGAATCTGCTGTCCCGCGAGGTCTATGAGGGCTTCGACGCGGCGATCACCGATCGCGAGCGAAAGGGCGAAGTCGTCAAGTCCACCTTCGTCGGCATCGACAAGGCAGATATCATTCACGCCGAAGTGAAGGACAGCGAAGAGAACATCACCGTTCGCATCGTCAGCCAGCTGATTTCGGCGACCTATGACAAGCAGGGCGGTTTGATCGACGGCGACGCCGAGTCGGTTGCGGAGGTCAACGATCTCTGGACCTTCGCGCGCGACATTCGTTCGCGGGATCCGAACTGGAAGCTGATCGCCACCGAATCCGAAAACTGAGCGGACGCGGTACCGATGTCCTATCGATTTGAGCCAGCCCGTTTCGCCGAGCTTCCGGGCTGGCAGCATGATGATCCGACCGCGGTGATCGAGGCGATGCGTCGCTGTCACCAGCATGTCTCGACGGCCAAACCCTATCGCACGGGTTCTCTCGGGATTTCAGTCGACGATCTTTTGCCGGCCTTCTCCGCCTCGCGGCAGCAGGTTGGTAGCGGAGAGAACGCACGGGCGTTTTTCGAAGCGCATTTCGTCCCCTTCCGGATCGTGCCCGAAACGGGTTCCGGTTTTGTCACGGCCTTTTACGAGCCCGAGATCGATGTCCGCACCGAAGCGGACGAGACCTATCGTTATCCGCTCTACCGCCGACCGGACGATCTGGTCGATGTTCACGATGGCAACCGGCCGGAGGGCATGGATCCCTACTTCGCCTTCGGTCTCTCCGAGGGTGGCCGGATCAGCGAGTATCCGGACAGGCAAGCGATCGAGCAGGGCCATCTGGCCGGCCGCGGCCTGGAGATCGCCTATGCGAAGTCCAAGGTCGAGGTCTTCTTCGTTCATGTGCAGGGTGCCGCACGGCTCCGCTTCCCGGACGGTTCGCGTCGCCGTGTCACTTATTCGGCCAAGACCGGGCACTATTTCTCAGCCGTTGGCAAATTGCTGATCGAGCGCGGCAAGATCGATGCCGCCACCGTTTCGATGATGAGTATTCGCGACTGGCTGGAAGCGCATCCCGAAGAGGTCGATGAGGTTCTCTGGCACAACCGGTCATTCATCTTCTTCCGCGAGGCAGACGTCGAGGACGAGCGGCTGGGGCCGATTGCCGCCGCCAAGGTCTCGCTCGAACCGAACCGCTCATTGGCAGTTGATCGGCTGATCCACACCTTTGGCGTTCCTTTTTTTATCGCGAGCGAGAGCCTGACGCGGCTCGATGACGGAAAACCCTTCCAGCGTCTGATGCTGGCGCTCGATACGGGCTCGGCGATCGTTGGCCCAGCCCGCGGCGATATCTTTACCGGATCCGGTTTCGAGGCCGGTGAGCGGGCCGGAGCGGTCCGCAACGCGGCCGACTTTTACGTCTTCGTTCCCAAGGCGGCCGCGGCCCGTTACGGCCATGGCTAAGGACAAGAAACTTTCGGCCGAGGATCGCATTCTCTGGGGAAAGGTTGCCCGTTCGGCGAGACCGATGCCCGGTCGGCTCGCCGACCTGATGGAGATTCTGGCCGAGGACGAACAGGCAAAACCTCCGGAAGAGGCGAAGGGCAAGCAGCGGCCGCAACAGCCGGCAACAGCTCTCGAGCAGCTGGGCATAGCGCTGACGAAGAAGCTCGGCGAAAAAGTGCATCATCCACTGGAGCGGCCGGTCAAGCGCAAGCTGGCAAAGGGGCACCTGGTGCTTGAGGGCCGGATCGACCTGCACGGCATGATCCAGAGCGAAGCGCACGGACTTCTTCTGCAGTTTCTGCTGCGGGCGCACGAGCGGGGGCTGCGACATGTGCTCGTCATTACCGGCAAGGGCACCTCGTTCGGCAGCGACGGCGCCTTGAAGCGGGCGGTGCCACTCTGGTTCTCGCTTCCCGAATTCCGGCCGCTGATTTCGTCCTATGAGCCGGCCGCCCGTAACCATGGCGGCGACGGCGCGCTCTACGTCCGCCTGGCGCGGGTGAGAGGCAGCGCGCTATGACGCCCTTCGGCCAGGCTCTGCGCGACCTCAGGCGCCGCAAGGGCGTGTCGCAGAAGGAGATGGCAAAGGCGATCGGCGTCTCGGCCGCTTATCTCTCGGCGCTCGAGCATGGAAAGCGCGGTGCGCCGAGCTTCGACTTCCTCCAGCGCGTCACCGGTTACTTCAACGTGATCTGGGACGAGGCGGAGGATCTGTTCCGCATTGCCAACGTCTCCTCGCCAAAAACGGTGCTCGACACGTCGGGTCTGACGCCGGAGCACACGGCCTTTGCCAACCGATTGAGCGAACAAATTCGCGCTTTGTCTCCGGAGACGATCCGCAAGCTGCAAGATGTTTTGGAAAAAGCCACATTTCCTGATAATGACAGGGGATGAATGCTTGTTTCCGGCCGCCGCGCGGCGGTCCGGGATTTGGAACCCTGGACAAATTTTCTATAGTCCAAGAGGCGTCCGAGACGTGATTCGCAACGAATCACCATGTCCGAAGAACCTGGAAAGACCCGTAGCTGAATGACCGACAATCCTGAGACCGAAACCGGCGCCAGCGCCGAATATGGTGCCGATTCCATCAAGGTGCTGAAGGGCCTGGATGCCGTACGCAAGCGGCCGGGCATGTATATCGGCGACACCGACGACGGCTCCGGTCTGCACCACATGGTGTACGAGGTGGTGGACAACGCGATCGACGAAGCGCTTGCGGGCCATGCCGACATCGTGACGGTGTCGCTCAATCCGGACGGCTCGGTGACGGTAACCGACAACGGTCGCGGCATCCCGACTGACATCCATAAGGAAGAGGGCGTCTCGGCGGCCGAGGTCATCATGACCCAGCTGCACGCCGGCGGTAAGTTCGACCAGAACTCCTACAAGGTTTCGGGCGGCCTGCACGGCGTCGGCGTGTCGGTGGTCAATGCGCTTTCGGTTTCGCTCAAGCTGAAGATCCGGCGCGCAGGCAAGATTCACGAGATGAGCTTCACCCACGGTGTCGCTGACGGCTCTCTCGCCGTTACCGGCGACGCCGGCGATGAGACCGGGACCGAGGTGACGTTCCTGCCGAGCAGCGAGACCTTCACCAAGACCGAGTTCGACTACAACACGCTCGAGCACCGCTTGCGCGAACTCGCGTTCCTGAATTCAGGCGTTCATATCATCCTCACCGACAAGCGCCATTCGGACATCCGCCAGGACGAGATGATGTACGAGGGCGGTCTTGAGGCCTACGTCGCCTATCTCGACCGCGCGAAGAAGCCGCTGGTGCACAAGCCGGTATCGATCCGCGGCGAGAAGGACGGCATCACCGTCGAAGTGGCGATGTGGTGGAACGACAGCTATCACGAAAACGTGCTCTGCTTCACCAACAACATCCCGCAGCGCGACGGCGGCACGCATATGGCGGGCTTCCGTGGCGCGTTGACCCGGCAGGTCACGTCCTATGCCGATACGTCCGGCATTACAAAGAGAGAAAAGGTCACGCTCCAGGGCGAGGACTGCCGCGAAGGCCTGACGGCCGTACTCTCGGTCAAGGTTCCCGATCCGAAATTCTCGTCGCAGACCAAGGACAAGCTGGTGTCGTCGGAAGTGCGACCGGTGGTCGAAAGCCTCGTCAACGAGGCGCTCAGCACCTGGTTCGAAGAACATCCGACCGAAGCCAAGATCCTCGTCGGCAAGGTGGTCGAAGCCGCTGCCGCCCGCGAAGCTGCCCGCAAGGCGCGCGAACTGACGCGCCGCAAGGGCGCGCTCGACATCTCGTCGCTGCCGGGCAAGCTGGCGGACTGCTCCGAGCGTGACCCGGCAAAGTCCGAAGTCTTCCTGGTGGAAGGGGACTCGGCGGGTGGTTCGGCCAAGCAGGGCCGGTCGCGCGAAAACCAGGCGATCCTGCCGCTGCGCGGCAAGATCCTCAACGTCGAGCGTGCGCGCTTCGACAAGATGCTGTCGAGCCAGGAAATCGGTACGCTGATCACCGCGCTCGGCACGTCGATCGGCAAGGACGAGTTCAACGCCGACAAGCTGCGTTATCACAAGATCATCATCATGACGGACGCCGACGTCGACGGCGCCCACATCCGCACCCTGCTGCTCACCTTCTTCTTCCGACAGATGCCGGAACTGATCGAGCGCGGCCACATCTACATCGCCCAGCCGCCGCTCTATAAGGTGACGCGCGGCAAGTCGGCGCAGTATCTGAAGAACGAGCAGGCGCTCGAAGACTACCTGATTTCGATGGGTCTCGAGGAAGCGACGCTGCAGCTTGAATCGGGCGAAGTCCGTGCCGGGCAGGACCTGCGCGAGGTGATCACCGATGCCCTGCGCTTGCGTAACCTCATGAACGGGCTTCACTCGCGCTATAATCGGGCGATCGTCGAGCAGGCGGCCATCGCCGGCGCGCTGAACGTCGAGCTCAACGGCCAGCGCGACGAGTACGAAAAGACCGCCGCCGAGATCGCGCGGCGTCTCGACGTGATCGCCGAGGAAACCGAGCGCGGCTGGACCGGCACAGTTACCAGCGAAGGCGGGTTGCGGTTCGAACGCATGGTTCGCGGCGTCAAGGAATTCGCCGTACTCGACATGGCGCTGATCGGTTCGTCCGATGCCCGCTATATCGACCAACTGGCATCAAAGTTGAAAGAGATCTACTCGGCACCGCCGGTATTGCGTCGCCGTGACGGCGCGCAGGAGGTCAGCGGCCCGCGTGCGCTTCTCGACGCGATCTTTGCCGCTGGGCGCAAGGGCCTGTCGATGCAGCGCTACAAGGGTCTGGGTGAGATGAACGCCGAGCAGCTCTGGGAAACGACGCTCGATCCGAACGTCCGCTCGCTGCTGCAGGTCCGGGTCACCGACGCCACCGACGCGGATGGCCTGTTCTCGCGTCTGATGGGAGACGAGGTTGAGCCGCGTCGCGAGTTCATTCAGGAGAATGCGCTGAGCGTCGCAAACCTCGACATCTGATCGAGGCCCATGCAGAGACATAAAGAAAATCCCGGCCTCAGAGCCGGGATTTTTCGTTGGCGCTTCATTCGCCCTTGAACTGGCCCTCGAAGGCGAATTCGCCGACCGGCTGGCGTTGGCTCGGGATTTCGCGTGCGCGCAGATCGTCCGGCAACGTCGAGGAATCGGCAAGCCGGCCGATCGCAACGGCGGCTTCGACCCGGTAGTGTTCGGGAACATTCAGGGCGTGCATCGCCTTGTCGCGATCGATACCGGCCATGCCATGGGTGTGCCAGCCCGCGAGCGAGGCCTGCAAAGCGAGGCTGTACCAGGCCGCCCCAGTGTCGAAGGCGTGGGTATAGGCGTGCCGCATCTCGCCGTTCTGCGCTGCATTATGCGTTCTTGAAATCACGATCAGAAGTGCTGCCGCGTTCTTCGCCCAGCGCTGGTTTCCCTCGTCGAGCGTGTCGAGCAGCACCGGGAAGCGATCTGTGCCGCGGCGCGCATAGATGAAGCGCCAGGGTTGACGGTTGCTGGCAGACGGCGCCCAACGCGCCGCTTCGAAGAAGGAAAGCAGGGTTTTTTCGTCGATTTCCTCATTGGTGAAGGCGCGGGGCGACCAGCGCTCGATGAACATGGCATCGATCGGATGGTCAGCTTTTCTGTTGTCGGTCGCCGTCATGGACAAGCCTCTTCTCGGTGTCGCGTGAACCTGGGAATGCCGCTGGACCGACTGGCGGCCCATGGTTTGATTCGTTTCGAACGCTACATGAGGACGGATGGCGAAGAAACGGGTTGGATACATGGAAACGTGAGCGCCCGCGCGCCTTGTGCGCCTCAGGAAATTGCAGAAACGGCGACTCGAGGTCATTGCCGTTTCCAAAAAAAAAGTTGTATAAGTTCTGTAGGATTTGAGAGAGGACGGATCATGTCGTTTAAAGACCCATCATTGTTTCGCCAGGCAGCCCTCGTTGGCGGCGAGTGGATCGAGGCGGACGCGGCAAACGCGATCGAGGTGAACAACCCGGCGACGGGCGAAATCATCGGCCGGGTGCCGAAGCTCGGCGCCAAGGAAACCAGGGCTGCGATCGAGGCCGCGCGCGTGGCCCAGAAGACCTGGGCAGCGCGCACGGCCAAGGACCGCGCCGGCGTGCTGCGCAAGTGGTTCGAGCTGATGATCGAGAACAAGGACGATCTCGGCCGCATCCTGACGCTGGAGCAGGGCAAGCCGCTCACTGAGGCGACCGGCGAGATTGTCTACGGTGCAAGCTTCGTCGAGTGGTTTGCCGAAGAGGCGCGCCGCATCTATGGCGACCTGATCCCCGGCCATCAGCCCGACAAGCGCATCCTGGTCATGAAGCAGCCGATCGGCGTCGTCGCGGCGATCACGCCCTGGAACTTCCCCAATGCGATGATCACCCGCAAGGCCGGCCCGGCCTTTGCCGCCGGCTGCGCCATGGTGTTGAAGCCGGCTGCCCAGACGCCGTTCTCGGCGATCGCGATCGCCATTCTGGCCGAGCGTGCAGGCCTGCCGAAGGGCCTCTTCAGCGTCATCACCGGTTCTGCCCGTGAGATCGGCGCCGAGATGACCTCGAACCCGGTCGTGCGCAAGCTGACCTTCACCGGCTCGACAGAAGTGGGGGCCGAGCTCTATCGCCAGAGTGCTGCCACCATCAAGAAGCTCGGGCTGGAACTCGGCGGCAATGCGCCGTTCATCGTCTTCGACGATGCCGATCTCGATGCCGCCGTCGAAGGCGCGCTGATCGCCAAGTTCCGCAACAACGGCCAGACCTGCGTGTGCGCCAACCGCATTTATGTGCAGGACAAGGTCTATGATGCCTTCTCCGACAAGCTCGCCAAGGCGGTCGCCAAGCTGAAGATCGGCAACGGTCTCGACGAAGGCGTGATCCTTGGCCCGCTGATCGACAAGGCGGCGCTGGAAAAGGTCGAGGAGCATATCGCCGATGCGGCGTCCAAGGGTGCGCGGGTGATCCAGGGCGGCAAGCGTCACACGCTCGGCGGCACCTTCTATGAAGCGACGGTTCTGGCCGACGTCACCCAGGCGATGGCGGTTGCACGCGAGGAAACCTTCGGGCCGGTCGCCCCGCTCTTCCGCTTCACCGACGAGGCGGATGTCGTCGAGCAGGCCAACGACACCGAGTTCGGTCTCGCGTCCTACTTCTACGCCAAGGACCTGGCGCGGGTGTTCCGGGTCGCCGAAGCGCTGGAATACGGCATGGTCGGCGTCAACACCGGGCTGATCTCGACGGCGGAAGCGCCGTTCGGCGGCGTCAAGCTTTCCGGACTTGGCCGCGAGGGCTCGCGCTACGGCATCGAGGAGTTCACCGAGATCAAATACGTCTGCCTCGGCGGCGTTGCGTAAGATACGGTACCCAATCTGAAAAACCGGCCGGAAAGTTCTGGCCGGTTTTTTTCTTTGCCGGTAGAAATCTCGTGATTGCGGGATTGAGGCATCGCTCGTCCCGTCGCATAGCAGGAGGAGACGACCCATGCCGGCACCGAAGAACCCTTTCAAAGCAGCCCTGCGCGAAAACCGCTTCCAGCTTGGGCTCTGGGTGGCGCTAGCCAGCCCCTATGCGGCCGAAGTGGTGTCCGGCAGCGGCTATGACTGGCTGCTCATCGACGGCGAACATGCGCCGAACGATATCCCGCTGCTGTCCGCACAGTTTCGTGCCGTCTCCGCATCGGCGAGCCACCCGATGGTTCGCCTGCCGGTGGGCGATACCGTGCTGATCAAACAGATCCTCGATACCGGCGTGCAGACCCTCCTGATCCCGATGGTCGAGAGCCTGGCGCAAGCGCAGCAGTTGGTGCGCGCCACCCGCTATCCGCCCCATGGTATTCGCGGCGTCGGCGCCGCCCTCGGGCGGGCCTCGGAGTTCGGCCGCATCGGCGACTATCTTCAGACCGCCGGCGACGAAATCTGCCTGATCCTGCAGATCGAGAGCCGCGCAGGTCTTGCCGCCATCGACGAGATTGCCGCGCTCGATGGCGTCGACGGCCTGTTCATTGGCCCCTCCGATCTGGCGGCCGACATGGGTTACCTTGGCAAGCCGGGTCATCCGGAGGTGCGCGCGGCGATCGCCGACGCGTTTGAGCGCATCAAGAAGGCCGGCAAGGCGCGGGGCATCATGACGCTCGATCTCGAACAGGCGCGAGACTATCGCGAGATGGGCGCCGATTTCATGGCGATCGGCACGGATGTCACCTCGCTCGTGCGCGCGACGACGGCATTACGCCAGGAGTTTCTCGGCGAGGCGACGTCGGTTCCGAAAAAGCAGGAATCCGGCTACTGATCGCAGATTGCCTGGAGCTCGGGCATGGCTACGCCGGGGCTCCAACGCCGCAAATCGACGATCCGCCGTTCGATCTTTTCGCGATGATGATTGGCGATATCGCCTAGGCGGTGGTTGAGGAACGGGTTTCTGAAGCGTTCCAGCGTCGCGGTCACGTAGTCTGCCGCTTCGCTCTCCAGGCCTTTTGCGGCAAAGGCGGGGATCACTTCGGATTGGTAGATTTTGTCCAAGTGCGCGGCGATGCCGGGGTCGGCCAGGATTTTCCGAACGGTCTCGTTCTGGCCGCGACCTTGCCTAAGCCAGAGCTCGGCGAGCACCGTGTGGCCGAGATTGAGAATGTGAAGCTTCAGCTTCTCGTAAGGCGTCAGGTCATCCACGAGCTTCACGCACGGATGGATGCAAGGGAGCCGCAGGCCGGACTGGTTTTCGATCGCCCAGAGCGCATAAGGTTCGGCAATTGCACCAGCAGGCTCGAGCGGCTCGGAGACGATGCGGTCGACCAGCGTGTTGGCCCAGACGACATCCTTGTCCAGCCAGTCGATAAAGGCGCTGTTTCCCATCCGCTCCGCCGCGAGCCGCAGCATCAGCGCCTTCAACACGTCGCCGTTGCGCGACACGAGCTCGCAAGGAAGAATCGTCAGCGGGCGTCGGGCCGCGTCGAAACGCGCCTTCAAGAGCAGGAGCAGCTTACCCGGAAAGGAAAGCGGAATGTCGGTTATCAGGTCGTTGTCGCCGACCTGGTAACCCGTGTCGCCGGTGTTGGAGATCAGGATTTCGGCTTCCTCGGCGATAATCGCCCGGATCTCGCTCCAGTTTTGGGCGGTCGAAAGCGCGCGCGCCACGCTTGTCACTCGCTGCGTCGCGTTGATCGTCTCGCCTTCCTGGATGCCACGGATGATGACGGGAAAGCCTTCCGGCCGGGCAAGGGCTGTAAGGCGTCCAGACCGTTCGCTCGAACCTGTCGTTTGCACGATCGTGATCGGACCGGGCGCTTCCCCCTTTTTCAGCGCTTCGCTGATGAAGAGGTCGGCATGCGCCTGAAGGAAACGGCTCGTCCCGAATTGCACGATCGGCGTCGGCATGCATAGGCTCCGATAGCTGGCTATGGAATGGATTGGAGCAGGGTTTCGCGAGCGGACTGAAGGTGTCGCCGGCAGGCCTGTTCCGCCTTGGCCGGGTCGTGCGAACGCAGTGCTTCGATATAGGCGAGGTGTTCTTCGAGCGCGCGGGCGTTGCGCTGGCGGGCATTCGTCTTGTTCCACTGGTAGTGATAGTGGAAGACGATCGCGATGATGTCGTAGAAATCGACGATGAACCGGTTGCTCGATGCCTTGTGTACCAGCAGGTGAAACTGCTCGTCGAGCTCGGAGAACTCCCGGTAGCGATTGTCGATGTCGGCGAGGATGTCCCGGTGCAGAGCCTCGATCTCCCGAAGCTCATCCCACGCCGGATGGTTGTCGGGCAAAGAGACAAAGCGCGCGGCCGAGCGCAGTTCGAACATCTCGCGCACTTCCGTCAGTTCCAGCGCGAATTCGCGGGTGAAACCCTTGAGGATCCAATGGCTGTTCGGCCGCTTCTCGATCAGGCCGAAGCGGCTGAAGCGGATCAGGAATTCACGCACGCTGGTCGTGCCGGTTCCAATGTCGCGCGCCAGTTCCAGTTCGTTGATCTGCATGCCCGGCTCGGCGCCGCCGGCGAGAATCCGGCGCATGAAGCTGCGCTCGATGATCTCGGCGAGTGAATCCGTCTCTTCCGTCGGAAAATAATCGTCGGGCCGGGGTTGTCGCAGCACGCTCTTTTTGCGCTTGTCCCAGGCAATCAGCTGCAGTTCCTCGAAGCGGCTGAGGATCGCGCGCACCGTCGTCCGGCTGACGCCGAGCATCTGTCCGAGTTCTGGCTCGGAGGGCAGCGAGGATGTGTCCGCCAGCAACTTCAGGCAGCGGTTATAGGCATCCTTGAAGACGGTGTTCTGCTTTGCCATGGGCGACGTCCGGATCGTTCGAAGTTTTCTGCGCTTACGCGGAAGGCTCCTCTATCTCGTCGCTCCGGTTTTGTCTGCGTCTGTCATCCACATCTGTTCCTCCCAAGTCGCTCCGCGGCGTCTCGGCCTGCCGCCGATGTTTTCGCTATAATACCCATTGACGGCTATCTGTCTATTGTAGATAAAAGACAGAACGAAAATCATTTGGGAGAAACCGGGTGTCTGCGCCGTCCACCATCCTGCTCGCACCGGAGGACAATGTCGTCGTGGCGACGCTGGCCATTGCCGCTGGCGACGCCCTGCCGAACAATGTTCATGCAGCAGCGAAAGTCGATGCCGGCCACAAGATCGCGATCCGCCCGATCCGCGCCGGCGAGCCGGTCTTGAAATACGCCCAGGCGATCGGCCGGGCGACCGCCGATATCGCGCCGGGCGACCACGTGCACTCCCACAACCTCGCCTTCGACAAGGATCGCTTGGCGATCAGCCCACAGGGGGTGCCGGAAGCGGCAAGCGATGCCGACAAGGCCCGCACCTTCATGGGCTATCGAAGAGGTGATGGCCGGGCAGCGACGCGCAACTACATCGGTGTCGTCGCCAGCGTGAACTGTTCCACCACGGTCTGTCGCGCCATCGCCGAGGAGGCGAACAGGCGCATTCTCCCGAGATATGAGGGTATCGATGGTTTCGTGCCGATCGTGCACGATCAGGGCTGTGGCATGTCCTCGACCGGCGACGGCATGGCCAATCTGCACCGCACGCTCGCCGGCTACGCCCGCCATGTCAATTTCGGCGGCGTTCTGATGGTCGGCCTCGGCTGCGAGGTCAACCAGTTGACGCTCTATGGTCAGAGCGGCGGCGGCGCGGAGAAACGTCATTTCAACATCCAGGAAGCCGGCGGCTCGCGTCGATCCGTTGAAAAGGCGCTGGGCATTCTCGAGGAAATTGCGGCCGAAGTCGGCAAGGAACGTCGTATTGCGATCCCGGTCAGCGAGATCATCGTCGGTTTGCAATGTGGCGGTTCGGATGGGCTTTCGGGCATCACCGCAAATCCGGCGCTGGGTGCTGCGGTCGATATCCTTGCCGCGGCCGGCGGCACGGCGATCCTCTCCGAGACTTCGGAAATCTATGGCGCCGAGCACCTGTTGCGCAGCCGTGCAGTCAACGAAGCAGTGGCGCTGAAACTTGATGGGCTGATTGCCTGGTGGGAGAGCTATGTGGCGATGCATGGCGCCTCGCTCGACAACAATCCTTCGCCGGGCAACAAACGTGGTGGCCTGACCACGATCCTCGAAAAATCGCTCGGTGCCGTCGCCAAGGGCGGCCGCTCGCCGCTGAACGCGGTCTACCGTTATGCCGAACGCGTCACCGAGCACGGGCTCGTCTTCATGGATACGCCTGGCTACGACCCGGTATCGGCCACTGGCCAGGTCGCCGGCGGCGCCAATGTCATTGCCTTTACCACCGGTCGCGGCAGCTGTTTCGGCTGTCGGCCCGCGCCGTCGATCAAGCTTACCAGCAACACGGCGCTCTACCGGGCGATGGAAGAGGACATGGATATCGATTGCGGCGTGATCGCTTCGGGGGAGGCGAACATTGCCGGGCTTGGCCGCGAGATCTTCGACCTGATCATCGAGACCGCTTCGGGCCGCAAGACCAAGAGCGAGCTTTTCGGCTACGGCGATAATGAGTTCGTGCCCTGGCATCTGGGCGCAACGCTCTAATTACGTAGGCCTTGGAGGAGGAAACGGGGAAATGCAGACGAGACGGATCGGTCGAACCGACCTATCGGTGACCGAGTTTAGCTTCGGCGCCGCCGGTCTTGGCGGCCTCTACCGCGAATGCACCCGCGAGTCGGCGATGGCGACCCTGGACGCTGCCTGGCAGTCGGGCATGCGCTACTTCGACGTTGCGCCCTTCTACGGCCTCGGCCTTGCCGAGCGCCGCGTCGGCGACTTCCTGCGCGATAAGCCGCGCGACCAGTTCGTGCTTTCCACCAAGGTCGGCCGTCTCCTGCATCCGGTGCCGCAAGACGAGGTGCCGGACTATTCCTATGTGAAGCCGCTCAATTTCGACGTCACCTACGACTACAGCTATGACGGCATCATGCGCTCGGTCGAGTTCAGCTACGCCAGGCTCGGGCTCAACCGCATCGATATCCTCTATGTGCATGATATCGGCGTCTATACCCATGGCGCCGCCCGCAATGCGATCTATCTGCGGCAATTGCTGGAGGGCGGCCTCAAGGCGTTGGAGGAGCTGAAATCCTCGGGAACGATTGCGGCCTATGGTCTTGGCGTCAACGAGGTGCCGGTCTGTCTCGACGTCCTGCGCCAGGCCGATCTCGACTGCATCCTGCTCGCTGGGCGCTATACCTTGCTAGACCGATCGGCTGTCGCCGAACTGCTGCCGCTCTGCGAGAAGAAGCAGACTTCGCTCGTCGTCGGCGGGGTCTTCAATTCGGGCATCCTGGCGACGGGACCGGTCGAAGGCGCGCATTTCGACTACATGCCGGCAACGGAAGATATCCGGCAAAAGGTCGGTGCCATGGACGCGGTCGCCCGCGGCATGAACGTGCCGCTTGCCGCACCCGCCATGCAGTTTCCGCTCGCCAGTCCGCAGGTCGCCTCGGTGCTGCTCGGCACCGCCAAGCCGCAGAGCCTGGCGCGCAACATGGCGCTCGTCGAGCACCGGTTTTCCGCCGCCGATTTCGCCGCCTTCGAGCCCTTCACACTGGTCGCACCGGAGCTCGGGGACGAGCCGGTTCGGGTTTAACGGACGGCACTAAAGCGCCGTCTAAAATGCTGTTCCGGCAGCTTGCCAAGCCGGGATTGTCGTATTAGCATTCCAATATGTTTTTTATCGATAAAAGGTCGATAAGCCAGCACCTGCGATCGATCTCCAAGAAGTGGAACACGGTGCACCAAGAGGAGAAACCTGGGATGAGCATTCTGAAAAGCAGCCTTACCCGTCGCGCCTTTACCGTCTTGGCCGGCGCCGCGATGATCGCCGGCATGTCGCCGGTCGCCTCCTTCGCGCAGGACGTGACGATCCCGATCATCGTCAAGGATACCACGTCCTTCTACTGGCAGATCGTGCTCGCTGGCGCCCGCGCCGCCGGCAAGGATCTCGGCGTCAACGTACCGGAACTCGGCGCTCAATCCGAATCCGATATCAACGGCCAGATCAGCATTCTCGAGAACGCGGTTGCGGGCGCGCCGGCTGCCGTCGTCATTTCGCCGACGGAATTCAAGGCGCTCGGCAAGCCGATCGATGAGGCGGCAAAGGCCGTTCCGATCATCGGCATCGACTCCGGTGCCGACTCCAAGGCCTTCTCGTCGTTCCTCACCACCGACAACGTCCAGGGCGGCCGCATCGCTGCCGATGGTCTCGCTGCGGCGGTCAAGGAAATGAGCGGCAAGGAAGAGGGTGAAATCGCCATCATCACCAGCCTTCCGGGCGTCGGCTCGCTCGACCAGCGCCGCGAAGGCTTCCTCGATCAGGTCAAGGCAAAGTATCCGGGCTTCAAGGTCGTCGTCGACAAATATGCCGACGGCCAGGCGACCACCGGCCTCAACATCATGACCGACTTGATCACCGCCAATCCCAACCTTGTCGGCGTCTTCGCGTCCAACCTGATCATGGCGCAGGGTGTCGGCCAGGCAATTGCCGAAAACAAGCTCGGCGACAAGATCAAGGTGATTGGCTTCGACAGCGACGACAAGACGGTCGGCTTCCTCAAGGAAGGCGTTCTGGCCGGTCTCGTCGTTCAGGATCCCTATCGCATGGGTTATGATGGCGTGAAGACGGCGCTCGCGGTCTCGAAGAAGGAGAAGGTCGAGGCGAATGTCGATACCGGCGCCAATCTGGTGACCAAGGCCAACATGGCCGAGCCGAAGATCGACGCTCTCTTGAACCCGAAGGTCAAGTGACGACGGCTGCGGCGGGCGTTGAGCCTGCCGCGCCCGCTTGCGGCCGGAACGAGGACCGGCCGCAAGCGATCTCTGCGATGGGAGGAATGCGCAGATGACCGATTTGCAAGAGGCACGCGACGGGAGGACCGAAGGACTGCATGTGGCGACACGCCATCCGGTTCCGAAAGGCGAGCCTATCCTGGAGCTGCGCGCCCTGCAGAAGAAGTATGGCGCCGTCGAAGCCTTGAAGCCGGCGTCTCTGACCTTTCTTTCCGGTGAAGTTCACGCGATCGTCGGTGAGAACGGGGCCGGCAAGTCGACGCTGATCAAGCTTCTGACCGGCGTCATCAAGCGCACATCCGGTGAAATCTTCTGGTGCGGAAAACCCGTTCAGCTTGGCACGCCGCAGGAGGCGATTGAGCGCGGTATCAATGCCGTGCACCAGGAGGTCGTACTTTGCGCGCACCTGTCGGTCGCGGCCAATATGTTTCTCGGCGACGAGATCAATCGCAACGGCCTGATGCGCAAGCGCGCCATGACCGATGCGGCACAAAGCGTGCTGGATGATCTCGGCTTTAACCTGCCGGCCGGTGCCGTTCTTGGTAGCCTGACGATCGGCCAGCAGCAGCTTGTCGCCACGGCACGCGCGGCCATGCGCGGCACGCAGTTTCTGATCTTCGATGAGCCGACCGCCTATCTCACCCGCCAGGAATCGGCACAGCTCTTCCGGCTGATCCGAAGGCTGCAGGCCGAAGGCGTGACGATCGTCTATATCAGCCATCGCATGGAGGAAGTGTTCGAGCTTGCCGACCGTGTCTCGGTGCTGCGTGACGGCACCCATGTCGGCACCCGCAAGATCGGCGAGACCAATGAGGCGGAACTGATCGCGCTGATGATCAACCGCACGATCGAGCAGATCTATCACAAGGAGCATTTTCCGCCCGGCGAGATGATCGTCGAGACGCGCAACTTGAGCGGCCCCGGCTTTCAGGATGTGTCGCTGACCGTGCGCGCCGGCGAGATCGTCGGCCTCTATGGGCTGATCGGCGCAGGACGCAGCGAGTTCGCGCTCGGCCTTTATGGCCGCCATCGTCCGACCGCCGGTGAGGTCTATTGGCAAGGCCGCAAGGTTGAGATCGCCAGCGAGCGTAAGGCCATGGACCTCGGCATTGCGCTTGCGCCGGAAAGCCGGCGCGACCAGGGCCTCTGCCTCAACCTGCCGATCGGCCTCAACATCAATCTGCCGGTTTTCAACCGGCTGACACGCGGTCTGACGATCAATGGCCAGCAGGAACGGGAAAACGCCGACCGCCAGATTCGCGACCTGAAGATCAAGACGCCGTCACGCCGGGTGCTGGCCTCCGCCATGTCCGGCGGCAACCAGCAGAAGATCGTCATCGGCAAGTGGCTGAGCCACGGCGCCAAGCTTTTCATCTTCGACGAGCCGACGGTCGGCGTCGATGTCGGAACCAAGGCGGAAATCTATCGCCTGTTCGCGCGGCTTCTGGAGAACGGGGCGGGCATCATCCTGATCTCGTCCTATCTGCCCGAGGTCTACGAACTGGCGGACCGGCTGCACGTGTTCCGGCGCGGGCGGCTGGTCGCCAGCCACGACTATCGCGCCGCGAGCCATGAGGAAGTGCTGACGCAGGCAATTGGCGTTTGAACCGATAAAAACAAACTTGAGGATGCAGGGAGGAAGACGATGAGTGCGGAAACGGTGGAGAGCGGCGCCAGCGCGGCACCACGCAAGGGCGTGAGCATTCTGTTCGGCCTTACCCTCCTGGGGTTGCTTCTGTTCCTCTGGCTGCTGTTGGGCTTCGCGACCAACAGTTTCTGGACGCCTAACAACATCAGCAACCTGCTGCGCCAGGGGGCGATGACGGCGATCCTTGCGGTTGGCCAGACCTTCGTTATCATCACGGCCGGCATCGACCTTTCGGTCGGTGCCGTGGTCGGCTTCACCAGCGTTATCGTCGCCTGGCTGCTGGCCGCCGGCGTGCCGCTCTGGATCGCCATCATCCTCACGCTAGCCTTCGGTGTCCTGATCGGCGCATTCCACGCCTTCGGCATCGTGCGCATGGGCCTGCCGCCCTTCATCATCACGCTGGCGACCCTGACCTCGCTCCGCGGTATCGGCCTCTTAATCACCAATGGCTCGACCATTTCGATCACCAATGAGGCCTTCACCAATTTTTCGCGGGCGGATTTCCTGGGCGTTCCCAGCCTGTTCTGGATGGTGATCGTGGTGGCGATCCCGGCCTATGTCTTCCTGCATTTGAGCCGGTTCGGCCGCTATCTCTTCGCCGTCGGCTCCAACAGTGAGGCCGCCCGTCTCTCCGGCGTCAACGTCCACCGCACGATCTATCTCGCCTACATCCTGTCGTCGACCTGCGCCGCCTTCGTTGGCCTGCTGCTTGCCTCGCGCATCGGCATCGGCAACGCCACCCAGGCCGAGGGTTGGGAACTGCAGGCGATCGCCTCGTCGGTCATCGGCGGCACCAGCCTCTTTGGGGCCGTCGGCTCGGTGCACGGGCCGCTGCTCGGCGCCTTCATCCTCGCAACGATCAACAACGGCGCCAACCTGTTGAACGTCAACTCGTTCTGGCAGCGCATCATCACCGGCGCGCTGATCATCGTCATCGTCTATTTCGACCAATTGCGTCGCCGCAGCGCCCGCTAGGCGCCGCCGTACTCGAGAGAATTGCCATGAAAGCCGTGCTCTGCCCACAACCCGGTCGGCTGGAGGTCGTCGATCGCACACCAATCGAAACCGTGCCGGACGGTTGGGTCCGCCTTGCCGTCAGCCATGTCGGCATCTGCGGCACGGACTACCATATCTTCGCCGGCAAACATCCGTTCCTCGAATATCCGCGGGTCATGGGCCACGAGATCTCGGCAACGGTGATTTCTGGCGGGCGAGGGACGACGATAGCGCCCGGCACGCCGGTCGTGGTCAACCCCTATCTCTCCTGTGGCGCTTGTATTGCCTGCCGAAAGGGCAAACCGAACTGCTGCACGGCCATCAAGGTTCTCGGCGTCCATACCGACGGTGCGTTTTGCGAGGAGATCGTCGTGCCGGAGGGTAATCTTTATCCGGCGGAGGGTCTGTCGCCGGAGGCCGCGGCAACGGTCGAGTTCCTCGCGATCGGCGCCCACGCGGTCCGCCGGGCATCGACGGATGCAGGGGCACGGGCGCTGGTTATCGGTGCCGGGCCAATCGGACTCGGCACGGCGATCTTCTCGCGCATCGCCGGCCATGACGTGGTGCTCGCCGACACCAGTACCGAGCGGCTGGACTTTGCCGCTCGCAAGCTCGGCTTTGCCAAGGGCATCGTCGTGGATGTTGATGCGGCGGCGCGCATTGCCGCTGCGACGGACGGCGACGGTTTCGATGTCGTCTTCGACGCCACCGGGCACGGTGGTTCGATGCAGGCGGCCTTCGCCCACGTCGCCCATGGCGGTACCCTGGTCTTCGTCAGTGTCGTCAAGGACGAGATCCGCTTCTCCGATCCGGAGTTTCACAAGCGCGAGATGACCTTGATCGGCAGCCGCAACGCGACCCGGCAGGATTTCGACCACGTCGTCGCGTCGATCGCGTCCGGCCTTGTTCCTATCGACGCGCTGATCACCCACCGCACCACGCTCGATGGCGCGGTTGCCGATCTGCCGCGATGGGCGGAGGAAAAGACGGGTCTGGTGAAGGCAGTCATCCAAGTGGCGGCCACCTGAGTGATGGCGGCTTTGCTGCATCGCCACAGGGGAGCGTACCCATATTTTGCTGCGGCGAGGCGCCAGATTTTCCTGAAAACGTCAGGCAGCGTGCCTCAATGCACGAAAACAGCGGAAAACGGCCAGTTTCGAGCGAGCTCGTTTGCAAATCGTCAGGAATCCAGATTCATTCTGGCTTCAGGCCTTGTATCGAGGCGAGACGGGTATATTTGTTGCGCTGCACAAGAAAAATGGTAGTCTGGCAGCGATTGCGGACACCAAGACAAACAATCGCAAGCTTGCGTCCGACCGGGAGCGGCGTTGTCGTTGATTGAACCAAGGGGTACGCTTCCCATGTTCTACCAGCTCTATGAACTGAACCACGCAATGATGGCGCCGTGGCGCACGGCAGCCGACGCCATGCGTCTCGCGTTCAGCAATCCGATGAACCCCGTCTCGCACACTTATTTCGGTCGCGCCGCCGCCGCCGGTCTCGAAGTGTTCGAGCGCTCCACCCGCCGTTATGGCAAGCCGGAGTTCGGTCTTCCCGAGACTGTGGTCGATGGTCAATCGGTTTCGATCTACGAACGCATCGTCTGGCGGGCGCCATTCTGCAACCTCATTCATTTCGAGCGTGCGCTTCCCAAGGGCCGCGCACCCGATCCGAAGGTGCTCATCGTCGCGCCGATGTCCGGCCACTATGCGACGCTGTTGCGCGGCACGGTGGAAGCCCTGCTTCCGCATTCCGATATCTACATCACCGACTGGATCGATGCCCGCATGGTGCCGCTCAGCGAAGGCACCTTCGATTTGGATGACTACATCGACTACGTCATCCAGATGCTGCATTTCCTCGGGCCCGACACGCATGTGATCGGCGTTTGTCAGCCCGCGGTGCCGGTGCTTGCCGCCGTCGCGCTGATGGAAGCTGCCGACGATCCGCTGTCGCCGGCGACGATGACGCTTATGGGCGGTCCGATCGACACCCGCATCAACCCGACCGGCGTCAACCAGCTGGCGGAAGAACGTTCGATCGAATGGTTCCGTGACAATGTCATCATGCCGGTGCCGTGGCCGCAGCCAGGCTTCATGCGCATGGTCTATCCGGGCTTCCTGCAGCTTTCCGGCTTCATGTCGATGAATCTCGACCGGCACCTGATCGCCCACAAGGAGTTCTTCGCCCATCTGGTGAAAAACGACGGCGATGCCGCCGAGAAGCACCGTGACTTCTATGATGAATATCTCGCGGTCATGGACCTGACGGCCGAATTCTACCTGCAGACCGTGCAGGTGGTGTTCATGCAGCACGCGCTGCCGAAGGGCGAGATGATGCATCGCGGCAAGCGCGTCGACACGACCGCGATCAAGAAGGTCGCGCTCTTGACGGTCGAAGGCGAGAACGACGATATCTCGGGCGTTGGCCAGACGAAGGCGGCGCAGACCATCTGCACCAACATCCCGGATCATATGCGCATGCACTACATGCAGCCGGATGTCGGTCACTACGGCGTCTTCAACGGCTCTCGCTTCCGCCGCGAAATCGCGCCGCGCATCGTCTCGTTCCACCGCGAGCATGCGCGCCACGCAAAACCGGTAAAGCAGCTGATCAAGGGCGGAAAGTCGGCCTGATCCCGGCTCTTGGGGTCGTTTTGACCGCGTAGAGTCAAGGGTTTGTCGGATTCCGGAGGGAGGCGTCTTGCAGAGCCAGGGGCGCCTTCCCACATCGTTTTCATCGGGTCGCATGGGCGGCCCGGATGATTGCGAGGAATCCTGAAGATGAACCAATCTGCAATGATCCGTCCGGATTGGACGCCCGCGACCATCGCTCTGATGGTGCTTGGCTTTGTGGTCTTCTGGCCGCTCGGCCTGGCCATGCTCGCGTACATTCTCTTTGGCGAAAAGCTCAAGACGTTCAAGAAAGACGCAAACGATACGGTGGATGGCATGTGCTCGGCTTTCAAGCGCGGCGGCCGCCGTTCCAACTGGACGCATCGTACCGGCAACGTCGCTTTCGACGACTGGCGCGAAGCTGAACTGGCTCGCCTCGAAGAGGAGCGCCGCAAGCTCGACGAGATGCGCGAAGAATTCGACACCTATGTGCGCGAGCTTCGCCGCGCCAAGGACCAGGAAGAGTTCGACCGCTTCATGCGCGATCGCAAGAATGGTGGCTCGGGTCCGATTGTCGAAGCCCATTAACCTGACGAAACCGCTTCCGGCGTTTCACATGAAACGCCGGATCACTCTCGGCACGCATCCAACCAGCGAACAGTAGGCGAAAGCCCCGCGAATCGGTTAGAAAGCCTGCATGTTCCCTTCCTTAAAGCGGCGCATTCAACCTGCACCACCCGCAACAACGCGGCAGATCGAGGTCGCCGGCAAGTCCCTGCCGCTGACGATCAAGCAAAACGCGCGCGCGACGCGCATGACGCTGCGCATCGAGCCAGGCGGGCGGGCCCTGAAGATGACGGTGCCGCAGGGCCTCCCCGAGCGCGAGGTGAATGCCTTCCTGACACGGCACCAGGGCTGGCTGATGACCAAGCTCGCCCGCTTCTCCGGCGAAAGCCAGATCGAGGAGGGCGGTTCCATCCTCATCCGCGGCGTTGCCCACCGCATCGAGCGCACCGGCAAGATCCGTGGGCTCACGGAAGCGATCGTGATCGATGACGAACCGGTGCTGCGCGTCAGCGGTGGCGAGGAACATCTCACACGGCGCATCGTCGATTTCCTGAAGAAGGAAGCGCGCCAGGATCTCGACCGGTTGGTGGCGATCTATACCGGCCGTATCGGCCGGAGGGCAAAGTCGCTTTCGCTCAAGGACACGCGCAGCCGCTGGGGATCATGCTCAGCCGACGGGGCGCTGAGTTTTTCCTGGCGCATCGTCATGGCGCCGCCAAAGGTCATCGCCTATCTCGCTGCGCATGAAGTGGCACATTTGCAGGAAATGAATCACGGGGCCGACTTCTGGGCGCTGTGTGGGAGGCTGTGTCCGGATACGGACGATGCCAAGCGATGGCTCCGCCGCAACGGCACGATGCTTCACGCGATCGACTTCGATTGAATCTTGGAGGGCGACGAGCGGCGCGTTATGCGCGGTGGCGCAGCGCTTCGCGGATCTTCTCGTCGGTCTTGTATTGGCTGAGCGCATAGACCGACCAGATCGCCGCCGGAACCCAGCCGATCAGGGTCAACTGCAGGATCAGGCAAATGAGGCCAGCAAAGGGGCGGCCGATGGTAAAAAACTGCAGCCAAGGCAGGATAAGCGCGAGCAACAGGCGCATCAGTCTCTCCGTTGTGGTAAAATGCATATGGTGAAAGCGCGCCTGCCGCGCAAGGGGCGCGCACCCGCCAAAGGACGGGTGCAGGGGCGCTGAGTGACCGCTTTTGCGTCGGTTTTTGGCTCGACTCGCGCGGCATTTCATGCAAGGTCGCTTCTCATGAAAACCCAAGTGAAGATATGCGGGCTGAAGACCGCGGAAGCGGCCGAGCGTGCTGTCGCGCTCGGCGCATCCCATGTCGGCTTCATCTTTTTCCCGAAGAGCCCCAGGAACATCGAGCCCGACGATGCCGGCCGCATCGCCGACAGGATTCGCGGCCAGGCGAAGATCGTCGCCGTCACGGTCAATGCCGACAATGACGAGCTTGACGAGATCGTCTCGGCCCTCAATCCGGATATCCTGCAGCTTCACGGCAGCGAGGACGCGGAGCGACTGCTGACGGTCAAGGCGATGTATGGCCTTACCGTCATGAAGGCCCTTTCGGTGCGCGAAGCATCTGACCTTGAAAAGATCGATGCCTATATCGGCATTGCCGATCGCTTCCTCTTCGATGCCAAGCCGCCAAAAGGGTCCGATTTGCCCGGTGGCAACGGCGTTTCCTTTGACTGGAAGCTTCTCGATGCGCTTGACGGAAGCGTCGATTACATGCTTTCCGGTGGTCTTAACGCCGACAACATTGGCGAGGCCATGGCGCAGACCAGCGCGCGTGCCATCGATATCTCCTCCGGCGTCGAGAGCGCGCCGGGCGTCAAGGATCTGAAGCTCATGGAATCGTTTTTCAATGCCGTTCGCCAGGCGGAGGCGGGCATGCCACGGTCAGGGAGCAGGACGTGAACCAGGCGCCAAAGTTGAATTCCTTCCGGGGTGGCCCGGACGAGGACGGCCGTTTCGGTATCTTCGGTGGCCGCTTCGTGGCCGAAACCCTGATGCCGCTGATCCTCGATCTCCAGAACGAGTGGGACAACGCGAAGAACGATCCGGCCTTCAAGGCGGAGCTGGAGCATCTCGGCGCGCATTATATCGGCCGCCCGAGCCCGCTCTATTTTGCTGAACGTCTGACGGCGGAGCTTGGCGGCGCCAAGATCTACTTCAAGCGCGAAGAGCTGAACCACACCGGCTCGCACAAGATCAACAACTGCATTGGCCAGATCCTGCTTGCCAAGCGCATGGGCAAGACGCGCATCATCGCTGAGACCGGTGCCGGCCAGCATGGCGTGGCTTCGGCAACCGTCGCTGCCCGCTTCGGCCTGCCCTGCGTCGTCTACATGGGCGCGACCGACGTCGAGCGCCAGGCGCCGAACGTCTTCCGCATGAAGCTCTTGGGTGCCGAGGTAAAGCCGGTGACGGCCGGCAGCGGCACGCTCAAGGACGCCATGAACGAGGCGCTGCGTGACTGGGTCACCAATGTCGACAACACCTACTACCTGATCGGCACGGCTGCCGGCCCGCATCCCTATCCGGAGATGGTCCGCGATTTCCAGGCGGTGATCGGCCAGGAAGCCAAGGAGCAGATGCTCGCCGCCGAAGGCCGGCTGCCGGATCTCGTCATTGCCGCCGTTGGCGGTGGCTCCAACGCAATCGGCATCTTCCATCCGTTCCTCGATGACGAGAGCGTCAAGATCGTCGGCGTCGAAGCCGGCGGCAAGGGCATCGAAGGCGACGAGCATTGCGCCTCGATCACAGCCGGTTCGCCCGGCGTGCTGCATGGCAACCGCACCTATCTGCTGCAGGACGGCGACGGCCAGATCAAGGAAGGGCATTCGATTTCGGCCGGTCTCGACTATCCCGGCATCGGCCCGGAGCACGCCTGGCTGAACGATGTCGGTCGCGTCGAATACGTGCCGATCATGGACCACGAAGCGCTTGAGGCGTTCCAGACGCTGACCCGTCTCGAAGGCATCATTCCGGCGCTCGAGCCGTCGCATGCGCTTGCCGAAGTCATCAAGCGCGCGCCAAAAATGGGCAAGGACGAGATCATCCTGATGAACCTCTCCGGCCGCGGCGACAAGGACATCTTCACCGTCGGCAAGTTACTGGGAATGGGGCAGTAAGATCATGACCGCACGCATGGACAAGCGATTTGCCGATGTTGCGGCCGAAGGACGTCCGGTCCTCGTCACCTATTTCATGGGCGGCGATCCGGATTTCGAGACGTCGGTCTCAATCATGAAGGCGCTGCCGAAGGCCGGCGCCGACGTCATCGAACTCGGCATGCCTTTCTCAGACCCGATGGCCGACGGCCCGGCGATCCAGCTGGCCGGTCAACGCTCGCTGAAAAGCGGACAGACGCTCGCAAAGACGCTTGAGATCGCCCGCCGTTTCCGTGAGGACGACCAGCGCACGCCGATCGTGCTGATGGGCTATTACAACCCGATCTATATCTACGGCGTCGACCGCTTCCTGACGGATGCGCTGGCCGCCGGCATTGACGGCCTGATCGTCGTCGACCTGCCGCCGGAGATGGACGACGAACTCTGCATCCCGGCGCTGGAGAAGGGCATCAACTTCATTCGCCTGGCGACGCCGACCACGGACGACCGTCGCCTGCCGAAGGTCCTCGAAAACACCTCCGGTTTCGTCTATTACGTGTCGATGAACGGCATCACCGGTTCGGCTCTGCCCGATCCGTCGTTGATCGCCGGCGCCGTCGGGCGTATCAAGGCACACACCAATCTGCCCGTTTGCGTCGGTTTCGGCGTCAAGACGGCGGAACATGCAAGGGCCATCGGAGCATCTGCCGATGGCGTGGTCGTCGGTACGGCGATCGTCAACCAGATCGCGTCGAGCCTGACCGAAGAGGGCAAGGCGACCGATGCGACGGTTCCGGGTGTCGAAGCGCTGGTGAGAGGGCTCTCGGCAGGCGTGCGGTCCGCACGTCTCGCAGCAGCCGAATAATTGCCTATATTAGCGCGCACAACCCGAAGGAAATCTTCAGGAGTTACTAAGTGAACTGGATCACAAACTACGTTCGGCCGAAGATCAACTCGATGCTGGGCCGCCGGGAAGTTCCGGAAAATCTCTGGATCAAGTGCCCGGAAACCGGCGAGATGGTGTTCCATCGCGATCTCGAGGAAAACAAGTGGGTCATCCCGCAGTCCGGCTTCCACATGAAGATGCCGGCCAAGGCGCGGTTGAAGGACCTGTTCGACGGCGGCATCTTTGAAGCGTTTCCGCAGCCGAAGGTTGCTCAGGACCCGCTGAAGTTCCGCGATTCCAAGAAATACGTCGATCGTCTGCGCGACAGCCGCGCCAAGACTGAACTCGAAGACACGATCGTCGCCGGTCTCGGCCGCGTCCAGGGCGTCAAACTCGTCGCCGTCGTGCACGAGTTCAACTTCATTGGCGGCTCGCTCGGCATGGCTGCCGGCGAGGCGATCATCAAGGCCTTCGAACGGGCGATCGCCGAGAAGTGCCCGCTGGTCATCTTCCCGGCTTCGGGCGGCGCCCGCATGCAGGAAGGCATCCTGTCGCTGATGCAGCTGCCGCGCACCACGGTTGCCGTCAACATGCTGAAGGAAGCCGGCCTCCCCTATATCGTCGTACTCACCAACCCGACCACCGGTGGCGTCACCGCATCCTACGCGATGCTCGGCGACATTCACATGGCCGAGCCCGGCGCGGAAATCGGCTTTGCCGGGAAGCGCGTGATCGAGCAGACGCTGCGCGAGAAACTGCCGGAAGGTTTCCAGACGTCGGAATACCTGCTGGAGCACGGCATGGTCGACATGGTCGTCAAGCGCCATGATCTGCCGTCGACGCTCGCCCGGGTCCTGAAAATCCTGATGAAGAAGCCGGCGGAAGCCTCGAAGCTCAACGGCGGCACGCAGCCGGCCGCCTTGCCGGTCGCTGCCAGCGCTTGAATAAGCGCTGGGCTGGTCGAACTGCGTAGAACAAAATAATGCATCTCCGCGATTTCTTGTGTGTGGGGATGCTGCAACTCAAGGCGTTACAGCGATCGGTAGACGGCCTATAAGGCGCGCGCTGTAGCAGCCGAGCGTGTCGGGGCGGGGTTAAGAGATGGCAGCGGTGGAAGCCAGCGAAGCGGGCTACGAGATCGAAAAACTTCTCGCCCTTCACCCCAAGGGCTTCGACCTGTCGCTGGACAGGATCACCCGGCTTCTCGCCGCCCTCGGCAATCCCCAGGATCGTCTTCCGCCGGTGATCCATGTCGCCGGTACCAACGGCAAGGGCTCGGCGACCGCGTTTTCGCGGGCGATCCTCGAAGCAGCCGGCCTCAGCGTTCACGTCCACACGTCGCCGCATCTCGTCAACTGGCACGAGCGCTATCGCCTGGGCGTCAAGGGTGGCAAGGGCAGGCTCGTCAGCGATCCCGTTCTCGCCGATGCCGTGCGTCGCGTCGCCGAAGCCAATGGCGGCGAGAAGATCACCGTCTTCGAGATCCTGACCGCCGTCACCTTCCTGCTCTTTGCCGAGCACCCGGCCGACGTGGCGATCATCGAGGTTGGTCTCGGCGGCCGCTTCGACGCGACCAACGTTATTGCCCGGCCGGCCGTCTCGGTCGTCATGCCGATCTCGCTCGACCATCAGGCCCATCTCGGTGATCGGGTGGAGCTGATAGCCGCCGAAAAGGCCGGCATCATGAAGCGTGGCTGCCCCGTGGTAATCGGCCAGCAGGAGGAAGAGGCCGCCCGTGACGTGCTCGTCTCGACGGCGGAACGCCTCGGTTGCCCGATGTTTGTCTATGGCCAGGATTTCATGGCGCATGAGGAGTTCGGTCGCCTCGTCTATCAGGACGAAGGCGGGCTCGCCGATCTGCCGCTGCCGAAGCTGCCGGGGCGCCACCAGTATGCCAATGCCGCAGCCGCCATCCGCGCGGTGCGGGCCGCCGGTTTCGATGTTTCCGAAGCGGCGATCGAGAGGGGCCTCGCGGGCGTCGAATGGCCCGGACGCCTGCAGCGCCTGACCAGCGGTAAGCTCACGCATTACGGGCCCAATGGCGCGGAGATCTGGGTCGACGGCGGCCACAATCCCGGCGCCGGTCAGGTGATCGCCGAGGCAATGGCGACCTTCGAGGAGCGCGAATCGCGCCCCCTGTTCCTGATCATCGGCATGATCAACACCAAGGAGCCGATCGGCTACTTCCGCGCCTTCCTCGATCTCGCCGAGCAGGTCTTCACCGTTCCGATCCGCGGTTCCGATGCTGGGCTTGATCCTGTGGCGCTGGCCAGTGATGCCGCATCGGTCGGCTTCGAGGCTTCGGCGGTCTCGTCCGTTGCCGAGGCGCTGACGGTCATCGCCAATCTGGTCGACGAAGATCCGGCGCCGCCGCGCATCCTGATCGGTGGCTCGCTCTATCTGGTGGGCGATGTGCTTGCCGACAACGGCACGCCGCCGAAGTGATCGGCAGCTGGGACCGCCATCCCGCTTCCAGATTTAAGACAAGAAAAAAGCCCGGCATGCCGGGCTTTCAACGTTTTCAGCAGTGAACTCGCTTTAAGCGACCGCCGTGGAGATCCACGAGGACAGGGCCGTCTTCGGGGCGGCGCCAACCTTGATGTCAGCCACTTCGCCGGCCTTGAACATGGCGAGCGTCGGGATCGAGCGAACGCCGTACTGGGCGGCCAGTTCCGGGTTTTCGTCGATGTTGAGCTTGGCAACCTTGACCTTGCCGGCGAGTTCGTTCGAGATTTCCTCGAGGCTCGGGGCGATCATCTTGCACGGGCCGCACCATTCAGCCCAGAAATCGACAACCACCGGCTCGGCGGAGTTCAGCACTTCCTGCTGAAAATTGGACGTATCGACCTTTACAGTAGCCATAGGCTGCTCCTTGCGTTCGGAATGGCAGTATCCAGATGTTGTGTCTCATGTGAGAAGGCACCGCTGGATTTTCAATATCGGGTATCTCACTTTGTTGCGAGGTCTTCAAGGCTCCTGTCGAGTGCCTGGTCGGGAACGACGTGGATTGCCGGCCCCTCGGTGAAGATCAGCACACACCGAAACGCATGCGCCGGATAAAGCGGCTGCAGGAGCGCGCGGTAGATGGCAAGCTGCGCCGTGTAGGCGAAGGGAATGTCGTTAGGCGATGCCGGCACCTGCCTGTTGGTCTTGAAGTCCGCAATCGTCACGACGCCATCGCGGACGGCCAGCCGGTCGATCCGGCCTGAAACCGCGTGCTCACGCTTGCCGAGCGTCAGCGTACCCATGACCGAAACCTCGGCCCGGCTGCTCACCGAGAAAACTGCGCCGAGGTCCGGATGGTCGAGCACGGTTTCGATGCTGGCGATCAGTGCGGCGCGTTGTTCTGAAGGCCAACTGGGCACGGATCGCTCGAGATAGCGTTCGGCCGCGGCCCGGCGATCGTCTCCCGCCATCGAGGGCAGAACCTGCAGCAGGCGGTGCAGGATGGCGCCGCGCAGCATCGAGAGGTTTGCCGGGGCCTTTTCTGAGAAAAGAGCCGAGCCGACGAGCGCATCGCCATCGTCCTCGTCAACCGCGATGCCGACGCCGGAAGGACTGAGCGGCCGCGGCAGCCGTTTTTGCGGCGGCAGTGGCGTCGAAAGCGCCTTTGGCAGGGCGGTGGCGGGACGGCCCGAATCGGCCGAGCGCGCATCGCCGGAGGGCAGATCGCGTTCGAGCTGCTTCTCGCGCCAGGCATGGCCGGACCATTCCTCGCCGCCGGCGTGAAAACTGGTCGGGTGGCCGCGGCCGCTCTCGTCTCCGGCAAGGCTCGCCTGAACCATAGCGTGCCATGTATCGGTAACGGCCCGCTGGCCGCGATAACCGCAGACGATCAGGCGGTCGGCGGCGCGGGTCATGCCGACATAGAGCAGGCGACGATATTCTTCCTCAGCCAGCGTCTTCAGCCGCTCGCCGTCGGCGGTGATGAGCGAGTTCGATTCCGCGCCCGGCGCGCGCCACACCGGAAGCGGCAGGACGGTGCCGTCTCTCTGGGCAAGCTCCAGGAAGCGAAGAGAGGGCACATGCTGGTTGCTGAACGCCGCCCCGCCGCCATCGGCGAGGAAGACGACTGGCGCTTCCAGGCCCTTGGCCGCGTGCACGGTCATGATCCGGACTTCGTCGCGTTCCTTGTCCTGCTCGCGCTTGACCGTCGGCGCTTCCATTTCCAGCGTCGAGACGAAGGCCTGCAGGCCGGGCAGGCCGCTTCTTTCCTGGTCGAGCGCGAAGGTCAGGAACTCGTCGAGAATGTCGCTGACCTCGGTGCCAAGCCGCGCGAGAAAGGCGGCGCGGCCGCCATGCACGCCGAGGACGCGGGCATAGAAGTCATGCGGCGCCAGCTGGCTTGCGAGCGCCATGTAGGATTTCAGCGTTCGCGCCGTCTGGTGAAACAGGATACCGTCATCGGCTTCATGCTGCAGCCTCTCCCAGAGGCTTTCGCCTTCGCCGCGCCGCGCCGCGAGTTCGAACAGCGCGTCTTCGCCGAGGTTGAACAGCGGGCTTTTCATCAGCGCGGCCAGCGACAGGTCGTCCTGCGGCAACAGCACGAACCGCCCGAGGGCGAGCAGGTCCTGGACGGCAATATGCTTGGTGAGCACCAACCGGTCGGCGCCGGCGACCGGAATGTTGTTGCGGCGCTTGAGTGCTCTCGTCAGAGCATTGACGAAGGCGTCGCGCTTGCGGACCAGTACGATCACGTCGCCCGGGCGCATCGGCCGGCGAACGCCCTTCTCGACGATCGTCTCCTTGCCGATCCAGCTTTCCAGCGTGGCTGCGATCCGGCGGGCGAGGATGTTGACCGGCGCACTCTCCGGCGTTGCGTCGAAGGCGGCGGTCCATTCCTCGTCTGTATCCACCGGTTCGGCGGCAATCACGTCCCAGATGTCGACGGCGCCGGGATGGCCGATGCGGTTCGAAGCATGCACCACGGGCTCGTTGCGGGCGCTGAGGCCTCGCGCATGCGCCGGATTGGCAAAGACGGCGTCAACGGCCGAAAGCACGTCGACGGTCGAGCGGAAGGAGAGCTGCAGGCGGATGGGCTCGAAAGCCTTGCCGCCGTCGCGCACCCGCCGTTCGGTCTCCTGGCTCTCGCGCGAAAACCGCTCCGGACGGGCGCCCTGGAAGGAGTAGATCGACTGTTTCTCGTCACCGACAGCAAACATCGTGCGGGCAGTACCGCGTGCGCTCTCGCCCGAGAAGAAGTCGGAAGCCAGCGCCTGGATGATCGTCCACTGCGCCGGGCTGGTGTCCTGCGCCTCGTCGACGAGGATATGGTCGATGCCCTGGTCGAGCTTGTAGTGTACCCAGGCGCTGACGTCGCCGCGGGCAAAGAGCGCCGCCGTGCGGTTGATCAGGTCCTCGAAATCGAGCTGGCTGCGGCGTCGCTTCAGTTCCTCGTAGTCGGTATTCAGCCGCCCGGCGAGCGTCAGCGCCGCCAGCGTCGCCTCGAACATCCTGAGGATGCTGATGTGATCGATGCAGGCGACGACATGGCGATAGGCCTCGTCCACGAGGTCAATGAGATCGGGGGCAGCCTGCTGCATCGCCTTGTTGAGGAAGGCGGATTGCGCCCGCGGCTTGCCCGTGCCGGTGAAGAACAGATGCCTGAGCCCGTCATAGCGCGCGCTGAGATCCGTCATCTTCGAAACGGTCCTCAGCCCCTCCGCAAAGTCGAGCACCTTCGTGCCGCCGACGCTGGTGGCGAGCGAGAAGTACCGTTCGAGCGCCGCGCCGTTCAAGCCCGCCAAGGGCCAGATCGTCGCCATGGCGCCGTCGACGCTTTCCCCCGGCGAAAGCTTCAGCGCCCGGCGCAGCTCGGCCTCGGTGCCGCCGAGCCCGTCGGCATGTTCGAGGAAGACCTGGATCGCGGTTCGGTTTTCGACGATTGCGGCCAGCAGCTTTTCCAGGCCGGTATCGTCGGCGATGTCGAGCACGGTGGCAAAGGCGTGGGCAAGAGCCGGATCGTCCTTGGCCGCGGTCGCGGTCAGCAGCAGCCGGCGCGCATCGGCAAGCAGAACCGCAGCCGCGCGATCGTCGAGAACCGAGAAATGGCCGGCGACATTGGCCTCCAGCGGAAACTGGTGCAGCAGCGCCTCGCAAAAGGCATGGATCGTCTGGATCTTCAGGCCGCCCGGGGTCTCCAGCGCGCGGGCGAACAGGCGCCGCGCCTCCTGCAGCTTCAAGCGCCCGGGCCGCTCGCCCTCAATCGCCTCGATCCGCTTTTCGAGCGTCGCGTCGTCGAGCGTTACCCATTCGGCCAGCCGTTCGAACACGCGATTCGACATTTCGGAGGCCGCCGCCTTGGTATAGGTGAGGCAGAGGATCGCCGAGGGGCGGCAGCCGGCAAGCAGCAGCCGTATCACCCGCTGGGTCAGCACGTGGGTCTTGCCGGAGCCGGCATTGGCCGACACCCAGGCGGAGCGGTCCGGGTCCGAAGCCAGCGACTGCCGGCGCGAGGTCCAGTCGAGCCAGCTTTGAGGCGTCGCCTGTTCGGGGCCGAGGTCGTCATCCCTCATCGCCATCCTCCTCTTCGCTGTCGGCCGTCGACCATTCGGCTACGCGTGCCAGATGGTCGTATTCGCCGCCATAATCGCGCTCTTTCTGAACAATCACGCGCGAGGCAAAGCCATGCTTGCCCGAAAGCAGCGCGCATAGCAGCTTCCTGAGTTCGGCAAGCGACTCGTCCGCAAGCTGATCGGCCGACTTCGTCTCCTTCGACTTGCTGCCTTCGTTGTTGACCGCTTCCGGTTTGAAGCGCGCGCCCGGTTTGAGCCGGACATAGAGCAGCGACTGTGGGTGGCTGGGCGGCACGTCCTTAAAGGCGCCGGCCTTGAGGGCCGCGGCTTCCAGCGCGAGCTGCGGGTCGAGCAGCACGCGCGCTTCCTTGGTCGATGGGCTCGAGCCGGTCTTGTAGTCGACGATCTCGACGCTGCCGTCGGTCAGCGTATCGAGCCGGTCGGCAATGCCGGTCAGCCGCATGTCGGCGACGCCGAGCTCCATCGATGCCGCCACTTCGGTGCGCGACCGGCGGATGAAGCGGGCGCGGTCCCGTTCCCATTTGATGAAGGCCAAGCCGACCGCGGCAAAGCGCGGCCGCCAGATCGTGTCGATATGGGTGGGCAGTCGCGCCTCGTCGAAAGCCTCGTTCAGCAGCCGGTGCATGACCTCTTCCGCCGCCGGCAACATCAGATCGACGCCCGCGCGTACGAAACGCTCGACGATCTGGTGGTAAAGCGTGCCGCGCTCGGCCGGGCCGGGGTCGCTGTTGAACGGCAGCAGCGGATCCAGCCGAAGGATGCGTCGCGCATAGATCGCGTAGGGGTCGCGCCGTAGCCGCGACACTTCGCTGAAAGAGTACTTGCGCGGCTGCAGGTCCGCCGGTGGCTTGGGGGCGGGGCGCTCGGCCAGCGGCTGGCGGCCGCCGTCGTCAAGCATGCGGGCCCAGGCGAGATAGTCGGCGCCATTGGCGTGCAGCGCTCGCGTCAGCCGTTCGCCGCCGAGCGCCAGCAGCCGCTGCAGCCAGCGCGAGGCGACGGTGGGTGCTGCGCCCTGGCGCATCGAGCGGGTGAAGATCAGCCGCCTTGTGCCGCAGGCCATCTGGAAGTCGTGCGCAAGCTGGCCGATGCGTCGTTCAGGCGGCTCAAGACCGATCCCCGTCTTCATGGTGCGCGACAGGAACGGATCGTTGGCCGTCTGGCCCGGCCAATTGCCTTCGTTCAGGCCGCCGAGAACCACCAGGTCCATGCTCTGCAGGCGCGATTCCAGCGCGCCGAAGATGAACACCCGCGGATGGCGCATGGAGCGAGGCTTGACCGCGGCGCTGGCCGACAGGGCTTCGACGACATCGCACCATTGCGGCCCGTCCGCGGTCATCTGGCCGTCGGTCTCGATGATGCCGCGAAGGAGAGTTGCGAGCGTATCGGCGGCCTCGCCGGACCAAAGCCCACCGAGGTCGCCACGCTCGTCGGCTGAGGCCGCTTCCAGGGCCTCGCCGGTGCGCATCGCCCAGTCGGCAAAGGTAAATTCGTCCGAAAACACGCGGCTGCCGTCCCGGCTGCGCGTCAGCGCGGAGGCGAGCGGCGCCACCGCGAGACCGATCTTCGCCGCCACGTCGCGGGCCGCCTGAAGCGCGTCATTCCCGATGCCGATGCGCCATTCCGGTGGATGGCGATCGGTCTTGTGCCGGACGATCGCCGCGTCGAGCACGGATTCGAGCACCAGCAGATCGACCGTCGCGGTGCTGCCACGCAGTGCCATGCGTTCCAGCGCGTCGGCCCCTTCGCGCATCCTGTCGCGGGAAAGCCCGAAGCGCGCCAGCGGATGCTTGAGAAGCGCGACGAACGGCACGGGATCGCCGGGGCGCAGGCATGCTTCTAGCAGCAGCCGCAGCAGGCTGCCCTGCGGCGTCGCGATGAGAGGCGTACCGGCGGAATCGTCGGCCTCGATGCCGAAGCGGGCAAGCTCGGCGCCGACCCGCCGTGCGAGATTGCGGTCCGGCGTGATCAGCGCTGCCTGGCTCTCGTCGCTGCCTTCGAGCGCGAGCCGCAAGGCGACCGCGATCGCGGCCGCTTCCTCGCGTTCGTTGGCGGTTTCGATGAGGGCTGCATCCTGGAAGGCTTGCTGCAGCAACGCCGGATCCAGCTCGCTGCGCATCGCGGTCCATGCATTGGTCGCCTTGGCCGGCAGAAGAGCGTGCGACAGGATCTCGGCACGGACTTCGAGGTCGACCTCGGCGACAGCCAGGGCGGTCACGTCGGGCCGCAGAACGCTCATGCGTTTCAGCAGCCTGTAAAAGCCGTATTGCGGGTGGCTGCGGCTTGCCGGGTCCGGCCTGCCGTCAAGGGCGGCGTTGGCGACGATCATGTCCCATTCGGCCTCGCTCATCGTCTGGTCGAGGCCAGGCAGCACGATCGTACCGTTGGGCAGCTTCTGCACGGCGGCAATCAGCGTGGCCGTTGCGGGAATGGAGCCGGTCGAACCGGCAATGATGATCGGGCCCTCGATCTTGCCGGCGGCGATGCGCTGCGTCTCGGCCTGCAGGATCGCGTTGCGGTGGCGCGCGGGCGAGGATTGTTTTAGTTCCTCCAGCCGTTCCGGCCAGTAGCTGCGGGCAATCTTCAGGAATTCGAGCGTCAGCTGCCACCAGAGGGCGTGCTCGCCGGCATCGAGCTTGTCGAGCTTGTCCCAGTCGAGTTCTTCCGTCTCCATCGCGTCGATGAGGTCGGCAAGATTGCGCGCGAGCCAGATCGCATCGGCAGGGCTTGCCGGCGCAATCAGCGGGCTCTCCGCATGGATGTCGAGCACCACCTTCGGCAGCCGGTTGCGCCAGGCGAGGATAAGCCGGCCAAGCTCGATCAGGCGTGCGGTCCCGGGCAGGGGCGGGGCGAGATCGAGGATCGCCGGCACCTCGGCATCGAAGAAGCCGCTGTCGTCATCGGTCTCGCCGAGCGCCTTGATCGTGGGCAGGATGGTGGAGCGGCCGCCGAGCAGGTCGACGAACTCGGACCGGAGCACACGGGCCGAGCGCCGCGTCGGCACGAAGATCGTCACGCCGGCAAGCGGCAGGGGATCGGCCGGGTCGTAGCGGAAGTCCGGCGTCAGGCTACCGTCGCAAAGCTTTTCGGCGAGCGTCTTCAGGAAGGGGAGGCCGGGCGGGATCGTGAAGACGTTGGACCGGCGGCCACGCACGCTCATCCCTCCGGCTGGTGGCGGCGGATCGCCGCCTCCGCTTCGCCGATCGCCTCGGGCGTTCCGACCGTCATCCAGTGACCGTCGAGCAGCAGGCCGTAAAGACGGCCTTCTTCGGCGGCGCGATCGAAGTAGATGTTGAGATTGAAGGCGTCGTCGGGCGCGTCGGCAAAAAGCCGGGAGTGAAGCGCGATCGCGCCGGCATAGACCACCGGGTTCGGCAGGCCTTCGGCGTAGCGCGTGAGCTTGCCGTCGTCACCCAGCGAGAAATCCCGCTTGCCGTTGTGGCCGGTCGTATCCTCGTCGCGCACGCAAAGGAGCAGCATGTCCATGCGCTCCGCGTCGAAGGCGGCGGCCAGGCGCGTCAGGTTGCTGGGCTTGCCCTTGGGCTCGCCGACCCAGAAGAGATCGGCATTCATCACCAGAACCGGCCCCTCCGGCAGCAGTTTCAGCCCCTTGGCGAGACCGCCGCCGGAATTCATCAGCGCCTCGCGCTCGTCCGAAATCACGATCTCCGGGGCGCTGCGTTGGCTGAGATGGCCTTCCATCAGGTCGGCGAAATGATGCACGTTGACCGCGGCCGTGCTGACGCCGGCCTCCACCAGGAGGTCCAGCACGTAGTCGATCATCGGCTTGCCGGCGATCTCGACGAGCGGCTTTGGTATGGTGTTGGTGATCGGACGAAGACGGGTGCCGAGGCCCGCGGCGAGCACCATCGCATTGCTGATCGACATTGATTCTCTGTCAGTTCGCTGATTCGGAAACGAGGATTCCGGTCTTCATACACCAGTCGTGCAAGGGTTTCAGCGATTCATGTGAAAGCGCCGCCTGAAGATAGGCGAAAGTGCGCGGCATGTGCTTCATGTAGCCGGGCTTGCCGTCGCGCTGCATCAGTCGCACCCAGATGCCGACGAGCTTGCAGTTGCGCTGCGCCGACATCAGGTGCCAGTCGCGAAGGAACATTGCCTCGTCGAAGCTACCACCCCCGCGCCGTTCGGCGAAATAAGCGTCCATCATCCGGCTTGCGAGCGAAGGCGGGATGGTGACGCGGGCATCCTGAACCAAGGACGCGACGTCATAGGCAGTCGGACCGATCATTGCGTCCTGGAAATCGATGAGGCCGATCCGGTTCAGACCTTCGCGTTCCCCGCGCCAGATGATGTTCGGCGAGTGAAAATCGCGCAGCAGCAGGTTCGTTTCGGATGTCTGCAGGAGGTCGATCAGGCCGTCCCAGATCTCTCCATATTCGCGCTTCTCGTCGTCGCTTGCCGGCGCGCCGCGTTTCCAGGGCAGATACCAGTCGGTCAAAAGCCGCGTCTCGATCTTCATCGCCGTCCGGTCGAAATCCGGAATGCGGTGGATCACAGTCGGCTCGACCTTGATCTCGGCCTCGGCCGGTTCCGCGTGCAGGCGAGCAAGCAGCCGCGCGCTCTCGATGTAGCGTTCGTCGATCGGCTCTCCGTCCGCATGGAGGACGCCCTCCGAGCCCAGATCTTCGATCAAGAGGATGCCCTGGTCGATGTCGCGGGCGTAGATTTCAGGCGCCGCAAAGCCGCGGGCAATGAGCATCTGGTCGACGGCGACGAAGGGAACGACATCTTCGGCGATATGCGCCAGCTGCTGATAGTACTTTCCGTCCTGAAGGATCGGGCCCGGCTTGTGCCGCGGCGAATCCATCAGAATCCGGCTAACGGAGCCGTCCGCCGGGTAAATGCGCTCATAGGCCCGGATCGAGGCGTCGCCGCTCAGGTGCCGCCGCCGCGCCTTGGAATGTCCGTTCGTATCGAGAAATTCGCGGATCGAAAGCGTTCGGGCGATGCGCTGCAGCGTGTCATCAGGCGCCGAAATATCGACGCGTCGCCCGTCCTTCTCGTGGGTGATCGCAAGCGTGATGCGACGTGAGGGGAGGGCGTCGTCCGCCCGTTCCGGCCATTCGACCAGGCAGATGCCCTGCGACAGGGCTTCATCGAAGCCCAGTTCGTCGAGCTCGCTGGAATCGGCCAGCCGGTAAAGGTCGAAATGCGCGACGGGTATGCGCAAGTCGTAGCTCTGGACCAGCGTGAAGGTCGGGCTCGGCACTTCCAGGCCGTCGTCATCGGCGACGACCCTCAAAAAGGCGCGCGCCAGTGTGGATTTGCCGGCGCCGAGATCGCCCGAAAGAGCGACGCAGTCGCCAGGCTTCAGGGCGAGCGCCAGGTCCTCACCAAGCTCGATCGTTGCCGCCTCGTTTGCAAGATGGCGCTCGATCGCCGGCATCATTCGGCCGCGACGGTGGCCGGCACGTCGGCCGAAGGGATGCGGCAGGTCACTTCCGTGCCTTCGCCTTCCTTGCTGCGGATCGAGACCGTGCCGTGATGCAGGCTGACGAAGCTCTCGACGATCGAAAGCCCGAGGCCGGCGCCGCCGCGCTGACCGTGGCTTTCAAAGCGGTTGAAGACCGTGTCGAGCACGTCCTGCGGAATGCCGGGGCCGCTGTCGGAGACCGAGAAGATGAAGTCGCTGCCCTCGCGGCGGCACGCCAGTTCGATGACGCTGCCATCGGGGGCGAAGTTCGCGGCATTGGTGAGCAGCTTGACGAAGATCTGCTTCAGGCGCTGCTGATCGGCGACCATCCGGCCGAGATTATCAGGTGCGGCGATCCGGAGCGTCACGCCGCTTTCGGTCAGACGGTCGGCCATCTGATACGCGATGTCGTCGAGGAAATCGGTGAGGCTGATGTCGGCAAGGTCGAGCTGGACGATGCCGGCGTCGACGGTCGCAAGATCGAGGATGTCGTTGACGATCGTCAGAAGCAGCGACGACGACGTGGCGATATGGTCGACATACTCTGCCTGGCGCTCGTTGAGGTCGCCGAAAGCCGGCGTCTTCAAGAGATCGGCAAAACCGATGATGTTGGTGAGCGGCGAGCGCAGCTCGTAGGAGACGTGGTGGACGAAGTCGTTCTTCAACGCATCGGCCTTGCGCAGCGCCTCATTCTTTTCGGTGAGCGCGCGCTCGACCCGGACGCTGTCGGTAATGTTGACGAAGGTCAGCATCGTCTGGGCGTTCGGCAGCGGGATGACCGCGTAGTCGAGAATCAGCCCGGTCCTGAGTTCGAGAATGCCGCGGCTGGAGGGCCGCTCGTCGTCGAAGCTGGTGATGATGTGGGTGAAACGCTTCCAGCCGTCGGGCTGGTCGTAGGAGATCAGGCAGGCCTGCTCGATCGCCTTGATATGCGTACCGGGTTTGGCTTCAGCCTCGCTGATGCCCCAGATCGCGCGAAACGCCGGGTTCGACAGGCGGATGCGGCCGTCCGGGCCGAACACCGCTACGCCTTCGGCCAGGTGATCGATGGTTTCGCCCTGGACCTGGACGAGGGTGTTGTAGCGCGTTTCGAGGTCGACCTTCTCGGTCAGGTTCTCGAACACCCAGGTAACGCCGCCCTGCGGGCGGGCGGTGGCAAAGACGCGCAATGTCTGTCCGTTCGGCAGGTGCCAAAGGTCGCTCTGTGTATCGAGCGCCTGGTAGACCGATAGTGCGTTCGCCTTCCACTGTTTCCAGTTGAGCTGTTCCGGCAGCTGGCCGCCGGCGCGCAGCCGATCGAGCACTTCGCCATTGTCCGGCTTGCGCTCCAAGAAGCCGATATCGAGGTTCCACAGGCGCTGGAAGGCCTGGTTGTAGAACTGCAGACGCTGGTTGCCGTCGAAGATCGCGACGGGCGTCGCCAGATGGTCGAGCGTTTCCGCATGGCTCTTGAGCGTGCGGTTGAGCTCTTCGCGCACGGCCTCGATCCCCGAAATATCGACTGCGATACCGGCCGAACCGGCGGCGCTGCGGGCGTCGACGACGTCGAAGAAGGTGCGGTTGCCGCGCACGACGGTCGAGACCTTGTCGTGGAAAGGCGTATCGAACGTCGAGACCGACCGGATCTTTTCACGCGCAACGGTCGCAAGCAACTCGCGCTTTTCCGCGACGGCGGTGGCGACATCGGGTGCCTCGACGGCGTCGGCATAGGCTTCGTTGACCCAGACGAGCGCGCCGTCGGTGCCGCGCTGCCAGACGGGCAGGTCGATTGCGTCGAGGAGCGTATGGAAGGAGCGAAGCGCGATATTGAGCCGGTCGTGTTCGAGCTTCAGTTCGGCGAGCTCCGCCCGCATGTTGTTGAGCGCGATGAAGCGCACAAAGGCGCGGCCGCCGGAAACGCGTCCCTGGGCTTCCAGCACTTCGTTGCGCTGCGTTTCGATGACGAGATCGAAGCTGCGGGCCTGGGTGCGAAGCGCCTCGATCGATTTTTCGAGCTCGCCTGCAGACGGCGCCTTGACCCAGCGGCCGAAGGCCAGGAAGTCGCGGTCGTCGGAAGGCGCGCCGGTTTCCGCCGGCAGCTGGCCGAGCAGTTCGGCGCGTTCGAGAAGCCCGTCCCAGATGACGATCCGGCGGTTCTTGTCGGCGACCAGCGCCTGGTAGCGCGAGAGGCGCTGGTTGGCGTCGGAAAGGTCGGACCTAAGCTCGCGGTTTTCCGCCTCGATGTTGCCGCGCTGGCGGATCAGCCAGATCGCCGAGATCATCGCAGCGGAAATGACGCCGATCAGCACGGAAAAGGTGACGACTTCCGACGAGCCGAAGATGCCGGCCTTTTGCGGGACAACCTGGGCGAGAGCATCCGTGGCGGTGAAAAGGGCGGTGCCGGCCAAAAGGCGGCGCAGGAATTTCGGACCCTTGCGGCGGATGGCCGGAAAATCTGTGTGGTCTTTGTTCATGGCGCTGCCATCCCCGTCTGTCCGAAGGGTGCTGCCGGCCTTGCTGCGCCTTGCACAGTTCCACCGGGGCCCTGTTCAAGGGTCCGCGTCAGTTCCGATTGCATCCCCGGTCTGTCTCCGTCTGTTTGCCGCTAATTCGACAAGACATCCCATCCGCGATGCCCAAGGTCCGCACCGGCATCACGAATCAATGGGTTAGAGCATACTTCCTAGTCGAATCGTCGGGAAGGGAGAGGCCCAAAAAAGCGGCCGCGCTCTCTTGTCAAGAACGCGGCCACAAGATGTTGTGGATTGCCCGGGTAAGGATCAGTACCGGTAGTGCTCAGCCTTGAACGGACCCTGCGTCTTCACGCCGATGTAGTCGGCCTGCTCTTCGGAAAGTTCCGAAAGCTTGGCGCCGAGCTTCTTGAGGTGCAGGCGAGCGACCTTCTCGTCGAGCGCCTTGGGCAGGACGTAGACTTCGTTCTTGTACTTCTCACCCTTGGTGAAGAGCTCGATCTGGGCCAGGACCTGGTTGGAGAACGAGGCCGACATCACGAAGGACGGGTGACCGGTGGCGTTGCCGAGGTTGAGCAGGCGGCCTTCCGAAAGCAGGATCATGCGGTTGCCCCTCGGGAACTCGATCATGTCGACCTGCGGCTTGATGTTCGTCCACTTCAGGTTACGCAGAGCCGAGACCTGGATCTCGTTGTCGAAGTGGCCGATGTTGCCGACGATCGCCATGTCCTTCATCTCGCGCATGTGGTCCATGCGGATGACGTCCTTGTTGCCGGTCGTCGTGATGAAGATGTCGGCCGACGAGACGACGTCTTCGAGCTGGACGACTTCGAAGCCGTCCATGGCGGCCTGGAGCGCGCAGATCGGGTCGATTTCCGTGACCTTGACGCGGGCGCCGGCGCCGGAAAGCGAGGCGGCCGAACCCTTGCCGACGTCGCCGTAACCGCAGACGACGGCGACCTTGCCGGCCATCATCACGTCGGTGCCGCGGCGGATGCCGTCGACCAGCGATTCCTTGCAGCCGTACTTGTTGTCGAACTTCGACTTGGTGACGCTGTCGTTGACGTTGATCGCCGGGAAGGGCAGCAGGCCCTTGGCCTGGAGCTGGTAGAGGCGGTTGACGCCGGTGGTGGTTTCCTCGGTCACGCCCTTGATCGCGTCGCGCTGCTTGGTGAACCAGCCCGGCGAAGCGGCAAGGCGCTTCTTGATCTGCGCGACGAGGATTTCTTCTTCCTCGGAGCCCGGGTTGGAGAGCACGTCCTCGCCGGCTTCGGCGCGGGCGCCGAGCAGGATGTACATGGTGGCGTCGCCACCATCGTCGAGGATCATGTTCGAGACGCCACCGTCGGCCCACTGGAAGATCTTGTCCGTGTAGGTCCAGTATTCTTCGAGCGTCTCACCCTTGACGGCGAAGACCGGAACGCCGCTGGCGGCGATCGCGGCTGCGGCGTGGTCCTGGGTCGAGAAGATGTTGCACGAAGCCCAGCGTACGTCGGCGCCGAGCGCGACCAGCGTCTCGATGAGGACGGCGGTCTGGATGGTCATGTGCAGCGAGCCGGTGATGCGCGCGCCCTTCAGCGGCTTCGAAGCGCCGAACTCTTCGCGGCAGGCCATCAGGCCCGGCATTTCCGTTTCGGCGATCGCAATTTCCTTGCGCCCGAAATCGGCAAGTCCGATGTCGGCGACGATGTAGTCCTGAGTGGTGGTCATGGAGTTCTCCGGGCTGATCTCTTCAAGCCGCGCGGCCTTGGCCATCTCCGCGGCGCGATTATGCCTCCCACGCCTATACGACGCGGTGAGAGTGCGACCGATCTATCAGGATTCAGGGTGGAGAGCAACCTCGATATAAAGAAGTCTTTATATCTTTATATTGCCGTCAGATTTCTTCGCCGAACTTGTCGGCGACCAGAGCGTCGAGCGCGTTCAGGGCTTCTTCGGCCTGCGCGCCGCTGGCGGTCACGCAAACGCTGCAGCCGGTGCTGGCGGCCAGCATCATCAGCCCCATGATCGAGGTTCCGCCAACGGTCATGCCGTCCTTCGAAACGGTGATCTCGGCGTCATAGGCCTCAACCGTCTGCACGAACTTTGCTGACGCCCGCGCATGCAGGCCTCGCTTGTTGATGATCAGCAGTTCGCGCGTCAGCGACATGTCGGGGCGGTGATCCATTACTTTCCACTCAGGACGCGGCTGGCGACGTTGATGTATTTCCGCCCGGCCTCGGAGGCCTCGACAAGTGCCTTGTCCATGTCGCTCTCGCCGCGCACGCCGGCAAGCTTGATCAGCATCGGCAGGTTGACGCCGGCGATCACTTCGACGGTGCCGCTGCGCATCACCGAGATGGCGAGGTTGGAGGGGGTCCCGCCGAACATGTCGGTGAGAATGATGACGCCGTTGCCTTCGTCGACATTGGTGACCGCGTCGAGGATATCCTGCCGACGCTGGTCCATGTCGTCCTCGGGGCCGATGCAGACGGTCTCTATAGCTTTTTGCGGACCGACAACATGCTCAAGCGCATGTCGAAATTCCTCAGCCAGCTTGCCATGGGTGACAAGCACAAGTCCGATCATGGGTATCTTCGCTCCAACTGCACACGCAATTCACTGATGGCCAGATATCGCAATGCAGCAATTTCGTCCACCTGTTGGGGAGGGCATCTTGGCAAGGAAAAGGGGAAGTGCAAGCCAAAAATGCCGAAATTCCGGTCGCGCTGACGGTAAATCGAGCTAGAAACCTATTTTTTCAGCGATGAGCGCCTGCAAAATATTGAGAACCTGGGCGCCTTCTTCAACGGGAACGCGAACAATCGGCAATACGCGCCCGAGTGGCAGGGGGAATGTCTCGTCTTCGGGCGGTAGCCGCGGGTCGAATGGGACGGCGACGGGCAGAATGGCCCAGTCCATCACGGCGGCAGGCACGGTTTCGATCGTGCCGATGCCGGAGCCGCGGATTTCGATGAGGCCGTGAATGGAGGGCGGGCAGCGCGCCACGATCCGGTCGTGTTCGAGCGCAAGATCCACCCGGTCGTCGGCGACGAGCGCTGCAAAATGTCCAGCCTGCCGGGCGGCCGTGATGCAGGCGAGCGCCAGTCTGGATTTGCCGCTGCCGGACGGGCCGGTAAGCAGGAAGCCGCGTGTCCCGAGCACGATTGCGGTGCCGTGGACATTGGCGCGGGCCGTTGTCACGCGTGCGGCTCGGCGGGCAGGGACAGGACGAAGCGCGCGCCGGTGATATGGCCATCCGGTCCGGCGATGTTCTCGGCCTTGAGCGTGCCGCCATGGGCTTCGGCGATCTGCCTGGAGATCGACAGCCCGAGGCCGGAGTTCTGTCCAAAATCCTCGCCTTCCGGCCGGTCGGTATAGAAGCGCTCGAAAATGCGGTCGATGTCTTCGGCCTGGATGCCCGGGCCGTTGTCCTCGACATAGACGAGGCAGCGCGAGCGCGAGCGGGTGAGGCGCACGGCGATCCGCCCGCCGTCCTCGGGAACGAAGGAACGGGCGTTTTCGATCAGGTTGGTGATGATCTGGCCGATGCGCAGGTCGTAGCCGCTGACGGCAAAGCGCGCCTTGGGGCTGTCCTTGCGGTCGATGACGAAATCGAGCAGCACCGCCTTCTTCTTGCTGCGGACCTGGCGCGAGATATCGACGAGGTCGCCGAGGAGTTTTTCGAGATCGATCGTCTTGGCGTCGCTGCGGGCAAGTTCCGCGTCGAGACGCGAGGCGTCCGAGATATCGCTGATCAGGCGGTCGAGGCGACGGACGTCATGCTGGATGACGTCCATCAGCCGCTTCTTCGATTCGTCGGTCCGCGCCAAAGGCAGCGTCTCGACGGCGCTGCGCAGTGAGGTGAGGGGGTTTTTCAGTTCGTGGCTGACGTCGGCGGCAAAGTTTTCGATCGCGGCGATCCGGTCATAGAGCGCAGTCGTCATCTCACGCAGCGCGACCGATAGGTTGCCGATCTCGTCCTGGCGCGAGGAGAAGTCGGGAATTTCCTCGCGCTCCTTGGCGCCGCCGCGGCGCACGCGCACCGCTGCTGCCGCAAGCCTGCGCAGCGGATTGGCGATCGTCGACGACAGAAGCAGCGACAGGATGATGTTGACGAGCGCCGCGACGCCGAAGACGCGGATGATGGCGAGGCGCTCGGCCTGGACGATCTTGTCGATGTCGCCGGCCTGGGTCGAAAGTAGGAGCACGCCGAGAACGGCGCGGAAGCGCTGGACGGGCACCGCCACGGAAACGATAAGCTCGCCCTTCTCGGTAACGCGCTCGACATAGCCGCGCACGCCCGTCAGAGCATTGGTCACCTCAGGGTAGATCGAGCCGTTGCCACCCGGCGGTTCTTTATAGAGCGGCAGATTGCCCGGCTGCAAAAGCTTGTTCAGCCAGCTGTTGAGTTTTTCGCCGATGCCCGTCGCCTCCGGCTCGATCGGCGGCAGGTCGAAGCGCAGCACCTGGCCGCCGCTATAGAGATGGCGCGAATCGAGCAGCAGGTCGGCGTCCGCGTCGAACAGCCGGGCGCGGGTGCGCGTCGGCGAGATCAGCCGCCTCAGAACCGGCGCGACACGCTCCTGGATGATCGGGAAGTCGAGATCCTCGTCGCTCGGCAGCGGCGTGATACTCTGGCCAGCCTGCAGCTCCAGCAGCTTTTCGGGATCGATGGTGATCGAATTGGTATCGACCGAGGCGGAAGCGGAGATCGCGCCGGCGATGATTTCGCCCTGGGTCAAAAGGCTTTCGACGCGCGCGTCGATCAGCCCCTCGCGGAACTGGTTGAGGTACATGATGCCGCCGACCAGAACGACGAGCGCCACCAGGTTGAAGAAGACGATACGGCGGGTGAGGCTCGAGAAGACGGCATTGCCGAAGAGACGACGAATGAGCGTGAAGGGATGCGCCCAGCGGCGCTGGCCCTTCAGTGCCTGGGCACGCCCGTCAGTGTCTTCAATGTCGCCGTGCAAGACTTCTACCAAATGTCCCGCTCCCGCGCGGACTGTCCTTCATAATCGTTCGATAGCGGCGGCGCTGCCGGCCGGTTGCGCCGCCTTCCATGGTTTTGATCCGAAGACGGCGGAGATCGTGTCGAGCCTCAGATGAGGCCATCACCATCGCGCCGCTTCAAATGCGCCACTCTGGGCGCGATGGCAAGCCCCGAGGCTCAGGCACTCTCCCGGAAACGATAGCCGACACCGTAAAGCGTCTCGATCATGTCGAAGTCGTTGTCGACCATCTTGAACTTCTTGCGCAGCCGCTTGATGTGGCTGTCGATGGTGCGGTCGTCGACATAGACCTGTTCGTCATAGGCCGCGTCCATCAGTGCGTCGCGGCTCTTCACCACGCCCGGGCGCTGCGCCAGCGAATGGAGAATGAGGAATTCCGTCACCGTCAGGGTCACCGGCTCACTCTTCCAGGTACAGGTGTGGCGCTCCTGATCCATCACCAACTGCCCACGCTCGAGCGAGCGCGACGGCGCGTCGGTTGCCTTGACGGTATTGTTCGGATTGGCGGCCGCGGCTTCGCGGTTGGCGGCGCGGCGCAGGATCGCCTTGACGCGTTCGACCAGAAGGCGCTGCGAAAACGGCTTGGTGATGAAGTCGTCGGCGCCCATCTTCAGGCCGAAGAGTTCGTCGATCTCTTCATCCTTGGAGGTGAGGAAGATCACCGGCAGGTCCGACTTCTGCCTCAGGCGGCGCAGCAATTCCATGCCGTCCATACGCGGCATCTTGATGTCGAAGATCGCAAGCTGCGGCGGCCGGGCGAGCAGGCCTTCGAGCGCGGAAGCGCCGTCGGTATAGGTCTCGACTTTGTAGCCTTCTGCCTCCAGGGCGATGGATACGGACGTCAGAATATTCCGGTCATCATCGACAAGCGCGATGGTCTGCATCGTGTTCAACTCCGTCTTTTGAGGTGCCGGTCCCGTCCCCGAAAACTCCGGCATTCGCGAGTCACGGGTGCGTTAGTGAGTATAAAGGTGGAACAAATTGTGGCGAAGCCCAAAAAGCACCTGTCGTGACGATAGGATAGGTCCCGTCAGATCGGTGTTCGGGAGGCCGATTTCAACCGATTAAAAAAACGTTAATTTTCTTTAAATCGATTAATATACTGAAATCATTATTCTTTTTTTGACGTCGCCTTGTTTTTGAGCGAGCATGCAAGTAAGGTCCGGCGAAATTCAACGCCAATGGCCAAACACGAAGGAAGCTTGACCATGGAGCAACTCGGCACTCGCAATCTCGCGAACGGCTTGGAAAAACTCGGCTTTATCGACCTGGAAACGGTTCGGTACAACCTCGAAGCCGCAGAGCTTTATGAGGAAGCTCTTCGCCGCGGCGAGGCTGAGCTGACGGCACACGGTGCGCTCGTCGCCCGTACCGGCCAGCACACCGGTCGCTCGCCGAAGGACAAGTTCGTCGTTCGCGATGCGAACACCGACGATCAGATCTGGTGGGACAACAACAAGCCGATGTCTCCGGAGCATTTTGCCCTGCTGCGCAAGGATATGCTTGAGCACGCCAAGGGCATGTCGCTCTATGTGCAGGACCTGGTTGGAGGCGCCGATGCCGACAACGCCCTGCCGACGCGCGTCGTTACCGAGTACGCCTGGCATTCGCTGTTCATCCGCAATCTGCTGATTCGCCCAGCCCGCGAAGCGCTCGGCTCCTTCCTGCCGAAGCTGACGATCATCGATCTGCCGAGCTTCAAGGCGGATCCGGAGCGCTACGGCTGCCGCACCGAGACGGTCATCGCCTGCGACTTCACCAACGGCCTGATCCTCATCGGCGGCACGTCCTATGCCGGCGAAATGAAGAAGTCGGTCTTCACCGTTCTCAACTACCTGCTGCCGAAGAAGGGCGTCATGCCGATGCACTGCTCGGCAAACGTGGGCGCGGCCGGCGACACCGCGATCTTCTTCGGCCTCTCCGGCACCGGCAAGACGACGCTTTCGGCCGACCCGACCCGCACGCTGATCGGCGACGACGAGCACGGCTGGGGCGAGCAGGGCGTCTTCAACTTCGAAGGCGGCTGCTACGCCAAGGCGATCCGCCTGTCGGAAGCCGCCGAGCCGGAAATCTACGCCACGACCCGCCGCTTCGGCACCGTCATGGAAAACGTCGTGCTTGACGAGCGCCGCGTTCCTGATTTCGACGACGGTTCGCTGACGGAAAACACCCGTTGCGCCTATCCGCTCGACTTCATCCCGAATGCCAGCGCCACCGGCACCGCACCGCAGCCGCGCACCATCATCATGCTGACCGCCGATGCCTTCGGCGTCATGCCGCCGATTGCCAAGCTGACGCCGGAACAGGCGATGTACCACTTCCTTTCCGGCTACACCGCCAAGGTCGCCGGCACGGAAAAGGGCGTTACCGAGCCGGAAGCCACCTTCTCGACCTGCTTCGGCGCACCGTTCATGCCGCGTCACCCGTCGGAATACGGCAACTTGCTGAAGGACCTGATCGCCAAGAACGGCGTCACCTGCTGGCTGGTGAACACGGGCTGGACCGGCGGCGCCTACGGCACCGGCAGCCGCATGCCGATCAAGGTGACGCGCGCTCTGCTCGCGGCCGCGCTTGACGGTTCGCTGAACGCTGCGGAACTGCGCACCGATGCCAACTTCGGCTTTGCCGTTCCGGTCTCGGTCCCGGGCGTCGACGACGGCATCCTCGACCCACGCTCGACCTGGGCCGATGGTGCAGCCTATGACGCACAGGCCCGCCGCCTGGTCGACATGTTCATCACGAACTTCGCCAAGTTCGAGAGCCATGTGGACGGCAGCGTTCGCGACGCGGCTCCCGGTACGAAGATCGCCGCCGAATAAACATTGTCGGCTATGATTCACGTGAAACCCGGTCCTTGTGGCCGGGTTTTTCGCTTTCGCGCCCGCTCTGTGTCCCTTTAAATCCCCTTCGATCTAAGGCGAGCCAAAGTGCTACGGCGACCTTTGCGCCTCTGATGAGACGCGCGGCGCCGCAGTGTTTTCAACGGGTTCGCTCTGTGCCATAGATCGGGCCGAGGTGAACCATGGCCAGCGACCCGCTCTACATAAACGACAATATCGTCCTTGCCGGCTGGGAGCTAACGGAGCAATTCGTGCTGGCCGGTGGCCCGGGCGGGCAGAACGTCAACAAGGTGTCGACCGCCGTTCAGCTGTTCTTCAACGTCCAGGCGTCTCCGGCGCTTTCCGATCGCATCAAGGCCAACGCCCTGAAGATCGCCGGCAAGCGCGCCTCGAAAGAGGGCGTGCTGATGATCGAGGCGAGCCGCTTTCGCAGCCAGGAGCGCAACCGCGAGGATGCGCGCGAGCGCCTGAAGGAGTTGATCCTGAAGGCTGCCGAACCCCCGCCGCCGCCGCGCAAGAAGACCAAGCCGACGCGCGGTTCCGTCGAGCGGCGTCTCAAGGAGAAGTCGGGTCGCGGGGAGATCAAGAAGCTCCGGGGCCGGCCTGGAGGCGATTGATTCTTTTTGCGGCTCCCTTGCCTTTTGGCGGGCAGCGCCCTCTCTTATCGAGCAGTGTTTTCGCAAAAGGAGGTGGCATGAAAGAGACCGCGTCCGCTGAGAGAACGGATCACTGAGATGGCGATGATGATTGAGGGACAGCCACGCTTCCGGCCTTTCGGCTTATCCTGTTGGGGTTTTGGAGATCTCAAC
>NZ_JACVBE010000105.1:0-209 GCF_014852185.1 Ensifer sp. ENS07 | reverse complement strand
CCGTCATCGACGGTGACGTCGTAGGTCTGCACCAGGATCTGGCCGGCCTGCAGCGAGTCGAGCACGCTGTCGGCAACCTGGAAGTTCCAGCCAAGCTTGTCGGTTGCCTGGTTCAGAGGATCGAGCGCGAAGGTACCGAGATAGCCGTTACCGCCCGCCGTGAAGCTCGCCGTGTGCGTGTCGAGCGTATCGACGTCGCGAAAGCCGAT
>NZ_JACVBE010000104.1:0-212 GCF_014852185.1 Ensifer sp. ENS07 | reverse complement strand
CAGACCGTGACGATCGTGATCACCGGCACCAACGACGCACCGGTCATCACTTCGGGCGTGCAGAGCGGTTCTGTGACGGAGATCGCCGACAAGGCGACGGGTGAGAACACGGTCACACACACGCAGGGCGGTGCGGTTGGCTTTAGCGATGTCGATACGCTCGACACGCACACCGCCAGCTTCAAGGCGAACGGCAACGGCTATCTCGGCAC
>NZ_JACVBE010000103.1:0-232 GCF_014852185.1 Ensifer sp. ENS07 | reverse complement strand
GGGGTCTATAAGCCCGATCACTGACGAGGGCGGCGGCGCTGCTGGCGACGACGACCTTCGCTCTAGAGTTTCCTGGTTGGCTTGGTGCTGATTGAGGGGTTCGGGACGAGAGTTCTGGGCTTTGTGGGAACGGTTTGACGGACGGTGCGTTCGTCGGTTTTTTGACAATTGAATATAGAGAAAGAGAAACGTGGGCGGCGGAGCTCGTGGGGAACTTTAAGTTCCTTATGAA
>NZ_JACVBE010000102.1:0-247 GCF_014852185.1 Ensifer sp. ENS07 | reverse complement strand
GGTGGTTCTGGCGGGGTGGCTGCACCCGTTCCCATTCCGAACACGGCCGTGAAACGCCCCAGCGCCGATGGTACTTCGTCTTAAGACGCGGGAGAGTAGGTCGCTGCCAGGTCTGCAAAGCGCAAGAAAATCCGGAAAACAAAGATCACCTTCTCTTCATGCCTCGGCCCAGCCGAAACACGGGCCGCCCTCAAGCGGCCCTTTTGTTTTGCTAGACCGAAGTCATCAGTGCGTCCCTTACACGAGA
>NZ_JACVBE010000101.1:0-251 GCF_014852185.1 Ensifer sp. ENS07 | reverse complement strand
TAAAAGTGCTTCCCAGATTGTCGCGGAGCGGCAATCAGAACACGACGAGACTCTTGCCAGCGACAATCAGCATGATACTTTCATCCCGACCGCGACATAAGAGTCTCATCCAGATTGTCGCCGCCGTATTGCGGTAGGGACGCCCATTACTGAGCGCCCCCCGCACAGATCCACGCGGGCGGGTTTCCCGCACGTGGCTCTTACCTCGGGTGTTTGACGGCGAAGCGTACATTCGGCCATGGATGAAGGAT
>NZ_JACVBE010000100.1:0-251 GCF_014852185.1 Ensifer sp. ENS07 | reverse complement strand
GGATTTCTCCATGCGGGCTTTTTTTGATTTGGTTGCGGGGGCAGGATTTGAACCTGCGGCCTTCAGGTTATGAGCCTGACGAGCTACCGGGCTGCTCCACCCCGCGCCAAGCGTAAATCCCGATGGGATTTATCGCGGTAACGTAAATCCCGAAGGGATTTATGGTCTGTGCCGAGCAAATTGCGAAGCGATTTGTCTCGTGTAAGGGACGCACTGATGACTTCGGTCTAGCAAAACAAAAGGGCCGCTTG